>CAVTAL010000007.1:0-417707 GCA_963732635.1 uncultured Alphaproteobacteria bacterium
TATGGACCGCAAATAGTGCAACTTTTGGAGAGTGATGAGCATTGGAAGGACGTCGGATACCGTGTGCTTTCGGGAGCCGCATTGAAGGTGGGCACAAAGGTTCGGCTTACCCGTGCCAAATCCAACAGCCCGGTCAGCCTGGTTCAACTGATGGCGCGTCCATCATCGAGACCTATCACGCCCCGTCGAGATCAGACGAATTCGCTTGGGTTGTCAGCCAAGTCCAGTTTTTTCTGGCCGGCGGCCTGCAGCCCGAGGATCTTCTTGTTATCGCAATGAACCAGCCCTGGTCTGACCTGCCGCTCGTAGCCCAGGGTCTGGCCGCAATCGGTGTTACTAGTCACAATGTCACGACCGAGAAGGCTGGTCAGCCCTTTTCGGTTCCTGGACAGGTCGCTCTATCGGCAGCCTTCAAGGCAAAAGGCAACGAGGCCTCTGCGGTGATCGTCTGTGGTGTTCAGGGCGTCCGAACGGACAATCGTGCAGGTCGCAACACCCTGTTTGCCGCCTGTACGAGAAGCAAAGCCTGGTTGCGCGTCTCTGGCACCGGGGCGCATGCCGCGCAGATCATAGGCGAAATTGAGATGGCCCGACAGAAAGCGCCCGACCTTGAGTTCATCATGCCAGATCTCTCTCAAATCGAGACGATCCAGCGTGATCTCTCTTCGCATGCTGCTGCAAAGAAGAAAGCCGAAGAGGCCTATTATAATTCCTTGCGGGAGAGTGAAGTCAGCGACGACCTCATCGAAGATATGCAGGCCAACAACGAGCATAGCGGCACTAGAGCGTCCCCGCCTCCTGTCGCCTGATCGAAGCTGCCAACTGATCCGCACTTTGGATTAATATCGTTGCGTGCTTTAGCGATTGAGCGAAGCCATCGAGGCCGGGGAACAACGTTGCCCGATTGATGTTCATCGCGTTCAAATCTTGCAATACTTCTTGTCTCATTGCCGCCGAGAACTCCAGTTTGACGATATGCCGCTCGGCGACCGACAAGTCGTAGCCGGCGAAGTTGCCCGCGAATCCAGCGTCGATGTCGCCCACACACAGAAATGTCCCGTTCTGAATGGTTAGCCGATCATTGCGTCGATACGGCTCGACGGGCATTGCTACGCGCAGCTTGCGTTTCATGAACACCTGATTGAACTCGTGCTCCTCCCACGTCGGCATGTTCAAAATGAAGGTTTTCAACTTCGTATCATCACTGCCGCAGTTCCGGATGAGCGTCGTTCCTTGCTCTCGGCACCACGCCGCATCTATGGCCCAAATTGCGCAAGTGGCAGTCGGATCTACCGCCTCTTCGAGGGCAAAAAAAGCGGCGACGTACGGGGAGGTCGACCAATCCAGCAATCGTGTGGGAGCGCCGTGATGCTGCATGAGAGCCATCCACTCCACCGTGTCGCGTGGCATGTGATGCGCTTCCAAATACGCGTGTGCGTTTCGCATGAACCGCCTAGTTATGATCTCCTCAGTGGCGCTTGGTGGTAACGACCCACAATATCGCTCCAGTGTCGATTGCAGTCCCCATCCGGCAGCAGCGTGTCCGCGAAACAGCCAGCCCGGACCTCGATCCGCAGATCTGCTTAATCTTCTCCCAATCCTGCAGAGCTATGATTTCGGCTTCATCGCTTCTGCAATCCCTCAAGGCGAATTTGACTTCGAGCAGTTCCTGATTATCATTTCGGTACAACCAAACTTACACCCATGACAGAAGCAACAACCACCGACGACGAGCAGATCAAGTCAAGCTACGACACCAGATGTCGTGCCTTATCGGCAGCTTACGATATGTGGAATCTCAGATTGTGACCCACCGACGTCCGCACCACCCTCACAGAACTCAACGAGCTGATTATTAAGCTCATTTCTGCGCCGCCAGTGAGTACCGACCTAACATCGCCTGATTACACCACTATTGCCAGCATGGTCGCCTTCGTCCAAGCAAGCTGCGACACGCTGCTCGCTCGTCCCGATCCCATCGACAAGCATGAGGCACAGTTGGTCGCAGCAGCATTCTTGCTTGCTCTTGAGAATTATCTCGATCAATCGCGCGCCAGGACGTAGTCGCAGCAGAGCCGCACACATGCTTCCTCGACCAGGACTTGCTGGCCAAGGCCGGCGGGCCGGTCGCGTTCTTCACCGACTGGATCGAGAGAGAGGCGACGTCCAGGGCATGGGCCAAGACGGACTTCAAATGGCGTCAGCTGGGACTGTTTCCGAGATAGTCTGAGCTACGCCGTTCACCGTCGCCGATGACAGACGGGTGTGTCACCACGTCTCGGCGCTCATGTACTCGCCATGTACTCGCGGGTCACCAGAAACAATCAAGGCTCCGATCCAGTGAGGAGCGAAGCCTTTGATTTATCATGGGAAAATTTGGTTGCGGGGGCTGGATTTGAACCAACGACCTTCAGGTTATGAGCCTGACGAGCTACCGGGCTGCTCCACCCCGCGTCACCAACTTCGGAAATTGCCAAGCCGAGCTGTAGAAGCTCACCAGCGAAGCAATCGCTTTCAGAAGCAGCATCGAGCAAGTCACGACGTCAGACTTCGCCGATGCATGGGGTCGTATAACACGTTTGCGACGCTTGTAAACCCGCTGCCGGTCGACTTGCGGGAATTGTTTGGCTGCAGGTCGCCTTGACTTCGAAATGGCCATTTTTTGCCGTGTGCGCGGGCGGTACGACCCGCAAACAAAGGGGCAAGCCGCCGGCGGCAGCTTCGCACAAAGTGAGGCCCTGCCTCTAATTGGCGGCCAGCCTTTCGCCGACAAGCCGGCTGGCCATCCGCATTCGCTGGTTCGGCTTGCGCTGGCGGGAAGCCGGCCCTCTACCGTCGAGAAGCTGGCCCTCGCCGGCCGCACACGCCATGCAAACGCTCGCCTTGACGATCAGTCGCCCGCACCCGCGCCGCCATAGCGCTTTTCGACGTAGTCCTCGACGATCTTCTGGAACTCGCTGGCGATGTTCGGTCCGCGCAGCGTCATCGCCTTTTCGCCATCGATGAACACCGGTGCGGACGGGGTCTCGCCGGTGCCCGGCAGCGAGATGCCGACGTCGGCGTGCTTGCTCTCGCCCGGGCCGTTGACGATGCAGCCCATCACCGCGAGGTTCAAGGTTTCAACGCCGGGATACTTCAATTTCCAGACTGGCATGCTGTCGCGAATGTGCGATTGGATCTGTTGGGCAAGTTCCTGGAACACGGTCGAGGTGGTGCGACCGCAGCCTGGGCAGGCGGCGACGATCGGAATGAACGAGCGCAGCCCCATCACCTGCAGCAACTCCTGCGCCACCGTCACCTCGCGCGTGCGGTCGCCGTTGGGTTCGGGCGTGAGCGACACGCGGATGGTGTCGCCGATGCCGGCCTGCAGCACGATGCCCATGGCCGCCGACGAGGCGACGATACCCTTCGAGCCCATGCCGGCTTCGGTTAGCCCCAGGTGCAGCGCGTAGTCGCATCTGGCCGCCAGCATTGTGTAGACGCTGACCAGATCCTGCACCGCCGATACTTTGGCCGAGATGATGATCTTCTCCGGTCCCATGCCGATCTCGTGGGCGCGGGCGGCTGACAGCAGGCCCGATTGCACGATCGCTTCGTGCATCACGGCGCGCGCGTCGGTGGGTTTGGCGAGCTTCGAGTTCTCGTCCATCAGGTGGGTCAGCAGTTCCTGGTCGAGCGAGCCCCAGTTGACGCCGATCCGCACCGGCTTGTTGTGTTTGAGCGCGATCTCGATGATGTCGGAGAATTGTTTGTCGCGCTTGGCCTTGAAGCCGACGTTGCCTGGATTGATGCGGTACTTGGCCAATGCCTCGGCGCAGGCCGGGTTCTGGCTCAGCAGCGTGTGGCCGATATAATGGAAGTCGCCGATGATCGGCACGTCGAGGCCGAGCTTCAAGAGGCGGTCGCGGATGTGCGGTACAGCCTTTGCCGCCTCGTCGCGATCGACGGTGATGCGGACGAGTTCGGAACCGGCCCGCGCCAGCGCCGCCACCTGCGCTACTGTCTTGTCGATGTCGGCGGTGTCGGTGTTGGTCATCGATTGCACCACGATCGGCGCATCGCCGCCGACGACGACGCCGCCGACATCTACGGCAACGGAACGGCGTCGGGGCAAGCGCAGGTCGGTCATGGCGCAACTGTCCGGTTGTTGAGTGTCAGGCGCTTCAATATCACGAATTACGTCGCTGCCCACCCGCGAGTGCCAGCGCACCCAACGCGGCCGCGGCCAGCACCAGCACGATCGCCGGGCCGCCGGGGACGTCGATGCGGAACGATAGCAGCAGTCCGAGAACTACACCGACAACAGCCACGATCGCGGCATAGAGCGCCATCTCCTCCGGCGTGCGGGCGAATACGCGGGCGGCGGCGGCCGGCATGATCAGGAAGGCGACGATGAGTAGTATGCCTATGACCTTCATGGCGACCGCGACCGTCACGGCCAGAAGCAGGATGAAGATCGCCCGGGTGCGTTCGCGCGGCACACCCTCGGCGGCGGCCAGTTCCTCGTGCACGGCGAGTGCGAGCAGCGGCTGCCAGATCCACCATAGGGTTGCAAGCACCGCCGCGCCACCGAGGTACACCCACCAAAGGTCGTCCGAGGTTACGGCCAGAATATCGCCGAACAGGTAGCCGACGAGGTCGATGCTCGGGCCCTTGACCAGGGCCGTCGCGATCACGCCGAGCGCGAGGGCCGCGTGCGCGACGATGCCGAGGATCGAGTTCGAGCGGCAGTAGTTTCTGACGGCCGAGCAGGATCAGCAAACCGGCGGTGAGAACCGCCACCACCAGCACCGCGATCGTCAGGTCGAGTTTCAGCAATAGGCCGAGCGCGATGCCGATCAGCCCGGCCTGGGCGATGGTTTCGCCGAAATAAGCCATGCGGTTCCACACCACGAAGCATCCCAAGGGGGCGGCGACGATGGCGAGGCCAAGTCCGGCGGCGAGCGCGCGAAGCAGGAACGGTTCCATGCGCTCAGCCCACCTTCGAGCGTGTTTCGGGTGCCGGCGCGGTCGGGTGGGCAGCGCCGGTCAGGTCGTGGGTGTGATCGTGATGATGGCTGTAAAGGCCAAGCGCACGGGCGGCCTCGGGACCGAACAGCCGTACGTATTCCGGTGAACGGGCGACGGTTTCGGGTACGCCGGAGCAGCAGACATGACGGTTCACGCAAACGACGCGGTCGCTCTGGGCCATCACGACATGCAGATCATGGCTGACCAGCAGAACGCCGAGACCGCGACGTTCACGCAAGCTGCCGATCAGGGTGTAGAGTTCGGCTTCGCCGGCATAGTCGACGCCGCGCACCGGCTCATCAAGCACCAGCAGTTGTGGATCGCGCAGCAGTGCTCGGGCGAGCACCACACGCTGCAATTCGCCGCCCGACAGTCGGGTCAATTGGCTGTGACGGACACGGGTGGCGCCGACCTCTGCCAGCACCTCGTCGACGGTAGACCGGCCATTGCGCGGCGGTGTGCCGAGAAACCGTTCGACCGTCATCGGGATCGAGGGTGCCAGATCGAAGCGCTGCGGCGCATAGCCGATGGTCAGGCCGTCGCGCCGATGCACTTGGCCCAGATCTGGCGATACCAGGCCGAGAAGAATGCGCACCAGCGTGGTCTTGCCGGCACCGTTTGGGCCGATCAGGGTCACGATCTCGCGCGGTGCGATGTCGATGTCGATGTTGTCGAGGATGGTGCGGCCATCGCGGATGAATGATACGCCGCGCGCCGCCAACAGTGTGTCGGCCGCGACCGGCTGCGCCACCGCATGATGATGATGGTCGTGCGCGCCATGATCGTGGTCGCAACAGACGTTTTGATCGGTCGTTTGCATCAGTGAGCCGCAGCCTCGGCATCGACGGTCTGCTGGCAATGCCGGCATTGGCCGGTGATCTCCACCACCTGACGACGTGGCTTGAACTGGGCGGCCACGGCGGCGTTCGCCAGCGCCTTGAAAATTGTTTCACCGTCGATCTCGGCAACGAGGCCGCAGGTTTCGCAGGCGAGAATTACCTGCCGGCTGGCTTCCGTGTGCGAGCCATGGCAGGCGAAGAATGCGTTGCGACTTTCCAGCCGATGCACGACGCCGGCCGCAAGCAGCGAGTCGATGGCGCGGTAGACCGAGATCGGCGCCAGCCGGTCGCCCTTGCGGGCCAGACTGTCGAGGATGTCATAGGCGCCGACGGCGTGATGGGAAGCGGCAATTTCTTCCAAGATCTTGCGACGTAGGCGGGTGAGTTTGAGCCCCTTGGTCTCGAACGCCAACTCAGCCCGGTGCACCGCGGCATCGAGGCAGCCACCGTGATTGTGTTCCGGAGTTGGAAATAGGCTCGCGGGCCTGTTCGTGGTCATGATTGCGGCACGTTTCGGTTGGATCATTGATGGCGTTGCTACCACGTCGCGGGTCCGAATGAAATAATATCACATTGCAGCCGACTTACCTGCTGGATTTGGCCACCTTTGGGTGATCTTTCGACATCGTCATGAACATGCCCGCAGCAGTACTGGTGTCCGCGCGTCGTTCGGCTATCGGCCGAGTGGGCGGACTTCATCGCAATCGCCGCATCGAGGAACTGGCCGAGCCGGTGCTGCGCGCGGCGCTAGCCGACGCCGGCTGCGAGCCGGGGCAGATTGGCGGGATCATCCTCGGCAACACCACCGCTGGCGCCAAGGCTGCCCGTGCGATCGGCCTCGCCGCGGGCCTGCCCGAGACCTCCTATGCCCTCGCCCTGGACAGCCAGTGCGCATCGGGACTTGATGCCATCATTGATGCTGCGCGGCGGATTGCGGCGGGCGAGGCCGAGTGTCTGATCGCCGGCGGTGCCGAAAGTATCTCGACCGCGCCGTGGCGAATTGGTCGGCCGAAAAACCCATATCAGATGCCGCATTTCATCGGCTACCATGCACCCGGCATGGAAGCCGGCGGCGGCGCCGAAGCGTTCGAGGCCGACGAGGTGTTGGCGCGCCAGTTGGATGTCTCGCGCGGTGCCCAGGATGCCTACGTGATGCAAGCGCAGCTCGCCGCCGAGCAGGCACGGCAGCGCCGTCAGTTCATTGGCGAAATCGTCGGCCAGCGTGCGACGCCAGAGGAGATGCGCGATCAATGTTCGCCTGATCTCGATCTGGAGGAATTGCAGGATCTGCAACCCTACCAGTCCGGCGACGGAACCCTGACGCCGGGCAATACCAGCGCACTCGCCGACGGCGCGGCTTTCGCGGTGCTGGTATCGGGCAAGATGTGGGAGGCGCTCGGCCGGCCGAAAGGCCTGATACTCCAGCGCAGCCATGCCTGTGGTGTCACCATGGCCAACGCGGCAAGCGCAGGGCGCTTCGCACTCGATGCACTGCTGCAGAAAGGCGCGACCAAGGCATCGCGCGATCCAGGCACGCTCGCGGCTGTCGAAACCAGTGAAGCGTCGGCGGTCGAAGCGCTCGCACTAGTGCGGGGCTTGAAGCTCGGCGACGGGGTGCTCAACGCTGGTGGCGGCGCTCTGGTGCGCGGTCAGCCGTTGGGTGCGGCCAGTGCAGTCTGTGTGGCGAGACTATTCTCGCGTCTGGTGCGGGCCGAGGCGCCGCTCGGCCGGCTCGGCGCGGTGACGCAGCGTGCAACCGGCGGGCTTGGCCTCGCGGCGCTATTCGAAGCGATCGGTTAGCTCAAGCGACTTGCCGCGGACTTGTTCGGCAACCAGGGCGTGCAGGCTTCGCATTGTGTGCGAAACTGAATGTTTGCTCATGCACCTCACGCATCTTTGCCTCATTTGGACTGCAATATAAGATGGGTGCTCAAGCGTAGCATATTGACCAGCGCGAGGCTTGCGCGAAGGGGTTGGGCGATGGACGTCAAGGCAGCGATCGACGGCGGGTTCTCCATGTTTGCCGACCTCAGCCGGCTGCTGCCGAGCTTCAATGGCGCACTGGCGTTTGGCGCGGTGTGCTTGGTCTCGGCATTCCTGCTGGCGCGCAGCTCGATCGGCAAGCGCGCCCGCTCCGGTCTTGAGGAGACGCTGTTCGGCAACTGGCAGCTGGCCTTGCTCGGCACCACAGGTGTCATTCTGTCGCTGGCCTCCGGCTACACCACCTGGGATGGCATGAGGAATTTCACCGGCGAGGCCGTGCTCTCCGGCATGGTCACGTTCGGCATTCAAGGCGTGATGCTGATTGTCGCCTGGTTGATCGGCGAGACCTTCGCCACCGGCATGAGCCAGGTGGCACCCGATGGTTCGCGGGTCAAGCCGGTGGATGGCAAGATCGGCATGGCGCTGGGCCTCGCTCTGGTGGCGATCACATTCTATGCGGTTGCGCGCTCGTTCGGCGGCATGTCGGCGGGTTTCCACATCGAGGACGCGACCCGCTTCTCGAACATGGCGATCTACTTCGCCTTCGGTCTGATCCTGATCGCGATTTTCTTCGTCAACCGGCGCGGCGATCTGGCGCTACCTTACGTGCAGAGCACGCGGGTGGTGGTGAAGAGCGCGGTGCTGTGGGTGATGTTCCTCGCCTGCATGGCGACGTCGGTCTTCTTCTCATTCGATAGTCTGTTCTCGGCGATCTTCCCGCAAGACGAGCGCCGTCGCGCCGCTGAAATCCGCAGCGTCAATCAGGTTGCCGCCGTCGTATCCGATATCGGTGAACTGACCGACAAGCGCCGCGTCGAGCAGGCGCAGGCACTGTTCACGCTGCCGGCCTGGGCCGCCTACGAGGCCGAACTCGACAAGGCGGCGCGGCTCGCCTCCGAGGCACCCGACAAGATCCGCGAGCAGATGACGCGCGAACTCGAAGCGCAGAAGAGCCGTATCGCCAAGCTCGAAGAGCAGAAGGCGTCGGCGCAGAGCAATCAGGCCGGTCTCGTCAGCCGCAAGCAGTTGTTGACCGACAATGTCTCGCGCCTCGAATCCGAGCGCCCGGAGGCTGCCCAGAAGGTTGCCGAGCAGAAGGCCGTCGTCACCGACGCCGAGAAGCGGCTCGATGAGGCCAAGGCCCGGATCATGGCCGAGGAAAAGGGCGTCGAAGGATCGGGCAAGGTCGGTCGCGGTCAGTTCTATCGCGCCGCCAAGGACGCCGAAGAAAAGATCGTCAGCGAGTTGCAGGTTGCCCGCGAGCGACTGAAGGGGCACGAGACACGCCTCAATACCATCGTGCGCGGCATCACGACCGCCAAGGCCGAATTGGCCCAGCTCGATGGCAGTCTCGCCAATCTCAAGGGCGAGGCCGATACCGCCGCGCAGATGATCACTGTGGCCCAGTCGGGCGCCAGGGCCGACATCAGCGAGAAGCTCGACCCGAGCGCGCTGGCCTCGGCGTTGGAGCGCGACCGTCAGCAGTTCCGCCAGAAGCCCGAGCAGAAGACCCTGACTTCGCTGCAGAACGACTGCATCGCGCTGCAAGCGGTGAGCCTCAAGGTGGCGTCGTTGCATGACGCCGCCGCCGGCATCGACTGCGATCCGAAGCAGGCGAGCGAAGCCTCCGCGCGGGTATTCGCGCTCAATGCCGGCATCGAGCATTTCGGTGCCGCATGTGCCGGCGGCGACAAGTTCGCTGACAAGAAGACCACCGACGACCTGCTGGCGTTTGGCCGCAGGTGCCTGCAGGACAGTGGCCTGCCGTCGAAGGACACCGCCGATATCGCCGCCAAGCTGTCGGCCATCGATCTGTCGCGCGACGACAAGGCGCATCGGTTCGTCGTCACCCTCAACGCCTTCCAGGATGGCAACCGCCTTGCCTATCTGGCGCTTGCCATCGCGATTGCGATCGACAGCCTGGTATTCATGTCGGGCCTGTTCGGCGCCAACGCCGTGCGTTCGCCGCTGTCGGACATGCCGAGCCTCAAGGCCCGGTCGGCGAGCCAGCTTGAGGGGATTATCCAGAATGCGCTGTTGCCCGACGTCTACGAGACGGCGCGCGCCACCCTCGCCGCCATGCGACCGATCACGCCGCACGACGGTTACACCAAGGAAGTTTGGATGCCGAATGACGGCTCGGCGAACTCGCATGTCATGGGCGTGCTCAATGCCGGTGCCGCGATCGGTGCCGTCAAGCGCGATCCCGCGCGCCACGAGCACTACCTGATCCGTGGCGAGCTGTTCGAGTTCCTGTCGACCACCGCCAAGAAGGCGTTCGAGGGCGATAAGGAGAAGGGCCGCCTCGCCGATCTGGAGCGTAATATCGGCGTCGCGCTGCTACGCGACGTGCCGACCAACGTGCAGATCATGCAGGACGCGCTGCATCCGATGAATGAGGATCGTGGCTTCTCGGCCGAAGTGCGCCTCAAGGAGGCGCACCCGCAGGCTGTGTCGGTGATCCGCAAGGTGTTGAACGCGGGCGCCGCCTTCGGTGTCGTCCAACGCGTCGGCACCGATCCGACCCATTTCTTTATCCATCGCGATATGGTGCGCACGCTGTCCAACATCCAGGCCCGCCTGATGATGTCGGGCGCTTATGATCAGGTGCGCGTCACCGGTCCCAATCATGGCCAGGCGCGACAGGGTGGCCAGATGCAGGACTATCGAGCCCCGATCGCGGTCGAGCCAATGCCTGCCCGAATTGCCGCTCAGCCGAAGCCGCCGACCGAGGACGAGTTGCGTCAGTTCTACGTCGACAATCTGTTGGAGGCGATCGGCCTCAAGCCGGAGATCTATGCCGTGGTCGCAGGGCCAGCCGTCGGTGCGGCGGTTGGCGCGACCAACGCTTTCGCCCAAGTACGAGCCCGCAACTCAACCCTCGATCATTATCTGACCGCGCGCGATCAGGCTGCGCGGAAGGCGTTCTTCGAAGCCTATTCGTTGATGCAGGGCAGGATTGCCGATCACGACGAGCGCCGGATCGAAATCCTCAACGATGCGCATGATGAACTCGACAGCAAGTGGTCGGCTTTGATGCTGATGCCGCAGGGCCCCTTTCAGAGCCTGATTGAGGACCTGCTGGCCGGCTTGGAAACGCAGGCGGGTGCCGGCAAGCTTTCGGTGCACGAAACCGAGCTGCATCGCCTGCTCAAGAACCTGAAGGCGCAACTTTCCTCTGCTCGCACCACCGCCGAGGATTGGCATCACCTGGAGCGCGCATTCCAGATCGACGCAGGCGAATCCGACAAGCTCGTCGTTTTTCAGCAGAAGGCCCACTCTGGCCAGCGGTAATCACAGCGGCAAGACGCTGAAAATCCCATCCCGACGACTGTCATCCCGTAGCGCGAACTTCGCGCGTGCGGGGAGAGGGTAAGCGCCGCCGGCCGGAGTGACGCTGTCTGAAGGCGGCTACGGTGTTCAATACAGTCGTCACCCAATATCGCCGCCATGTCTCCGCGCGCGGGTGCTTTTCTATAGGCAAGCCGCCGTCCATTTGAGATAGGACGCCAAGCGCGCCACTCAGCCGGCCCGCGCCGTTGCGACCACAAGGAACTTGTCACAAATGTCATCAACCCCGACCGGCTCTGGCGCGCCCGAAAGTCAGGGTGATCGCAAGGAGCGTGTGGCGCTGTGGTCGATCGCGGCCAGCGCCGGCATCACCGTTGCGAAATTGATTGCCGGACTGCTGTCGGGCTCGCTGGCGCTGATGTCGGAGGCAGCTCATGCCCTCGTCGACACCGGCGCGACCATCGTCACCTATTTCGCGGTCCGCACCGCCAACCAACCGGCCGACGAAGACCATCAGTACGGCCATGGCAAGTTCGAGAGCCTCGCGGCACTGGCCGAAACCGTGGTGCTGTTCATCCTGGCAACCGTGGTCGTCATGCACGCATGGGACCGGCTGTGGGCGGGTGGTGGCGACTTCGAGCCGACCAAGCTCGCATTCGCCGTGCTGATCCTATCGATCGCCGTCGACATCAACCGCGTTCACTCGTTGCGCAAGGTCGCCAAGGAAACCGGCAGTCAGGCGCTGGCCGCCGATGCCATGCATTTCGCCTCGGATCTGGCCGGTTCCGTACTGGTGTTGCTCGGCCTGCTGGCGGCGCTGTTCGGCTTCAAGTATGGCGACGCGCTGGCCGCATTCGGGGTCGCGGCGTTCATCGCCATCGCCGGCTGGCGGCTCGGGCGCCAGACCGTTGATACGCTGCTCGACAAGGCGCCGTCGGGGATCATGGAGCAGATCTCGCGGCTAGCCGCTGCCGTTCCCGGCGTGGTGGAAGTGGAAAGTGTGCGCGTGCGCCACGGCGGCACGCAGGTTTTCGGCGACGTGTCGGTGATCGTCTCGCGCACGTTGCCGCTCGATCGGGTGGCCGACGTCAAGCAAAGCATCGTCCATGCGGTCGCCAACGTGCTGCCGGATGCCGCCCTGACCGTCAACGCCACGCCGCGCGCGCTCAGTGACGAGACCGTGCTCGAGCGCGTGCTGCTGGTCGCTGCTCGACGCCGCGTGCCGGTGCATCACGTCATCGTCCAGCAGATCGGCGAACGGCTGTCGGTCAGTCTCGACGTCGAGGTCGACAGCCGGATGAGCCTTGCAGCCGCGCATGGCATCGCGTCAAAGATCGAGGCGGCGCTACGTGATGAACTCGGACCCGACACCGAGGTCGAAACCCACATCGAGCCGCTGCAGACCAAGCATCTCGACGTCGAGGATGCGCACCCGGCCGAAAGCGAGCCGATAGCGGCGGCGCTGCAGGCGCTGGCGGTGGCGATTCCCGATCTCGGCGAGGTCCACGACGTTCGCGTGCGCCGCACGGCGGCAGGCTTGATCGTCAATTACCATTGCCGCATGGACAGCAATATCGACGTCAATACGGTGCACGAACGCGTCGATGCGCTGGAGCACCAACTGCGCAACGATTTTCCGGGACTCGTTCGCGTCGTCGGCCACGCCGAACCGCTGCGCAAGAGGGTTTGAAAGTCGCGGGGCTTGGAAAGCGCAATTTGATCCAAGTATCAGTTTGGCATGTTGAATGTTGCTTCAATCACATGCGTCTTCTGATTTCCGATTTCTATTTTTCCCTCTGCCGCTGCTCGGCGAGCATGGCATCGACATCGGGGCGCGCCACCGGCGTGCGATCCTGGCGTTTTCGCTGGCGCTCCTGCAGCGACTGCGCCGACTTGCGAGCACCCGACGTCTTGAGGCGCCGGCCGCCGGAGATCAGTAGCGGATGCGAAGGAGCTTCGAGATCGAGTTCCTCGAGGAAATTCTCGCGCAAGGCGTAGAAGCTTTGCAGAATGGCCTCGCGCGCCAGGCGTCGCGACTCGACGGGGATGTTCGAAGACGCACGCGGATCGAGGGTTTGCAGGGCGCGGCGCATGTCATGCAGTGGTGCGTACGGGTAAAGGCCGATCAGATCGTCGGTCTCCCCGACGTTGCGATAGACGATGCGCATGTTGTCGAGCGTTTCGCTTATCCGGCAGAACGCAGCGATATAGTCGTCGGCGGTCGGGTAGGTCTTTTCGCAGAACGCGAACAATGCTGACTTGGTGCGCACGATACCGCGCCATTCCTCTTCCAGGCTCTCGACAAATTTATTGCGCTTCTGGAAGACGTTGGCGAGGTATGCGGCGGCCACGGTGACAAACACCAATGCCATGTCCTTGAGGTAATCGTAGACGTCCTTCAGGATGCCTTCGAGTGGTGAGCCCTTGAGGCCGGGAATGTTGTCGCCGACCTTGGCGATCAGCGAGATCGCCAGCACCAGGAACAGCAGGAAGTATACGCGCCGCATGGTGCGCTTGAGGCTCTGTCGGGTCATGGGGCGGTGATCGACCTCGGGTGGGAAGGAGTATGTCGCTTGCCACCCTGGCGTCAGGTTGCGGCGGACTTATGAAGCACGGGGACGTATCCCGCGCCAAGCACCGCCACGATTGAGGGCGGCGTCAGGACTTCGACTTTAGTACCGCGTGGTCGGTTTCGAACCGGGCCGTAGCCGTCGCTCGTCCACGTCTGCAGATGGCGGCCGGCAACGCGCAAACACTCCGCCTCCAGGCGGATGAAGGTATGATCCGGCAGTTCATCGAGGGTGGCTGCGTGACATTGTTTGCGCCCCCGAGCGTCGAGGCGCTCGGCATGCAGCATGAGGTCCATGTCGGGCGCGTTCGCACGTCCAGGCAGATTGCGTGCACCGTTCCAGCGCTGGGCAAATTCCACTGCTGCGGCGCGCCGGCACTCGAAGCAGGGGCGATGGCCGGCGGAGAGCGCCGTCGCTTCGTCGAGGAAGAACAGTTCAGTATAGCGCCGTGGCTGCATCACCTGACGCCGCCGCCCCTTGAAGTCGAGGACGCAGCAGATCCACTGTTTCGAATGCCAATGGCGCGGCAACAGTGTCTGTTCGGCCGTGTGGAAAGCGCCGCCGCGATTGCCCATCATGGTGCCAAGGCTCGGCGTCGCGATCAGCTCGCCGTCGGGCCGGACGCGGTTCTGCAACGGCATGCCTACAAGTGCCGGTAGAAGAACATGGTATCGCAGTAGCCTTCGACGGGCATCAGCGCGTAATTCGGGATTATGCCGACGCGCACCCAGCCGTGCGAGGCATACAAGTGATCGGCAGCACTGCCGGCGTGAGTGTCGAGCACCAGCACGCTCCGTCCGGCGCGCTTAGCTTCGGCCTCGGCAGCTTGCAGAAGTGCGGCGCCGAGGCCCCGGCGCCGAGCGCTACCGTGCACCAGCATCTTGGCAATGTCGGCGCGGTGCGGTTGGTTTTCGGCGCCCGCGAACACCACCTGCACGGTACCGGCAATGCGCTCATCGACCTCGGCAACCAACAGGATGCGGCTGCCTGCTGCCACACCGGAGGCCACGCCGCGCCAGAACTCTTCCGCCGTCGCGCGCGACAACGGCGCCATGAAACCAACCGAGGCGCCGCTGTGCACGCAGTCGATCAGGACGTCGGCCAGCGCCGGTACCGCGGCCAGGGCCTCGGCCGGCGAGAGCGAGCGGACTTTAGGCATGTCGGGAAAACTCCGTTGTCAATTGTCCACTATGGTAGACGACCATGCGCCGCGCGCAACATGCCTTGATGCAGCCCCGGAATTGAGATCCGATCATCCGATGTTGAAAATCCTCCTCACAGCGTTCGCGCTGTGCTTCCTGGCGCCGCTCGGGTTGCACGCCGCCTATTGGACCACCATCGATCATGGCCAGGGCTGGGCCCAGGCTGACTGGTCGAGCGCTCGACTGCTGCCGGCGGCGTCGGCCAAGCCGCAAGCGATAATCCACGTCTATGCCGGTCGGGTCGGCCGCTGGCGCGGCGTGTTCGCGCACCACACCTGGATCGTCGTCAAGGAGAAGGGAGCGTCGCGGTACACCCGCTTCGACAAGGTCGCCTGGGGAATGCCGGTAAAGGTCGACGGCTGGGCGCCGGACGGTCGCTGGTATGGCCATGAACCCGAATTGATCGGCGCCATCGAAGGACCGGCAGCTGAGGCCTTGATCCCGAAAATCCGCGCGGCTGTCACGGCCTACCCGTACAACCGGAACGGTGGATATTCGCTGTGGCCGGGGCCGAATTCGAACTCGTTTGTCGCCCATGTGCTGGAGCAAGTGCCGCAGACCGGCATCGCCTTGCCGCCGACCGCGATCGGCAAGGACTGGCGCACCGATGGCCGCTGGTTCGGCCGGACGCCGAGTGGCACCGGCTATCAGCTATCGCTAGCTGGCCTGCTGGGCGTCAGCGTCGGCCTTGCGGAAGGCATCGAGATCAACGTCCTCGGGCTGGTGTTCGGCGTCGACGTGATGCGGCCGGCACTCAAGCTGCCCGGGTTCGGCCGCATCGGCATGGCGCCGCATGTCGCCTGAACCAACGCGGGACTGTGGCGCCGGCCGCCTTGCCGTCTACCCGCGCCTCGGTTAGTCCGGCAGACATGAAACTCTATCGCGCATTCGCCACCGTCGGCGGTCTCACCATGGTGAGCCGAATCCTGGGCTTCGGCCGTGACATCCTGATCGCGCGGGTGCTCGGCACCGGCGCCGCCGCCGACGCGTTCGTGGTGGCCTTCCAGTTTCCGAACCTGTTTCGGCGCCTGTTCGCCGAAGGCGCGTTCAATTCGGCGTTCGTGCCCTTGTTCACCGACAAGCTGTCGAGCGCGGGGAAGTCGCAGGCTCGCGCGTTTGCCGAGAATGCGCTCGCCGGCCTGCTGTTCGTGCTGCTGGTGGTGTCTGCCGTCGCCATGGTCGCGATGCCGTGGCTGATGTACCTGATCGCGCCTGGGTTCAGCGATACGCCGGAAAAATTCGACCTGTCGGTGGTGATGACGCAGATCACCTTCCCGTACCTCACCTGTATGTCGCTGGTGGCGTTGCTGTCGGGGATACTCAACGCGCTGGGGCGCTTCACGGCGGCGGCGGCGGCGCCGATTCTGCTCAATCTCGTATTGATGCTGGTGATGGTTGCGGCGATCGGCTTCGGTGTCACCGGCACCCAGGACGCTGGTCTGATCCTGGCCTGGGGCGTCGCCATCGCCGGTGTCGCACAGCTGCTGATGATGTCGATCGCCGCCTACCGGGCGGGCATGGGGCTCGGACTTGTCAGGCCGCGTCTGACCGATGACGTCAGGGCGCTGGTCAAGCTCGGCGTGCCGGGCGTCGTGTCGGGCGGCATTACCCAGATCAATCTGCTGATCGGCGGCATCATCGCCTCGTACCAGGATGGCGCGCGGGCGTTTCTCTACTACGCCGACCGGCTCTATCAGTTGCCCCTCGGGGTCGTCGGGGTCGCGATTGGCGTCGTGTTGCTGCCAGATCTGGTGCGGCATCTGTCGCGCAAGGACGATGTCGCGGCGCTCGATTCACAGAACCGCTCGCTGGAGTTCGCGCTGTTGCTGACCGTCCCGGCGGCGGTGGCGTTGCTCGTTTTGTCAAATCCATTGATCGGCGTGTTGTTCCAACGCGGCGCGTTCGCCGCCGCCGACGTGCCGCCGACGGCCATGGCGCTGGCGATCTTTGCACTCGGACTGCCGGCATTCGTCATCCAGAAGGTGTTTCAACCGGGCTACTTCGCCCGCCAGGACACCAAGAAGCCGATGCAACTCGCGGCCATCAATTTCGTCATCAACGTGGTGGTGTCGTTGGCCCTGTTCGTCGTGTTCAGCCGCATCGGGGTGATGCCGCACTTGGGCATTGCGATCGCGACGACGCTGGCCGGCTGGGTCAACGCACTGATGCTGTGGCATGGGCTCGTCCAGCGTGGGCACTTCGTGTCGGATGCCCGGTTGCTGCGCAATCTGCCACTGATCGTGATCGCGAGCCTCGTCATGGGCGCGGTGCTGTGGCTGGGGGCGATACCGCTGACGCCATATCTTGACCCGCGCCTTGATCTGATAACGAAATTTGCGGCTCTCGGCCTGTTGATCGGCCTCGGCATTGTCGTTTATTTTGGCATCGTGCACGTGACCGGCGTTCTCCGCCTGAACCAGTTCAAGCGGATGCTGTCGCGGAAACCACGGGCCTGAGGTGGTGTCGAGTGAACGGCTTGCCGTCTTCGGCAACGATATCGTCGAGACCCCCTTGCAATGCGCTGTCAATTGCGCCATACCGCTCGCCTGGAAGCGGGCGTAGCTCAGGGGTAGAGCATCACGTTGCCAACGTGAGGGTCGACGGTTCAAATCCGTTCGCCCGCTCCAATTTTCTCACATCGACCGACGTAATCACGCGGCGCCTGCGGGGCGTTCGGCGCGCCCGTGCCGGGCGGCGCTCATGCCGGCCGCGCGGCAGCTTCCATATTCGGCCGCGGCCATGCGGCTGAGGATTGCGGTCAACCACACTTCAGCGCCTTGCCGAGTCGCCGGGATACTTCGCCTGATATGAGCGGTCCTGTAAGCCTGGAAGCGCGCCGCATCCTGGAGCGCGGCCATGCGCGGAATGGTCTGCTCGAAACAGAAGTTTTCCGGGTTCGCCGCCAGCCAGCGATGATACTCGCCGTCGCTTGGCGAGTTCGCGTCCTTCATGTTGATGAGGACGCCCAGGTTTTGCGCGAAGCCCATTTCCGGGTTCAATGCCTTGAAGCGGCGGAACACCTCAAGGCCGCAAGTCGACACGTAGTCGACCTTCGTCGGCGAAATATGGAAGTCGGCCTCGCGCAGCCAGCTTTCGGTGAGCACCGACAATCCCGGTGGGCAATCGAGCAGAACCACGTCGAAAACAGTGCGCACGCTGGCGAGCAGCGAAGCGATGGCGGTGCGCAGACGTCCATGCAGGCTCTCCTTCGAGACTTCACGCTCGAACAAGGTCAGCTGCATGTCGCTCGGGATCAGGAATACCGAACGGGCATCGTCGACGTCCGAAACGCCGCGCACCACGAAGCGCGGCCACTCGGCCGGGGTGTTGTTGAGCACCGATGAAATCAGGAAATCAACGAGTGTCAGGCCCTCGGACTGCAGCTTGTGCAGATTGCCAGGGGTCATCAACATCGAACTGACGCTGGCCTGCGCGTCGGAATCGATCACCAGGACGTTCTTGCCGTGGAATGCCGCCATCGTCTCGGCAATGGCGAGCACGACCGTGGACTTGCCGACGCCGCCTTTCGTGTTCATCACGGCAATCGTATTCCGCATGATCCACCGAGCCCTGCCGTTCGCACGTTCAGAAGGTTGAAAAGAGCCTCAGTCTCGCGGGTAAATATGGCGGCCTGTTGTACGGATCAACACCGAAAACGGGCAGCTGGAGCGAGGCCGCAGGAGGTCATGCACGAGGACGGGCCAAAAGAAAAGGGGCATGCAACATGCCCCTTCCCCTGACCATGCGGTTAAACTCGGTGCTGCCAACCTCACCAAGGATGGCCGGATCGCTGCCAAGCGTAACCACCTTGCTTGACCAGCACCTGCCGGTGCGCGACGGCGATCACTGGTGGCGTATGCACGACGTGCGCGGTTGCCGGGCGAGCGACATAGGTCCGTGCCACGACTTGGTGCACCGGCGGCTCATAGACGTGACGCGTGGCGGCGGGCTGTACCAGCACATTGCGGGTCTGTTCGGCGTATATGGCCGGTCGAACATGCGCGACCAGGCCGGCCGGCGCCACCATCACCTGGCGCTCGACCGTGCGGGTGATCGCCGGTTTGTGAACCTTGCACATTGTTTCGCGGCCGTGCCCGTCGCGGCTGCGCTGCCAGACGACGCCAGCCGGTTGTACGACGACGGATTCCCGAACAGTTCGGTAGACCGCCGGCGAATGCGCATAGTTCACCTGGGCCGGCTGCACCACCACGGGCCTCGCCATTGTGGCATACATCGCTGGCGAGTGTTCGGCGCGCCATCGACCGGGAGCGACCTCGACGCGCTGGTGGCGAACGCCGATAATGGCTGGCTCATGCACCACTTGCGACGAAGCCGGACGAACGACGACCGGCTGAGCGACGGTGGCATAGACGTCGGGCTGCCGTACCTTGGTGTAACACTCGTTGCCGTGCAGGCATCCACCTGCGAACGCGCCGCTCGATCCGAGCAGGGCCAAGCCCGCCGCCGCCATTCCGGCTTGTCGCACTGCATAAACCCGCATGAACCATTACCCCGTCTGTTGGTCGCCAGCTTGAACGAAAGGGGTGAGCGCGCCCGAACGCTTTCGGCCGGCTGGTTCATCCGAATTCATGCGTGGGAAATACTCACCCGACGATCGCAGAATAGTTCAAATCAAGTGTTCGCGGAATATAGGCTGAGGTTAACTGGTAAATCAGGTGTGTTCGGCGCCGTGGGCCGATTTACGAATATTGAATTGTATTTCCGGAAACTGCTGAGTTGGCGGTTTGCTGGATCATATCGACAAGTTTGGCTAGATCGGCGCGCACGATCGAGGCTTGCGAGGCAGCGCCAATGCCTTCGAAAGTCGCGATACTGGCCTGCAGGCTCTCGAGCGCGGTGTCGAGGCCAGTGCCAGCGGTCTGGCCGGCGCGCTCGGCCATCGCCCAAAGTGTCATGCCCAGTTCGTGCTGGAGGGCGCCTTTGGTTTCGAGTTGCTCATTGACTGTCGCGCTCTTGATCGCGCGCCGGAATGCGGTGGCGGCCAAATCGAGCAACAGCGGCTGACCGCCGGCCGCGAATTCAGCGAGCAGGGCGCGGCCGAGCGCCGCCTCGGTGGGCATCGTATCGACAGCCACGTTGCAGGTCGATGCAAATTGAACCGCCGCTCGCAAATGCTCGATTGCAGCCGGCAGAATTTTGGGTTCCGCGCGCAGTGTTGCCATGCGCAGCAAGGCTTGCCCGAGTTGAGACGATGCCGTGACCCAGCGAACTGGATCTTGCTCGCGCTGCAGGAATTCGAGAATTTCGCGAAACGCACCGGCAGCGGCATCGACGATCCCCAGGTCGCTGCTGCGGTCGGCGGCAAGCCACAACGCCTGGGCGCGGGCGTATTTGGCATCGGCCAGTTCCTCGATGTGGCCAGCATCCTTGAACAGCGCCACAGCTGCGCCGCCATGACCGGCCGCATCGACGAATGCTTGCGGATTGCCAGTTCGACGGCCGAACTCGATGTGCAGCTCGGTGAGGCGTTTGTGCGCCATCGCCATCGGGGCCTGGCCGATCTGGCGGCATGTCGAGTTGCGTTGCCTCGCCAAGAACGCGCAGGGCTTCGGCGAATGCGGCGTCCTCGCGGGTGAACTGATCGAGTCGCAAAAGTGACTGTGCCTGCAGCGTAAGCAGCTGCCACGTGGTGGCGACGTCGGCGCTCGTTACGCATCGAGTGGCGGCGCGATAGTGACGAGCGGCCTTGCGCAGATCGAGACGGACCTCCTCCAAACCGGCCCGGATCGTCAACAGTTCTGCTGCGAGGCTCATCAAATGCCGCGCCATCGACAGGTCGGAGCTCGCCTTCTGAATCAGCGCCTCCTGTGCGGCGGCCAGATTGCGCTCGGCCTCGGGTAGATCGCCTTCGGCCATCTGCCGGGCTGCGCCAATCAAGTGGCGTGACGCATCGGGCGAGCGCTGGGCGAGGTCGGCTACCCGCTCGATGAGCGCGACGAGTGCCTTGCATTGTTCCTCGGCCTGCCGTTCCGGATCGAGGATTTTGCTCGCCGAGGGCATCGACGATGGCGCGTACCGCTGCAATTGCCCGTTCGGACAGGCGCGGCATCAGTACTGGCTCTGGCGGCAACTTCCGCGGCGTTCGGCGGGGCGGCCGGCTGATGCGGCGTGGGAGCGGCGGCGGCGGACGGTGGGGCGAAGTCCTGACGCCACAAGTTCGTACGCAAATACAAGTCGACCGCTGCCATCATTTCCGGAAGGTTCGCCTGCTCGGCCATGATCGCGTGATAGAGTCGTTCGAGCAGCGCGTAAGCGACGCCTTCGTCGAGATTGGCGCGGACGATATCACCGGAACGGCGGGCGCGCTCCAGCACTTCGGCTGCCAGCATCCGGCCGCATTCGGCGCTGTTGCGCGCCACGGCGAATGCTTCCGGCAAGGGCCGGTTGAGTTCGATGATCGCCGGCAGCGCCCCAGCATGCATTGCCGTCGTATCGCGCGCGAGCCCGGTACGCTGCCACTCGAGCCAAAGCGTTTGCACCATGGCATTCAAGGTGGCGCCGATGCGGGGGCCGCTTTCACGCGATAGCACGTCGACGAGGGTGTAGCCGCGATCAATCGCGCCGACGGGTACGGCGACGCCGTACCCGGTTGCGACCGACGCTAGACCGGCACCCAGCAGACCGACGAGCTCACGTTCCATGCGGGTGTCGTCTCAAGCCTTCGGCTTGTCACGGGCCATGTAGTGGTACTCTAGGTTCGGGCCGCATTTCGGTTGCCGCAGCCAGCCGGTTTGACATGTTGTAGAATGCGGCGGTTGCCGCGATATCCCAGATGTCGCGATCGCTGAAACCGGCCGTGCGCAAAGCGGCGCGGTCGGCCTCTTCGATCTTGGCGGGGCTTTCGGTGAGTTTTTCCGTGAAAGCCAGCATCGCCTGCTGGCGGGCCGGAAGGTTGGCCGCGCGCCAGTTCTGCGCGATCAACTCGCCCATCACCGGGTCCTTGGACCTCTGGCGGACCGCCGCTCCGTGTGCCGTCAGGCAATAGTGGCAATGGTTGATCGCGCTCACCGCCACCGCGATCATTTCGCGTTCGACCTTGGTGAGACCACTATCGGCCAGCATCAGGTCGTCGACCATGTCGATGAACGCCTGCAACTTGGCGTTGTCGAACGCGTAGGCCCGCAGCACGTTCGGCACGAAGCCGAGTTTCTCCTGGCATTTGTCGAAATAGGCCTGCAGGGCGGGCGTCAGCTTGGCTTGCGGTCCGGTATCGAGCGCGGTCGCTGCATCCTTGCCGTGTTTCTTCATCTTCGGTCTCCTCTTGCTCGACGCGGCGCCGTCTTCCAGATGGTATAGGGCGTGGACTAGGCTATTTGTCCCCGACTTGCCGGCCCGAGGTGCCTGGATGGGGTTGGATAGCAGTAGTCAATTCGGTTCATCACTTCTACCCTGTCGCGAAGCCTGTCGACTGCGCAAGAGCAACACCGGAGCATGCTTCCCATGGCCCAACCGACGCCATCTGCAGGCGAAACGGCCAAGTACCTGTCGCACCTGCTCTTTTCCAGTATGGCCGCTGACGCTTCCGAGTTGGCGACCGACGAGTTGAGGGCGGAAATCGCCCAATCGGCGCTGGCGTGGATGGAGCAGAAGCCCGCCGGGCGGCCCAAGATCCGGGTGCGCAGGGCGAAAGTGGGAGCGACGCCCCTCGCAGTCATTGAAGTACTGAATGATGACATGCCGTTCCTGGTCGATAGCGTGGTCGCCGAAGTGCGCGCGCGCGGGCTGTCGGCGCGGCTGCTGCTGCATCCAATCATCAAGGTCGAGCGCAGCCCGAGCGGTTCCCTTGTCCGGATGGTCGGCGCTGGCGATCGCAACTGGGGCGACGGACTGCAGGAAAGTCTGATCGTCGTGGTGCTGGACGATATCGGACAGGCAACGGCCGATGAACTCGTTACCGCGATCGAGCAGACACTGGCCGACGTCAGGGTATCGGTATCCGACTGGCAATCGATGTTGAGCCGGTTCGACCGGACGATCCAGGGGCTCGAAAGCAACCCGCCTTCGATTGCGCCTGGGCTGCTGTCGGAAACACTGGCCTTCTGCCGCTGGTTGCGCGATGGCCAGTTCACATTCCTCGGTTGCCGGGAATATCGCATTGTCGGCGGCGGTGACGTCGGCGAGCCGATGCCCGTCGACGGCTCGGGGCTTGGAGTTCTGCGCGATCCTTCGGTGCATGTTTTGAGCCGCGGTGGCGACGCGCTTCCAACGACACCAGAAATCCGCGCGTTTCTATTGAAGCCGCAGCCGCTGATCATCGCCAAGTCGAACATCATGTCTCGGATCCATCGGCGGGTCTACATGGACTACGTCGGGCTGAAAACCTACGCCAAGGATGGATCGCTCGCCGGTGAACTGCGCCTCGTCGGGTTGTTCACAAGCCTTGCCTACACCCAGGCGGCGCGTCAGATCCCGTTCCTGCGCCACAAGATCGAGTACGTCATCGCGCAATCGGGCTACGCCGAGGGCAGCCATGCCGGCAAGGCGCTCGCCAATGTGCTTGAGACCTTCCCGCGCGACGAACTGTTTCAGATCGGGGAAGCGCAGCTACTCGACTGGACGCCGGGCATCGTCGATCTCGAATTGCGGCCCCGGGTCCGGGTGTTCGCTCGCCACGATCGGTTCGACCGACATGTTTCGGTGCTGGTATATACCCAACGGGACCGCTTTTCGACGGCGCTGCGCGAACGCATCGCGCACATCCTGTGCGAGGCCTATCAAGGCACGCTGTCCGCCTTCACCCCATTCTTTCCCGAAGGCCCTTTGGTTCGGGTTCATTTCATTATCGCCCGCACGGAGGGGGCGCTGCCGGATGTCGACGTTGCCGAACTGGAGCACCGCATCACCGATGTGACGCGGACCTGGGATGACCAGCTCGCCGCGGCAATCGCGGAAACCGGGCAGTCGCACGCGGCGTTGAAACCGAAATATGGCCAGGCTTTCTCCGTCGGTTACGCCGAGACGTTCTCCGCCGTCCGCGCGGTCGAGGACATCAAGCGGATCGAGCGACTGACACCGGAACGGCCGGTCGCGATCGATTTCTATCGCATGGCGGGCGATCCGCCGGCCCGCGTGCGCGCCGCGGTCTACCGGTTCGACAAGCCGATTCCGTTATCCGACCGGGTGCCTGTGCTGGAAAATCTCGGTTTCTCGGTGATCGACGAGCGCAGCTACCGCGTGCATCCGCGCTTCGCCGACGGCCCCCGCGAAGTCGCACTGCACGACATGATGCTCGAAACCGCCGACGGTGGGCCGATCGATCTCGCGCAGATCGATAGCCGAATGGAGGCGGCATATCTTGCCGTCTATCATGGCGAAGCCGACAACGATCCGTTCAACCGTCTGGTGATTCTCGCTGGCGCCGATTGGCGCGAAGTCGCCGTGATGCGATCGTTCGCGGCATACATGCGCCAGATCCGCTCGCCGTTCGGGTTGCGCTACATCGCCGAAACGCTGAATCGTCACGCCGGCATGGCACGCGATCTAATCGAGCTGTTTCACTTGCGCTTCGACCCCGCCCGCAAGCTTTCGATGGATGAGCGCAAGCAAGGTGAAGCCGCGATCCGCGCCCGCATTGAGGGTGCGCTGGCGCAGGTGCAGAGCCTCGACGAGGACCGCATCCTGCGCAGTTACCTCAATCTCGTTTCCGTGACGCTGCGCACCAACTATTATCAGCTCGACGCTGCCGGCGCGCCGCCCCGGACCCTGGCCTTCAAGCTCGATTCCAAACTGGTCGATGGTTCGCCCGAGCCGCGCCCGTTCCGCGAGATCTGGGTCTACAGCCCGCGCGTCGAAGGCATCCATCTGCGGTTCGCCGCGATCGCGCGCGGTGGCATTCGCTGGTCCGACCGCGCCCAGGACTTCCGCACCGAAGTGCTTGGCCTCTGCAAGGCGCAGCAGGTGAAGAATACCGTGATCGTGCCGGCTGGCGCCAAGGGCGGCTTCCTGCCCAAGCAGATGCCGCGCACCGGCAATCGCGACGACATCATGAAGGAGGGCATCGCCAGCTATCGGATATTCATCTCCGCGCTGCTCGACATCACCGACAACCTGAAGGACGGCGCGGTGGTGCCACCGGCGAACGTCGTGCGTCACGAGGGCGACGACCCCTATCTGGTGGTGGCCGCCGACAAAGGCACGGCGACGTTCTCCGATTTCGCCAATGCGCTGGCGCGCGAGCACGGCTTCTGGCTCGACGACGCGTTCGCCTCGGGCGGATCGGTCGGTTACGACCACAAGAAAATGGCGATCACCGCGCGCGGCGCCTGGGAGTGCGTCAAGCGCCACTTCCGCGAAATGGACATCGACATCCAGACGATGCCGTTTCGTGTCATCGGTGTCGGCGACATGTCGGGCGACGTATTCGGCAATGGCATGCTGCTGTCGCCGGCAATCAAACTTGTCGCGGCGTTCGATCATCGCGACATTTTCATCGATCCCGAACCCGACATGGCGGCGAGCTTCGCCGAGCGCAAGCGGTTGTTCGAATTGCCGCGGTCGAGCTGGCAGGACTACGACAAGACGAAGATATCCGCCGGCGGCGGTGTGTTCTCGCGGTCGGCGAAGTCGATTCCGGTTTCAGCGGAGATTGCGAAGTTGCTCGGCCTTTCGATCCGAGCCATGGCGCCGAACGAGCTGATGAACGCGATCCTCAAGGCCGAGGCCGACCTGCTGTGGTTCGGCGGCATCGGCACCTACGTGCGGGCGTCCGTCGAGAACGACGAACAAGCCGGCGATCGCGCCAACGATGCCATCCGGGTGGCCGCTACTGAACTCAGGGCCAAGGTCGTCGGCGAAGGCGCCAATCTCGGCCTGACGCAGCGCGGGCGCATGGAATTCGCTGTCCGCGGCGGCCGTATCAACACCGACTTCATCGACAATTCGGCCGGCGTCAATTCCTCCGACCAGGAGGTCAACATCAAGATCGCGATCGGTCCTGCGGTGGCGAGCGGTCGCCTGCCCGCCGCCGAGCGCAATGCGTTCCTCGCCAGCATGACCGAGGACGTCGCCAATGCCTGTCTCGTCAACAACATCCATCAGGCGTTGGCGATCAGTTTCGCCGAGCGCGGTGCAGTGCGCGACGCCGGCTACTACGTGCGGCTGATGACCGAGCTGGAAGGCCGGGGCATGCTCAATCGCAAGCTGGAGTCGCTGCCGAGCAATGCCGAGCTACGCGCTCGCGAAGCCACCGGCCAGGGTCTGACGCGGCCGGAGATCGCGGTGTTGTTGAGCTTTTCGAAGATCGCGCTCGATCACGACCTGCTGGCGAGCACGGTGCCTGACAATATCGCCTGCCAACCGTTCCTGCAGGGCTATTTCCCGAAGGCGCTGCGCGACCGCTTCGGCGAGGATCTGAGGTCGCACCGGCTGCGGCGGGAGATCATCGCGACATTCATAGTCAATGCCATGATCAATCGTGGCGGGCCGTCGTTTGCGGTCAGGCTTGGTGATGAAACCGGCCGCTCGACGGGGGATGTCGCCTGCGCCTTTCTGGCGACCAGGGCATTCCTGGACTTGTCGCAGATCTGGACCGAGCTGCACGCGCTGGGCAGCACCATCGGCGGCCAGTTGCAGCTCGACTTGTACGCCCGCACCCAGGACGCTTTGATCGAGCAGACCACCGAGTTGCTGCGCGCGGGCGCGGTCGATGATATCGAGCGCACCACGGCCGACAACAAGGCGACGATGGATGCCTTGAACGCCAATGCCGATGCGATCCTCACCGTTCGCCAGCGTGGCCAGCGCGGCGATCTGATGGCCAAGTTGACCGCCGCTGGCGTGCCGCAGGCGCTGGCCGGTCGGCTGTCGATACTCGATCAGATTGGCTCGGTGCCGGCTTTGACACGGCTGGCGACGGCGGCGCGGCGTCCGGTGGCCGAAGTTGCCGGCATCGGCTTCGCGGCGGCGGAGCACCTTCGCATCGGCGAACTCAAGTCGCGCGCGGCTAGCCTGAAGGTGTCCGATTATTACGATCGGCTCGCCGTCAATAGTGCGCTGAGCACGCTCGATGGCGCGGCGCGCGGCCTCACCCGCGACGTGCTCAAGGCGGCAAACGGTACCGCTGGCGATTTCGAGAGCTGGGCCATGGCCAACAGCCAGCGTCTGGCGCAAGCCAAGTCAGGCCTCGACGAGATCGCCAGCGCAGGCGAGATCACCGTGTCGCGACTGACTGTCGCCGCGTCACGGGTCCGGGATCTGGCGGGGGGATGAGGGGTGACGCAAGTGCCTGAAGAAAGACTTGAAACATATACGCTAGAAGCATATATATGTGGTCCGTCGACGATGTTTCGTTCGAACTGATTGAGGACGACACCGACGACCCAGTCGTTACGGCCCGATTGAGCACGCCTGTCGGGCAAGTCATGGTAATGGCCGAGGTCGAAGAACACGGCCGCACGCTCGTGTTACGCCGCCTGCACATGCATGCAGAACGTCCCAACCAGCTTGGTGCTGCGAACTTGCGACTGCTGGCAATGGTCGTGATGGAGAGGATGGACTACGATGCGATCGAAATTGAAGGAGCGGTTCGAACGACTGGGGCCAGTCCGGGGCGTCGACCGCGCCCACTCAGGTTCATCCGTCGATCTGGCGCTTAGGTCGCAGGGCAAACCCACGAATATCAAATCGGTGGATGCGGCGTTGGTACTCGCCGCCTGCGGGGTGTCGCTGTTGCGAGCCAAGCGTTTGATCGAAGCCGTGGTCGAGGCCGGCGAGGCCTTCGTGCATTTGCCGATCGTCGGTTCGGTAGAGGCAGTTGCCGAGGAATTGCGGCGCGCCGGGATTTCCCCGGCACGTCTCGGTCATGGCAGCGTCGATGTGAAGGCGATGCGGTCGAAGTTCGGTTTCACGCAAGAGCAGTTCGCCTTGCGGTTCGGGCTCGATGTCGATGCGGTGCGCAATTGGGAGCAGGGCCGCTGCCTGCCCGACAAGTCGAGTGCCGCATATTTACGGGCGATCGCGGCGGATCCGGACACGGTTGCCAAAGCGCAGGAAGCGGCAATCTAGGGTCACTTTCCCTTGAAGTCCGGCTTGCGCTTTTCGTTGAAGGACAGGATGCCTTCGCGGCGGTCCTCGGTGCCGACCGTGCGGTTGTAAGCCTCGATCTCGAAGGAATAGCCGTTCGAGCGGTCGATATCGGTCGCCTTGTCCATCGAGCGTTTGGCTTGCCGCACCGCGATCGGCGCGTTGCCGGCAATGCGCGTGGCGGTGGCGATGGTGGCGGCCATCAGTTCGGCCTGCGGGAACACGCGATTGGCGAGGCCCCAGGCAAGTGCGTCGGCGGCGGTGAACGGTTGGGCTGACAGGATCGCCTCCTTGGCGCGGCGCACGCCGATCGCGCGCGGCATGTTCTGCGTACCCATGGCGCCAGGAATAATGCCGAGTGCGACTTCGGTCTGGGCGAAGCGGGCGTGGTCGGCCGCATAGATGAAGTCGCAGGCCATGGCGAGTTCGCAGCCGCCAGCGTAGGCGGCGCCGTTGACCGCCGCGATGATCGGCGGTGGGCAGTCGACCATGGCGCGGATCAACTGCTCGACGATGGCGTGCTGGCGCCGCCAGGTGGCATCGGTCATGCCGTTGCGTTCCTTGAGATCGGCACCAGCGCAGAATGCGCGTTCGCCGGCGCCGGTCAGAATAAGGCAGCGAGCGGCGTCGGGCTCGATATAGAACTGGGCGAAGCAGTCGCGCAGTTCCTCCATCATCCGGGTGGTCATCGAATTCATCGCCGCCGGCCGGTTCATGGTGACCATGGTTACATGCGGGGCCGGATTGGTCAGGAGAAGCGTTTCGAAATCTGTGCGCATGATCGAACCCCGTTCTATGCAGGTCTGCCCTGGATAGAGCCTTGTTGCCGTGCGGACGGGCAGATGGCAAGTTCCGCCGCAAAACGACTGGGAACGTCCAATGAACCTGTCACGTACGCTGCAGACCGTGGCGAAGCATATGCCGCAGGCGCCAGCCATCACTTTTGGCGGGCGGCAGCTGACCTATGGTGCCTTCGAGCATCAGGCGGCCTGCATCGCCGGTAGCCTGCGCCATCGGCACGGCCTGGAGGCGGGCGATCGCGTTGCCATCGTCATGGAAAATTGCCTCGAGTATCTGCCCGCGCTCTATGGCATCTGGCGCGCCGGTCTGTGCGCGGTGCCGATGAATGCCAAGCTGCATCCCAAGGAGATCGCCTGGATTTTCGACAATTCTGGCGCCAAGCTCGCATTCGTGAGCCAGGGCATCGCCGACAAGATGTCGGAACTTGCGGGCCAGGCTTGGCCGAGCGTAATCGTCGCCGGTAAGCGCGACTGGATGGCGCTGCTGTTTGCCGATCCGATCGTCGATGCCGGCATGGACCCCGACGCGCCGGCCTGGATCTTCTACACCAGTGGCACCACCGGGCGCCCCAAGGGCGCGACGTTGACGCATCGGCATCTACTGTTCAGTTCGCATGCCTACTATGCCGACGTCGACTTCGTCGATCACCGTGATTGCATGTTGCACGCGGCGCCGTTGAGCCATGGTTCTGGCATCTATGCACTGGCACACATTGCGCGCGGTTCGCACCAGATCATTTTCCCGTCGTTTGAGCCGGAACAGATCCTGAAGGCCTTTGGCGCGCGCCAGAACGTATCGATGTTCGCCGCGCCAACCATGCTTGTGCGGCTGCTTAACCACCCGCAGGCCGGCGGCGATACCGTGGGGCTCAAGACGATCGCCTACGGCGGCGCGCCGATGTATGTCGCCGATCTGAAGCGCGGCATCGAATTGCTCGGGCCGAAGTTCTTCCAGGTCTACGGCCAGGGCGAGGCGCCGATGACGATCGCCGGACTCACCAAGGCCATGCACGCCGACACGTCGCATGCCGACTATGAGGCCCGGCTCGGCTCGACCGGCATTGCCCGCACAGGCGTTGCGTTCAAGATCGTCGACGCCGACGGCCGGGACTTGGCCCCGGGTGAGATCGGCGAAATCGTCACCCGTAGCGACTGCATCATGCAGGGTTATTGGCATGATCCGGCGGCGACCGCACGCGCGGTAAAGGACGGCTGGCTGTGGACCGGTGATCTTGGCTCGGTTGACGCCGCCGGGTTCCTGACGCTCAAGGATCGCTCAAAAGACATGATCATTTCCGGCGGGTCGAACATCTATCCGCGCGAGATCGAGGAAGTGTTGCTGACGCATGCGGGTGTCCTCGAATGCGCGGTCGCAAGCCGGCCGCATGCCGACTGGGGCGAGGAAGTGATCGCGTACGTCGTGAAGCGGCCAGGCCATGACGTTTCGGAGGCCGAACTCGATCGGCTCTGCCTCGACAACATTGCTCGTTTCAAGCGGCCGAAAGGCTATCGTTTCGTCGACAGCCTGCCGAAGAATAACTATGGCAAGGTCTTGAAGACTGATCTGCGCGATTGGCTGCGGGCCGAGACGCCCGATGCGTGACGCTTGGAATTTCTGGATGGAGGCTTGAATGCTGCTCGGATGCATCGCCGACGATCTGACCGGCGCGACCGATCTGGCGCTAATGCTCACGCGCGCTGGCATGCGCACCGTGCAAGTCATGGGCGTGCCGGGACCGGCTACCGATCTCGATGGATTCGATGCGGTTGTCGTCGCGCTAAAGTCGCGCACCAATCCGGTTGACGAGGCCGTCGCGTGGTCGCTGGCGTCGGCCGATGCGCTGCTCGCTCGTGGTGCGCGCCAACTGTTCTTCAAGTACTGCTCGACCTTCGATTCGACCGACCAGGGCAACATCGGGCCGGTGGCCGAGGCGTTGCTGAACAAGGTCGGTGGGGACATTGCACTCGCCAATCCGGCATTCCCAGCCAACAAGCGCACGGTCTACCTCGGCAACCTGTTCGTTGGCGATCTGCCGCTGGCCGAGAGCCCGATGAAGGATCATCCGCTAACCCCGATGCGGGATTCCAGTCTGGTGCGCGTGCTGCAGCGGCAGACCAAACTGCCGGTTGGGCTGGTGCCATATTCGGTGGTCGATCAGGGCGCGGCCGCGATCGAGGCGGCGTTCAAGGCTGCTGCTGGTGCCGGCACGCGCTTCGTGATCGTCGACGCCATCCTCGATCGGCATCTCAACGATATCGGTCGCGCGGCGGCGTCGCACAAGTTGATCACCGGCGGCTCGGGCGTCGCTATGGGGCTGCCACAGAACTTCATTGATCGGGGTTTGATGAAGGCGGCGTCGGGCAACCGCAAAATGACTGCGCCTAAGGGCCGCCAACTGATCCTCGCCGGTAGCTGTTCCGAAGCCACGCGCGGCCAGGTGAAGGCGGCGATCGCCGCCGGCATTCCGGCCTATGAAGTCGATGCGCGCGCCATCGCCGCAAGGAAGCTCGGTGCCGTCGAACTGATCGCCTGGGCCAAGCAACAGCCGGCATCTGGCCCGGTGTTGATCTATTCAAGCGCCGAGCCGGCGACCGTCACCGCCATCCAGAAGGAGTTCGGTCGCGAGGCGTCCGGCGCAATGGTCGAGAAGGTGCTGGCTGAAACCGCAAAAGCACTGTGTGCCGACGGCTTCACTCGGCTCATCGTCGCCGGTGGTGAGACGTCCGGTGCGGTCGTCGGTGCGCTCGGCGTCACCGCGATTGAGATCGGTCCGGAGATCGCACCCGGTGTGCCGTGGACGCTCTCCCGCGACGGCGATCCATTGGCGCTGGCCTTGAAGTCCGGCAACTTCGGTGGGCCCGACTTCTTCCTGTCGGCTTGGAATCATCTGGCATGAGCGCGCACGCGAAAATCCGCGATCAGATCGTGGCGACGGGTGCCTCGCTGTTCAATCGCGGCCTGACGCACGGCTCGACCGGCAACATCTCGGTCAAGCTCGACGACGGCGGCTGGTTGATGACGCCGACCGGCTCGTCACTGGGCACGCTCGATCCGGCGCGGCTCTCGCGTCTCGATCGCCAAGGCAAACTGATCGACGGCGATGCCGCCACCAAGGAAGCGTTCCTGCACACCACCATGTATGCGGCGCGGCCAAAGGCCGGCGCGGTCGTGCATCTGCATTCGACGCATTCGGTGGCTGTCAGCTGCATCCATGGGCTGGATCATCACGATTGCCTTCCCGCCATCACCGCCTATTACGCGATGCGCATCGGCACGCTGCCGCTGGTGCCATACTTTCCGCCGGGCGATGCGGCGCTCGCCGATGCGGTGGGGCAGCTCGCCGGCCGCCACCACGCGGTGCTGCTCGCCAATCATGGTCCGGTGGTTGCTGGCTCGTCGCTCTCAGCCGCGACCGACGCCATCGAGGAACTCGAAGAGACCGCGAAGCTATTCCTGATGCTGCGCCGCGAACAGCTTCGCCCGCTGGATGCTGCTCAGGTCGCCGAGATCCGCCAACGCTTTCCAACTTGAACCTCGAAGAAACGCCAAGGAGCGCCATTTCAATGAACAAGATCGATCTTTCCGGCCGCGTCGCCGTCGTCACTGGCGGGGCGCAGGGCTTTGGCCGTGCCGTCACCGAGCGCTTCGTTGCTTCCGGCGCGAAAGTTGCGATTTGGGATCGCGATATCACGCTCGCCGAGAAGACCGCAAAGGAGATCGGCGACGCGGTGAAGGTGTTTGCCTGCGACGTGTCGGAACTCGCCCCGGTGGAGGCCGCCCGTGATGCCACGCTGAAGGCGTTCGGCCAGATCGATATTTTGGTCAATAACGCCGGCATCGCCGGTGCCAACGCGACCACCTGGGACACCACCGTCGACGAGTGGCGCAAGGTGATGCGCATCAACCTCGATGGCCCATTCATCTGCTCGAAGGTCGTCGCCCCGACGATGATCAAGCAGAAATACGGGCGGATCGTGAACATCGCCTCGATCGCCGGCAAGGAAGGCAATCCCAACGCCGCGCACTATTCGGCGTCGAAGGCCGGCGTGATCGCGCTGACCAAGTCGATGGGCAAGGAACTCGCGGGTTACGATATCGCCGTCAACGCGGTGACACCGGCTGCTGCCAAAACCGCGATCTTCGATCAGATCACGCAACAGCACATCGATTTCATGCTGTCGAAGATCCCGCGCAACCGCTTCGTACTGGTCGAGGAATTGGCGGCGATGGTGGCGTGGCTTTCGCTCAGCCGACAATTCGTTCACCACCGGCGCCGTGTTCGACCTATCCGGCGGTCGCGCGACTTATTGATTGTCGCATCCGACTCCCCTGCGGGGAGCCGGCCGGATGCGACGGGACATCCTCGGTGTTCCGCGCGCGGCGGCCGGCTCGCGGAACGCGTGTCGGCGCGCGCCAGCAAGAATCATCGCATCCGACTCCCCTGCGGGGAGCCGGCCGGATGCGACGGGACATCCTCAGTGTTCCGCGCGCGGCGGCCGGCTCGCGGAACGCGTGTCGGCGCGCGCCAGCAAGAATCATCGCATCCGACTCCTGCGGGGAGAATCCTTCAACTCGCCAGCCCATCGACGTGCTCGGCGAGCCACTTCGCGGTGCGCAGCAGGCGGCCGTCATCGCGGCGGGAGCCGACCAACTGGACGCCGATCGGCAAGCCGTCGGCCTCCATCAGCGGCACGGTCACGCAGGGCTGACCGAGATAGGTCCACGGCGCGTTGAAGATCGGGTTGCCGGTCGAGACCAGTGTCTTCGGCGCCGGGCCGGGCGCTGCCGGGGTGAGGATCGCGGTGTAGGCGCCGAGCAGGCTGTCGATGTGTTGGCTAGCTTCCTCGCGCGCGGTGACCGCCTTGACGTAGTCACCGGCCATGACCTTGCGGCCGAGCTCGATGCGTGCGCGCAAGGTCTGGCTGATGGCATCGCCAGCGGCGTCGGCCAGCGGGCCGTAGTAGCAAGCGTGCTCGCCGCCCTGGACCGCCGCATGATAGGCGACGACCTCTTCGAGCGAGGTCATGTCATATTCCACGACCTGATCGCCGAGCGCGGCCACCAGTTCTGCAAGTGCTTCCTTGGCGACGTCGTCGACGAGATGCCACATCGGCGTTTTGACGTAGGCGAACAGAGGCTTCACCGGCGGCTTCTCCGCGGCGGCGCGGACGAGGTTCGGGCGGCTCCTTGGATAGCTGCCGGCGTCGCGCGGATCGTGTGCCGATAGCGCGTCCGTGATCAACGCCAGATCCTCGACCGAGCGGCCGTAGACGCCGATGGTGTCGAGGGTGTGCGACTGCATGGTGACGCCGGTGCGCGAGATCAGGCCATACGTCGGTTTCAGCCCATAGATGCCGCAGAACGAGGCCGGACGGATCACCGATCCACCGGTCTGAGTGCCGAGTGCGAGCGGGAACATGAAATCGGCGACACCGGCGGCCGAGCCCGATGAAGAACCGCCCGGCGTGTGGCCGAGGTTGTGTGGATTGCAGGTCGGGCCTGGGAAGTTCGTCGCCATTTCGGTCGTCACCGTCTTGCCGATGATGACGGCACCGGCGTCGCGCAGCGCGGTAATACAGGCGGCGTCTTCGGCCGGCTGGCGGCCCTTGAAGAATTCGCAGCCGTTCTGGGTCGGCATGTCCTTGGTATCGATGATGTCCTTGATGCCGACAGGAATGCCATTGAGCGGGCCGACGCCCTTGCCGGACCGGAAAGCAGCATCGGCCGCGCGCGCCTGGGTCAGCGCATGCTCAGGATCGAGGTGCGCGAATGCCTTCACTTCAGGCTCGCGGGCGGCGATGCGGTCGAGGCAAGCCTTGACCAGTTGCTCGGAGGTGATTTCGCGGGCCGCCATCAGCTTGGCTGCGGCGGTGGCGGTCAGGCGGGCAAGATCGGTCACGAGGCGGCTCTCCGACGGTTCATTGGAAAGCCGGAACGTCGCCCGAAAGCGTCGGTAACGCAACCGTCCTGCGCCGCACGGGTGCCTTGTCACCACGATCGGCGTTTGACGGGGTTTCGCCCGATCCTGTAACCAACGAGGTGACAATCGGGTTCGGGAGCAAGATCACCATGGCCACCAATGCCAATCTCTACGCCATCCTGGAGGCGAGCTTCGCCCGCCGACCGACCGCAGTGGCATTCACATTCGAGGGGGCCCGCAACCTCTCCTATGCCGAACTCGACCAGGATGTGTGCCGCATGGCCAATGCCCTGTCGGCGCGTGGCGTAAAGCCCGGCGACCGCGTCATGGTGCAGGTCGAGAAATCCTATCCCAACGTACTGCTCTACCTCGCGACGGTGAAGGCCGGCGCCATCTACAACCCACTCAATACCGCCTACACCGCCGCCGAACTCGACTACTTCATCGGCGACGCGCAGCCGAAGTTGCTGGTGGTCGATCCGGGCAAGCTCGCGGCCCTGAAATCGATCGCGGAAAAAGCCGGCGTTGCGCACATCGACACCATGGCGGCGGACGGCCGAGGCACACTTGACGATTTCGCCATGGCCCAGGCCAAGACGCACACGACCGCGGTGCTTGCCGCCGACGATCTGGCGGCACTGCTCTATACGTCCGGCACCACCGGGCGCTCGAAGGGCGCCATGATCACGCACCGCAATCTGTCGTCGAATGCGCTGACATTGGTCGACTACTGGGGCTTCACCGCCGGAGACGTGCTGTTGCACGCGTTGCCGATCTTCCACGTACATGGCCTGTTCGTCGCGCTCAACACGACATTGCTGGCTGGCGGCCGCGTGATCTGGCAGCCGAAGTTCGATCTCGCGGCGGTGCTGAAGGCGCTGCCCGAGTCGACCGTGATGATGGGCGTGCCGACGTTCTACACCCGGCTGCTCGGCGACCAATCGTTCGGCCCCGGCCAGTGCAAGAAGATGCGGCTTTTCATATCTGGATCGGCGCCGTTGCTGGCCGAGACACACGTCGAATTCGAGCAACGCACGGGCATGAAAATTCTCGAACGCTACGGCATGACCGAGACTGGCATGATTACCTCGAACCCCTACCACAAGGGCGAGCGGCTCGCTGGCACGGTCGGCTATGCGCTGCCGGAGGTTTCGGTCCGTATCGCCGGCGACGGTGGCGCGATCTTGGCCGCAGGCGAGGTCGGCGTGCTGGAAGTCAAGGGGCCGAACGTGTTCAAGGGCTACTGGAACAACCCGGAAAAGACCGCTGAGGAGTTCCGCGCCGACGGCTTCTTCGTCACCGGCGACCTTTCTGTCATGGCGCCAGACGGTCGCGTCAGCATTGTCGGGCGGGCAAAGGACTTGATCATCACAGGCGGCTTCAACGTCTATCCGAAGGAGATCGAGGACGAACTGAATGCGCTGCCGGGTGTAGCCGAGTTGGCCGTGATCGGCGTACCTCACGCGGACTTCGGCGAAGGCGTGGTCGCGGTGGTGACCTCGATCGCTGGCGCGACCTTGCAGTCGGAAGCAGAGATCATCGCCCATCTCGGCGACCGGCTCGCCAAATTCAAGCTGCCGAAGCGCGTCTTCGAGGTGGCCGATCTGCCACGTAACGCGATGGGAAAGGTGCAAAAGGCGGAACTGCGCGGCCGCTACGGCCGGACCTTCGCCAAGTAGCCCTTGGTCGTAGGTCAAGCCCAAGGAAAGATTGGACTTTTCGCGTGCGCTCTGGCTTTAGTATTGCCTGAGGGGACGGCACGGAGTGTGGGTGTGCCGCCCAATAGCAATTGGGCAGTTTACCATGAATTCTATGTCAAACGGCGACTCCCGGACCGTTTCCGGCCCGCGCGATCCCGCCGACGAGAAAATGGAGCAGATCCGCGATCTGCTGTTTGGCGAGTTCCAGCGCCAGAGTGACTTGCGGATCAATCAACTCGAAGCGCGCATTCGTGATCTTGAAGCCACACTTGGACATCGGCTCGACGCGCTGCAGGCCCGCTTCGACGCTCATGCCGGCGAGACCGAAGCTGGCCGCAGGACCGCCTTCGATGAGTTGGCGCGCGGCGTTCAGGAACTCGGTGAGCGTATTCGCCTGATCCCGCGGGATTGAACCGGAAGTTTCAGATGTCGCAAAATGTCACCAGGCTGAAAGAACTTCTGTTCGATCGCGAGAACGCCACGCTGACCGAATTGCAGGCCCGGATCGCCCAGGTGGCATCCGTCGAGCAGGCCAGTCGGCAGGAACTGGCGCAGTCCCTGACCAAGGTGCTCGAAGCTTCGGTGGCGGCCGAAACTGCCAACCGGGAGCAGCTCGCCAGCCAAGTCGAAGGCTTGCTGAAGCGGGCCGGCACCGAAGAACAGTTTCGCACCAGCGTCGCGGAGGTGCTGCACGGCGCGATCCGCGAAGCCGAAGTCAGGCATCATGATCCGCTCGCGCGAGCGGTCGCCCCGCTGGTGGTCAAGACCATCAAGACCGAGCTGCGCAACAGCCAGGACGAAATGGTCGAAGCGCTGTATCCGATCACCGGCCGCATGGTGAAGGCCTACATCGCCAGCGCCATGAAGGACCTTACCGATCAGATCAACCGGCGGCTGTCGGGTGGCTCGAACCCGGTGATGTTGCGTTTGCGCAGCCTGACGACCGGTCGGACAGTTGCTGAATTGGCGCTGGCCGAGACGCAGCGGCTCGAAGTCGTCGAGCTGTTTCTTGTTCGACGCGGTTCGGGTGAACTCGTCCAGCATTGGCCCGAGGGACCGCAAGGCTCGGGAGTTCCGTCAAACAGCAATATCCATTTGAGCGGCGTGCTGACGGCGATCAACGATTTCGCCAGTCAGGCCTTGAAGGATGACGGTGGCAACCTGCGATCGTTCTCGCTCGACGATTTCCAGATGTACCTGCGCGGCTCGCCAGCCTATCTGCTGGCGGCAAAATGCCGGGGAACGGCACCGGCCGGTGTCGAAGCAGCCCTCGACGATGAGTTCCTTAGGTTGATCGAGAGCAATAGCCGGGTGATGTACTCTCCGATTGGCGAAGCGCCACAGCAATTGCTGCCGCCTTTGGCCCGGAGCCTCGAAGCGAAGCTTGCCGAGAAGCAGCGAACGATCGCAAGCGAGGCCGGCCTCGGCTTCAATCCGCTTAAGGCGCTGGCGGTGTTGATCGCGCTGCCGCTGCTGATTTACGGCGGCTGGGTGACCTATAACAATTTCGAGACCGCCCAGGTCCGACAGTTCGCAGATCGCACCATCGCCGGCATGCCGCAGCTGGTCGGATATCCGACCCAGCTTGACGTCGGCGCGCGGGGACTTGATCTGACACTGACCGGCCTGGTGCCGACATCGGAAGCCAAGGTGGAAGTCATCAAGCGCCTGCGCGACGGCCTGCCGGGAACGGCGGTGTTGGACCGGTTGACCGTGCTGCCAAACTGGGTCGGCGAGCTCGAACCGCAGATTACCAACGTACGCCGCTCGCTTGCCGGCATCGAAGGCGAAGCACTAAGGGCTTCGGTCCGTCGCACGCTGGCGCGGGCTGTGAGGCGGCTGGATCAGTCGGTTCCGCATCTGCTGCAGCTAGAGCAGTCCCTGAAGGAGGCCGCGCAGCGTAGGGTTGCACAATCCGCACGCACGAGCGTTGAACGCGATCTGGGCGCTTTGCGAACCCTGCAGACGCGAGTTGGAACGGGGCCCGTCGACATCGGGCAACTCAATGCGCTATCGGCGCCGATGCACTCGATTTCTGAGCAATTGCGGCAAGCGAGTGGGCAGATTTCAAAATTGCTGGTCGGCGGCGCGGTCGCAAACGATGGGGCGCATAACGACGCTGCGCCCGTCGATGTACTGGAAAGCGCCGAGGTGTTGAGCCTGTCAGCCGAGCAGTTGGCGACGGTTGCGGTCGCGGTCAGTCAATCGGCCGGGGTCAAGCCGCCGCCACTCGTCTTGCCCGCGCCGGTCGAACCATCGGCGCGTGAAAAGCTGGAAAAGTGGACGCGCAACAACGCAGTGTTCTTCGGCGACGGCGTGGACTACCGCAATAATCAAGCGGCACAGACCGGTCTCGACGCGCTGGCTCCCCTGATCACGCAAGCAAAGGCTCTGGTGCGGGTCGTCGGCTATACCGATGAGCGTGGCACCGCCGGCCGCAATACCTCGCTGTCGCAAACGCGGGCGCAGCGCGTGGTCGACGCGCTGGTCGAGCGTGGCGTGCCGCGCCAGCTGTTGATTGCTGTTGGTCGGATCAGTGGTGGCGAGATCAGTGCCGCGGTCGGATCACAAAGCAACAATCGCCGGGTCGAGTTCGAACTGGGATTCGAAGGCGAGGCCGCAGACCAGCCATGAGGATCGCCAAGATCCTGCTGTTGGGCGAAATCGGCGTCGGCAAGACGTCGTTGGCGCGCCGGCTCGTTCTCGATACCTTCGAGACCAGCTACAAGGCGACGATTGGCACCGACATCTATCGGCACGAGATTTTGCCGTCGCCGATCGATGGGCCATTCCACTGCGTGATCTGGGATACCGACGGCAATTTCGGCGATACGATCTTCCGGCACGTCTATGCCAAGCAAGCTGACGGCGCCGTGATCATCGGCGACGTGACGCGCCCCTCGACGTTGGAAGCGGTCGGCCAACTCGGCACCGGTTTCATGGATGCTTTTCCTGGCCGCCCAGCTATCTTCGTCGTCAATAAATTCGATATGCTCGACGAAGGCATTGAGCCCGTGCTGCCAGCAAGTCTGCGAGTAGACGGAGTTCCTTGCATTGTGACGAGCGCGAAGACGGGGCACCATGTTCGAGAAGCATTCCGGGATATTGCTGCCGTCATTGCCCGTCGCTGGTAATTCGCCGGAATTGGATAGCGCGCTCGCCGAAGCCGTCGAATTGTTCGCGCGGCATGCGATCTTCGGGCTTGTCTGGCTCGACCGCGAACTGGTGGCAACGACGCGATATGGCAATCTCGCCGACTTTGTTCCGCTGGGGCAGCGTGTCACGGAATCCGTTGCGCCGCTGGTCGGCCTTGATGATGCGTTGCTCGCATTGAAGCAAGGCGACGAAGCGCCATTCCAGATGCCAAATATCGCATTGGTCGGGCCTGAAGGCAGCAGCCCGCGAATGGACTTGCAGATCTTCTGGCTGTCGGAGCGGCAGCAATTCCTGCTGACGATTTCAAAGGTTCTGTCGGCGGGCGAGCTCGAAATCGGACTGGCCCAGCAAGTACGCAAGCGAATGATCGCGGAAGCCGAACTTGCTCAAAAATCCAAGGCATTGGCGATTGCCAATGCCGAATTGACCCGAGCCAATCGGGATCTTGCCGAGTTCGCCTATGTGATCAGTCACGATTTGAAGGCGCCACTGCGGGCGTTGCGTTATTTCACCGACGACCTGGATGCTGCATTGCAAGGCTTGGGCGGCGAGGATCCGAGAGTGCATTTGGCGCGGATAAGGAGCCAGTCGCGCCGGATGACGCAGATGCTGACGGATCTCCTCCTCTATTCGAAGATCGGCCGCCAAGAGGAAGCACTGGAGACTGTCGACACCGCCGAGCTTGTGCACGGCATCGTTGCGTCTATCCCAAGGCCACCTCGGATGATGGTCGAAATCAGCGGCGACTGGCCGATATTGAATACATATGTCGCGCCGCTCGACCTGGTGCTTCGGAATTTGATTGGCAATGCGACCGCGCACCATGATCGGGATCACGGTCGTGTGCAGGTCACCTGTGCTCGGGGCGACGATGCATTGGAAATCGTGATCGTCGACGACGGCCCGGGCATCCCACCCGAGTGGCATGAGGCGGTGTTTCTGCCGTTCAGAACGATCGCCGAACGCCCTGCCGCCGACAGTAGTGGCATCGGACTGGCACTGGTGCGCCGAACGGCTGAGAGTGTGGGGGCGAAATTGACGCTGGTGTCAGACCCCGCCAGCGCACGCGGCGCGACGTTTACGATCGCTTGGCCGCTTGCGGTCAATTCTTAAGCATAGGCAGCCAAACAGAGTGGGTACTAAGGAAATTTTTCTAGTATAAGGGCGTGCAAGATCGGGAGAATGGACATGAGTTCTGGCGGCTCGGGTACCGGTGGTGATTTCCTCGCGCGCAAGAGCGACGCGACGAAGATCCGTCAGAGTTTGCCGCAGGTCGACGACGTGCTGATCGTCGAAGACGAGACCTTCGACGCTGACCGGCTGAAGGCGACGCTGCATGTCATGCTGGGCTACGACCTCAATATTCGTCGTGCTTCGACACTCGGCAGCGCGCTCGATTGCGTCATCGCCCGCAAACCTGGCATCGTCTTTCTCGATGATTATCTGAAGCCGAATGACAATGCCGCGCAGACGATCCCGTTCCTGCAGCGCGCCGGCTATGATGGTCCGATCGTCGTGGTCAGCGGCCAGGTCGATCGGCAGCGTCGCGCGCTGCTGATGACCGCCGGTGCCGCCGACGTGATCCACAAGGATGACCTCGACAGCGTGCGGGTGGCCGAGGCCCTGGCGCGGGCCTTCAAGACCAAGGTACCGGCCGCGCCGAAGCCGTAAAGTCAGCTGCCATACCCGTAGCGATTGACGCCCATGAGCCAACGGGCGCGTGATGTGCTTGCCAATTCCGCGTTCGATGCCACACATCTGGTGCAAAGCAAAACCGGAGGCGATGCGCATGGAACGGCCTGAGATCCTGAAACGCGAGATTGGTGTGCTGGCGTTCGACCAGTACGGCACCATCGTCGACATGCAGGGCGGATTGACCAAGATCGCCGCGCCGTTCCTCGAGGCCAAGGGGTGGAAGGGCAATCCGTCGAGCTTCGTCACCTGGTGGCGGCGCACGCATTTCGAGAACTCGATGATCGACGGTCTGCTTGATCGTGGTCACACGCCCTATCGGCAGATCGGCCATCGCGCGGTCAGTCATGTGATGGACCGCTGCGGCATTGCCTATACGCAGGCAGAGGTTGCGGGCCTCGTGTCGGAGATCGAGCGACTGAAGCCATTTCCTGACGTGATAGCTGGCTTGGAAAAATTGCGTGGTGCCGGATACAAATTGGCGATCCTATCGAATGGCGATCGCGACATGCTGAAGGCAGCCGGACCGCACATCGGCTTCCCGTTCGACCATGTGATTTCGGTGCAGGAGGCGGGCTACTTCAAGCCGCACTTCAGCACCTATGCCAAGGCGGCGGAAATCATCGGCGTCGACCGGTCGAGCATCCTGTTTGTCGCCAACCACGCCTTCGATTGCATCGGCGCCAAGTCGTACGGCATGCGCACTGCGTTCATCGACCGCCGTAAGCGGCCGTTCGGCGAGACGCCACACCAACCAGATCTGATCGTCGAGAACTTCGCGGCACTGGCGGATGCTTTGTGCTGACGTCGGCGCATTGGTGAAATGTCGGTTAGGTTGAGCCCAATTGCGAAGCCCAGCACCTGGCCTGTCTCCCTCTCTCCCCCGAAGATGCGGGGGAGAGAGAACGACCGGGAACTCAACCGTGGCGGGCGAACACTAGGTGCGATGGCCATATAGCCAATCGTAGCCCGCCATCACGCGTTCACCTCCCATGGCGCGTAACGCCAGATTGCGGGCGAACGCGAATGGCCCGTCGAGGTGATAGATCAGGCCATTGCGCGCGGCGGTGTCGATCATGCGCTGGCGGCGGGGCCGGCGGATCGCTTCGAACTGACCGAACGCGGCCGCGACGTCCGGCGTATCGGCAACGAGGCGGGCGAGTGTGACGGCGTCTTCAAGTGCCATCACGCCACCTTGGGCCAGGAACGGGAAAAACGGGCCGGTGGCATCGCCGGCTAGGACCACGCGTCCCGCCGACCATGTCGGCAGTCGCGGCGCCGACAGCAATGTCCATTGCCGCCAATCGTTCGCGCGATCGAGCAACGACAGCAAGCGCGGCGCCAATCCACTGAGCCGGCCTAGAACGGTCGCCGTCTCGATGGCGGCACCCCAGCCTTCGGTCAGGGTCGCGTCCTGCAGCACCACCACGACGGCAAGCTCGCGGCCATCACGCACAGGGTAGTGCACGACGTGTGCCTTGGGGGCGAGCCACAAGCAAACGCTCTGGCGCGTCACCGCATCGTCGTTGGCGCCGATGGGGATCACGGAACGCGCCGCGACACGCCCGGCGGGAACGAGCGGCAAGTCGTTGATGGCGAGGCCGCGCACAATGGAGCCGACCCCGTCCGCCCCGATCAGGAAGCGGCCCGTGGCACTGCTGCCATCGTCCGTGCTGGCACATACGCCGGCTTCGGTCTCTTCGATCGCGGTGACGCCGAAGCCCAGCCGGAACTCGATTTCGGAGTATGTTCGTGCCGTTGCCAGCAGGGCTGCGTGCAGATCGGCCCGGTGCGCGGTCCAGTAGGGAGCACCGTGCCGCTGTTCGATCCAGGCCCCAAGCGGCAAGCGGCTCAGCACCTCGCCGGAGCGGCCGTCCGAGACCTCGATCGACCGCGGTTTGCCGGCATCGGTTGCGAGCCGTTCGGCCACGCCGAGTTGCCGCAAGATGCGCGTGCCGTTGGGACCGATTTGAATGCCCGCCCCAACCTCTGAAAAGGCAGGGCGGCTTTCGAGGATACAGCTACGAATGTTGGCTTTCGCCAGCGCGATCGCCGTCGCCAATCCGGCGATGCCGCCCCCTGCGATCAGGGCAGGGCGGTCTTTCACGCGGCGTGTTCAACGATGCAGCCGGCGGGTTCGCTGTCGGTGGCGGCGAAGCGTGAGTCGTGAATGTAAAGCGTCGAGCAATAGGGACACAGCACCTGATTGTCGCCACCCATGTCGAGGAACACATGCGGGTGGTCGAAGGGTGCGCTGGCGCCCATACACTGCAGTTCCTTCACGCCGACGAAGATCTTCTCCACGCCCTTGTCATTGGCAAAATGGGGGACCACACCGGCTGCCATCGGACACTCTCGCTGCCAAGCTGCTGAAATCAGGCGCTCACTGTGAGCGCAATAGCTGGTCGCGCATCAGGCCCTGTGGTGTCAAGCGATTAGGTGCCGCGGGCGGGCTCTGCGCCATTGTTGTCGCAGGCGTCGCCGGTCGGGCCGGCAGCAGAGCCACGACCGCGTTCTTTTTCGCATGCCCTTCAAGGTCTTGCAGCAGCGCATTGGCGAGCGGCACGCCGACCTGGGCGGCATGCAGGCTGCGCGACCAGGGCTCCGAGGTGGTGCCGGAACCGACGAGGACGACATATGAGTAGGCCGCGCCATTTGAGAACTGCAGGCCGCCGGCGATCCAGGTGTCGACGGTCGCATTGACGTCGTCGGTGACCGAGGTACCGGTCTTGGCGAAGTGCAGGCGCAAGTCGGGCCGGCGCTCGGCGCACCACTGGTTCAAGCCCTTCAGCGTGCCGTGCGACTGGCCGCCCGACTGGTAGCAGAGTGGCGCCTGCAGCAGGGCTTTCAGCATCGCCGTGCCATCGCGCTTGATTACCTTGTTCGGCACGATGTCGGTCGTCCGATCCCGCTCGGCGAGGCTCGCATGCTCGGGGGCGACGAAGTCGTAGGCACGCACCAGCGTCGGCAGGCGCACCGGCTTGCCGCCATGATCGAGCAGGCTGCCGAGCACCACGCCGGCCATCTGATGTACCCGCTGCGGCGAGCCGGTGATGAGGCCGCGCACCACGGCCGTCGAGGGTGGTGTCGCGCCGGCGGTGCCTTCGCCGGGTGGCATATTGTAGCCGAAGGCCTCGATCAGCCGGGCGATGCGCTCCTGGCCGATATGCGCCGCGCGCCATTCGATCGGCCGGTTGAGCGAGCAGGCAAAGGCGGTGATGGCGCGGCGGCCACGCGCTTCCCCGGCCGGGCCCTTGGCGCAGGTGTCGGCGCCCTGGGCCGGGGCTTCGGTATCGGCATAGGAACTGTTGATCGTGTCCTTGTGCTCGTTGGCGATGGCGATGGCCGCCAGCATCTTGCCGGTGGACGCGATCGAGCGCGATTCCTGCTCGGGCAGGTAGCCGCCGTCGTCCGGCGATCGTGCCGACGCGGTGCCGAAGTAGGCGGCGCTCTCGGTGCTGTCGTAGTAGCGCACGATCTCGCCCTTGGTATTGGCGGCGACGACGATGACGTGCGGGCTCCGGCGGTCGGCGGCGACCTTGGTTGGATCGAGCGTCCAGCCGGGATTGAACTTCGATCCCCAAAGGGTGTCGAGCTTGGCCAGTTCGCCACGGATGCTCTCGCGGAAGGCGAGATTCTCGATCACGTCAAAGGTGGTCGTCACGCCGCGCACGTAGTTGCGCCAGTCGAAGCCGAATGCCTGCTTCATCTCCTCGCGGATACCGAGGCGGGCGGCGGGGATGAGGGCATTGGCGCGCACCGTCGGGCTCGCCTGACCGGCCTTCGCCAGCGTCGGCGCGTAGTGTTCGAGCGCTTCCTGCAGCTTCGGCTTGACCTTCGGATCGGGCGGGCCGCTGGCCATGTCGACCAATTCGAACACGACCTTTTTCTGCTCAGCCTCGTCCTTGATCAGCTTTTCGGCGCAGGTCCGCGCCCGCACCTCGGTGATGTAGCGCCAGCGGTCGAGACGCACTTCGTTGAGCTTCTCGTTGCCTTCGAGCAGGATCACCGGCTTGTTGACCGCCGACGCCAGCACATATTGCTGCGCGGTCGACAGGTCCTTGGCTTCCTTCCCAAACAGCACGCGGGCGGTCATCTCGACGCCGTGCAGCGGCGCGCCGCCGGTGCGTTGCGCGAGCCAAATGTGGTTCGCCGCCCACTGCTTCAGCGGCGTGTCGTCGCCACCGCTGGTCAGCACATGATAGATCACCGGCGCCAGCCACCATTCGCCGATCTTGCGCTTCAGCTTGGTGAAGCCGCTTTCCTTCGAACTCGGCGGCGTCTTGTAGATCACGCGCGCGAACTGCATCGGCAGCGTCGAGCCGCCGACGCCAAGGCTCGGCCGCTTCAGCGCGATGGTGCGGCGTATCGTCGAATAGGGGATCTTGAGCACGCCGATCAGATCGATGCCGTAGGGATTGAGCGCGGTGCCGATGTAGCGGTCCTCGTGATAGGAGAGGCACTGCCAGTAGTCGTTCGGCACCTCGCGGACGGGGATCGACTTGTGGTCGGGGTTGGCGGTGTAGCTGCCGACCTCGATTGCCGCATCGGTGTAGTTGACGTCGCGGCGGCTATCGAGGCGCGGATCGAAGGTGCCGACGAAATTGCCGCGAGCGTCGTAGACGGCGGTGGCGAGCCAGCGCTCGGCGTCATAGCGCAGCTTGTCGGCCATGAAGTGCCCGCCGATCACGCCTCGTAGCGGCGCAATTACGTAGACCAGCACCAGCGCGAACACGAGATAGCCGGCGGCGGCCCAGATCACATAGCGCAGCTTGCCGAGCCTCGGATTGAACGCGACGCCGGAGACGAAGCCACGCACCAGCCGCGCCGGCACGCCGAAGATCAGCTCGGCCGAACGCAGCAGAAATCCGACTATGGCGAGCATGTGGGGGCCGGACCAACGAGCCTGCATGACGTGTCGCCACCGCTCGATGCGAGCCGGCAGCCGTTATGCTCTAGTCAGCCTTTGTGGCGGGTGTTGGCTTGAGGTGTGGCGGGAGTGGGGAGGTGTGGGCGGTGAGATGGTGAGGTCAGCAAAGGGCCGACAGGAGATGGTCACCCGTTCCGGTTTCCCGGAATTTGTCCAGCGTGTTTAGCGCTGGACAAATATCCGGGATCGTCACCTGCCAGCTTTTCCGCGCCGGCAGCGCTATGGCTCGAACCCGTCGAGGCATAGAGCATCCGGATAGAGATCGCGCCAGGTCGGATTTTCTTTCTCGATGAGTTCGATCTTCCAGGCGCGCCGCCAGCGCTTCAAAAGCCATTCGCGCCGTTGCGCGACATCGGCATCGTCGTGCGCCTCGAAATACACGAGACGGTCGACCCAATAGCGCTTGGTGAAGCCGTCGAGAACGCGCGCGCGATGCTCCCACGTGCGGCCTGACAGGTCACTGGTCAGGCCAGTGTAAATGACGCCGCGCGGCTTGCTCGCGGTCATGTAAACGTAGAAAATTTTCTCGCCTTGTTCCTGCATGTCGCGAGATTAGTGCACAAATCGGACTGGGGAAGATCCCGGATATGCGACGCCCGCGTGCCGCAGTCGCCGCATTCCGGGAAACCGGAGGAGGGATTGTAGAGGCTCAGCGACTCCCACTCAGCGTCAAGAGCAGGAGTTTACATGACTCCGCTACGGCCGCTCCCCCGCAATCACACCCTTCCGCACCAGAAAACACCCATACGGCCGCGGGTCGCCGCACTGAACTACGGCGAAGGCTTGGCCCGCTGCCTCGTAGAACGCGAAGCGCTCGATGCCGGCCATTGGTGCCGGCCAACCGAGGGCAGTATCGATCACGGTTTGCACTTCGGATTGGATTTCGGGGATCTCCTCGGGCGCGTCCACCACCAGCATTCGCCTCAGCGGATCGGGCTCGAAGTCGTCGATGGGCAGCACCGACAGGATCGCGGCCATCGCCCGGTCCATGGCAATGCCGGGCAGGTGGATCAGCCGGCCGGACGTGGTTGCCCGCGCGATTTTCTCGGCCGGATGATTGGCATCGACCACGGCGAGGTCATCGCCATGCCCCATGCTGGCCAGCACCCACAACAGGTCGGCCGACAGCAGCGGATCAAGACCTTTCAGCACAACGTCACTCCCAGTCCACGGCTTCGCCGTTCCACAGATATCATCCCGGTGCTTAGTCACCGGGCGCATCATGCCACAAATCGTAAGCTGCGAAAAACTTGGCGCCTTGGGTCCCGGCAATAAATGCCGGGATGACACCGATGATGAGGTTGACCGCGTGGCAAGGCTCCGAGCAAAGTGCACCCATGAGTGATCTGTGGATCTTCGGCTACGGCTCCCTGATGTGGAAGCCGGGTTTCGAATTTGCCGAGGCGGCCCGCGCGCGGTTGATCGGTTATCGGCGCTGCTTTTGCATCTATTCGACCAACCACCGTGGCCGGCCCGAGCGGCCCGGTCTCGTACTCGGCCTCGATCGCGGCGGCATGTGTGACGGCATTGCCTATCGCGTTGCACCGGAGAACGCGCGCGCGACGGCGGAATATCTGCGGGTGCGCGAGCAGGTCAACGGGGTCTATCGCGAGGCGCTGTTGCCGGTGACGATCGAGGATGGCCGCCGGCGCGAAGTGATGGCGCAGGCCTATATCGTCGAGCGTGCGCACCCGAGTTTCACCGGGCCACTGACGTTGGCTGAGCAGGCGCACATCATTCGCGGCGCCAAGGGGCTATCCGGCGCCAATCTCGACTACCTGATCAATACGCTTGCCCACCTCGATCAGTTGGGCATCCACGAGCCGGAATTGCAACGTCTGCTGACCCTGATCGGCCCGCTGTTTTCGCGTGGCGGATCGGCGGGCCTCGCCAGCCCGCGTGTCGCGGCACTGCTGAACATCTGCCGCCGTATCCCCTGCAAGGTTGCCACATCCCGCCCCGGCGAACGCCGCCGCTTCATCCACCGGCGGCAGATTGCGGTGTGGCGAAGTGGGTAGTGCGGTGCGGAAGTCGGAAGTCAGAAATCAGAAATCAGAAATCAGAAATCAGAAATCAGAAATCAGAAGTAGGCTGGGTCATGCCCTCTTGCGTCGTCGCCGAGGAAATTCGGCGCGAATTGGTGCCCGCGGCCGCCCCTCACCCCAACCCTCTCCCCGTTGAGAAGATCAACGGGGAGAGGGGGTGAAGCGCCGCGCACTGTTTCACCTTTCCTTCGGATCGAGCGCATCCCGCAGCCCGTCGCCGAGGAAATTCAGTGCGAACAGGGTTACGGTCAGGAACGCTAGCCGGAAACAGCAGCCGGCCGGGATCGCTCTGGATACTGCGCGCGCCTTCGGCGATCAGCACGCCCCAACTGGTCATCGGCTCCTGCACGCCGAGCCCCAGGAACGACAGGAAGCTTTCCAGCAGGATCACTTTCGGCACCAGCAACGTCATGTAGACGATCACCGGCCCAAGCGTGTTCGGGATGATGTGACGCCGGATGATGCCGGCGGTCGAGACTCCAAGCGCCTCGGCGGCGGCCACATATTCCTGCCGTTTGATCGACAGCGTCTGGCCACGCACGATGCGCGCCATGTCGAGCCATTCGATGGCGCCGACGGCGATGAACATCAAGATGAAGTTGCGGCCGAAGAACACCACCAGCATGATGACGAAAAAGATGAAGGGCAGAGCATAGAGGATGTCGACGGCCCGCATCATCGCATCGTCGATGCGCCCGCCGAGGTAGCCCGCGGTGGCGCCATAGACGACGCCTATGACCAGCGCGACGAGCGATGCCAAAAGCCCGATCGCGAGCGAGATGCGGCCGGCGTAAAGCGTGCGGGCCAGCAGATCGCGGCCGTTCTGGTCGGTGCCGAACAGGAAGCGATTGGGCTCGATCGGCACTTCGAGCGTGACGCCGCCCGTGTGTCGTTCGATCACCCGGGCGCGATCGAACAGATCGGAGCGCTCGAACGCCGCCAGCATGCGGTCGTCGATCGGTCGCACCGCCGACAGCCGCACATGGAGAACGCTGCCGGTGATCGTGAAGGTCTCGACTTTGGCGCGCATGCGCGAGGCGGCGCGGGCTAACCCCGGCTCGATCATCGCCTCGGTCGGATAGGTCGAAAGCCGAGCCGGCACGCCGACATAGTCCGGGTAGATGCGGTCGTATGGATGTGTTGAAAGCATCGGTCCGAAAATCGAGGCGAGTGCGATTGCCGCCAGCACCAGGACGCTTGCCATCGCCGCGCGATTGGCGCCGAGGCGCGCCCAAGCGCTGGTCCACAGCGAACGGCCGGGCTTCGCGGACGGCAATGCGGCGGCCTCAGTCATAGCGCACCCTGGGATCAAGCAGGGCATAGGCGACGTCAGCCATCAAATTGAATAGGATCACGAACACCGCCACCAAAACGACAGTTCCCATCACCAGCGTGTAGTCGCGATTGAGTGCGCCCTCGATGAAGTAGCGGCCGACGCCTGGAATGCCGAAAATGGTCTCAACCACGATCGAGCCGGTGAGCAAAGCTGCCGCCGCCGGTCCAAGGTAGGAGACCACCGGCAGGCAGGCGCCGCGCAAGGCATGCTGCACGACAGTTCCAGTGCCAAGCCCTTGCGCCCGGAGCGTGCGGATATGCGGCGCCCGCAGCGCCTCGATCATGGCGGCGCGGGTCAGCCGGGCGATCACCGCGACTTGTGGCAGGGCGAGCACGATCACCGGCATGATGACATTGCGCAATGCGCCGTCGTTCCAGCCGCCGACCGGCAACCAGGCGAGCCATAACCCGAGCCCGATCTGCAGCAGCGGCGCGGTGACGAACGTCGGCACGGTCAGTCCAAATGTCGCCATGCCGACCACCGTGTTGTCGAGCGGCGAATTCTGTTTGAGCGCCGCGAGCGAGCCGAGGCTGAGGCCGATGATCAGCGCAAGGCCGAGCGCCGTTGCGCCGAGCCGCATCGAGATCGGCAGCGCCTTGGCGAACAGTTCGGTCACCGAGAAATCGCGATAGTAGAACGATGGGCCGAGGTCGCCCTGCAGCAGCGCGCCGAGGTAGCTCGCATACTGGCGCCACAGCGGCTGGTCTAGTTGGTAGATGCGCCGCAAGTTCTCCATCACCTTGGCTTCCAGCGGCTGCTCAAGATCGAACGGTCCGCCCGGCGCCAGCCGGATCAGAAAGAACGAAATCGTCACGACGAGGAACAACGTCGGAATGGTCGAGCCGAGGCGGCGCAAGAGGAAGGTCAGCATGACAAGTGGCCGCGATTGTTTGCATCGATTGCATGCCCGCAACTGTCATCCCGGCATTTATTGCCGGGACCCATTGAGCCACAAGCGTGGTGACTCAGTTCGAAGCGCGATGGGTCCCGGGGACAAGCCCCGGGATGACAACTGTGAGGCGACAACCGCGCAATGACCCGCAGGCCGTGTTCCATCATCACTTCGCGATCGACAGAAAGCGGGTTGGATGAACGTCCTTGAGGTTGGTCGACCAGCCGGCAAGCTTCTTCGACACGATGTTCTTCGAGCCGTAGTACATCACCGGAATGTACGGCAGGTCGCGCATGAAGATGGTCTCGGCGGCGAACAGCACTTTGGTGCGTTCGTCCATGTCGATCTCGGTCGCGGCCTTGCGCATCAGGTCGTCGTAGTCGAGGTTCTTCCAGCGCGCATAGTTTAGGCCAACCGCGTCGCTTTCGAGCAGGAACAGGAAGTTCTGCGGATCGGAGTAGTCGCCAATCCAACCGGCACGCGCCACGTCGAAATCACCGCCGTCGCGCAGGTGAGCGAAATGGGTCTTGGCATCGGTGTGGATCTGCGTCGCCTCGATGCCGAACTTCTTCCACTGCTCGGCGATGGCGACCACGGTGGCGCGGTTGTTGTCCGTCATGTTGAAGCGGATCTCGACCTTGAGCGGCGGCTTGCCCGGCTCGAAGCCCATCTCGGCCAACAATGCCTTGGCCTGTTCCTCGCGCTCGTCGGCCGTCATCTCCTTGTAGTCGGCGTACGCCGGCTCGCCGTAGTTGCCGATGCCGGGCGGCACGAACGAGTAGGCCGGCACCATGGTGTTGCCCCAGATCTGCTCGGCCAGGAACTCGCGGTCGATGGCGAGCGACAGCGCAGTGCGCAGGCGCGCGTCGTTGAACGGTGCCTTTGTCGTGTTGACCGCCAGATAGTATGTGCCGAGGTAGGGTGCGAGCTTGATCTGGTCGCCGAACTTCTTTTGCAGCGCCTTGATCTGGTCGGCCGGCAGGTCGTCGTTCGAGTGCAGTTCATTGGCTTCAAAGCGGCGGATGGCGGCGGCGGTGTCCTTGGTCGGATAGAAGATCACCGCGTCGATTTTGACGTTCGCCGCATCATGGAAGTTCGGGTTCTTCACCGCGCGGATGTGCGAGCCGGGTACGAATTCCTTCAGCGTGTAAGGTCCGTTCGAAACCCAGTTCTCCGGCTTCACAAAGTTGGTGCCGTGCTTGACGACCGTCGCCTCGTGCAATGGCAGCGCGGTCTGGTGGGCGAGCAGTTCGAGGAAATAGGGAGTCGGCCGCTCGAGCGTGATCTCCAGTGTGGTTGCATCGAGTGCCCTGACGCCGATGTCTTCGGGCTTCGCCTTGCCTTTGTTGGCGGCCTCGGCGTTCTTGATCGGAAACAGGATCTTGGCGTACTTGGCGCCGGTTTCAGGGTTCATGATGCGCCGCCAGGCAAACACGAAGTCCGACGCTGTCACCGGATCGCCGCTCGACCACTTCGCATTGCTTCGCAGCTTGAAGGTGTGGACGGTCGCATCCTTCGAGGCGGTCCAGCTCTCGGCCGCGCCGGGGATGATTTCGCCTTTGCCGTTGTGAATGACGAGCCCCTCGAACATGTCGCGCAGCACATGCGCCTCGTACACGGTCGAGGTCTTGTGCGGGTCTAGCGTCTCGGGATCGGCGGTATTGCCGCGATGGTAAACGACCTGGGCGGCGGCTGGACCTACAACCAACAGGGTCGAAATCGCCAGCAGCGCCGCCGCGATCCGCGTCCACGATCCGAGCCCGCTCCGTTTCCGATCCAATTTGCGATCCATCATGCGCATATCCAGCCTCCCAATCGCGGTAAATCCGGCACTTGCGGATGATAGCTGATCGGCGCGGAAACGCCCACCAGGATCGACACTGCTGGTTCGCAAATGCAGCGGATGGCCACAAGTTCCGTCTCTGCTAGGCTCTGGAATTGAATTCAACTCTCCCCGGAAAATAGCCATGAACAAGATCGACCCTGCCCGCGTCCTCGCCGACCTTTACCGCCTGCGCGATTTCGGCCGCTTCGAGACCGGCGTGCACCGGCCGTCGTTGTCGGTCGAGCACAATGCCGCCTGTCACTGGTTCGCCGGCCGGATGGCGCAAGCCGGCCTGGAGCCGAGCTTTGATGGCATTGGCAACGTCTACGGCGTGGCACCCGGAGCCACGACGAAACTGCTCACCGGTTCGCATCTGGAAAGCCAGAATTATGCCGGCTGGCTCGATGGCCCGCTGGGAGTGATCTATGGCCTGGAAGCTGCCCGCGTGATCAACGCCGATCCGGCATTCAAGGGCCGCGGCGTTGATGTCGGCGTCTGGTTCGACGAGGAAGGCCACTTCGGCAACTTTCTCGGCAGCCGCTCGTTCGTCGATGGCTTGAGCGAGGCCGATGTCGATGCCGGCGTCGATCGCACCGACGGGCGCAAGTTGCGCGATGCGCTGGCGGCGGCTGGGTTGGCGGACAAGCCACGTCGCCGCGTGCAGTCCAACGAATACATAGGTTATCTCGAAGCCCACATCGAACAGGGCGACTGGCTCGAAGCCCATGAGCTCAAGCTCGCGGTCGTCACATCGATTGTCGGCATTTGGCAATTCAGGATCACCTTCGAAGGCCAGCAAAACCACGCCGGCACCACCCGCATGGCGATCCGCAAGGATGCCGGAGTCGCTGCCGCCGAACTGTTGTGCGCCATCGCCAAGCGGTTCCCGCAGGTGGCGGCTGAGCGCACGGTGTGGACAACGGGGCGCATCACCCTCGATCCCGGCGCGCCGAGCATCATTCCAGGCAAGGCCGACGTGCTGTTCCAGATTCGCGATGCCGATCTCGAAACGCTGAAACGCATGGAGGCAACGCTGCAGGAGCTTGTCGTCGCGGCAAATACGACCGGGCCTTGCACAGTTACCTGCGAGGCGATCCGCAAGAGCTTTCCGGCTATCATGGACGCAAAAATCCAGGCCGCGTTCGAGGCAGCGTCGGAAGAAGCCGCACCGACCAAGCACACCCATCTGCCGAGTGGCGCCGGGCACGATGCGCAGATGCTTGCCAGGGTCATGCCCGCTGGCATGTTGTTCGTCCCCTCGATCGGCGGCATCAGCCACCACTGGACGGAGAACACGTCGGATGAAGACATCGTGATTGGCGCTCAAGCGTTCGTGGGCGCGTGTCAGCGTCTGTTGGGGTGAAGTCTTCTCGATCGGTTCGGCAATGTAGACCGGGTTGAGGTACTACATTCGACCCCGGCCCCTACCGAGATAGATCCGCGCCGCGTTGCCGCCGAGGATGGCCGCGCGCTCATCTTGTTTGAGTCCTTGCAAAGCTTCCGAGGTCAGTGCCCGCCAAAGGTCGTAGCCGCCGGCGAGGTTTACCACCGGCCAGTCGCTGCCCCACAGCAGGCGTTCCGCTCCGAACAACTGCAGCAATCGATCGATGTAGGGCAGAACGTGATCCGGTCGCCAGTCGGGCGCCGCCTCGGTGATCAAGCCCGACAACTTGCACGTGACGCGAGGGTGCGCGGCGATGGCGCGCAATTCGTTCCGCCACGATGCCTCGACATGGCTCGCGATTTCGGGCTTGGCGCCGTGATCGATCACTACCGAAAGCTTCGGATAGCGCTCGATGAATCTGCGCAGCGCCGGCAAATGCTGAGGCTTCACCAGCGCGTCGAAAACCAGATGGTTGGCGATCATGGCCTCTATGGAGGGCGCGAGGTCGAGGCGCGTCAGCCAGTTTACGTCGGCAATGTCGTGTACCATCGGTCGCAAGCCAACGAGATGCTTGCTCGCAGCGAGCCGTTCGATCATTGCCGGGGCGTCTGCGTCGGTGAAGTCAACCCAACCGACCACGCCGGCAACGAACGGCGTCTGCGCCGCCAGCGCAAGCATGAACTCGGTCTCGGCCACAGTCGGCGCCGCCTGCACCAATATGGTTTTGGCAATGCCGTGCCGGGCCAGGATCGGCGCCAGGTCATCGGGTCCGAAGTCGCGGTGGATTGCTGCAAGCGCGGGTGTCAGCCAGCCATAGTCGCCGCGTTCGATGTGCCAGAAATGCTGGTGCGAGTCGATTTGCATTGGTCCGCTCATGCTGGCGTCGGCGCTGACTTGTCGAGCAGACCCTCACTCTTGAGATCGGCCCACAACGCGGCCGGCACCTTCTGCGACAGTGCGGCTACGTTGCGCCGAACTTCGTCCGGCTTGACGGCCCCGAGCACCAGGGTTGCGACCGCCGGATGACCTAGGCAGAAGTGCATGGCCGCGGTCGGCAGGGCGATGCCGTGTGCTTCGGTAATTCGCTCAATTTTGCGCACCTTTTCCATGATGTCGTGTGGTGCGTCGACGTAGTTATACTTGGCGTTCGGCATTGCACCGGTCGCCAGGATGCCCGAGTTGAACACGCCGCCCAGCATGACGCCGACCCGCTTTTGTTGTGCCAGCGGCAATACCTCTGTCAGCGCCGGCTGCTCCAATAGCGAGTAACGCCCCGCCATCAGCATGCAGTCGAAGTCACCTTCCCGCAAGTAGCGGGCGGCATAAGCTGGGTCATTGAGGCCGATGCCGATACCCTTCAGCACACCTTCGGAGCGCAACTTATCGAGCGCTTTGTAAGCGCCGGCCATGGCATCCCGGAAATACTGCTCGCCCTTTTCTGGTCCATGCGACCAGGCATCGGCATCGTGGATCAGCGCGAAGTCGATCCGGGCCAGACCGAAGCGCATCAGCGAATGTTCCAGCGAGCGCATTGTGGCGTCGTAGCTGTAATCATGCACGACATCGAACTCGAGGCCACCGACGTAGCGGGTTGACTTGCTGCGACCGTTTGGCGCCGCAACCAGCAGGCGGCCAACCTTGGTCGACAGAGTGAAGCTCTCCCTCGGTAGCCGGCGCAGGATGGTGCCGAAGCGATGCTCGGCGATACCTTGGCCATAAAGCGGGGCTGCATCGAAATGAGTAATGCCGGCGTGTGCCGCCGCCTCGATGGTGGCAAGTGCCGTCGCGTCGTCGAGCCTCGCAAACAAGTCGCCCAGCGGCGCGCCGCCGAAACCCATCACCGTGACGTCGAGCCCGGTACGGCCTAGCTTGCGTTTTGCAAGTGCCATGAGTGATTTCCTCAATCTCGTTTTTTGAAACACGCTAACATGTTAGTCTTGACAGTCGATGGTTGCCAGCATCAAGAATGGCGCATCAGAGGAGAACTGCCTAGTGACCATAACGAGCCGCTTCGGATTGAGCTGCGCCATTTCCACCCCGTTTGATGGAAGCGGCAATGTCGACATTCCCCGCCTTGTCGCGCACGCAACTGATCGCCTTGCGCGCGGTTGCGACAGCATCACGCTGTTCGGCACCACCGGTGAAGGGGCGTCGATCGGGATTGGCTCGCGGGCCAAGGTGTTCGAGGCGTTCGTGAAAGCCGGCATCAAGCCACGCACGCAATTATTGTCAACGGTGGTTGCCTCCTCGATCGAGGAAGCCGGAGCCCAAGCCGCCATGGCGCTCGATGTCGGCGTGCGCGGCATGCTGCTGACGCCGCCATTTTATTTCCGAGGCGTCAGCGACGAGGCGATCTATGCTTGGTTCGGCCAGCTCTTCGATCGCCTCAGGGGCGAAGCCCGCGACATGTTCGTGTACCATTTGCCGAGCGTCACCGGCATGCCGCTGTCGATCGAGCTGATCGGCCGATTGAAGACCGCATTCCCCGGCATTGTCGTTGGCGTCAAGGACAGTTCGGCGACATGGTCGAACACCGAAGCACTTTTGAAAGCGCACGGCGACCTGATGATCCTGGTCGGTGATGAGCGTGACCTCGCGAAGTCGGTGCGCATGGGCGGTTCAGGCTCGATCTGCGGCGTCTCCAACGTCGCGCCGGAGATCCTCGTCGGCGCCGCCAAGCACGGCATCGAGGACGCCCGCATCCGGCCGGTGGTCGAGGCGATAATCGCGCATCCGATCTTGCCCGGCATAAAGGCGTTGATCGCGCATCAGAAAAAGGACCAGGCCTGGGTGCGGATGCGGCCGCCAATGGTCGATCTTGATGCCGCCACGGCTGCGAAACTGATCGCGGCGTTCGATCGCGCCATGGCGACGGCCGCCGCATGAGGTCCGCTGGCGCCAGCATCGAGCCAAGCGCAGGCAAGCCTGCGAAGTTGCGAGATCGCGCCTACGAAAGCTTCACGACGCGACTTCTGGCGCGAGAGATCCGCGCCGGCCAGTTCATCTCGCAACGCGAACTGGTCGAGATCACCGGCCTACCGCTCGGTGCCATCCGTGAGTTGATCCCAAGGCTCGAAGCCGACGGCCTGATCAAGACGGTACCGCAGCGCGGCATGCAAGTCTGCACCGTCGACATGCAACTCGTCCGTAACGCCTACCAGTTCCGGCTGTTCATGGAGCGCGAGGCGGCGTTGTCGTTTACCGTCAACGCCACCGACAAGCAGATCTCCGATCAGCGACGCGTGCACGAAAGCATCCTGAAGCGTGCCCGCAAGGTGGTGACGCTGGAGTTGATGGCCGAGGCGCAAGCCGTCGACTATGGCCTGCACGACGCGATCATCGATGCGCTCGGCAACGAGATCATCTCCAATGCCTATCGGGTCAACGCGATCAAGATCCGGCTCATCCGCCAGGAATATACCCGCCTTGCGCCGCAACTAGTGGTGCCGGTGATGACCGAGCATCTGGGCATCGTCGAAGCCTTTGAGGCGCGTGATCCGGCGCGGGCCGCCAACGCCATCGAGGCGCATATCACTCGATCGCGCAACAGGGCATTGGGTCTCACGCCCTGACAACCTGAAGCGAATCCAATCACAAAAAGCGACATCGGAGGAAAAACGCCATGACCATCGAGTTGAGCAAACGCCAGTTCGTCAAAGGCTCGGCCACGTTCGCAGTCAGCCTTGCCATGCCGGCCATCGCGCGCGGCCAGGGCAAGACCGTGATTCGCTGGGGCGATCTGATGCCAGCGACGCATCCGCAAGCACAGATGATCGAGCGGATCGCCAAGGACGTCATGGACAAGTCCGCCGGCCGGATCGAAATCCAGAGTTTTCCGGCTGGCCAGCTCGGTTCCGGCAAGGACATGATCGAGTCGGTGTCGGCCGGAAACCTGACCATGACCACCGATGGTGGCGCGGCGCTCGGCCAGTTCCTACCGCAGATCAGCCTGATCGAGGCGCCCTACCTGTGGCGCGATGCGGCCCACATGGCGAAGGCGCTCGGTTCCGGCATACTCGATGACATGAATAAGACGCTGATCGAGAAGCGCGGCATGCGCATGGTGGCGCCGACCTACTACGGCAAGCGGCACATCACGACCAAGGACAAGGCCGTGAAGTCCGTCGACGATATGAAGGGCTTCAAGCTGCGCGTGCCGCCAGTCGACACCTTCAAGGCGATGGCAGAGGCCTGGGGCGCTAAGCCGACACCGATTGCTTTCCCAGAGCTCTACCTGGCGCTGAGCCAGGGTGCCGTCGATGGCCAGGAAAATCCGTTGCCGACCATCCAGTCGGGCAAGTTCCAGGAGGTGCAGAAGTACCTCGTACTGAGCGGGCATATCATCACGCCGCGGCTGGTGATCGTCAACGATGCGGCTTGGAAGGGCTTCGCCGAAGCCGATCGGTCGCTGCTGAAGGCCGCGATCGACGCCGGAGCCAAGTGGCAAGACACCGAACTCGCCGGCCAGGAAGCCAAGCTGGTCGACACCTTCAAGTCAGCCGGTATGATCGTGATCGAACCGGACCTGGAAAGCTTCCGCAAACCGGTGCTCGCGACGGTGCCGAAGATGTTCGAGGAGAAATGGGGCAAGGGGCAGTTCGAGAAGCTGCAGGCGATTTGATTCAGCAATCCGGGGGCGCCGTGCTTAGCCAACTTCGCCGGATGGCCGATCGCTTGATCGAGGCCATGGCCGTTCTCGTAACCCTTGCAATGTTGTCGGTGGTGGTGCTCGGTGTCGTGTTCCGCGTCGCCAACAGTCCGCTGGTGTGGTCGGACGAGCTCGCCCAGTACCTGCTGGTGTGGCTCGGGTTCCTTGGCTGGATGATCGCTACTCGGCGACGCAATCACATCCGGATCACGGTAATCATCGACAAGCTGCCGGATGGGTTGCGCCGGGTGCTTGAGATCGTGCTGCAGCTTGCGATTGTCGGGTTTGCGTTCATCCTGATCTGGCAGGCGCGAAGCCTGATCGCACGCAACATCGACATCGAGGCTGTCACGCTGCCGTTCCCTTCGGCGGCGCTCTACGTGTTGCTGCCGGTGTTGGGTCTGACGATGATTCTGCAGGCCATCGCCGAGATCGCCGAAGTGGTGCGCGGAACGGATCGGCGTGTTCTCGATCAGGGAGGTCAGGCACTTTGACGATCCTGATGTTCCAGATCATCTGCGTTTGGCTCGCTGCGATGATGATCGGTCTGCACCTGTTTGCGGCGATGGGCCTGGCTGCGATGGCGTTCGTCTGGCTCGGTGGCCTCGGGCTGTCGATCGTGCCGCAAAAGATCGCCCAGGCGGCGTTCTCGTTCCCGCTGCTGGCCGCGCCGCTGTTCATCTTGATGGGCAACATCATGAACTCGGCTGGCATCACCGAGCGCATTTTTACCTTCGCCACCGTTTGTGTGGGCTGGATGCGTGGCGGCCTGTGTCACGCCAACATCCTTGCCAGTGTAATCTTTGCCGGCATGTCGGGTTCAGCGGTGGCGGATGCCGGAGGAGTCGGCACGCTTGAGATCAAGGCGATGAAGGACGAGGGCTACGATGCCGAGACGGCGGCTGCGATCACCGCTGCGTCGGCGACCATCGGACCGATCATCCCGCCGTCGCTGCCGATGGTGATCTATGGTGTCACCGCCGACGTCTCGATCGGCGCCTTGTTTCTAGCCGGCGTGATCCCGGGACTGCTGATGGCTGGATCGCTGATGCTGATGGTGCGCGAGGTGGCGCGCCGTCGCAATCTGCCACGCCATCCATTTCCGGGGATCGCCGAATTGTGGACGGCCTACAGACGAGCGCACTGGGCACTAATGACGCCGGTGATCCTGTTTGGCGGCATGATGCTCGGCACCTTCACGCCGACCGAGGCGGCGGCGGTGGCGGCCACTTATGCTCTGTTTCTAGGCCTTTTCGTCTATCGCGATTTTGACCTGAAGACGCTGCCTCGGATCATCGTCGATACGGTCGAGACTACCGGCGTCGTCTTGGCCCTGGTTATGACAGCGGCGGCACTCGGCTGGTGCTTGTCGATCAGCCGGGTGCCGCAGACTGTGGGGCCTTGGCTCGTCGCCAACATCCACAGCCCGCTGTACTTCCTGCTGGTGGTCAACATGCTGTTGCTGATTGTCGGCTGCTTCATGGAAGCACTGGCGGCAATGCTGATCCTGATTCCGATCTTGGTGCCGGCGGCGCTGGCGCTCGGCATAGATCCGGTTCACTTCGGGTTGGTGTTCGTCCTCAATTTGATGATCGGCACGATCACACCGCCGGTCGGCGTGGTGCTGTTCATCACCTCGAAGATCGCCGGTATCTCGTTCGAGGCGATGAGCCGGGCGATCGTGCCGTGGCTGATCCCGCTGCTGGCGGTGCTGTTCGCGATCACCGTATGGCCACCTCTCACAACCTGGCTGCCGAAGCTCGTGCTGGGTCGTTGAAGCCTCATATTTTCACCAGGATAATTCCGATGACGAGCGCCGCCGACGCAACCGCCGCCAGCGGCAAGCGTAGGCGTATGAACCAGGCCGGCGCCTCGCCCATGCGAATGCAGCGGATGTCGTAGGCAATGAGACCGCCGAAGCCTGCGACCATCAGCCAGGCACCAGCTCGAGTTGGAAACATCAGGCCAAGCCAGCCGATGAGGCCCGGCGTCATGCTGGCGGCATACGCGCGCCAGTCGCGCTTCGAGCCTAATCTGGTTTCATCGCTGGCGGCGGGCAGTTTCATCGCGAGACCCCAATGCACAGCGCCCATGAAGGTCAGCATGATCGCAGCATAGGACATGAGCGCAAATCGGTTGTCGACGGCCGGCAACGCGTAGCCGAAAAGGATCATGCTCGTCAGGATCACCAACGGATAGCCACCAGCGATGGCACACAAGGCGGCGGCCAGTGGCAGGCCGCCAAGGGTTCGAGCGGGCGGACGGATGTCGGACATTGCGCGGTTTTACCTCCGTGGGGAATTGGCCCTCCGACCTTTGGTATTCGCCGGCCTTTGGCAAGGTCTATAATGCTGGAGAATGAGCAAGAGAGGCATCCCATGAGCATCGAACGGCCGCCGCGTTCAGGCGAGGAACAGATTGAGTTGCCATCGGATACGGACGCCGACGTCTATTTCATCGGCCGCATCCGCACGCCGTATCCGACCCGCGCCGATTGTCCGAAGAACGGCCGCGAGAGCGCGGTGGATTGCGTCATCGAGCTCGCCCCGCGCTATGCTGGCGGTCTGCTCGACATCGAGCGATGTTCGCATCTGATCGTGCTTTACTGGATGGACGAGGCGCGGCGCGATCTCGTCCGCCAGGTGCCAGCGCATCTGGGCAAGCCGCGCGGCACGTTCGCATTGCGCTCGCCGGCCCGGCCCAACCCGATTGCGCTGTCGGTGGTTGAGCTTTTGAAAGTCGAGGGCAATCGCCTGACCATCCGCTACATAGACTGTCGTGACGGCACGCCATTGGTCGACATCAAACCCTACTTCGCCAGCACCGACAGCATCCCCGACGCGCGCCGGCCGTAACCGGCTATTGCGGCTCGATCGCGACTGCCGATTTTACGCCGCCGAGGTAACGCGCCTCAAGCTCTGCCGTGTCCCGTTTGCCAACGGCCGAGCGGCAGCGGCCCAGCCATTTTGCGGCTTCGGTGCGGCCGGCCACGAACAGGTAGGACAGCAGCTCGGCGTCGGGCTTCATCTTGGTGATGGTCGCGAGATTGGCGGTGTGACGGCCGGTCTCGATGACGTGGAAGCGGTGGCGCTTCAGTCGCGCGACACTGCCGCCGCCGTTGCTGAACCAGCCGGGTTTGGTGCCGCGCGCCAAGGCAATCAATTCGACGTCGCGCAGGAACGGTTGGTTGAAGGTGATCTCGCTCATGTGTGCCGCGATCTCGGTGGCGGTGCGCGGTGGCTTCGGCCGCACCGCATGATTGAGCACCACGATCAATGTGTCCTCGACCGGACTTTCTGTGGCGAGTGTGATCAGGTCCGGATTTGCCGAGAAGCCACCGTCCCAGTAGGCGTGGCCATCGATCTCGACCGCGTGATGCACTGTCGGCAGACACGCAGATGCAAGGATCGCCTCGACCTTCATCTCGGCACGGCGGAACAGGCGCGGTCGACCTGTGGTCACGTCAGTGGCCGCGATCAGCAGTTCGATCCCCGATTTCTGGCGCAGGGCTGCGAAGTCGATCTCTTCAGTCAGCAGCTTGCGCAACGGATCGATGCCGAGCGGATTGAAATCGTAGGGCGACACCATGCCAGCCATCGAGGCCAGCGCCCTCGACATGTACGGATTGATCGCGGTGAGGTCAGGCGGTTGCGCTTTCTCGATTGCCTTCCACATTGATTTCAGTTTGGCGCGCGCCTGTTCGCGGTCGCCGCCGGCAAGTCCGCTGGCGAGCGCCACGGCGTTGACGGCCCCGGCGCTGGTGCCGCTGACCCATCCGAACTCGATGGCGTCGTCTTCAAGCAGTTGGTCGAGCACGCCCCAGGTGAAGGCGCCGTGTGCGCCGCCGCCCTGAAGTGCCAGATTGAGGGTGATTTTCTTGTGCTTGGACACGCCCCGCCCTTCAACTCGACACACATGCGAGGGCGAATTCTAGCACAACCCCATGGTCAAGACGACGGGCAGGCCATCGATGTGTTCCATCCGCGCGTCGATGCCGAACGCCGATTTCAGCAGCGGGCGGGTGAGTACGGCGGTCGGCGCGCCATCGCCCAGGACGCGGCCATCCTTGATCAGAATGATGCGTTGGCAATAGCGCGCGGCCAGCGTGAGGTCGTGCATGGCGACCGCGACCGTTCGCCCCGAGGCCGATAGCGTCGCCAGCCGGTCGAGCAGGGTCAATTGGTGGGCGGGATCGAGACCGGCGGTCGGCTCGTCGGCCAGGATCACTGGCGTTTCCTGGGCGAGCACCCGCGCCATCAGCACGCGGGCGAGTTCACCGCCGGAGAGTTCGGTTACCGGCCGGTTGCGGAACAACGTAACATCCATCTCCTCCATCGCCCGGTCGACGGCGTTGAGGTTCGCGTCGGTGCCGCCGCCATGCGGCAGACGGCCAAGTGCGACGGTGCGCGCCACCGTCAATGGCCAATGCACTACCCGTTGTTGCGGCAGATAGCCGATTGCCTTGCGCGCGTGATGCCAGCGGCATGCGGTCGAGCCCCAGACCGTCGAACGTCACAGCACCGCGTGACAAAGGCAGCAAGCCACCAAGCGCGCGCAGGCACGTCGACTTGCCGGCGCCATTGGGACCGATCAAGGCGGTCAATTCGCCGGCTTTCAAGGCGAACGAAACGTCGCTCAGCACGGTTCGGCGGCCAAGCGCGACCGAGATGTTGTCGGCGGCAAGCCTCATGGTCCTAAGTTCCTGTCGCGTTTTCAGCACCAGCCACAGGAAGAACGGGGCGCCGATCAGCGCCGTCAGCACGCCGAGCTTGAGATCGCCGAGCGGCGACAGCAGGCGCAGGACGATATCGGCCGCGAGCACGAGGCAGGCGCCACCGAGTGCACTCAGTGGCAGCAGCCGGCCGGGCTCTTGGCCCGCGTACCGCCGCAGCAAATGAGGTACCACCAAGCCGACGAAACCGATCGAACCGGCAACCGATGTCGCGGCCCCGATCGCCAGCGCCGTACCGGCGACAATCTTCAGACGAAGCCGGTGCAGGTCGAGCCCGAGATTGGTCGCCACGTCGTCGCCGAGTGACAGTGCATCAAGGTCGCGGCGCAGCGACAGCAGCACGGCGCCACCGGCAAGGATCAGCGGGCTCGCGATCCAAACGTGGATCAGGCTGCGATCGGTCAGCGAGCCCAGCATCCAGAACACCATTTCGACGGCGGCGAACGGATTGGGCGACAGGTTGAGCGCCAGCGTCGTCAGTGCGCCGGCAAGGCTCGATATGGCGACGCCGGCGAGGATCAGTGTCACCGGGCCGCTGCGGGCGCCGGCCAACAACATCACGGCGAGTGTCGCCACGCCGGCGCCGATCAAGCCGCCGAGCGGCAACGCCAAGGCGAACGCCGCCGATGCGCCGGAGTGGATCGCGATAACCGCGCCGAGCGAGGCGCCGCCGGTGACGCCGAGCAGGCCGGGTTCGGCCAGCGGATTGCGCAGATAACCTTGCAGTGCCGCGCCGCTGAGGCCGAGCGCGCCGCCGATCAGGGCGCCCAGAATTGCGCGCGGCAGACGAATTTCGCTGAAGATCAGCCAAGCGGCATTGGCGCCGCCAGGGAAGCCGAAGCCGGCCGGGCCGGTCATCAGCGACGCCACGAAGCACAGCGCCAGCGCAATCGTCAGCCAGATTTCCGCCGTCAAAGAGCGCGTCATTGGCTCGTTCGCGCCGTTGGCAGTCGGTCGCGGGCGCCAGCCAGCATACCAACCGCGTCGGCGATACGCGGACCGCCGCACAACCACAGCGGCATCGGTAATTCCATGCCTGCGGTGCGGGCCATGACGCGGGCAAGTGCGGGGTGTCGCAGGTTGTCCGACACGACTGTATGATAGGTGTGCATGCCATGTGCCAATACCACGAGATCGGGCGGCATGACGATGATGCTTTCGAGCGCCAGCCGGGCACCCGGTGCGATCGCACGCCGCTCTACCTGATTGGCGAGACCGGCGGCCTTCAATGCGGCATCGGCGAGGCTGCCGGTCCCCGACACCAGACCGTTGACTTGATAGACCAACGCTTCCGGATGTTTTTCCGCGCGTGAGCGTGCGGCAGCCAGCGCCCGATCGAAGCGGGCGATGAGGACTTCGCCACGCTCGACCTCGTCCACCGCAACCGCAATCTGCCGCACGCTCGCTCTGATTTCGTCGAAGCTCGTGGCAAACGGCACAAGTTCGACGCGTCGACCGAGGCGGCGCAGCAGATCGACGGTCGGCGCGGCGGCGATCGGGCTGGCCAAAACTAGATCAGGATCGAGGCCGATCACTTCCTCGGCGGCGCCGGAGATCAAACGCAGGCCCCGCACATCATCGGCGATCGCGGAGACATTGCGGTCGATGGCGAGCGTGGTGAGTGCCGCAATGCGGCTGCGCGGCACCAGATCGACCAGGATCTGGTCGGTGCACAAGTTGAGCGAGACGATGCGCGAGGGCTTGGCGGCGGCCGTGCCTGCTCCTGGCTGCAAGGCCAAGAGTAGGGATGTCGCGACTGTTGCCAAGGCTCTCCGCATCGTCGATCTCACTTTGCGCCAGCGTCGAGGCTGGGCGTTTCCTGATAGGTGAAGCGCACGCCGGCGAAAGCGGTTGCCCCAGGCGTCTGATAGCCGAAGACTTCCTGGTATTTCTGGTTGGCGACGTTTTCGACCCGGCCGAACAGTTCGACGCCGGGCTGAATCTTGTAGGACGCTGCCGCCGAGATCAGCAGATGGTCGTCCAAAGTGACCCGCTTCGTGTCGAAGAACGGCATCAGGAATGCGTTATCTTCAGCCTTGCCGTTGTAGTTGGCAGCGACATTGAAGTTTCCGCGTCCGGCATCGAAGCCGTAGTTGACGTCGACCTTGCCGCCGTGGCGCGGTCTGCGGGTCTCAGCCAGCCCGCTCGATTCCTGCGCAATCAGATAAGTGTAGCTGAGGCCGAAGCTGAGCGCAGGCGAGACTTTGTATCGGCCGGCGGTTTCGATGCCTTTTCTGATTGCTTCTCCCGCCGTGTTCGTCAGCGAGTAGGGAAATCCTAGCGAAACGATCTTGTTCTCCAGGTTGGTGTCGAAATAGGTGATGTCGACGGTGGCCTGCTTCGGGATCACCGTGAACTCGACGCCTGCATCCCAGCCGAACGAGGTCTCGGGCTTCAAGTTTGGGTTGGGCAAGAAGAAGCCCGGGATGAAACCATACTGCTCATAGAACGTTGGATATTTTACGCCGGTGCCGACACTGGCGTGCGGCCTTAGCCCAATCTCCGGAAGCTTCAATGTTGCGGTCGCGCGCCAGGTAGTGAAGTCCTGGAAGGCTTCGTTGGCGTCACGCCGGACGCTGCCGGTCACGAACAGGCGGTCGGCGAACTCGCCTCGATATTCGATGACCTTGCCGATTTGGGAGCGGCTGAAGTCGTCGCCGGTGGTGAAGTCAGATCGCGGTTGAAAGGTCTCGACCTGCTTTTCGATCAGCCCAGAGATGCTGTGCTTCGCTGCAGCTCATCATCGGCAGCGTGAAGCGATAGGTGGCTAAGTATCCAATCTTGTTCACCTCGCTGGTATTGTCGCTAGTGAATGGGAACGGTCCTCGGTCGTCGTCGATGCGTCGGGTCGAATTGTGGTTGGCGCGCAGCACGTGGCTCAGCGCTCCGTCGAGCATGTCCCAGCGGGCGTTGATGCCGGCGAGCCAGATGTTGGTTGAAAACCGTGACGGATCGTCGATCGCGGTGGCAAGCAAGCCGATCTGTCCGCCATAGCCGTCACGTCCGCCATTGCGGGCGATGTTCTTCAGCACGACATCGAAGCTGGCGTCGCGGTTGATCTGGCCACCGGCCTTCAGCGAAAAACTGGTCATGCTGCTGTCGTCGTTGTCGCGGAACGACGGGTTAGCTGGATCGCGGTTGGGAGCGATGTTGAAGCCATCCGTGTCGCGGCGATGGACGCCGATGGCGACATATCCCTTGTCATTGCCGCCCGAGACGCGGGCCGTCAGGTCACGGGTGCCGAAGCTGCCGCCTTCGACGCTGCCCTGCATGGTGAGCGGTCCACGCCCGCCCTTGGTGATGATGTTGACGACGCCGCCGATCGCTTTCGAGCCGTAGAGGCCCGACTGGGCGCCGCGGAGAATCTCGACCCGCTCGATGTCCTCGGCCGACAGGTCGGAGAAGTCGAACTCACCATCGGCACCTGAATTGGCTTCGATGCCATCGATCAGCACCAGTGTGTGGCTGGCTTCCGCGCCGCGAATGCGCAATTGCGTCAGGCCGCCGAAGCCGCCAGTTCGATTGACGGTGACGCCTGGCAGATTGCGCAGTGCGTCGACCGCCGTGCGTGCGCCTGAATTCTTCAAATCGGCTGCGGTGACGACCGAGACAGCGGTGCCGACATTCTCGATCGGAATGCCGCCTGCGGCCTGACCTTGGAGTCCGGCAACCGGTTCGACGGCAACTGGCAATGAAGCAGGTGTTGGCGCAGAAGTTTGCTTCGACGCTGCGGCGTTCGTTGCAGGCTTAGGTGTGCTCTGTCGGGGCGGCACCGGTTGCGGCGGGTTTTTTGCCGCTGGCCTCGGTACGGCAAGCGTTGCGCCTTGCACGACGATGCCGGGCAATTGTTGTGGAGCTTGTGCTTCCGCGGCACCTGCCCCGGTCAGAGTGGCGAGTGCTAGTGCGATTCTGGTAGTCGATTGCTTTACATGCGATAATCGCATTTGGTCTCCGTTTCAGCGACTGAAGACGGAGAGCGCAAATCATCAAGACCGCGAGCACGATGCTGGCCCATCCGGATGCGATTGCTCAGTGAGCCGAACGACCCGGTGCACTGCATCATCGATCCAAAGGGCCAAGCGTGGGAAACTTACTCCGCGCGGCCTTGCTGACGTGGCTCCCTGCCGGTTGCACATCAGTCGCCGCTACGGATACCCGTACCGTCACGCGCCCCGCATGAAGGTTGGACGACTTGTGCCGGCAGGTCTCCTGGCTCGCGGCTCTGGCGCCTGCTTCAGCCTTCCCGCGGTTGCCCGGAACTCGGGCGGCGCAGTGGCATCGATGAAGCAGGCTCGCCGCTTACAGTTGCGGGGGCAGCCTCGGTTTCCAAGCGTATCGCTTGTCACCGTGTTCCCTTTTCACCCACGGCCGCATTTGCGGGCGGCCATGGAAACCGTCACAATTTCATAAAAGCAGAGCACATGCGGCTGAGTCAATCGGTCGGCAGTGGACAAGCGGAGGGCGTGGCGCGAATGCCCTATCGCACTGCCTCCGCGGCGATAGCGTCAAGCATCGCCTCAACCTCGGTGAGCACGGCGCGCGTTGCCGTTGTTCCCGAGCGCACGAAGGGCCGGTAGCCAACCACCACCTCGCCGGGCTTGGCCACGGTCTCGTAGATGAACATCAGGAACGGGCAATGCCCGAGATTGCGAGGATCGGCAGCCGTCAGTCTGTGCGCAAAAAGTCGCCGAACAGAATTGCAGGTAGTGGGCCGACTGGTAGACAGGGGCCCCGATGTCGAGATCCTTGGCGGTGCGCGCCAACATGTCGCCGAGATCGCCAACAGCGCCGATCTTCAGGCCCTTGCCTTCAATTGCGGTCTGCAAGTCCAACTTGACGTCTTCGTATGCCGCGCCGCGTTTGACGAACGTGCGCATATTATCGGCGACCGCGATGGTCGCGAGGAAGGTCGTGAGCATCATTGCGGCCGACCACAACGCGAAGCGGACGGTCCAGCCTGCCATGGTGGTCCTCGATCGGTGATGGTGGAGCGTGATCGCCACCTGTCGATCATAGCCCAAATATTGATTATGGCCGGAACCACGGAGTAAACACTGCGTCAACAGCGCGCCTCAAAGGCAAAGCATGCCGGCGATGCCGGACGACAAGTCGAGCAGAATGGCGATACCACGCACCGAATAGAGATAGGCGGCGCCGAGCGTGACCAGACCGAGCACTAGCCAAAGGCCGATGCGTATGGCCCGAGGCTTCTCGGTCGATTGCTCGCGCGTGGTATTGGTCGCGTTCATGACGAGTAGCATACTACAATCGTAGCGGATCGACTATTCTGCCGCCGCTGGCAACAGGCGAGCGACCGGACGCTCCTTGATCGGCCAGTGGATGAGGGCCGCGAACAGGCCAAGCGCGATCGAGATCCACCACATGGTGTCGTAGGATTTGGTGGCGTCGAACAGCCGGCCCGCAAGCCATAGTCCGGCAAAGCTGCCGAGCTGGTGCGAGAAAAACACGAAGCCGAACAGCATCGACATCCAGGTGGTGCCGAAGAACAGGCCGACGAGCCCGGAAGTCAGCGGCACGGTCGAGAGCCAGAAGAAGCCCAACAACACGCTCATTGCGATCACCGTTGTAGGCGTGATCGGCAGGTACAGCAGGCCGAGGAACACGAACACGCGGCCGAAATAGATCAGGCTCAAGCCCACCCGCTTCTCGACGAATCTGCCCGACTGGCCGGCGATGTAGGTTCCGATGATGTTGGCGGTGCCGACCAGCGTCAGCGCCCAGACGCCAACCCATGGGTCGAGTCCTTTGTCGGCGACGAACGCCGGCAGATGCACCGAATAAAAGGCGACGTGGAAGCCGCAGACGAAGAATCCGGCGGTCAACAGCCAGAAACTCGGGTGCGAGAATGCCTCGCTGAAGGCTTCCATCAATGTCTGCGGCTTGGCCGTTGCGACCTGTGTCTGTGGCTTGCCGGACATGACATAGGCGAGCGGCAGCATCAAAGTGGCGGTCGTCATCAACGTCAGCAGGCTGGCCTTCCAACCGTAGGCCTCGATCAGAAGGTGCGCGTAAGGGAATGCAATGAAGCCGCCGATGCCGGCCGCCATGCCGAGTGAGGCAATCGCCTGCGTGCGTTTCTCCGGCGGGACCGCGCGGCCCACCGCACCGACCAGCGCGGGCACACCGGTGCCGCTGACGCCGAGGCCGAGCAGGATGCCGCTGATCAGCAGGTCCATGCCGGTCTTGGCGGCATACATCAGATAGAGCCCCGCCATGGTGGCGAGCGCGCTGACGACGATCACCCGGCCAGCGCCGTACTTGTCCGCGATCGCGCCTGAGAACACCGCACCGATGCCCCAAACGAGGTTGGCGACCGCCATTGCCGTGGAAAAGGCTTCGCGACCCACTCCAAGATCCATCGTCATGGGTTTCAGGTAGAGCCCCATCACCTGCCGCAGACCCATGGCGACACCGACGATGCCGCCGGCGGCGAGCACCACTGCCCAGACGGGCAACTGGGTTCTGGTGGCGGTGGGCATGGTCGGTCTGGCTCACGGCGCGTGAACTCCTGGTTGCGAACCGAACTTATGGCACGAGTTGTCGCAGGGGTGGTCGCGAATTTTTCGCGCCCAAGGTTGCGGAAAGCTCATGCGAGCAGGACGCGTTCGATTTCGACAACGGCCCCATCCGGGTCGCAAAGCCCGCGGCGGGTCAATGCGACCTGCCAGCCGTCGCCCCGTCGGTCAATACGGAGCAGGCTGTACTGGGCCAATGGGTCATGCCCGCGCCGGCTGCCGGCGGAAGCCGAAGGCACGCCGAGGACGTGCAGTGGCTGGCCGTTGCGCGGCATGGAGACGTATGTCGGCAGGTGAGTGTGGCCATGCAACACGAGGTTGGCACACGAGCTTGAAAGCATTCCGGCAAAGGCTGCGGCATCGGTCAATTCGTGCCGGGGGCGGGTCTGGCCGGGCAGTGGCGGGTGATGAAGCAGCACCAGTCGGAAAACGGGCTCAGCTGCCAATCGGGCGAGAATGCGTTGGGCGGCGGCAATTTGTTCTGGCCCAAGCCGACCGGTAGCCATGCCAGGTGCGGTCTCGACGGCAGAGCACAGGCCGACGATCGCCACCGGTCCAACCCGGCGCACGTATGGAAAGCCAGTTGCTTCGCCGCCGCCCGCCTGCCGGCCCCAGTCGTCCGAGGTCATGTAAGCCTGCCAGCGGCCGATGCCGGGATCGCGGCCGAGCCGACAGTATATGTCGTGGTTGCCGGGCACCAACGAAACGTGTGTTGGCGCACCGACACTTGCCAGCCAATGGGCTGCTGCGTTGTACTCGGTCGGCAGACCGATATTGATCAGGTCGCCGGTGAGCGCGATATGATCAGGTCGGTGCGACTTGAGATCGGCTACGATGCGGTCGGCCACGGCGCGCATATGCACATGCCGGCGCTTGCGGTGCCAGTTGATGAAGCCGAGGCCACGCTTGGCATTCCAGTGGCCGGGCGTGAAGCCGCGAACCGGGCTCAAGTGGACGTCGGACAGATGCGCGATGGTAACCGTGTCGGGCATTCAGACTTATGGACCTGCAGGTGTGTTGGATCGACTTCGCGCGGTGATACACCATAGTTGGCAGGCTGACACGATTCGGAGCGTTGAATTTGGCCAAACGTCCAATGATTGCGAGGGTCTTGCAGCGCTATTGGCGGTTGTCCCGCGGATTGACGCTCGGCGCCCAGGGGGCCGTCATCGACGATCAGAGCCGAATTCTGCTTGTGCGTCACGGCTATCGGCCGGGCTGGCATTTTCCTGGTGGTGGGGTCGAGAAGAACGAGACGATCGAACTCGCCTTGCGCCGGGAACTGCACGAGGAAGCCGGCATCGAGATCGTCGGCGAGCCGAAGTTGCTCGGCATCTATGCCAATTTCGCGGCCTTTCCCGGCGATCATATCGCGCTGTTCGTGGTGCGCGAGTGGCGCCAGCCGGTGATGCCGAAACCAAATGCGGAGATCGCGGAGCAGGGCTTCTTCCACCGTGACGGCCTGCCCGATGGCACGACGGCCGCGACGCGAGCGCGGATCGCTGAAATTCTGCAAGGCACCAGGCCAAATCTGCATTGGTAACCAGCTGGTGGCGGTGGCCCTGGACCGCGCGTTGACCGCATGGTAGCGGGTTTCGCATGACACATGGGCTTCTCCTGATGCTGCGACGACGAGCGGGCGCGATTTGAGCGCCGGCCGCCCTGTCCGCATGTCATCTTGAGAGAAAGCGCCGTCATGTCCCTTGACGTTATCGTCCGGCCCGCCACGCCGGCTGACCTGCCCGCCATCATAGCCCTGCAGCCCCGCGCCTTCGGTCCGGGACGGTTCACGCGCACGGCTTATCGCATCCGCGATGGCCAACCGCTGATTTCCCGGTTCTGCCTTGTGGCGGTAAGCGGCGACACGCTGATCGCCACTATCCGTTTCACCGAGGTCGCGATCGGCGGCCAGCCGGGTGGATTGCTGCTGGGGCCGCTCGCGGTGGCGCCGGAGTTCGCCGGGCAGGGTTTCGGCCGCCGACTGGTTGCCGAAGGGCTGGACAATGCCCGCAAGGCTGGCATGCGACTGTCGCTACTGGTCGGTGACAAGGCCTATTATGAGCGCTTCGGCTTCAGTGTCGTGCCGCCGGGGCAAATCCTGCTGCCGGGTCCGGCCGATCCGGCGCGCATCCTGGCAGCCGAACTGGTGTCCGGTGCGTTGGCTGAATATCATGGGCTGGTCACTGCGCTTTGAATTACGGCCGACTGTCGGGCGAGCGCAGGTAGATCAGCAGTCCACACAGGTTGCCGATCGCAAGTGCCGTGAATGCCGCGCGATATGCGATCTCCGGCACGAAGCCGCCGACGGGCGGAAATTGCCCAATGATGAGGCCGGTCAGGATTGGCAAGCCCATCAAACCCAAAAGCTGCGCCATGTTGACGGTGGTCGCGCCGCGACCGGCCAAATTCAATGGGAACAGGGCGCGCCCCTGGCTGACGATCACGACGCCATAGGAGGCGACGAATGTCACCAGATTGAGCAGTATGACTGCCAGCAGCAAGGGTGGTTTGGCGATCGAGGCCAGCGCGATCAAAGTCACGATGGTGAGCGAAGCGCCAGCGATCACCACCTTCTTGCGTGATCCAACCAGGCGGTCGAGCGGTCCGTAGGAGAATACGCCCGCGATCTGTGCCAGCCCCATTATGAGCAGGATATTGCCGCGCGCGATGCCATCCAGCTGGATAGACGTCGTAGAGATAGGGGCCGGCCCAAATGCCGAGTACAGTCAACTGCGTAGCGTAGGCAAACGTGTGCATCGCCAAGCACCGGACCAAGTCCAGGCGTCCGCCACACTGTCAGCAGGCCTGCCAACACCGTCGCGCATCGGCTCGGGTGTGCTGGCGGGCTCCGTTGAGTAGGGTGGCCGGTCGCGCACGACAGTCCAGAAAGTCATCGCACCCATTGCGGAAACCACGCCGAGCAGCAGGAAGGTGTTGCGCCAGCCGAATGTGTTGCTGGCCCAGGCCAGCGGCGTGGCAGCCGCGATGGTGCCGATGTTGCTCAGAGCAAAGCCCCAGCTGAGTACGGTGGTGTAGCGAGCCGGCTCAACCCACCGGGAGAGCACGAAAACCAGTGCCATGAAATTCGCGGCACAGCCCAGGCCGATCACGGTGCGTGCGAAGATCAGTTCTCCCGGTGTGGTGGCGCGCGATACCATAACGGCACCGGCCACCGCGAAAACGGACAGCAGTGTCAGTGTTATCCGCGCGCCATAACGGTCAAACCAGATACCGACAGGGATCTGTGCCAGCAGCAACGTGATGAAAAACGCGCCGCCGGCAAACCCGAGTTGCTGCGGTGACATGCTGAGATCGCGCATCAGTTCCGGCGCGATCACGCCATTCGAGACGCGATAGAACTGGCTGAGGCAACTCATGGCGACGAGCGCCGCCAGCAATCGCGTGAGTTGGCCGGCGGTCGGCCTTGCCGCCGGCGTTGGCGTCATATCAATCCTGGAATGGGTCGCGCATCAGGATGGTGTCGTCGCGTTCTGGCGAGGTCGAGAGCAACGTCACCGGACACTCGATTAGTTCCTCGATGGTTTTGACGTACTTCACTGCCTGGGCTGGTAACTGGCTCCAGCTACGGGCACCACGCGTCGACTGGGTCCAGCCCTCGAAGGTCTGGTAGATTGGCTTTACGCGGGCCTGCGCATTGTGGCCGGCCGGCAGGCGGTCGATGCGCTCGCCGTCGAGCATGTACCCGACCGAGACTTTCAGTTCCGGGAAGCCGTCGAGCACGTCGAGCTTGGTCAACGCGATGCCGTTGATGCCGGTGACCTTGATGGTCTGGCGCACGAGACAGGCATCGAACCAGCCGCAGCGCCGCTTGCGGCCGGTGACGACGCCGAACTCATGGCCCTTTTTGCCGAGCAGTTCGCCGGTGTCGTCCATCAATTCGGTCGGGAACGGCCCCGAGCCGACGCGCGTGGTATAGGCCTTGGCGATGCCGAGGATGTGGCCGAGTACGCCGGGGCCGACGCCGGAGCCAGTTGCGGCTTGAGCCGCGACCGTATTCGACGAGGTGACGAACGGGTACGTGCCGTGGTCGACGTCGAGCAGCGCGCCTTGCGCACCTTCGAACAGAATGCGCTTGCCACCCTTGCGGGCACGGTCGAGCAGATCCCAGGTCACGTCCATGAAGGGGAGGATCTTCGGCGCCACCTCGATCAGCTCCGCCATCAGCGTCTCTTTCGAGACTTCCGGTTGGCTGAGGCCGCGGCGCAGCGCATTGTGATGGGCCAGGATACGGTCGACCTTGGGACCGAGCGTGTCGAGATTCTTCAAGTCCTGCACGCGAATGGCGCGACGGCCGACCTTGTCCTCGTAGGCCGGGCCGATGCCGCGGCCGGTGGTGCCGATCTTGCCATCGCCGGCGGCGGTCTCGCGCATCTGATCGAGTTCGCGGTGCAGCGGCAGAATGAGCGTGGCGTTTTCCGCTATGCGCAAGTTGTCACGGGTGATTTTCACGCCCTGCTTGGCCAGGCGGCCGATTTCGTCGCCGAGCGCCCAGGGGTCGATGACGACGCCGTTGCCGATCACGCCGAGCTTGCCGGGGCGAACGACACCCGAAGGCAGAAGCGACAATTTGTAGGTTTCGCCGTTGATCACGAGGGTATGGCCGGCATTGTGGCCGCCCTGGTAGCGCACGACGATATCGGCGCGCTCCGACAGCCAGTCGACGATCTTGCCTTTGCCTTCGTCGCCCCACTGAGCGCCGACCACGACCACATTTGCCATTTCAGGCTCCTTTTCATGCCACGGCCCCGGTGCGCACGTCGGTGCGCGAACCAGGGCCGTGCGCCGATATAGCCCAGATGACGGTTCTGCAAAAGGGCCGAGTTATTGAACGATGGGATGCGGCAGATTGTGCCGTATAATCAGATTCCGCCCATCAGCATGTACTTGATCTCTAGGAACTCCTCGACGCCGTGATGCGAACCCTCGCGGCCAAGGCCGCTCTCCTTCATGCCCCCGAAGGGTACGACCTCGGACGAGATTATGCCCTCGTTGATGCCGATGATGCCGTATTCGAGTGCTTCGCCGACGCGCCACACGCGACCGATGTCACGGGAGTAGAAGTAGGCGGCGAGACCGAATTCGGTATCGTTCGCTTGTTTGATTACCTCTTCCTCGGTCTTGAAGCGGAACAGCGGCGCCACCGGCCCGAACGTCTCCTCGCGGGCAACTTTCATGTCCTGGGTGATGCCGGTGAGGATCGTCGGTTCGAAAAAGCTGCCGCCAAGTTTGTGCCGCTTGCCGCCGACCAGGATCTTCGCGCCCTTCGAAAGGGCGTCTTCGATATGCTCCTCGACCTTTGAAATTGCCGCCTTGTTGATCAGCGGGCCGGTGGTGACACCGGTCTCGACGCCGCTGCCGACCTTCAGCTTCTTGACCTCGACGGCGAGCTTCTCGGCAAACTTCTCATACACGCCGTCCTGGACGTATATGCGGTTGGCACAAACGCAGGTCTGGCCTGCATTGCGATATTTGGACGCCATCGCGCCCTGCACCGCCTTGTCGAGATCGGCGTCATCGAACACGATGAACGGCGCGTTGCCGCCGAGTTCCATGCCGACCTTCTTGACCGTCTTGGCGCATTGCTCGATCAGCACCTTGCCGATCTCGGTCGAACCCGTGAAGGTGAGCATGCGCACGACTGGGCTCGATGTCAGCTCAGCCCCGATCACACTTGCCTTGCCGGTGATGACGTTGAAGACGCCTTTGGGGATGCCGGCACGGGCGCCAAGTTCGGCGAGCGCGAGCGCCGTCAGCGGAGTCTCGGATGCCGGTTTGCAGACGACGGTGCAGCCAACCGCGAGCGCTGGGCCGACCTTGCGGGTGATCATCGCTGCGGGGAAGTTCCATGGCGTGATCGCCGCGACGACGCCAATCGGCTGCTTGATGCACACGACCCGCGCATCCGCCTTGGGAGTGGGGATCGTCTCGCCGTAGATTCGCTTCGCTTCCTCGGCGAAATACTCCACGAACGATGCCGCATAGATCACCTCGCCCTTGGCCTCGGCCAGAGGCTTGCCCTGTTCGAGCGTCATCAGCAGTGCAAGCTCATCGGCGAATTCGATCTGCAGATCGAACCATTTACGCAGGATCTTCGAGCGATCCTTGGCGAGCATTTTTGACCACGCCGGCAAGGCGCGCTCGGCGGCCTCGATCGCGGCCCGGGTGCCCTTGGTGTCGGTCATCGGCACCTTGGCGATTTCGGCCCCGGTCGCCGGATTGGTGACGGGGAGTGCCGGTTCGCCGACCCACTGGCCATCGACGTAGCACTGCTTGCGAAGAAGGGAGATGACGGGCTTGTCCATGGGATTCCTCACCGGTGCGACTGTGTTGACGCCTGGGGCTACTATATCCCCAGGCGCGCCAAGTGCCAAATTGCGGGCCGCCTGATATGTTGCAGGAAGCCGGGAACGGGGTCCGTGCTTCAGGGCATGTTCGATCCAACATGGCGAAATGCTGGCGGCGACAACTCGTCGATGCTACGGCCGGCCCAATCGAGCGACGACGCCTTGGCCAAGGCGCGGGCCTGGGCGGCGTTCACCCCTGCGGCCGCCGCGGCATAATCCATGGTCAGCACTCGCCCGTCCTTCACGACTTGTCGGCCGGCGACGAACACATGGCGGACAGCGCGCTCGGCTGCGGCATGGATTAGGCTGCGCAAGGGTTCGCGGCGGGGCTGCATCATCGGGTGCGTCAGATCGATCAGCACGACGTCGGGTTTGGCGCCGACCGCCAGCCGGCCGATGTCGGTGCGCCCGAGCAGTTTCGCGCCGCCGAGGGTGGCGCAGCGGAACAGATCCCCGGACGTCACGTTCTCATGCGTCTCGGCGGTGATGCGCGCAAACATGCCGGCGTTGCGGATCTCTTCCAGCATGTTGTGCGGATACGTATCGGTGCCGATGCCGACGTTCACACCGCCACGCAGATAGCTGCCGAGGTCGCGCAAAGTGATGCCGCGACGGGCGAACACGGTTGGGCAGTGTGCAAGCGACGTTCCAGTCTCGGCCAGCCTCTGCAGGTCGGTGCGCGTCGGCCATCTCACCCACGGATGATGGTCGAGGAAAATGCCGTGCGCGATCGAGGCATTCGGTCCGAGAAAGCCGAGCTGGTCGAGCCATTGCACGGCGGTCAATCCCGTCCGTCGCACCATTTCGTTGAATTCGGTGATCGACTGGGCGCAGTGGATCTGGATTGGCAGGTTGCGCTCGTTGGCGGCCGCCACCGAGGCACGGATCAATTCTTCGGTGCAGGTGTCGATCTGAGCCGGACAAACGAGGCCGCTAAGTCGACCGCTGGGATGTGCGACCGCTGCGTCGATGATTGCCAACGCTTCCGTCATGGCCTTGCGCCCGGCTAGGTCGTCGAGCTCGTATTCGACGACGTAGCCGTTACGCGTGAACCAGCGGCCATTGCGGAACATGGGGGCGAGCACCAAGCGCATGCCGGACGCGGCGGCTCGATCGATCCAGCCATCGCTCGGAAACGAGAGGTCGACCAGTGTCGTCACTCCCGACATCAGCAGTTCCGACCATGCGGTGTGATTGAGGTGCGGAATGCCTTCGGCATCGGCCCGGAGCAGCCCCAGGTACTCATAGAGAGACGAATTGTATAATTTCGGCGAGCCAACCTCGTCGGTTACTCCCTTGTTGCCGGGCTCGCTCGACGGATGCGAATGCACGTTGACGAGGCCGGGCATCGCCATCAGCCCGCGACCGTTCAATGTCACGTCGGCGGTGCCGGCATATCCCTCACCCATATGCAGCAGTCGGGCTTCATCGAATACAACGTCGCAGTCCCGCCGATAGACATGGGTTTCAGCGTCGGCGTCGTAGGCTACGACGACTTCGGCATTGGCGATGCGCGTGATGGTCATGCGAACTCCCCGGATGTCAGTAAATGCGTAAGCATAGGATGCCGCCTTCGGTGACGCCATTCCCGAGCCATGCATTCGCAGTGGCTCCGTCGATCTGGATTGCAGAGCCGCGTCGGGCATCTGCGCTTGCGTGACCAACTCGGGACGGACATGCTGCCGGCGACGGTTGATACTGATGTCATATGCCAGGTGGCGCGATGCAACGCTTCAAGCACTTGTTCTCGACGCTCACACTGCGGCGAACCGAGATCCGCAACCGCATCCTGTCGACGGGGCACCAGACCTATCTGGCAGCCGGCGGCCTGCCATCGGATGACATGGTTGCCTACCACGAGGCGCGGGCGCGCGGCGGCGCAGGGCTGATCATCATCGAGGCGGCGCGCTTCCATGAGACCTCGTTCACCGAGTCACCCGAACTTAGGGTCGACCACGATGACTGCATTCCAGGCTATCGGCGGTTGGCGACGGCGGTGCACCGGCATGGCGCCAAGATCTTCGGTCAGTTGTCACACTCGGGGCGCGTGTCGAAGCGCATGAGCGACGGCTTGCGCGGCATCGCGTATGCGCCGTCGGCCGTGCCGGACAACCGCTTCCACACCATGCCGCGCGAAATGCCGGTGGCGTTGATCGAAGAGCTGGTGGAGACATGCGGTGATGCCGCTCGTCGCTTCGCCGAAGCTGGTCTCGACGGCATTGAACTTGTGGCGAGCCATGGTCTGCTGTTTGCCCAGTTTCTCAGTCCGACTGTGAATCTGCGGACGGATCAATATGGCGGCAGTCCCGAAAATCGTTTGCGATTTCTCGCCGATTGCCTTGCGACCGTACGAAAGCAGGTGGGTGACGATCTCGTCGTCGGTATGCGAACTTCGATCGAGGAACTGGAAGCAGGTGGGCTCGAAGCCGCCGACACGATCGCCGCGTGCCAGGAGCTTAAACGTCGCGGTGCGCTCGACTACGTCAATGTGACCACTGGTTCGATGGCCGGTCTCGGCGGCTCGATCCACGTGGTGCCGCCAATGGAGGTTGCGACCGGCTATGTCGCGCCGCAGGCTGGCACGCTTCGCGCGGCGGTCGGATTGCCTGTGTTCGTCGCAGGCCGGATCAATCAACCGCAGATCGCCGAGCAGATCCTCATCGACGGCCACGCCGATATGTGCGGCATGACGCGGGCGATGATCTCCGATCCCGAAATGGCAAACAAGGCCAAGGCCGGCCGGCTCGACGATATCCGCGCTTGCATTGGCTGCAATCAGGCGTGCATCGGTCACTATCACCAGGGCTATCCGATCTCCTGCATTCAGAACCCGATGACTGGCCGCGAGTTGAAGCTAGGCGCGCCGCCGCCGATTGCGCGCCGCAATCGCGTGCTTGTCGCCGGTGGTGGCCCCGCTGGTATGAAGGCAGCCGTCACCGCCGCCGAGCGCGGCCACGAGGTGATCCTGTGCGAAGCCAGTCGTCGGCTCGGCGGGCAGGCCCTGCTCGCCCAATTGCTGCCTGATCGCGCCGAGTTCGGCGGGCTTGTCACCAATCTCGAATATGAACTGGGCAAGGCGGGCGTTGAAGTGCGGCTGAACACAGCAGTCGATGCGATGTTGGTGGCGACGCTAAAGCCGGAAGCCATCATCGTCGCCACAGGCGCGACGCCGTATGCGCCGCCGATCGAAGGCCGCGCCGACGGCCACGTTGTCGAAGCCTGGGACGTGTTGACCGCCAAGGCCAATCCGGGATCGCGCGTGCTGGTTGCCGACTGGCGCTGCGATTGGGTTGGGATGGGTCTTGCGGAGAAGCTGGCGCGTGATGGCAGGCATGTGCGTCTCGCGGTCAACGGCCTCCATGCCGGGCAGAACCTGCAGATGTACCTGCGCGACCTGTGGGCTGTGAAACTGCATGAACTCGGCGTCGAAATCATTCCCTACGCCCGGCTCTACGGCGTTGACCGAGACACCGCCTACCTGACGCATATCGTCTCCGGCAAGCCGATCGTCTGCGAGGCGGTTGACACCGTCGTCTTGGCGTTCGGCCACACTCCGGCGACGACGCTCGAGGCCGAACTCGCCGGGATCGGGATAGGCATTCCGATGCATCTCGCCGGTGACTGCCTCTCGCCGCGTTCCGCCGAGGAGGCGGTGTATGAAGGATTGCTAGCTGGACGCGCTGTATAGCCTCGCTCGGTCGTTCAGTTGCGCGTCATGTAGGCGTATGATGCCAGCACGTGTGTACGCACGATGTGCAGGAAATCCTCGACGTCGACGTATTCGTCGAACGATCCCATGCCGTAGGGGAACGGGCCATAGACGCAGGTCGGGATGTTCCGATAGCGCCACAGCCGCGCATCGGTACCGCCGAGGCTGACGATCGGAGTCGGGCGGAAGCCGCGCAGATCCTGAACCGTATCCTGCACGATCTGGATGATGTCACATTGAGGGTCGACCCAGGATGGGAGGTTGCAGTTGGTTTCCTTCATCGCCACATCCGGATACTTCGTGATGATTTTCTCGACTGCAGCCAGCACGCGTTCGCGGCTGACGCCGACCGGCAGGCGAATATCGGCTTCGAACACGGCGCTTGACGGCACCATGTTGACCTTCACGCCGCCCTTGATGGTGCCGATGTTCAGCGTCACCTTGTCAACGATGGCGCCGGCACCCTCGCCCATCGCGCGGTCCATCGTGGCGCGTCCGGCATCGATCGCACTGTTGATATTGTCGGACAACTCCGGCTCGATATCGATCAGAGTTTCGAGTTCGGCGGCGAGCGCCATGGCGATCTTGGTCGAACTCTTCGTCGCGTGCGTATAAGCGCCATGTGCACCGGCGGTCTGCACCGTGAACTCAAGCCACAACGGGCCTTTCTCGCCAAAGCGAACGCTGTATGGGCTCGACGGCTCGCCGTTCAGCAAGGCGTCGCCGTGCACTTCGGGATGGTGCTCCATAAGGTAGCGGGCGCCGTAGGGGCCGAAGGTTTCCTCGTCGGACACGGCGGTCAGGGTCAGCCGGCCGTTGAGGCGCTGCTTGATGCGGTTCAGATAAATGTAGGTGAAGATCGAGGCGGTGGTGCCGCACTTCATATCGGCGACGCCGCGACCGTAGATCTTGTTGTCGATCAACTCGCCGCCCCAGGGATCACGGCTCCAGCCGAGCCCATCGTCGGCAACCGGGAAAACGTCGATATGGCCGTTCAGAACGAGGTGCTTGCCGGGCTTGGCACCATCGAAGCTCGCGACGATGTTGGGCATCTCGGGGTGCGGTGAGATGATGCGGAAGTCGATGCCTTGGCGTTTCAGGTAGGCCTTGATGTAATCGGCGACCACCAGCGTATCGCCGGGTGGATTGGGGCTCTTCGCACGCACGAAGCCGCGCAGGAATTCGATTAACTCGTCGCGATCCTCGTCGATCCACCGCAACAGTTGTTCGCGATTTTCGCTCATACCCCGAACTCCCAACTGATGAATTTACCCCCGCCGTTCACTGCCCCGTTGCAGGAACTGTGTCATTCCCATCAGCACGACCGAAATCAGGATCAGCAGGGTCGAAATCGCGGCGATGGTAGGGTCGATTTCGTCGCGCAGCGCGTTGAACATGCGCTTGGTCAGGGTCGCGTATTCGCCGCCGGCGATGAACAGCGATATGACGACTTCATCGAGCGAGGTGATGAAAGCGAGCAGCGCGCCGGAAATGACCGAAATCTTGATTTGCGGCAGCGTGATCGTCAAGAACGCCCAAGGCCGGCTGGCCCCGAGGCTGCGCGCCGCCAGTTCCTGGTTCATATCATAACTCTTGAGGCTCGATGCCACGGTGATCACCACCAGAGGAATCGCCATCACCGAATGTGCCAGCACGATACCGGTCATCGAATTGTTGAGTCCGATTTGGGCATAGAGCAGAAAAATGCCGATCGCGACGAGGATGCCCGGCACGATCAGCGGCAGCATGAATGCGACGTAGACGAGACTGGCGAGCCGGCTGCGGACGGTGTGCATGCCATAGGCGGCGAGTGTGCCGAGCGTTGTCGATAACAGCATGGTCAGAAATGCCGCGACGAGCGACACATAGGTCGCGTCTCGCCACTCGATGGCCCCGAAATAGGCTTCGTACCAGCGCGTCGACCAGCCCGACGGGGGGAACGCAAGATAACGGTCGGCGGAGAAGCTGATCGGGATCACCAGCAGGCTGGGCGCAATAAGGAACGATACGATCAAGGCGACGAGCACGTAGAGCCACAGCCGCCGGCCATGGGTGATCTGGGTCTCAGTGGCGGCGCGGCTCAGCACTATTTGGTTCCCACGATCTTATCGAAGCCGACCACCCGGCCCATCATCCACAGTATACCTAGCGTCATCATCAGTAACACCACGCCTAGCGCGCTCGCCGCTCCCCAGTCGGCATGATATGTGACGTTCCGCTCGATCTGCATTGACCACATCATGACGCGGCCACCACCAAGAAGCGCCGGCGTGACGTAGAAGCCCAGGCACAACACGAAAACGATGATGATACCGGCGGCGAGTCCAGGCAGCGAAAGCGGCACGAAAACTTGCCAAAAGGCCTTGATTGGAGAGGCTCCGAGGCTGGATGCCGCGCGAACATAGTCCGAGCTGATCGCCCGCATCGAACCATACAGTGGCAGAACCATGAACGGCAGCATGATGTGCACCATGCCGATGGTCGTGCCGGTGAAATTGTGCATCAACCGCAAGGGCGTCTCGATCAAACCGAGATCGGTTAGCCAGGTGTTGACCAACCCGCGCCGCTGCAACAGCACCAGCCATGCGTAGCAGCGCACCAAGAGCGACGTCCAGATCGGGAACATCACCAGCATCAGCAGGATCGCGGCCATGCGCCCCTTCGCCTGGGCGATGACGTATGCCAGCGGATAGCCGAGCAGAACACAGATGCCGGTGACCAGAAACGACAGCTCGAAAGTGGTCTGCAGCGTCAGCAGGTAGGAAGGGTGGAACAGGCGGACGTAGTGCGCGAGAGTGAAACCTTGTGCATCACGCACCGATAGCCAGAACAGCCAGGCGATCGGTATCAACACGATCAATGTGATCAATGCGAGACCTGGAGCGGCGAGGCTCCCAAGCGCCAAGTTCTCGCTGCGCGCCTGAGCCCGCAGTTGCTCCGCATTGCCTGTGGGGTTCGTCATATGGCCCCCGCCGGCACGACGATCGTATCCGACGCGCTCAAGCCGAGCCGGACGGTGGCGCCAACGGAAGGTGGTGCCGTCGCGTTGCTCGATGTCTGTCGGACCGCAATTTCCTGCCCATCAGCGAGCGTGACGTAGAGCAACAGGCTTTCGCCCTGATAGACCAGTTCCTTGACCGTGCCCGCGAAAGTGTTGAGTGCGGCATCATCGGTCGTCGTGGCCCACCTGATTTTTTCCGGGCGCACGACGAGGAACTGCGATGCGGCATTGTCGTGCGGCGCCTCCGTCATGCGCAGCTCAGTGCCACCGAGGAAGGCTGAACCGTCGCGCACGGTGACCGGCAGGAAATGAGACTCGCCGATGAATTCGGCGATGAAGCGGCTTTCCGGCCGCTCGTAGATATCGCGCGGCTTGCCGATCTGGCGGAAGCGGCCCTTGTCGATGACGGCGATGCGGTCCGACATCGTCAGTGCCTCACGCTGATCGTGGGTGACGTAGACCGTGGTCATGCCGAGGCGTTGGTGCAGGTGGCGGACCTCGATCTGCATCTGCTCGCGCAACTTCTTGTCGAGCGCCGACAGCGGCTCGTCCATCAGCAGGATGCGCGGCTCGAATACGATGGCGCGGGCGAGTGCGACGCGCTGGCGCTGGCCACCGGACAACTGGTCGATCTGTCGGTCGCCGAGACCCGATAACTGCACCATATCGAGAACCTTGGCGACGCGATCGGCGATATCCATCTTGGCGACGCCACGCAGGCGCAGCGGGTAGGCAACGTTGCCGGCCACCGTCATGTGCGGGAACAGAGCGTAATTCTGGAACACCATGCCGACATTGCGCTTGTGCGGCGGCAACAATGAAACGTTGTGATCTCCGAAACGCGTCTCGCCGTTGTCGGGTCGCACGAAGCCCGCCAGCACCATGAGCAAGGTCGTTTTGCCCGATCCCGACGGCCCCAGCAATGTGAGGAATTCGCCGCTGGCGATCTCCAGGCTGACGTCGTCGAGCGCGGCGAAGTCGCCGTAACGCTTGCGGACATTGCGGATCGAGATCGGCAACGAAATCGCCGTGCCCGTCTCGTGCGCCGAACTTGCTATGGCAACCTCCCGCTTGAACACAAGCACAGTGCGGAACATCGCGCTCCGCACTGCATGGTCGAATAGATATTACTTCTGCAGGAACGCATCAAAGCGCTTCACCATCTCGTCGGCGTTCTTGACCCACCAGTCGTTGGAGTGGACGAAGCCCTTCTTGACGTTCTCCGGTGAGTTCGGCAGGCCGGGCAACTTCTCGGCTGGGATGACACCTGTGCCGTAGCTCTTGCCGTTCGATGGTGCGTAGTTGATGAACAACGAGATCCGGGCGTTGACTTCGGGACGCAGCATGATCTGCATCGCCTTCATCGCAAGATCCTTGTTCGGAGCGCCCTTCGGGATCAACCAGCAGTCCGACACCAGCATTTGCTGGTCGAAGGTCACTCCGATCTTGCCGCCCTTGCCCTCCGGCTCGTTCTGCAGGGCCTGAATACGGCCGTTCCAGGCGACCACCATGTCGACCTCACCGTCCTTCAAAACCTGCGCCGATTGGGCGCCCGAGTTCCACCACACCAGCACGTGCGGCTTGATCTCTTCGAGTTTCTTGAAGGCGCGATCGACATCGAGCGGATAGAGCTTGTCCATCGGCACGCCGTCGGCGATCAGCGCCATTTCGAGGGCATAGATCGGATGGCGGCGCAGCGATCTCTGGCCGGGGAAATTCTTGACGTCCCAGAACGCTGCCCAGCCGGTCGGCTTCTTGTCGCCATATGCCTTTTCGCGCCAGCCAATCGCCGTCGAGTAGACAATCTGCGAAACCCAATATTCCGTGCGCAAGTCGGCCGGCACATCGGCCGCGATCTTGAGTGTGGCCTCGTCCAGCTTCTCGAGCTTGCCCTCCTTCTCCAGCAGCGCACAGCTATAGGCGCCCTGCGTCGACAGATCCCAGGTCGGTTTGCCGGACGCGACTTGCGCGCGAACGTCGGCGACGCCGGAGGTGGTATCTTCCTTGATGGTAACGCCGAGTTCTTTCTCGACGATGCCGAACCAGGCCTCCTTCTGCGCTTTCTGGAACGCGCCGCCCCACGACGATATGGTCAGTACTTTCTTGTCTTGAGCGACTGCTGATGGCGCTTCGAACAATGCCGTAGCGCAACCCGCCGCCAGAACTCCAAGCCAAAGCTTCTTCATTGCATTTTCTCCGTCTACGCCCAACCGTTTCGACTGCCGAACTACTGCTTTGAATGGGTGCCCCTTCGTGACTTGCAGTCATTTCGAGCCCTAGCGGCTTGGAATGTCAAGCGCCATGCGACAGCCCAAAGTTTCTGGCCTCGTGCTTTGAACTGGCGTTACGATGCGGGCGAAATCGACCGGTGGGGAGCACCATGGCGCTGCACTTTGAACGTTCGGAATTCGACAGCCGGATCGCCGCTGCAAGATCCGCCTTGCGACGGGAGGATCTTGCGGCGGTTCTGCTGTTTGCGCCGGAAAGTCACTATTATCTGACCGGCTACGATACCAGTGGTTTCGTGTTCTTCCAGTGCATGGTTCTGACAGCTGATGAAAATCCGATCACGCTGTTGACCCGCCGGCCCGATCTTGAGCAGGCCCGCCGCACTTCGATCGTTGAGGATGTGCGCATCTGGTATGACAGGCAAGGCGACGATCCCTCCAGTGATCTGCAGTCGATCCTTGCCGAAAAGGGGCTGAAAGGCGCCCGGGTCGGCGTCGAGATGCGCACGTTTGGCCTCACCGCGGACAAATACGAGCTTGTGCGGCAACGGCTTGCCGGCTGGTGTGATCTCGTCGATGCGTCGCACGTGGTTCGGCAATTGAGATTGGTGAAATCGCCAGCTGAAATCGCCTACGTACGGCGCGCAGCCGAGCTTGCCGATCAATCACTTGAAGCAATGCTGGCTGCGTCTGGACCAGGTGCGTTCGAGGGCGATATCGCGGCCGCAGGGTCGGTGCCGATTCTGGCCGGCGGTGGCGACCCGCCACCGTCGGGTCCGGTGCTCGGCTCGGGTGATAGGGCGTTGTTGATCCGCAGTGCGACTGGCTTTCGCCACCTCGATCCGGTCGATCAGTTAACGCTGGAATTCGCCGGCAGCTATCGGCGCTATTCGGCATGCCTGATGCGCACTGTCGCCATCGGCGCGGGCAACGATACCCAAATGCGGATGTTTGAGATCACCAGGGACGCGCTGGCAGCCATGACGGAAGCTGCACGGCCCGGGCATGCGCTCGGCGAGATCGACGATGCGCATCGAGGCGTGTTTGATGCTGCCGGTTACGGTCATGCCCGCATGAGCGCCTGTGGTTACTCGCTTGGCGCACTCTATCGTCCTACCTGGATGGACGTTCCGCCGATGCTGTACTCGGGCAATCCGACGCCAGCTGTTGCCGGCATGGTGCTGTTCCTGCACGCAATCCTGATTGATGCGCCAAAGAACCTGGCGATGTCGCTCGGGCACACCATCGTGATCACAGAGGGCGGGTGCGAGGTGCTCAGCAGATTGACGCCCGAGTACACCATTTGCGCGTGATCAGGCAGTGACGCGGCGATCACGCCAGCGGTAATATGCGATCGATGGCGCCAGGAACCACGGGTTGCCGTAATAGAGTGGCCGGCTCTGGAACGACAGGCCATCGAGCGCGGTGTGGCCTTCCTTCAGGCCCAGGATCTGTTGGCCGATGCGCATGCCGAAATAACTCGCGGTGCCGACGCCGGCGCCACAATATCCCATCGCGTAGTGCATGCCGTCGTACTGGCCGACGTGCATGAGTTCGTCGAAGGTGTAGGCAATGAAGCCACACCAAGAATGGCTGATCCGCGTCGTGGCAAGTTCCGGAAAGATCCGCACCATGTCGGCGTGCAGCTTCGGGCCGCTGACCTTTGGGTCGGTTTCATTAAGCGACACGCGGCCACCGAACAGGATGCGTTTCCGATCGGGCGATGCGCGGTAATAATAGACCACTTTCTTGGTGTCGCTGACGATGCGGTTGTTCGGCATCAGGCGATCCATCAGGGCAGGCGCCAGCGGCTCGGTCGCAATCATGTAGCTGCCGATCGGGATAACCCGGCGCTGCAGCCACGGCGTCAGGTTGCCGGTATAGCCATTCGTCGCGATGACGACATTGCGCGCTTCGATGGCGCCGCGTGCGGTCGTCACGCGGAAGCCTGCGCCCTGCTTTTCGATCGCGGTGGCGGGGCAATGGGCGACGATCCGAGCGCCAGCTTTCACCACGAGGTCGAGCAATCCCTGATGATAGCGTGCCGGATCAATCGACGCGTGTGCCTTGTAGACGACGCCGCCGTGATAGAGATCGGTGCCGAGTTCGCGCCGTTGTTCTGCTCGCGGCACAACCTCGGCCTCGACTTCAAGTCCCTTTGGCTGGCTCGCGACCTTCTTCGCCAGGGCTGCGAATTCAGCGCCGTTGTGGGCGGCATGGAAGCGGCCGACCACACCGAAATCGCAATCGAGTTTCTCGGTCGCGACGAACTCGCTTATCCAGCGCAATGAGGCGTGTCCCTCCTTGAGGATGGCAAACGCTCGCTCGGGCCCGTGGCGCCGGCAAAGCTCCTCATATGTGGGTTTGATGCTGGTCGAGATCTGGCCGCCATTGCGCGTACTGCAGCCGAAGCCGGCCGCCTCGGCATCGATCACCACCGTGTCGCGGCCACCGCGCGCCGTCTGCAAGGCGGCGTGCAGTCCGGTATAGCCCGAGCCGATGACGATAACGTCGGCCTTCGCTGGCAATGCCTGGGGCGGCAGCGTCGGCCTTGGCACGTGATCCCACCAGTAGGGCGCGAGTTTGCAGTCCGGTGTGAACAGTGCTGTCGTCACGTGCTTCGAGCCCCCATGCCCGCCAATGGGCTCACGACGTTGAACCGGTGTTGGCTGCGTCGTCAAGAATGAGATCGGACGCCTTCTCGGCAACCATGATGACCGGGGCATTGGTGTTGCCGGAGGTCAGCGTCGGAAAAACCGAGGCGTCGACGATGCGTAAGCCGTGCAGTCCATGCGCCTTCAAGCGGTGATCGACGACGGCCGTGGCGGAGTCTGGTCCCATGCGGCAAGTGCTGACCGGGTGGTAAACCGTCGCCGCGCGGCGGCGGATGTCATCGATCATGGCATCGCGCGATTGCACCTCGATACCGGGCAGCATCTCGTCGGCGATGATCGCCGACAGTGCCGGCGTGGCGGCCAGCCGGCGCATGAAGTTCACGCCCTCCAGCATGTCCTCGATATCCTGCGGCGCGCTGAACGAATTCGGCACGATCACCGGCGCGTCGAACGGATCGGCCGACCGGATGTGCAGATGGCCGGTGCTCATCGGCCGGCAGGGCTGCACGCTGAGCAGGAAGCCGGGCTCTGGGTCCGGGCTCATCAATTGGCGCTTGCCCGGCTGTGCCTTGGTGTAGCTGACCGGCGAGAAATAGAGCTGCATGTTCGGCCGGTCGAGGCCGGGTCGCGAGCGAAAGAATGCGCCGCCCTGGTTGACGCTGAGGCTCAAAGGGCCACGACGGAAGGCCACATACCGGAAGCCGTGCCACAGCTTGCCGAGCAACGGTCGCAGTTGGTTGTTCAGCGTCGGCACCTTCGAGCGGTAGAGATGATCGACGCACAGGTGATCCTGCAGATTGCGGCCGACGGCTGGCTGGTCGCGCACCACATCAATGCCGAAGTCGCGCAGCAGGTCAGCCGGCCCGACGCCCGAGCCTTGCAGCAACAGCGGCGTATTGATCGAGCCAGCGGCAAGTATGACTTCGCGCCGAGCGCGCGCGCTTCGCATCTCGCCGCCTTGGCGGTATTCGACGCCGGTCGCCCGTGTGCCGGCGAAGGTGATGCGGGTCGCATGCGCATGCGTCTCGACGCGTAGGTTCGGCCGTCGCCGCGCTGGATGCAGGTAAGCGCGGGCGGCCGACATGCGGCGACCATTGCAGCGTCGTGATCTGGTAGAGGCCGACGCCTTCAACGGTCGCGCCGTTGAAATCTCGATTGACGGTAAGGCCAGCCTGCTCGCCGGCCCGCAGATACGTCTGGCACAGGGGATGCAAGTCTGGCGACACGTCTGACACGTGCATCGGCCCGCCGGTCGCGCGCCATTCGTCGGCGCCGTTGCCGTTGTCCTCGAGCTTCTTGAAATAGGGCAGCACGTCGTCCCAGCCCCAGCCAGGATTGCCGGCCGCCCGCCACTCGTCGAAATCGGAGCGCTGGCCGCGAATGAACACCATGGCGTTGATCGCGCTCGATCCGCCGAGCACCTTGCCGCGCGGCCAATAGCCTGATCGCCCAGCCAGTGCCGCTTCCGGTTCGGTGCGGTACATCCAGTTGACGCGCGGATTGAAGAACGACATGCCATAGCCGATCGGCACTTGCAGCCAGAATCGCTGGTCGCTGCCGCCGGCTTCCAGCAGCAGCACGCTGTGCCGGCCGTTGGCCGTCAGCCGGTTGGCGAGCACGCAGCCGGCCGAACCTGCACCAACGACAATGTAGTCGTATTCCATCAAGCTGCCCCGGCAGTTGCCGTCCTGTTGAATACCAATCACACTCTCGGTTTCCATCACACTAGCGCGGGCGGCGGGCGGAACAACATGAAGATCAAGCGCATCGAGACCTTCACCACTGAGTTCGTCGGATTCGTGCGGGTGACGACGGATACCGGACATCAGGGCTGGGGGCAGGTGTCGACCTACAACGCTGATATTACCTGCCAGATTCTGCATCGGCAGGTCGCGCCCTGGTCGCTCGGCCGCGATGCATACGCCATCGAGGCGCTGGTCGATAGCATTCCGGAGAAGGAGCACAAGTTCCCTGGCTCCTACCTTTGTCGCGCGACTTGCGGCGTCGAGACCGCGCTATGGGATCTACGCGGCAAGATCGAGGGCAAGAGCGTTTGCGAGTTGCTCGGCGGCAAGCCGAAGCAGCTTCGCGCCTACGCCTCATCGATGAAGCGCGACATTACACCGAAGGACGAGGCAGCAAGGTTCCTGCGCCTGCGTGACGCGCACGGCTTCGACGCCTTCAAGTTCCGCGTCGGCGCCGAGTATGGCCATGACCAGGACGAGTGGCCCGGCCGCACCGAGGAGATCGTACCCACCATCCGCAAGGCGCTCGGGCCCGATGCGACACTGCTGGTCGATGCCAACAGCTGCTATTCACCGAAGCGCGCCATCGAGGTCGGCAAGCTCCTGCAGGACAATGGCGTTTCGCATTTCGAGGAACCTTGCCCCTACTGGGAACTCGAACAGACGAAGGAAGTGCGCGACGCTCTCGACATTGACGTAACCGGCGGTGAGCAGGATTGCTTCATGCCGGTATGGAAGCGCATGATCGACATGAAAGCGGTCGATATCGTGCAGCCGGACGTGTGCTACATCGGCGGCATCATTCGCACCATGCGAGTGGCGAAAATGGCCGAGCTTGCCGGCCTGCCGTGTACCCCGCACAGCGCCAACCTCGGTCTCGTCACCCTGTTCACGATGCACGTGCTGGGGGCCATTCCGAACGCCGGCAAATATCTCGAATTCTCGATCGAGGAGGCCGACTACTATCCCTGGCAATATGGCCTCTATCGCAATGACCCGTATGCCGTGCGCGACGGCCAGGTGACAATTCCGAGCGAGCCCGGCTGGGGCGTCGAGATCGAGCCGAAGTGGCTCGAACGCGCCAAACATCAGGTCAGCGAAGTTTGAGTGCTTACGAGTAAAGCAGGTATTGCGTCCGCTGCTTGCGGAAGCGTGCGACTTCGTCAGTCCAAGCGGCTGTTATCTGCGTGCCGCTGGCCCCTTGCTCCAGCATCTGATGCAGACGCTTGGTGCCGGCGATTTTCTGGAACATGTCGAACTTGTCGAGCAGCGGTGTGTTGGCGGTGCGGGCCGCATCGCGCAGAAACGCCAAGGCGTGAATGCCGACTTCCAGCGGCTTGTAGGCAGCCACATCCGTTATCGCCAAATGTACAGCGTTGATGCGCTGCCCCTCGAAGCGCGGGTGGGCTGCAACGTTCGGGATCGACTTTGGCGTGTACTGCGTCGCTTCGAACCTTGCACCCGGCAGTCGCAGCGCGTTGAGCTTGCCCGCCACCGCGTGCGCATCGATCCACGGCGCGCCGAACTGCGAGAACGGGATTGGCGTGCCGCGCCCTTCGTTGACCAGTGTCTCACCGACGATGCCGATGCCGGGATAGGCAAGCGCGGATTCGAACGTCGGAATGTTTGGACTGGTGGCGATCCACGGCAACCCCGTCTGCGGCCAGCGCATCGAGCGGCGCCAGCCCTGCATCGGCACGACCTGGAGGTCCAGCTTTTCGACGCCCGCAAGCCAGCGCTCCCCCTTAATCATGCGCGCGAGTTCGCCGACGGTCATACCGTGCACGATCGGCATCGGATATTGTCCGACGAACGACTTGAACGCCGGTTCCATCACGAAGCCCGAAACGTCGTCGCCTCCCAGCGGATTTGGCCGGTCGAGCACGACGAAGGGCATGCGGGCGCTGGCCGCGGCTTGCATCGCGAGGCCCATGGTCGAGATGTAAGTGTAGAAGCGCACGCCCACGTCCTGGATGTCGAAGACGAGGCAATCGACATCGCGCAGCATCGCGGCCGTTGGTTTGCGTGTCGCGCCGTAGAGGCTGTGGACGGCCACGCCGGTGTTGGGATCGCGCGCGTTGCCGACTTTCTCACCGGCTTCTACCATGCCGCGAAAACCATGCTCGGGCGCCAGGATTGCAGTCAACCGCACCTTGCTCTGTCGGCTCAGGAGATCGGCCAGATGCTCGTCGCCGACGCGGCCGGTATGATTGGTGATCAGCCCGACGCGACGGCCATCGAGCGCCGTGAACTTCGATGCGACAAGGGACGCCGCGCCGGTCGAGACGGTGTTGGCTGCAGCGGTCAAAGGCATAGCAAGTCCACCAGCGGCGGCGAGGCCGAGACCATGCAGCACGGCGCGGCGGTTGAAGATATTGGGCATGGTTGCATCCAGAATTGATCGCCTGCTGCACTACATCGGGCGCCTCGGGGACAGTACGACGGTTTCGCCGGCCGCGGTTTCATCGCACGATATTGGTGACTCGAAATTGGTACGCTGTCCCTGCGCCAACCTGTTGTGATACTAGTCGCGGCAACAGTAATTCAAAAGCCGAGGCGCCCGATCATGCAGAAAGTCGCTCACAGGAAACTCGGTACCCAGGGTCTTGCGGTTTCGACGATCGGCCTCGGCTGCATGTCGCTGTCGGGCATCTATGGTGCCGCCAACGATGGCGAATCCGAGACGCTGATCCGGCAGGCGGTGGACGCTGGCGTTGACCACCTCGATTCATCCGACATGTACGGCTGGGGCCATAACGAGGAAGTCGTCGGTCGCGCCATCAAGGGCTGCCGCGACCGCGTGGTGCTAGCGACCAAGTTCGGCCAGATCAAGGGCGAGGGCCCGGCCAACGGCGTCGACGGCCGGCCGGAGTATGTGATCGCCGCCTGCGAAGCGAGCCTGAAGCGGCTCGGCGTCGACGTGATCGATCTGTATTACCAGCACCGCGTCGATCCAAAGGTTGCGATCGAGGATACGGTCGGCGCCATGAAGCGTCTGGTCGAGCAGGGCAAGGTGAGATTTCTCGGCTTGTCGGAAGCAGCACCCGAGACCATCCGCCGGGCGCACGCGGTGCATCCGATCTCGGCGGTGCAGACCGAGTATTCGCTGCTCTACCGCGCAGAAGCCGAGGCGACCTTGAAGACCACGCGCGAACTCGGCATCGGCTATGTCGCCTACTCGCCGCTGGGACGCGGGTTCCTGACCGGCGCGCTTCAGAGCCTCGCCGACATTGACGGCCGCCGCGCCGCGCATCCGCGCTTCCAGGCCGAGAATTTTGATCGCAATCGCGCGCTGGTGACCAAGATCGAGGCGATTGCGGCGCGAAAGGCATGCACCCCGGCGCAGTTGACACTTGCCTGGCTGTTGGCCCAGGGCGACGACATCGTCGCTATCCCCGGCACCCGCTACTTCAAGCGGCTGGAGGAAAACCTCGGCGCCCTCGACGTCAAGCTGTCATCGGTGGAGGTGGCGGAGATCTCAGGCACCGTGCCGGTTGGTGCAGCAGCCGGTTCGCGCTATCCGGCTGGCGGCATGAAGGGTGTGCAGTTGTAAGCGGGCGGTGACTGGCCGCGCTGCTGGTCTTCCCGAAGCGCGTGCCAAGCGATAAGCCTTGCTCCCCGCAGCAGTTACGACCCTGGAGCGCGCATTCTTTGTCCTATCCATCCTACCCCGATCCGTGCGGCTGGAATGCGATGCTGCCGCCGCGCCGCGCGAAGCCGTCCGCTAGCGGCGAAATTGCCGCCAAGTATGCAGTCGTTGGCGCAGGGTTCACCGGCCTCGCGGTTGCCCGCCGGCTGTCCGAACTCGACCCGGATGCCGACATCGTCGTGCTCGAAGCCACCACCGTCAATGAAGGCTCGTCGGCCCGCAATTCCGGCTTCATAAGCCCGAGCGACATCGCTGACGGCGTCAGTGAAAGTGCGATCGCGAAGAGCGAGGCGGTGAACCGCTACGGCACCGAGGGGTTCAATTGGCTCGTGGCCTTGATCAAGCAGTACGGCATCGATTGCGATCTGCATCGCAGCGGCCGGATCAAGTCGGCGGCGACCGCCCACGGCGACGCTGTCGTTCAGGGTATGCTTGAGATCGTGCGGGCGCTCGGCATCCCACACCAGCTGCTTGATCGCGAACAGCTGCGTGAACGCATCGGCTCGAACTATTATCGCTGTGGCCTCTTCACCGAGGAGGGGTATCTGGTGCAGCCGGCGGCATTGATCCGTGGTCTTGCCGATGCGCTGCCCGCCAACGTCCGTCTGTTCGAGCAGTCGCCGGTGCGTACGCTTGAGAAGGCCGGCAAGTGGCGGCTTCATACCGCCGATGCGCGCGTCACTGCCGATCACGTAATCATGGCGGCAAACGCCTCGATCAAGAACTTCGGTTATCTGCGCGACCGGCTGGTGACGATCTACACCTATGCCGCGATCACCAAGCCGTTGCCGTCAAACGACGTCGGAAAGCTTGGTTCGATGGCATCCTGGGGCCTGTTCGCGTCGCATCGCTTGGGCTCGACCGTTCGCCGTGTTGGTCGCGATCGGCTGATGGTCCGCTCACTCTATTCCTACGAGCGCGGCATGTCTTCCGACGAGGCGCGCAGTGCCTTGCTGACGCGGTTCCGCCGCCGCTACCCGGATCTGGCGCACGTCGACCTCGAATATGTCTGGGGCGGGACGACGGCGCTGACCATGAATGGCTCGCCCTGCTGGGGCCGCGTCGACGATCGCCTCTATACATCCGCCGGCTGCAACGGTGCCGGGGTCGTCAAGGGCACGGTGCTCGGCAAGCGACTCGCCGAGCACATCATGGGGCAGGAGGTCGAAACCGATACGTTGCGAGCCTACGGAACGGCCAGCTGGATCGCGCCCGAGCCGTTCCGCTCGATCGGCTTTCAAGTCGTGTCCACACGCGAACGCCGAAAAGCGGGGCTCGAGAGCTAGCCCGTTTACGCGGCCACCACCGACTTCGCCGCCACCGCGTCTTGCGCCATCTTGAGCGCGCTCACGTAGTCGGGCTTGCCCGAGCCCAGCACTGGCACGCTCGACACCACCATGATCTCGGCCGGCACGGCAAGCTCGCTCGCGCCTTTCGCTTTGGCGTGTTTGATGAACTGCTCACGGGTGGCGCCGACTTCGGGGATCATCAGGATCAGGCGCTCGCCCTTGCGGGCATCCGGCACAGAGACGACCACCGAGATCACGCTCGGCCACAGCTCGGCTGACATAGCTTCGACGGCCGACAGGGAGACCATCTCGCCGCCGATCTTGGCGAAGCGCTTGGCGCGGCCACGGATGGCAATGAAGCCTTGGGCGTCGATGGTGACGATATCACCGGTATCGTGCCAACCGTTTTCCGGTGGCTCGAGCACGCCCGGGTTCTCGGCGCGATAATAGCCGAGCATGACGTTCGGTCCTTTGACGTAAAGGCGGCCACCTTCCTCGATGCCAGGAACTGGATCGAGCCGGGCTTCCATCAGTGGCGCTAGGCGTCCGACGGTGCCGACCTTATTGGCCAGCGGGGTGTTGATCGCCAGCACCGGCGCCGTCTCGGTGACGCCATAGCCTTCAAGAATGCGAACGCCGAACTTCTCCATGTAGATGTCGCGGGTGCGCGCTTTCACTGCCTCGGCGCCGGCCAGGATCAGCCGTAGCGAGCGAAAATCATAGGGATGTGCGACGCGGGCATAACCGTTGAGGAACGTATCGGTGCCGAACAGAATCGTCGCGTTCGAGCCATAGACCAGTTCGGACACAATCCGGTAATGCAGCGGCGACGGATAGAGATAGATCGGCACGCCACGTAGCAGCGGCATCATCAAGCCGGCGGTGAGTTCGAATGAATGGAACACCGGCAGCACGTTGAACACCTTGTCGTCGCCGGCGACCGAGATCCGAGTTAGCGACTGAATGGCGTTGGCGAGGATGTTGGTGTGCGAGAGCACGACGCCTTTCGGCGTGCCTTCCGAGCCCGAGGTGAACAAGATCGCGGCCGGGTCAGAAGGCTTGCGCTCGACTTGCGGCCGGCTGCCTTGACGCAGGCCGCGCAGCTTGTCGATGAAGGTAATCGTCGGACGAACGTCTTCCAGATAGACGATCTTCACCGGCGCCAGCTTGGCGACCAGATCCTGCAGCTTGGCCTTCTCGATGAAGGCGCGCGATGACAAGATGGTCGTGACTTTGGCCGCCTTGCAGGCCGCTGCTACGCTCACCGGGCCAGCGGTGAAGTTGATCATCGCCGGCACGCGACCGATCGACTGCAGGGCGAAGAACGTCACCGCCACGCCGGCCGAGTTCGGCAGCATCACGCCGACCGCGTCTCCGACGGCGCCATACTGCGTCAGCTTGGCGCCGAGCACCTGGGCGCCGGTGATCAGTTTGCCGAACTTGAGCTTGGATCCCATCGGGTCTTCGATGATCACCTTGCCGGTGTCGCGCGTAGCCTTCGCCTCAGCCAGTGCCTGGAATAGCGTCTGCTGAATGTTGGCGGTCTCGACGGCGGTGTCGACCATGATGTCCTGGAGTTTTGCACCCGCTGCCTGGCGACGGACGCGGCCACGCAATGCCGGATCGATATCGAGCTTGCGCGCCGGCAGGATCGTCACCGTGACCTTGGGGAACCAGGCCTTGCGGGTTTGGGAACTTTTCAGGTAGCTCAGCGTCGAACGCTCGGCGCCTTCGATGCGCACCGGCACGACGAGCGCGTCCGCCTTGTCTGCAATCATCGCCGAGCCGTCATAGACTTTCATCAGGCCATCAGTGACGGTAATGCGGCCTTCCGGGAAAATGACAAGCTGGCTGCCAGCCTTCACCGCATTGACGAGATTGCGGGCGCCGAGCGGTTTGGTCGGATCAATCGGCTCGGCATTGACGAGCTTCAGGAACGGCTTCGCCCACCAAGTCTGGGCAATGCCGGTGTCGACCGCGAACGAGGCGTGGCCGGGCAGGATGGCGTGCAGGATCGGCGCGTCGATCAGGCTGACGTGGTTGGGCGTGATGACGGCTTTGGTGCCGGCCGCAGGAAGGTTTTCTAGGCCCTTCACCTCGAGGCCGTAGAAGGTCTTGAAGATGAAGGCGGCGAGATCTCGCATGCCATCGCGGCCCCAGGCTCTCAATACCAGTACCATCACGATGAGGTTGGCAACGCCAAGCCCAGCGAACAGCCACGCGAGGCTGACACCGGCGGCCTGCAGGCCAACCAGTATCAGGCTTGAACCCGTCATAAATGCCGCCGACAGTACGTTGCAGGCGGCAATGACGCGGGCACGGCGGTCGATCGGTGCCCAGCTCTGGACGGCGGCGAACGACGGTACGATGAACAAGCCGCCGCTAGCCGCGAGGCCGAAAAGGGCAAAGCCGATATGCAGGCCCCAGGGCGAAGCAATGAATTCGGACACGGTAACCTTGGCGCTGCTGGCGGCCGCCGGCACCGATGAGATCGCCCAGGCGAGGTCCAGGCAGAAGATGCCCATCAAGAATGCCGCGACCGGCACCAGCGCCATGTTCGGGCGCAGCTTGCTCGCTTGCGCGGCGGTGACCGAGCCGAAGGCGATGCCGACAGTGAAGATCAGCAGCGACACCGTCAGCAGCTTTTCATCGCCTCCGATGTGCACCTTGGCCAGTGTCTGCAGCAGCGACAGTGCAACCGCGCCGACCAGCCAGAACCATGAAGTGATCAGGCCACCGACCCAGAGGCGGTTGTCGCGTTTCAGACTGGTCAACAGCGCCTTGGTCGACGACCAGGGATTGCGGTCGACGATGAGGCCGGGCGCGCGGGCGCCCGTCGGTGGGATCATTTGGGCCGAGGCCCAGCAGGCGACAGCGAGCGCGAGTACGGCCACGGCGATCATCAGCGCGTGGCTCTGGTCTGCAGCTGCAAGTCCACCGGCGATCGTGCCGCCGAGAATGGCGGCGAAGGTTGCGCCCTCGATCAGCGCGTTGCCGGCCGGCAATTCCTTGGTTTCGAGGTGATCGGGCAGGATGCCGTATTTGATCGGGCCGAACAGTGCGCCGATGACCCCGAACAGGCCGAGGGCGACGAACAGAACTGGCACTGAATGCAGGTAAAACCCGAGCGCCGCGATGGCCGCCACCGGGATTTCGGCGATCTTCAGGCGTTGGGCGAGCCAGGCCTTGTCGAACCGGTCGGCAAGCTGGCCGCCGAGCGCCGACAGGATGAAGAACGGTGCGATCAGCACCGCGCCAGCAAGCGTCACCAGTGCCGGACCGTGACTGCTCTGGATCTGGAACAAAATCAGGACGCTAAGTCCGACCTTCACGAAGTTATCATTCAGTGCCGAAAAGAACTGGCACCAGAACAACGGGGCGAACTTCCGTGACATCATGAGCGACTTGAACATCGGCGAAACCCGTGCGGTTTGAAGCGGCAGAGAAGCGGAAGTGGCATCGCAATCCGACAGTATAACCCTCTCAGATATAGTGGGGAAAACCCGCTATATGGTTAACGGCGCGGATTGCTTCGTGTCATTTGCGGGCGACTGCGGATGGTTCCGCCCCAATCATGAAGTCGCGGTCGGTCGCAATCATGGCGGCGCGGGCGATGGGCCCTAGAACGAGGTCGGCGATGCGATACTTCAGGGAGTTGAAGGGTGACATGAGCATGCTCCGTAGAGGCGATTTGAACAATGTTCACAACAAATAGCACGGCCATGAACTTAGTTCAAGGCCGGCTGCAGAGAATTTTTCTCGATGTCGGACGAGGCGTCGCAAAGCCAGGATTTACCTCGCTGTGGTTTGATTGGCGGCGTGTGGCGGATGGCAACCAATGAATGCACTGCGGCGCTGGCGCGAAAGCTTGAGCGAGATCGCGGCAATGGCTGTTGGCGCGATCTTGCGCGGCGTCGCGCGCCTCGTCACCGGCGTGCGCGGTCGTAGCATTGGGCCACGCAGCGCGCCTGGGCCGGTGATCTATTTCGCCAATCATGCGAGCCATGGCGACTTCGTGTTGATCTGGACGGTGCTGTCGCCGGCCTTGCGCGCGCAGACCCGGCCGGTCGCCGGTGTCGACTACTGGACCCGAGGCCGCTTCAGGCCATGGCTGGCGACGAACGTCTTCAACGCGGTACTGATCGATCGCGGCAAGCTCGCCCGCACAAGTGACCCGACGGCGCCGGTGTTGGCGGCCCTCGATGCCGGCCAGTCGGTGATCATTTTTCCGGAAGGCACACGCAACCAGACTGGCGAGCCGCTGTTGCCGTTCAAGAGCGGGCTCTATCGATTGGCCGAGGCGCGACCCTTGGTTCCCCTGGTGCCGGTATGGATCGAGAACATTGCCCGCGTCATGCCCAAGGGCGAAGTCCTGCCGATTCCACTGTTATGCAGCGTGACCTTCGGCCCGATTATCGGGCTCGACCCCGGTGAACTGCGACCGGCATTTCTCGCGCGCGCCGCCGCGGCCTTGAAGGCGCTCAGGCCCCGGGAGGTCGAGTGATGGATCTCGACGACCGCTTCGGGTTCTGGGTGATCGCCGCGATCGTGCTGCTGTCGACGGCGCTTCTGGTCGGCAATATCGGTATCGTCGTGCTGTTCGCGCTGTGCTCGCTGCAGGCGCTGCGCGAGTTTCTGACGCTGACCCACACCCGCCGCGCCGACCATTGGGCACTACTCGCCGCATTCTTCGTGGTGCTGCCGTTGCAGTATGTTCTGATCGCCATCGACTGGTACGGCATGTCGTCGATCATGATCCCGGTTTATGCTTTCCTTGGGCTGCCGATCGTATCGGCGCTGCGCCGTGACACCACCCGCTTCATGGAACGGGTGGCCGAAGTGCAGTGGGGGTTGATGACGAGTGTCTACTGCATCAGCTATCTGCCTCTGCTGTTGACATTGTCGGTCGCAGGCTTCGAGGGACGTGGGCTTTTCCTGATCCTCTTTCTCGGCATGGTGGTGCAGGGCGCGGAACTGCTGCGCGAGGCGATCGAGCGGCGTCTTGTGCTGCGAAAGCTAGAGGCGTCCCTGCTGCACGAGCTTGCGATTATCGTCTTGGCCGGCGCAATGCTGGGCGCTGGGCTATCCTGGATGACGCCGTTTGATGTGCTTTCGGCCTCTGGCTTCGGGGCTGTCGTCGCCGCGCTGGGTCTCGCCGGCAGCCTGGTGATGGAGGCCGTGCGACGTGACCGAGGCGTCGAGGATTGGCGGCGCGGGCAACATTCGAACCGCCATGCGCGCGGACTTCTCGACCGGCTTGAGCGACTGGTATTCGCCGCGCCGGTGTTCTTCCATCTGGTCCGCTTCTGGTGGACGGTCTGATCTGCGTTGCCGGCGCTGCATAAATATCCCCGCTTCGGCTAGCGTGCCGCCAGCAAACACAAATCTCACGAGGGGAAACGCCGTGGCGACCAAAGACGAAACGATCGGATTCATCGGGCTCGGCGCCATGGGGCGCGGCATGGCCTCGAACTGCGTCAAAAAGGGCTTCAAGCTCGTCGTGTTCGATATCAATCCAGCGCCGGTCGACGCGCTGGTGAAGCTCGGCGCCGCCGCCGCCAAGAGCGTGGCCGAAGTCGCCCGGACCTGCTCGCTCGTCATCACCGTGCTGCCAACCGGCAAGGAAGTCGGCGAGATTGTTCTCGGTGCCGATGGCGTGCTCGCCAATATGAAAGCGGGCGGCCTGATCATGGACTTGTCGACCATCGATCCCGAGACCACCGACCGCCTGCACGCGCAAGGCAAAGCCAAAGGCATCGCCACCGTCGACGCGCCGATCGGCCGCCTCGCCTGGCATGCCGATCGGGCTGAGAGCCTGTTCATGGTCGGCGCCGAGCCGGCAGCCTTCGAACGCGTCAAGCCGCTGCTCGAAGCCATGGGCACCACCATCCATCATTGCGGCGCCGGCGGTACCGGCACCCGGACCAAGCTCGTCAACAACTACCTCGCCATCATCCTGTGCCAACTCAACGCCGAGGCGCTCGCCTTGACCCAGCGGTTCGGCCTCGACCTCGACAAGACGCTCGAAGTCATTCACGGCACCACCGCCACCAACGGCCAGCTCAAGGTCAATTGGCCGAACAAGGTGCTGGCCGGCGACACTTCGCCCGGCTTTACGATCGACCTCGCGCACAAGGACCTGTCGCTGATCATGGGTGCCGCCAACGCATCCCGTGTGCCGCTGCCGGTGGCGGCGGCTGCTCGCGAGATGTTCTCTGCGGCGCGCGCACGCGGCATGGGCGGTCAGGATTTCTCCGCCATGGGCGATTTCATGTGCGACCTGATCCAGGCCGAACGACCGCGTATCAAGAAGGCGTGATGCCGATGGCCGATTGGTGCTAGAGCTTCGAACTGAACGATGGGCATGAACGCCCGGGGGATCATTCGGACTCGAGTGCCGGCCATGGCAGCAGACACGGCTTCGACCAGACGAGCGCGGCGCGGCTTGCCGAAGCTGCGCCTGCTGCTTGGATTTGGCGGACTGCTGTGCATCGCCGCTCTACTCGCTTTGCCGAGTTTTGCGCCTTGGCTGTCGCGCGCCGAATATTGGACCGCCGATTGGCGCACCGCCTATCTGTCCTATCGCGCGCCGACGCAACATCCCCGCATTGCCATCGTCGCCATCAACGACAGCACGCTTAAGGACTACTCGTCCTCGCCGATCGATCGCGGGTTGCTTGCCAAGATCATCGCCGCGATCGACGCCGCTGGCGCGAAAGCAATCGGCATAGACGTCTTCTTTCTGAAGAAGACGGAACCGGAGAAAGACGCGGCCCTGGTGGCCGCGATCCGTAGTGCCAAGTCGCGCATCATCCTCGGTGCCATCGACGAGCGCGGCGCGCTGGAGCCGTTCCAGCGCGAGTTCCAGACTTCATTCCTGTCGCAGGCCGGCCGTCCGGTCGGCTATCTCAATCTGCGGCACGAGAGCGACGATGTGGTGCGATACACTGCCAACCGGGCATCGGGCTCCGTCTATCCGAATAGCTTCGCAAGGCTGCTGATGGAGGCGGACGGCGCGGCGTCGCTCGATGATGCCGGCAAGCCGATCGCGTGGCGATTGCAGCCCAGTGACGGAGCCGAGACGTTCCTGAAGATTCCCGCGCAAGATCTGCTGGCGGGCGCTGCTGGCGCCGATCGTTTGAAAGACCGCCTCGTCCTGCTGGGCGGCGACTTTCCGCTGCGGGACCGTCATCGTGTACCGCTCACCGTGCGCGGCGGCGAGCCGATGACCGGCGTCACGATCCACGCTCACATTCTGGCCGGCCTGCTCGATCCTTCGAAGCTGGTTTCGGAACTTGCCCCGCACGTGGTGCAACTCATTCTGGCACTGGTGGCATCGATCGGCTTCATGCTCGGTTGGATGTTGTGGCGCACCACGGCGGTCAGCTTTCTCGGCTGGAGTTTTGCCAGCGCGGTGATGGTCGGCATCGATGCCTTTTGCTTTGTCGAGTTGAGGCTGCTGCTGCCGTTCACGCTGGCACTGGTCGCCTGGGTCGCAGGCCTGACCGCCGGCCGGTCGTTGCACTTTGTCGCCGAACATTTCCTTTCCAATCGGAGGTCAATCGCATGATCCGCAAGTGCACGCGAGGCTGGATGATGGTGGCTACACTGCTGGGCGGCGGCATACCCGTGGCGGCTGTGGCCCAGATTACCGGCAAGGAATCCGTGCCCGGTGGCGTCGAGGCGAGACCTTCGGCGCCGCAAATGGAGCGGATGGCGCCGCCCGCTCCGGCTCCCAGCATGCCCGCGGCGGCCAGGCCGCGCGCGCCGATCACGGCCGCGCCGCCAACGGTCGGCGCATCGCCGCCGACGGCGGCACCGACCGCGCCACCTGCGGATAAAGTCGCTCCTACACCGCCGCCGCCGAAAGATGCCAAGGGCACCAAGAAAAAGAAGAGCTCAAAAGGCGGCAGCGTCGGGCCGCTGATCGGCAGTCAGCCTGGCCTTGATGCTGCCCGCTCCAGCAAGGGCGCCAGCCAACCGAGTTCGACCGGTGGCGGCGCCGACGAACGCCGCCCTGGCGGTGTGGAGCGTGCGCCTGGCCAGCCGCAGTAGCGGCGAATGTAGGGCGCATTGGCAATGCGGATTGCGCCGCGGCGATGCGGCAGGGCGACTACTTCTTCGATTTGGCCTTGGCCGGTTTGGCGGCGGCCTTGACTGGCGCGTGGTCATGGTTGTGATCGTGGTCTTTGCCGCCGCAGCCACCTTGGCCGTCGCACCCTTCGGCGCCACCACCGCAACCGCCGCCGCCACATCCGCCTTCGCCATGCGCGTGGTCGTGGTGATGATCATGGCCGTGACTGTGATCGTGGCCACAGCCGGGGCCGTGTTGATGTTCTGGTTCGACGAGGGTCGCCGCCAACCGCCGCTCGATGGCGATCGAGACTTCGCGCGGCGCTTCGGCGTCTTCGATGGCGAGGCCCATGATCTCGGCCGAAATGCGAATATCGTCGACCTGCCCTAGATAGTGGCGGCGCAAACGGCCCTGGCGATCGAACAGCAACAGCGTTGGCGTGCCACGCATTTCGTAGGCGTCCATCGTTAGCGGCAGGCCATGCGCGTCATCGCCAGCCTTGTCGACCGCGATCGGAAACGGCCAACGGTACTCGTGATTGAACGCTTTCAGCGCCTCGATAGTCATCACCGCCTGATGCTCGAACACGGTGTGCAGGCCGATCACCATCACCTCGTTCGGATTGAACCGTTCGGCGATTTTCTTCGCCTGCGGCAGCGCATGACTGACGCAGCCCGGGCACAGCATCTGAAAGGCGACGAGTACGACGACCCGGCCCTTGAGCTTGGTCAGCGTCAGCGGCTTGCTGGTATTGAGCCATGCCTCGACCTGCAGCTCTGGCGGGTTTTCCGGATTGAACATCAGCGTGGCTCCTTGGGGGATTTGGTGCCGTCAGACATAGGCGGGTTGGGCCCATCCCTCAAGTTCGACTTGACGCCGCGCTGGGGAGGCGCGATCCCTGCGGCTAAATCTCGCAACGCCTTGGGAGCCTTGGCCCATGACCGCCACCCGTTCGTCCGCCGCCGATCGTGCCCGCCTGATCGAAGTGATCAAGGCCCGTTCATACATGAGCGGCGTCGAGATCAAGCTCGCCTCGGGGCGGATCTCGAACTTCTACTTCAATCTGAAGCCGACCATGCTCGATCCCGAGGGAGCACACCTGATCGGCCACCTGATGGTCGATGCCATGGAAGGGCTGAAGGTCGACGCCATCGGCGGCCTCGAGGTCGGTGCCATTCCAATGGCGGCTGCCGCCGCCGCGGTTAGCTTCTCGCGCGGTCGGCCGTTGCCAGCGTTCTTTGTGCGCAAGGCAGTCAAGGAACACGGAACCAAAAGCCTGATCGAGGGTTTGGTCAAAGGCCAGACGCTCGCCGGCAAACGCGTGGTGATTCTAGAGGATACGACAACGACCGGTGGCTCGCCGCTCAAGGCCTGCAAGGCGGTTGAGGCGGAAGGCGCAACGGTCGTGCGCATCGTCACCATCGTCGATCGGGAAGAAGGCGCCGCCGAGATCATTCGCGAGGCAGGCTACGCCTACGCGCCGATTCTGACCGTGCGCGATTTTCTGTGAGCCGGGGTCGCGGTCGTTCAGCTTCAATTCATCCCAGGTCCGCCAATGGACTGGCGCGTTCAGTTGCCATAAAAGGCAGTGCCAAGACGCTTGACCGTTACGTTAATCAACTGGAGAGACCAATGAGCATGTTTCGTCGCGCCGTACTGGCGCTAACCCTGGCAGCACCGCTCGCTTTAGCCTCGGCACCGGCCTTCGCGCAGGACAAGGACATCGTCGACACGGCGGCTGCCAACAAAGATTTCTCGACCCTGGTGTCGGCGATCAAGGCCGCCGGCCTCGCTGAGACATTGAAGGGCAAGGGCCCGTTCACGGTGTTCGCACCGACCGACGACGCCTTCAAGAAGCTGCCGGCCGGCACGCTCGCGAACCTGCTGAAGCCCGAGAACAAGGCTGCACTCACCAATCTGCTGAATTTCCACGTGCTGCCGGGCAGCTATGATTCCGCCCGCATCACCAAGCCGACGGTCAAGAAGTTCGACATCGTGTCGGCCGAAGGCCAGAAGGTCAAAGTCGACATCACCAAGGGTGTCGTCGTTTCGGGCGCCACCGTGACCAAGGCTGACATCAAGGTCTCGAACGGCGTCATTCATGCCGTTGATACCGTCATGGTGCCGCGCAAGGTTAAGTTTGCGCTGGCCGCGATTGCGGTGAAGGAAAAAGCTGCCGCAGCCACCCTCAAGGCCAAGGAAATGGCCGGCAAGGCCGTCGATATGACCAAGGACGCCGCCAAGAAGGCGACGGAAGCAACCAAGGGCGCGGTCGAGAAAGCCAAGGAAGCCGTGAAGCCGGCGACGCCTGAGCCGAAGAAGCCATGAGCGGGGCCAGCCAATAGGCTGTAGCCAATCGGAAAGAGCAAAGGGCGGCCAGGAAATTTCCCGGCCGCCCTTTTCGTATCAACTCAATTGGGTGCCGGCCATTACTCGGCGGCTTGCTTCAGCGCCGGCGCGGCGGCCTTTACGTCGGCATCGACGTGGGCTTCGAACTTGGCGAAGTTCTTGTTGAACATGTCGACCAGCGCCTTGGCCTGCGCATCGTAGGCGGCGCCGTCGGCCCACGTCTCGCGCGGGTTCAGGATCTTCGAGTCGACACCCGGCAACGCCAGCGGCACCTGGAAGCCAAACATCGGGTCGGTGCGCATTGGCTGCGACTTCAACGAGCCGGTCAGCGCGGCGTCGAGCAGCGCCCGCGTCGCCTTGATCGGCATGCGGTTGCCGGTGCCGTACTTGCCGCCGGTCCAGCCGGTGTTGACCAGCCAGCAATCGACGTTGTGATCGGCAATCAGGCGACGCAGCATGTTGCCGTAGACGCTCGGATGGCGCGGCATGAATGGCGCACCGAAGCAGGTCGAGAACGTCGCCTGCGGCTCGCTGCCCATGCCCTTTTCGGTGCCGGCGACCTTGGCGGTGTAGCCGGACAGGAAGTGATACATCGCCTGGCTGGGGGTGAGCCGGGCAATCGGCGGCATCACGCCGAAAGCGTCTGCGGTCAGCATCACGATGTTCTTCGGGTGGCCGGCGACGCCGGTGTCGGACGCGTTCGAGATGAAGTCGAGCGGGTAGCAGGAGCGGGTGTTCTCGGTCAGGCGGCCATCATTGAAGTCGGGCTCGCCAGTACCGGGCTTCAACACCACGTTCTCAAGCACGGCACCGAAGCGATTCGATGCGTCCCAGATTTCTGGCTCGGCCTCGCGCGACAGGCGGATGGTCTTGGCGTAGCAGCCGCCTTCGAAGTTGAACACACCACGGTCGGACCAGCCATGCTCGTCATCGCCCAGCAAGATGCGTTTGGGATCGGCCGAAAGCGTCGTCTTGCCGGTGCCGGACAGGCCGAAGAACACCGCCGAGTCGCCATTCTTGCCGACGTTGGCCGAGCAGTGCATCGGCATGATATTGCGCGACGGCAGCAGGAAGTTCAGGAACGAGAACACCGATTTCTTGGTCTCGCCAGCATAGCTCGAACCGGCGATCAGCACGAGGCGGCGGGTGAAGTCGCAGGCGATAATGGTTTCGGTGCGAGCGCCGTGGCGGGCCGGATCGGCTTTGAAACTCGGCAGGTTGACGACCGTGAACTCGGGGACGAAACCAGCGAGCGCAGCGGCATCGGGACGGCGCAGCATGTTGCGGATAAAGGCGGCATGCCAAGCGTATTCACAAAACACCCGGGTGTTAAGCTTGGCTGACGGATCGGCGCCGGCGAACAGGTCCTGCACGAACAGTTCCTTGCCTTTGGCGTGGGCCTTGAAATCAGCCAGCAGAGTGTCGAATTGGACTGGCGTCATGGCCTTGTTGTTGTCCCACCATAGCGTGCTTTCGGTGGTGGCATCGCGCACGGTGAACTTGTCGTTCGGGGAACGTCCCGTATGCAAGCCGGTTTCGACCACCAGCGACCCGCTCGAGGCGAAGTGGCCCTCGTCACGCTTGACCGCGCGTTCGATCAACTCGACGAGCGAGTTGTTGTGATGGATTTTACCGGCAGCGGTTAGCGGGAACGTCTCGGTGGTCATGGGTCGGTCCATAGAATCGATGGCTAGAGATCCTGGTATCGGAGGGGATACCCCAAGGTCGTTGGCGAGCGATAGGCAAGCGCAACCGGGAGTTCAAGGGATATTGTCCACCAATGTTCACCCATCCGTCCCACGCGCGGCAGAAAAACAACCAAAAAACCCACTATGTATACGTAGAGGTCGGAATTGAGACTTGAGTCTATGCAAGCAAGGTCCCTTCATGCACCGGCAAAGTCGGATTTCGATAGTTCGACGATGCGGCCGAAGCCGCCGATGAAGTGGGCGCGCTCGATTTTCAACAAGTAAAACGCGAAATCGCCGAAGTCGGCGTAGTCAGATGCCTGTGGATGACGCAGCAGATAGGCTGCCCGCGCAGCGGCGTCGCTAGTCCTCTCCAGGGTGCCGAGCAGCGTGACGCGGGCGAGGGTCAGCGGATCGTCGGCGCCGCGGCCCGCGCTATAAAGCAGGCTCGCTCGTGAATCGGCGATGAGATTTCGGGTATGCATTGCGAGCCCAGATAGCAGCAGGACGGGTGCGCCATCGGGCGTGCAGGCGACCGTGACCAGCGAAACGTAAGGCGTGCCGGACTGGCGGTCCAGCGTGCCGAGCGCGCCTGTTCCGCCAGCGATGACAAGGGCTTGAGCCTCGGTGGCGGCCAGGGTGCGATCGTTCTTGGGGGCTGTGGACAAGTGGGTTCTGGCTCCTGATGGCTTGAAGATGCTAGTAAGCTGGCCTATGCGTGTCCATTCAGCCGCCGTTCAGCGGACCCCACGCATAGAAAACGCGTGCCACATTTCGCACAAGTTGAAGCCATAGAGCGCGGCGGGTCGATGGCCGCCCGGGGGCAAAAGGGTGATGAAAGAAAAAAGCACGGTCGTTCTCGTCGATGACGAGCGGAACATTCTAACCTCGCTGCGCATGGCGCTTGAGGCCGAGGGCTACAAGGTCCGGACCTACAATGACGGTGTCGCGGCGCTTGAGGCGTTGACCGAGGAGCCGGCCGACATCGGCATCTTTGATATCAAGATGCCGCGCATGGACGGCATGGAGTTGTTGCGGCGCGTGCGCCAGCAGTCCGATATGCCGGTAATCTTCCTGACCTCCAAGGACGAGGAGATCGACCAGTTGTTCGGCCTCAAGATGGGCGCCGACGACTATATCGCCAAACCGTTTTCGCAACGGCTCGTGGTCGAGCGCGTGCGCGCCATTCTGCGCCGCTTCCAGCCGAAGGATGCCCAAAGCGCGCAGACCGAAGCCGCGCGCATCCTTGAGCGTGGCAAACTGAAGCTCGATCCCGAACGTCATACCTGCCACTGGGACAACCGCCCGGTGACCTTGACGGTGACCGAATTCCTGATCCTGCAGGCGCTGGCCACCCGCCCCGGCGTCGTCAAGACGCGCGATGCATTGATGGACGCAGCCTATGACGATCAGGTCTATGTCGACGATCGCACCATCGACAGTCATATCAAGCGGCTGCGCAAGAAGTTCAAGCAGGCCGACGACAACTTCGATGTGATCGAAACGCTCTACGGCGTCGGCTACCGCTTCAAGGAAGCGTGACGACCGGTAAAGGAAGTACGGATCGGCAAGCGGCATGGCATTGGACAGCGAGCAACGAGCGGGGCCCGCGGGCCTCGTGGAAACGTGGCTCCAGGCGGTCAGGCGCGCTGGCCCGCCGCTGTGGTCGGCATGGTCGGTGCTAGCCAATGCAGTCAAGCGTGGCGGCGGATCTTGGCTGGCGCGGCTGATCGGCTCGAGCCTGTCGCGCCGAATTTTTCTGTCGAACATCGCCGGCTTGTGCGTGCTGTTGATCGGCATTCTCTATCTGAGCAAGCATAATGCGTGGCTGATCGAGGCCAAGCGTGACAGTCTCATCGCCCAGGGTGAAATCATCGCCGCCGGCATCGCCTCGAATGCCACTGTCGATCGTGGCGACCGGGTGGTGCTCGATCCCGACAAGTTACCGGAGATCGAAGGCGGCAAAATTCCCTTCCGCAACGACGGGTTTGCCTCGCTTGATCTGTCGATCCAGCCGGAAGTCGTCACTCAGGTGCTGCGACGCCTGATGCCGCGAACCAAGAACGTGCGGGCCCGCATTTACGCCCGCGACGGCACGCTGATTGTCGATAGTGCGCAGATACTTCAACGTGGCCAAATCGCTCGCAACGAACCAGTCCCCGCCGACAAGCCGAAGGCGCGCACGATCTGGACCCGGATCGCCGAGCAGCTCAATGGCTCCGATCTGCCTGTCTACCAGGAGATCGGCACTGCCAGCGGCACGACCTATCCGGAAGTGCGGATGGCGCTCGGCAGTGGCATATCAACGCCGATGGTGCTGCTGACCAAAGATGGCGAGCAGATCGTTTCCGTGGCGGCCCCGATCCGTCGCCTGGGCGCGGTGCAGGGTGTGCTGTTGCTGTCGACCAAGCCCGGCGAGATCGACGACATTCTCGATTCCGAGCGCAAGGCGATCTTCACCCTGGCCGGCATTGCTTTGCTGGCGACGATCTTGGCATCGATGCTTCTCACCCGCACAGTCGCTGGGCCGATGCGGCGACTGTCGGCTGCGGCCGAGCACGTCAGTCACAACATCACCGCCCGTCAGGACCTGCCGGAATTCAAGGGCCGCACCGACGAGATCGGTCAGCTGGCCGCGGCGTTCCGTTCGATGACGGCGGCGCTTTATCGGCGGATAGAAGCGAGCGAGAAGTTCGCCGCCGACGTCGCGCACGAACTCAAGAATCCGCTTACCGCCGCCCGGTCGACGGCGGAAAGCCTGACCTACGCCAAGACCGATGAGCAGCGAAACCAACTCGTCACCCAGATCCAGCTCGAGATCAGGCGCCTCAACCGTTTGATTACCGATGTCTCGAATGCGTCGCGGCTCGATGCCGAGTTGGCGCGCCAGCAGACCGAGCCGGTCGATTTGTCGGTCATGACCAACGGCATCGTTTCGACCTTCCGTGACATTCTGAGCGATCAACCGAAATCGATCAGTATCGAAACTCCAGCGTCGAGCGCCGGCCTAAGTCTGGTGGTCGAAGGTCACGAAGGGCGAATGTCGCAGGTGCTGACCAACCTGATCGACAACGCGCTATCGTTCTCGCCGGCTGACGGCGCGGTCAAGGTACGATTGCAGCGCAATGGCGCACAGGTCGAAGTCGCGATCGAAGACGATGGTCCCGGCATCGACGAGGACAAGCTGGAGACGGTATTCGATCGTTTTTACACGTACCGGCCGACCGCCGTGAGTAGTCGCGGCAGCAATTCTGGGCTCGGGCTTTCGATCTCGCGGGAGATCGTGCGGGCGCATGGCGGCCGGATCTGGGCCGAGAACCGCTACGACGGCGGCCTCTCTGGCCGGCGCATTGGCGCCCGCTTCGTTGTGCAGTTCCCGGCGTCATCGCCTGGAACTGCGACGCAGCGCGCTGCCGCCAATCGAAGCTGGCGGTCATAATGCAGACCGTTCCCGCGCTGGTCCCCGCAGTGGTCCATGGCACCGCAGTGGCGTTGGGCGACGTGGCGGCATTGATCAAGGGGGGCTCGGGCAGCGGCAAGTCCGACCTCGCGCTGCGCTGCCTGGGGCTGCCGGCCGGGCCCCTGACGGGCCAGGCGGCACGGCTTGTGTCCGATGACCAGGTGATCCTAACCCGCCAAGGCCAAGGCCTTTTGCTGTCGGCGCCGGCGTCGATTGCGGGGCGGCTCGAAGTACGCGGTGTTGGTATCGTGGACGTCGGTGACGTGACGCCGGCATGGTTAGCGCTGGTAATCGAACTGGTCCCGCCCGATGTAGTCGAGCGGATGCCAGAAGAGCGCCGCTGCGTGATCGAGGGCGTCGAGGTGCCAGTGGTGGCCCTGACGCCGTTCGAAGCCTCCGCGCCGCTGAAGCTTTTGCTGTGCCTCAGGCGCTTCAACTCGCGAAATCCGTGAAGCATTGCACTTTGCCGTGAGCACAGTTGCACAATTTCTCTTGCGATCCGGGCAAAGCCTTGCCATCCATGCCGACGTTTTGGGTCGTGTTGCGGCCCGAAACATGATCGAAGTGTTCGAGCAGTAGGTCTCGATTGGCACATCCAAGGAACAGCGATAAGCCGATGATAGGACTCGTCATCGTGACACATGGCGGCCTAGCGAATGAATTTCGCTCGGCCCTGGAGCATGTCGTTGGCCCGCAAACGCTTGTTGAGACGGTGTCGATCGGTCCCGAAGACGATATGGAGCTGCGTCGTCGGGATATCCTGAGCGCCGTTCAGCGCGCCGACGGCGGTGCCGGGGTGGTATTGCTGACCGACATGTTCGGCGGCACGCCTTCCAATTTGTCGATTTCGATCATGGATGAAGCCAGGGTGGAAGTGATCGCAGGTGTCAATTTGCCCATGCTGATCAAGCTCGCGACCGTTCGATCCGAGGTCGAACTCGCTAAAGCTGTTGATCTCGCTAAGGAAGCCGGGCGAAAGTACATTTCCGTCGCGAGCCAAGTGCTCGCCGGCGAATCATAAGAGGACGGCCGAGGGCGGCACTCCTCGAACGCGGGGAGTTGCGGCATGGCAGGTCTGAGCAGTCCGGAAGCAACGGTCACCATTCGTAACCGCAAGGGTCTGCACGCCCGCGCGTCGGCCAAGTTCGTCAAATGCGCCGAGGAATTCGATGCCGAGGTGGTGGTGATCCGCGAGGGTCACAGCGTCGGTGGAACTTCGATCATGGGATTGATGATGCTGGCGGCCGGACCAGGTTCGCAATTGCTCATTCGCGCTGAGGGTGCCGATGCCGACGCCGCGCTGGCTTCCCTGGTTGCGCTCGTCAAGGACGGATTCGGCGAAGACTGCGTCGACGACCTTTAAGATTTTGGTGCGCTTGGCGGATTGCGGGCGAGCGGCACGCGCAAAAAAATGAGGCGTCCCGAAGGACGCCCCAAAGGCAGAAAGCAGAAGGTGTCGTTCGCTCTGTCCAGAGCCTGGGCATCTCAGTGTGAGATGCGCAGGGCCGAGATCTTGAGAGCGATGTCGCGGAACGCGGCCTTGAGGGCATCGCCGTTGTCCGCATTGTAGAAGTGCGAAGCATCGGTGGCGCACTTGGAGAGCACGTCGGTGGCGGAGGTGGATCCACCCAGTTCGAAGCCAACCGTGTAAACCGTGATGCCCTTGGCCTTCATCCCGGTGCACATCGCCTTGGCTTTTGTATTCACGGTCGAAACCGTGGCCGAGGCGTCCTGGTAGCGGTTATATTCGCCGTCCGTCATCAAGATCGCGATCTTGCGCAGGCGCGGCTGGCCGCTCGGGCCGAGTTCCGACATCTTGCTGTAGCTGTCGGCCTTGGCTGCGCCAGTGAAGATGGAGTTCCATTCCGGCGAAATCAAATACCAGGCCCAAGCCGTTCCGAGTGCGCCGCCGGTGTAGTTCTGAGCCGGCAGGTTGGTGATGGCGTTCAAGAGCAAGGACTTGTTGTTCGTCAGTGGCACGATCGGCGAAGATTCCGGGCAAGTTCAGCGAGCTGGTGCTCCTCACGACATTCCAGGATGGGATCCAAGAACCGGGGCCGGGTACGGTCTCGGTCAGTTCGCTAGTTCCGGTGCGCTCGACCACGCACTTGGCCTTCGCCGTGCTGTCAATCACCGTAACGGTTTCGTAGATCGGCGTGTATCCGGTAATGTACTGCGACTTGTTCTTGCAGCTGCTCTTGAGCTTGCCGCTCGAGTTGTAGCAAGACGCGGGGTAGGTATAGATCGGGGTCTCGCCGGTCTGCTGCGTTTCGGTGTGCGATACCGCCTCGGCGCTGAGGTTGGTCAGCGTCTGGAAATAGTCGCCGACGTTGACAGCGCCAGAGAACGGCGCCAACCCAATTCGCGAGGTGAAGTTCGACTGGTCATCCCAGACGACGATTTCGACGAGGTCTTTCGCCGCCGCCTTCAGATCTTCGATCTTCTGGCCGGCCATCGAACCCGTGGTGTCGAGCATCAGTCCGATTTCGATGCTTGAGCCGGAATTACCGCCCTGGGCAATCGTCGACTCGGCCTGCTTGGTGCCGCCTTCGGTCAGCACCGGCAGCTTCTCAAATGGATTGCTCTGGCAACCCGGCATGATTTGCGGGCAGGCGAACTGCAGGAACGGCGTGGCGACATAAGCCGTACCGGTAGCGGTGAACGACGTCGCGGTGCTGTTGGCCACGAAGGTGATCGAGTCATTGACGACGATCGAGGACTTCATCTGCGCGTAATAGGCCTTGGCGGCGTTGATCGACTTGGTCGCGTCACCATAGGTGGTCTGAGCCGTGCGGCCAGCCGCCAGCAGCGCCGAGTCGATGGCTGCCTGCGTCTGGTTGCGTGCGCTAACCCAGCGGCCAATGTCGATCGCGCCGCCAACCAGGGCGCACACGATGAACGTGGTCAGGCCAAAGATGATGGCGATCTGGCCTTTGTCGTCACGTGCGAACCGGCGCAGCAACGAACTCTGGCTGATTTCTGTCTTCGGAACTGGAACGGGCAAAATAGTATTGCCCCTGCCTTCTATTGTGAACATAACGCACCTCCTGCGTGTTTTTCTTCTGCAATATCCGTTTTGCCGCAAATGTGTTGAGTAAAAGTTAAGTCGACTGACTGAATAAGTGCAGTAATACTGCATTTTATACTTGTTTTATTCAAGTTTTATTCAAATTTCGCGACCCAAAAACATACATTTTTAAGAAATAAAGCTTGTCGGAGGGTGATTTTATACATGCAAATATTGAGCCGATGCCCGAAACATCGCGGGGCGCGATTGGTGTGAACACATAAGGACATGTTTATATGTTGTTGCGTTGGTCTGGCCTCGGCGCTATAGACCAATCCGGGCTCGCAGCCGGCCCACAAAAAAATTTGCGGCAATTCCGACGATATGCGGTCGGACACCGTTCAGGTTTAGGCGGCGACAACGGCGTGGATCAGCCCGCCCCATTGAAAGGACACTCACGTCATGGCCAAGGCCAACGATTACGTCGTCAAGGATATCAGCCTCGCCGATTGGGGCCGCAAGGAACTGAATATCGCCGAGATCGAGATGCCCGGCCTGATGTCGACCCGTGCCGAATACGGCCCGTCGCAGCCGCTCAAGGGCGCCCGCATCGCCGGTTCGCTGCACATGACTATTCAGACCGCGGTGTTGATCGAGACTTTGGCGGCGCTGGGCGCAGATATCCGCTGGGCCTCGTGCAACATCTATTCGACGCAGGACCACGCCGCCGCTGCTATTGCCGCCAAGGGTATTCCGGTGTTCGCGGTCAAGGGCGAGACCCTGACCGAGTACTGGGACTACACCCGCAAGATCCTGGAATGGGGTGACGGCGGTACGCCGAACATGATCCTCGATGACGGTGGCGATGCAACCATGCTGGTGCATCATGGCCTGCGCGCGGAAAAGGGCGATACGGCCTTCCTCGACAAAGCAACCAACGAAGAAGAAGAAGTATTTTTTGCACTCATCAAGAAATGCTTGAAGGAGAAGCCAGGTTGGTTTGCTGAACTAGCCAAGAACATTCGTGGCGTTTCGGAAGAAACGACGACGGGTGTTCATCGCCTTTACCAGATGGAAAAGGAAGGCAAGCTGCTGTTCCCGGCGATCAACGTCAATGACGCCGTGACCAAGTCGAAGTTCGACAATCTCTACGGCTGCCGTGAAAGCCTCGTCGATGCCATTCGCCGTGGTACCGACGTCATGCTTGCCGGCAAGGTTGCGTTCGTCGCGGGCTATGGCGACGTTGGCAAGGGCTCGGCCGCTTCGCTGCGCCAGGGCGGCTGCCGCGTGCTCGTATCTGAAGTCGATCCGATCTGTGCGCTGCAGGCGGCGATGGAAGGCTATGAAGTCGTCACCATGGACGATGCGGCGCCGCGCGCCGACATCTTCGTCACCGCCACCGGCAATATCGACGTCATTACCGTCGATCACATGCGTAAGATGAAGGACCGCGCCATCGTCTGCAACATCGGCCACTTCGACAGCGAGATCCAAGTTGCGGCGCTCAAGAACTTCAAGTGGCACAACATCAAGCCGCAAGTCGACGAGGTCGAGTTCCCCGATGGCAAGCGCATCCTGCTGTTGTCGGAAGGCCGACTGGTCAACCTCGGCAACGCCATGGGTCACCCGTCGTTCGTGATGTCGGCTTCGTTCACCAACCAGACGCTGGCCCAGATCGAGCTTTGGACCAAGCCTGGTCAATACGAGAAGAAAGTCTATGTGCTGCCCAAGCACCTCGACGAGAAGGTGGCGATGCTGCATCTCGACAAGGTTGGCGCCAAACTGACCAAGCTCAGCAAGTCGCAGTCCGATTACATCGGCGTGCCGCCGGCCGGACCGTTCAAGCCCGATACCTATCGCTATTGATGTAACAGCGGTCACGAAAAGCGACGGCCCGTCGGATTAGTCCGGCGGGCCGTCTCGTTTTGCTGCTTGCGTGCCTCGCCAGCTCTGGCCAGGGTGTGCGAAGCTTCTCATAATCCTAACAATTCGTTACCTGGGTTCGCGGCGGTCCCGCCGCATGCACCCGGGCCAGATGCGCCGTTGTTGCGTTCCCGGTGAATTTGGCGCTTCCAGCCTTCACGAACACGGAACGCAATGCAGGTCTCCGCGCAGCACGCACAGGTCGATAGCACCCGTCGGGATCTCATCTTGATCCTGCTGGCGAGCCTCGCGATCATCGTCGTTTTGACGATGGTGCTGGTCGATAGCATTGGCAGCGGCGCCAGAGGCTGGGAAGCGCGCGACTTGCTGGCCGCCGCAATGGTCGTCGGCACGACCGGCTGTCTGATGGTGTATGGCGTCTGGCGAATTGCAATCACCAGGCGAAGCCTGGCGCGGGCCTCGGAAGAAGCCGCGACGCTGCGGCGGTCGTTGCTGATCAGTGAATCGGTGATCAACGCCGAGCCGCAGGTGATGCTCTACTGGGAGCAGGGGCGCGGCCTCAGGATCATCACCGCGACGCTCACTTCCGTCCCCGGGTTGCCGCAAACCGCAATGGAGCTGATGCATTTCGGTGCATGGCTTGAACCAATGGCGGCCGACGAACTCAAGACCGCGCTCGACAATCTGTTCGGCCAGGGCCTGCCTTTCAACCTGTTGCTGCGTACGGTGGCGGGCGGCCACATCGAGGCTGATGGCCGCGCGGCCGGTACCAGGGCCGTTGTCAGACTGCGCGATCTGGTCGGCCAGAAGCGTGACCTGATGAAGATCCTGGATCAGCATCATCAATTGTCGCGCGATATCCGGTCGAGCAGGGCATTGCTCGATGCGCTGCCGATCCCGGTCTGGCTGCGAGGACATGACGGCCGGATCGAATGGTCGAACCGCGCCTACGTCAAGGCGGTCGAGGCGGAAAGCGCGGCCAATGTGGTCGATCGCCAGATCGAGCTGTTGGAGTCGCGCCAGCGGGCCGGATTGGACGATCTGGTCAAAGCGAATGACGCTGCCTCTGTGGCGCCAGCCACGCGGCGCATGCAACTCATCGTCGGCGGTGAGCGGCGGCCGCACGACGTGGTGATGCTGCCGCTCGGCGATCAGATCGCCACTGCCGCATTCGATGTTGCGTCACTGTCGCGTGCCGAAGCCGAACTCGCCCGTCTGACCGCCGCCAACGACAAGACACTCGATCGGGTCGCGACCGGCGTCGCTATCTTCAATCGCGACCAGAAGCTGACGTTCTTCAACGAAGCATATGCGCGGCTGTGCAAACTCGACGCCGCCTGGCTTGAGGCAGGGCCGACCAACGGCGAGATCCTCGATCGCCTGCGCGAACTTTCGAGCCTGCCGGCCGTGGTCGACTATCGCCAGTGGAAGACCCGATTGCTCGGCGCCTACAAGTCGGGTTCCGAGATCGAGGACTGGTGGCATCTGCCCGACGGCCGCATGTTTCACATCGTAATCGAGCAGCGGTCGGACGGCGGCGTCACCTACCTGCTCGACGACGCCACCGAGCGGTTTGCGCTCGAGAGCCGCTACAACGCATTGATCGATGTGCAGCGTGAAACCCTCGACAGCCTGAAGGAAGGCGTCGCGGTGTTCGGCACTGACGGCCGCCTGAAGTTGTTCAATTCGTCGTTCATGCAGATCTGGAAGTTCAACCGCCGCACCCTCGTCGAAGCGCCGCACATCGACGAAGTGATCCGCCACGCGCGCGCGCACTATGACGATGCCGAAACCTGGCAGCAGATCGCCAGCGCCGCCACCGCGATCCTGGACCAGCGCGACCCGCTCGAAGGCCAGATGGTGCGGCCGGACCATTCGGTCGTCGATTTTGCGGTGACGCCCCTGCCGGACGGCGCGACGCTTGTAACCTTCGCCGACGTGACCGATGCCAAGCGCTATGAGCGGGCGTTGATCGAACGCAACGAGGCGCTGGTCGCCGCTGACCGCTTGAAGAGCCAGTTCATCAGCCACGTTTCCTACGAATTGCGGACGCCGCTGACCAATATCATCGGGTTCGGCGAATTGCTGAGCACGCCGCGCACCGGTCCGCTCAACGAAAAGCAACGCGAATATCTCGGCGACATATCGGGTTCGTCGAAGACGCTGCTGTCGATCATCGACGATATTCTGGATCTCGCCACCATTGATGCCGGTGGGTTGGAGCTGAAGCTCATTCAGGTCGATGTGCGCGAGGTCATCGACGATGCCATCCAGGGCGTACGCGAGCGAGCGGGCCGAGCGAAGCTCACGCTGGACATCGCGGTCTCCGACGATGCGACGAGCTTCATCGGCGATGTAAGTCGGATCAGACAGGTACTGTACAATTTGCTGTCGAACGCGGTCGGCTTCTCGATGCCCGGCGACACCGTCCACATTTCAAGTTGGCGCGAGAACGGCATGATGGTCTTCACCGTCGAGGATCAGGGCGTCGGCATTCCCAAGGAGCAGCAGGCGCGCGTGTTCGAGCGCTTCGAAAGCCAAAGCCACGGTTCCAGGCATCGTGGCGCCGGCCTCGGCCTTTCGGTGGTAAAAAGCCTCGTCGACCTGCACGGCGGCGACATGTCGCTCGAACTCGGAGCCCGGTCGCGGCACCCGCGTAACCGTGCGCTTCCCCGAGCACGGCACCGTACGGTCGGTGGTGGAAGGATACACCAAGCGGGCTTGACGGCGAGCCGGTCTGCATGTTCGCTCCGCCGCAAGATGACCCATGATGCAAAATCGACATCCGTGCACCTGTCCGATCTCGATGAATCGGCGATGCAGCGCGTTGCCATGCTATTCGCTCTAGGCATCAAGCCGGGCGATACGCTCGCCTTGCATGGTGATCTGGGTGCCGGCAAGACAACCTTTGCGCGCGGGCTGATCCGGGCGCTGATCGGCGACGAGGCGTTGGAAGTGGTCAGCCCGACGTTTTCGCTGGTGCAGATTTATGACGGTTCGCGCGGCCGTATCGAGCACTACGACCTCTATCGCTTGAAGTCGGCCGACGAGGCCGACGAGATCGGGCTCGGCGACCCAGGCAGCGACGTAGTCCGCATCATCGAATGGCCGGAAAGGCTCGGCGGGGCTGCCGGCGGCGACCGTCTCGATATTCACTTCGAAGAGGTGTCGCGAGGGATGGCGCGGACGCTCGTCATCGAAGCGTTCGGCACCCTGGCCGCGCGGCTCGAAAGGCTGGTGGCGGCGCGTGGGTTTATCGCCAATGCCGGTTGGTCGGACGCCCGCATCGCCTACCTGCAGGGTGACGCCTCGACCCGGCGCTATGCCAGGCTTCGCCGCGACGATGGCATTTGCGCCGTGCTGATGGACTCGCCGCGCCAGCCAGACGGGCCGATTGTGCGCGACGGCAAGCCTTATAGCCGCATTGCCCATCTCGCCGAGGATGTGCGCCCGTTCGCAGCCGTCGATCGCGCGCTCCGCAAGGCCGGGCTTTCGGCGCCAGATATGTACGCCGAGGATCTCGACGGCGGCTTCCTGTTGCTGGAGGATCTTGGCGACCGGGTGTTCGGGCGCGAGGCTGACGGTGGGCCGCATCAGAAGCTATTGTGGTCGGCCGCGCTCGACATGCTGGTGCAGTTCCGCAAATCGAATCTACCAATGACCATGCCGGTGTCGCCAGGCGATCCGTCCGCTGGCACGCACGCACTTCCCGAGCTCGACGCCACCATCCTTGGCATCGAAGTGGCGTTGCTGCCGGACTGGTACTGGCGCGAGATCCACGGCGGCGACATGCCGGCTGACGTTCGCGCCGAATATGAAGCACTTTGGCGACCGGTGATCGGCCTACTGCTCGCGGCTCCCAAGGGTTGGATACTGCGCGATGTGCACTCGCCAAATTTGTTGTGGCTGCCCGAGCGTGACGGCGCGGCGCGCGTCGGCGTGATCGATTTCCAAGATGCAATCGCTGGGCCCTGGGCGCACGACGTCATGTCGCTATTGCAGGACGCGCGCGTCGATGTTCCGGCCGATCTCGAAGCGCAACTACTTGGGCGTTACGTCGCGCAGATGAGTGGCGATCCTGGCTTCGACGAGGCGCAATTCCTGGCCACCTACGCCGCCTATGGCGCGCTGCGGGCGACTCGGTTGCTTGGCCTTTTCGTGCGCCTGCTGCGCCGCGACGGCAAGCCGGGCTACCTCGCCCACTTGCCCCGCAACTGGGGGTATCTTGAACGCAATCTGGGTCATCCGGCATTGCAACTGCTTGCGGCGTGGTATGATCGACACTTTCCTCCCGAGCTTCGCAAACGTGCCATCTTGCCGTGACATGCCCGGTCGAGACCGAATCACAAGGACCGATTTGCGACATGAGCGACACGAAGCGAAATCAAAAATCCGGCAAGCCCTGGCGGCCCGAGGCGGCGATGGTGCTGGGGGCCGGGCTTGGCACCCGCATGCGGCCGTTGACCGATCTGGTGCCAAAGCCACTGGTCCGCGTGAAGGGCTTGCCGCTGATCGATCACGTTCTCGATCGGATCGCGGAAGCCGGCATCGGCAAGGCCGTCGTCAACACCCACTACATGGCCGACAAGCTCACTGCGCATCTGGCCAAACGGACTTCGCCCAGAATTGCAATCTCCGACGAACGCGACGCCCTGCTCGATACCGGCGGCGGCGTTGTCCGTGCCTTGCCGAAGCTGGGAGCTGGCCCCTTCCTTGTCCACAACGCCGACTCGACCTGGATCGAAGGCATCGGCTGCAATATCGAGCGACTGTGCGACGCCTGGGATGATGAGCGGATGGATTTCCTGCTATTGGTCGCGCTCGCATCCAACAGCGTGGGCTATGACGGGCGCGGCGATTTCCAGATGATGTCGGATGGCCACATGGTGCGCCGCCGCGAACGCGAGATGGCGCCGTTCGCTTTCACCGGTGTTTCGATCGCTCATCCGCGCGCATTCAAGGATGCACCGAAGGGTGCGTTCTCGCTCAACGTGCTGTGGAGCCGCGCGATCGAGCAGCGCCGACTGTTCGGTGTGCGCCTCGATGGCATCTGGATGCACATCGGCACGCCGGATGCCGTGAACGCGGCCGAGCGGCGGATCGACGAGCATGATGCCTGATCATTCGAGCCAGCCATCGAGTGCCGTTTTCACCGTGCCGCCCGGGCGCGCGTTTCTCGATTGCCTCGCGACCGCGATCCTGGCCGGCGATCTGCCACGCGCCGGTGGCGTGCCGCCGCAACCTCTCGACCTTGCCGGCTGGACAATCCTGCTGCCGACGCGGCGGGCCGCGCGCGCGTTTCAGGACGCGTTCCTCAATGCCACCGCCAAGAGCGGCAGCGGGTCGCGGGCCATGCTGCTGCCGCGCATCAAGCCGATCGCTGAGGGCGACGAGGAACTGACACTGCTGACCGGCCTCGCCAGCCTCGATGGTCTCAGCGCTGGTGTCGGCGACGTGCCGCCGGCGGTCAGCGAGATCGAGCGGCGATTGGTCCTGACCAGCCTCGTAATGCGCTGGTCGCAGGCACTGCGGGCTGGCGCCGACGATGAAGCCCGCACGGTCGCGGTTGGCGCCTCGACGCCAGCCCAGGCCGCCCGCCTTGCCGCCGAACTCGCAAGCCTGATCGACGGTATCGAGACCGAAGGCGCCAACATGGACGGCTTCGCCGAACTGGTGCCGGAGGGATTTTCCAATCACTGGCAGCAGACGCTGCAGTTCCTCCAGATCGTGCGCGAATGGTGGCCGCTGCACCTGGCCGAACGTCAGTTGATCTCGCCCGCCGATCGCCGCAACCGGCTGATCCGTGCCGAGGCGGCGCGGCTCGCAGCCAACCCGCCAGCCTTATCCGGTGATCGTCGCCGGTGTGACCGGCAGCATTCCGGCTTCGGCCGAGTTGATGCGCGTGGTGGCGAAACTGCCGCAAGGCGCGATCGTGCTGCCGGGCCTCGACCAGCATCTCGACGAGGTGGGCTGGGCGGCGGTGCCCGAGCATCCCGAGCATCCGCAATTCGGTCTCGCCAAGCTGTTGCGAGCGCTCGGCGTCGAGCGTCGTGACGTCGCCGTGTTGCGCGGTGCCGATGCGTCGAGAACAGCGGCCGCGCGCGCTGGACTTGTCAGCGAGGCGATGCGGCCGGCATCGACAACCGATCACTGGCATCACTTCACGGCCGAGGCTGATCGCGAGGAAATTGCGTCCGCATTGGGTGGCATCTCGGCGTTGCAACTAGCCACCGCGCAAGAGGAAGCCGAAGCGGTATCGCTGATCATGCGCCATGCAGCGGAGACGCCGGGTTGCACGGCGGCACTCGTGTCTCCTGATCGACTGCTGGCGCGGCGCGTCGCGACCCGGCTCGAAGCCTGGGGCATCCGGGTTGACGATTCCGCCGGTCGGCCGTTCGCCAAGACGGTGCCGGGCACGTTCCTCGATCTCGTCGTCGATGCGGTGGCGACACGCTTCGCACCCGCCGCGCTGATGGTGCTTTTGAAGCATCCGTTGACCCGCCTTGGCCTGCCCGCGTTCGACGTTCGTCGCGCCGCGCGTGCGCTCGAGATCGCAGCCTTCCGCACGCTGTATTTCGGTCGCGGGCTCGACGGCGTCGATGCAGCGCTCGAACGCGCCGCCCAGGAGGTCGATGGCGGTCGCCGTCGGGGGCGTGCCGTACAGCGGCTGTGGACTGAGGATTGGAATGCCGCGCGCGATCTGTTGGTACGGCTGCGTCAAGCGTTCACCCCTTTGCAGGCGGCATTCGATCAGCGCGCCGAGGTACCGTTGCGCGATCTCGTGCGTGCGCATATTGAAGCGGCGGAAGCGGTATCGCGCCTGCCAGACGCCGCGGCCGAGCCGGAGTTGTGGAAGGGCGAGGCTGGTCGCTCGGCGTCGCTGTTTCTCACCGGCCTGCTCGACGGCGAGTTGCCGGCGCCCAGTATCGCCGCCACCGATTATCCGGATTTCTATCGCGGACTACTCGCTGATCAGACGGTTCGATCGCGCATCCCGGTGCATCCCCGATTGTCGATCTGGGGACCATTCGAGGCGCGGATGCAGCAGCCCGATATCGTCATCCTCGGTTCACTGAACGAAGGCACCTGGCCGCAGGCGGCCGATCCGGGCGCTTGGCTTAATCGGCCGATGCGCAAGCAGATGGGGCTGCCCAGTCCCGAAGAAGCGATCGGCTACGCCGCGCACGACGTGTCGATGCTGCTCGGCGGTGCGCGGGTCTACCTCACCCGGTCGCAGAAGGTCGATGGCGTGCCGACCGTGCCGTCGCGCTGGATGCTACGGTTCGATGCGTTGCTGCAAGGCTTGAAGCTCGGTGATGCATTGAGGCCGGATCAGCCTTGGCGGGCGTGGGCGCAGTCGCGCGATGAGATCAGGAATCCGGTCAGCATCAAGGCGCCGATGCCGAGGCCGCCGGTGGCGATCCGCCCGCGACAGTTGAGCGTCAGCGACGTCGAGACACTGATGGCCAATCCGTACGCGATATTCGCGGCGCGCATTCTGAAACTCGATGCGATGCCCGATCTTGGCGCGCCGCCGGATGCGAGCTTGCGCGGCACCGTGGTGCACGAGGCACTCGGCCGGTTCGCCAAGCACAATCCAAAGAACTTGCCTGACGACATCAAGGGCGAGTTGTTGCGCACCGCCCGCGAGGTGCTGAGCGACTTTTCCGGCGACCCGCGCGTCGCCGCATTCTGGCTGCCGCGCTTCGCGAGGTTCGCCTCGTGGTTCGCGCTGACCGAAGCCGATCGCCGTCAGGGTATCGACAAGGTGCTGCCGGAGGTATCCGGCTCGGTGGTGTGGGATGCGCCGGCCGGTCCCTTCACGTTGAAGGCGCGCGCCGACCGGATCGATGTCGGCCCATCAAGCGTCGTCATCACCGACTACAAGACCGGCGCCAGTTTGAATGCGCTGGCCGCCCGGGCCGCGCGCGGCGAGGCACCGCAGTTGCTGCTCGAAGCAGTGATCGCGGCGGCTGGCGGCTTCACGCATCTCGACGCGGTCAAGGTTGCGGCCCTGCGCTACATCTCGGCCAGCGGTGGCGAGCCGGCCGGCAAGGTCATCGAGGTCAAAACCGACAATGTGTCAGCGCTGGCTGCGACGGCGCTTGCCGGTCTCGAAAAGCTGATTGCCGCGTTCGATGACCAGGATACGCCCTATGCGGCGGTCCGTCGGCCGCGCTTCGACTACGAGTTCGACGATTTTGCCCATCTCGCCCGCGTTGCCGAATGGTCCGGCGGCGAGGCGGACGACGGCGAGGAGGGCGCGCCATGAGTACCGCTGAGACACTGCTTAAAGAGACCGAGCGCGCGCAGTCGGCCGCTTCAGATCCTTTGGCATCGGCGTGGGTGTCGGCCAACGCCGGCGCCGGCAAAACGCATGTGCTCAAGATGCGGGTGCTACGGCTGTTGCTATCCGGCACGAGCCCGGAGCGCATCATGTGCCTGACCTACACCAAGGCCGCCGCCGCCGAGATGTCGTCGCGCATTTTCGCCGACCTATCGCTTTGGGCCACGGCTTCGGCGGCAGACCTCGACCGGATGCTGGCGAAACTGCTCGGGCGCAAGCCCGATGCTACGGAACAGCAGCGTGCGCGCCGTCTGTTCGCAGCGGCGATCGAGACACCGGGCGGCCTCAAGGTGCAGACCATCCACGCCTTCTGCGAGCGCCTGCTGCAGCGCTTTCCGCTTGAGGCGGGCGTGCCGCCAAGCTTCCAAATTCTCGACGACGAATTGGCGCGCACGCTGCGCAACGAAGCGATCGAGGGCATGTTGATGGCCGCGACGCGCGATGCCTCGGCGCCACTTGGTCGGGCGCTTGAAATCGCGATCGCCTTCGCGTCGAGCGACAGCTTCGAGGACATTCTCGGCGACGCCATTCGTCGGCCTGACTGGCTGGAGCAGATGCTGCGCCTCGATCTGCGCGGTGGCGATCCGGAACTGGTCGAAGCCGAACAGCTCTACCGGGCACAGTTCAGGCTCACGGCAAGCGACGACGCGATGAAAATCGAGGCGCAGTTGGCGGCACTGATTTCAGATGCCGACCTGACGCGGCTGCGCGATGTGCTCGGCGGTGGCAGTGCCAATGATCTGAAAGCCGCCGATCGCACGCGTGCGGCGCTGGCCGCACAGTCGCCGCCGTTGCGCATCGACGCGCTCGCCTCGCTGCTGCTCAATGCGGAAGGTGAAGCGCGCGCTGGCGTGATGACCAAAAAGCTTAGCTCCGCGCACCCAGACCTCGTCGCCGTGATCGATCGCGCGACGCAGCGGTTCATCGAACTCGAGGCCAAGCGGCGCGGGCTTGTCGTACTCGAAGCCACGTTGGCGTTGATACGGCTTGCGGGCGATGTGCTGCAGCGGTTCACGGCGGCCAAGGCGCAGCGAGCCGCGCTCGATTTCGACGATTTGATCCGCCGCACCGCCAGCCTGCTCGGTACATCAGAGGCGACGGCCTGGGTGCTGTTCAAGCTCGACGGTGGTCTCGACCACATCCTCGTCGACGAGGCGCAGGACACAAGTCCGTTGCAGTGGCAGATCGTCGAGGCGCTGGCGGCGGAGTTCTTTGTCGGCACCGGCACGGCCGAAGGGCCGCGAACGTTGTTTGCCGTCGGCGACGAGAAGCAGTCGATCTACAGTTTTCAAGGGGCCGCACCGAAGATGTTCGCGGCGACCGGTGAGCGATTCGCCGATATTTGCCGGGCGGCGGGGATAGATTGGCGCCGGCTGCCGCTCCAGTTGTCATTCCGCACGGTGGCGCCGCTGCTTGATGCCGTTGATCGGATCTTCTCCGATCCAACGCGTGGTCGTGGCGTGGTCGCGAGTGCCGCGAGCTTGCGCCATGTCGCGCTGCGCCAGGGCCAAGCCGGCCTGATCGAGGTCTGGCCGGTCGAAAGACCGGACGAGGTGATGCCGGCCGATCCGTGGTCGCCGCTCGGTGATAGCGTCGCCATGGCGCCGGCGGTGCGGGTCGCCAATCGCATCGCCGACACCATCAAGCATTGGATCGACAGTGGCGAGCGATTGCAATCCCAGAACCGGCCGATCACCGCTGGCGATGTGCTGGTGCTGGTGCGCAACCGACGACCATTCGCAGGCGCAATGGTGGCAGCGTTGAAGGCGCGCGGCATCGCGGTGGCAGGCGCCGACCGTATGCATCTGACCGACCAGATCGCGGTGCAGGATCTGATCACCCTCGGAGACTTTCTCACACTGCCGGAAGACGATCTGGCGCTCGCCACCATTCTCAAGTCGCCGCTGTTCGATCTCGACGACGACGACTTGATGGCAATCGCGCCCGCGCGCAAGGGCGCGCTGTGGAGTGCCGTCATTGATCGCGCCAAGTCGGATGCGCGGTTTCGCCCGGCGGCCGACACACTGAAGCGCTGGCGCTCTGACGCCGACTACCTGCCGCCGTTCGAATTCTTCGCCAAGATCCTCGACAGCGACGGCGCTCGTGCCAAGCTTTTGCGTCGCCTTGGCCCCGATGCCGCCGATCCAATCGACGAGTTCCTCAATCGCGCAATCGCCTACGACGAGCAGTCGCCGCCGTCGATGCTGGGGTTCCTGACCTGGCTGCGCGCCGGCATCCACGAGATCAAGCGCGACATGGAGCAGACGCGGCAGGAAGTGCGCGTGATGACCGTGCACGGCGCGAAGGGACTTGAGGCACCGATTGTATTCCTGCCGGATACCTGTTCGGCAGCGTCGAAGCCCGGTCGCGGCCGGCTGGTCGCGATCGGTGATGGTAATCTGCCATCCGGGATCGCGCCGCCCCTCGTCTGGCCGGTCAAGGGTGCATCGCGCATCGATGTGATCGGCGAGGGGCAGGAGGCGGTCAAGCGCGCTGAGGAAGAAGAGCATCGGCGGCTGCTTTATGTGGCACTGACGCGGCCGCGCGACCGGCTCTATGTCGCTGGCTTCGAGGGCCAACGCCGGCACCCCGTCGGGTGCTGGTATGAACTCGTCACGCAAGGGCTCGGCGATGTGCTGGTGCCGGTGACTTCTGCCGACGGTTCGACCGTGCTGCGCTATGAGGCGCGGCAGACCGCTCCGCACGAAAGTCGACGAGAGGCCGTGGCCGAAGCTATCGAGCGGCTGCCGTTGCCAGCGTGGGCGACAAGACCGGCACCGCGTGAGTTGAGCCTCGTCATGCCGCTGGCGCCTTCAAGGCTCGCACCGCTCGATACCGACGATGCTGGCGAACCCGTCGAGGTCTCGGACGCGGTAAAGCCAAGTCCAAGTGTCGACGACATCGGCGCACCGTCGCCGCTGACACTCGCTGGAGGGGACCGATTCCTGCGCGGCACCCTGACCCACGCGCTGCTCGAGCACCTGCCTTCATTTCCACCCGAGCGGTGGGAGCAGACAGCTGCCGCATTCCTCGACATTCGCGCCCGGACCTTGAGCCCTCGCACCCGGGCCAGCATTGCGCTGGAGACGCTGGCGGTATTGCGTGACCCGGCCTTCGCTGCCGTGTTCGGGCCGATGAGCCAGTCGGAAGTGCCGATTGTCGGCGAGATCGAACGGCCGACGGGCAAGGGGCCGAAGCTGCGCATCAGCGGCCAGATTGACCGGCTGGTCAGGTCCGACACGCAAGTGCTGATCATCGACTACAAGACCAACCGGCCGCCGCCTCTCGAAGTGGCCGGAATACCACCTGCCTACCTCTATCAAATGGCCTCGTATCGCCTTGTTCTGTCACGAATTTACACCGGCCTTCCGATTCGGGCGGCGATCCTTTGGACGGATGGCGCGCGGCTGATGCCGATCCCCGACGAAATGCTCGACGCCCATGCCGCAATGCTGTGGCAACTCGACAGTGCGCGCCTTGACGGGTGACGAGCCCATCCCTACCTTCCCGCCACGAACCAAGGCGACCGCTATCCGCGTCCGCCGTTAGAGCTCGACAAGGAGAGCGTTCATGACCGCCCAGGTTTCCGACAAGACGTTCGATGCCGAAGTGCTGAAATCCGCCGAGCCGGTGCTCGTCGACTTCTTCGCCGAGTGGTGCGGTCCGTGCAAGGCCATGGCGCCTGCACTCGACGCCGTTGCCGCCGAGATGAAGGGTAAAATCAAGGTGGTGAAGGTCGACGTCGACCAGAACCCCGAAATCACCACCAAGTATCGTATCCAGGCGATGCCGACGCTGATGATCTTCAAGGACGGCAAGGTCGCCGCCCAGAACGTCGGCGCGCTGGTCCAGAAGAAGAAGCTTGAGGATTGGGTCAAGGCCTCGATCTGAACGTTCGAGTGAGAGTAGATTTCGAGGCCTCGGCGGCAGCGCCGGGGCCTTCTTCATATCCAGGGGATGCGCATCATGAAAATCCTGTGTCTCGGCGCCGGCGCGATTGGTGGCTACTTCGGTGGCCGGCTGGTCGAGGCTAAGGCCGCCGACGTGACGTTCCTGGTGCGCGAAGGGCGGCGCCAACAGCTCGCCGCCGACGGCCTGCGCGTCGAGAGCACCTATGGCAATTTCACCCTTCCCGTTCAGACGGTCGGCGAAGGCGAGATCAAGAGCCCGGCCAACTATGTGCTGCTGACCTGCAAGGCCTACGATCTCGACAGTGCCATCGCCTCGATCCGGCCGGCGGTGGGGCCTGATACAGCGGTGATCCCGTTGCTCAACGGCCTGTCTCACATGGACACGCTCAATGCCGCGTTCGGCCGCGAACGCGTGATGGGCGGCATCGCCAAGATCGGCATCACGCTGCAGGCGGACGGGCTGATCAAGCACCTCAACGATTGGCGCTTTATCACTTTCGGCGAGCAGGACGGTACGATTTCGCCGCGCGCAGTAGCGTTGAAGTCAGCCTTCGACAAGACGTCGGTCAAGGCCGATGCCGTGCCCGACATCACGCATCAGATGTGGGAGAAGCTCGTGCATCTGGCGTCGATCGCAGGCATGACGACCTTGATGCGTGCCAACGTCGGCGAGATCGCGCGGTCGCCCGGCGGCATCGCGTTGATGCAGGATATGCTCGCGCGCAATGCCGCGATCGCGACCAAGGCCGGCTTCGCGCCAACGCCGGGGTTCATGGATACCTTCAACAAGTTGTTCGCCGATACCACCGGCAGCTACACCGCTTCGATGCTGCGCGACATCGAGCGCAAGGGGCCGGTCGAAGCCGATCATATCATCGGCTTCATGCTGGCGCGAGCTGAGCAGTACGGCATCGATCCGAGCCTGCATCGGATCGCCTACATTCATTTGAAGGCCTACGAGCAGCGCCGCGCAGCGGGACGGTTGTGAACTAGTCCTGGTAATTCAACCGCAAGCCCGGCCGGTCCCACTGGAAAGAGACGAGGTGGCCGGGGCCGGAAAGCGTGGCGAACGCGGTGCGCATGTCCTTGCCGCCGAAGCAGATATTGGTGGTGTAGCGATCGGGCAGCGGGATATGCCGGATCGACTTTCCGTCCGGGCTGATCTCGGTGATGCCGCCGTTCATCAGCGTCGCGACGCAGGCGTTGCCGGCGCTGTCGACCGCCATCGAATCGAAGCGCTGAAAGGCACCGCCGCACTGGGCGACGAGGCGGCCGCCATGTGGGCTCGGCCACGGTTCGTGGCGCACTTCGCCGGGCGCGATGATGTCCATTGCCCACAGTCGCGCCGACTCGGTCTCGACGAAATAGAGGATCCGGCCATCCGGCGACAATGAACATCCATTGGCGGTCAGCGTCGGGAAGGCGATTTGCTTGATCAGACTGCCGTCGGCCTTGGCATAATAGACGCCGCCGCGATCGATTTCGCGGTGACGGACCTTGCCGAGGTCGGTGAAGTAGAAGCCGCCGTGGGCGTCGAATACGAGGTCGTTAGGCCCCTTTAGAGGGTGGCCGTCGCAGGCGGTATAGAGCACCTCGATGCGGCCGGTCTTGATATCCACGCGCTCGATGCGGCCGCCGGAATAGTCTTCCGCCTGGCCGGTCGGGCGCAGTCCATTGACCGGGTCCACAAGCCAGCTGAAGCCGCCGTTGTTGCATACATAGACTTTGCCGTCGGGGCCGAGGGCTGCACCGTTCGGGCCGCCGGTCATCTGCGCGACCGTGGTCTTGCTTCCGTCGGATGCGACCCGGGTGAGCTTGGCCGAGCGGATTTCGACCAGGATGACGGAGCCGTCGGCCATGGCGATGGGGCCTTCGGGGAACTCCAATCCGGTGGTGACGACCTTGAGCGCAGGTGCAGGTGCCGGCATGCTGGTTCCATCCCCGTTTGGTGAGTAATGCTTTTCCCAAACCCTACAAAGTTCGGCACGATCTGGCCATCGACCCATAGCGGGCAGCAGGTATTCTAACCATTCAAGCTTCGCGCACTGCGTGCTAGATAATCCATTCTGGCACTCGTAGAGGATGAACCCCCGTGAACCTGTTTACGACCCGCTATTTTCTCTCCCTCGGCAACGTCGCGTTCTCGATGGTGCTGGGCGTCGTCGCGCTTGCCGCTTGCGCAATCTACAACGAGCAGTTGCTGCTTGGCATGCTGAAGCAGGCGAGCGCCGTGCGGGAATGGATCGTATCATTCAGCGGAGCGCCGAAAATGGAAATCATCGCCCGTTTCGTGCTGCATGAAAGCTCGATCCTGCTGATGTTCTTCACGTTGATGGCGCGGGTCGTGGTGGGCATCGTGATCGCGCTGATTTCGGCACTGTTCGGCGGCCGGGCGAGCGAACATCTCTGACGTCAGGGACACTGGGTAACGACCGATTGAGGTTAACCGGGCTTTAGCGCTCCACTGCTATCGTCACTCCGCTTGTGCCCGTTCGCACAAGAGTTGGCGGAGTGAGTGCGACCTACAATGTGGCCGTTCGGGCGTAAGAAGACGCGAAATGCCGTGCGCGCGCCCGATCCGTTCGGGTACAGCCCAGGTGCGCGCGAGCCGGTCGGCAAGAGAAAATCACGAACACGAAAAACACCTCGCCTGAGTTGGCGTTGGAAGTTTCGGCTGTTTGTCGTCGCGCCGCTCAGCGTGGCGTTGCTTGGCACAGCCGCCGCTGGATTGCTGTTCGCCCATTATTCTTCGACGTTCCCGAATCCACTGTCGTTGCGTCACAAGGAGCGCGCGCCGATCATCCGGATCTTGGCCGTCGATGGATCGGTGATGGCTGAACGCGGCGCGGCGCACGACTATATGCCGCTCGATTTACTGCCGCGTCACGTCACCGACGCCGTGGTCGCGACCGAAGACCGACGCTTCTACGAGCACGGCGGGCTCGACCCCTTTGGCCTCGTGCGGGCGATGTTCGCCAACATTCGCGCCGGGCGCTACGCCCAGGGCGGATCGACGCTGACCCAGCAGCTCGCCAAGAATTTGTTCCTGTCCTCCGAACGCACTTTGAGCCGCAAGCTCGAGGAACTGGCGCTGTCGCTGTGGCTCGAGATGCGTCTCGGCAAGCAGGATATCCTCGAACTCTATCTGAACCGCGTCTATTTCGGTGCTGGCGCTTACGGTATTGAGGCGGCGGCGCAACGCTATTTCGACAAGTCGGCGCGCGAATTGACCCTTGGCGAAGCGGCGGTGATTGCCGGTTTGCTGAAAGCGCCGTCCAAATACTCGCCGCTCAACAATCCCGGTGCGGCGCGGACGCGCGCCCGCGTTGTGCTGAAGAAGATGCTGGCTGCCGGCCTGATCGATCCGATCGTCGAGTCCAACGCCAGTCGTGTCATCGTCAAGTTCGCGACTCAGAAGCCGGTCAAGGACGGCAGCGGGCTTGAATACGCTATCGATTATGTATTGGAGCGCATGCCACCGTTGCTCGGCAACGGCCACGCCGAAGTAATCGTCGAAACCACCATCGACGCTAAACTTCAGCGGCGCGCGCAGTCGGCGGTCGAGCAAGCGTTGCAGCGCGAGGGCGAGACGGCGCACGCGAGCCAGGCCGGCGTCGTCATGCTCGACCTGGAAGGCGGCATCACGGCACTGGTCGGCGGCCGATCGTTTGGCGAAAGCCAGTACAATCGGGCGATCAAGTCGCGACGCCAACCGGGTTCGGCGTTCAAGCCGTTCGTTTACTTGGCCGCTTTGGAATCGGGGCTGACGCCGGACAGCACAGTCTACGATCTGCCGGTGACGATCGACAATTGGAGCCCGCGCAACGACAACGGCCAATATCGGGGGGCGGTGACGATGCGGCAGGCGCTGGCCCAGTCGATCAACTCGGTCGCGGTGCGGTTGCAGTATGATGTCGGCGCCAGACGGGTGGTGGCGGCGGCGCAGCGCCTCGGCGTCAAGTCGGAGTTGCGTCGCGAACCGTCGTTGGCGCTCGGTACATCGGAAGTATCCCTTTTGGAGATGACGGGTGGCTACACCGCGTTCGCCAACGGTGGCCGTCGCGTCGAACCACACATCATCAAGCGGGTGCGAATTAGCTCGGGGCGGGTGCTCTATGTGCGGCCGGCGGCACCGACCGAGATCTCGGTCGCGCAAGTACATGTCGGCGCGATGAACGACATGCTCAATGCCGCCATGGTCCAAGGCACCGGCCGTCGCGCGGGACTTTTGCTGCATCCCGCGGCGGGCAAAACCGGCACCACGCAGGATTTCCGCGATGCCTGGTTCATCGGTTATACCGCGCATCTGGCCACCGGTGTGTGGGTCGGCAACGACCAGGGGCGCACCATGAACAACGTCCGAGGCGGCAGCATGCCGGCGGCGATCTGGCATCAGATTATGACGACCGCACACGAAAACCGCGCTGTCGTCGCGCTGCCTGGGACTGCAATTCCGATCGAGCATCGCCAACCATTCGCTCAGGCACCTGCCACGCCGATAATTGCCCCCACACCCAGGATGCTGGAATACGTCCGTCCGCGCGCTCCACATGCCGCCGCGCCGCTATTGCCGAAAGATCGGATCGCTGGGGATTTCGTGGCGCGTGCGCTCGCCGATGCGCCGCTGGAACAATCGACCGAGACCGAAGAGGCGTCGCGCCCTGAATTCGCCGTGCCGCGCTTCGCGCCGGTCGGAATGATGTCACTCGGCCGCAAGCCGAACAGCAACTAGGAAAACTATTCGTCGCAGCCGTAGCGATGAAGATCTGTGCCGTATTTCTGCAGCCAGCGTTTGGCTTCCTCGGTGCCTGGCATCGTCTTGGCGACCAGCGACCAAAACCGCGGTCCATGGTTCATCTCGGCCAAATGCGCCACTTCGTGCGCCGCGACGTAGTCGAGCACGATCGTCGGCGCCATGATGAGCCGCCAGGAGAACGATAACGCGCCGGTGCTAGAGCACGAGCCCCAACGGCTCTTTTGATCGCGTACCGTAACGCGGCTGGCCTTCAATCCAAGATTTTGAGCATGGCGCGTAACGCAGGTGACGACGTCGCGACGGGCTTCGACCGCAAGCCAGTCGCGCAAACGGCGGTCGACGTGCTCGGCATCCCCCGACACCAGCAAAGCCGGCACACCATTGGCGGTGAACGATGTCTGCACCACCGGGCCGCGCAGGCGTCCCACTTCAACGATTTCATGCGGAGTGCCGCGCAACGGCACGATCGAGCCGCCGCAGAACGGAATGTGTTCCGGCAGATTGCACAATCGCTCGCGAACCCAGTCCAGGTGGCTGGAAAGAAAGGTGCCGGCTTGCGCCAAATCGCAGCTTACCGGCAGTGTGACGATCACCGACCGGCTGGTGCGGCTCACGCGCAAGGTCATTCGACGAGCGGCGGGATGACGCCTAATCTCGACAGGATCGTTCAATCCTTGAACGCGCATTTTCTGCGATGACGGCGCCGTAGCGCGAAACGGCCTCATGGAGTGCCCTCGTTCCAAATCATCGTTACTTAAAGTTCTGGAAGTCGGCGGGGAACTCTACTGGAGAACCTTGAACGACCGAGACGATGATGGATGGGATCACCGCCCTTTGACCAAGTCTCACGACGGTGAGACCGAAATCGACACGCGCCGACAAGTCACTCCATAGCAAGTTCGCACCCGTGTGCACCACACCCAATGCGCAATCACGCGCACCATGCGGCGACAGTGTGGCAAGCCCGCCCCACGCGTGTGCATGGAGCGGGCTTGGCGTTCACGTTCGATGTTGGATTAAATCAGCGCGTGATCAGGCGCCGGCACGAATCTCGGCACGCGGTTGTGTCACCGGTTCCTCGGATTTGCGCGCAAGCTGAATAGCTTCACCGGTGGCAGTCATGCGCAGCAGGTTGTCGAGGAACATGTTGCCGGGCTGCGACCACATCCGCATCCACGACGCGGTTGAAGTTTCTGTTGCCGCTTGCTGGGTCAGCTCAGTCGCGGCTTGCTGCGTCAACTGAACTTCTTCGGCGACCGCTTCCTTCGCGACTTCGACAACGCCTGCCGTTGTCCGGGCCAGATATTCCGGCGAGAATGCAAACGCCGCCGAATCAAAGCCACCGAAGTTGCCGGACTGATAGCCCGTATGCACCGACGGCGGGATCGGCTCCAGCTTGTGCAACTTGTGTGGATCCTGACTCCGCACGAAGTTGGCAATCCGCGGCGCGATGTCGGACCGGAAGCGCGAGCCATTGAAAATGCCGTAATGGCCGACGCCCGGGCACTCGTAATGTGCCTTCTTCGAATCAGGGATGGCGCTGCACAGGTTGAGAGCGGCTGCACACTGGCCGACGCCAGTGATATCGTCCTTCTCACCCTCGACGGTCATCAGCGAAACGCGCTTGATGGCCGTAAGATCGATGCGGCGTCCGCGATGCAGCATCTCGCCCTTCGCAAACATGTGGCGGACGAACACTTGGTCGATCGTCTGCAGGTAGAACTCGGCGGTCAAATCCATCACCGCGAGGTATTCGTCGTAGAAGTCGCGATGCTTTTCTGCCGAGTCACCGTCACCGCGCACGAGGTGGTAGAACATATCCTTGTGCGCTTTCATGTGCCGGTCGAGGTTCATGGTCATGAACCCGGTTAGCTGCAGGAAGCCAGGATAGACCGCGCGGCCAAAGCCCGTGTTGGGCCACGGCACGGTGGTGATCACGTTGCGACGGAACCACTCGATACCCTTCGTCTGGGCGAGCTTATTGACTTCGGTCGGGCTGATCCGGGTATCGATCGGACCGCCAGCGAGGACCATCGAGATCGGCACATGTGGGTCGTTGTCCTGCTCCATCAGCGCCACGGCGGCGAGCACCGGCACGGACGGCTGGCAGATGGCGAACACGTGGACGTTGCCCGCGAAGTGGCGGAACATGTCCTTCATGTAGTCGATATAGTCGTCGAGATCGAAGTTGCCGTTGGCGAGCGGCACGTCGCGCGCATCTTGCCAATCGGTGATGTAGACCTCGTGGTTCGGCAGCAGCGTCTCGACCGTGCCGCGCAAAAGGGTAGCAAAGTGGCCGGACATCGGCGCAACCAGGATGATGCTTGGATCCTGAACAGAGCGAGCCGAGTCGATCGAACGCTTGAAGTGGACGAGGCGGCAGAACGGCCGTTGCCAGACGACTTCCTCGGTCACGGTCACCGGCAGCCCGTCGACGACGGTGCTCGGCAAGCCGAACGTCGGCTTTTCGTAGCGGCGGGTGGTACGCTCGAATACTTCGCAGGCAGCGGCCGCGTGGCGGCCGACCGAAGTATGGGTCAGCGGATTAAAGGGGTTCTTGAAGAACATTCGGCCTGCATCCGCAGCTGCCCGGGCGGGCTTTACGGCAGCATGGCCAAGCTCGTACCATTGGTAGAGCATCGATCAGACACCTCTCGGATTGTGGCGCTCCAGCGTGACTTTTCTCGACGCCTGCATCTGCGGCAGGTTGAGCAATGATCAGGCATTTCGACTGAACAGGCCCTGTACGCTAACGTCAATCCTACTAAGGATTGCATACTGCGATGCAAAAGATTGCATCGATTCGCCCGTAGGTAAAGGCCCGGAGGGTCCTACAACTGTTGCTGTAGGGCCTGAATCACCTCTTCGACGGTCAAACCTTGTGACAAATGGGTGACATATTCGCCCTGCCGATTCATCAAATAGATCAGCGGTTCGTAAGCGATTGTGGTTTGAGACGGTGTCGCCGGATCCACAACGAGCTCAACAGGCATACGATAAGCCTTCGCGACTGCAGCAATTTCGCGCGCAGTACCCGTCAAACCGATCAGCCGAGAATCGAATTTTTCCAGATATTTAGAGAGGTTGGCCGGCGTATCGCGCTCGGGATCGAGGGTGATGAAAATGGCAGCCACACGGTCGACCTTGGGGCCGAGGCGATCCAACGCTCCGGACAACACTTGCAAGGTGGCGGGCGTTAGGTCGGGCTCGTTTGTGAAGCCGAATGTCACGATCATCGCTCGACCGCGGAACGTCGTGTCCGAAACCAGGTTGCCAGTGTGCGAGATCAGTTTGAATGGCCCGCCGATCAGTGCGGTGCCGACGTCGCGGGATGGAGCTGACGGATCGAACAGGCGCTGTCGCGCATCGGCAAATATCAGCAGGCCGGCGAGGGCGCCGAGTGCAAGTGCATTCAGGGCAATCGCGATCAATGTTCGAGGGCGCAACTCGACTTGGTTCTTCATATCGCTTCCGTGTTGATTAAGCGCAGCAATGGATTAGGCAGCGACGACGACGCAAGCTAGCCTTAAACTCTGCCCGGACTGCAATTCTCATGATGGCCCAGACCCCCATGTACTCCACCAAGTACACGCTGACCGCGCTCGCGACCGATCGGGCGACACTCGATCCGGATGCGAGCCGTCTGCGCCTGCAGACCACGATCCGGCTGCGCTGGTTCGCGGTGATCGGCCAGTTGATTGCGGTGGCGCTGGTCTATTTCGGTTTTGGGTTCGATTTGCCGATGGGCTGGTGCTTGCTGCTGATCGCGGCTTCGGTCTGGCTCAATGTCATCCTGCGGCTGTGGTTCCCGGCGCGCTATCGACTGCTCGCGCCGTTCGCCACCGGACTGCTGGCCTACGACATCTGCCAGCTGTCGGCCCTGCTGTATCTGACCGGCGGCATCGACAATCCATTCACGGTCCTGCTGGCGGCGCCGGTGACAGTCTCCGCCGCCACGTTGCCGTCTCGCAATACCATGTTTCTGGGCGCAATGGCGCTGACCACATCGGCATTGCTGATCCCATTCCACTTGCCGCTGCCGTGGACGCAAGGCTCGGCACCCGACCTGCCGACGCTGTATCAGATCGGTGCCTTCGCAGGCGTCGCCTCGTGCACGGTGTTCCTGGGATTCTATGGCTGGCGGTTGTCCAAGGAGAGTCGGCAGATGTCGGAGGCGCTAGCCGCGACCGAACTGGTGTTGGCGCGTGAGCAGAAGTTGCATGCCCTCGACGGTCTGGCCGCCGCCGCCGCCCACGAACTCGGTACGCCGCTCGGCACCATCGTGCTGGTGGTGAAGGAACTCGAACGCGAACTGGCCTCGGATTCGGCTCATGCCGAGGATCTAGCATTATTGAAAAGTCAGGCGCAGCGTTGCCGCGAAATCCTGCAAACCCTGACGCGCAAGCCGACAGAGGCTGATCCGTTGCATTCAAGCCTCACTGTCACGCACTTGATCGAAGGCGCGGTCGAGCCGCATCGAGTGTTCCGGGTCGCGTTCGAGATCGATTGCGGCCCCTACGTCGGAGGCGAACCGGGCGTCGGCGAGCGCGGCGAGCCCGTCGGCGAGCGCCGACCGGGCCTGATCTATGGCGTCGGCAACCTTATCGAAAACGCCGTCGAATTTGCCCGATCCAAGGTGACGGTGACGGCCCGCTGGAATGACCGCGAGGTGATGATAACCATTGCCGATGACGGCCCGGGCTTCTCGGCCGAAGTGATCGATTCGCTGGGCGAGCCCTACGTCACCACGCGGCGAAGCACTGGTGCCAGGCTCGACGAGGGTAAAGCGACAGGGCTGGGCCTCGGCTTCTTCATAGCCAAGACCCTGCTTGAGCGTTCCGGGGCCACCGTCGGCCTTGCCAACAAGGATGCCCCGGATCATGGCGCGGTGGTCATGTTGACCTGGCCACGCCATGCTTTCGAGGGGCGGGAGCCCATCTGGTCGGCATTCCCTGGGCAAGCGCGCCGGGCATCAAATGTGGTCGAAGCAGGCTAGTGTCCCGAATCCGAAGTTCGCACTCGCCTGGACGTTCGCTCTCTTGCGAACTTCGGATTCAAAAAGGGACACTAGAATCATAGAGTTGCTAGTGTGGCTTTGGTTCGGAAGTTCCTACCCGAGAGGGCATCAAGTGCCTAGGAACTTCCGAACCGCCACACTAGGGCGACGTATGAGCATACTGACCCAAGTCAATTCGGTGATCATGGCTGTTAGGGCAAACAGTGCGTAGGGCTTAGCTTGGGGCTTGGCGTGCGCTGTGCATCCGCTATATCTCAACCAGAACTGGAGGGTGCCGCCGTGTCTGAAGATCTGTCGTTCAAGAAGGACGAGTTGCCGGAAGATGTGTCGCTCGTCTTGATCGACGATGACAAGGCGTTCGTGCAACGTCTTGCCCGCGCGATGGAAGCGCGCGGCTTTGACGTCCGGGTGGGTCATTCGGTGGCCGAGGGCATGGAACTCATTCGCCAGCGCGCGCCGGCATTCGCAGTTGTCGATATGCGGCTTGAGGACGGCAACGGCCTCGATGTGATCGCCGAACTGTCCAGGGTTCGCCCGAACGCGCGGGCCATCGTGCTCACCGGCTACGGCAACTTCGCCACGGCGGTCTCGGCGGTCAAGCTCGGCGCCGTGGATTATCTGGGCAAACCGGCCGATGCCGATGACGTCACCGATGCGCTGCTGGCGCCTTCCAACGCCAAGGCGCCGCCGCCGGAGAACCCAATGTCGGCCGACCGCGTGCGGTGGGAGCATATCCAACGTGTCTATGAGCTATGCGGCCGCAACGTCTCGGAGACCGCCCGGCGCCTGAACATGCATCGGCGGACCTTGCAGCGCATTCTCGCCAAGCGCGCGCCCAAGTAACGGCGGCGATCACTCGCGTTTTGGCAGGGGAGCGTAACGCCCCTCGCCGCGTGCCGCGAGAATTCTACTCGTTCCAGCTACGCTCCAACAGCAGTTCAGGGTCGGCGAGTGCGGTCAGTCGAAATGCGCCGACGCGGGCCATGCGTGTCACAAGAGTCTTGCGCCGTGCCGCCGCCAGTGGATGCGTCGGCGCTTCGCGGAGAAATTCCGCGCCGAAGCGGTCGGCGACGATATGGCCGGTGTCGTCGGGCAGCAGACCGATCGGGAATTGCGGATTGACCGCGAACCACAGCCGGTCGCAAAATTCACGGTACTCGGGCCATTTGCTGTCGACCCGGAAGTCCTCGACGCTGGATTTGATTTCAACAATCCATACCTCGCCGCGTTCGGACAGTGCGATCAAGTCGGCGCGGCGGCCGTTGGCCAGCGAAAGCTCGGGCAGGCAGGCGAAGCCATGTGCCAATAGCAGCCGGCGGGTGCCACGCGCGATGTCGAGTGCCGCCGGCGATTGCCGTCCGTCGGTGGGTGCCGGTAGATTGTGGTCGATGCCCGTCATGTCTTCGCCATGAGTGGATGGGACTGCCTTTAGTCTCATTTCTAGCGGATATGCGGCGGCATTGCCGCGCGGGCAAGGCACGAGGGGGCGAGGAAGATGATCTTCAAGTGGGTAAAGGGTGCAAAAAGCGAGGTTTTGGTCGCCGATACGGCCGCGCCGCCGCCGCCTTCCCCGAATGTGCCCGGCGTGCCCGCAGCGGCCGTCGCCGACTCGCGCCTGCCATTGCCGGCGTCGGCGCTGCGTCGCACCGTCGAGGCGTCCTCGCTCGGCTTCAAGTCCACCGCTGAGTTGGAGCCGATCGACGGACTGATCGGTCAGGATCGCGCGCTGCGGGCCATCCAGTTTGGCGCCGACATCAAGGCGCACGATTTCAACATGTTCGTACTGGGCCCCCCCTCCACCGGGAAAAGTACGGCGGTGAAGACCTACCTCGCCCAAAAAGCGCGTCCGAAGCGGGCCTCGTCCGACTGGGTCTACGTCTACAACTACGACAACCCGAACCGACCGCGCGCACTGGAATTGCCCTGCGGCCGGGCCAAGCAGTTCGCGACCGGCATGATCACGGCGATCGACGAATTGCGCGCGACGCTGCCGGCGATGTTCGAAGGCGACGACTACCAGACCCGCCGCCGTGCCATTGATGAAGCGTTTCGGTCCGGCCAGGAAGGCGCGCTCGAAGAACTCAATCGCAAGGCCCAGACGCAGAACATTGCCATCCTGCGGACGCCGACCGGCTTCGCCATGGCGCCGATGCTCGAAGGCAAGGTGGTGAAGCCGGAAGTCTTCATGCAGTTGCCGGAGGACATGCGGCGCAGCGTCGAGGCCAAGATCGAGGTGCTGCAAGGCGAACTTGAACAACTACTGACCAAAGTGCCGAAGTCCGACAAGGAACGCCGGCACAAGCTCACCGCATTGCAGGAAGAAATCGCGACCATCGCCACCCGCGAGGCGATCGACGATGTCGAAGCGACGTTCGCCGATCTGCCGATCGTGCTTGAGCATCTCAGTGCCACCAAGGCGGATATGGTCCGGAACATGGCGTTGTTCCTGAATGAGGGCGAGGACGCGGGCGGTCCGATCAAGCCGCCGGCCGATGCCTCGCGCGACGCCCGTTACCGCCGCTATCTGGTGAACCAGTTCGTCAGTGGCGAGGCCGGCGACGTTTGCGACCAGCCGATCGTCGAGGAGATGAACCCGACCTACGGCAACCTCATCGGCCGCATCGAGCACATCGCCCAGATGGGCACGATGCTGACCGATTTCCTGTTGGTGAAGGCCGGCGCGCTGCATCGCGCCAACAGTGGCTATCTGCTGGTTGATGCGCGCAAGCTGCTATTGTCGCCGTTCGCCTGGGAAGCGTTGAAGCGGGCGCTCAAGGCGCGCGAGATCCGCATCGAGCAGCCGATCGAGACGGTCGGCATGATGACCGCGCAAACGCTCGATCCGGAACCAATCCCGCTCGACGTCAAGGTGGTGCTGTTCGGCGACCGCGACCTCTATTACATGCTGGATCAGGCCGATCCCGACTTCGCCCGGCTGTTCAAGGTGCAGGCCGACTTCGACGATACGATGAACCGCTCGACCGACAACGATCGCGCCTATGCGCGGTTGATCGCCTCGATCGTGCGGGAGCACAAGCTGAAACCGGTCGATGCGGCGGGCGTCGCCCGCATGATCGAGGAAGGTGCGCGGCTAGCGGATGACCGCGAGAAGCTTTCGATCGAAATCGGCCGCCTGTCCGACATCGTGCGCGAAGCCGATTATTGGGCAACGCGCGAAGGCCACGAGGTGATCACGCGCAAGGACATAGTGAAGTCGATCGACGAGGCACTCGACCGTGCAAGCCGCCTGCGCGACCGCCTGCAGGAAACCGTCGAACGCGGTATCATTCTGATCGATACTGCCGGCTCCAAGGTCGGCCAGATCAATGGGCTGTCGGTCCTGCAATTGGGCGCCCATGCGTTCGGCAAGCCGAGCCGCATCACCGCCCGCGTACGCATGGGACAGGGGCGCGTCACCGACATCGAACGCGAGGTCGAACTCGGCGGTCCGCTTCACTCCAAGGGCGTTATGATTCTGTGGGGCTATCTCGCCGGTCGCTACGCCCAGGACGTACCGTTGGCGCTCGCAGCAACCTTGGTGTTCGAGCAGTCCTATGGCGGTGTCGACGGCGACAGCGCGTCGTCGGCCGAACTCTATGCATTGTTGTCGGCGCTCGCGGATGTGCCGATCAGCCAGTCATTCGCGGTAACCGGCTCCGTCAATCAGTGGGGCGAAGTTCAAGCGATCGGCGGCGTCAACGAGAAGATCGAAGGCTTCTTCGATCTGTGCGCCTCGCGCGGCCTCGATGGCACGCAAGGCGTATTGATCCCGCAGGCGAACGTCCAGCATCTCATGCTGCGCGAGAATATTGTTGCAGCCGTCGCCGAAGGCCGGTTCCGCATTCATGCCGTCGCCAGCATCGATGACGGCATCGAGATTCTCACTGGCCGCAAGGCCGGCCAGCGCGACGACTCCGGCGCCTATCCGGCAGACGCGATCAATGGTCTCGTGGAGGAAAAACTGCGCGGGTTCGCTCTGCGAATCAAGAGTTTCGCGAGTAGCAAGGACAAGGAGACGCCAACGTCATGATCGCTCATGTCGCCGAAGCCGGTGAAGCGCGCGGCCGCGTCATCGTGCGGACGACCTCGGCGCGGGCGAGCGACATAGCGATCCAGGCAGCGGTGCTGATCGCGCAGGCCTATCGTTCGGAAATCGAGAGCCTCTACATCGAGGATACGGAACTGATCGCGTCGGCACGCTTCTCGTTCGTGCGCGAGATCAGCCCGACAGGCGCCGTAAGGCCGCTGACGCCCACCGATGTCATTCGCGATCTGCGCTTCCAGTTCAAGGCGCAGCAGCGGCGGCTTCTGGCGCTGGCCGCAGCCGTTGCCGTGCCTGTGCACGAACGCTTCGTGCGTGACGAACCATTGCGCGCCCTGGCGATTACGTGCGCCGATTGCGGGCCATGGAACGTCGTGGTGCTGGCCGAGCCATTCGGCTCGGGATCGGCCGGCGATATCGCCTTGCTGCTCGATAGCGTCGAGGACGCGACGGGGCTTGTCGTCGTCGGACCACGTGCACGACGGACCAGCGGCCCAGTGCTTATGATGCTTGAGGATATCGATGCGCTGGCGGGCATGCTGCGGGCCGGCGATCGGCTGGTTGAAGGCGGCACGACGCCGCTGATCCTGGCGATCGTTTCGGCCGATCCGGAGACAGCGAATTGGATCGAGGCGCAGACCCGGTTGATGCTGGCCGACCGCAATGACCTGCATCTGGTGCACCTGCCGCTCGCGCATGCCGAGCCGGCGCTGGCGGCTGAAGCCATTCGACGGTTGTCGCCGGGTTTCGTCATCGCGCGCTTCGGCGGCCTCGTGGTGCCGGCAAGCGATGATCTCGGGCCCTTGGCTGCCGCCTTGGAATGCCCGCTGCTGCTGAGCCGCTGAGATCTGATCTCAGCCGAGGTCACGTTTCATTCACGAAACCGTCAGCTAAGAAACACGCGGTGGTCCTTTTGCTGGCCACATCGCGTGACCACATCCGTTGATCTGGGAGGCGGGGATAACTCAACGGGGAAAACACATCCCATGCCCAGAACAATTGCACTTGTTTGCATTTCGTCCATGTTCGCGACGCTGGTCAACGCGTCTGCGATATGCGCACAGCCGGCAGGCACCGCGAGCACGATAGCTCAGAAGAACGAAGCGTTTATAACGTTGACTGAAAGTCGCGGCGCCGTCGACAACCCCGAGCGTGGGTTCTCCGTGCCGGTTGGCTTGCATGGACGTTCATTGGCGCGGATCCGCGACGAGCGTGGCGCAACGCTTGTGCGCATCGATGGTCGGCTTGACGCCTGGCGCGATCAGGACTTGCCGTCATCGCTGCTTGATAGCGTCGATGCGCGGCTGGCGGAGGCGCGTGGCGCTGGCCTCAAGGTGATCCTGCGCTTCATGTACAACGAGGGGCCCTATCCGAACTCCGAGCCCGATGCCAGCCTCGACTGGATCAAGCGGCACATCGCGCAATTGAAGCCCCATCTGCGCCAGCATGCCGACGTCATCGCGTGGATGGAAGCGGGCTTCATCGGCGCCTGGGGCGAGTGGCACACTTCCACCCATGGACTCGACCGCGACGTGACGGCGAAGCGAGCGGTGCTCGATGCCCTGCTCGACGCACTGCCGCCGTCTCGCAGTATTCTGCTTCGCTATCCAGTTGACCTCGCGACACTCGCCGGCCAGGGCAAGACGAGCCGCATCGGCCATCACAACGACTGTTTCCTGGCGTCCGACAGCGACAGCGGCACCTACGAACGCGGAGAACGCTCGACAACGCAGGAGAAGGCGATGGTCGCGGCCATCGGTCAGCATGCGCCAATCGGTGGCGAGACATGTAATGTCAATCGACCGCGTTCAGACTGCGCAACGGCGCTGGCCGAACTGGAACAGCTTGGCTTCAGCGAGTTGAACCTCGGCTATCATCCGGGTGTGCTTGATAGCTGGCGAAGTGGCGGCTGCTTTGACACCATTCGGTCGCGGTTCGGCTATCGCTTGTGGGTCGAACAGGTCAGCGTGCCGCGAGCAGTCACCGCCGGGCGATATGCGCACATCAACATCAAGGTGCGGAACTCGGGCTTTGCTGCTCCTTTGACCCAGCGGCCGCTCTTTCTGGTGCTCGATGGGCCTGCGCGCCGCACATTCAAGCTGCCGATCGACGTCCGCCAGTGGGCACCGGGCAAACAGCATACGATCGATCTAGCGGCGCAGGTACCGGCCGATTTGCCGGCGGGCAGTTACACGGTGGCGCTATGGTTGCCGGACGATGCGCCCACTCTGCGCAAAGATTCACGCTACGCTATCCGCATGGCCAACGACGGTGTGTGGGATAGTGAGACTGGTCTCAACCGGCTGGTTGGTGGCATCGTCGTGAAGGCACCGCCTCGCCCGCCCGCAATCGCCACGAAACCACTTGCCGAGCCGCCGATGGGACTCGGCGTGAAGCCGCGCTAGTTTTAGCGCTAGCCCGACCTTCTCATAGGGTCGCGGGCGGCAGGGAGGCAAATACGTATTTGCCAGAGTGCCGCCCGCGACCCTATGAGAAGGTCGGGCTAGACGCTGCCCAGGATCAGCCTGGGCAGCCACAGCACCAGTTCGGGGAAGATGGTGATCAGAAGCAGTACGATGAGGCCCATGTAGAGGAACGGCATGACCTCGCGGATTTCATCCTCGAGTTTCACCTCGGCGAAGTTGGCGCAGATGTAGAGCAGAATGCCGACCGGTGGGGTCAGTAGGCCGAGCATCAGGTTGAACACCATCACCAGGCCGAAGTGGGTGAGGTCAATGCCGACCGCCTGCACCACTGGCACCAGCACCGGTACCAGGATCAGCAGTGCCGCAATCGCCTCCATGAAGCAGCCGACAATCAGTAACAGCACGTTGATCGCCATCAGGATCGCAAGCGGATTGGTTGAGATCGACGAGATCCAGTCGGCGGTGGCGCGCGGCAGGCCGCTGATCGCCATCAGGTAGCCGAATCCCGATGCCATGGCGATGATGAACATGACGAGCGCGGAATCGAGCGCAGTCTGTTTCAGGATCGGGAAAATGTCCGATAGTTTCAGTTCGCGATATATGATGATGCCGACGAGCAACGCATAGAGCACCGCGACGGCTGCACTTTCAGTGACTGTCACGATGCCGGCGGTGACACCGGCGAGAATTATCACCGGCGTGAGAATCGCCGGAATGGCCGGCACGAAGCGCTTCGGAATCTCGCTCCACGGCACCGTCTCGAACACCGGGAAATTTCGCCGCACAGATATGATATAGGCCATCAGCATCAGTGATCCACCGAGCATCAGGCCCGGTATGACGCCGCCGAGGAAGAGGGCCGCAATCGACACGCCCTTGCCGACGGCCAGCGCGTAGATCACCATCGGGATCGAAGGCGGGATGATCGGCCCGCAAACCGAGGCCGCCGCCATCAGCGCGCCGGCGAATGGTCCGCCGTAGCCTTGCTTCTTCATCGCCGGGATCAGCACTTTGCCAAGCGCAGACGCATCGGCCACTGCCGAACCGGAGATGCCGGAAAAGATCATTGTCGCCAGTACGGTGGTCTGGGCAAGGCCGCCACGGAAGCGACCGACGGCGGAATTGGCGAAGTTGATGATGCGCTCGGTGATGCCGCCGTAATTCATCAGATTGCCGGCCAGAATGAAGAACGGAATCGCCAGCAGTGCGTAGGAATCCGCGCCAACCAGCGCGCGCTGCGCCAGCAGCGAATAGGGCATGCCGCCATGCACGAAGATCGCAGCCAAGGTGGCGAGGCCCATCGCAAAGGCAATCGGAACGCCGACTAGGATCAAGGCGATGAAGCTCGCCATCATTACCGTGCTCATGGCGTCTGCCTCACAATATGGTGGTGGAGTGGCCAGGGCCGCGCTTGGACGGGTCGACCAGACGTTCAATGAAGAACAGCATCATCAGGGCGGCCGAGACGGGGGCCGCGAAATAGAAGCTCGCCGGCGAGATGTCGAGGGCGCCAAAGCGCTGTGGCAGCGTGTCGAGCGACAGCTTCAGGCCGTAGATGAACAGCACAACTATGAACAGCAGCACGCCGATTTCGATAAGCCAGACCATCGCTGACTTCAGCGTCTCCGGCATCATGTCAAGGAACATGTCGATGGTGATGTGGCTCTTCTCGCGGTAGAGCACAGCCGCGCCGAGGAACGTAACCCAGACGAACAGGATGCGACTGATCTGCTCGGTCCACGACAACGGATCGTTGATGACGTAGCGCCACCAGACCGCCGCGAGCGTAATGAGGACGATGGCGCCGATCAGCAGGCCAAGCAGATTTCCGACCGCGCGCGTGATGGCGTCGCAGACCGCAGACAGTGTCTTGGTCATGAGGGAATTCCAATTCTGATAGCAATAGAGCGGCGCCAGAACCGGGCGCCGCTCGAATATACAAGTCCGATCAGTTGATCGCGCGGGCGCGATCGGCCCACTTCGCTCCGGCCGGGAACTCCTTGACGATGTCCTTCACTGAAGCGGTGAAGGCGGCCTTGTCGACCTCGGTGATGATGATCTTCTTGGCTGCGACCTTGTCGCGGATGGCCTTGTCGTCGGCCAGCACCTTCGGCCGCATCTCCGCCTCCATGTCGCGACCGGCCTGCTCGACCGCCTTCTTGTGGTCGGCACTGAGTTTCTGGAAAGCGGCGTCCGCCATCAAGATGCAGTTGTCCTGGATCATGTGTTCGGTAACCGACATGTGGGTGTTGACGTCGAAGATACCGGAGTTGAACGTCAGGGCGATCGGGTTCTCCTGGCCGTCGATCAGCTTCGACTTCAATGCCTGGAACACCTCCGGGAACGGCAGCGGCGTCGGCGATGACCCGAACAGTTCGAAGGTGCGCTTCCACAGCGCCGTCTCCGGCACGCGGATTTTCAGGCCCTTCATGTCGGCTGGCGTCTTCACCACCTTGTTGCAGGACAACATACGCGGCATGCGCGGGATCGAGGCGAACGTGCGCAGCTTCGACGTCGCCGCCATGTCGTTGCCGTAGTCGGCACGGATTGCCTCCCACACCCGATCCTTGTGCGGGACATCCTTGAACACGTAGGGGTGCGTCCAAATCTCGGCCGGCTTGTACCAGCCAGCAACGAGACCCTGGCCTGGACTTGCGATATGAACCGAGCCTTGCAGCAGGCCTTCGACATGCTCGCGCTCACCGCCGAGCGAGCCGGCATGGTGCGTCGCGGTCTTGATCTGGCCCTTGGTGAGTTCGTCGAGCCGCTTGCAGAAGAAGTCGAGCGACTGCGCGATGAAATCGGTTGGCGGGGTTGCCGAGGCGCCAATCCAACTGATCGCCTGCGCTCGCAATACGGCGGGCGCTGCAACGAGGCCCGCAGTCGCGGCGGCAACTCCAGCCGTGAACTGCCGGCGGCTCAACTTGATGTTCTTGCCCGTCATGGTCTCACTCCCTGTGGTTTCCCAGTTATCTGGGCCAAGTTCATCCGGGCATCGCGCCCAGGCGTCTCTTTGCGGCCTCGGTTCATTTGTGACCTGCCAAAACGCGAATTACCAGCCCCGTTTGTATGCAGTATGCACGGAGCTGCCAGTCACGCTATCCAGGCAACAGCATGCCCTTGCCCATCTGCTGCTTGTCGAACTTGGCGTAGGCCGTTGCCGCGTCGGACAGTTTCCATTTGTCGGTAATGATGCGATCGACGGCGACGCCGTTGTCGGCGATGAACCGCGTGCACTCATCCTGGATGTTGGTCGAGAACGTCCATGAGCCAATCACGGTTGCCTGCCGACGTAGCATGTCGGCCGAAACGTCGATCGTCACCGTGCCGCCTTCGCCGACGTAGCAGGCGGTGCCCCAGGTTCGCAAAGACCGGATGGCGGCAAGTCGGGCATCCGACGACGACGAGCATTCGAGCGTGTAGTGCGCGCCCTTGCCGCCGGTCAGCTTGCGGATTTCCTCGACCGTGTCGGACTTGGCGGCGTTGATGGTGTGATCGGCGCCGGCGTCGCGGGCGAGCTTCAACCGTTCGTCCGAGATGTCGACGGCGATGACATGCATGCCCATTGCCTTGGCCAGCATGGTGCCCGAGGTGCCCACCGGACCCTGGCCAAACACGACGAGCGACTTGCCGCCGCTCATGTTCATGCGCTTGAGCGCGCCATAAGCGGTGCCGGTGCCGCACGAGATCGCGGCGCCGGCCTCGAATGAAATTTCGGCGGGAAGTGGCACCAGCGTGAACGCCGGCACCTTGATGTATGGCGCATGGGCGCCGTCGGCGGTGATGCCATAGACCTTCATCGGTCCGACCTTGCACAGCTGGCTCCAGCCGGCGCGACAATCGGGGCAGGTTTCGCAACCGGCATAGTGATGCACCATGAAGCGGCCGCCATCGGGCGCGTGATGTTTCGGCACGCCAGGGCCGCGGGCGACCACCACGCCGCACGGTTCGTGGCCGCCGATCACTGGCTTGCCCGAGCCGCCGAGGCCGAGCTTGGCGGCCAATTCCGGTCCGCCGCCCGGCGAGCGGTAGATGTGCAGGTCCGAGCCGCACATGCCCGACGCCTTGATCTGAAGGATAACCTCGCCCTCACCCGGCGTCGGATCGTCGAAGTCTTCGATTGCGACCTGCCGGTTGCCGGTGAAGATGATGCCCTTCATGTTTCGTCCCCAAATTGCACTGGCTGTTTTTGAAAATGATACAGGCGGTGGTCCCTTCGACCACCGCCCGGTTTTGCAGTGCTGGAATGCGCGGTGCCGTTCATTTCACCTTGAAGCGCTCGTCCGGCGGCACCTGCATCGCGGTCATGAAAGCATTGCCTTCGGTGGCGAGCCCGATCACCCGCAGCATGTCGTTGTGCTGCTCCTGGGTCATGCCCTTCTGCCGCGCGAAATGAGTGTGCGAGGTAATGCAGTATTCGCATTTGTTCATGATCGAGACGGTTAGGTAAATCATTTCCTTGACGAGTGGATCGAGCGGCGTGCCGGGCCCCATCACCTTGCGCGCCTTGTCCCAGGTGGCTTTCAGGTTCTCCGGATCGTTGGCGAAGGCGCGCCAGGCGTTGTTGACGTAGTCCGTGCCCCGCGCCTTGCGGATATCGTCGAATACCGCGCGGGCTTCGGGTGTTGCTTCCTCATCGGTCAATAGCTTCACGGTCGCCATGGTCTGATCCTCCTGGGCAGGCTTCAATCTCCCATGCAGTTGATCACGGCTGCTCCGACTTGTCAGGCCGGTGACAAGCAGCCGGAACCTCGTGCAGACTGGCGCGGTCCGATGTGAAACACAGCAGGTCGATGCCGATGAGTAACCGCAGCAGCTATGTCCACCCGCCGGCAGGCGGCGCCCAGGACGTGTTCCAGCCGCGCACCAATCCCGTGCCGCTACCGCTGATCGAGCGGGCGCAAGGCATCTTCCAGTGGGACGAGTTCGGCACCGAATACATCGACGTTTCGTCGGGGCCGGTGGTGAGCAATATCGGTCACGGCAACGCGCATGTGGCCGATGCCATGGCGAAGCAGGCGCGCACGATGGACTTCGCCTACAGCCGCGTTGCCCGCCACCGACCGAACATCGAACTGACCGCGCGGATCGCGAAGCTCGCGGGGCCTGGATTCGAGCGCGTTTGCCTGTCGTCCGGCGGCAGCGAGGCGATCGAGATCGCAATCAAATTTCTGCGGGCCTATGCAGTCGCCTTCGGCGAGCCGAAACGGACGAAGATCGTCACCTGCCTGCCCTCCTATCATGGCGGCACCATCGCGGGGCTCGGCATGTCCGGCGATGAAGCCCTGAAACCGTTTCTCGATGGCTTCTCGTGGACCGGTGAGCGCGTGCCGGCGCCGCTCAGTTATCGCCCGCCGGCCAATCATACGGCTGAGACCTGGGCGCGGGCCTGCGCAACTGCGCTCGACGACAAGATCAAGGAGCTTGGTCCGGAGAACGTCCTCGCCTTCATGATTGAACCCGTGGGCGGCCTCGCCACCGGTTGCAATGTGCCGCCGCCGGAATACTTCGGGATGGTGCGCGAGATCTGCACCCGGCACGGCATCAAGCTCGTGTTCGACGAGGTCTTGTGCGGGACCGGGCGCACCGGCAAATTTCTTGCCGCGCATAATTGGCCGGACGCTCTGCCCGACATCGTCGTCATGGCCAAGGGGTTGGCCTCCGGCTACACGCCGCTCGGTGCCACGTTGCTGCCGGCGAAGATGGTCGATGCGCTGGCCGAGAAAACCGGTTTCGGCTTTTCGCACACCTATGCCGCCAACCCGATCAGTTGCGCCACTGCCATGGCCGTTCTCGACGAGTACGAGCGTTTCGATCTGCTGCGCAATGCGCGCGAGACGGGGGCCTATCTCAAGGCCGGCATGCTGAAGCTGGCGGAGAATTCTCGTATCATCGGCGATGTGCGTGGCATGGGGATGCTGTACGCCGTCGAGGTCGTCGCCGACAAGGCATCCAAGCGGCCGCTGCCAACATCGGAGAACCCGGCCGACGGCATCCGCATACGCGGCCTGGAGAATGGTTTGCTGATCTATGCGCGTCGCACCGCGGCTGGCCGGAACGGCGACTGGTTCATGCTGTCGCCGCCGCTGACAATTTGTCCGGCAGAATGCGATGAGCTGTTGCGGCGGCTCGAACGCACCATCCAATCCTATCAAGATCATCTCGCCGTCAGTGGTCTCATCGGATGATCGACCACATTTCCATTCCGGTTGGTGATTTGGCTGCTGCCGCCCGGTACTACGATGCTGTTCTATTGCCACTGGGGCTTAAGCGGATCGTCGAACGCGAGCGCACGATTGGCTTCGGCGGCAAGTATCCCGAGTTCTGGCTCAACCTGCGCGATGGCCACGTGACCCGCCCCGACAATGGTCACCACGTCTGCTTGCGGGCATCGAGCGAAGCCGCCGTGAGCGCGTTCTTCGCAGCTGCGATAGCCGCTGGCGGTGCGAGCGGTGGTGACCCCGGCCCGCGCAAGGCTGCCATGACAACCTACTTCGGCGCTTTCATCATTGATCCGGATGGTAACAAGATAGAGGCTGTTACCTTCCCGCGATCATGACATTCTCACACCCTCGATCGATTTACGGAGCCCATGCCATGGCCCTGCCCCGTCTCAAGCCCAACACCGACCTTAACAGTGCCGTCGCCGATGCAGAGGCGCGCTTCGTCGCCTCGAACCCGAAGAGCAAGGCGCGCGCCGAGGCCGCCAAGGCGAACATGCCAGGCGGCAACACGCGCACCGTGCTGCACTACGCACCATACCCAGTGGCGTTCAAGGGTGGCGAGGGCTGTCGGCTAACCGATATCGACGGACACACCTACGTCGACTTCCTCGGCGAGTATTCCGCCGGACTCTACGGTCATTCGAACCCGAAGATCATGGCGACGTTGCGCACCGTGATCGACGGCGGCGTGACGCTCGGCGGTCCCAACGTTTACGAAGCCGAACTCGCGCGCCTGATGTGCGAGCGCTTTCCCTCACTCGATCTCGTGCGCTTCTGCAACTCCGGCACCGAGTTCGAACCTGTTCGCGTTCGCAACCGCGCGGATGTTTACGAAGCGCAGCCACATCATGGTGATGAATGGCGGCTACCACGGCGGCGCATTCTACTTCGGTCAGGTCAAGCCCGCGACCAACGCGCCGTTCCCCTGGGTGATGGGGCGCTACAATGACATCGAGGCGACGCTGGCGCTGGTTGAGGCACACGCACATGAGTTGGCTGCGATCGCGGTCGAGCCGATGATGGGCGGTGGTGGTGCCATCGCGGCCGACAAGGAGTTTCTGATCGCGTTGCGCGCGGCGGCAACTAAGCACGGCATTGTGCTGATCTTCGACGAGGTAATGAGTTCGCGGTTGTCGTCGGGTGGTCTGCAGAAGCGGCTGGGAGTTACGCCGGACATGACCACATTCGGCAAGTATCTCGGTGGCGGCATGAGCTTCGGCGCCTTCGGTGGCCGGAAGGAAATCATGCAGAACTATGATCCTTATCGGGCCGGCTCGACGCCGCACGCAGGCACATTCAACAACAACGTACTGTCGATGGCGGCCGGCATCGTCGGGTTGCGCGATATCTATACTCCGGAAGTGGCCGAGAGCTTCAATGCCAAGGCCGATGCCTTCCGTGACCGTCTCAATGTGATAGCGGCGAAACATGGCGTGCCGTTCCAGACATTGGGCGTCGGCTCGATCCTGGCCATGCACTTCCAGGCCGGTCTGATCAAGCGACCCGAGGACACCTGGGCCCTGGACGCGGAGGGTGAGAAGCGCAAGGCCGATCTGCACAAGCTGCTTCATCTCGACATGATGGAGCTCGGCCAATACTTCGCTCGGCGTGGCATGCTGGCGCTGTCACTGCCGATCGGAGCGGCGGAGTTGGCTGGCTTCGAGACCGCCCTCGACGAGTTCCTGACCGTGCGTGGTCCGGTGTTGCGGCAGGTGCTGCAGGCTTGACGACGATCGTTTGTAGGTTGGGTTAGCGGCGTGCTTCGCCGCGTAACCCAACAACTTGCGGCCCCCGTGGAATGTTGGGTTACGCGCGGCAAATGCCACGCTAACCCAACCTACGTAAACGCTTTAGGCGCGTGGCGGTGCGTCGCCGATCATCTCCCCGATTGCCTTGAACATCAGTTCGATGTCCTCTGGCCGCGACAACCGGTGTTCGCCGTCTTCAACCCAGGTTGTGTGCGTCCAATCGCCCTCCAGGATGCTTTCAAGCGCGACCGTATGCTGCCACGGCACATCCGGATCGAGCTTGCCGTGGATGATGTGAACCGGCCGACCGGGATTCCACGGCGCGCTGCCTATCAGATTGTTGCGGCCATCCTCGATCAGGCCGCGCGTGATCGGATAAGGCTCGCCATAGGCGCTCGGCCGGAGCCATACGCCGGTGGCCTCGATCTCGATCTTGGTGTCGTCGGCAAAGCGATTCCACATCAATTCTTGCGTCATGTCCCAGGCCGGCGCGATCAACATCAGGCCTTTGATGCGGGCGGCGTCGGCCGGCGCGTCGCGCAACAGCCGCTTCAGCAACAGCAGCGCGATATAGCCGCCCATACTGGAGCCGACGACAATCTGCGGCCCTTGTGTGAGCCGCGTGAACACGGCGGCGGCTTCTTCCAGCCAGCGACCGATGGTGCCGTCTTCAAACCGCCCGCCGGACTGGCCGTGGCCCGAATAGTCGAAACGCGTCGAGGCCAAGCCGCGCGCCGCCGCCCACTCGGCCAGTGCCGATGCCTTGGTGCTCACCATGTCGGACTTGAAACCTGGCAACCACATGAGGCCAGGCGCGCTGCCGGGCGATACCAGAGTAGCAATCGCCCGCCTTGATCCCGCCGTGTCGACGTCGATCATTTGCGGTTGTGGTTCAGCCGACATAAGTAGAGCCCTCAATCATCGAGCACGCGGAACGCAGTGACACACCGGCCGACCATACTCCAAATCATCCCCCGGCTCGATACCGGTGGCGCCGAGCTGTCGGCGATCGAGATCACCGACGCGATCGTGCGCGGCGGTGGCCGAGCAATCGTGGCAACCGCCGGCGGCCGGATGGCCGATCGCGTCACCGCGGCCGGCGGCGAACTCGTCATCATGCCGGCGGGCACCAAGAACCCGCTTCGCTTGCTCGCCAATGCCGGCAGGTTACGGCAGATCATCAAGTCGGAAAGCGTCGGTCTCATCCATGCCCGCAGCCGAGCGCCGGCCTGGAGCGCGTTGCTGGCAGCGCAGCAGACGCGCATCCCCTTCGTCACAACCTATCACGGCGCATATTCCGAGACGGGACGACTGAAGCAACTCTACAACAGCGTGATGGCGCGGGCCGATGTCATCATCGCCAATTCGAACTACACGCGGCAGTTGATCCAGAGCCGTTATGGCACGGTGCCCACGCGCATACGTGTCATCCATCGCGGCGTCGACGAGGCGGCGTTCGATCCATCGCAAGTGGCGGCCGCGCGCCTCGCCAACCTGCGCCAACAATTCGGCGTGACGCCCGATCAACGGATCATCCTGCAGGCGGCCCGGCTGACCAGTTGGAAAGGCCAGGGCGTGCTTATCGATGCGGCAGCACTGCTGCACAAGGCCGGCAAGCTCGACGATGCCGTCGTCATTCTCGCTGGCGACGCGCAAGGGCGAGATGCCTATGCATCTGAGCTCGCGGCGCGAATTGCACGCGCTGGTCTGGTGGGCAAGGTGCGGCTTGTTGGCCATGTCGACGACATCCCCGCCGCGCTGTGCCTCGCCCATGTTGCGGTCATTGCCTCGACCGAGCCGGAAGCGTTCGGCCGCAGCGTCACCGAGGCCGGCGCCATGGGTTGTCCGGCGATCGCGACCGCCATCGGCGCGCCGCCGGAAACCGTGCTGGCGTCGCCGCTGACGCGGTTGTCCGATATTACCGGCTGGCTGGTACCGCCGGGGGACTGCCAAGTCCTGGCCGACCGACTGGCCGAAGCCCTGGCGCTGCCCGAGGCCGATCGCATCGAGATGGGCGCAAGGGCGCGGGCGCATGTGCTGCGGCATTTTTCACTGTCGGCGATGAAGGCTGCGACGCTCGCCGTGTATGACGAAATCCTGCGGACGCATCTCGCGAATGCTGCTGCTATCAACGCAAGTTTGAGCAAAACCTCGACAGACGCTTGACTTGCTGGCACACCTTGCGGATTGTCCCGACAGTTTGCTGCATTTCGGCGGCGAACACCGCTGTCTATGTACGTATCCCCTGAAGCAACCCGAGGAGAATGAACATCCGCCGTCCAGCTACGAGAGACCAGCAAGAGCGCGAGCCGAAGGGTCCGAAGATCAACGAGGCGATCCGCGCCCGCGAAGTCCGATTGATCGATGAAACCGGCCAGAACGTCGGTGTTGTGACCGCGATTGATGCACAGGCCCGCGCTGTCGCCGCAGGGCTCGACCTGGTGGAGATTTCGCCCGACGCGAACCCGCCGGTCTGCAAGATCATGGATTACGGCAAGTTCAAGTATCAGGAACAGAAGAAGGCCGCCGAGGCCCGTAAGAACCAGAAGGTCGTCGAGTTGAAGGAGATCAAGATGCGTCCCAGCATCGATGATCACGACTACGACGTCAAAATGCGCGCCATGCGCCGGTTCTTCGAGGAAGGCGACAAGGTCAAGGTGACGCTGCGGTTCCGTGGTCGCGAAATGGCGCACCAGGAACTCGGCATGAACGTGTTGAAGCGGGTCAAGGTCGACATCGAGAGCTTCGCCAAGGTCGAGACCGAACCGCGCTTCGAAGCCCGCCAGCTCATTATGATCCTGGCGCCGAAGTAGGGCTTTGCTTGCCGCATCCGACTCCGCTCCGTTCCTCATCCAACTCCACTCCGCATCCCGATCCGACTCCGCTCCGCGGAGCAGGCCGGATGCGGCGTGATTGCGAAACCCAGCATCGCGATCACATCTGGGGCGGCGGCCCCTAACGGCGGTGATTTCTGCCATTGCAGTAAAGCCTTGGCTTCGCTATAGACACGGCCAGGAGCCGCCCGGCAGGGCATGCCGTGGCGGCTCCAAATCGTTTGCACAACAAACGGTCCAACCTCCGCGACATGCATTTATGCGTGTCGTTGCAAGGGGTTACGGCATGTTCGCCGGCATATCGAGACCAAACAAGGAGCAACCAAATGCCCAAGCTGAAGACCAAGAGCGGCGCCAAAAAGCGCTTCAAGATGACGGGTACGGGCAAAGTAAGAGCCGCGGCCCAGGGTAAACGGCACGGCATGATCAAGCGGACGACCAAGTTCATCCGCTCGGCGCGCGGCACCATGGTGCTGAACGACAGCGACGCCAAGATCGTCAAGAAGTACATGCCCTACGCCCGGTGAAGGCCGCGAGCCTTCGCCGATCCTCACCCCATTCCAAGTCATCTGACGGAGCATTCCCATGGCACGCGTAAAGCGTGGCGTTACCGCCCACGCCAAGCACAAGAAGATCTTCAAGGCCGCCAAAGGTTTCTACGGCCGCCGCAAGAATACCATTCGGATCGCCAAGCAGGCGGTCGAGAAGTCGATGCAGTATGCGACGCGTGATCGCAAGCGTCGGAAGCGTTCGTTCCGCGCGCTCTGGATCCAGCGCATCAACGCCGCCGTTCGCGAGCACGGCATGACCTACGGCCGCTTCATCGAGGGTCTGACCAAGGCCGGCATCGAGGTCGACCGCAAGGTTCTCGCCGACATCGCCGTCAAGGACCCAACGGGCTTCAAGGCGCTTGGTTGATCAGGCCGCCGCGCACGCGACCGTGCAGAAGGCCGCTGCCTGAAATTCGGCAGTTCGTAGGTTGGGTTAGGACGCCTCTTGGCGTCCGTAACCCAACAGCTTCGACCACCCGTGGAATGTTGGGTTGCGACCGGCAAATTTGCCGGTCTAATCCAGCCTACGGGGACGGTTCGTTTCATGACCAGCGGTTTGGCCGCGAGGCCGATGGGGAACAATGCCCATGCAGCCTGATGACCTCAAATCACTCGAAACATCCCTGCTGACCGAGATCGCCCAAGCGGGCGACCTCGGCGGGATCGAGAGCGTGCGTATCTCCGCGCTGGGCAAGAAGGGCCGAGTTTCGGAGTTGATGCAGAAGCTTGGCTCTCTGCCGGCCGATCAACGCAAAGCATTTGGCGCTGCGGTCAATACGTTGAAGTCGACGGTTACCACGGCTCTCGATGCCCGCAAGTCAGTGCTTGAGGATAGCGCCCTCTCGGCCCGTCTCGCCGCCGAGCGCGCCGACATCACTTTGCCGGTGCGCCTGGGTTCGCTGGCCGAGGGACGCATCCATCCGGTATCCCAGGTGTTCGACGAGATCATCGAGATCTTCGCCGACATGGGCTTTTCGGTGGCCGAGGGGCCGGATATCGAGACCGACGACCTCAATTTCACCAAGCTCAACATTCCGCCCGAGCATCCCTCGCGGCAGGACCACGACACCTTCTACCTGAAGCCCAAGGCCGACGGTTCGCGCATGGTGCTGCGCACGCACACGAGCCCGGTCCAGATCCGCACAATGTTGTCGCAGAAGCCGCCGATACGCATCATCGCGCCGGGCCGGGTCTATCGCAGCGACAGCGACCAGACGCATACGCCGATGTTCCATCAAATCGAGGGTTTGGTGATCGACGAGGCGACGCACATGGGCCACCTCAAGTGGACGCTGCAGGAGTTCTGCAAGGCATTCTTCGAGGTCGATGATGTCAAGATGCGGTTCCGCGCCTCGCACTTCCCATTCACCGAGCCGTCGATGGAAGTCGATATCGACGCCGCTGCGATCGGCAAGCCCGGCCGTTGGCTCGAAATTCTCGGCTCCGGCATGGTGCACCCGAAGGTGATCGCAAATTGCGGCCTCGATCCCGAGAAGTACCAAGGCTTTGCCTTCGGCATGGGTCTCGATCGCATCACCATGCTGAAATATGGTGTGCCGGATCTGCGCGACATGTTCACCGGCGACCTGCGCTGGATGCGCAACTATGGGTTCCTGCCCCTCGATATGCCCTCACTCGCCGGTGGACTGTCATCTTGAGCCGCTAGCCGTTTCCGGCTACGTCCCACTGCATGATGCCGGCCCTTGCCCTGCCATCGTTCGCCATCCTGCTCTGCATCGCGTTGACCGTCGCGATGTCGATGATGTCGATCTATATCGTCTTTACACATCAGGAGCGGCAGGAGGAAATCGACAGCTGGGTCGACTACTCGTTCTCGCGCGAGATGCTGGGCCGGGCGTTCCACTACTATCGGTGGATCGGCGTCTCGATGATCGTTGTCTATGTGCTGTTCACGATCAGCTGCCTGTTGCTGCAAGCTGAAGGCTATGTGATCTTTTCGGATGGCAAGATGCCGGTCAACGCCGGTCCGATCGCCACCTCGTTCTTCACCATCGATCTGATGCTGCGCGGTGGCCTGTTCGACTTCATGCAGCACTTTGACCTGCGCGCGTCGCATCTTTATCTCAATCGGCAGGCGCCGTGGTTCGTCTGGTACAGCTTTGTATTCCGCATGTACTTCGGATTTACGCTGGTGCGGCTACTGTTCTCGCTGGCGTGGGTGCTGGCCAAGGTCCGCGTGATGCGCCAGCGGCAGCGCGAGGCCAGCGAGCAGCTCAAGCTGTTCGAGTGAAGTGCGCGCAGTTCAGTCGTCACGTGCCGTAAAAGAAATCCGGTCCGGCGCCAACGATGCGCGGGTCCGGTTTGCCGATCGCCTTCTTGTCGCGATCCTTGTAATCATAACTCGATAGGATCACCCGCATGGCTTCGAGCCTGGCCCGACGCTGGTCGTTGGCACGGATCACGGTCCACGGGCAAGTTGGTGTGTGGGTGAAACGGAACATCTCGTGTTGAGCCTGGGAGTAATCGTCCCACTTGGTCAGCGCGGCGAGATCGATGTCGGTAAGCTTCCAACGCTTCAACGGATTGTGCCGGCGTTCGTGGAAGCGCTTCAGCTGCATCTCGCGGCCGATGGTGAGATAGAACTTGAACAGCTTGAGGCCGTCGCGCACCAGCATCTCCTCGAGTTCTGGCGCCTCGCGCAGGAAATTCGCCACCTGCTCAGGGCTGGCGAAACCCATTACCCGCTCGACGCCGGCGCGATTGTACCAGGAGCGGTCGAACAGCACGATCTGACTGCGGGTCGGCAAGTGCGCCAGATAGCGCTGGAAATACCACTGGCCGCGCTCGGTCTCATTCGGCTTCGACAGCGCCACTGCATGGGCGTAGCGAGGGTTCAGATACTGCAAAATCGAGGCGATGCAGCCGCCCTTGCCGGCGCTGTCGCGGCCTTCGAAAAGCACCAGTAGTCGCTCGCCTGTCTCCTGCAGGTGGCTCTGCAACTTGACCAGTTCGGTTTGCAGCTTGACCAGTTCTTCGTCGTAGGGATCGCGCTTCAGTTTTTCCGCATAGGGGTAGCCGCCGGAGCCGAGCGCCGCGTCGTCGATTTCCTCCGAAAGCTTCGGCGCATCGATGTCAAAGGCCGGCACCTTGGCGGATTTTGCTTCTGGGTCGGATTTCATGGCCATGACGGCGCGTCTCCAGTTGAGTAACGGTTTTGAGGGTGCAAGGATCGATGCCGAAATGCAACGGCGACCTTGCAACACGGTTTCCTTGCAAGGGTTCCGCGCAAGTTGGCTGCGGTTGTGCGGCGGGACGTTGGCGCGCACAATGACGCAATCACGAAGTCGCCCGCAGGCTGTGTCCGATGCCCAACGATTTGATTGCCAATGCGCGCATGTATTCGGTGGCGCCCGGCGCCATCACCGCCTGGAAGCGGCTGTTCGCCTGGCTCGATGAAGCGTCTGGTGTTCGGCTAACGGTGGTCGACCATGCCTTTCCGGCGCTGCTTAACGACTTGTGGGCGAGACCAGACCTTGCCGCTACCTTCATGTGCGGCTGGCCGTGGCTTCGGCATGGCGCCACCCATCGGGTGGTGGCTGCGCCGGTTCCGTCGTCGGCCTATGCCAGGGGCGTGCCGCAGTACTGCACCCATTTCGTCGTCCATCGCGACAGCCCCTACCAGAAGCTGGAGGACACTTTCGGCCATCGCTTCGCCTATACGATTGCCGATAGCCACTCGGGTTACAACGCGCCGCGCCATCACCTGATGCGCTATCGCGGGGCGAATAGGCGGAAGCTCTATGGCGAGATCATCGGGCCTCTGACAACGCCCCGCCGCATGCTGGAGGCAATCGCCGAGAAGCGCACCGACGTCGGCCCGCTCGACAGTTTCGCCTACGACCTGCTGTCGCGGCATGAGCCATCGCTGGCGGCTGAGACGCGGGTCATCGCCAGCACTGATCCAGTGCCGATCCCGGCGATCATGGCTTCCCGGGATATGGACACGAGCGTGATTGAAAAGCTGCGCGACACGTTGCTCACGTTCGGCACCAGGCCGGAGCATGCGTCGCTGTGCGACGATCTGTGTATCTCGGGGTTCGCAACGCTCGATCCGTCGAATTACGAGGTTGCCGAGCGCTGGGCGCGGGAAGCCGAGGCAATGGGGCTCGAAGTCATCGCCTGAAGGTGAGGGGCAAATGGATGATGTTCTGATCGAACCACCTGCTGCTAAACCGGCCATCGAGTGGCAGACCATACTGCTCGCCGTGGTGATCTATGGAAGCTGGCTGGCGCTGACCTATTGGCACACCGCGGTGCCATTGTGGTTTCTGGTGCCGTGTGGCGCGTGGCTCACATGCTGGCAATCGTCGCTGCAGCACGAAATCCTGCACGGTCATCCTACACGCGGCGCGGCGCTCAACCGTGCCATCGGTTTTGCACCGTTAGCGCTGTGGCTGCCCTATGACCGCTACCGCGCGACCCACCTGCAGCACCATCACGACGAGCGATTGACCGACCCGCTCGATGACCCAGAGTCGCGTTATGTCACCTCTGAGGATTGGCAGCGGCTGGGCACGCTCGGGCAGCTGGCGTTGCGGGCGCAGGCAACATTGGCTGGCCGGCTTGTCATTGGTCCGTTCTGGGTCATCGGCCATTTCCTGCGGGACGAAGCTCGTGACGTCATTGCCGGCGTGCCCGGCAGGCGCCGCATGTGGGGTGAGCATCTCACTGCCGTGGCGCTGATCCTGCTGTGGCTGTATTTCGTGTGCGCGATGAACCTGTGGTTCTACCTCTTCGTGTTCGCGATCGGCGGCACCTCGCTGATGCTGATCCGTTCGTTCGCCGAGCATCGCGCCGACGCCGCAGAGATTAAGCGCACGGCAGTTGTCGAGGGACATGGTCCGCTCGCCTGGCTATACCTGTTCAACAATCTTCACGCGGCGCACCACGCCAGACCGCAACTGTCGTGGTACCGGCTACCAGCGTTTTTTCGCGCCAACCGGGCATTGTTCGTCGATACTGCGCGCGGGCCTTACTATTCTGGTTATGGCGAGGTCTTTCGCCGCTTTCTGCTGCGGCCGCACGACAGGCCGATCCACCCGTTGGGGCGCATTCCGGCCAAGTGCGCTGACGCGGAGGTTGCATGAATACGCTGCTCGACCGAATAGCCGATCTCTACGCGGCCGATCCTGTCGCATGTGACGGCATGCTGGCAGCAGCGGCGCGTGAATTGCGCGCCTTGAGCTTGCGTGCACCGATATCCGAAACTTCGTTGCGCCTATCGGTGTGCCGACACATGCCCGCGACATTCGACGGTGCCAAGCGCGGACCTTTGGCGGCGGTCGCCGCGAGCTTCGCTGAATACGAGCCACATGCCATGTGGCGGCAAAATCCGAACTACACTCCCGCGAACATCGGCCAGAAATTTCTCGACAACTACGGTTATGTTGAATTGGTTGGGCGGGATCGGCCTTGGCGGAACGATCGTTTCGCGGTCGGATTCTTGCTACTCGGGCCGGGTGCGCACTATCCGGCGCACAGTCATCCAGCGTCCGAGGTTTATCATGTGGTGTCGGGCATTGCAGAATGGCGCAAGGGGGACGAAGCATGGGCGCCGCAGCCGCTGGGAGCGGCGATATATCATGCTCCAGGCGTGGTGCACGAGACCCGCGTTGTCAGCGCACCGCTGCTCGCGCTCTACTGCTGGGCTGGTGATATCGCAATTGCCGCCAAGCTGGCCTAGGTCTTCATCCGCACTTCGATCGAGCGGCGGTGGGCTTCGAGGCCTTCGGCGCGGGCAAGCGTCATGGCGGTCGGACCGAGGGCTGACAGTGCTCCGGCCGACAGCTTCAGGATCGACGTGCGCTTCATGAAGTCAAGGGTGCCGAGGCCGGACGAGAACCGGGCACTGCGGGCGGTCGGCAACACGTGGTTCGAGCCTGACACGTAGTCACCGATCACTTCCGGTGTGTGGCTCCCTAGGAAGATCGCACCCGCATTGCGGATTTTGGCAGCCAACGCTTCCGGGTCGGCGGTGGCGATTTCCAGATGCTCGGCGGCGATGCGGTCGGCCAACCCGGGGGCTTCGTCGAGCGAACGCAGAATGATCGTGGCGCCGAAAACGTTCCAGCTTTCGCCTGCTATATTGCCGCGCGGCAGAACGCTGAGTTGGTTCGCGACGGCGGCTTCGACGGCGGTGGCGAAGGATTCGTCATCGGTCATCAGGATCGCCTGCGCGGCGGTATCGTGCTCGGCCTGGGCCAACAGGTCGGCTGCGATCCATTCCGGATTGTTGTTGCCATCGGCGATCACCAGCACTTCGGATGGACCGGCAATGCTGTCGATGCCGACGGTGCCGAACACCTGGCGCTTTGCGGCCGCGACGAAGGCGTTGCCAGGGCCGACGATCTTCACCACCGGCGAAATGCTCGACGTACCGTAGGCGAGAGCCGCCACTGCTTGAGCGCCGCCAATGCGGTAGATCTCCTCGACGCCAGCAATGCGGGCGGCGGCAAGCACGAGCGGGTTGAGTTCGCCCTTCGGCGTCGGCACCACCATGACGATGCGGGGGACACCAGCGACTTTAGCCGGCACCGCGTTCATCAACACGGAGCTTGGATAGGACGCGAGCCCGCCCGGCACATAAAGGCCGACGGACTCGACGGCGGTCCAGCGCGAGCCAAGTTCGGCGCCGACGGCGTCGACGTAGTGATCGTCCTTCGGCAATTGGCGGTGATGATGGGATTGGATGCGCGCGCGAGCGAAGTGAAGGGCCTCCAGCGTTTCGGCGGAGCAAGCCGTGATGGCGCGTTCGATCTCCGCCGCTGACACGCGCAGCGTCGCTGGCGTCAGATGCAGGTGATCAAATTTTGCTGTCAACTCGATCAACGCCGCATCGCCGCGCGTACGAACGTCAGCGATGATCTGGCGCACCGTCGTGTCGACGTCATCGGAGACTTCGCGCTTTCGCGACAGGAACGCTGCAAACTGGTTCTCGAAGTTGCGCGCCGACGTGCTGAGCCGTTCGGGCATGAAGCTCACTCCGGTTTCGTGGTCTTGGGCTGAGGCGGTACTTCGTCGTGGGTGGGCTTGGCACGGGCGGCCCACATGGCGCCCAGATCCTTCAACTCGACCTCAAGACATTCGACTTCTAGGCGGATCGCGGCGTTGCCGGCGCATATGATGGTGACGGTGCCGGCCGGTGCGCCGGTCTCTTCGAACTGCAGGGCAAGAATTGAAAGCGCGCGCCGCTTGTCCTTGAGATCGATGCCGCTGACCTTGGCCGAGAGCACGCGTTCAAACCTCAACGCCGCGCGGTGGCGGAGCAACTGGGAATCGGTCTTGCCTTCGGTTTCCGCCTTGGCAGCAGCATCCCAATCGAAACGATTGGTTATCGCAGCGAACCGACGATCCTTGGGCAGGAAAGCCATGTCGGCGATGAGCAGCACGGCGTCCTGCATATGCGCCGACAGGACCGCAAGATCCTCGGCGTCGAGTGCGATGAGCTTCAAGGTTTCCGACACGGTCGGGCCATCCCGCGTTGAGGTTCCGTCAGCAGCCCCATTACTGAAACGGGGCAGGTGATGCAATGCATCCCCGCCCCGTCAGATTATTTAAGCGTCTGGTCGATCAGTAGGCCTTGCGGCCGTCGCGACGGTCGTTCGACCGGGCGGGGCGCTGGCCACCCGACGGGCGGCGATCACCGGATGCCGGACGACGGTCCTGTTCGCGACCTTCCGGCCGGCGGGCTGGCTGGGCGCCATCGCGGCTCGGACGAGCGAGGAAGGCGACGTTGCCGAGATCACCGTTGTGGCGGCCGGGCTCGGCCGAGCGCGAGCGCTCGACGCGGGCCGGACGTTCAGCCGGGCGATCGGCATCGAGCGCCGGACGCCAGCCGGTCTGGTTGTTTTCGGTAGTGGAGCGCGGACGATGGGCTTCCGAGCGGTAGCCATCGCCGCGCGGTGCGGGGGCTGCCGCAGCAGGACGATCGGCACGGCGGTCGGCACTGTAGCCCTGGCGATCGTCGCGACGCTCGCCACCGCTACGATTGCCGCCGCGGTTGCCGCCGCCACGATTTTGACCACCGCGTTCACCGCCGCTGCGGCGGGGATCACGATGTTCCTCCAGGCGACCGCTGGCGGCATCGGCGGCAAGGCCGTTGTCGTTGCGACGGTCGGTCGAGGGGATGACCTGGCGGGTCAGCTTCTCGATGTCTTTCAGCAGGCTGCGCTCGTCGTTGGCGCAGAAGGAAACGGCGGTGCCCTCGGCGCCGGCGCGCGCGGTGCGGCCGATGCGGTGGACGTAGGACTTCAGGCACGTTCGGCAGCTCGAAGTTGACGACGTGGGTGACGAGGTCGATGTCGATGCCGCGCGCCGCGATGTCGGTTGCGATGAGGCCACGGATCTTGCCGGCCTTGAAGGCTGCGAGCGCCTCTTCACGCTGACGCTGGCTCTTGTTGCCGTGGATGGCGGCAACCTTGACGCCGGCGCGTTCGAGATGCTGGGCGACGCGATCGGCGCCGCGCTTGGTGCGTGTGAATACCAGCGTGCGCGACATTGTCGGGTCGGCGAACAGCTCGGACAGCAGGGCGCGCTTCTTGCCCGGCTCGATGAGGATGACGCTCTGCGATACGCGATCAACGGTGGTGGCGACCGGTGCGACCGAAACCTTGGCCGGATCGATCAGCAGTTCGTCGGCGAGGCGGCCGATCTCCTTCGGCATGGTGGCCGAGAAGAACAGGTTCTGCCGGCGCGAGGCAAGCTTCTGCACGATCTTGCGGATCGGGATCACGAAGCCGAGGTCGAGCATCTGGTCGGCCTCGTCGAGCACGAAGATTTCAGTGCCTTCGAGCTGGACGTTGCGTTCCATCATGTGGTCGATCAGGCGGCCGGGGGTGGCGACGAGAACGTCGACGCCCGAGGCCAGTGCCTGGATCTGCGGCCGGTGAGCCACGCCGCCGAACACCACGGCGACTTTCATGCCCATATGCTTACCATAGGTGCGGAAGCTCTCGGCGATCTGCGAGGCGAGTTCGCGGGTCGGCGACAGGATGAGGCAGCGGCAGCCCTTGCGCAGCGGTGCCTTACGGTCGGCGGCGAGGCGATGCAGAATTGGCAGCGCGAATGCTGCGGTCTTGCCGGTACCGGTCTGGGCGATGCCGAGCAGGTCGCGGCCCGCCATCACATGCGGAATGGCCTGGGCCTGGATCGGGGTTGGGGTGGTATAGCCCTCGGTTTCAAGGGCCTGGAGTAGAGCAGCGTCAAGTTTGAGATCGGTAAAAGTCGTCAATTTGGTATCTTTCCTAGTCCCGCGCTCGAACTCGGCCCGGCCAGCATGAGACATGCACAGGCCAAGGGTCCGGCTGGTCTCGTGACCGGCGCGGTGCTGCTGGGTGACACCCCGCGTGGCCTGGGAGTTGGTTTTGGGTAGAGGATGAAGGCGCTCAACAGGAAACTGCGCTTAGGCAGGTTGGCCACTACGAAAGGCCGGAACCAAGTGCGCAATCTTTCACGCGGCTGGAGCACCGAAAATCACCGAATCAATCGGCAATGGGCGCGTGTTTGTCATGCTGCAACGCACAAGTCAAGCCCAATTGCCGAGCGGAGAGAGTGGGTCAGCCGGCTGGCTCGGGTTCGGTATTGGTTGTCGTGGCCGTGGCTGCGGCCTTTGCGCGATCCGCCGCCTTGCGCCGCTTGAGGTTCACCCGCAGTGCATCGGCGAGACGATCTTCGCGAGCTTTCTGTGGTGCCGACTTGCCGTCGTTGGTTGATGACACGGGGAAATTTCCAGCTGCCGCGTTCGTTGGCGTCGACGGTAACCGACGTGGTGGGCTCGACGCAATGGCCCTGCTTGACGCCCCAGTTGGCCGCCGATAGGACCACAACGATTAGGTTAACAAGGCCGGTTCCGTTTGCCAGTCGAGCCGATAGTCGAAACCGGTCGCAGGTCACTGTCGCCCGCCAGCAAGCCCAGCGAGGCCACGATGACATCGATCCGTTTCGAGCAGGCTCAGTCGCCGAGAACGGATCTCGTGTGCCGCGTTTGCGGCCAGTCCCGATCCAAGCATGTGCTGACCCTGGCGCCCGCGCCGATCGATGGCGGCAAGCTTGAATTGTTCGGGTGTCTCGGGTGCGGCTCGTACTTCTACGGCGGCGCCGATCCGGTGCTAGGCTACGACCATGCCGGGTTCGAACCCAAATACTGGATGCACTATGCGCAGATCGGTGCCGGCATTCCGGCAATGCTGTCGCCATTGTTCGCGCTAGGCGAGCGGGCGCGCGGGGCATTGCTCGACGTCGGTTGCGGCTTCGGCTTCGTGGCGGACTTCTGGGGCAGATCCGGTCGCGGGACGGCCGTCGGGCTCGAGAGTGCAGTCTATGGTGAAGTCGGTCGCGATTTGCTCGGCGTCGAGGTGCGCCCTGAATATTTCAGCCAATGCACCGCGATTGCCGGACGCAAGTTCGATATCGTGTTCTCGTCGGAAGTGATCGAGCATGTCACCGACCCTACAGCGTTCTTAAAGGAGATCAGCCAGGGTTTGGCGGAGGCCGGCATTCTGGTCATCACGACGCCGTCGGCCACCATCGTTGCTCCAACCTCAGATCCGGCGACTTTGTTGGCCGCCCTTTCGCCCGGCTATCACTACAATCTGTTGTCGAAGGCGGCTTTGCAGACAGCGTTCAAGGCTGCCGGATTGCCGCATGTTTACGTCCACGATGCTGGGCACCAACTCGTCGCCTGGGGCTCGCGCCAACCATTCGCACGGCCCGAGCGGGCTCGCTTCGACTGGGACGCCTATTTCGCGTACCTGCAGCATTTGAGCGAGAATGGCGATCCGTCGGTCAAGGGCGGAGCGCTCTATCGGATGTTGAAGGACTACCATGGTCAGGGGATGCAGGATCGTGCGGGTGTTGCTCTGCGGCGATTGTCAGCGTTCGCGGCGGATCACTATGGTATCGACCTGATGCAACCGGAAATCGGCGCGGCCCTGCAATCCGCCGACCTGATGTCGCGCATAGATCAATCGCCGGCTTGGCTTGGCTGCGCATTGGTGCATGCCGGCCAGCACGTCGGTCAGGTGAGCGCTGATCACCGTGCCAAGTTGCGCATGTTGGATGCAGCCCTACGCCTTTTCCGCCGCGATATTGCAACCAGTCCACGCTACACGCCCGAGCCAAGTTTCCTGTTGCCGCTGGCCGAGCAGCAATATCGCATCGCCTTGGCGGATGCGTTGGGCGCGGAGTTGAAGGCGGGAATGGGCGCACACGTTGCGGAGGGTGCAACGGCACTTCGCCCGAACCACATCAACGACTTCGTCGGTGCGGTCGGCCTGCTGGCCGGCCGGATTGCTGCCGCGATGCCGGCTGCGGCCGGACAGGTCGCGCGCGGAACGGTTTCGCGGTGGAACCGCTCGGTTCGCAAGCGGCTGAATGCTAATGCCGCCAAAGCCAGTTGAGGCTCAATTGACGATGCCCGACGAATTCAGTGTCTGCATCGCCATTCCTGCGTCCGGCCGACACATGCTGTCTGTACGGCCACGATCGCAAGCCTTCCAGTATCTTCCTGTACGAGTCGGGGCCGAGGCCCAGGAACTCGCATTCCTGCCTATGTTCGGTGCTTCCGCTTTCGCGGTCTCGACCCGCAAGCCCGGCACGATGCTGCGGTTTCGTGAAATGGATGTTGAAGGCGCGGAGCTGCGGCCAAGCGGGTTCGCCGACGGGTTGGTGCGCGCGCGCCTGTTTGGCCGCCAAAGTGCTTGGGAATTACCTACTCGGGCTCAACTGAAAGTCGAGATTTCGCGACTGGGCGCGCTGTCGCAAATCGCTGAGGCGAAGGCTGGTTTGAATGCCGGTCTCACCGACGCATTCGGACCGCTGAGCGCATTCGCGATGCAACACCCGCAAGTGATCATGGGATGGCCGCAGACCCGCGACGAAGATTGTCACGCGCACCAGGATCTAGCTGGTGCCAGTATAGTGATCGCGCTGCATCTGACCGATACGGCGACTTGGCCGGAATTCGCCAGCCACCTGATGCAGGTGCCGGAAGCTTTCCGCTTGGTCATCACGACTCCGCTCGTCCTGCCGGTCGATATTGAGCGGAAGATTAAGCGGCAATTTCCGAATGTGGAACTGCTTGAATCCGGTGCTCATGGTGGCGCGACCGGCGCATTTTTCGACCTGCTTTATCGCGGCGCATTCGATGACGCGGAATTCGTCTGCCGCTTGACAGACTTGCCAGTGCCGAAGGCTGCGTCCAACCTGTCTACGGTCTGGCTCAGGCGCGCCGGTCTTATTGCGCTCGTGGGTTCGGCGGCTGCGATCGAAGGGTCCTTGGCGCGGCTGCGCGATTGCCCGAACCTCGGCATGCTCGCGGCGACACAATTTCTTCGCACGACGAATTCGGTCGCGACGGCGGCGATAGATCCGGCACTCGGCCGCGCGTTCAAGGAAATGGCGCAGCGTTTGGGGTATGCTTCCAGGGTGGTTGCCAGTGACTATTGGGCTTCGGGTGCCTTCTGGGTTCGCAGCCAAGCGCTCGGGTCATTGCGCGACCTGAACATCACGGATGCCGATTTCCGCGATCTGCCGAGAAACGTTGCCGAGGCGCAGGCAGCTGCACTGGAAATGACCTTGAGCCTCGCGGTTCGCAATGGCGGTTTTGCAGTCGAGGCCAGCGATGCCCCGTTGCCTCCAAGGTCGGAGTACATCGGGCGCGATGTTTCGGTCGCTGGCTGGCGCCAAATCGTGCCATTGGCTGATATCGCCGGGCGGCGCGTTTGCCTGTTCGCCAGCTATGTCCCGGCCGGCCGATTTTCGAATGCCGCCTTGCACTACATGCGCGCGTTGAAGCGCTGTGGACTGCTCGTCTATGTTGTTGCGGCGGTGCCGGATATCGATGCTGCGATCGAACCACCGGAAACCGATTGCGCCGATGCATTTGCCGTTCGGGCCAATGAAGGTCTTGATTTCGCCCTATGGGCGAGTGCATTGCGGCGGCATCCCCAGTTGCGCGATGCCGATAGCCTGCTGCTTGCTAACGACAGCGTGCTCGGTCCAGTGCGTCCGCTTGGCGATGTGTTCGCTCGGATCGACGCCGTGGACGCTGATTTCCTCGGGTTGACTGAGAATTTCGAGATACGCCGCCATCTGCAAAGCTATTTCCTTTACTTCAAGTCGAGTGCCCTGCGATCGCAAGCCTTCGGGCGGTACTGGTCGAACGTCAGATCGCTGCCGGACAAGCAGAACTTGATCCGCGCCTACGAGGTGTCGATGCTGGCCAAGCTCGAAGTCGAAGGTCTGCGCGGTCAGGCGCTCTTTCCTTTGGACGGCGGCAAGTCCAAGCGTGCGGTCAATCCGACACTGTTTCATTGGCGGGAATTGCTCGATCGCGGCTTTCCCTTCATCAAGACCGAGGTGCTGCGCGACGATCCCGGCCGAACCGATTTGAATGGCTGGCGGGCGCAAGCCGGTGCCACGGGCTTCGATGTCGAGTTCATCGCTCACGAACTGGCGGCGCGGTTTCCGAAGGCCGTGGCATTGAAAGCGAAGGGCTAGCCCATGTGTTGCTGTCGACGAGTGCATCGGCGTGCGGCGCGGCGAATGGATTGACGTATGACTGAACCTGAGCCGACAATCTCGATACTACTTCCGGTGTTCAACGGCGCTGCGTTCCTGCGCGAACAGGTCGCGTCGATCCTTGCCCAGACGTGCCATGATTTCGAACTGCTGATCCACGATGACGGCTCGACCGATGGTTCGAGTGAAGCCTTGCGTTCGATGGCAGCGGTCGATCGGCGCATCGCGCTGTCGGTGACGCCAACGAACTCGGGCCAGAAATTTGTTCTGCGGGGACTATTGTTGCGAGCATCCGGACGCTACGTTGCCTTCGCCGATCAGGACGACGTCTGGCATCCGCAAAAGCTGGAAGTGCTGCTGGCAGCAATCGGCGATGCCGCACTGAGCTACGGCAGTTCGAAATTGATCGACGCGGCGGGGAGCGAACTCGGTCGAACCATATTCGATTTCAACGGCGCCCCGATCGACGGCCGCGACAACACCGACTTCCTGTTTCGCAGCGTGGTGTCCGGCCATGCGCTGTTGGCGCGGCGCGAGGTGATCGACCCTGGTGTGTTTCTGCTTGGCACCGAATACGATTGGTTGGTCGCGGTGCTGGCAACCTTCGGCCGGGGCGTCGTTCATGTGCCGGAAGCGATTAGCTATCACCGGCAACACGACGGCAACCAGGTCAACGCTTTCGGTGCCGCGCATGATCGCACTAAGTCTCGATCGAAGCATTGGCATCGGGTAATGCGGTTGCACGACGCGCTGTGCGTGCTGCGGGCGTCGAACCAGATTGCTGACGACAAGCGGGCCATCTTCGGTCAACTCTATCGCGCCCTGCGGGACGAACTGTTGCTGGCGCCGCGAGCGCCGGTTTTCAACCACCGGTTCGCTGCGCGATTTGCCCAGGCGCTGCAGGCACTGGCGGTCGATGCGCCGCATCGGACCCGCGCGATCAAGGCCGTCGACAAGATCTGTCGCGGCGTGCTGCATCCAAAAACCATTCGCGATGTGTTGGCAGGGTGGTAGTGGTCGCCCGAGCCGTTCTACGTGTGAACGGCTGCATATTGCCGGTTGCAGTCGATGAAAGTGTGCGGTAGATGCTGCCGTGTTCAAGCTGGGTTGCGAAATTGATGCGCGTGCCCTGTTGCCATGTCAATGACCCGACTATCGGTCTGGCTGGTTGATAAATACAAGCAAATTCAAAGGCTAGCTGCAGTAGCTCAGTGGTAGAGCACTTCATTGGTAATGAAGAGGTCGGGGGTTCAATCCCCCCCTGCAGCACCAGCATCCCAAATCTCCGCGCCCCGTGCTAAGCCAAACCGACCTCGTCGGATGGGAATGGCTTTCCATGGCTTTCGGTTCGTTGTGGCGTCTTTCGGCCCTCGGTATTGCCATTGCAATAGCTGCAAGCTCTGCCCGTTCGCAGGAGCCAATCGGCATGCGCGGCCACGGCGGACCGGTGCGGGCGATCGCGGTGATGCCGGACGGCGCCGTCGCCTCGGCCGGCTTCGACGGTTCGATCATCATCTGGGACATGGCCGCCGGCCGCGCCACGCGCGTACTGCGATTTCACGACACCGCCGTCAATGCCTTGATCGCGCGACCAGATGGCTGCCTGATTTCGGGCGGTGAAGACGCGCGCATCGCTGTGTGGTGTGGCGATGCCGTCGCCCCGGGCGAGGTCATGACCGGGCATACCGGTCCGGTGTCGGCTTTGGCGTTCGACGGTCGAGCGATTGTCAGCGGCAGTTGGGACGGTTCGGCCCGGATTTGGCAGCAGCCGAGCCCACCGAAGACCTTCGCCGAGCATGCAGCCCCTTTGACCAGCATCGCCGTCGCGTCGGATGGTGCGGCGATCCTGAGCACCAGCTACGATGGCCGTGTGTTTCTCTCAGCCATGAATGGCAACGGCGCCGCGCTGTCGCTCAGCCTGCCGTCGCCGGTCAACGGCAGCGCGGCCTTGGCCGGCGGACATTTCCTGCTCGCCTGTGCCGATGGCAGAATTCGCGAGGTGGACCTTAGGCTTCAAGTCGTCCGCGAGATCGAGCTGCCGGATGGCCCGCTGACGACGGTCGCTGTCTCGCCTGACGGTCGCACGATCGCAACCGGTGGCATGCGCACGCCGGTGACACTGATCGATTGGCCAAGTAGCGCGGTGCGCTCCCGCATCCTCGGGCCAGGATTGCCGCTGTGGGCGATGGCGTTCTCGCGCGATGGCCGCGAACTCTACACTGGCGGCGCCGACCGCGCGGTGCGCCGCTTCGACGTGGCGACCGGGCAGGCGATTGGCGAGGAAATCGTGCCTTCGGATGCAGCGGTTCTGACCGAGACGAAAGACCGGGGCGCACAGGTGTTTCGCGCTTGCCGCGCCTGCCATGGCTTGACGGCGGGCGACACCAATCTTGCTGGCCCGACGCTGCACCAGATCATGGGCCGTCGCATCGCCAGCGCACCGGGATACGCATACTCCGCGCCATTCAAGGCGCTCGACATCGTCTGGACGCCCGAGACGATATCGAAGCTGTTCGAGCTCGGGCCCAACGCCTACACACCCGGCACCAAAATGCCCGAACAACGCCTCACCGACCCCGACGATCGGCAAGCGCTGGTCGAGTGGCTGGCTAGGGTGACGGTGCCTTGACTACACCTCCCCCTTCTCGATCCTGGCTTTCATCGCGGCTTCGCGTTCGGCGAGATAGTCCTCGGTGGTCTTTGCGCGTGGGCGGGCGGTGGTGGCATAGGGGTCGAAGCCGGAATTGGTCATTGCCTCGACACGGCAGTCGTCGCACTTCTGGATCAGGTCGAGCCGCGATGAATGCTCGCCCTTGAACATCCAGTGCTTGTCCTTAAGCTTGGCCGTGACGCGCTCGATCGTCGACTTGACACCGAAGGCCTTGCCGCAGGTGATGCAGTGGAACGGCTCCTCCTCCTTCACCGTGACGCGGCCGGCGTCGAAGGCCGCGAAGTCGATGCGCGGTGTGAGCTTGATCACCTTCTCGGGGCAAGTCGCGACGCACAGGCCGCATTGCACGCACAGGCTTTCGTCGAACGACAGTTGCGGCCGGTCGGCCGCGTCGCCGAGCGCGCTCGCGGGACAAGCCGAGACGCATGACAGGCACAGCGTGCAGCCGCTCGTGTCGATGACGAGGCCGCCGAACACCGCACCTTTCGGCAGATCGATGCGCGGCTGCGGCGTCGGTGCGGTGCGATGCAGTTCGCGAAGTGCGAGTTTCATCACGTCGCGCTTTTGCCCGAACGGCATGAAGGTGGCGGCGGCGCGCGCTGGGATGGGAGCCAGGGCCACGCGCAACGCTGTGATCATCGCATCCGGGTCGTCGGTCTCGATCAGGCTGACGGCATCGCCGCCGAAGCCTTCGCCGGCGAGAATGATGCTTGCCGTGTCGACAGTCTGCCGCAGTCCGGCGATGTCGTGGCGCGGTGCCTCGCGCGTGAGAATGCGCACCGCGCGGAAGCCGTAAGCGATGGCGGCGATGATCGCCTCAAGGCCAACCTGCGTCACTTCGTTGACTTCGAGCGGTATCGCCGCCGCAGGCAAACCGTCGCTGAGGCGGGCGCTAGCGTCGATCAGCGCCAAACCGTGGGCGCGGTCGTGCAGCAGCAGCGTGCCATCGCGGCCACCGGCGTCGGCATATGCCAAGGCGCCAGCGCGAATCTGTTGCACGAGTACATCCACGGTCGGCACCGCGTACGCCGCTGCGCCAGTCGGGCAGGCAGCCGCGCACTGGCCGCAGCCGCCGCAGATGTGCGGGTCGATCGCCACCACGTTGCCATTGGGCGTGATGGCGCCGGCCGGGCAAAGGTCAAGGCAGCGGGTGCAACCGGTCTTGCGCGAGCGCGAATGGGCGCACAGGTCGGCGCGGAATTCGACGTAGCGTGGCTTGTCGAAGGTTCCGGTGAGGTCGGCGGCTTTGAACAGCAGCTTCTGCGACCGCGACCGGATCGTTCGGATCGGCGCGCAGATAGCCCTCGCGCAGGTCGTGCGCGTTGACGAGGGGCTTAAGCCCCGACAGATCGATCAGGATGTCGGCATTCGAGATCGCGCCGTTGCGCGCGGCCCCGAAGGCGAGCGAGCGCCGTGATGAAGGTGCCGGCGCGGCAAAGCCGTCGATGGTGATCTCGAACGCGCCAAGGTGCCCCTTCACCGTCTTGATGCGGCCGCGCCGGATCGGGAATTCGTTCGTCGCGGGCGGCGTCACGTCACCGGCGTCGGACAACAGCACGGTGATGTCGAGTCGATCCTTCAAGGCCGCCGCCGCGTCGAGCGCAATCTGGCCTGGCCCATAAATCAGCGCCACGCCTTCGCTGGTGAACGTGACGGCGGTCGGCGCGGGCACGTCGATTGCCGCAATCGCCAGCAGGGCCGCCATCTTCGGGGCGGCGCTGGCGGCCTCCGTCGACCAGCCGGCGGTCTCGCGTACATTGGCGAAAGTGAGCGACGCCTTCAGATCGTCGTCCTCGGCCACTTCCTCGAACAGCGCGCGTTGCGCTGTGCAGGCAACTGTGACTGTGCCGTTGGCCGCCGCCTTGCGAAACAGGTCCAATTGCGGGCCGCACAGTTGAGTCGCAGGTACGATCCGGGCCTTGCCGCAGCCTTTCGCCACTGCGGTCGAATCGAGCGGCATGGTGCCCTCGCACGAGCACAGCAGGATCGTGCGTGCCGTCATGGCGGTTTTCGGCTTGTCGGTCGTTACGGTCATCAGGCAGTCGATCTCGATGTTGGTTGCCGGTCGGGCGCCCTCCTTATACACAAGGCGCGCATGAGTACGAACACCGACCCGAACACCCTGGATCTGCCGCCCGGCTTTCGTGGCGTCGCTCTGCGTGAATTCCGCGATGCGTTCAGCCATGCTCAAGCGATCGCGAACGAGGAAGGCGCTGGCACGCTGGTATGGGTGCGCCGGTTCGATACCATCGAGGCCGCAGTCGTGCTGGAGCCGGAGCAACCGCTCGCCGAGGCCAGATACGCCCTCTACGCCGGCATGAATGCGGCAGCCGATGCTCTGGCCGCCCATTGCCCGCCGGAAAAGCCGCTCGAATTCGTCTGGCCGGATACCATCATGCTTGATGGCGGCATAATCGGTGGCTGCCGGCTGGCGTCTTCGCCCGGCGCCGGCCCGCTCGACGTCCCCGACTGGCTGGTGCTCGGGCTGCAACTGCGCAGCGTGGTGCAGATGACCGTCGACCACAATTTCGAAAAGGGCACCAGCCTCGAGACAGAAGGCTTCGAGATGATGGACGGTAATCGGATACTTGAAGGCTTCTGTCGTCATCTGATGGCGGCATTCGACGGCTGGCGCGCGGGCGGCATCCAGACCGTGGCCGAGCGCTATTTGGCGCGGCTGCAACCGATGAAGGGTGTTCGGCGCGGTCTTGACGTCAATGGCGATCTGTTGGAGCGGCGGCTACCAACTCTCAAGGATGTCGTTCGCACGCCCTTGACGCCGGCACTGGTCGCGCCCCAATGGCTCGATCCGGCAACCGGCGAACCCTGGATGTGAGATCGAATTGACCCACAAGCTGCTGCGCACCATTCGGCTCGACGCTTCGGATACCTTCGTGTTCGAGCATGCCGCCGCACCCGGCGAATGGGCGGTGTCCGGCACCTTCATGTTCTGGGACCGGGACTTGGACGCGCTCACGGGCCGCGACCGGCAGGCATTCCGCGCGGGTTTCCTCGGTCTCGGCTCGTTCGGCTGGTCGACACTCGCGGTGGTGGTTGAGGCCACACCCGAAGATCGAGCGACCGCTGTCGAGGCGCTGGCGGCGCATCTGGTCGAAGCCCATGGCGCGCCTGATCTGGATACCGCTCGCGCGGCGGCGCTGGAAGAGATCGCCTTCGCCGAGAACCTCGCCCAGCAGCCGGTGCAGACGCTCGTCGGGTTGAATCGCTCGATCAACGCGGAGGCTGAGATCTCCGAACAATTTCGAACTTTCCACGCAGCCGATGCCAAACAGGCGACGGCCATGCCGTGCGGTGCCGGCGCCTTCGCTGTCGTCGAGGACGAAGCGGCAGCATCCGACGATCATTTCGACATGGCTGCGATGGTTGCTTGCGAGACTGCGGGGAAGCCATGAGCAAAGCTTTGCCGGCATTGGACTTCTGGGGTTCGAGCGGCCACCATCTGCTCGACCATGACCAGCACGGCCGCCTCGTCGTTACCGACGAGTTCCTGAAGATCTATCTCGCTCGTCCCGAGATCCTGCCGCCGGGCGACGCCTGCATCGTTGAACGGGCGCTTTACCAGAAGCTCGCCCGCGACCCGCGCGCCGTCGTTCAGTCGGTCGAAATCCGCGACATCGCCGACCGCGATGCGCGCGAGAACTGGCAGCATCTCGTCGCTTTTCGCGATGCCCTGTTGGCGGCGCCGACGATTGAGGCGGCTTATCTCGGGTTGGTGCGTGCGGCGAAAGTCGCGACGCCGCCATTGTTCTTGAACCAGCTGGTGCATGTCATCGCCCGCAACATGCTCGATGGTGAGCGCGATCCCCATATTGTACGGGCCGCCGAGATGTTGTTCCGTGCACAGCGATTGACGATCAAGGATGGCGTTCTGATGCTCGCCGACGAGGAACTGGTCGACGGTTCGAACGTCGTCGATCATGCGTCCCCGCTGGTGGCGATATTCGGTGATGCCAAGGCGCGCAATCTCGACGTAATGACCGCCGAAAACGCCGCGAGCTATTTTGAGCGCAGCGACGCCCATGATCTGGTGATGGACTTCCGTCCCGGACAGCCGGCGCGAACTGCATTCGCGGTGGTGATCGCGCGCTGGGTAAAGCACTTGCTCGGCCTCGATGTAAAAGTTGTGGCGCTGGGCAAGGTGGAGCGGGCCGATTGGTCCTGGTTCGTTGGTCTGGATCAGGAAGGCACGCGTATCGGCAACGCGTTGTGGCAAGGCGACGAGCCGCCGGAGAATGGTCTGGATCGTATCGTTGCGCTGTTCAGTCTGACGTTTGATGATGCCGGTGATATGCTGGCGCGGGTTGCGGGCAAACCGGTCTATTTGATCCTAGGCATGACGCCCAACCGTATCATCAGATTGAAGCCGCAGAACCTCGCCACCGGACTACCGATGCGGGACCAAAACGCATGATCGAGGAGCAGATCGAGATCGGTCTTGTGGTCGAGCGGCGGGAGTTGACCGGGCCGTGGGGCGGCATTGCCTGGCGGCCGATTACGATCTTCGTAGCGGCGCCTGATGTCGCGCCGTGGACGCCTCTTGGCGGTGGAAAGGGATTCGCCCGCTACTATGCCGGCGCCTTTCCGATTCATCTCTATTCGACCGACACCGCGAACTATCGCGACAATCTTTCTAGCGGCGCGCCAAAGCTTTGGGTCGTACTGCGACCTGAGGGGCGCGAGCCGCCGGTCGAAGTCCTGCTCGTCAGCGCAGATCCGTCCGAAGGCGAAGGCAGTACCGAAGCTGGCAACAACGTGGTCGAAACGCTCGATATGCCGGCCGAGATCGCCGGCGCCATTGCCGCCTTCATCGAGGCGCACCACGTCGAACGACCGATCATCAAGCGTCGGCGCGACGGTCAAACACCGGATATCCGCTGGCGCGACGGCGGCGGACTTCGCCGCGACGACAAGCCCAAATCCAAAGGGTAGGTTCCATGAGCAACGATGGTCCGGACGAGCCGTTCCTGTCCCGTTGGTCCCGTCAGAAGCGGCAGATCGTGGGGGCTACGCCGGAGGCGGAGGCGCCCGAAGTGGCGCCGGCCGAACTCGAGGTCGATCTCTCGAAGCTGCCGAATATCGAAGAACTCACTGCCGACAGCGACATCACCGGATTTCTGCAGAAGGGGGTGCCGGACGCGTTGCAACGCATGGCCCTGCGACGCATGTGGTCGCTCGATCCGGCTATTCGCGATTTCGTCGAGGTCGCCGAGAACCAGTGGGACTTCAATGCCGTCGGCGGCATTCCCGGCCTGTTCCAGGAAATACCACCCGGTACCGACGTGAGCTATTGGCTGACGCAGGCAACGCCAAGCGCTTTGCCGGGCACCGTATTGGAGCCCCCGATTCGGACTGTGCATGCCGGCGGCCTCGATGCTGCGCAGCAGCAAATACCGATAGCTGATGACCGGGCCGAGCCGACGACAAGAAGCGACGTTGATCTGCAACCTTCGATGTCGTCTCAGCAGCCGATTTTGCAGCGTCAACCTGCGGTAAACGTTGAGGAACCTGACAAGGAGGCAGAGTTTCGAGAAGCTCGCGCCTCGCTCCAACGCCGTCGACACGGCGGCGCATTGCCACGATAGTTCATGAATCTGAGCATTGCTGCAAAAGCTAAGCAGTTGCGGTTGCTGGAATTTTTACCCTAGCAAATAGTCTAATGCCTGCTCCATAGGCGCTTCCTATATTCCGAGTGGTCTGGTACCGATTGTCAACCGTTTGGGTAATGCCGCCGTCGAAGCGCAGTCGCCAAATTGAGAAGGGCATTGGGGCAGGAAATGCGAGACCAGGGTTTGCAGCGTGCGATTGACGCGGCTGGTGGAATTGGTGCGCTGGCACGCAAGCTCGGCATAGCGCAGCCGTCCGTTTCGCAGTGGAACAGGGTGCCCGCCGATCGGGTCGCGTCTGTCGAGGCGGTCACTGGTGTTGGTCGGTCAGCGCTGCGCCCGGACCTTTTCGGCGAAGCAATTCATGCCCCGACCTTACTCGATGATGTCGATATCGCCCGTTCGCGCACCTATCGGCTGTTGGCCAATCTGCTCGCCAAACCGCCCACGGCCGAATTGCTGGAACGAGTCGGCCGCATCACTGGTGATGCCTCACCGTTGGGACTGACTTGGATCGCGCTCGCCGAGGCAGCGCGGGCGACCAGCGAGGTCGAGGCTGGCGAGGAGTTCTTCAAGGTGTTCGTCGGCGTCGGTCGTGGCGAGGTGCTGCCCTATGCCTCGTTCTATCTTGCGGGTTTCCTGCACGAACGTCCTCTCGCTGCCGTCCGCGCCGATCTCGAACGGTTGGGCATCGAGCGTCTAGCCGGCGTGTTCGAACCTGAAGACGCAATCGCCACCCTGTTCGATGCCATGGCCGGTTTAATCGATGGCGCTTATTCCACCGATCCGACGGCGCAAGACGCATTCTTCGAAGCGCACATCAAGTCATGGGGCCAGCGTCTCTTCGCTGACATACTCGTTGCCCCGTCCGCTCACTTCTATCGCGCCGTCGCCGACGTCGGGCGCCACTGGATCGATATCGAAACGCGCGCCATTGCCATTGCGGCCTGATGCCCCCGATACCTGGAGAGATGCCGATGTCTCAGATCAAGACCGAAACCAAGTTGGACCGCCGCGGATTCCTGAAGGGCATCGGTACTGGCGCAGCCGGCGCCGCAACAGTTGCCGCCGGCGTTACGGCGAGTGGGCCTGCCGAGGCCGTCGAGGCCTCGGTCGAGAAGAAAAAGGCGCGTTACCGTGAGAGCGACCACATCAAGAAGTACTACGCGACCAATCGCTACTGAGCGGCACTGCCGATCACGTCACCCGATACTGAAGTTCCGATGATGGGGAGCTGCCCATGCTGACCAAACGTCTCGAAGCCAAAACTCGCAAGTCACGTCTCGCGCCGGCGTTGAGCCATGCCGCTGCTCCGCTTGACCGGCGTGCGTTCCTGCGCAATGCCGGTGTCGGCGCGACCGGACTTGCCGTCGTCGGCACGCTCGGCGCCGCCACCGTGCAGAAGGCGCACGCAGTGAAGCCGATGGATCATGCCAAACCGGCCGAGATCAAGAAGAACATCTGCACCCACTGCTCGGTAGGCTGCACGGTGACGGCTGAAGTTCAGAATGGCGTCTGGGTCGGCCAGGAACCGTCGTGGGATAGCCCGATCAACCGAGGCACGCATTGCGCCAAGGGCGCCGCGATCCGCGAGATCGTGTTCGGCGACCGGCGCCTCAAGTATCCGATGAAGCTGGTCGACGGCCAGTACCAGAAGATCAGCTGGAAGCAGGCGCTCGACGAGATCGGCGCCAAAATGCTGGAGATCCGCCAGAAGTCGGGGCCGGAATCGGTGTGGTGGCTGGGTTCGGCCAAGTTCACGAACGAGAGCGCCTACCTCTATCGCAAGATGGCGGCGTTTTGGGGCACGAACTCGGTCGACCATCAGGCCCGCATCTGCCATTCGACCACGGTTGCCGGCGTCGCCAATACCTGGGGCTATGGCGCGCAGACCAACTCCTACAACGACATCCGTAATTCCAAGACCATGATCATCATGGGTGGCAACCCGGCGGAAGCGCACCCGGTGTCGCTACAGCACGTGCTGACCGGCAAGGAAACCAACCGCGCCAACGTCATCGTCATCGACCCGCGCATGACGCGTACCGCCGCGCACGCGACCGAATATGTCCGCATCCGCTCAGGCACCGATATCCCGATCATCTGGGGCCTGCTCTGGCACATCTTCGAAAACGGATGGGAAGACAAGGAGTTCATCAAGCAGCGGGTCTACGGCATGGACGATGTCCGCGCCGAGGTAAAGAAATGGGATCCGAAGACAGTCGAGGACGTCACCGGCGTTCCCGGCGAGCAGTTGAAGCGCGTCGCTGAAATGTTCGCTAAGCAAAAGCCATCGACCCTGATCTGGTGCATGGGCGCCACCCAGCACACCGTTGGAACCGCCAACGTCCGCGCCTATTGCACTCTGCTATTGGCGACGGGCAACGTCGGCGCGGCCGGTACCGGCGCTAACATTTTCCGCGGCCACACCAATGTGCAGGGCGCGACTGATCTTGGGCTCGACGTCATAACGTTGCCGCTCTACTACGGCTTGGACGATGGCGCCTGGAAGCACTGGGCGCGCGTATGGGAAGTCGATTTCGAGTGGATCGACGGTCGCTTCGACAAGAAGCCCGGCCCCAACAATACGACGATCAACTATCGCAATATGCCGGGCATTCCCTCGACCCGCTGGTTCGATGCCGTGACCGTGCCAAAGGACCAGATCGACCAGCGCGACACCTTGAAGGCGGCAATCGTGTTTGGCCACGGCGGCAACACCGTGCCGCGCATGCCGGAGATGCTCAAAGGCTTGGCGGCGCTCGATCTGCTCGTCGTCGCCGATCCGCATCCGACCAACTTCGTGTCTCTCGCCTCACGCAAGAACGGCACCTACCTGCTGCCGATCGCCACCAACCTTGAATGCGCTGGTTCTCGCACGGCCTCCAACCGTTCGCTGCAGTGGGGCGAAAAGATCGTCGAGCCGGTATTCGAAAGCGCTACCGACTATTGGGCGATCTACGAACTCGCCAAGCGCCTCGGATTTGCCGATCGGATGTTCAAGAACATCGCTATGGTGAAGGGCAAGTTCGGTGATGAGCCCGAAGCCGAATCGATCCTGCGCGAGATCAATCGTGGTGGCTTCTCGACTGGCTATTGCGGTCAGAGCCCGGAGCGGCTCAAGACGCACATGAAGAACCAGGACAAGTTCGACATCGTCACGTTGAAGGCCCGAGCCGATGCACCCGCCGAGATAGCTGGGGACCACTATGGCCTACCGTGGCCATGCTGGGGGACGCCCGAACATAAGCACCCCGGCACGCCACTGCTATACAACACCAACCTTGCCGTAAAAGACGGTGGCGGTACCTTCCGTGCCCGCTTCGGCACAGAGCGTGTCGTCAAGGTCAAGGAGAAGGATGCCAGCGGCGCCGAGGTCGAACGCGAGATCAAGTACAATCTGCTTGCCGAAGGCTCGTACTCGAAGGACAGCGAACTCAAGGACGGCTATCCGGAGTTCACCCTCGGCGTGCTGAAAAAGCTCGGCTGGGACAAGGATCTGACCGAGGCCGAATTGGCTGTCATCACAAAGATCGGCGGCAATACGCCGGACGGCGTGTCGTGGGCGATCGATCTTTCGGGTGGCATCCAGCGTGTCGCAATTGCGCATGGCTGCGCGCCATATGGCAACGCCAAGGCGCGTGCCAATGCTTGGAACCTGCCGGATCCGGTGCCGGTTCATCGCGAGCCGATCTACTCACCGCGCGTCGATCTCGTCGCCAAGTATCCGACGCGGCCGGACTTCAAGTCGTTCCGGATGATGAATGCCGGCGGCAGTGTCCAGAAGGCCGCCGTCGAGAAGGGCGTCGCCAAGGAGTTCCCGATCATCTTGTCGTCGGGACGTCTGGTGGAATACGAGGGCGGCGGCGAAGAGACCCGTTCGAACAAGTGGCTCGCCGAACTGCAGCAGGACATGTTTGTCGAGATCAACCCGGCGGACGCGGGCTCGCGCGGCATCGTCGAGGGCCAGTGGGTCTGGGTCTATGGCCCGGAGTCGCAATCCAAGGTCAAGGTCAAGGCCATGGTCACCGAGCGCGTCGGCAAGGGTGTCGCCTGGATGCCGTTCCATTTCGGCGGTTGGTACCAGGGCGAGGACCAGCGCAAAAACTATCCGGCGGGCACCGATCCGATTGTGCTCGGCGAGAGTGTGAACATCGTCACCACCTACGGCTTCGATCCGGTAACGGCGATGCACGAAGGCAAGGTGACGCTCTGCCAGATCCGCGCGGCATAAGGAGACATTAGACCATGGCCCGCATGAAATTCCTCTGCGACGCGGATCGCTGCATCGAATGCAACGCCTGCGTCACCGCCTGCAAGAACGAGAACGACGTGCCGTGGGGCATCAACCGCCGCCGCGTCGTCACGATCAATGACGGCAAGCCGGGTGAGCGCTCGGTGTCGATGGCCTGCATGCACTGTACCGACGCGCCGTGCGCGGCGGTCTGCCCGGTCGACTGCTTCTACACCACTGACGATGCAGTTGTTCTGCACTCGAAGGAACTGTGCATCGGCTGCGGCTATTGCTTCTACGCCTGCCCGTTCGGCGCGCCGCAGTATCCCAAGACAGCGAACTTCGGCAGTCGCGGCAAGATGGACAAGTGCACCTTCTGCGCCGGCGGCCCGGAAGCCGACAACAGCAAGGAAGAGTTCGCACTCTATGGCTCGAACCGTCTCGCCGAGGGCAAGCTGCCGCTTTGCGCCGAGATGTGCTCGACCAAGGCGCTGCTCGCCGGCGACGGCCAGATCATCGCCCAGATCTACAAGGAACGGGTCGCCAAGCGTGGCTACGGCTCTGGCGCCTGGGGTTGGAAGACGGCCTACAAGGAAGACGTCGCGATTTAGTTGGTGGTCGCATCCAACTCCGTTGCCGCAGAGCCGGATGCGACGGCATGAAAATTGTAGGTTGGGTTAGGCGCCCCCTTGCGCCGTAACCCAACATTCCACGGGTGGTGCTTGAAGTTGTTGGGTTACGACCGGCAAGGGGGCCGGTCTAACCCAACCTACGGGAAAGACCGACATGACGCATTTCGCCTCGTTCAAACGCTTGTTGCCGCTGATGGCCGTGACGGTGCTGCTGGCGTTCCCCGCCGCCGCGCAACAGCCGTCGTCGGTCAATCCGACTGCGAGCTCCGTCAAGGAGAAGCAGCTGCTCGACGCATTGAAGCCGGGCAGCACTGACACTGTGTCGGGGCGGATTTCGATTCAGGACGGCAACGCGCGCAATCTGATCCAGCCGGCCGGCAAGGAGTTCCGTGCTTTCCATGAGGAGACACTGCCGCTGGTCGGCAAGATTGTCCTCATCGGCACATTGGCGGCGTTGGTGCTGTTCTACATGTTCCGTGGCCGGATCAAAATCGAAGCCGGGCCTTCGGGACGCCGCATCGTGCGCTTCGGCGGCTTCGATCGGTTTGTCCATTGGACGACTGCCACGTCGTTCCTGGTGTTGGGTCTGAGCGGTCTCAATCTGGTTTTTGGCAAATCGGTGCTGCTGCCGGTGGTCGGCCCCGATGTGTTTTCGAGCATCAGCCAGCTCGGCAAATTCGTGCACAACTACGTCAGCTTTGCATTCGCATTTGGCATCATCTTGATGTTCATGGTCTGGGTGAAGGATAACTTCCCGAACAGCATGGATGTCCGCTGGGCGCTGCAAGGCGGTGGCATCATCGGCTCGAAGCATCCGCCCGCCGATCGCTTCAATGGCGGTCAGAAGCTGATCTTCTGGGCCACCGTCCTCGGCGGCATCGCACTGTCGGTGTCGGGTTACATCATGATGTTCCGGCCGAATGAAGTTCTCGTCTCAGGCTTCCAGCTTGCCACCGTCGTGCACGGCCTGACCGGCCTCATCCTGTTTTCGATCATCATCGCGCACATCTACATCGGCACCGTCGGCATGGAAGGCGCGTTCGATGCCATGGGCCGTGGCGAAGTAGACCTCAACTGGGCCAAGGAGCATCACGGCGTGTGGGTCGACAAGGTCGCACTCAAGCGTCCGCAGGACATTTCCAGTGGCCGCGCATTCACCCCGGCTGAATAGGAGACAAGCGCGATGAAAGCCTTTCTTGCCGCGGTTCTAACAGTCGTCGTGATGAGTTTCGGCGCATCGGTGCTGTTGGAGACGTTCCAGCGGACCGCCGATAGCGCCTTCACTGGCCCTGGCGTCCGCATCGACGTCGACACTCATAAGCCTGGCTCGCCTAAGGGCTAAGGCTTGGCCGAGCGTGATTTTGGTCGGGGACCGGGCAGAATCTGTCTGGTCCCTGTTTCGTTTTTCGAGAGGCGAAGTTGAGTATTACTCGCGACGCAATTGTTGCCGCTTTGTCGGGCCTGCGTGGGCCGGATGGCAAGCCGTTGGCGTTCGACCGGAAGGATGCCATCGAAATCGTAGTGACCGGCGATCGAGTGGCGCTGTCGATCGCGATCGAGGTCAACGATGCCGCACACTGGGAGCCCGACCCGCAGTCGAGCGGAAGCGCTGATCGCAGCGATCCCCGGTGTCACCCGTGCGCTGGTTTCGCTCACTGCCATGCGCACCGTCGCAGCGCCACCGAAGCCGACGTCTTCGCCACGTCCGAAACCGGCCGAACTGGCGCCGCCGCCTCGTTTTCCGAACCTGCGTGGCGTCAAGCGCATCATCGCGGTCGCCTCCGGCAAGGGTGGCGTCGGCAAGTCGACGACGGCCTGCAATCTGGCGCTGACCCTGCGGGCACGGGGCATGAGCGTCGGCATTCTCGATGCTGACATCCACGGTCCGTCGATGCCGAAGCTGCTCAATCTCAAGGGCCGGCCGAGCATCGTCGAGGGCCGCACGATGACGCCGCTCGAAGCCTATGGCTGCAAAGTGATGTCGATCGGCTTTGTGGTCGATGTTGACAAGGCGCTGGTATGGCGTGGGCCGATGGTGGCCTCCGCCATCACCCAGATGCTGCGCGACATTGCCTGGGGGCCGCTCGATGTGCTGATCGTCGACATGCCGCCCGGCACGGGCGATGCGCAGTTGACGCTGGCGCAGCAAGCGCCGCTGGCCGGCGCGATCATTGTCTCGACGCCTCAGGATCTGGCCCTGATCGACGCCCGCCGTGGCGTCGAGATGTTCCGGACGACCGGCGTGCCGATCCTAGGGCTGGTCGAGAATATGAGCTATTTTCTGTGCGACGATTGCGGCAAGCGGCATCACATTTTCGGGCATGGCGGTGCGCGCGTCGAGGCAGGCAGGCTCGGCATCCCGTTTCTCGGCGAAATCCCACTCGATCCGCTGATCCGTGAGCGCGCCGACAGCGGCATGCCGATCGTCGTCATCGAACCGGACGGCCCGCAAGCGGCAGCGTACCGGGAGATCGCGGCGGCACTGATGGCGGGATTGAATTAAGGCCGCGGCGCTTCACAAGTCGTTATCGCCGACCCACTATTTCAGCTTTCGCATCAAGTCTGGTCTGCGTTCGCGCGTGATCCGTTCTGATTGCGCGCGGCGCCACGTCGCAATCTTCTTGTGGTCGCCGGAAAGTAAAATCTCAGGCGTCGGGCGACCCTCCCACTCGCGGGGCTTGGTGTAGTGCGGATATTCGAGCAGGCCGTTCTCGAAGCTTTCGTCGGTGGTCGAGGCCGCACCACCAAGCACACCTGGCAATAGCCGAACGCAGGCGTCGATCAGCACTAGGGCCGCAATCTCGCCCCCTGAAAGCACGTAGTCGCCGATCGAGACCTCGCGCAAGTTTCGGCCCTCGATCACGCGCTCGTCGACGCCTTCAAAGCGGCCTGCGAGCAGCAGCACGCCAGGGCCGCTCGCCAACTCGCGCACCAGTGATTGGGTCAAGGGCTCGCCGCGCGGCGACAGGTAGATCGATGGCCGGTCGAGACGATCCTTGCGGGCATGATCGATCGCCGCGGCCACCACATCCGCGCGCAGCACCATGCCGGCACCACCGCCAACCGGACTGTCATCGACCGAGGCGTGCTTGCCGACGCTGAAGTCGCGGATCTGGATGGCGTCGAGCGACCAGATGCCGGCGTTCAAGGCCTGGCCGACCAGCGACACCCCGAGCGCGCCTGGAAACATGTCCGGGAACAATGTCAAAACGGTCGCGGCCCAGGGCGCGCGACCGTCCGATGTCGGAAAGTGGGCCATGTATGATTTAGGGCCCTTCGACGATTACCATGTCGACGAAGCCGGCATTCTCGCGCAGCTTCTTCGCGGCGGTGTACTCCGGCGAATGCGCATAGGCGCGCGCGGCCTCGACGCTCTCGAACTCAAGCACAACATTGCGCGGGCGCCCTTCGCCCTCGACGACTTCAGTCCGGCCACCGCGCACAATTGGTTTGCCGCCGTGCTTCTTGATGGCCTCGCCAGCGGCGGCGGCATAGATCGCATACTGCGTCGCGTTGGTGACGATAGCGCGGGCGATCACGTATCCCTTGGGCATGTCAATTCTCCTGTGGCGCTCTCAAGCGCCTTCAACGACCACGATGTCGAGCGTGCCGGCGCCTTCGCGCAGCTTGCGGGCGGCGGCGTACTCAGGCGAAAACGCGTAGGCCTTGGCCTGTTCGAAGCTATCGAATTCAAGCACGACGTTACGCGAAACGCCGACGCCTTCGGCCACCGTCATCTGGCCACCGCGCACCAGCGGCTTGCCGCCGTACTTCTTGATCGCCTCGCCGGCGGCGGCGGCATAGACCGCCCACTGCGTGCCGTTGGTGACGTTGGCGCGGGCGATGACATAACCCTTGGGCATTTGAAACTCCTCGAATTTTCTAGCCGCGCAAGGCGGCGCTGATTTCATTGACGATCGCGGCTGCAGCCGTCCTCGGATCGGCGGCCTCGGTGATAGGCCGGCCGACGACCAGATGTGTCGCACCTGCGCCAATCGCGATCAATGGCGTAACCGCGCGGGCCTGATCTCCCTTTTCCGCGCCGGCCGGGCGGATTCCGGGAGTGATGATCAGGAAATCGCTACCGACGGCAGCCCTGACCATCGACGCTTCCTGACCGGATGCGATGCAGCCGTCGAAGCCGGCTGCCTTGGCCATTTTCGCCCTATGCATCACGAGATCGGCTGGCGACACGCCGGCGATGCCCTGTTCGGCTAGGTCGGCTTGATCGAGGCTGGTCAGCACGGTGACGGCGAGCAATTTCAGCTTCGAGGTGCCGCGTCCGCGAACTGCCGCGGCAAGCGTCTTGCTGTCGTGGCCGTGCACGGTGAGGTAGTCGAGGCCGAGGCGGGCGACGTTGGCGGTGGCTTTCTCGACCGTGTTGCCGATGTCGAGCAGCTTCATGTCGAGGAACACTTGCCGACCCGCAGCCTTCAGGCCTTGCGCGAATTCGAGACCGCCCCCGAATACCAGTTCGAGGCCCACCTTGTAGCAGGAAACGGTGTCGCCGAGTTGCTCGACAAGCCGGCGCGCATCGTCGACGGTCTTGACGTCGAGGGCGACAAAAAGGCGATCCTTCGGGGTGGTGGGTGCTGGCATGTGGGTGTCCTCGTATCGCCTCGTAGGCTGGATTGGCGCGGCCCAATTGCTTGAATTTTCCCCGAATGTCTATTCCGTGCAAAACCCAGTGACCACACGCGGAGTGTTGGGTCACGGTCGCAAGTGGTCAGCCTAACCCAATATACGCGTCGGCCATGGCCCGACCAATCACCTATCGAGCGTCTCGAAGCTTGCCGATAATTCCTCGACCAGCTTGTTGAGTACGAAACGGCCGCGCGGCGTCGCGCGCAGGCGGTCGGTGTCGGCGAGATACTCGATCATGTCGAGGTCGATCAACTTCAACAATGCCGCAGCGCTTGGCTGCACGCCGCCGAGGCGGGCCAAGCGGGCGAGGTCGAGGCCTTCGGTAAGACGCAGCCCCATCAATAGCATCTCGTCGGCCTGTTCGTCGCGCGCGAGCGCGGTGTCCTCAGTCATGCCGTGCCCGCGTTCTTCGACGGCCGCTAGCCAGCGCTCCGGCGCGCGTTCCGTCGCGGTGGCGCGTCGCTGACCGTCGACGACGAGGCGCCCATGCGCGCCGGCGCCAATGCCGGCGTATTCGCCGTAGCGCCAGTAAAGCTGGTTGTGCCGGCTCTCTTGGCCTGGGCGCGCGTGATTGGAAATCTCGTATCCGAAAAGTCCGGCTTCGGCGGTCATCGCCTGAGTTGCCGCGAACAGCTCGTCGGCGAGCTCCGGCACTGGCGTAGTGAGCTTGCCGGCCTTGTGCAGAGCCGCGAACGGAGTGTCTGGCTCGATGGTGAGTTGGTAGAGTGACAGGTGATCGCCCGCCATCTCGATCGCCTCGCGCAGCTCGGCGCACCACGGCCCCACTCCCTGACCGGGGCGCGCGTAGATGAGGTCGAAGGTGAAGCGCTCGAATGTGGCCCGCGCAATTTCGATCGCGGTGCGAGCCTCGGCTACCGAATGCAGTCGGCCAAGCGCCTTGAGATCGGGATCGTTTAGCGCTTGTACGCCGAGCGAGACGCGATTGACGCCGGCGTTGCGATAGTCGCGAAAACGGCCGGCCTCGACACTCGATGGGTTGGCTTCGAGCGTGATTTCGGCTGTGGAGTCGATATGCCAGTTGCGGCCGATTTCATCAAGGATGCCGGTGACCGTCGCGGGCGTCATCAGCGAGGGCGTGCCGCCACCGAAGAAGATACTCGATACGCGGCGCGGACCGGTGCGCTCTCGGGTATTTCGGATCTCCTGGACGTAGGCCGCCAGATAACGCTCCTGGTCGACGCCGCCGATACGGACGTGACTGTTGAAGTCGCAGTAAGGGCACTTCGAGGCGCAGAACGGCCAATGGACGTAAACGCCGAAACCGACGTCGTCCTGTATTGAAGTATTGTCGATCTGTTGGGTCGCGCGTTGCATGACGACAGTGGTTTGCTCCCATCCTCTCCCCTTACGCGGAATTGCGCGATGGGGAGAGGGAACAATTCAACTACCTCAAACACGCGTCCACGAACTTGGCGAATGCTAAGGCGCGGTGGCTGATGGCGTGTTTGGCATCTGGCTCCATCTCGCCGAAGGTCAGGTCCGCGCCGTCGGGAACGAACATCGGATCATAGCCGAAGCCTTTCTTGCCTCGCGCCGGCCATACTAAGCGACCGAACACTTGCCCCTCGAAGATTTCGGTGCGGCCGCCCGGCGTTGCGAGGCACAACGCGCAGGTGAAGTTGGCGCGCGGTCCCTCGCCCTTCCAGCCGTCGCGGGCTGTGATCTTATCGGCGACCCTTTTCATTGCCGCCTTGAAGTCCTTCGATGGCCCCGCCCAACGAGCCGAGTAAATGCCGGGATCGCCGTCGAGACATTCAACTTCAAGGCCGCTGTCGTCCGATAGCGCCATCAAGTTGGCGGCGCTTGCCGCGGCGACTGCCTTGAGGCGGGCGTTGCCAGCGAACGTCTTTTCGGTCTCCTTGGGTTCGGGCAGGCGCAGGCTCAGTGCCGACACCGCATCCAGTCCGAACGGGCGCACGAGATCGTCGATCTCGGCGACCTTGCCGGGATTGTGGGTCGCAACCACGAGCTTGGTGCCGGGTTCCAGCAGCATCAGGCCACCGTCAGTTTCTGCAGCGATACCAGTTCGTTGATACCCTTGCGGGCGAGAACCATCAGCGTGTCGAATTGATCTTGGCTGAACGGTTCCTTCTCGGCGGTGCCCTGCACCTCAACAATGCCGCCCTTGCCGGTCATGACGAAGTTGGCGTCGGCATCGGCGTCGCTGTCCTCGGCGTAGTCGAGGTCGAGCACCGGCTGGCCAGCGTAGAGACCGGCCGAGACGGCTGCAATATTGTCGCGCAGCACGCCAGCCTTGACCATCTCACGGGCCTGCATCCAGGCGAGGCAATCATGCAGCGCGATCCACGAGCCGGTTATGGCGGCGGTGCGGGTGCCACCGTCGGCTTGAATTACATCGCAGTCGATCGAGATCTGCTTTTCGCCGAGTTTGTCGAGGTCGACCACGGCGCGCAAGCTGCGGCCAATCAAGCGTTGGATTTCCTGGGTGCGGCCGGACTGTTTGCCGGCCGAAGCCTCGCGCCGGGTGCGCTCGTTTGTCGCGCGCGGCAGCATGCCGTATTCGGCAGTGATCCAGCCCTTGCCACGGCCCTTCAGCCACGGTGGCAGGCGCTCTTCAAGGCTCGCTGTGCACAACACGTGAGTGTGGCCGAACTTGATCAGGCACGAGCCTTCGGCATGCATGGATACGGCGCGCTCGAATGAGACGCGGCGAAGTTCGTCGGACTTGCGCTTCGATGGACGCATGGGGGTGTTCCGGATGTTGGTCGGTTGGGTTGAGCCGCACTGCTGGCGGCTCGGTCGGCGGGCACCCTAGGCGCGCGACCTCACTGCATCAACAGCAAATGCACGGTAAATTTCCACCTCACGACATATTTGACGGATTGGCATCGTGGTATCTAACGTTGAACCATGGCAGACCCGATCCGAGAACCGACCTCCCTCAATGACCGTACGCGATCGATTTTTCGTTCGATCGTAGAGACTTACCTGGCGACCGGCGAGCCGGTGGGTTCGCGCAACCTATCCCGCGCGCTGCCGATGACCCTGTCGCCGGCGTCTATCCGCAATGTCATGTCGGATCTCGAGCAATTGGGGCTGATCTACGCGCCGCACACCTCGGCCGGTCGCCTGCCGACCCAGTTGGGCTTGAGGCTGTTCGTCGATGGCCTGCTGGAACTCGGCGATCTGACCAGCGAGGAGCGCGGCCAGCTTGAAGCCCAAATCAAGATCAAGCGCGAACGCTCGGTTGATCAGGCGCTGACCGAAGCCACCGAGATGATTTCCGGACTGTCACATTGTGCTGGCGTAGTGTTGGCGGAGCAGCAGATCAGCCGCCTTAAGCATATCGAATTCGTGCCGCTGGAGCCGGGTCGTGCGCTCGTGGTGTTGGTCGGCGAAGATCAGAACGTCGAAAACCGCGTCATTGCCGTGCCGCCCGGGCTGCCGCCCTCGGCACTAATCGAGGCGGCAAACTTCATGAACGCGCATATTCGCGGGTTCACGATTCCCGAAGCCCGCACCCGCATTGAGGCTGATCTCGCTTCCGCCAAGGCTGAACTCGATGGCCTGACACAAAAGGTGGTGCTTGCCGGCCTCGCCGAATGGTCTGGCGCGTTCGGCGACGATCGCAAGAGCTTGATCGTGCGCGGCCAGTCCAACCTTCTGAAGGATGTCAGCGCGATCGAGGACATGACGCGCATTCGCCAGTTGTTCGACGATCTTGAGACCAAGCGCGATCTGGTGCAGTTGCTGGGGCTTGCGGAAAAGGCCGAGGGCGTGCGCATTTTCATCGGTTCGGAGAACAACTTGTTTTCGCTGTCGGGCTCGTCGCTGATCGTGTCGCCGTTCCACGACGAAAAGCGCAAGGTGGTTGGCGTGCTCGGCGTCATCGGGCCGACCCGGCTGAATTACGCGCGCATCATTCCGATGGTCGACTACACGGCCAAGCTGGTGGGACGTTTGCTCACTTGATTTTTCGGGCGCGGCGACTGATATCGGCAGGTGAACAGACACGCTTTACGTGGTGTCGCCGAAATCCAATCCAAACGACCGAGGATCCATGACCTCAGAGCCCAAAGCCGACGAGCCGAAAGTCACGCCGTCAGCAACCGCAGAATCCGTAACTCAGGCGCCGGCGGCCGATGCCGCTCCGGAGCACGCCAAATCCTATGTCGATCCCTCAATCGCCGCAGAACTGGCGATGACCAAGCTCGAAGCCCAGGTGAAGGACCTCACCGACCGCCTGTTGCGCGCGCATGCCGAGATGGACAACATCCGCAAGCGCACCGAGCGCGACAAGGCCGACACGATCAAATACGCGATCAGCAAATTCGCTGGCGACATCGTGACCGTCGGCGACAATTTCCAGCGGGCGATTTCAGCCGTGCCGGCGGGGGCTGCTGAAGCGGATTCGGCGCTTAAGAGTCTCGTTGAAGGTGTAACACTGACCGAACGAGAGTTTCTCGGCGTGCTCGAACGGCATGGCGTCAAGCGGCTTGACCCAAAGGGACAGGCGTTCGACCCGAATTTCCATCAAGCGGTGATGGAGCAGGACAACAGGGACGTTCCCGCCGGCACCATTCTGCAGGTGTTCCAGGTCGGCTACCAGATCGAGGATCGCATTTTACGTCCAGCCATGGTGATTGTCTCGAAGGGTGGCTTCAAACCGATGAAACCGGTCGAAGTGACGCCTGAGGCGGAAGGACCAACGGCCGATGCTAGCCCGTCAAACGGAGAGCCCGGCAAGGATAGCTGAGCGCCTGCGCACCGGCTATTTCGTCGGTATCGTCACCCGCCGGAGCGTGAGGTTGATGCGGCCGCCTTCGGGCAGCAGTGTGCTCGTCCCAGCGAAAACGCGGTCGATACCGTGATAGGCTTTGCGGGCGGCGGCGCCGAGTACGACGACGTCGCCGGAGCGCAGGCGCATGCGCTGCTTGGGGTCTGAACGGGCTAGGCCGCCGACATGGAAGGTGGCGTCGTCACCGAGCGAGATCGAGATCACCGGCGCCCGGAAATCCTGCTCGTCGGCGTCGATGTGGCTGCCCATTTTGATGCCGGTGCCATAGTAGTTGACAAGGCAGGCTTCGGGCGGGGCGGGGTAGTCAGCAAGTTCCGCCCACAACTCCAACAAAATCGCCGGCATCGGCGGCCACGGTAGGCCAGTGACCGGATGGGTCGGCTGATAGCGGTAACCCCGCATCTTTGTCGGACACCCATCCGAGCGGACCGCAATTGGTCATCCGAACGCCGAACGGCTTGCCAGTACGCGGCATGGTCGGAACGAAAAGCGGAGCTGTGGCAATGACGTCACGCAACACTCCCCGCAGCATTTGGCATGCCTCGTCGTCGAACCGGCCGGGCATGTAGCGGAAGCCGTCGGGAAAGGCGTTCATGCGGGCGATTTCCAGGTTGGGCAATGGATCGATACCAAGCCTTGCGGTTTGCGACTCGGGTGTGGCTCGCCGAACTACAAAATTCATCACACTTGATTGCATCCCGGCCGTTGCAGCACCGGAAACCCCCGCCTATATACCGGTCACAACAGACTGAGCTCCAGGGGATCGGAACGACCGGCAAGGTTATTCTTGCCGGCGAGCCTCGGGTGCCGAAGCAACTCGGGCCCGGGCGGTCCGCCGCCATGTAGAAGGAATACACTGCTATGTCGAAAGTCATCGGAATCGATCTCGGCACTACCAATTCCTGCGTTGCCGTCATGGAAGGCGGCGTGCCGAAGGTCATCGTCAATGCCGAGGGCATGAACACCACCCCCTCGATCGTCGCCTTCACCGACGACGGCGAGAAGCTCGTTGGCCTACCGGCCAAGCGCCAGGGTGTCACCAATCCGACCAACACGTTCTTCGCGATCAAGCGTTTGATTGGCCGCCGTCACGGCGATCCGCTGGTCGAGAAAGACAAGAAGCTGGTCCCTTACAACATCGTCCAGGGCGGCAATGGCGATGCCTGGGTGTCGGTCAAGGACAAGCAGTATTCGCCGCAGCAGATCTCGGCCTTCATTCTGCAGAAGATGAAAGAGACGGCGGAAGCCTATCTCGGTCACTCCGTGAGCCAAGCCGTGATCACCGTGCCGGCCTACTTCAACGACGCGCAACGTCAGGCGACCAAGGACGCGGGCAAGATCGCCGGCCTCGAAGTGCTGCGCATCATCAACGAGCCGACTGCGGCCGCTCTCGCCTATGGCCTCGACAAGAAGAAAGAGTCGAAGACCATCGCCGTGTACGATCTTGGCGGCGGCACGTTCGATATCTCGGTGCTTGAGATCGGTGACGGCGTGTTCGAGGTGAAGTCGACCAACGGCGACACCTTCCTCGGCGGCGAAGACTTCGACATGCGTCTCGTGTCGTACTTGGCCGACGAGTTCAAGAAAGAGAACCAGATTGATCTCAAGAACGACAAGCTCGCTCTGCAACGTCTGAAGGAAGCCTCCGAAAAGGCCAAGATTGAGTTGTCGTCGGCGTCGCAGACCGAAATCAACCTGCCGTTCATCTCGATGAACCCGCAGACGCAGTCGCCGCTGCATTTGACGATGAAGCTGACCCGCGCCAAGCTCGAAAGCTTAGTCTCGGATCTGATCGACAAGACCATCGGCCCGTGCAAGGCGGCCCTCAAGGACGCCGGCATGCAGGCGGCCGAGATCGACGAAGTCGTGCTCGTCGGCGGCATGACGCGCATGCCGAAAGTGCAGCAGGTCGTGAAGGAGTTGTTCGGTAAGGAGCCGCACAAGGGCGTCAACCCGGACGAAGTGGTCGCCATCGGTGCCGCCATCCAGGGCGGCGTGCTGAAGGGCGAAGTCAAGGACGTGCTGCTGCTCGATGTGACGCCGCTGTCGCTCGGCATCGAGACGCTGGGTGGTGTGTTTACCCGTCTGATCGATCGCAATACGACCATCCCGACCAAGAAGAGCCAGGTGTTCTCGACCGCCGATGATGGCCAGAGCGCGGTGACGATCAAAGTGTTCCAGGGTGAGCGCGAAATTGCGCAGCACAATAAGCATCTTGGCACTTTCGATCTGGTCGGCATTCCGCCGGCACCGCGGGGCGTGCCACAGGTCGAGGTCACCTTCGATATCGACGCAAACGGCATCGTCAACGTCGCGGCCAAGGACAAGGCGACCAACAAGGAGCAGTCGATCCGCATCCAGGCATCGGGCGGTCTGTCGGATGCCGACATCCAGCGGATGGTCAAGGAAGGCGAGGCGCACGCCGAAGAAGACAAGAAGGTGCGCGATTTGATCGAGGCCAAGAACAGCCTCGAAGCGCTGGTGCACTCGACCGAGAAGTCGCTCAAAGAGAACGCGAGCAACGATAAGGTCATGGGCGTCAAGGCCGAGGTCGAGGCGGCCATCGCAGCGGCCAAGGAAGCCGCAACTTCCGAGGACGTCGAGAAGCTGAAGGCCGCCATGGGTACGCTGTCGGCTGTCGCCATGAAGATCGGCGAGGCGGTCTACGCCAACCAGCCGCCGCCGGATGCGGATGAGCCCGGCGCGCCAGGTGCGAAGTCGGCCGGCAAGGGAGCCGGCGGCGACAATGTCGTCGACGCCGACTTCGAAGAGGTCAAGGACGACAAGAAGAAGTCGAGCTGAGGCGCGATCAGCGGGGTCGGCGCAGTTCGAGCCTGATTACTTCGGGTACTAGCGGACCCTCGCTAATTGTGCTCCGATCGACGGCAACCGTCGCTCGTGGCCTTTTGGCGGGGGTCCATGCCATTCGACTGGCGGGCTGCTTGCGTGTATCGCGGTGCTCGTCCGACCACAAATTGACCAACCGGACGTTCGCTCCATGGCCAAACGCGACTATTACGAAGTGCTCGGAGTCCAACGGGGCGCCAGCGAAGCCGATTTGAAATCCGCATTCCGTAAGCTGGCAAAGGATTTCCACCCAGATAAGAACCCCGGCGATACCGTCGCGGAGCAGAAATTCAAGGAACTGGGTGAGGCCTACGAGGCGCTGAAGGACCCACAAAAGCGGGCCGCCTACGATCAATTCGGCCATGCCGCATTCGAGAACGGGCGCGGCGGCCCAGGTGGTCCAGGTGGTTTCGGTCCAGATTTCGCGTCATCGATGTCAGATATCTTCGACGACCTGTTCGGCGAATTCATGGGCGGGCGGCGTGGTCCCGGCGGTGGTCAGGGTCGTCAGCGCTCCGGCCGCGAGCGCGGCTCGGACTTGCGCTATAATATGGAAGTGTCGCTGTCGGATGCCTACACCGGCAAAACCGCGCAGATCCGGGTGCCGACCAGCGTCGGTTGCGAGCCGTGCCAGGGCACGGGCGCCAAGCCTGGTTCGAAACCCGCCACTTGCTCGACCTGCGGCGGCCAGGGAAAAGTCCGAGCTGCTCAGGGCTTCTTCACTATCGAACGGACTTGCCCAACCTGCCAAGGGCGTGGCGAGATCATCTCCGATCCTTGTGCGACATGCTCCGGTGCCGGGCGCGTGGTCAAGGAACGGACATTGTCGGTCAACATCCCGGCGGGTGTCGAAGATGGCACGCGCATCAGGCTTGCGGGCGAAGGCGAGGCAGGACTACGAGGTGGACCGGCCGGCGATCTCTACATCTTCCTGTCGATCAAGAGCCACGAGTTGTTCCAGCGCGACGGCGCCGACATCTTCTGCCGGGTGCCGATCTCGATGATCACCGCGTCGCTCGGTGGCCAGATCGACGTACCGACGGTCGAGGGTGCAATGACCCGTGTGAAGGTGCCCGAGGGCACCGAGACGGGCAAGCAGTTCCGCCTGAAGGGTAAGGGTATGCCTGTGTTGCGCTCGAAGCAGCAAGGCGACATGTACATCCAGGTCGACGTCGAGACGCCGAAAAATCTGACCAAGCGGCAGCGCGAGTTGCTCGAGGAATTCGAGAAGGAAAGCCACAAGGACACGTCGCCCGAGAGTGCCGGGTTCTTCTCCAGGATGAAGGAATTCTTCTCCGGTCCTGGAGAATAGCGCACTTGCTTATTGGCAGGGCTGGGCTCAGCCGTACACCCGCTTGATCCACTTTGGCGGCGCACCCAATGCGTAGAGTGCCAGACACGTCAAATTCCTGGCAACTCTCGCCACATAGCCATCCCGCTGAAAGCGGGCCGCGCTAGTCAAGGCCCGCGCACGCAGAGTTACGATCCGGTGCCGACCAAGACGGCGAACGATATTGACGTCTTCCATCAATTGCAGCGGCCGGTACCCACCAATTTCATCGTACAGCCGGCGCGGGATCAGCAGACCCTGATCGCCATAAGGCAGCTTCAGTGCCGCCGACCGCAATCCTACTCCCGCCTCGATGATCCGCGGCATCACCCCCAGGTCGTCGAGGGCGAAACGAAATGCCGCCGCCGTCAATGGACGCTTACCGGCGTCAACTCGTTCCATCAGGTGAACCGCTTCGCGCGTCCAAACGGTCTCCAGAACCGTGTCTGCATGCAGGAAAAGCAGCCATTGGCCTCGCGCGGCCGCAGCCCCCGCAGCCAATTGCAAGCCGCGCCCAGTCGCTGCTTTGACGATCGTTGCGCCCGACGCGTCGGCGATCCACAAGGTTCGGTCGGTCGAGCCGCCATCGACGATAATGACGTCGCGCACCACTCCTTCCACCACCGCTGGGATCAGCGCTGAAAGTGTATCACCGAGTGTGGCCTCGGCGTTCAGTGTGGGAATGACGACGGATATCATGCGAAGGACCTCGAAGCAGCCCATATCACATTGTTTGCTACTCAGAGAACGTGCAAAAAATGCCAATTTGTTCTTTATTTGTTCGATTTATTGTGCTAGTTTGAGTTTATGAATAAACGCCCGCCAGACCGAGCGATATGAGCGCCGCCAGAGACGAGTTGGTCGATGCGGAACGACGGCGTGGGCGCGGCGCTCGCACCAACCGTGTCGGGCGTTTCGAGGTACAGGCCAGGCAGGAAATCGATGACGGTTGGGACAGTCTCGCGACGCTCGACGCCTTCAGGACCGAAGTCACGGTCGAGCCGGCCCGAAGCATCATCTCCACCAATGACAGCCCAGATATTTCCTTCGATCAGTCGATTAACCCATATCGCGGGTGCGAGCACGGCTGCGTCTATTGCTACGCCCGGCCGAGCCACAGTTATCTCGGTCATTCGCCGGGTCTCGACTTCGAGACCAAGCTCTATGCCAAGACCAACGCAGCGGCGTTGCTGGAGCGCGAACTCGCCGGCCGCAACTATGTGCCGAAAGTGATCGCGCTCGGCGCCAATACAGACCCCTACCAGCCGATCGAACGGGAATACCGCATAACACGGGAGATCCTGGAGGTTCTGGAACGGGCGGGACACCCGGTCGGCATCGTCACCAAATCGGCTCTAGTGGTGCGCGATATCGACATTTTGCAGCGCATGGCCAAACGCGATCTGGTCAAGGTCGCGTTGTCGGTGACGACGCTTGACCGTAAGGTTGCACGCGCCATGGAGCCGCGTGCCGCGACGGCGGCGCGGCGGCTGGATGCGATCCGGCAGCTGAGCGAGGCCGGCATTCCGGCCCAGGTCATGGTGGCGCCGATCATTCCGGGCCTCAACGATCATGAAATCGAGGAAATCATCGATACCGCCCACGCAGCTGGCGCGCGTGATGCCGGCTATGTGCTGCTGCGCTTGCCGCTCGAGCTGAAGGAGATATTCCGCGAATGGCTCGCCACCGAATTTCCCGACCGGGCGTCGCGGGTGATCAACATCCTGCAGTCGATGCATGGCGGTCGCGACTACGTCGCCGAGTTCGGCATGCGTCAGCGCGGCAGTGGACCCTACGCCGACCAGATCGCCGCGCGCTTTCGCCTGGCATTGCAGCGGCGTGGCATGAATAGACGGCATTTGAAATTGCGGACGGATCTGTTTCGCGCACCGGTTCCACAAGGTGGTCAGATGCGGCTGCTTTGACGATCCGGCCATTAGCCCGCACAATGGCTCATGACACGGGGCGATTCGAGATTGCGGGCTTCTTTCGAACTGGAGGAAGTGTCGCTGCTGTTGCACGGCGGACCGATTTGCGGGATCGACGAGGCCGGTCGCGGTCCATGGGCCGGGCCGGTGGTGGCCGCCGCCGTGATTCTCGATCCGAAATGCATCCCGACCGGCATCGCCGACAGCAAGGCGCTCGACGCCGACGCCCGCGAACGGATCTATCCGCGCATCGCCAAATCCTCGGTGATCGGGGTTGGTATCGCCAATGTCGAGCGCATCGACCGCGACAATATCCTGCATGCCACCATGTGGGCGATGCAGCAGGCGGTTGCGCAGTTGCCGGCGATGCCGCGGCTCGCCTTGATCGACGGCAATCGGGCGCCACTGCTCAAATGCGAGAGCCGGACCATCGTCAAGGGCGACGCGCGATGCCTGTCGATCGCGGCTGCTTCGATTATTGCCAAGGTCACCCGCGACCGGCTGATGATTGCTCTTGGCCGCGAGCTGCCGGGCTATGGATTCGAGCGCCACAAGGGCTACGGCACGCCGGAGCACACGGAAGCGTTGGCCCGGCTCGGCGTTACGCCCTATCATCGCCGCTCATTCAAGCCGGTACAGCTGGCCCTCGGCCTCGTTTGAAGGTCGTCGGTGCCAAGTGCACGCCGATTTTGCCCGAGGCATTAGCCATGACCAATCCCGCCGACCTGTCCGCAGCTGAGCTGCTAGCGGCCTATGCCACCAAATCACTTTCGCCCGTCGAGGCGACGCGCGCGGTGATCGATCGCATCGATGCACTGGAGCCGAAGTTGAAGGCGCTCTACAGCTTCGATCCCGATAGCGCGCTTGGTGCGGCACGTATCAGCGAAGTGCGGTGGCTCAAGGGTACGGAGCGCGGCCTCGAAGGCGTGCCGACCACAATCAAGGAGAACATTCGCAGCCGTGGCACTCCGGTGCCGCTCGGTACGGCAGCCAGCATTCTGACGCCGGCCGCCGATGATGCGCCGCCAACCGCGCGGCTGCGCGAGGCCGGCGCCGTATTGTTGTCGAAAACCACCATGCCCGACTACGGCATGACCTCCTCCGGGCTGTCGAGCTTTCATCCCCTCACTCGTAATCCCTGGGACCTTTCGAAGAACCCTGGTGGCAGTTCAGCCGGGGCTGGTGCGGCCGCTGCCGCCGGGTACGGTCCGATCCACATCGGCACCGACATCGGTGGCTCGATCCGGCTGCCGGCCTCCTGGTGCGGCGTGTTCGGCCTCAAGCCAAGCTTTGGCCGCGTGCCGATTGATCCGACCTATTTTGGCCGCGTCGCCGGACCCATGACCCGCACTGTTCGCGATGCGGCATTGGCCATGCGCGAGCTTTCGAAGCCCGATGCGCGCGATGCCATGAGTCTGCCGCCGTCCTCTATCGATTGGCTCGACCTCGATCGCGATGTTAAAGGCCTGCGGCTCGGCTTCCATCTGACAGCTGGCGCCGGCCTCGACGTTGATCCGGAAATCGCTGCGACGGTGGAGAGTGCGGCGCGACAATTCGCTGCCGCCGGCGCGACGATCGAGCCGATCGCTCCATTTTTCACTCGTGCCATGCTCGACGGCATGGACTGCTTCTTCCGCCAGCGGGCATTTCTCGATCTCGAAGCACTGTCGCAAGAGCGCCGCTTCCGCGTTTTGCCCTATATCCGCGATTGGTCGGCACCGGCGCAAAACTACACTGGCGCCCAAGTGTTCGAAGGCGTCAGCCAGATGGTGGCGATGCGGTCTGCGGCGGTATCGGCGCATGCCGACTTCGATTTCGTACTATCGCCGGTTGCGCCCTGCGTCGCCTATGCCGCCGAACTGGCATCGCCGCTGCATGACCCGGCGCGTCCGTTCGAGCACATTGCCTTCACGCTGCCCTACAACATGAGTGATCAACCGTCGGCCTCGATCAACGCAGGCTATTCCGCCGCCGGTTTACCGATCGGGCTGCAGATTACCGGTCGTCGCTTCGATGATTTGGGTGTGCTGCAACTGGCCCGCGCCTTCGAACGCATACGTCCCGCACAACGCCCGTGGCCGATCCCATGATCCTCGACAGCCGCTTGCGGGCCATGCAAGTTGCAGTCTTGGCGCACACCATTTGACCGCCATGACTGAACTGAGGAATGATTTGCATCTCTCGGGAGGCCTCGGCCATGGCGCAGCGGCTCAAGGACAAAGTTGCCCTGATCTTTGGTGCCGGTTCGATCGGACCGGGCTGGGGCAACGGCAAGGCCACCGCGGTTACGTTTGCCCGCGCCGGAGCCAAAGTCGTCTGTGTCGACGTTGGCATTGCCGCCGCTGAAGAAACCGCGAACATCATCAAGTCTGAAGGTGGCATCGCGCTGGCGATTGCCTGCGACGTGACCAAGACCGATCAGGTAAGAGCGGCTGTCGATCAAACGATCGTGGCGTTCAGTCGCATCGACGTCCTGCACAACAATGTCGGCCACGCCAAGATGGGCGGCCCGATCGAGCTGAGCGAGGCGGAATGGGACCTTGAACTCGACCTCAACATCAAAGGCGTGTTCCTCGCCTGCAAGCACGTTCTGCCGGTGATGATCGCGCAGCAGCGCGGCAGCATCATCAATACTTCGTCCGCCGCCGGTCTGCGTTACGTCGGCTATGACTACGCAAGCTACTATACGGCCAAGGGCGGCGTGAACCAGCTGACCGTCGGCCTTGCCCTGCAGTACGCGCGCCAAGGCATCCGCGTGAACGCGATTTGCCCCGGCCTGATGGACACGCCGATGATCTACAACCAGATCAACGTCGCCTACGGCAGCCAGGAGGAGATGATCGCCAAGCGTCATGCGACCTGCCCAACTGGGCGCATGGGAACCGGGTGGGACGTCGCCAACGCAGCACTCTTTCTCGCCAGCGACGAGGCCGAGTACATCAACGCGGTGATCCTGCCGGTGGACGGCGGCCTGACCGCTCGTGCAGTCTGATCCACCTGCCTCTAGCCGAACGCGACGGATCGCATTAGACGAGTGCTATGAGTACGACTTTCGATCCCAAACCGTCGCGCTTTCGCGTTCTTGATGGCACCCGCCCGGCTGCTGCCCCTGATCAAGGTAGCGTTGTCGCCATTGGCAATTTCGACGGCGTGCATCGAGGCCATCAGGCGCTGCTGCAAACGGCACGCGACGTGGCTGCCGTGCGTGGAAGCCCAGCAGGTGTGATGGTGTTCGAACCGCACCCGCGCGTGTTTTTCCGGCCGGATCTGCCGCATTTTACGCTGACGCCACGCGCACGTCAGATGCAGCTATTCGAACGCTTCGGCCTCGACCTCGCGGTGATCCTTCCCTTCGATAAGGCATTGTCGCAGATGTCGGCCGAGGCATTTGTCGATGAAATCCTCATCGCCCGCCTTGCGGTTGCCCACGTGGTCGTCGGTTATGACTTCAGCTTCGGACGTGATCGCGGCGGCAAGCCAGACGCCATGCGCGCCATGGGTGCACAAAAAGGCTTCGGCGTCACGGTGATCGAGCCGGTCGGAAATGGCGGCGCGGTATTTTCGTCCAGCGCCGTGCGTGGCCACTTGGCGCAAGGCGACGTTGCCGGTGCCAATCTGGCGCTCGGACATCGCTGGCGGGTCACTTCGAAGGTGATCGGCGGGGCCAAGCGAGGCACCGGCCTCGGTTTCCCTACCGCCAATGTCACCATGCCCCCCGGCACCAGTCTCGCTTACGGCATATATGCGGTATGGGTCGAAGTCGACGGCGAGCGCCATGCGGGTGCCGCCTACTTCGGCACGCGCCCGCAGTTCGACAATGGCGCGCCGATCCTCGAGGTCTTTCTCATCCATTTCGACGGAAATCTCTACGGTCGAGAAATTTCGGTCGTGTTCGTCGATTTTGTTCGCCGAGACAGTCGCTTTGACGATGTCGAGGCGTTGAAAGCGCAGATGAAGGCCGATTGCCATCGCGCCGTCGATATACTGGAAACGAGCGCTGCTGCCGACCCACTTGAAGGCCTGCCGTTGGCGGACGCGTGACACACCGCACGGGCTTGACTATTCTTGAAGTTCAACGCTGCCAGCATCGAAGAGTGACAACATGCACCTGACCGGCAACTGGAATTATCCTACCGCGATAAAATTTGGTGCGGGACGCATCAAAGAGCTTGCCGCCGCCGCCAAATCGGCCGGCATCAAGCGGCCGCTGCTGGTTACAGATCCGATACTGGCGAAGCTGCCGATCACGGCCAACGCGTTGGCAATTCTCGAGGCGGAGGGCTTAGCCGCGAAAGTGTTCAGCGAGGTGAAGCCCAACCCGATCGCGGCCAACGTCACAGCCGGCGTCGCGGCGCTCAAGGCTGGTGACCATGATGGCGTTATCGCCTTCGGCGGCGGCTCGGGCCTAGACGCCGGCAAAGTGATCGCCTTCATGGCTGGCCAGACCCGGCCGATGTGGGACTTCGAGGATGTCGGCGACTGGTGGACCCGCGCCGATCCCAAGGGCATTTTTCCCATCATCGCGGTGCCGACAACTGCGGGCACGGGCTCCGAGGTTGGCCGGGCCGGCGTCATCACAGACGAGACGACGCACACCAAGAAAGTCATCTTCCATCCTCTGATGATGCCGAAGGTGACGATCTGCGATCCAGAACTCACCGTTGGAATGCCGAAGTTCATCACCGTCGGTACCGGCATGGACGCGCTCGCCCATTGCCTCGAAGCCTATTGCGGGCCGTTCTATCATCCGCTGGCCGATGGCATTGCCGTCGAAGGCATGCGGCTCGTCAAGGACAACCTACCGCGCGTCGCCAAGGACGGCAGCGATATCGAAGCGCGCGCGCACATGATGTCGGCTGCCGCCATGGGCGCGACCGCGTTCCAGAAGGCGCTCGGTGCCATTCACGCGCTCTCGCATCCGGTGGGCTCGCTGTACGATACCCATCACGGCATGACCAATGCCGTGTTCATGCCTTACGTGCTGCAATTCAACAAGCCGGTCATCGAGGACAAGATCGGCCGCCTCGGTGCCTACCTCGGTTTGAAGCCGGGCTTTACGCCGTTCATTGATTGGATACTGGAACTGCGCGCAGAAGACGCGAGTGCCGCACACGCTCGCCGACTTCAAAGTCGGTACCGAAAAATTCGAATTGATGAGCCGGATGAGCCCGAAGGACCCGACCGCCGGTGGCAACCCAATCCCACTCGACGAGGCCAACTGCCGCAAGTTGTTCGAAGCGGCCCACGCCGGCAAGCTATGAGTTCAGGCGGACTTCACGACTTGAAGAAGTTCGTGAAGTCCGACCATTGTTCGATGCGGAACGAGCGAATGTCCCGGACGCATCCGGCAAACCACTGCAGGGATTTCAAAGCCTACAAAGCTGCGAACAGATTGGCGAGATCCTCGCGTTCGCAGACGTAGACGTTCCCTTGTACCCAGGTGAAGCCGAAGCGTTCGAGGGTCGTGCCTATATCAAGATAAGCTTGCGGCACGCTTTTCGGATGCAGCCGTCGAACGTCTCGAACCGTCAGATCAAAAGCGATCGCGAACATCGAAAATTCTTCCGTACGACTTGGTCCTGCGGCGTGCCAAGTGCACTATTCCGCGACGGGATCGTTGAGCAGATCCCGCAGCGGGTAGTCCAACTCCTCGCCACTTTCCACCACGCGCACGCGCAGTTCGACGTCGCTGCCGGTCGAAACATCTCCAGCGGCGATGATCTCATATACCGGGCCACGCTCGCCAAACCGCCTGAATGACCCGATCAGGTCACTCAGCGGGATGACGATGTTGCGATCAGCGGTCAGATATGCGTTCATGCTTTGATCATGCCCGACTCTCCGTCACTGTCCACTCACCGCGGCAGGTCGGACTTGCCCATCAACGCCTTGTCGATGGCATGCGCCGCTTGCCGTCCTTCGCGGATCGCCCACACCACCAGCGACTGGCCACGCCGCATGTCGCCGGCGGTGAATAGTTTCGGCCGCGAGGTCGTGTAGTCGCGATCAGTGGCCTTGACGTTGCCGCGCGGGTCAAGTTCGACGTGATCCTTCGGCACCAAGCCGTCGGTCACCGGCGCGACAAATCCCATCGCCAGCAGCACGAGGTCGGTCGGGATCTCGAACTCGCTGTCAGGGATCTCCTGGAACTGCTCGTCGACTTTGACGCAAATGAGCTTGGTGACGCGGCCGTCGCGGCCCTCAAAGCGCTTGGTCGCGACCGCGAAGTCGCGCTTCGCGCCTTCGGCTTGGCTCGAAGAGGTACGCATCTTCAGCGGCCAATTGGGCCAGGTCAGATCCTTGTTCTCATGTTCGGGCGGGGCGGTCATGATTTCGAGCTGGGTCACCGAAGCGGCACCCTGGCGGAACGACGTGCCGATGCAGTCGGAGCCGGTATCACCGCCGCCGATGACGACGACATGCTTGTCCTTGGCCGACAGTTCCAGCACCTTGCCAAGCTTCTCGCCCGACACGCGCCGGTTCTGCTGCGGCAGGAACTGCATCGCGAAATGGATGCCGCCGAGGTCGCGGCCCGACACCGGAATGTCACGCGGCTTCTCAGCGCCGCCGGCAAGCAGCACCGCGTCATACTTGGCTTCGAGGTCGGCGAGCTTGATCTTGGCGCCGATCGCGGTGTTGCAATGGAAGGTGACGCCCTCGGCCTGCATCTGCTTGACGCGGCGTTCGATGACGGTCTTTTCCATCTTGAAGTCGGGGATGCCATAGCGCAGCAAGCCGCCCGGATGCGCGTTCTTCTCGTAGACGCTGACCTCGTGCCCTGCGCGCGCGAGCTGCTGAGCGGCCGCAAGTCCGGCCGGGCCGGCCCCGACGATGGCGATCTTCTTGCCGGTCTTCTTTTCGGCCGGTTCGGGAACGATCCAGCCTTCCTCCCAGCCCCTGTCGGCGATGGCGCACTCGATCGTCTTGATGGTGACCGGCTTGTCGTCGAGGTTCAGCGTGCAGGACGCCTCGCACGGCGCCGGGCAGATGCGGCCGGTAACCTCGGGAAAATTGTTGGTCGAGTGCAGGTTCTTCAGCGCACGGCGCCAATCGCCATGATAGACGAGGTCATTCCAATCCGGGATCTGATTGTTCACCGGGCAACCGTTGTGACAGTAGGGAATGCCGCAATCCATGCAGCGGCGAAGCCTGCTTCTTGACCTCGGCCTCAGGCAACGGCTCGACGAATTCCTTGAAATGCTTCAGGCGCTCGTCAACCGGGCGATAGCCGCGGTCGTTGCGGTCGATTTCGAGAAAGCCTGTGATCTTGCCCATGGTCGTCGTCCGTTCGTATGGCTCAGGTGTCATCCTCGGGCTTGGCCGGAGGACCCATTCATCAACTTGCGAAGTGCTAAGATTTGGAATTCGTCATCTGCGCTTGTTTCGATCCCGACATGTCCGATCCTGGACGAACCATGGGTCCTCGGGCCAAGCCCGACGATGACAGCGGTCGGTGTGTGGACGCCATCGGATCATACCTTCATTGCTTTTTCGCAGCGCGCGATCCAAGCGCGCACATGCGGCCGTGAGCCCAGATCAAACCCACCCTCGTGTGCAACGCGGGTGTAAGCGACGAGCGCGATGTCGGCGATCGTCATGCTGTCTCGAACCAGGAACGGCCGGCCGGCAAGTTGGCTCTCCATCAGATCGAGCGCCTTTTCGCCACGCTCGACGCGCCATGACTCGCGGGCTTCCTGCGGTCGCTTCAGGTAGAGCATGTGGAAGCGGCAGACCGCGATGTAGGGCTCGTGGCTGTACTGTTCCCAGAACATCCATTCGTCGATCTTGGCCTGGATGAAAGCGTCGTCCGGCAGCAGCACCGAACCACGCGCCAGATAGCGGATGATCGCGTTCGACTGCGCCAGATGCCGGCCGTCATCTAGTTCGACGACCGGGATTTGGCCCATCGGGTTCCTGGCCAGAAACTCCGGCGACTTGGTCTCGCCGTCGAGCGCGGACACGACGACCCACGTATACGGCAGACCGAGGAGGTCGGCCGTATACTTGACCTTCAGGCAGTTGCCCGATGTGATGTCGCCGTAGATCCGCATGGTCCCGCTCACTCCGCCGCCTTTGTCTTCGCGCCGGACTTCTTGCCCATGCCGATCTCCAACATGCTGAAGCCGGTCGAGTCGACAGCCTGCGCCGCCGCGACTGTTTTAAGCGCCTTGGCATATTCGACCGGCATCACCTTGCGGAACTTCGGCAGCCAGTCGGTCCAATCGGCCAGGATTGATTTGGCCTTGGCCGAATTGGTGTAGCGCGCATGCCGCTCGATCAGTTCGCGCAAGCGGGCGACGTCGTTGGTGTCCATATTCGACATGATGTCGACTAGGCCCTGGCTCGCAAGATTGCCTTTGCCGAACATGGCGCTCGAACTCGTCTCCTCGTCGGCGACCGGGGCCAGATCGACCATCGCCATGTTGCAGCGCTGTTCGAAATCGCCTTTCTCGTCGAGCACGTAGGCGATCCCGCCCGACATGCCGGCCGCGAAGTTGCGCCCGGTGGCTCCGAGTACGACGACAACGCCGCCGGTCATGTACTCGCAGCCATGGTCACCAGTGCCCTCGACCACCGCGACGGCGCCCGAGTTGCGCACCGCGAAGCGCTCGCCGGCAATGCCGCGGAAATAGCATTCGCCAGTGATCGCGCCATACAACACGGTGTTGCCGACGATGATGCTCTCCTCCGGCACGATGCCGGACTTGGGATCAGGCCGCACGATCAGCTTGCCGCCGGACAGGCCCTTGCCGACATAGTCGTTGCCTTCGCCGACGAGGTCGAGCGTGATGCCCTTGGCGACCCAGGCGCCAAAGCTCTGGCCGGCGATGCCGTTGAAGGTCAACACGATCGAGTCGTCGGGGAGGCCGGCGTGGCCAAACTGCTTGGCCAAGACGCCTGACAGCATGGCACCGGTTGCGCGGTCGCGATTGCTGATCGGATAGGTCTTCTCGATCGTCTTCTTCTTGCCGTCGAGCACGGGCTTGGCTGCCGCGATCAGCTGATTGTCGAGCACCTTGTCGAGGCCGTGGTTCTGGCGCTCGCAATGGCGAATTGCCACCGACTTCGGTACGTCCGGCTTGTAGAACAGCCTGTCGAAGTCGAGGCCGCGTGCCTTCCAGTGGCGAATGGCCTCGTCCTTGTCGAGGATCTGCGATTGGCCGATCAGCTCCTCGAACTTGGCGTAGCCGAGCGACGCCATGATCTCACGCACTTCTTCGGCGATGAAGAAGAAGAAGTTGATCACATGCTCAGGCTTGCCTTTGAACTTGGCGCGCAAGACCGGATCCTGCGTCGCGACACCGACGGGGCAGGTGTTGAGGTGACACTTGCGCATCATGATGCAACCGGCCGCGATCAGCGGCGCGGTAGCAAAGCCGAACTCGTCAGCGCCGAGCAGCGCGCCGATCACGACGTCGCGCCCAGTTCGGACGCCGCCATCGACCTGCACCGCGATACGACCGCGCAGGCGGTTGGCGACGAGCGTCTGATGGGTCTCGGCGAGGCCGATCTCCCAGGGTGAGCCGGCGTGCTTGATCGAGGTCAGCGGCGAGGCGCCAGTGCCGCCTTCGAAGCCGGCGATAGTGACATGGTCGGCGCGTGCCTTGGCGACGCCTGCGGCAACCGTGCCGACGCCGACTTCCGAGACGAGTTTGACCGATACGTCGGCCGCTGGGTTGACGTTCTTCAAATCGAAGATCAGCTGCGCCAGATCCTCGATCGAGTAGATGTCGTGATGCGGCGGCGGCGAGATCAGGCCGACTCCCGGCGTCGAATGGCGCACACGCGCAATCACCGCGTCGACTTTGTGGCCGGGCAACTGACCGCCTTCACCGGGCTTGGCGCCCTGCGCCATCTTGATCTGCATGACATCGGAATTGACCAGGTACTCGGTCGTCACACCGAAACGGCCCGAAGCAACCTGCTTGATGGCGGAACGCATGCTGTCGCCATTCGGCTTCGGCACATAGCGATCGGCTTCCTCACCGCCCTCGCCAGTGTTCGACTTGCCGCCGATCCGGTTCATGGCAATGGCGAGGGTGGTGTGGGCCTCGCGGGAGATTGAACCGTAACTCATCGCGCCAGTCGCAAACCGCTTGACGATCTCGGTTGCAGGTTCGACCTCGGCGATCGGCACTGGCTTGCGGTTCAACTCCCCGGCGCTCTTCAGGCGGAACAGGCCGCGCAGCGTCATCAATTGCTCGTTCTGCTCGTTGATCTGCTTCGAGTAGTCACGGAACTTTTGCGGCACCTTGCCGGCCTTGGCGTCGGCGTTGTCAGCGCCCCGCACCGCGTGCTGCAGATCGGCCACCACGCTCGGACGCCACATGTGCGCTTCACCGCGAACGCGATAGGCATATTCGCCGCCGACATCGAGTGCATCGTCCAGCGCCGGCACACGCGCAAATGATTGCCGATGCCGCTCCACGGTTTCGCGAGCAATCTGGCGCAAGCCAATGCCTTCAACCTGGGTGTGGGTGCCGGTGAAGTACTTCCTGACAAAGCTCGACTTCAGGCCGATGGCGTCGAAGATCTGGGCGCCGCAATAGGACTGGTAGGTCGAGATGCCCATCTTGGACATGACCTTGAGCAGGCCCTTGGACACTGCCTTGATGTAGCGCTTGACGGCTTCCTTGTGGGCGATCTTCTCGTCAAGTTCGGGCAGCATCGCCTCAAGCGTGTCGAAGGCGAGATAGGGGTTGATTGCCTCGGCGCCGTAGCCGGCGAGCGTCGCGAACTGGTGCACTTCGTGCGCCTCGCCGGTTTCAACGACGAGGCCGACCGAGGTGCGCAGTCCTTGACGGATCAGGTGATGATGGACCGCGCTGGTGGCTAGCAGCGATGGAATCGGAATCCGATCCGGGCCGACGCCGCGATCACTCAAAATGATGATATTGTAGTCGCCTGAGCGTACCGCCTCCTCGGCCTCGGCACATACCACGTCAAGTGCGGCGCTCATGCCGTTGGCGCCTTTCCCCTCGTCATAGGTGATGTCGATGGTGATCGAGGTGAAATAGTTGTCCTTCACCGCGCCGATCTGGCGGATGCGCTCCAATTCGTCATTGGTAATGATCGGTTGGCCAACCTCAAGACGCTTCACCTTGGCGGTGCCGGCGAGATCGAGCAGGTTCGGGCGCGGGCCGATGAACGAGACGAGGCTCATGACGAGTTCCTCGCGAATCGGATCGATCGGCGGGTTGGTCACCTGGGCGAAGTTCTGCTTGAAATAGGTGTGCAGCGGCTTGGGCTTGTTCGACAAAACCGAAACCGGCGTGTCGGTGCCCATGGAGCCGATCGCTTCCTGCCCGGTCGCCGCCATTGGCGCCATCAGGAACTTGAGGCTTTCCTGCGTATAGCCGAATGCCTGCTGCAGATCGAGCAGCGCGACATTGGTCGGCTTCTTCTTGGGCGCGTCCTTGAGCGGCAAATCGCCGACTTGGATCTGGGTGCGCTTCAGCCAAGTCTCATAGGGGTTACGGGCGGCGAGTTCAGCCTTCAATTCGTCGTCGGAAATGATCCGGCCCTGCTCAAGATCAATTAGCAGCATCTTGCCTGGCTGCAGGCGCCACTTGCGCACGATGTTTGCTTCCTCGATCGGCAACACGCCGGATTCGGAAGACATGATCACCCGATCGTCCTTCGTCACCAGATAACGCGCTGGCCGCAAACCATTGCGATCCAACGTGGCGCCGATCTGGCGACCGTCGGTGAACGCCATCGCTGCTGGGCCGTCCCACGGCTCCATCAGGCAGGCGTGATACTCATAGAAAGCGCGGCGCTTTGAATCCATCAGCGGGTTGCCGGCCCAGGCTTCCGGGATCAGCATCATGGCGGCGTGCGCGAGGCTGTAGCCGCCCATGGTTAGAAATTCGAGCGCATTATCGAAGCATGCGGTGTCGGACTGGCCTTCGTAGGAGATCGGCCACAGCTTCGAAATATCCTCGCCGAACAACGGGCTCTCGACGCTGTCCTGCCGTGCCGCCATCCAGTTGACGTTGCCACGCAGCGTGTTGATCTCGCCGTTGTGCGCGACCATGCGATAGGGGTGAGCCAGCTTCCACGACGGGAAGGTGTTGGTCGAGAACCGCTGATGGACCAACGCCATTGCCGAGATCAGGCGCTTGTCCGACAGATCCTTGTAGTAGGCCTTGACCTGATAGGACAGGAACATGCCCTTGTAGACCAGCGTGCGGCTCGACAGCGAAACGGTATAGAATCCGATGTCACGGCCTTTGTAGGCTGAATACAGCACATTCGAGATCACCTTGCGGGTGATATAGAGGCGACGCTCGAAGGCGTCTTCATCGCGGACAGCCTTCGGCTTGCCGATGAACACTTGCCGGTGCACGGGCTCGGAACGGCGCACCATGTCGGAAAGCGACGAGTTGTCGACGGGCACGTCACGGTAGCCGAGAAATTCCAAGCCTTCCTCGCGAACGATGCGCCGGATCACGGTCTCGCAGTGCGCGCGCAAGCGCTCGTCTTGCGGCATGAACAGTTGGCCAACGGCGTACTGGCCCGGCTCAGGTAGCGCGAAGCCCGCCGCCTTGCATTCCGCCTTGAGGAACTCGTGCGGGATCTGGATTAGAATTCCAGCGCCGTCACCCGACAGGGGATCGGCGCCGACCGCGCCGCGATGCTCGAGGTTTTCCAGGATCGCCAACGCGTCTGCAACGATGGCGTGGCTCTTGCGCGACTTCAGATCGACGATAAAGCCGACGCCGCAGGCATCGCGCTCGGCGCGCGGATCGAACAGGCCGGCAGGGACCGCGTCCTCGTCGAGGTAGTGCGCGGGGTCGAGGTGGCTCTGGCTGTCGGTCATGGTCGGCCTCATGGCAAGTTTTGCCGGTGTGATGGAGCTTTGGATTTCGATTTTTGCGCGTTGTTGAGATTAGCGCGCCCGCGCTGGGCGTGGAAATTTTCGTGGTTCGTCACTTCAGGGTCGCGGGGTCTTAGCGGGGAGCGCGGGCGATCAGCCGCGCGTCGTAGCCTGTTTTCGCGTTTTTCGCGTGAGCCGCGCGCGCGCATCCTGGGCATTCGTGTCGTCAGCTCGGGACGTGCGACGGTGGAGGCGGTGAGCCTCATCCCTGCCGGCAATGCATGCCGAAGCGTCGCCACGTGATGCCCTTGTACTCACCGGGTCGCCCGCTAGCTCGGGCGACGGTTCATCCAGATAGGTCAGCGGTGCTGACCTTGTCCAAGAAAAAACACACTTTGTCGTCGCACACAAGTGCGAATTCAAGGGTGGCTCTAACGCAATAAAATTACGCCTGCAGAAAATTCCGTGAGGATGACGCGGCCACCGTCAAAACCGCCCAAGACAAATGTCCTGCGGCGGCTTAGGTACATGGTGTTGGATTGGTGCCCAGAAGAGGACTCGAACCTCCACGCCTTGCGGCGCTGCTACCTGAAAGCAGTGCGTCTACCAATTCCGCCATCTGGGCAGGCTGGCGGTGCATAGAGTGCCGTCGGGCTCCTGTCAATTGCCATGGTGCGGCGGCCGGTGGTCCAATTCCATATTGTTCGACGCCCGCCCTTGCCGGTGTCATCAATAGATCGTCACCCCGCTGTCGAGTGCCAAGATCTGGCCGGTCGTGATCGCCGGCCCATCGGAAGCAAGATTGACGGCCATGTTGGCAATGCGCATCGGTAGTGCCATGCCGAACAGATGGCTGCGGGGCGTGCGTTACCTCCTGAATGATTGCTGCGCTTCGCGGTGATGATGGTCGGGCAATGCGATGGCGCCGCCCGACCTCGAACGGCCTCAGCCGGCATAGCCTTCGATGACGATCACATCGGCGACCGAGTACTTGTCGCGCAGCTTTACCGCCGCCTGATACTCCGGGCTGTGGTAGCATTCGAGCGCCACTGCGTAGCTGTCGAATTCCAGCACCACATGCCGCTTGCCGGTCATGGCGGTGCCAGCCATGATTTTGTGGTCGCCACCGCGCACCAGGAACTTCGGCTTGTACTTGGCGAACGCGATCGCATTCGCCGCGACGTATTGCTTGTACCCTTCGGCATCCTTCACATCGACGTGCGCGATCCAATAACCCTTGGCCATGTTGGTTTCCTCTCAATTTCAGTTGGTTGGAGATAAATTCCCGCGAGGCCGCCTCGTGGAGGTTGCACGACCCGCCGATCTGGCTACCCCAGGATTTCACGGCGTGGCACCGCCGCGCAAGGGAGACCTCGCCGCGCGCAGGGCAGGTCTGACGTGCGCGCCCGTCAGACGGTCGCGTTTCGATGGTTGGCGTTTGCCTTCAACTATGGTCTGATGCCGCTTGGATTTCCCGACAGCCAATCGAAGAGGCATGCCATGCGCTATGAAGCGCCCGAGACGCTTGACGCGGCGGTTGCGTTGCTGACGGCGGAGGCGGGCGAGGCCCGAATTCTGGCCGGCGGCACCGACCTGCTGGTGCAGATGAAGACCGATGTCATCGATCCCAAGCTGGTGGTCGACCTGAAGCGTATCAGTGAGATGCGCAAAATTACCAAGAACGCCGATGGCTTTGTCATCGGCGCCGCTGTCACCGGCGCGGAGCTGAAAGAGCATGCCGAGCTCAAGAAGCATTGGCCGGGCGTGGTCGAAGCCGCTAACCTGATCGGCTCGACCCAGGTGCAGGGTCGCTGCACTCTCGGTGGTAACCTGTGCAATGCCTCCCCTGCCGCTGACAGTGTTCCGGCGCTGATCGCGGCTGGCGCCAAGGTGTCGATCCACGGCGCCAAGGGCCGCCGCGAAATGGCTGTCGAGGACGTCATGCTTGCTCCGCGCAAGACCGCTCTTGCCAAGGGCGAGGTCGTAGTTTCGTTCCATCTGCCGCTGCGCAACAAAGGCATGGGCGACGCCTACCTGCGTTTCATTCCGCGCACCGAAATGGACATTGCCGTGGTTGGTACCGGCGTCGCACTGACGCTTGATGCCAGCGGTAAATGTACAGCGGCACGCGTCGGCCTCGGCGCCGTCGCGGCCCGTCCGCTCTTCGTCAAGGAAGCGGGCGCCGCGCTGGTCGGCACCAACGTCGACGATGCTGCTCTCGAAAAGATGGTCGCCGCCGTTCGCGCTGCCTGCAAACCGATCGACGACAAGCGTGGCACCATCGAATTCCGCATCAAGGTCGCGGGCGTGATCGCGCGCCGCACCGCTCTCATCGCTCTCGAACGCGCAAAGGCCTGATCGATGTCCAAACACCACGTTTCCTTCACACTCAACGGCGACCCAACCGAAGTTCTGTGCGACACCCAGACGACGCTGCTCGAAGTGCTGCGTGACGAACTCGAACTGACCGGCACCAAGGAAGGCTGCTCGACCGGCGACTGCGGCGCTTGTTCTGTTACGGTCGATGGCCGTCTTGTCTGCTCGTGCCTGATGCTTGGCGTCGAGGCCGAGGGCAAGTCGGTCGGCACCATTGAAGGCATGGCCAAAGGTGACACGCTGCATCCGCTGCAGCAGAAGTTCCTGGAGCACCACGCGCTCCAATGCGGCATCTGCACGCCAGGCATCCTGGTCGCCTCCAAGGCGCTGTTGGAGAAGAACCCGAACCCGACCGAGACCGAGGTGCGTTATTGGCTCGCCGGCAATCTTTGCCGTTGCACCGGCTACGATAAGATCATCCGCGCCGTGATGGACGCCGCCGCCGAAATGCGAGGAGCCTGAGCCATGCAGGAGACCGTCAAGAAGCTCACGCCGGAGCATGAGTACAAGATCATCGGTACGCGACCGATTCGTCCCGATGGCGTTGACAAGGTCACCGGCCGTGCCCGCTTCGGCGCCGACTACAGTCTCGCCGGTCAACTCGTCGGAAAGGTACTGCGTTCGCCGCATCCGCACGCCAACATCCGCTCGATTGACGTGTCGGCAGCCGCCGCTTTGCCGGGCGTCAAGGCAATTGTGACGCGCGACGACTTCAAAGATCAGGCGTCCGAGTTCGTGCCGGCCGGCGAAATGCTGATCAACTATCGTGACGTCGTCCGCAATGTAATGGCGCGCGAACGCGTGCTCTATGAAGGCCACGCGGTAGCAGCTGTCGCCGCCACCTCGGCCGCGATCGCCAAGGCAGCGCTGAAACTCATCAAGGTCGACTACGAAATCCTGCCGCACGTTCTGGACGTCGAAGAAGCGATGGCGCCGGGCGCGCCGATCCTGCATCCCGGCATGATCACTGCCGGCGTCGAGCCGGCCCCGACGACGGAATCCAACGTGGCAAAACGCGTCGAGTTTGCGCTTGGCGACATCGCCAAGGGCTTCGCCGCCGCTGATGTGATCGTCGAGCGCGAGTTCCGGACCGAGCCGGTGCACCAGGGCTATATCGAGCCGCATGCCTGTCTCGCCAACGTCACCGAGGATGGCCAAGCCGATCTTTGGGTTTCGACCCAGGGCCACTGGATCGTACGCGCGCACAGCGCCCGACTGCTCGGCATGGATGTCAACAAGCTGCGCGTGACTGCTGCCGAAATCGGCGGCGGCTTCGGCGGCAAGACGGTGGTCTATCTCGAGCCGGTGGCCCTGGCCTTGTCGCGCAAGGCACACAAGCCGGTGAAGATGACGATGACTCGCGAAGAGGTGTTTCGCGGTTCTGGCCCGACTTCGGGCGCCAAGATGCGGATCAAGATCGGTGCCACCAAGGACGGCAAGATCACTGCCGCCGAAGGTGAGTTGAAGTTCCTCGCCGGTGCTTTCCAAGGCTCGCCGGTGGCGCCTGCCTGCATGTGCGCGTTCGCGCCCTACGATCTTGAGAACGTCAAGGCGTTTGGCTACGACGTCGTCTCGAACCGGCCGAAGGTTGCGGCCTACCGCGCGCCCGGTGGGCCGATTGCAGGCTACGCGGTCGAAAGCGTGATCGACGAGCTTGCCGGCAAATTGAAGCTCGATCCGATCGAATTCCGGCTGAAGAACGCGGCGAAGGAAGGCACCAAGGCTGCCTACGGACCGAAGTTTGGTCCTGTCGGCCTCGTCGAAAGCCTGCAGGCGGCCCGCGCATCCGAGCATTGGAAGGCTCCGCTGAAGGCCAATCAGGGTCGCGGCATCGCCGCTGGCTTCTGGTTCAACATCGGCGGCGAAACCACCGTTTCGATTGCGCTCAACGAGGATGGCACGCTCGTCCTGATGGCCGGCACGCCGGACATCGGCGGCCTGCGCGCTTCGCTGTGCATGATGGCGGCTGAAGAACTTGGCGTCGGCATGGACAACATCCGCGTCACCATCGCCGACACCCAGTCGCTCGGGTACAACTTCCTCACCGGCGGCAGTCGCTCGACGTTCTCGAGCGGCATGGCGGTGGTGGAAGCCAGCCGCTCGATCGTCAAACAGGTATGCGCCCGCGCCGCCAAACTTTGGGAACTGTCCGAAGATGCGGTCGAGTACGTCGATGGCGCGGTGCGTCCCGCCGGTGATAACGCCGGCAAGCATCCGCCGATGACCTTGAAGCAGGTGGCCGCCATGGCCGGCAAGACCGGCGGTCCGATCGTCGGTTCGTCGTCGATCAACGCCCACGGTGCGGCGCCGAGCTTTGGCGTGCACCTGTGCGATCTCGAAGTCGACCCGGAAACCGGCAAGGCGACCATCATCCGCTACACCGTGATCCAGGACGCCGGCCGAGCAATCCATCCGGGCTACGTCGAGGGCCAGTTCCAGGGCGGCGCGGTGCAGGGCATCGGCTGGGCGCTGAACGAGGAGTACATCTACGGCGCTGACGGCAAAATGCAGAACGCCGGCTTCCTGGATTATCGCATCCCGGTCGCTTCCGACCTGCCGATGATCGATACCATCATCATCGAAGTTGCCAACCCGCGTCACCCCTATGGCGTGCGCGGCATCGGCGAGACGCCGATCGTGCCGCCGATGGGTGCGATCTCGAATGCCATGACCAACGCCACCGGTCTGCGCTTTGCGGCGCTGCCGATGTCGCCGCCGAAGGTGCTGGCCGCGATTGAGGCCGCACGCGCCAGTGGCGACAAGAACCTCAAGCTGAAGATCGCCTGAGAGAAGCACATGGCGCAGGTCACTCTGATCGGTAACCTGCGCCAGTTCACTGGCGGCGTGACTGAAATCACGGTCGATGCCGCCACCGTGCGGCAGTTGTTTCAGAAGTTGGGCGCGAGGTTTCCCGATCTCGGCCCCCACCTCGAAGACGGCCTCGCCGTCGCCATCGACGGCCAGATCTATCAGGACGCCCTGTTCCAAGAGATCAAGCCCAACTCCGAAGTCCACATCCTGCCGCAGATCGCGGGTGGGTGAGAGTGAGCTGGTTCCGATTTGGCACTTTCCGGTCATCACATCCGCTGCCGTAGGTTGGGTTAGGACGCCCTCTTGCGTCCGTAACCCAACAACTTCGATCACCCGTGAAATGTTGGGTTACGCGCCGAAGCCGGCGCTAACCCAACCTACGTTGCATCGAGGTTCCCACTCTCCTCCTCGATACTCCGCCACCGGTGCAGTACCACCCCGCTCGCGATGTCCCAGGCGTAGACGTTGCCACCGCCGCCGGGCTGATCGAGCGTGCGGGAGATCGGCACGCCAAGCAGGTGGCACAGGTTCAATGCGCCGACCGCGCCGTGACCGACGAAGAGCATGTCGCCGCCGTCGTGATCCTTCAGAACATTGCCGATGGCCGCAACAATTCGCGTTTGCTCAGCCCGCGCTGTCGCCCAGCCGCGCGCGGACATATCCGGCGCGGCGAAGAACTGATCCGCCACTGCCTCGAACTCGGCCGGGGGCAGGAAGCCGGTCGATGAGCGGTCGTTCTCGCCCATGCGTTCGCGCACTTCGATTTTCAAACCCGCGAAACCGGCGACGATTTCCGCCGTCTCGATCGCCTTCACCTCATCGCTCGACACGATGCGATTGATGCGGCTGATCCACGGCGCCGTGCGTAACGAAAGCGCCCGCGTGCGGCCTCGCTCCGATAGCCCCCATTTCGGCACCGGCACGGCCGGATTGATTTCGACTTGCGGGTGCGTGAGATATCGGGCGATTGGCCTCATCCGTGCAGCACCTTGGCTGCCCGGGCGAGTTTCTCGATCACCGATTTCAGCATCGCTTGCTGCGACTTGTCCTTGAGGTGGCCGTTGTCCTCGAACGCATCACTGGCCTTGGCAATCGCGATCTGATCGGGCAGCACCAGCGCGCCCAGGCCCAATTCCAGCACCTGCCGCGCAGCCATCAGGCCGCGCATGCCGCCGAAGCCGCCGGGCGAGGCAGCGCCGAGTGCGAACAGCCGCGACTTGAACACCGACACTCCACCATCGACCTTGATCCGGCTGATCCAATCGAGCGTGTTCTTCAGCAGCGGCGTGATCGAGGCATTGTACTCCGGTGCGGCGATGAAGACGCCTTCATGGATCGACATCAGGGCGTGCAATTTGAGCGCATTTTCTGGCACGCCAGATTTGGCTTCGAGATCGCCGTCATAGAGTGGCATCGGATAGTCGCCGAGATCGGCAAACGTCGCCTGCAAGCCGTTGGCGGACGCAATGTCGGCACCGAGCCGGGCGAGCTTCTTGTTGAGTGAGCCCTCGCGGGCCGAACCGGCGACGAAAAGCAACTTGATCGACTGGGGCATGGTGGGGTCTCTTTGCAAAGTTCAAGGCGCAATCATTCGCGCGTGACGAATAGTATGCCGGATCGCGAAGTTCGACGAGCGCGATGCGACTGCCGGAACGCAGCTCGATTGCATGTTGAGGCTACTTGGTGCACGGCGCCGGTCGTGAACGATGCCGCCGTCCGCGCAATCGATCGGGCCGACGAAAAGTTCCAGTTTTGCTGGTGGTGATGTTGATACAAGTCATTTGGTGATTGCCGATCGCCTTTGAGGTTTGATTTTCTTTTTCCCCTCGACCGAAGGGAGAGCGGGGTGGCCGTGGTCCACGGCGGTCTTCCGCGGTATTCAATTCAAGTGGCCCAGGGCCACCCCATTGCTCGAACGGATTTTGGGGTCCCCCCGTGCTTCAGCGAGCTGGTGTGGGCTTCCCCTTTACTCGCACACTTGTGGGGTGCACGGAACCCTCCGGCAGGGCGCGGCGCGTGACCGCAACACCCTCCGGACCGTCCATTCCGCCTCCGCACTTTTGAACGCCTTCGAAGCGCGCCCTTTAGTGAAGCGGAACATGAGCAGTATCTCATGGGGCCGGGAGGCGTGGATAACTCGGTGGGGCGTGAGGTCGAGCGTAAATCCGGGACAGTTGCCGATCTGGTGAATTGCAGGTGGTTGCAATGGGTTGACCGAATTCCGAAACCGTCCCGGATCGGCCCGCCACTTTACTCGTCCCCCGCCATCGCCTAAAGCCCCGGCATGACCCAGAAACTCATTTCCATCGTCATTCCGGTGCTCAACGAGGCCGGCAACCTGGACGCGCTGATCGCACGCGTCACGGGCGTGCTCGCCCAGTTGCCGGAACGCTGGGAGATCGTGTTCGTCGACGACGGTTCGACCGATGGCACGCTTGACCAAGCTGCGCGAAATCCACGCCCGCGACCCGCGCATCGTCGCGATCTCGTTCAGCCGCAACTTCGGCAAGGAACTGGCGATTGCCGCCGGCCTCACCTACGTGCGCGGCGATGCCGCGATCATCATGGATGCCGACCTGCAGCATCCGCCCGAGGTCGCTCTCAAGTTTGTCGAGAAGTGGCGCGAAGGCTACGACATCGTCTACGGCGACCGCATCGACCGCAACACCGACGGCGCCTTCCGAAAGCTCTACGCCAAAGCCTTCTACCGCCTGTTCAACGTCCTATCGCGCAGTGACATCCCAAGCGGGGCCGGCGACTTCCGGCTGTTGAACCGCAAGGCGATCGACGCCATGAACCGGTTCAAGGAGGCGTCGCGGTTCAACAAGGGGCTCTATTCCTGGATCGGCTTCAAGTCGATCGGCATCCCCTATCAGGTCGCTGACCGCGCCGACGGCGTGACCAAATGGAGCGCCCGCAAGCTGGTGCGCTTCGCGCTCGATGGCCTGACCTCGTTCTCGACGCTGCCGCTGCGGGTGTGGTCGGTGCTCGGCCTCGCGATCTCGTTGCTGGCGATCTTCTATGCCGGCGTGATTTTCGTGCGCACGATAGTGTACGGCGCCGATGTGCCGGGCTTTCCGTCGATCATGGTGTCGGTGATGCTGCTGGCTGGCGTGCAGCTGATCTCGCTCGGTGTGCTCGGCGAATACCTCGGCCGGGTCTACGAGGAAGTGAAGGCCAGGCCGCTGTTCCTGATTTCGGAAGAGGTCGGCATCGAAAAGGCCAAGGCGCCCGACGGTGCCGGCACCCGGACATGACCGGCAACATCATCCTGTGCGCCGATGATTTCGCGCTGACCGACGGCGTCAGCACCGGGATTGCCGAGTTGGCGGCGGATGGACGATTGTCGGCAACGAGCGCGCTGGTCACGGGACCGCATTGGCCGCTGCATGTGAACCGTCTGCGGTCTCTTCGGCAGCGGTTGGCTGTTGGCCTGCATTTCAATCTGACGCTCGGCCGCCCACTAGGGGCCATGCCTTGGCTGTGCCCGACCAATCGTTTCCCAATGGTGTCGACCGTCGTGCGATCAAGCCTTGCGCGCCATATCGACGGCCAGGAAATCGAACGCGAACTACTGCGCCAACTCGACGCTTTCGAGCAGGAAATGGGATGTGCGCCCGATTTCGTCGATGGCCACCAGCATGTGCATGCACTGCCGGTCGTGCGAACCGCTGTACTCAATGTGCTTAAGCGCCGCTATGACGGCGGGCCGTTGCTCGTGCGCGATCCGGCGGATACGGCGGCCGCCATTCTCGGACGTAGCGCTGCGGTGAAGAAATCGCTGGTGCTTGCGACCCTTGCGCGCGGCTTCGGCGACGCGGTGAAAGCGGCCGGCTTCATCACCAACACCAGTTTCTCTGGCGTCTCGGCCTTCGACGAGCGCAAATCCTATCGAACCGAACTCGACCGCTTCTTCCTGCTGCCAACCCTACGCCATCTGGTGATGTGCCATCCGGGCTACGTCGATGACGAACTGCCGACACTTGATCCGGTGGTCGGTCGTCGCCTTGATGAACTGTCGACTTTGAAAGCCTACGAAGGGTTGCCCGAACGCTTGTGGCATCCGTCGCGCCGATTGGATGGCAGCATCATCTGGCCGGGTGCCAGCCATGTCTGAGCATGTCTCGCCGGCGCGGCACTGGGGCGGATTTCTGCTGGCTGGCGTGACGGCACTGGCTGTGGACGCCGGCTTATTGCAACTCTTGACTCAGGCCCTAGGCATTAGCCCATTCGTGGCGCGTCCGTTCGGTATTGCCTGCGCCATGACGGTATCCTGGGCGATCAACCGGCGGGTGACATTCGCGGTGGCGGCCAAGCCCAGTTTGGCCGAGTTCGGCAAGTTCGCGGCTGCGTCTTTCGCCGGCCAGGTCATCAACTACCTCGTGTTCGCCGCAATTCTGCTGGCATATCCCGCCGCTCACCCAACACTTGCAATCGTGATTGCGAGCGTCGTTGCTATGTTCGTCTCCTACGCCGGCTTTCGTTTCGGCGCCTTCCGTGCCCCAGATCCCAAAGGCTGAACTCCCGTGACCCAACCCGCCAATTCCGCTTCCGTTTCATCCGGCATTGCCGCCGTCGATGACTACCTCGAGCAGGGCTATTCGACCGTGCCCGGCATGTCGTCGCGGTTCGCCGCCGCGATCTCGGCCGGCATTATGCGCATTCAATCGAAACTCGGCGTCAAGGGCCCGATTGCCGAGATCGGCACCTTCGAGGGCCGATACTTCATCGCGCTGGCGAAGGCCCTGCAACCAGGCGAAATGGCGCTCGGCATGGACATTTTCGAATGGCCGAACCCTGAAGTCATTGAGCGCTTCGAGGCCAATTGCCTGAAGCATGGCGTGCCGGCATCGGTGCGAAAGACTTGGAAATGCGATAGCCGGCTGGTGACCCCGGCGGAGCTATTGGAGCGCACTGGCGGCGCCAAGGTGCGGCTGTTCCACGTCGATGGCGAGCATAGCCGCGCGTCGCTGGAGAAGGATATGGCGCTCGCCACCGCCGTTCTCGCCGACGATGGTGTCATCATTCTCGACGACATGCTGCATCCGGGCTACCCGACCCTGATGGTGACGGTGCAGGAGTACCTGACCGCGCACCCGGAAATGGTGGTGCTCTGCGTCATCGATCGCGAAACGATCGTCGGTGCCACCAAGTTCGTGCTGTGCCGCGCCGAACGGTTCAAGGCTTACGAGGCCGAGCTGCTCAAGGATTACGAGCGACAAGTCTGGCCACTTGGCGCCGATTTCGAGCCGCACTGGTGCCTGGTGCTGTCGCTCGACACGCGGCTGGCGGCGATAACTTGATCGACGGTCGTAGGGTGCAGTAGCGAAGCGAATTGCATCGACCTCGACCTTCGTACGCGCGGCGTGGCGCAGTACGGCTCTCGCCTATTGCGCCCCACGAGCCCGCCGGACGTGTCATACCAAACCGCGAAACCAATGCCCGACGGAATTTATGTGCAGTCCCGTAGGTCGGCTAGAGCCCTCTTGCGAGAGCCGACACGGCTGGTACCGCTCGTGGGATGTCGGGTCTCGCAAGAGGGCTCTACCCGACCTACGAAGCGGTCAATATTTTCGCGGGCTGGTCACTTCGTCTCTTCGGCCGAGCGATGATAGACGTCGTCCGTGCGGACGATATCGTCCTCGCCGAGATAGGTGCCGATCTGCACTTCGATGATCTCCAGCGGCACCTTGCCGGGGTTCTCGAGGCGATGCCATTGCGTCGCGAAGATGTAGACGCTCTCGTTCTCGCGCAGCAGCTTGTCCATGTCGCCGACGACGACGTTGGCGGTGCCCTGCACCACGACCCAGTGCTCCGAGCGGTGATGGTGCATCTGCATCGACAGCTTGCCGCCGGGCTTCACGTGCAGCAGCTTGACCTGGAAGCGCGTGCCGATGTTGAGCGTTTCGAAATAGCCCCACGGCCGGTAGTTGCGCAGGTGCTGTTCCTGCTCCTTGCGGTTCGACTGGCGCAGCCGGGCGACGATCTTCGACACTTCCTGCGAGCGCGATTTGTCGGCCACCAGCAATGCGTCGGGCGTGTCGACGATGATCAGATTTTCGACGCCGATGGTGGCGACGAGGCCGCGCTCGCTATGGACGTAGCAGTTGCGGGTGTCTTCCAGCACGGCTTCGCCACGTACGTAGTTCTCGTTCTTATCGTGCGGGGCGATATCCCACAGCGACGACCACGAGCCGACATCACTCCAGCCGACATCGATCGGCAGCATGGCGGCGGCGGCGGTCTTCTCCATCACCGCATAGTCGATGGACACGTTGGGTGACTGGGCGAACGCGGGACGGTCGAGGCGCAAGAAGCCGAGATCGTCGCTGGCCTTGGCAAGACCGCCGCGGGCCGCTTCCAGGATCCTCGGCTCAAGCCGGGCGAGTTCCTCGAGAAAGGTGCGAGCATGCAACACGAAGATGCCGCTGTTCCAGAAGTAGTTGCCGGCCGAGAGATATTGCTCGGCGGTCTTGGCGTTGGGCTTCTCGAAGAATTGGTCGACCTTGAAGGCGCCACCGTTGAAGCCTTCAAGCGCCGCACCTTGGCGGATGTAGCCATAGCCCGTATTGGGCTCGGTCGGCTGGATGCCGAACAGCACCAGGCGGCCGGTGGCGGCAACCTTGGCGGCGCGACGCACGGCTTCGGTGAAGCGGGCTTCATTTTTTATGGCGTGATCGGACGGCATCACCACCATGACGGCGCCGGGGTCATCGCGGCTGATCGACAGCGCTGCCACGGCGATGGCGGCGGCGGTATTGCGGGCAACCGGCTCAAGGATGATCGAGCGTGCCTTGATGCCGGCGCGCTCAAGTTCTTCCTTCACGAGGAAGCGATGATCGTTGTTGCAAAGCAGCGTCGGTGCTTCGAAGCCCTCATCCTGCGTCAGGCGCAGCAGGGTCGAGCCAAGGAAACTCGAATTCTGGCCGTTGAAGAAGCGGATGAACTGCTTCGGATACATTGAGCGGGACAGCGGCCACAACCGGGTGCCCGAACCGCCCGACAGGATTACCGGGTGCAGGGTGTTCACCGATACCGGGTTGACGGTCATCGCTTGCATCGAGGTCAGTCTCCGACGAGGATTCGTGGGGTTGTGCGGCGGGCCACTTTTGACCCGCAAATCATTACGTAGTGTGTTCTACCGCCAGCATAAGACCAACCCGAGGCGGTTGATGACGAATCACAAGCTTTGATACCAGCTTGAACCCGGGCCACTCAAGCTGACTTGATCAGTGGGTCAGCGCCCTGGCGAACGCTGCATAAGGCGATCTCGGAGCGATTGCATGGCGCTGGTGCCGGTTGCGGCGGGCGTTTCCGCGGCGGGTGACGTAACGTCACGCCGCGGTGCCAGGCCGGCCGTGCGAGGTGCCGGCGCGGCGACGGGGGCGGCAGGTACCGGCTCGCGGCGCAGCATTGAGCCGGCTCCGGCGCGACTGCCGGCAGCGGCGGTCATGCCGGCCGCGCTGGCCGGGCGTGCAGCGATTGCCTCCATCGGTTCGCGAACGCGCAACGCTGGTCGTTCTTCAAACTCCGTTTCGGTGGCGACTGGGCTGATTTCGCGGAGGCTGGCCTGATTGGCGGCGATCGGCGCGAGCGCCGCAGTGATTTCGGCCTCGTTGGTCGGATTGATGCCCATTGCTTCGGCGAACATTGCCATCTGCGAGGCGGCATCGGCGGCAGGGCCTGCTCCAGCGGCGCGCCAGCGCTCGACAACGTCGTTGAGGAAATTCTCGTCGCCTACCGGCTTCTGCCATTTTTCGCTGAACCGGGCGGTGGACGAGCGGGGAAGGTTGCACTTCGCCAACTCGTCGAATTTGATGCGGACCGGCAGGGCGACGCCGTCGCCGAACGCGATCGCTTCGCGCTGTCCAAGGGCGGGCAGGAACTCCAGCAGGCCGGAACCGGTATCGGAAACCGCCGACGAAACGATCGCCTGATCGCGATCGTTCGACATGCGCAGTGCGAACACGGTATTGCACTGGGACAGAATGGTTGGGTCGATTTCGGCCGGGCGCTGGGTTACGATGCAGAGGGAGGCGCCGTACTTGCGACCTTCCTTGGCGATCTTGGCGATGGCGCGCTTGCAGGGCTCGAAGCCGGCCTTCGGATCGGCTGGAACGTAGCGATGCGCTTCCTCGCAGACCAGCGTCACCGGCACGTGACCTTCGCCCCACAACGCGAAGTCGAAGGTCATGCGGCACAACACCGAAACCACGACGTTGACGATCTCGGTCGGCAGGCCGGTCAACTCGAGAATGGTGATCGGCTTGCCGTTGACCGGCACGCGGAACAGACGGCCCAGAATCTGAGCCATGCCGTCATAAACGGTGAGCTGGCCGAACATGAAGGCGTAGCGCGCATCCTGGCTGATCATGTCGAGGCGCGTGCGCAGCTGCCGGTAGGGGTGCAGGTCCTTCTTGTTCTCAAGCTTGCCCATGCGCTCGTCGATGAGGCTGGTCAGGTCGGAGATGCGGTAGGGAACCGGTGTGTCGACGGTGAAACGGCCCGGATCGAGGACGCCACGGCGTAACGTCGCGTTCTGCTTTTCGCGGCCCGACGAGTAGCGGCTCTTGGCGATCGGTATCAGTTCCTGCAGGATCTCGATTTCGGGCTTGCGGCCCTCGGGATTGCCGAGCAGTACTTCGACCAGTTCCTCGAACGTCAGCAGCCAGTAGGGCAACTGCATGTTGCGTGGGCTGACGACCTCGCCCCACTCGGTGAAGGCGGTGGCATATTCGTTGTGCGGATCGAGCAGCACGATGTGCGCCGCCGGGTTCTTTTCCAGGATGGCGCGAAGGATCAATGCCGTGGTGCACGACTTGCCGGTACCGGTGGTGCCAAGGATCGCGAAGTGCTTGCCGAGAAGGTCGTCGACGCGGACCATCGAGGGGATGCTCAATTCCTGCCGGATGTGACCGACGCGGACGGCATTCTTCATGTCGCCGCAGAAGGCGAGTTCCAGTTCCGGCTTGGTCGCGACGCGGACCCGGTCGCCGAGCAGCGGGTAAATGGTGACGCCGCGATTGAACGATCCGGGCTTGCCCTCGCGGGCCTTCCACAGTTCTCCAACGAGCCCAAGTTCGGCGATCCAGATCTCCGACTCGCCCTCGCGCTGCGCTGGCACTGGTACGCTGAGTGCCGATACGATTGCGAGCACCACCGTGCGCGACTGCTCGATGGCGAGTAGCGTGCCCATTTCAGGACGATGGGTCGTCAGCATCGACTGGCCATCCTGGCCGGTGTCGAGCAGAACGATGGCCTTGGAGCCCGTGACGGATACGATACGGCCGATCGAGACATCGCCCCGGAGGGTGCGCATCTCAGCAGAGGTGACGGTCGGCAAGTTCATCTCAATCCCCTTCAAGCGAAATTCTTTGCGCAAATGCGCAGTACAGTGTCGTTATTCTTTTTCGACTAGCGCGTCGCGGCCTGGCGTCACGGTCACGAGATGCCTCGAAGGCAGGAACACTGCCACCGCGGTGCCGACGTCCTTGGTGCTGCTGATTTCCATGCGGCCGCCATGCAGATCGATCAGGGACTTTGCGATCGGTAAGCCGAGGCCGGTGCCTTCGCGCCAGCGTGTCTTCTTGCCATCGACCTGGCCGAAAGGAGTGAGCGCGACTTCAATTTCCTCTTCGGTCATGCCGACGCCAGTGTCGTGAACCAGGACGGCGGTGCCGCCATCATTGGTGCGGGTCGCCTCAATCGTTACCGTGCCGCCGGCGCGGGTAAACTTGATCGCATTGCTGAGGAGATTGCCAAAAACCTGCCGCAGTTTGTTGGCGTCGCCACGAACCGTCGGCAGGCTGGCATCGATTTCCAGTGCCAGGGCGACTGAGGCATCGTCGGCCGCTTGTTTGAACGATGCGGCGCATGCGGCCAGCATATCGTCGACGTGAACTTCGTGGTGGTCAAGGGTGTAGCGGCCGCTCTGAATCTTGGAGATATCCAGGATGTCGTTGATGACGGCCAGCAACTGGCCGGCGGCGTCATGGATAAGATGCGAATACTGCACGATATCGCTGTCCATGAGGCGGCGGGCATTGTGCTCGCTCAGCAATTTCGAGAAGCCGATGATCGTGTTGAGGGGCGTACGCAACTCGTGGCTCATATTGGCGACGAACTCGGACTTCACTCGATTGGCGAGTTCCGACTCGATGCGCGCCGAATGCTCGGCCGCACGCGTACGGTTGCGCAGGATCGCTTCGCTGAGCAGACTCGAATACTCGCTCATGAGCGAGTTCGATTTCGCGCCGCCGTGGTTGGTTGTGATCATGGTGCCGTCAGTGAAGATTGCGCCCGTTCGTTGACCTTCGAATCTAGCCGCCAAGCAATAATCGAGTATTAACGACTGTCCCGGCATTGGCTTCGATTGCTGCAATTCTGCACGCCGGTGCCGGAATTTGCTGTCGATCTGCCGCCTTGGTGGCGCAACCGGAAGGGGGCGCTGAGCACGCCGGTTGGTATTGCAACGCTTTCGAACGTGTGAATTATGGTCGGAACCAGACAAATCGGATCCCATGCAGGTCATGCAAATTGATACCCGACTGACCAGGCGGCTGAAGATCGCGCATCCCATTCTGTCGGCGCCAATGGCGTTCGCGGCGGGCGGTGGGCTCGCGGCCGCCGTGACGCATGCCGGTGGCCTCGGCTTTATCGGTGGTGGTTATGGCGCGAGCGACTGGCTTACCGAGCAGTTCAAGGCGGCGGGAAACGCCCCGATCGGTTGCGGATTCATCACCTGGTCGCTGCGAAAAAATCCAGCTTTGCTCGACCAAGCGCTGGCGCACGGCCCGACCGCGATTTTCCTGTCATTCGACGACCCGCATCCGTTTGCCGCGACCATAAAAAAGGCGGGAGCGCTGTTGATCCAGCAGGTCCAGACCCGGCGCGACGCCGAAGTCGCGATCGATGCCGGCGCCGATATCATTGTGGCACAAGGAGCGGAAGCCGGCGGTCACGGCGAGAAGCGCGCCACCATGACATTGGTGCCGGAAGTGGCGGACTTATTGGCAGCCCGCTCACCGACGACGCTGTTGTGTGCCGCTGGCGGCATCGCCGATGGGCGCGGCATGGCCGCGGCCTTGATGCTGGGTGCCGATGGCGTGGTTGTCGGTACTCGGTTCTGGGCCGCTCGAGAAGCGCTGGTGCACTCCAACATGCATGCGGCAGCACTGGCGGCGAGCGGCGATGACACCGTCCGTCAGAGCGTGACCGATATCGCCCGAGGGTTACAGTGGCCTAAGCGGTTCGACATCCGGGTGGTGCGCAACGCCTATATCCAGAACTGGCAAGGACGGGAGGATGATCTGCGTTCAGCGGGCGAAGACGAGCGCGCGCGCTACGCCGCAGCGGTTGCCGGCGGCGACGCGTCGATGGCCGCCACGATCGTCGGCGAAGCCGTCGGGCTGATTGACAGCGTTGAACCGGCGTCGGTAATCGTGGAGAGAATGGTGGCTGAGGCCAGTCGACTGTTGCAGCGGGGAACGCACATTGGCAATTGATAACCGCGCGCAACCGGCGGGCCTGTCGCTGCTGATCTTCGATTTCGACGGCGTGGTCGCCGACAGTGAGACAATCGCCAATCAGGCGCTGGCCGACTATCTCAGCTCGATCGGCCATCCAACCTCACTTGATGACGCGATGCGGCTATTCATGGGCAAGCGGCATGCTGACACGCTCGCCGCCATCGTGCGCTACATCGGCCGGCCAATCCCGGACAATTTCGAGACCGACTATCGCGCCAAGATCCGCGTGACCATGCGCCGCGAAGTGCAGCCGATCTCCGGCGTCGCGGCCTTTCTCGACCGGCATCATCATGTGTCGAAGTGTGTTGCATCGTCGTCTTCCCGCGAATGGCTCGACCATTGCGTCGATCGGTTCGGCTTTCGGCCGGCGTTTGGCAACAACCTGTTCAGCGCGACGCTGGTCGCCAACGGCAAGCCAGCGCCGGATATCTATCTGCTGGCGGCTCGCGAGATGAATGCAACACCGCCAACGACAATCGTGATTGAGGACAGTCCGACCGGTGTACTCGGCGCGGTTGCCGCCGGCATGACCGTCATCGGATTTCTCGGCGGTTCGCATATCCGCGCTGGGCACGCCGACAAGCTTCGGACGGCCGGTGCGCATGCTATCGCCGAAAATTTCGACGAGGTTGAGCACGTCGTGCGTGGGATTGTGGAAATCGATTAAACCATTCGTTAAGCATGACTGCGCTACTTCTAGTAGCAGGCGCATGTGTTCGAGTCGCCAACTGGGACCGGCGGATGCCAGGACCAGCCGGACCATTCTCCAGATCGAGCCCCAAGCCATGCAGCGCGAAATCGAAGCCCTCCTCGCCGCCTATCTGGATGAACGCCAGAAGGAAGCTCGCATCGTGCAGGACCTGTTGACGGCTTTGTCGGTTGGCGCAAGCGGCCGGCAGAAGATGTTCGATGCGATCGTGGCGATCGGTCAGCTGCAAGCCGAAACCGTCAGCAGCGTGAAGTCAACCGCCGACGCGCCACCGGCGTCTTCGAGGTTCCAGCAACTCGCGATCGTCGACGACCTGACCACCAGCATCAGCAACCTGCGCAAGGCGCGAGACGCCGCGTTCACGCACTGATTGTTCGAAGCATATTCCTCAGTCGTCCCATAGCCAGGCGGCACCCCTGACGCCGCTGGCATCGCCCCACTTCGGCGGGCGGATATCGACGCGCGGATCGTCGGCCAACACGTAGTTGTTCATTATCGCCGGCAGGGCACGGTATAGGCTGTTGATCTGCGACAGTCCGCCACCGAGAACAATGACATGCGGGTCGATCAGATTGACCACATGGGCAAGGCCGCGTGCCAGGCGCGAAGCATGCCGCGCGAGGGTCGCGTTCGCGTTCATATCGCCGTCAAGCGCGCGTTGGGCGATTTCGGCAGCCGTGACGTGTTCACCCGTGACGCGCGCATGATCGGCTGCCATTGCCGGCCCCGAAACCCACGTTTCCATGCAGCCAGGGCGTCCACACCAGCATCGAGGTCCCGGCACTTCATCGGAGTTGGTCCAGGGCAGCGGGTTGTGTCCCCATTCGCCGCCGATACCGCGCGGCCCGTCGAGCAGTTGACCATTGATAACGATGCCGCCGCCGCAGCCGGTGCCGATGATGACGCCGAACACAATTCCGGCGCCCATGGCGGCTCCATCGGTCGCTTCGGACAATGTGAAGCAGTTGGCGTCGTTTGCGAGCCGAACCGGCCGGCCGAGACGGGCTTCGAGGTCGCTCTTGAGGCTGCGGCCGTTGAGCCAAGTCGAATTGGCATTTTGCACTAGGCCGGTCGACGGCGATATTGATCCGGGCATGCCGATGCCGATTGAGCCGCGCCCGCCGGCATCTCGTTCCAAGCCGGCCACGACACTCGTCAGGGCGTCGATGGTGGCGGCGTAATCCTGCTGCGGTGCCGCGATCCTACAATCTGCGCGAATTTGGCCGTCGCGATCGAGCGCGATGCCGGCGATCTTCGTGCCGCCGAGATCGATGCCAAGCCTGAAGCCTGACTTGTCTTTTGCCGCAGGTGACGTTTCATATGTCAAGCGGCATGCTCCAATATGTGGATGGCCTCTCCAATCCGCTCAGGTGGCAGCCCGACTTCGGCGGCGAACACCAGCAGCGCTGATTCGTCGCCGCTGAGGTGTTCCAGAAGGGCGAGCAGCATCGGCGCGGTGCGGGCGCCGGCGACCAGATCGTTAGGCAAAATGCCAGTCAAACCGAGGAATTTGGCCAGCCGATCGTCGTCGGCGGCGATGAATGCCAGCGCCTGGATGCCGATCTCCTCGGCGCCATCCATGTCGAGGGCTTTGGGCTTCGGTCGCTTGAGCATCACAATTTCCTGGTGTTTGCGGAAGTCTGTACGCTCGCGCCAACATTCAATGCACAGTCTTAATGCGTTTGTTACGGCTTATCGCGCACAGTGCAACTCCAACAGGTCCCTAGAATCGGTGCAAGTATCCTTGCAACCGAGAATTTGGACAACCGTCGGGGCGACCGGGGTCATGACGTACCAGGAGCGGCACAAGGCATTCGAGCGAACCGACGGCACAGCCGAGCGGGCGCGCAAGACTGTGCTGATCGTCGAGGACAACGAGCTCAACATGAAGCTCTTCCACGACCTTCTCGATGCGCATGGCTATGCAACCTTGCAGACCCGCAATGGCATGGAAGCCTTGGGTCTGGCGCGCGAGCACCGTCCATCACTGATCCTGATGGACATCCAGTTGCCCGAAGTCTCCGGACTTGAGGTGACTCGATGGCTGAAGGAAGACGACGATCTGCGCGATATCCCTGTCATCGCCGTCACGGCGTTTGCGATGAAGGGGGATGAAGAGCGAATCCGCGGGGGCGGTTGCGAGGCCTACATCTCGAAGCCGATCTCGGTGATGAGTTTCATCGCGACCGTTCGCAAATTCATCGGTGAGGCGTGATGCGGGGCATCGTTGCCCGGCACGTCGTGCAAGTAGGTGTGGAATGACTGCCCGCGTTCTCGTTGTCGATGACATCTTGGCCAACATCAAGCTGCTTGAAGCGCGGCTGATGGCGGAGTATTTCGAGGTTCTCACCGCCAGCAGCGGGCAGGAAGCGCTCGACATATGCGATCGTGAGCGGATCGACGTGGTGCTGCTCGACGTTATGATGCCGGGCATGGACGGCTTCGAAGCCTGCCGCAGAATAAAGTCCAATCCCGCGACACAACATGTGCCGGTGATCATGGTCACGGCACTCGATCAGCCATCCGATAAGATTCAGGGTCTAGAGGCTGGCGCCGACGATTTCCTGACCAAGCCGGTCGACGATATCGCCCTCGTGACACGCGTGAAGAATCTGGCGCGCTTGAAGGTGCTCAACGACGAAATGGTGATGCGCGCCGCCACCACGCAGCAAATGGGGCTGCCAATGTCGGCGGCGATGACGCGAGCGATGCGTGGCGAGAGCGGGCGAATACTTCTGGTTGATGATCATCGGCGCTCGGCCTCGCGCACCATGCAGGCTCTTTCTGGCACCCACGATGTGTTTGTCGATAGCGATATCCAGGCGGCGTTGATGCGTGTCGCCGAGCACAACTTCGATCTCTTGATGGTGAGCTTGAGTCTCGCAAACGCCGATGGTTTGCGCTTGTGCAGCCAGGTGCGCTCGCTCGACCGCACGCGGCATCTGCCGATCATCGTTTTGATCGAGCCAGGCGACGAGGCACGTCTGATGCGTGGTCTCGACATGGGCGTCAACGACTACCTGATCCGCCCAGTTGACCGACATGAAATGCTGGCGCGGGTCAAAACGCAGATCAAGCGGAAGCGTCATGCCGACTTGCTGCGTACGCGTCTCGAAGAAAGCGTTGAGTTCGCGATCACCGACTCGCTGACCGGTCTGCACAATCGGCGTTATATGGAAGGCCATTTGCGCACGCTGGTGGCGGAAAGCCTGGTCGCAAAACGTCCGCTATCGGTGCTGGTCGCGGACATCGATTTCTTCAAGCGTATCAACGACACTTATGGTCATGATGCCGGCGATCACGTCCTGCGTGAGTTTGCCAACCGGTTCCGCCGCAACACCCGTGGCGTCGATCTCGCCTGCCGTTTTGGCGGCGAGGAATTCGTGACGATCATGCCTGACACAACACTGGAGCGCGCCTGTCAGGTGGCTGAACGTCTGCGGGCCTGCATCGCCGCCGAGCCCTTTCGTTTGAATGCCACGACACAGATCGCCGTTACCGCGAGTGTGGGAATTGCCGTTTTGGAGCGCGCCGAGGATACGCCTGAGTCGCTGTTCAAGCGGGCAGATAATGCGCTCTATGCGGCAAAGCGCGACGGTCGAAATCGCGTTGTGGCCGATGCGGCCTGATGTCGCGACGACGCCTGTCATCTGCGGCGAATTGGCGTTAACACCTAGCATTTTGCTGCTTAGGAATTGAATCTGTGCGCAATTAGAAAAACTGTCGTTGGCAAACTAATTAAAAGTTCACCGCGGCCAACCTTGCCACACCAACATCGATCTGTCAGAATTGCGTCAAAATAATCCCTCTGGGACAAAACTTGTATCCAATTTTTCGATCCAGGACGCTTCATCGTCACAATACTGCGATGAGGATGTGGTCGAAACAAATCGTGGCCCGCAAAGCGTTGGACGTGAACCGCATCACACCAACGTTGGGTTACGTGCCCAATGAGCTTAGTCGCAAGACGAGGCTCAGCGGGGTGCCACCGGTTGGTTCGCTGACGCCCTCTTCAGCGCTCCGAACGGTTACGAGGCAGAGGCCGTGGCGTACTCGGACGATATTTACCCCGCTACCGAGCGTGCTGCGGCCTCAGCCCAGGCGCACTGGGCTCAAATAAACTCAAGAACTGGTAGGTTCAACAGCCTGGGAGCAATAGCTCGCCGGGGCAAAATTACTTAATCTTTGTTTCTTTGAACTCGACGTGCTTGCGAGCGACAGGGTCATACTTCTTGAAAACAATCTTTTCGGTCGAAGTGCGCGGGTTCTTCTTGGTCACGTAAAAGAAACCGGTACCTGCCGTCGAGAGCAGCTTGATTTTTTGTGTGACGGGCTTGGCCATGACAATTCTATTCCTACTCGCGCATCGGCGCGTTGATTGCAGACGCGCACAATACGCACGGCGAAGGGCATGTCAAGGATAAGGCTTGGTCACGACAAGATTGTCGCGACGGAAACTTCCCTTGCTGTGATGATAGTACGGCACGCTGGAAGCATCCACGTCGAGGCTGTCGCTGCGAATGCGGTCCATCAGGTCTTCCAGGACGACTCGTGTGATTGGCGGCAGATCGAGATCGCGGGCATCTTCCATGGTCAGCCAGTGCAGACCCGATAGTTCGCCATCGTTGGTATCGGTGCGATGCGAAATTGCCTCGGCATCCATGTAGAAAAAGCGGGTGTCGTAACGCCGAGTCCGCCCTGGCGGCGTGATCGCGCGAGCGAAGAAGGTCAGCGGACTCAATATGGGCATGAAGCCGTGGGCGAAGAAATCCGTCCATCCGGGCACGTCAGTGCTGCTCACGGGCGCCGCCAATGGCGCGCCAATGACCAGGCCAGCTTCCTCGAACGTCTCGCGGATGGCGGCCAGTGCCAATGCGCGCGCACGGCTGTTGGTGGCGCTGCCCTTCATCTGCAGCAACAGTTTGGCTGTCTCCGTCGCCGACAGCTCGTCGGCGCTGGCAACCAGTCGGTCGGTCTTGTCGACCCGTCCGCCGGGAAACACGTACTTTCCCGGCATGAACGCCTGCTCCATGCGGCGCTTGCCCATCAGCACGCGTGGCGCCGGACCTGCTCGGTCGACGATGATCAGCGTCGAGGCATCCCGAGGCCGCATCACCTTGGCCGGCTTCGGCGGCGCTTGTACTGGCGGGGCAGCATTCATCGGCAAAGTCTCGAATAGCGGGCGCGGGTGGCCGGATTTCAATTCATCGGCCCACTACCATAGCCCTGATCCAACCCCAAAGATGTTCCTGGCAGCCAAATCCGTATCCCTTGCATGCAACTTCGTGACTGCCATCATAAATCATGTCGACCGCGACGTAGAGAATGATGATCAAGCCGATCCACGTGATCCATGGATATTGCACCAATAATTTGGCGATGTAGTGCGAGGCGACGGCCATCAATACAATGGCCACGACGAGGCCTATGACCAGCACGGTTGTGCTGTTGCCGGCAGCGCCCGCCACGGCGAGGACGTTGTCGAGCGACATCGATACGTCGGCGACTATGATCTGGAAAATCGCCCGGCCGTAGGACAAGGGCTCGGCCACTGGTGCATCCGAGGCGACGCGCGCCGCGATTTCATCGGGATCGTGGGATTCCTCGGTGATCTGGCGGTACATTTTCCAGCAGATCCAAAGCAGTAGGATGCCGCCGGCGAGTGTCAAGCCGACGATCTGCAGCAACTGGTTGGTGACGCCGGCGAACAGGATGCGCAGCACGACCGCGCCGGTGATGCCCCAGAAAATGACCTGGGCTCGCCTTTCCGGTGCGACGCGCGACGCGGCGAGGCCGACGACGATGGCGTTGTCGCCGGCGAGCACGACGTCGATCATCAGGATGTTGAGCAGTGCTGACCAGTTCTGTTGCCACCACCCCATCGTCATGAGATTGGCTAGCTCAGTCGTCAGCGCCTGCATTGTGTATTCCCCTGTCCCAAAGAAGCTTCGGGAGCACATAGTGTGCGGGGCACAAAAAACAACAGCCCGCACATCGTGCGGGCTGCTGAAATAATGCGGTGTGTCGAAATCAGCGCTTCGAGAACTGGAAGCTGCGGCGTGCTTTCATGCGGCCGTACTTCTTGCGCTCGACCACGCGGCTGTCGCGGGTCAGGAAGCCACCCTTCTTGAGCACTGGACGCAGGTCCGGCTCGAAATAGGTCAGCGCCTTCGAGATGCCGTGGCGAACCGCGCCGGCCTGGCCAGAGAGGCCGCCGCCGACAACCGTTACCATGACGTCGTACTGGGTGGCGCGCCCGGCGGCATTCAGCGGCTGCTTCAGCAGCATCTGCAGCACCGGACGAGCGAAGTACTGCTCGAAGTCCTTCTTGTTGACGGTGATGCGACCAGCGCCCGGTTTGATCCAGACACGGGCAACAGCATTTTTGCGCTTGCCGGTCGCATAGGCGCGGCCGAGCTTGTCGAGCTTCTGGACGTGCACCGGCGCGCTGGCTACGACGGCGTCGCTGACGGCAGGCTTCAAGCCGCCGAGATCGCTCAGGGTCTTGGTTTCCGTGGCCATTGGTGTCAGGCCCTCACATTCTTGCGGTTGAGCTTGGCGACATCGAGGGCCACCGGGTTCTGGGCGGCATGCGGATGCTCGGCGCCCTTGTAGACCTTGAGGTTGGTCATGAGGCGACGCTGCAGCGGGCCGCGGGCCAGCATGCGCTCGACGGCCTTTTCGACGACGCGCTCCGGAAAGCGGCCCTCAAGGATCATGCGCGGCGACTTCTCTTTGATGCCGCCGGGGTAGCCGGTGTAGTGGTAGTAGGTCTTGTCTTCGAACTTCTTGCCGGTGAAAACGACCTTGTCGGCGTTCACGACAATGATGTTGTCGCCGCAATCCATGTGCGGCGAATAGAGGGCCTTGTGCTTGCCCTTGAGACGGGTGGCAATCAGGGCGGCGAGACGACCAACGACGAGACCGCTGGCATCGATCACAACCCATTTCTTGTCCACCTCGCCAACCTTGGCGACGTAGGTCTTCATGTTTGATGTTCCGTGGCTGATGGCTTGGACGCGCCCGGTTGATCCGAGCGGTTGCCGTGTGTATTGCCGAGGTGGCGAATGGCGTCAAGTGCAATCGGGCGAGCGCGAAAAAACGTAGCAATATCAACGCGTTTATTAAGGAGGTAAAATAATACCGCCAAGAGGTTCTTGAGTACCGCCAAATCTACTTGGGCGGCAAGGCGTATGTCCCGGTGGCGTGAGCCACCATGTCCGGCCGGCCGTCAGAGTAGATTTCGACGTCGGCGATTGCGAGGCGGCGTCCGACCTTGATCAGTCGCGCCTGGGCGATCAGGTCCGCCGGCGCCGGTCGGCTGAGGAAATTCATGGTCATGCTGGTGGTGACCGCCTGCAGGGCGTAGTCGCCGAGGTGGCCGAGCAGGGCCGCATAAATTGTGAAATCGGCCAGCTTGAACATGGTCGGACCCGACACAGTGCCGCCTGGACGCAGCATCGCCGGATCGGCGCCCAAGCGCACGCTGGCGCAACCATCGGTCAGTTCGGCGATGGAAATCTGCCCGGGTCCCTCATGAACTTGTGGAAAGTGTTCGTTGACGAGGCGTGTCACCTCGGCCACATCGAGCCGCATCAAATAGGTCGAGACCCTGGGTTGCATTCTTATTCTCGTCTCAGTTCTGGTTTGGATTGTGAGCGCAACGATTCTAACGTGCCGGTGTTGATACACGAGAACCACGGCTGGAAGTTACACGCAGGAGACAGGTCCATGAGGCGGTTGGTGCATAGGGCAATCGGGGCGATGGCCGCGATAACATTGGCTGTCGGTGTTGCGGCGTCGTCCGCGCACGCCCAGGCGACGGCCGCTGATTTCAAGCAGGTGCAGTTGACCGATAAGAACGTGCAAGGCTTCATTGCCGCGCAAAAGGATCTCGCGGCGATGGCATCGAAGCTGCAGGCTGCCGGCGACAAGCCCGACCCCAAGCTGCAAGCCGAACTCGAAGGTGTCGCCACCAAGAATGGCTTCACTAATTTCGCCGACCTCGATGACACCGCCGCCAATATCTCGATGGTGATGGCCGGTCTCGATCCGCAGTCGGGTGAGTACGTCGATCCTGTCGAGGCCATCAAAAAGGAGATGGACGAGATCAAGAAGGACGACAAGATCCCCGAGAAGGACAAGAAGCAGATGCTCGACGAGATGGACCAGGCGCTGAAGACCACGCCGCCGCTCCAGTTCAAGGACAATGTCGCGGTGGTGAGAAAATTCCAGAAGGAAATCGAGAAGGCGCTGCAATAGCGCAGTTCAGTTGCCGGCGGGGAAACGAGATGCAGGAGCGTGTGCCAACGACGCAGTCGAGCGTGAGCCATGAGCTTGTGCTCGTCTCTCGTCCAGAATCTGGCATCGCGCTAATCACGCTTAATCGTCCAGGGCCGCGCAATTCGTTGTCGCTCGCAATGCTTGACGCGTTGCTCGCGGCGATCGCTGAGGTGTCGGCCGATCGCGACGTGCATGCGGTGGTACTCGCCGCCAACGGACCGGCGTTCTGCGCCGGGCATGACCTCAAGGAACTGACCGCGGCACGGGCAAATCCCGATCGGGGCCGCGAATTCTTCAAGCTGACCATGGATCGTTGCGCGGCAACCATGCAGGCGATCTTGCTCTCGCCAAAGCCGTTCATCGCGGCGGTCGAGGGCACGGCGACGGCGGCGGGCTGCCAACTGGTCGCGACCTGCGATCTGGCGGTGGCATCGGAGGCCGCGACTTTTGCGACACCCGGCGTCAACATCGGCCTGTTCTGCTCGACGCCGATGGTTGCCCTGTCGCGCAACGTCTCGCGCAAGCAGGCGATGGAAATGTTGCTGCTCGGCGAAATGCTGTCGGCGCGCGATGCCAAGGATCATGGCCTCGTCAACCGTGTTGTGCCGGCCGACGCCGTGCGCGGGCAAGCGCTGGCGATGGCTCGCATCATTGCATCGAAGTCGCCGCTGACGGTGGCGATCGGCAAGGCGGCATTCTACCGGCAGATCGAGCAGCCGGTGGCCGAGGCCTACACTCTTGCCGCCAACGTCATGGTCGAGAACATGATGGCGCGCGACGCCGCCGAGGGCATCGGCGCCTTTATCGACAAGCGCGCACCCGAGTGGAGCGGCACTTGAGATGGAACCGCGCCTGACGCTGGTGACTTTGGGCGTACGCGATATGGCGCGGGCCCGCACATTCTACGAGCAACTCGGTTTCAAGGCTTCGAGCGCCTCACAGCCTAGCGTCACCTTCATGTCGGCGGGCGGCGTCGCCCTGTCGTTATTCGGGCGCGCCGATCTCGCGCATGACGCGCAGGTTGCGGACCAGCCGACTGGATTTGCCGCGATCACGCTCGCCCACAACTGCCGATCTGAAGTCGAAGTCGATGCCGTCATCGCGCATGCGGTCGCTTGCGGCGCGATTTGCCAGAAGCCGGCGCAGAAAGTGTTCTGGGGTGGCTATTCCGGTTATTTCGCCGACCTCGACGGCCACCTGTGGGAAGTCGCCTACAATCCGTTCATGCCACTCGATGCCGATGGGCGCATGCAGTTGCCTTGATGGTGCGCGAAGGACATGGTGCCGGGCTCAATGCCCTAGCACCACCCAACAGGCGATCCCATGCTCCGAGAAATCTATATCCGGCCGGCAGGCCTCATGGCGACGATGGCGGCGACACCTGCGACCGAGGTGCGTGGCGGCTTTCGCCTCGCCGAAGGCTGGCTCGACTTCACCGCCCTCGACATCATCGAGCGCGCCGGTGCCTCGGTCGACCGCCATATCGCCGGGCTTAGGCGAGTTCTTCGAGAAGGACTGGGGCCGCCGCACGGCAAACGCCGCCGACATGTTCGAGAACATCATGGGGCCGCGCGCCAGGCTGGCGGGCTTGAGCCTCGACCGACCGCGCATCATGGGCATCGTCAACGTCACCCCGGACAGTTTTTCGGATGGCGGCAGGTTGGACACGACGCAAGCCGCGATCGAGCACGCGCTGCAACTGGCGGCGGATGGCGCCGACATCCTCGACATCGGCGGCGAGTCGACGCGGCCCGGCGCCCAGCCGGTGACGATCGACGAGGAGATCGCCCGCGTCATTCCGGTAATCGAGGGCTTGCGAGGCAAGACCGATGCCCGCATCTCCGTCGACACGCGCAATGCACCGGTGATGCGGCGCGCGGTAGCAGTCGGCGCCGACATAATCAACGACGTGTCGGCGCTGATGCACGATCGCCGCGCGCTCGAAGTCGCGGCCGAAGCTGGCGTGCCGGTGATCCTGATGCATGCCCAGGGCGATCCGCGCACCATGCAGGACGCGCCGCGCTATGACCATGTGTTGCTCGACGTGTTTGATTTCCTCGAGGCGCGCGTCGAAGCCTGTCGCCACGCCGGCATTGCGCCGAACCGATTGGTGATCGATCCCGGCATCGGCTTCGGTAAGACCATCGATCATAATCTGCAGCTGATGGCGGGCCTCAGTCTGTTTCACGGATTGGGCGTGCCGATCCTGGTCGGTGCTTCACGCAAGCGTTTCATCGGCACCTTGACCGGCGTCGAGGCGGCGGCTGACCGTGTCAACGGCTCGGTTGGCGCGGCGCTCGCCGCGGTCGGCCAGGGGGCGCAGATCATCCGCGTGCACGACGTGCGCGAAACCCGGGAAGCGCTAGACGTCTGGCTGGCGTCGGTGATGGGCGTGGCGAATGCGGACCGTAGGGTGCAATAGCGAAGCGTATTGCACCATCGCACGGTCGGTGCGTGCTGGCGGTGCAATACGCGCGAATTGCGCTATTGCACCCTACGGCACTGTGGGCTTGATCAAAATCTAAAGGGCGGAAATCCATGACACGAACGATCGGGTTCATTGGCGCCGGCGTGATGGGCGAGCCGATGTGCCGCAATCTGGCGCAGAAGAGCGGCGCCAAGGTTATCGCCTATGATCGCAGTGCCGCGCCACTGCTGCGGCTGGCGGCGTTCGGCGTGAAATCAGCCGGCTCGATTGCGGAACTCAGCCAGGTGTCCGACGTCATCTGCATGGTGCTGCCGAGCGGCAAGCATGTCGAGGCAGTGTGCGACGGCGATGAAGGATTGGTCGCGCTCGCCCGTGCCGGCCAGACGATCATCGATCTCGGCACCTCGCCGGTGTCGCTGGCGCGGCGGCTGGCTGTGGATTTTGCGGCTCGTGGCGCCGTGTTCGCTGATGCGCCGATCGCGCGCACGCGGGCTGCGGCCGAGACCGGTACGCTGAGCATCATGGTCGGCGCATCGCCGGAAACGTTCGCGGCGATAAAGCCGCTGCTCGCCTGCGTCGGGTCCGAGATCACCCATTGCGGTCCGGTCGGCTCCGGCCAGATCGTCAAAATCCTGAACAACATGGTGCTGATCGAAACCGTGGTGGCGCTGGCCGAGGCATTGGCGATCGCGCGCCGCAATGGGCTCGATGGCTCGGTGCTGTTCGAGACGCTGACCAAGGGTTCGGGCGACAGCTTCGCGCTGCGCAACCACGGCATGAAGGCGATGCTGCCCGGCGTCTATCCAGAGCAGGCATTCTCGACCGAATACGCGCTGAAGGACCTGGAATACGCCTTCGACCTCGCGCGTGATGCCGGCCTCAAGCTCGACGGCGCCGAGGTCGCGCGCGCGAAGCTCAAGGCCGCCATCGATGCCGGGTTCGGCCGCAACTACTGGCCGGTGATCGCCAAGGTGATAGACGGTTGAACTGTCACCGTCCGTACTGGATCTGCTTCGCGGCAGGCCACGTCACCTTGTAGCCGAAGTCGATGGTCTTTTCCTCGTCGACTTTGAGCGTGTCCTCCCAGGCGACGATGCCGCGCTTATCCTCGACGTCGCGCTTCGATGGCTGGGGCTTAGCCGTCATCTCGACCTTGATCTCGGCGTTGTTCGACACCGGCATCTGGTCGGTGATGGTGATCGCGATCGGCCGCTCGTGCTTGTTCTGCATGGTGATGCGATAGTTGCGGGCATCGTTCTTCGACGACGAGATGATGCCGCTCTCTGAGCGCTTCTCGTCGGTGTTGGCGTACTTGATGCGCACCGCGTCGTCGGCACCGAAGCCCAATTCATGCTCTTCGCCCGGCGTCAGCATCGGCAGGCGGCCATTGCCGACGAAGGTGTTGTCGCGGAACAGCGCCACTTGGCCCGGCAGGTAGGGCGTGGTCTTCGGCATCAGCAGCTTGGCGTAGAGATAGGCCTTTGGCCTCGAGCTTCGGCGTGGCGCGGACGACCAGCGCCGGCTCGATGTCGGCGTTGTCGATGACGACGCGCTTCGGCTCGCCGGTGGCCGGCACCGAGAGTTGGCCGGGGATCGCATAGAGCGCCTGAAAGGGTGAGGCTTGGATCTGGGCAGATACTTCCTCCACCTTCGCATCGCCGAGGTAGCGCGTGCGGCTCTTTGCAGCGGCACCGGCGGCAACGCCCTCGTCGGCCTTTTCGACCAATCCCCGCGTCATCTGCGCTGGCGGAGCAGCCGCCACCGGCGCCGGCATCGGCGGGCGCTCGGGCTGGAAGTCGACGGTCATCGAATTGAGTGTCGGCGCGGCACTACTGGCCGATGGTCGCGCCGTCGACAAGGTGAGTGCGATGTTCTCCCAAGCTTCGCCGGTGCGCTGAGTGATCGTGGCGCGCCGCGTCAACGACAGCTTCGGCGCCACCGTCTTGTTGCCGGTGGCGAGCCGCGCGTCATACTGCGGCTGCCAGCCTGCGTTGGCGACCTGATAGCGGATGACGAGATCGGCATCGAGGGCGGCGCCGGCATTGGCGAACACCTTCACTTCGAGGCGGCTTTCCTGCACCGGCGCGGTCTCGGTAAGCTTCTTGGCGAGATCGGCGATCTTACGATCGATCTCGCGCATCTTGATCTGGGTTTCGAGGATCACCTTGTGAACGTCGGACATGCTGGTGCCGATCAGCGCCAGCATCTGCGCCCAGTTCTCGCCCGCCGCAGCGGTGCCGGTTGCCGGCGCCGGGCGTGATGGCAGCGTCGTCAGATTGGTGATCAGCGCCTTCTGCGCTTCCGCCGTCTGCACCTGATTGTTGAGGACCGATTTGGCGTCCTTCAGCGTCTCGATCTCGGTCTCGATTTTCTTACGCTCGCTGGCAATCACGCCAGCATCGGTGCGCGGGATGCTGAGCACCCGGCTATCGACCGAGCCGATTTCCAGTTTACCCGTGGCTTTGCCCTCGACGCGGATCGAACTCGGATTGGCGTTCGCCGGCAGGTCGGTCAGGATCACGGTGTGGTCACCGGGGCTAAGCTTCACCTTGGCGGTGCGGGTGACCTCGGCGCCGGCCGGGAACACCGTTACCGCGTCGATCTTCGATTGCGCCGGAATGTCGGCAGCGAGCGCGGGGGAGGCGGCAATCAAAGCTGCGACCGCAATCAGGGGGGAACGCATGCAAACCTCGTTGGCAGGGTGAGCGGATAAAGCAATCCATTGGACGAACGAAAGGCGCGAAAGCTTTGGCCGCACTATGGCGGGATGCGGATTTCGGCCGGAATGTTTAATGGGCGGCAGCCAGTTCCTCACCCATCTGCGAGAGCGATGCAGGAGAACGCGACCTTGGCGTCGGTCGGCACGCCGAAGCGGGCGGTGTGCCGCGCCGGCAGGCCGCCGGCAAAGTGCTTCACGTACTCGCGGTTGCAGGCATCGTAGTCGGCCGGGTCGGTGATCAGCATCGACACTTGGACGACATGGTCAAGACTACTGCCGGCCTCGCGCAGGATTTCGGCAATGAAAGTGAGAGCGTTGCGCACCTGCTCTTCCGCCGTGTCGCCGCGATGTATACCGCGCTCCGGATCATGCGGCGCCGAGTGCCCCGATACGAACACCAGTCCACCTGCGCGCGTCGCCCGGCTGAACGGTCGCTTTCGCTCCAGGCTCCGGCTGGCCGAAAAATTCGATCATCGTGTCGGTTCCAATGTTTCCAATGCCAGCATGGTAGCGAAGGAATTCGAACGTAGGTTCTAAGTTGGCGAAATCTTGAGATTATTCATTCCTGTCTTCGTTCCACCCGAACCGGGAATCCTTCATATTCTCGAGGGCCGGGATGATCGACAAGCGCCCGACGCGGAATGTGCGCCCCGCCGTTTCGGGGGAGAGGGGACGACAGCGTGCAATTCACTCCCCCACGCCCGCCGCGTGCTTGCCCGCGATGTAGCCGAACGTCATGCCCGGCCCGAGCGTAATGCCGCCGCCGGAGTAATTGCCGCCGAGGATGCTCGCCATGTCATTGCCAACCGCGTAGAGGCCGGGGATCGGTGCGCCGGTGTCGTCGAGCGCGCGAGCGTGTTCGTCGGTGCGCAGTCCGGCGAAGGTGCCGATGTCGCCGGGCACCACGCGGACGACATAGAACGGGCCGTCCGCGACCGGCCGCATGCACGGATTGGGCTTCACCTCCGGGTCGCCGTGGAAGCGGTTGTAGGCGGTCGAGCCCTTGCCGAAGGCGCGGTCGACGCCGCCGGGCACATCCGCGTTCCATGCGGCGATGGTGGCGTCGAGCGTGGCGGCGTCGATGCCGGCGTTTTTCGCAAGCTCCGCGATGGTGTCGCCCTTGATCAGGTAGCCGCTTTTGATCTGCGACTTGTAGGGGATCGGCGACGGCTTGACGAAGCCGAGGCCGTACTTGCGCAGCGTCTTGTGGTCGACCAGCAGGAACGCCTCGGCGGCTTGTCCTTGCGGACACGCCTTCACCATCGCCTGCACGAAGTCGTGGTAGCAGTTGGCTTCGTTGACGAACCGGCGTCCGCTGCGCGTCACCGCGATCACGCCCGGCTTGCCGCGATCGATGAAGTGCGGGAACGGCGCCTTGGTGCCGTCCTTACGCACGACGAGGCTGGTCGGCGCCCAGGCGGCGGCGTTCGGATAGCCTTCGATGGCGCGCGCGCCGGCCTGCTCGCCGAGTTTCATGCCGTCGCCGGTGTTGCCGGGGCTCGCCGCCGACCAATGTTCGCTCTCGCCGGCATTGTGGCCGTAGACCTGGGTGCGCCGGGTGACGTCCTGCGGGAAGCCGCCGCAGGCGAGGATGACGCCGCGGCGCGCCACGATCTCGCGCACGCCTTGCGGTGTCTGCACGATGGCGCCGATGACTTTGCCGTCCGCGTCCTTGTTGATCCGGCGCACCGGGCTGTCGAGCCAGATCGTTACGTTGCGGTCCTTGGCCGAACGCCACAGCCGGGCCGCCAGCGCATTGCCGTTGGTCAGCGTCATGCCGCGGCCGTAGCGGGCGACGTCGAGCGCATGACCGGCGAGGCGCTTTGCGACGTACAGCGCCGATTCCAGCCGCTCGGTGGCGCGATAGAAGTGCCACAGCTCTTTTCCCGAACCGATGGCAAGGCCGTAGAGCGTCAATTCCTGGCGCTGGCGGCGCAGCTTGGGCAGATCCTCGCCCATGATACTGGCATTGACCGGGTCGGTCAGGATCGAGCGGCCGCCCTCGGTGCCGCCGGGGGCGCTCGGATGATAGTCGCAGAACGCCGGCGTGGCGGTGAAATGCACCTGCGTTTTGTCGTGCATGAATTGGATCATGCGCGGGCCTTCCGCCAGGAAGGCGTCGACGCGGGCCTCGTCGAACTGGTTGCCGGCCTCGTGCCGCATATAGGTCTTGGCGGCATCGACCGTGTCCTTGACGCCGGCCTCGATGCTGGCCGGATTGTTCGGAACCCACAGGTAGCCGCCGGAAATCGCGGTGGTGCCACCGAACACGGCTTCCTTTTCCGCCACAACCACGTCGAGGCCGTGGCTGGCGGCGACGATCGCGGCCGTCATGCCGGAGGCGCCGGAGCCAGCGATCAGCAGATCGCAGGTGACACGCGGGATGGCGGCCTGCGCGTCGGCCGCCACATCAGGCCGCGTTGCTTCAATCACACTCATGTTCCGCCCTCGTCACGCCTCTTGTCACGCGAACCTGCAAGGCCCGGGGGCGGAATGCAAGTGCGAGCGGTGATGAGCAAACGCAATGACGCAACCCTCAATGGTTTCCGCCGGGTTCGAAGTGGGCGTAGAATAGCTGCTGGCCGATGCCGAGTTTCTTGGCCTTTTCCAGCATGGCGCCGCCGAGCGCGATGTCGGACAGCGACAGCCCGCGATGCCAGAACAGAATGGTTTCGTCGTCGCGCTCGCGGCCAGGCTTCAGGCCGGCGGCGATCTCGCCGATCTCGGCGTGCAGGTTGTCGCGGTTGAGTTGCCCAGAGTCGATCTGCTTGCGAAGCGCGCCGAACTTGCCGGCATGGGCCTGGCCGAAGTCGTCCATCACCCACTTGTCGATGATCTCGGGCAGGTTGTCCTCGACGCAGCTCATGGTGCCGTAGGGCATGACGAGCGCGCCCTTCTTGATCCAGGCGTTCTTCAGCATCGGCGCCGGGGCTTCGAGCCGTGCCGCATCGACGATGATGTCGGCGCCCTCGACGCACGTCTGCCAATCATCGGCGACGATGATCTTCTTGCCAAGCGCCTTGCCGATCTTGCCGGCGAACGCCTCGCGACTTTCCTGGCGCCGCGAATAGACGCGGATCTCGTCGAAGTCGAACAGCCGGTCCATCAGCTTGATGTTCCAGAACGCGGTGCCGCGCGCGCCGATGTGGCCGAGGATCTTCGAACCTTTCCTGGCGAGATACTTGGCGCCGATCGCGGTCACAGCACCAGTGCGCATCGTCGTGATGGCGGTGGCATCGATCATCGCGATCGGCCGGCCGGTCTTCGGGTCGGCGAGATAGAGCATCGCCATCTCGGACGGCAGGTCGTGCAGGTAGTTATCGAAGAAATCGCCGACGATCTTGACGCCGGCAAGCCCCAACGGTTGCACGACGCCGCGCAGCACATTGAAATGTCCGCGTGTCGAGCCCTTCTCCGGCACCAGATGCATGCGCGGCTCGATGATCGCCTGACCGGTGGCCTGGGCGACCATCGCACCTTCGACTGCGGCGATGATCTCGTCATCGCCCATGGCGAGGTTGGCGATGTCGCGGCCGTGCAGGTAGTGAATGTGGATATCGGTCATCGCGGGCGCGGGCTCCAGGCTGGGCGAGGGCAGGCGAACAGGCTACATCAGATGACGGGCCAGCGGCAAAGGGGTGTCATGACCAAGTTCAGCGAAATGACCGGCGGTGCGGCGATTGTCGAAGCCCTGCTCGCCAACGGCGTCGACACCGTATTCGGTCTGCCGGGCGCGCAAATGTATCCATTGTTCGATGCGCTGCAACAGCGCTCCGATCGCGTGCGCACGGTCGGCGCGCGGCACGAGCAGGCCTGCGGCTACATGGCGTTCGGCTATGCGCGTTCGACTGGCAGGCCCGGTGTGTTCTCGGTGGTGCCGGGACCTGGCGTGCTCAATACGACGGCCGCACTGTGCACGGCGCTGGGTTGCAACGCGCCGGTGCTGTGCGTAACGGGGCAAGTACCGTCGGTATTCTTGGGGCGCGGTCGTGGGCACCTGCACGAACTGCCCGATCAACTCGGAACCTTGCGCACGTTGACCAAGTGGGCAGCCCGTATCGAGCGGCCGGCGGATGCGCCCGAGATCATCAACGAAGCGTTCCGCCAGATGCTGACCGGCCGTCCCGGCCCGGTCGCGGTCGAGATGGCCTGGGATGTGATGGCGTCGGTCGGGCATGTCGTGCCGCTGCCGCGTGCTGACATCGCCGAGCCTCATCCGGCTTCGCCAGCTGAAATCGAGGCGGCGGCGAAGATCCTGCACGCAGCCAAGCGGCCGATGATCATGACCGGCAGTGGCGCGCAACATGCGAGCGCGGCGATCAGGGCGCTGGCCGAATATCTCGATGCACCGGTCGCGGCCTATCGCGGCGGTCGCGGCGTGATGGCGGAGGACCATGCCCTCGGCATCTCGTCTTTCGCAGCGCACGAATTGTGGACGGAGTGCGATGCGGTGATCGGAATCGGCACCCGGCTCGAAATGCCGACCATGCGCTGGACCGGCATGATGACGATGATCGACCGGCCGCAGGCGCCGCCGCACGTCATCCGCATCGATATCGATCCGGTCGAAATGCGTCGGCTGGTGCCGCATGCGGGCATCGTCGCCGATGCCGAAGTCGGTGCCAAGGCATTGCTGGCGGCGTTGAAGCGGCTTGGCTCCAAGAAGCCGGCCGCGATCTCGAAGCACATTCGCGGGCACATCGCGGAGACGAAGGCTTGCCGCGCGCGCAAAGATCGAGAAAGTGCAGCCGCAGATGGCCTATCTCGACGTCATCCGCGACGTGCTGCCGCGCGACGGATTGCTGGTCACCGAGCTGTCGCAGATGGGGTTCACGTCCTACTTCGGCTTTCCGGTATATGAGCCACGCACCTACATAACCGAAGGCTTTCAAGGCACGCTCGGCTTCGGCTTTCCGACCGCGCTCGGCGTCAAGGTCGCGCATCCCGACAAGGCGGTGGTGTCGGTCAACGGCGACGGCGGCTTCATGTTCGGCATGCAGGAGTTGGCCACCGCGAAGCAGGAGGGCATCGGTCTCGTCACGCTGGTGTTCAACAACAATGCTTTCGGCAACGTCATGCGCGACCAGAAGGAACGGTTCGGCAATCGCGTCATCGGGGCGACGCTGGAGAATCCGGATTTCATGACACTCGCCAAGGCTTTCGGTATCGAAGGACATCGGGTGTCGTCGCCGGAGGCATTGCGGCCGGTGCTGGCGAAGGCGCTCGACACTAAAAAGCCAGTGCTGATTGAAATCGAGGTGCCGCAGGGGAGCGAAGTGAGCCCTTGGGAGTTCATTCATTTCAAGGATTGAGATCGGCTCTTGCCCTCTCCCCCGTCCTTTCGGGGGAGAGGGCAGAGGCCGGCTTTTCTGCCGGCCGAGGGTGAGGGGCGGCCGCTTGCTTGGAGCCCCTTCTCGTGTGCTAGGATTTGGTTGAATGCGCCGACGGAGCAAGTGGCCGCCCCTCACCCTAACCCTCTCCCCCTACGCGCCAATTGGGCGCTAGGGGGAGAGGGGACGACTGCGAGCTCCACGCACTGATTGGGCCACGGTCAAACAAAATCAACGCGAAGGAACTGAACGTGGCGATGGCGAACAAGAGTTGGGCGAAGCTCCTGCATCACGAGGCGGCGGGCGGCGTGGTGTTGCTGATCGCGGCGGTGATTGCGCTGATCGTCTCGAATTCGGCGCTCAGCAGCGCCTATGACGCGCTGCTCGATACGCCGGTGACGATCAGGGTGGGCGCGCTCAACCTCGACAAGCCGCTGCTGCTGTGGATCAACGATGGGCTGATGGCGATCTTCTTTTTCCTCGTCGGTCTGGAGATCAAAAAGGAGATGCTTGCCGGCGCGCTGTCGAGCCGCAGCCAAGCGGCGCTGCCGATCATCGCCGCGATTGGTGGCATGGCGGTGCCGGCGATGGTCTACTCGTTGATCAACATCGGTGACGCCGCCGCCCTGCGGGGATGGGCAATCCCGGCCGCGACCGATATCGCGTTCGCTGTCGGCGTCCTGGCGCTGCTCGGTTCGCGCGTACCAGTCGCATTGAAGGTCTTTCTGCTGGCGCTCGCCATTATCGACGACCTCGGCGCGATCATCATCATCGCGCTGTTCTACACCTCGAAGCTGTCGCTGCTGGCGCTGGGGCTGGCCGCGGGCGGTATCATCATCCTGGCTTTGCTCAACTGGAGCGGCGTGACGAGATTGGCGCCCTACGTTCTGGTCGGCATCTTCATCTGGGTGTGCGTGCTGAAATCAGGCGTGCACGCAACGTTGGCCGGCGTGGTTGTGGCGCTGGCAATACCGCTTCGCGCCGAAGGCTCCGCGCCCTATTCGCCACTGGAGGCGGCACAGACGGCGTTGCATCCGTGGGTGACATTCCTGGTGACGCCGCTGTTCGCGTTCGCCAATGCAGGGGTCTCGCTGGAGGGCTTCACGCTGGCGAAGCTCGTCGCGCCGATCCCGCTCGGCATCGCGGCCGGACTGTTCATCGGCAAGCAGGTCGGCATATTCGGCGCGTCCTATTTGGCGATCAAGGCCGGCATCGCCCGAATGCCGGAGGGCGCGACGTGGCGGCAAATCTATGCAGTCGCGATCATCGCCGGCATCGGCTTCACCATGAGCCTGTTCATTGGCATGCTGGCGTTCGACGATCCGGCCCACGCCGCCGACGTGCGGATGGGAGTGCTGGCGGGCTCACTGCTTTCGGCGGTGGTCGGATTTCTGCTGCTGAAACGGGCGACCGGCCAAACGTCGCATCCGGCCGGCTCCACGAAGGCGGGGGCGGCTACTGCACAGCACTAAACGCCAAACAGCTTCATCCAGGCGCGGTTGAACTTGGCCCGCAGCCAGCCGGGCGGCGAGGGCGCCGTCGCACCGTTGCGGATATGATCGTGTGCCTCGGTGAGAAACGCGCGGATGAAGCTCGCGTCGTGACGGCCGGCGTTTGCCGACTCAAAGTCGTCGAGGTTGCGGGTGACCGTTTTCGACCGGTCGTTCGGGTCGATTACGGCGAGGAACGGCACCGAGCGCAGCTTGGTTGCTGGCGTCTGCGCCAGCACTTCGTTCAGCACCGCATGCCCACTCGGCACGTCGAGGCGGCGGCCGGCATGGATGGTCGAAATGCCGATTTCTAAGATGTCGAAGCTGGTTGCGAAATCGATGGTGCCGCCCTTGTGGCCGAGTAGCGTCGGCGATTGCCATTGCGCCTGCAGTGAACGGCACCACGGGCACCAAGTGGCACCGAAATCGACGATCAGCAATTTGTTGCTGGTCCGAGCCTTGGCGAGCGCGGCGTCAAACAGCGCCATCTGGTCGGTGCAAATCTCATAGCGCGCCTCGTTGGGCTTGAGACTGGCAGAGGCCGGCTCGGCGCAGCGCGCGATCGGCGCGTAGGCGTACGTAGCTGGCGGTTGCCATGCGCCTGCGTGGACCGCCGCCGAGGAGGCGACCAGAGCCAGAATTATCGCCAGAACACGCATATGCAACTCCAGGGCGTACCCGGAAGTCGACGAGCAAGCTCCGTGCCAGAGCCTACTTGCAGCCGGCGCTGACTGTCTGCAGTGCCTGCGACAGGCCCGACAGCGAATACGTGTCCTTGCTGATCACGCCCTGCTCGGACTGGGCCACCACCATCACGGTCGAACCCTTTTTCATGGCTTCCAGCAGTTTCAACTCGTCAGTGGTGTCGATCACGTACGCGCGGTCACCCTTTGAGAAGGCCTTGTAGAAGGTCTGGTCGAGGGCGATCGAGGCTGGTGCCCCGGCTTTAAGCGGCACGCCGGTCTTGACACTGATCTCGGCGCGCACCCCGTCCTTGGGCCAAGCGGAGATATAGAAATGGGCGCCATTGCTGGCGGCTGCCGGTTCGCTCGACTTTGGGGTGGCGACGGCGAAGCAGATGCGCCCTTCCGGCCCGTCGTGAGCCAGCACGCGCCATTCGCCAGACTTCTTCACCGTGCGGGTCTGGCCGGTCGCCTCGGTCACGAAAGCGCTGGCCGCCAGGACGGCGGCTACAAGCAGGGCTGAGAATCGATATTCGCGAAGCATGGTGTCCTTATAGAAAGCGCAATTGGGCAATGTCACGGCGGCTAAGAACCTCGGCCATAAACATGCTTCGCGGCAGCGGCTTTCGGGCCACCCTCCATCACCGGGCGCTCGGCGAAACGGGCGAGGCTCTTGACCCGGTCGTACATGACGATGGCGCCGGCCATGGCGACGTTGATACAGAAGCTGGTCGGGATTTTCACCACATGATCGCAGTCGGCGACGATGTCCGGCGACAGCGAACCCTGCTCCGGCCCCAGGATATAGGCCGCCCGCAGCGGATGGCGGAAGCTCGGCAGGTCGATGGCGTCGTCGGTGAGTTCGATGCCGACCAGCTTGCAGCCTTGCGGCAGCACCAATTCCGCCTTCGATTTCCAGTTGTAGTGCGGCAGGTGGTATTGGCCCTTCGAGGTGTCGGCGCGGGCCTCCAGTGCCTGATACGTCGCGCCGACGGTGAACGTGAAACTCGCTCCGAAGGCATGCGCCGAGCGCATCAGGTTGCCGAGGTTCAACGCTTTCGACGACCGTTCGGCGCCGATGGCGAAGTAGCCGCGCGGCAGCGGCGGCCAGTTTTCCTTGGATGTCATGGTATTCGGCTCGTCGGTCGGCTTCGCATGGTGCGACACCTAACCGAACTTGCCCCCGACGGGAACCCTCGCGCGGCCGGCGCGGTTGTGTTGTCGCATTGGACGACGGTGTGGTGCGCAACGACGCCGGCCCGTGCGATAGTGGGAAAATGAACACGTTCGATACCATTCTCGACAAGCTTGGCCATTGGCTCGGCCGCAAACTGCAGCGCGAGACGCCGGGCAACGAGCCGTTCGTCCCCTCCGACCCCGACGCCCTGCTGAGGACGCTGCGGCCGGGCGACGTGCTGTTGATCGCCGGCGCCAGCAAGCTGTCGGCCGGCATCAAGTACCTGACGCAGTCGACTTGGTCGCACGCTGTATTCTACACCGGCGACGTGCTGGAACCGCGCGCAACGGCCGACAATGTACCGCACGTGCTGATCGAGGTGTTGCTGGGCGAAGGCTGCATCTCCTCACCGTTGTCGAAGTATGCGCGCCATCACACGCGCATCTGCCGGCCGATCGGCCTGACCGATGCCGACCGCGAGGCGTTGGTCCGTTTCATGGTTGAGCGGCTCGGCACCCAGTACGACATGCGCAATATCCTCGATCTGACGCGCTACCTGCTGCCGACGCCGCCGGTGCCGTCACGCTGGCGGCGGCGCATGATCGCGCTGGGCTCGGGCGAGCCGACGCGGGCGATCTGTTCGACGCTGATCGCGGAAGCCTTCGGTCGCGTGCGCTATCCGATCCTGCCGCGTGTGGAGCGGGTGGTGGCGGAGCGGCGCGGGATCAGCAAGTTGCAGCAGGCGGAGATTTTGCACATTCGCCATCACAGCCTTTATGCGCCGGCCGACTTCGATCTCTCGCCCTATTTCCGTATCGTCAAGCCGACCATCGAGGAGGGTTTCAACTACAAGGGGGTGACCTGGGCGGAGGAACCGGCAGAGCCCGCGAATGATGTCAGCCGTGGGCCGGAATAGTACCCGGAATCACACTTGGATAGCACACATGACGATCGAGGATGTTCGCCGGCTAGGAGCGGCGTGCCGAGCGATGTGGCCCATCGGTCAAGCGGCGCGACACCGCCGGCGAGCATCCTCAATCGCCCGTTGGGTCGCGGCCCACGGACGCCCCCGGCGTCACGCGGCTTGCGCGTAGCTGGGGCTACGCGACTGCGCCACGCTCCTGGCGGATCGCCTCGTGGTTCCGCGATCAGGTGTACTATCCAAGTGTGATTCCGGGTACTAGGCCGCAGTATTGAAGTGCGGCGAGGCGCCCGACGGTGGCCTCGCCGCTCACCCGTCGTCAGTTGGTCGCGAAGCAGTAGTAGAGCCCGGCGCCGCCGGTGCTCTTGAGGTCGTCCTGGGTGCAGCCGCCACCGGGACCGCGCGAGGGATGTGACGCGTTCCATGATTTTGCCGGTGCGCTTTCGTCGAGGCCGGTGCGGTCGGCGTGCCCGACCATGGCCGCGCCCGCCGTGCTGCTCGTCCAGTTCTTGCAGGTCATGTCGGCGTCGCCCGCGATTGCCTTGCCGTCGGCCGTGGAGCCGGTGAGCACGTCGTGCGTGTTGGGCGTATCGCCGCGGCCGTTGACGACCGCGCCCTTCTCGGTCAGTGCGGACTGCTTGGTGATGTTGTTCGACGCGCCGTGCAGGTCATCGACGCTCTTGGCGATGACGACTCCCTTGGCGTTGCTCCACGGCCCGGCGCCGATCCGATCGCGGGCGTTCACCGCGCCGGCGCCTTGGGTGCTCAGGTAGGCTCGCCACGTCTTCGAGCCAGCACCAGCAGCTGCGGCGAGCGACTGGCAATGGGCGTCGGCACCGGCCAATCCGCCAAGGTCGGCACCCTTGCCGACACCGGCGCTGGTGACGAAGAAGCTCATGGCGTTCTGCTGGGCCAAGGTCGCGGTGCCGACGCCGAGGGCCGCGAATGCGCAAACAGTCAGAAGAGTGCGGCGTGTCCTGGTCATGTTGTCCTCCGGTCGATGTATTTTGTTGTTTCGCGGGGCGAACCGGATTTCTATCAGCCGCTGGTCGGCGAAATGCGGCGAACTGCCCGCTGGTTGTCACGTGCCGGAGAACTGACCGTCGCAGTGCGGGCAACAACGCCGCTGCCACTCAAGCCGTCGGCGCGGCGATCCAAACCTCAGGCCGGCAGCTCGATCCGCTCGATTTCGTCGCCCGGTACCAGCGCGAAACGCTTCTGTCGCCAGTCCTCTTTCGCGGCGGCGATGCGATCCTTGGAGGACGACACGAAATTCCACCAGATGTGGCGCGGCCCGTCCATGGGCTCACCGCCGAGCATCATCAGGCGCGCTTGCGACAGCGCCAGGATCGAGATCCGGTCTCCCGGCTTGAAGGTCAGCAGGCGACCGGATTCGAATGTCTGCCCGGCGATATCGATGGTGCCGGATGCGATATAGATGCCGCGCTCGTCGTAGTCGGGGTCGAAGGGCAGGATCGCGCCTGGCGCCAGCACCGCCTCGGCATAGAGCGTCGGATGGGGGAATTCGGTCGGCGCCGTCTGACCGAACGCCTGCCCCATGATCAGCCGCACGCGCTTGCCCTCGCCCATGATGCGCGGCAGTTCGTCGACGGCGTGATGAACGAACGCGGGGGCGCTTTCCTCATGGCTCTTGGGCAGTGCCACCCAGGCCTGGATGCCGAACATGCGGCGCGGCAGCACTTTCAGCTCCGGCGCCTCGCGCTCGGAATGGACGATGCCGCGTCCGGCCGACATCAGGTTGACCGCGCCGGGCTTGATCGCCAGCGAGTTGCCGAGCGAGTCGCGGTGCCACATCTCACCTTCGAACAGGTAGGTCACGGTCGCGAGGCCAATGTGCGGGTGCGGACGCACATCGATGCCGGTGCCGAGGATGAACTCGGCCGGCCCCATCTGGTCGAAGAAAATGAAGGGCCCAACCATCTGCGTCTTGGTCGACGGCAGCGCGCGGCGTACCTCGAAGCCGCCGAGATCGCGCGCGCGTGGCACGATCACATGCTCGACCGCGTCGCAACTGTATTTGTCGCCGGGAACGGGATCTGAATCGGGCAGCCAGCTCATCGGTCACCTCCGCGACAGGATTGCTCAGGGGACATAGTAGTGGCGGGAAGGAAAAACAATAACGCAAAGCGAACGCTGTCGTAGTGGAGCCGGGATGGCGAGGCGATTGCTCATTCGCGCGCTTCGTCGCTCTGCTTGCATGCAGAATTCCAGGGCGAACGCCCTCACCCCACGTGCATCTGATAGGCCCAGGTCTCGGTCAACACCTGCCCCTTGAGACGCATGAACATGCGCAACTCGACCGGGTCGCCGGCGCCGACCTTCAGGTCGAACACCGCGCGCCAGTGGCCGCTGACGTCGTTTGTCAGCGCTTCGGTGAACGGGTTTATGATCTCACCGCGCGAGGTCGTTACCACCGCATCGGGCTTGATGCCGGCTGGCAACGTCGCGAGCGACGGCCCGAAGAATTCGACGACGAATTTCTTGACGCCTTGCGGTCGCGCCGTGCCCGGTTCGCCACCGGTGCCGATGCGGGTCGCGACCGTGCGGGCAAGCGTCATCTGGCTCGCGACATGGCCCGGTTCGTGATTGAGCCAGTGCAATTTATAGGCGAGGTCGAGGCTGCGACCGGCCTTGACGGGTTCGGCTGGCACCCAGGCGGCGACAATGTTGTCGTGGATTTCGTCGTCGGTCGGGATCTCGATCAACTGGACCGAGCCGCGCCCCCAGCCGCCGACCGGCTCGACCCACAGTGACGGCCGGCGTTCGTAGGCGACACCGTCCTGGTAATGGTCGAAGCCGCGATCGCGCTGCATCAGGCCGAAGCCTTTCGGGTCCTCGTCGGTGAAGGCCGAGACAACAGTGCGCGGCGGGTTGTTCAGTGGTCGCCAGATGCGCTCGCCAGCACCCGTCCACAGTGCCAGGCCGTCCGAGTCGTGCACCTCTGGACGCCAATCGCCGGCAGCACCCTTGATGGTTTCGGAGAACCAGTACATCGAGGTCAGCGGCGCGATGCAGAAGCGGCGCACCTCGGCGCGTACGTGCAACTGGCACGCGACTTCCATGGTTACGCCAGCGGCCCGCGTCATGACGAAACGATATGCGCCAGTGACGCTCGGTGATTCGAGCAGCGCATGGACCGTGACGGTCGAGGAATTCTCCGCCGGCGCCTCGATATAGTAATGCGTGAAGTCGGGGAATTCCTCGGCGACGCCGCCGAGCGCCGGGTCGAGCGCTAGGCCGCGCGCCGACAAGCCATACTGATAGTCTTCGCCGATGGCGCGGAAGTAGGAGGCGCCGAGGAAGGCCGCCCAATCGTTGCGGCGCCAGTCGAGCGTGCCGCCGTCGCGTCCGCCCCGGCTCGGGTGGCCTTTGCGGCTCTCCTGGAAGCGGAAGCCGGCGAACCCGGCGTTGGCCGGCAGCTGGCGCGCGATCGAATCCGCCGGCATGTCGAAGTAGGCCGGCTCGTAGATGATCTCGCGCGCCTGACCGCCCTCGACCACATGCATCCGCACGGATTTCTGGAAGTACTGGCCGAGGTGGAAGAAGGTCGCCGGGAATTGGCCCGGACCGTTGGCGAACAGCGCGACGTCGGTGCGATATTTGAGCGAGCCGTGAATGGCGTAGTCGATCCTCGACACGATCTCGGGCGCCGGGCGGGGTGGGGCGACGTAGGGATTGGCTGCGAGGTCGCGGGCGCGGGTCTTCAACCCGTCAAATGAGAACGGCGTGCCGTTGCCGAGCACCAATCCGGTCTGACCGGCCGGCGACTGGGCGGGCGACTGGGCCGACGCGGTGCCGCTGGCGGCGAGCGCAACTGCGTTGAGCAACATCGCGCCGACGAAGTCGCGACGATCCAATTCGACACTCATATCGCGTTCTTCCTTGATCGGCAGTTCCGGCGAAGCCAGCGCCCTGGTAGCCGATTTTCTGCGGCAATTCCAAGACGGCCCGCGGCGCGCGCACCCGGCATGAACAATTGGGGGCTTCTGGCTCGCCGCAAAACCACGATAGTCTCGGCCGAAATGAAATCGAGGGAGGCGCTATCATGGGCGGCGTATTGATCATCACCGGCGCGAGCCGTGGCATTGGCGCCGCGACTGCGAAGCTCGCAGGCGCACGCGGTTGGGCGGTCGCGGTCAACTACAATTCAAGCGCCGATCGCGCCGAGGCGGTGGTGTCCGCGATCCAGAAATCGGGCGGTAAGGCGGTGGCGATCAAGGCCGATGTCGGCACCGCCGACGGCGTCGTCCGGCTATTCGCCGAAACTGACAGGCAGCTCGGCCGGGTGACGGGCCTGTTCAACAATGCCGGCATCGTGCACGCCTATAAGCCGATCACCGAGCTTACGGCGGAAGAACTGCAGAACCATTGGCGTATCAATATCACCAGCCAGTTCCTGTGTGCCGGCGAGGCGGTGAAGCGGATGTCGACCAAGGCCGGCGGCAATGGCGGCGCGATCGTCAACATGAGCAGCCGCGCCTCGATCATCGGCGGCGCCAATGGCATGCTGGCCTATGCTGCCTCGAAAGGCGCCATCGACACTTTCACCAAGGGGCTGTCGGTCGATGTGGCGCCGCTGGGTATCCGGGTCAACGCCGTGCGGCCGGGATTGATCGAGACCGAAATCCACGACGCCACCGGCGACAAGGATCGCCTGAAAAAGCTCGTCGGCCTGGTGCCGCAGGGCCGCGTCGGCACCGCCGAAGAGGTCGGCGAAACGGTGCTGTGGCTGCTGTCGCCGCAGGCGTCCTACGTCACCGGCACCCATGTCGATATCGGCGGTGGCCGCTGAGTCCCACCTGCCCAGGGATCACGCCGCCAGGGCGTGGTCCTGGGTCTCGTCCGCCCAAACGACGGCCGGGCCACCGATGGCGCCGACGATCACGCCACTCGGATCGTCGATCACGTAGCTGTCGCCCTCCTCGAGAATGAGGTCGCGCGGGTCATCCGGCCGGGTGATCCACACCGCGCCCTCGTGGACTTCAATCCACTGGCTGACATGCCGGTCAAGTAAGAACAGGGCGCCGGCCGGCAGCGAGGTAGTCGAACCGATTGGTAGCTTTGTCATGGCACTCGCCTCAGGTTTGGATTCAGCAGCCGCACAGTTTGCCGGCGGCGGGGTGGGTGACGGCGTCGTCGGAAAAGCGCAACTTGAGGCCAGACCTCAGCCAGGCGGCGATGACGTGACCAATGTTTCTGACAGCCTCGGCCCGCTCGGCGGTGGCGTCTCGCTTGAACTCGGCGAAATCGACGCTGGCGAGCACATTCGGCGACTGTTGTGCGGTGATGTTCATTTTAGTTCTCCTCATCTCAACTTTGCTGTTGGAAAACAATTGCGCCAATTTATAGGGTGTGACAAAGGACGTTACCTCAACATTGAAGTGAGCATTTCTCATGCATGCCGCCCTGCCGCCGCTGAATGCATTGCGCGCTTTTGAGGCTGCCGCCCGCCACCTCAGCCTGACCAAGGCCGCAGTCGAGCTCGGAGTTACGCCGGGCGCGCTCAGCCACCAGATCCGCGGCCTGGAAGAGTTCCTGGGGTTGGAGCTGTTTCATCGGTTGCCACGCGCGATCGCGCTGACCGATGTGGGCCGCCAGCTTCACCCCGGGCTGCAGGCGGGCTTCGGCCAGATCCGCCAGGCGCTGGCCGCCATCGGTGCGGTCGGCAATGATCGCGTTCTGGTCGTCAGCACGCCGCCGGGCTTCACCGCCAAGTGGCTGGCGCCGCGCCTCTATCGCTTTCTGTCAGCGCACCCGGACATCGATACCCGCATCTCGTCGACCCTGGTCAACGCGGATTTCCGCACCGATGGCGTCGATGTCGCGGTCCGTCATATGCGCGCGGCTCAGACCAACGAGCCCGACCTGCTGGTCGAGAAGCTGACCGACCAGTTCTACGTGCCGGTATGCAGTCCGAAGTTGCTGGAGAAGGCGGGAGGCGTGGCGTCGCCCGCCGACATCAAGCGCCTCGCCCTGATCCACGACGACAGCCTCGCCGGTCAGACCGAAACCGCGACCTGGGCCGACTGGCTCGACGCTGCCGGCGTGAAGGGCGTCGATGTATCGCGCGGGCTCAGGTTCAATACCGCCGATCACGCGATCCAAGCTGCGATCGATGGCGCCGGCATTCTGCTCGCACACGGCCTGCTCGCCCACGACGATCTGCGCGCCGGACGCCTGATCGCGCCGTTCGACCTAACGCTGCCGTCACGTCGCTCGCTCTATTTCGTCTGTCCGAAAGGCCGCGAGAAGCGCCCCAACGTGCGAGCGTTCCGCGAGTGGGTGAAGCAGGAAATGACCTGCCACGACTTCGGCAAGGTCGGGGCGGTGGGGGCGGTGGCGTCGTCGTGTCAGGCGACCGACGTCGGCAAGACGCCGGTGGCTTTGGTCGCGAAGGCGTCGCGCCGACGCCAGCCGGGATGATGACGGTGCGTTGGCGTCGCTCAGCCGCGCGACATAAACCGGACAGTTACGGGCCAAGCCCGAGAATGACAGTTGCGGGGGGAAGGACGGACAAGAGCGAACCGCCCCTCCTTCTAATTCTCATCCATCTTCAATGCCGCAATGAACGCTTCCTGCGGGATCTCGACGGAACCGAACTGGCGCATCTTCTTCTTGCCCTTCTTCTGCTTGTCGAGCAGCTTCCGCTTGCGGCTGATATCGCCACCATAGCACTTGGCCAGCACGTCCTTGCGCAGTGCCTTGATGGTCTCGCGCGCGATCACCTTGCCGCCGATCGCGGCCTGGATCGGGATCTGGAACAGGTGCGGCGGAATCAGTTCCTTCAGCTTCTCGCACATGGTGCGACCGCGCGTTTCGGCGCGCGTGCGATGCACGATCATCGACAGCGCATCGACCGGCTCGTTGTTGACCAGCATCGACAGTTTGACGAGCTGCTCTTCCTCGTAGCCGATGATGGCGTAATCGAACGAGGCGTAGCCCTTGCTGATCGATTTCAATCGGTCATAGAAGTCGAATACCACCTCGTTCAGCGGCAGTTCGTAGATCACCATGGCGCGCGAGCCGACGTAGGTCAGCTCCTTCTGCCGGCCGCGCCGGTCCTGGCAGAGCTTCAGAACCGAGCCCAGGTAGTCGTCCGGCACCAGGATCGTCGCCTTGATCCACGGCTCCTCGATGCGCGCGATCTTGACCACGTCCGGCATGTCGGCCGGGTTGTGCATCTCGATCATCGTGCCGTCGTTCATGTGGACGTGGTAGATCACCGATGGCGCGGTGGTGATCAGATCGAGGTTGAACTCGCGTTCCAACCGCTCGGTGATGATTTCCAGATGCAGCAGCCCGAGGAAGCCGCAGCGGAAGCCGAAACCCAAGGCCGCCGAGCTTTCGGTCTCGAACGAGAAGCTGGCATCGTTGAGCCGCAACCGGCCCATCGCTTCGCGCAGGTCCTCGAAGTCGGCGGCGTCGACCGGGAACAGGCCGCAGAACACGACCGGCTGCGCCGGCTTGAAGCCCGGCAGCGCCACCGCGTTGAGGTTCTTCTCGTCGATGATGGTGTCGCCGACGCGGGTGTCGGCCACCTGCTTGATGCTGGCCGTGAAAAAGCCGACTTCGCCCGGACCCAACTCGGCAAGCATCTCCTGCTTGGGGCGGAAGATGCCGAGCCGCTCGATCGTGTAGTTGGCGTCGGTCGACATCAACTTGATCTTCTGGCCTTTTTTCATCATGCCGTCGCGGATCCGCACCAGCACCACGACGCCGAGGTAGGCGTCGTACCAGCTGTCGATCAGCATCGCGATCAAGGGCTTCGATGGATCGCCCTTCGGCGGCGGCAATCGCTCGACGATCGCTTCCAGCACCGCCGGCACATTGAGGCCGGTCTTGGCCGATACGCCGACAGCGTCCGAGGCGTCGAGGCCGATCACGTCCTCGATCTGTTGTTTGACGCGGTCGATATCGGCGGCCGGCAGGTCGACCTTGTTGAGGACGGGCAGGATTTCGAGGTCGTTGTCGAGTGCCTGATAGACGTTGGCGAGCGTCTGTGCCTCGACGCCCTGGGAGGCATCAACCACCAGGATTGCCCCCTCGCAGGCGGCGAGCGAGCGGGATACCTCGTAGGCGAAGTCAACGTGGCCGGGCGTGTCCATCAGGTTCAACTGATAGGTCTTGCCGTCCTTGTACTTGTAGTCGAGACGCACGGTTTGCGCCTTGATGGTGATGCCGCGCTCCTTCTCGATATCCATCGAGTTCGAGGATCTGCTCCTGCATGTCACGCAGCGCGACGTTGCCGCATAGCTGGATCAGGCGGTCGGACAGCGTCGACTTGCCGTGATCGATGTGGGCGATGATGGAGAAATTGCGGATGAGTGATGTGTCGGTCATGGGCGGGGTGTAGCACCGTCTTGTGCGCCGCAAAAGGGTGTGTGAACGGGGAGTTGGGCGTTCCCAGGCCACTGGAAACGAGAGGCGGTCGCTTTTCGGTCGAGTTCGTCGTTAACGAATTTCGATCAAACGCTCGCCAGCGTCGAGCAAGTTGCAAATCCTCGGCAATTCTTGGCTAAGACGGTCGAGCAATACACGCTTGCGCACATTGCCCATTCTTAGCCAGACGACTGCCGGCCCAGATGGGCGCAACATGCTCAAATGTGCAAAATCACCGTCACGGCTGATGATGGTGCGGAAATGTGCCTCAGCCAGAACCCAGATTTCGGTATCCAATTGTGCCACGCCGCCCAAGTCGGCGACATGTACGCAATCATGGCCATCGTCGGCGATCTGCTTGGCCAGAGCGATCGGCAGGTTCGCATCGACAATGAAGCGACGGGTCATTCGGCCGCAAGAACAGGATGGTCGAGCTGCCGGCTGGCATACTCAAGGGCGGCAGTTATGTCCCCTTCTTCGAGGTAGGGGTAGTCTTCCAGGATCTCTGCTCGTCCGGCGCCGGCGGCAAGCAAATCGAGAATATCCTGCACCCGGATGCGCATGCCGCGGATCGTCGGCCGGCCGCCGCATAGGTCGGATTTGATGGTGATTCGGTGAAGTTCACTCATGCTGTCGAAGCCCAAATTTGACCTGCGCTTACAATAGCATGCCTTCGGTCGATTGAAACTGCATACTACCGACACATCAACGGCGCTCAATTCCGTGGTGTGCGACGGGCGCTGCGGTTAAGTTCGATCTCGATCAGGACCGCCAGGGCACCCCATGAAACTCCGCATCATCAACCCGAACACCACCGCGGCCATGACCGACGGCATTGGCCGGGCCGCCCGAGCGGTGGCTGCATCTGACACGATAATCGAGGCGGTAACGTCGCCAACTGGGCCGGTGTCGATCGAAGGCTACTATGACGAGGCGTTGAGCCTGCCGGGCCTGCTGAAGGCGATCGCTGACGGCGAGGCGGCGGGCGCGGACGCCCACATCATCGCCTGTTTCGACGATACCGGGCTTGACGCCGCCCGGCAGCTGGCAGCGGGGCCGGTGATCGGCATCGGCGAGGCTGCCATGCACGCCGCGACGTTGATCGCGCATCGCTTCACGGTCGTTACAACTCTGTCGCGGTCGATCCCGGCGCTGGAGACCAACGTGCTGAAACTGGGTTTTGACCGTCGCGCCCGGGTAAGGGCGTCGGACGTCGCCGTTCTGGACCTCGAAAGGCAAGGTTCCGACGCGCGGGCCCGTATCGACGCCGAGATCCGGCGTGCCATTGCCGAAGACCGGGCCGAGGCAATCGTGCTCGGTTGCGCCGGTATGGCGCAACTGGCGGCCGATTTGTCTAGGGCGCACGGCCTGCCGGTGATCGACGGCGTCGGCGCGGCGGTGAAGCTCGCCGAAATGCTGGTGGCGCTGGGCCTCAAGACCTCGAAGATCGGCGGCTATCAGAAGGGCGAGCCCAAGCGGCTTACGGGGCCGATTGCGGATTTGATGGGGTAGGGCCCGGCCGTGCTACACTCGGCGCCGATGGATCAGGTTTATACCACCAACGAAATGCTGGCGCTTCTCGACTGGTATCGCGAGATGGGCGCGACGCATGCCGTCGACGAGGTGGCGAATGACTGGCGGGCGCGCGGCGACGTGGCACCGGGCAAGGGCTTCAAGTATCCGGACAAACCGGCGGGAGTGTCGGCGGTTGCCGAGGCGCCGGTCCGCCCTTCCGCACCGGCGCGCGCCGGGACCGCCCTGGGACGAGGATGACGGCCCCGCGCCACCGGCGAGACGCCAGCCTGCGCCGCCGCCAATCCAGTCGCGACCAGCCTCGCCGCCGAGCCCGCAGCCACCACGCGCGCCGCTGCCGGTCGCCCCGCCACCGGCGCGGGCATTTCCCACCGCGCCGCCCGACGAAGCTGCCCTCGCCGCGCGCGCGCAGGCCCGCACCGCCCGTTCGCTCGACGATCTGCGCGGCTTGTTGGAAAAGTTCGACGGTTGCGCGCTCAAAGCCACGGCGAAGAATCTGTGCTTCTACCGTGGCGTCGAAAAGGCGCGGCTGATGGTGATCGGCGAGGCGCCGGGCCGCGAGGAGGACATCGCCGGCAAGCCGTTTGTTGGACCGGCTGGGCAGTTGCTCGACCGGATGCTGGCTGCGATCGGCGAGAGCGAGCAGACCGTCCACATCACCAACATGGTCTACTGGCGGCCGCCGGGAAATCGCACGCCGACGCCGCAAGAGGGGCAGATCTGCCGGCCGTTCCTGGAGCGCCAGATCGAACTGGTTGAGCCGGAAGTCATCTTGCTGCTCGGCGGCGCCGCCGCGAAACATATGCTGAACACGCCCGAGGGCATCATGAAACTGCGCGGTTCGTGGCGCGAGATCGAGGTCGGGCAGTCGCGCCTGCGCACCATGGCGTCGCTGCATCCAGCCTATCTGCTGCGCACGCCGACCGACAAGCGCAAGGCCTGGGCCGACCTGCTGGCTGTCAAGATTGCACTTGAGAAACCGTAAGGACTACCCAATGCCCCGCATCGACGAGAACCGGCCATTCATTCCTGTGCGCATCGCCGTTCTGACTGTGTCCGACACCCGGCACGAGACTGACGACAAATCGGGTAAGACGCTTGTCGAGATGCTGACCGCCGACGGTCACGTGCTGGCCGACAAGGCGATCGTCAAGGACAGCATCGCCGCGATCCGTGCCCGGGTGCAGGGCTGGATTGCCGACCCTGAAGTCGATGTCGTGATCACGACCGGCGGCACCGGCTTCACCGGTCGCGACGTGACGCCGGAAGCGGTGAAGCCGCTGTTCGAGAAGGAGATCGAAGGCTTTTCGACGGTGTTCCACATCATCAGCTACGCCAAGATCGAGACCTCGACGATCCAGTCGCGGGCCTGTGGCGGCGTCGCCAATGACACCTACATCTTCTGCGTGCCGGGCTCGCCTGGAGCCTGCAAGGACGCATGGCAGGGCATCCTCAAATGGCAGTTGGACAATCGCCATCGGCCCTGCAACTTCGTCGAGATCATGCCGAGGCTTGGCGAGCATCGGGCGAAGTAGCACCGCTGACCGGGATCAGCCACGGACCGCAAGATGGAAAACCTGCTTGGCTTGTTGCTGGCCTCGGAAACGGCTTTCGGCGAGCGGCCGGCGCTGCGCTATGAAGGCCGTGAAATTTCGCCGCTTGTGCTTGTCGGGCAGGTGGCGAAGCTGGCCGCGACGCTGCAATCCGCCGGGCTGCAGGCGGGCGATCGTCTCGTCGTGTTGTCGCGCAACCGGCCGGAGTGGTTGATCGCATTCTTCGCCGGCCTCGCCTGCGATGCGATTGTGGTACCGGTCAACCCGGGGCTGGCCGCGACTGAAGTCGGCTACATCGTCGATCATTGCGCGCCACGCATCGTGATCGCGGAAGCAGATCTGTTGCCGCTGCTGGCGCACGTCACGCATGCGACGAAGCCGATCCTCATTCCGGTCGGCAACGGTCCATCCGATGCCGAGGACGGCTGGTCGACGCTGATATCCGGGAAACCGGCCCAGATGCCGCGACCGAAGTCGGGCGGCGATGCTCCGGCGGTGATCTTCTATACGTCGGGCACAACCGGCAAGCCCAAAGGCGTGATGCTGAGCCACAATGCCGAGCTGTTCACTGCCCGGATGGTCGCTGCGCACATGCGCATCTCGGCGGCGGATCGGGTGATGGTCGCGGGGCCGCTGGCCTTCATTTATCCGCTGATCATCAATGCGCTGAGCGGCTTCGTTGCGGGCGCGACTGTGACGATCCTGCCGCGCTTTCATCCAGCGCTGGTGGCCGAGGTGGTCGCCGCCGAGCGCACCACGGTGTTCATGGGCGTGCCGACGATGTTTGCCATGCTGGTGAACTGGGGCGCTGACAATGATGCCGATTTGAGTTCGCTCAGGCTTGCGATCTCGGCCGGACAAAACCTTGCCTGGAACCTGTGCGAGCGATTTCGCCAGCGGTTCGGCGTCGCCGTGCACGACCTGTGGGGCATGACCGAGGGCACGCCGATCACCGGCTACGATCCGGGAGCCGAGCCGAGCGGCCGGCCGGAGTCGTGCGGCAAGGCATTGCCGGGCTGCGGCGTGCGCATCGTCGACGATGCCGGCCGCGATCTGCCGACCGACGCGATCGGCGAGGTGCTGCTGTCGGGCCCCAACGTCATGCTCGGCTATTATGAGCGGCCCGAGGCCACGGGCGAAACTCTGCGCGACGGCTGGGTTTCGAGCGGCGATCTGGGCAAGCTCGACGTTGACGGCTATCTCTACATTCTCGGCCGCAAGAAGGATCTCATCATCCGTGGCGGCGCCAATATCTATCCGGGCGATGTCGAGGAAGTGCTTTACGGCCATGCGGCGGTAGCGGAATGCGCCGTGGTCGGTCGACCGGACGAACTCTATGGCGAGCGGGTGGCGGCGTTCGTGGTGCTGAAATCGCCGGGAGCGGCCGATGTCGACGCGTTGCGCGATCATTGTCGCGCGCGGCTTGCTGACTACAAGGTGCCTGCCGACGTGCACTTTCTCGACGCGCTGCCCAAGGGGCCGACGGGCAAGATCCTCAAGCGCGTGCTGCGAGATCGCTCGGTTTGAAAATTCGCATCAACGTCCGGCGGTGAGTTCCCGCGCGATCAGCATTTTCTGGACTTCGTTGGTGCCGTCGTAGATCTGGAAGACGCGGCAGTCGCGCCAGAATTTGCCGACCGGATAGCTCTCAAGGAAGCCGTAGCCGCCGTGGATCTGGATCGCGGCGGAAGTCACCTCCTCGGCAATCTGCGAGGCGAACAACTTGGCCATCGACGCCTCCTTGATGCACACGGTGCCGGAGTCTTTGAGCGCCGCCGCATGCAGGTACATCTGTCGCGCCACCGCCACCTTGGTCGCCATTTCTGCCAACGAAAAACTTACCGCCTGATGCTCGATGATGGGTTTGCCAAAGGTCTGGCGCTCGCGGGCATAGGCGATCGCGGCATCGAGGGCCGCCTGGGCGACGCCGACTGATTGCGCCGCGACGCCAATGCGACCGTTGTCGAGGCTGGCGAGAGCGATGCGCAAGCCTTCCCCCTCGGCGCCGAGCAGATCCTCGGCCGGGATTTCGAGGTTATCGAGCACGATCTCGCAGGTGTCATTACTGCGGTGGCCGAGCTTGTCCTCGACGCGAGTGATGTTGTAGCCGGGTGTGTCGGTACGGGTGAGGAAGCATGATATGCCGCGCTTGCCAGCGGCGGCATCGGTCACCGCCAGTACCATGGCGAGTTTGGCGCTACGGCCGGAGGTTATGAAGCACTTGGTGCCGCTGAGAACGTAGCGATCGCCGCGCCTGAGGGCCTGGGTCTTGAGGTTCGCGGCGTCCGAGCCGGCTTGTGGTTCGGTAAGCAGTATCGCGCCGCCGGCCCTGCCGCTGGCCGCCGGTCGCAGCCAACGCTCCTTCTGAGCGTCAGTGCCAAAACCGTTGACTGCGGCGCAGTAGGGCGAGTTCGTTGCCGCGATCATGTTGGCGACCCCGGCATCGCCATAGGAAATTTCCTCCATGACGGTGACGTAGGAAACGAAGTCGGCGTTCGCGCCACCCCAGCGCTCTGGCACGCAAATGCCGAAGAACCCGAGTTCGCCCATGCGATCCAGAACGTCGAGCGGGGTGTGACGGCGGCGATCCCAGTCGGCGGCGAACGGCACGATTTCGCGCCGCGTGAATTCGCGCGCGAGATCGCGCAGTTCGATCTGCGATGGCGTTAGCAGCATGTGGTTCGATCCGTCCCGCCGGGAATTGCTGCGCGAAGGATGTCACCCGCCTGGACGGCAGGTCAAGGCAATGAGGACTGCAATTGCCTATCGGCTCGGCAGTGTTTGCGCATAGGCCAGAAGGTTTACGGCGACGTCCATCGGAAACGGCCGCATCGACACCATGATCGCGCCGGGATGGCCGTTGCGGATCTTGTGCAGCACCTCGGTTGGGCCCGACACCGCCTTGGTACCGACATAGAGTGGCACGCCCTGGTGGCCCGGATCTGATGGGTCGGAGGACACGCCGAGTTTGCGCGCCCGTCCGTCGAACCCATGGCACGATGCGCATACACTCTGGAAGATCGGTTTGCCGCGCTCGGCATCGCCTCTGACCGTGTCATTCGGCAGCACGTACTGCGAAGTGGTGTGCTGTCCGCGACTGACGAATAGCGCCAGGCGGTACTTGGCGTGCTGTGGCAGCATGTCGTTGGTGAAGGCGTGCGTCGCATTGTCGAGCACACGCATTACCACCGCCGGATCGAGGCCCTTCACGCGTTGCAGCCCGATGATGCCAGTCGAATTGGCGCCTGACCGGTAGCGCCCCTCGCGGCCGGCGTAATCCCAGCCGTGGCAGCTCTTGCAGCGCCAGGTTGCCTCGCCGGTTATGCTGGTATTTGCCGCCGGCCAGGATGGGTGGGTCGATTGCGGTCCCTTCTTGCCGAGCGCCGCGTACCAGTTGTCATAGAGCCGGCCGCCGCTCGAAATGAGCCAGGTCTGTGTCGCGTCCTCCGGTCCGCCGACAACGAAGTCCTGGCGGTCCTTGGCCTGGCCCGCCGCGCTCTCTTGCACTGCCTCCATGATGGCGGCGACCGCTGGCGTCTGCGGGATCTCGACAACCGTGGTCTCGGTGCGGTGGGCGGTTAGGTTCCAGCCGACGAATACGCCGCCGGCCAGCAAGAACATCAAGACTGTAAAGCCCTGATTGGCATGCAGCCGCACCAGGATCTGTTGTTCGGTGGAAGGCTGAGCGGCGCTCGGGGTCGCCTCATCGATCTCGACATGTTTGGTGCCGGTCATCATGGCGCCGATCAGGTTCTCCTGATGCATCCAGCTCGAGACAACGACGCCGAGCAGATGGATCGGAATGAGCACCAGCAAGGTGTTGGCGGCGATCATGTGCAGCTGCTCGATCCAGACCACGCCGAAAAACCGGGTAGTCAGCTGCAGCCCGCCGCTGCCGACAAGGACAGTCAGACAAAGCAGCAAGAGCACGATCATGTAGCCACCCGCCGGATTGTGCCCGATATGGCGGCCGGCGCGATTGCGGAGAATGTCGCCGACATAGCGCAGGAGCGTTCCAGGCGACCGCACGAAATCGGCAAACCGCGCGTGGCTGGTGCCGGAAAATCCCCAGATGATCCGAAAGATCAGTAGTCCGCCAACGACGGAGCCGGCAAGTTCGTGGAAGCGACTGCCGGTGCCACCAGTCAACCAAGCGGCGGCGACGCCTGCCACCAGACACCAATGGAAGACCCGGACAGCGATATCCCACACCAGGGTGAGGGTTCGCCGCCCGGGTTCCAATGCCGGCGCGTGGGTGGCGCCGGCATCCCCCCCGGCGATCAATCGTGGTTGTTGATTCACGTGATCGCCTTTCCGGAAACGCAGCGTTGCTACTTGGTAACCGTATGGAGCAGCTTGAGGTCCATCGGGTTGTAGAACAGCTCCAGGTTCTTGCCGTCCTTCACGGCGTAGACCTCGTAGCAGGCGCCTTCGATCTTTGAGCGGCGCACTTCGTAGCCAGCCGCCTTAGCGGTGGCTTCGGCCTCCGCTTGCGACTTCCACTTGGACTGCGGTTCGGAGGTGCAGTCCTTCTTGCCATCGGCCAACGCAGGCAGGTTGATTGCCAGCGCCGCGATCGTCGCGGTGACGAACATGGGTACGTACTTTGACATGTAACTGGTTCCTGATCTCGGTTCGGCTGCAGTGATTGGCGTGATCGGATTAACGTTAGCGCGTGGACGGATCAGCTGACAACGGACTGTGGTTTGAGGCCGAGGTCTCCGACTTTGGTCTGATCAAACGTTTGCCACGTCGTGATTGCGAACTAGTATGTCCGCCGTGGGGTCATTAGAGTTGCCGTCGAACCATTGAGTCGAGGCCCGGATGCGTGGCGATACTGAGAAATTTTTCAGCTGTGGTGCGCGCCGGAGCATGGCGTGATGACAGCGCTCGCACCGCACGTTCACATGCTTCGAACAAAGTGGCCGAGGTGGAGCCTCGCGCGCCAGTTCGCAACTTGTGCCACGATCGTCCTATTGCCAGCGATGACGCTGATCGGATTATGGGTTGGTGGTAGTATCCAGCGCAGCGTCACGCATAGCGCGGCGACATCGGCTGCTCTGCACATGGAAAATTTCGTCGAACCCCTGCTGCAGGATCTGGCGGCGGGCCGAGACATATCCGCCGACAACGTCGCGCGCCTGGGCCGCTTGCTTCGCGACACCGCGCTTGGCCAGAAAATATTGACATTCAAGATCTGGGTGAGCGGAGACATCGTGGCGGCGAGCAGTCGTCCGGAACTCGTGGGTAAGCGGTTCACGCCGTCGGCCGGCCTGTTGCGCGCCTGGACCGGCGAGGTGATTGCTGAGTTCGATCACCTCAAGGACATGGAGAACCAGTTCGAAAAGGACACCGGGCTGCCATTGCTGGAAGTCTACATCCCGATCCGGGCGCGGGGCACCGACAAGATCATCGCGGTCGGCGAGTTCTACGAGAAGGCCGAGGACCTGAAAGCGACCCTCGTTCGCGCCAAGCTAGGTTCCTGGCTGGTTGTCGGCGTGGTTACACTGTCGATGCTGTCCGCCCTGTTCGCGATCGTGCAACGCGGCAGCAAGACGATCGAACAGCAACGTGCGAACCTGCAACTGCGCGTGGCCGAACTCACCCGGCTGCTCGACGAAAATCGCCGACTGAGGGCGCGTGCTCATTCGGCATCGGCCCGCGCCAGTGAGAACAACGAAGGCTACCTGCGGCGCCTGGGCGCCGACCTGCATGACGGCCCCGGCCAATTGATCAGTCTGGCGCTGTTGCGTCTTGATGATGACCGCCCGCACGGCACGCCGGGCGAGGCAGGCCAGCCTGACGCGATCGCATTGCCGGGTGGCGACAATTTCTGTGTCCGCTCAGTGCTCGTCGATGCGTTGAAGGAGATCCGCTATTTGGCGGCCGGTCTCGCCGTACCGGAAATCGACGGCTATTCGCTGAAGGAAGCACTCGCAACCGTGATCGCGCGGCATCGGCAAATAACAGGCACGACTGTCGATCTGGACTGCGGCGAGCTGCCTGAGTTCATCGGACCGGCATTGAAGCTGTGTGCCTACCGCTTCGTTCAGGAGGGACTTTCCAACGCGTACCGACACGCGGACGGCATCGGTCAGTCGGTCCGTGTGAGATGGGACGGCGAGGCGATCGTGCTGACGGTCGCCGATCGTGGCGGCGGCATGCCGATTGCTGCCTATGATAAAACCGACAGTCTGGGCATTCGTGGCCTGACGGATCGGATCGAGAGCATCGGCGGTTCGCTTCGAATTGAAACCAGCCCACAGCTCGGCACGAGTTTGATTGCCCGACTGCCGCTTGCGACAGGAGTATTTGACGGTGCCTAAGTCCAAAGCCCAGGCGATACAAGTTGCCGTTGTCGACGATCATCCGCTAATGCGGGCCGGCATCGTGCAGGCGCTCAGTCGCGAGATTGATATCGAAATCGTGGCGGAAGGGCAGTCCTCAGACGAAGCTGTCGCAATCGCCCGGAAGCATCTGCCTGACGTCATGCTGGTGGACATCAACATGCCCGGCGGTGGGCTCGATGCATTGCGTCGCATCTCCGAAAGCTGCCCGGCCGTCGCATGCATCGTGATCACGGTCAGGGAGGACGAAGACACGGTCGGGCGTGCACTGCGCGTCGGCGCCCGCGGTTATGTGCTCAAGGGCATCAGCGGCCGCGATCTGGCGAAAACCATCCGCTCGATCTTTCAGGGCGACGTCTACATCACGCCATCGCTCGCCACCCGACTATTGATGGCGAACACGGGGCCGGGCGCCGCGCAGCCGGATCACAAGCGGCTCGATGATTTGACCGACCGCGAAATTCAGATCCTGCGGTTGATTGCGAAAGGCCTCATCAACAAGCAGATCGGCGTGGAGCTGGAACTCAGCGAGAAAACCGTCAAGCACTATGTGACCAATATCCTGCAGAAACTGCAGGTGCGTAATCGGGTCGAGGCCGCGCTCATCGCCCAACGAGAACTCAAGCCGGTCGACTGACACGGTGTGGGCCGCGCGGTCCCGGCGATGGGTTAGTCTTGCGCCTTCTGTCCGTAGCCTTTGAACTTCTCCACAACGTCGGCCATTTCGGCGGCGTCGAGGATGTGCGGCTTGCCGAGCGTGAGAACCTTGTAATACTGCTCGGCCAATACCTCGACTTCGGCGGCCAGTTCGAGCGCCTGACCGAGGGTATGGCCGATCGCAATCTGGCCGTGGTTGGCCATCAAGCAGGCGTCGCGACCTTTGAGGCCTTGCGCCACGAACCTGGATAACTCCTCCGTGCCGAAAGTCGCGTAGGGGACGCACGGGATATCCGCACCACCAGCCGCCGCCACCATGTAGTGGAACGCGGGGATCGGCTTGTGCGCGCAGGCGAGCACAGTCGCGTGCAGCGAATGTGTATGCACGATGGCGTGGCGATCAGGTCGCACCGCGTAGGCCGCAAGGTGAAATCGCCATTCGCTTGACGGCTTGCGCGCGCCTTTCGGACTGGCGCCGTCGGCATCGACAAACACAATGTCTTTCGGCGTGGTGATGTCATAGGGCATGCCAGACGGCGTGATCAGCATGCCGTCGCGCCAGCGCCGCGACACGTTGCCCGAGCGGCCGGGCGATAGACCTTGCGCGCTCATCGACCGGGCACACGCGATCACCGCGGCCCGCGCCGCCGTTTCGGTCTCCTTTGTGACTGGAGGCGGCTTGCTGCTCATTCACACAATATCCTGCATTGTTCGCTGCGGCCTTGATCATCGCGGCGTCGCATGAGATGCGCATATCGGAACTTCCCAGGATGCGAGCCGCTGAAGCAATGAAACTTCCCATTCCCCTGACAGTACTGACCGGCTTCCTGGGCAGCGGCAAGACCACGTTGCTGAAGGCGGCGCTGGGCCAACCTTCGATGGCGGGAACTGCGGTGATAGTCAACGAGTTCGGCGAGGTCGGGCTCGACGACGCACTGATCCGCTCGGTCGGCACGGCGGTCGACGAGAGCACCGTGCTGTTGCCGTCGGGCTGCGTGTGCTGCGAGGTGCAGGGCGACCTCGTCACCGCCCTGTTGAAGCTGCACCAGGACGTTCTCGAAGACCGCATCCCGGATATTACGCGCGTGGTGCTGGAGACCACCGGCCTCGCCGATCCCGGTCCGATCGCCCGCGCGCTGTTGTCCGACCGCGATCTGTTCCGGGTCTACCGGCTCGACGGCGTGGTGACGACGGTTGATGCCGAGCATATCCAGGCGCAGTTGGCGGAACATGCGGAGCCAGCACGCCAGATCGCATTGGCCGACAGACTGGTGTTGACCAAGACGGATCGTGTGACGGCGGCGAAGACTTCCAACATTCGATGGCTGCTGGCCGAGCTCAACCCGGCCGCCACCCTCACGACCGCGATCAAGGGCGATATTGATCCGGCGCTGCTGTTCGAAATCGGCGCCACCGAGATCGTCGCCAGTGGCAAGGATGCCGAGGCCTGGCTCGCGGCCGATCGCTATGGCGCGGCGCCAGCACATGTGCACGGCCCTGATTGCGCGGCTGACGACTGCGACCATCCACACCACCATCACGACGCGGCGGTCTCGACGCATCTACACGGCATCCGATCGTTCGCATTGACGTTCGACAAGCCGCTAGATGGCCGCAAGCTTGAAGGACTGATGGAGGCCGTGCGCATGGTCTACGGCGCCAAGATCCTGCGCATGAAGGGCATTCTCGATATCGATGGGGAGGAACTGCCGGTCGTCATTCATGGCGTCAACCAGGCGTTCTATCCGGCCGAGCAGCTACCGGCCTGGCCCTCCGCCGACCGGCGCTCAAAGATCGTGTTCATCACCAAGGATTTGGACGAAAGCGCAATCCGGACGGCGCTGGCTCCGTTGTTTTGATTGTCCTTGCGTGTCGGCGTGGGCCGGCAAAGACCATCGCATTCACAATCAACTCAGCCGCAGCATAACCACGCCGCTGACTATGACGGCGGCGGCAATCCAGCGCCAACGGGTCATCGGCTCGCCGAGGAACAGCACGCCGATCAGGGCGGCAAACAGCACGCCGGTTTCGCGTAACGCGGCAACAAGGGCGATCGGTGCCTTGGTCATCGCCCAGGTGACAATGATGTAAGCGGTGGTTGACATCGCGGCGGCGCCGATTGCCGACGGCCATTGCGTCCGCAAGGTCGCGTAGACCGACGGACCGCGTACATGCAATGCCGTTGCCGCCATGATGATGGCGTTGCCAAACATCTCCCACAGGATGAAACTCGCCGCCGAGCCATTGATGCGTGCGCCGTGACCGTCGACGATGGTGTAGCCGCAGATCGTGATTGCAGTGGCGAGCGCGTAGCCGACGGCATGCAGCTCGAAGCCACCGCCGCGGCTGCCTTTTAGTGACATCAGGAAGACGCCGGAGGCGAGGGCCGCGACGCCAGCGTAGCCCAGCAGAGAGAGCGTCTCGCCTAGCAGCAGTGCGGTGCCGATGGCCGTCAGCAGCGGCGCGGTGCCGCGCGCGATCGGGTAGACATGCGAAAGGTCGCCGGCGCGGTAAGCGGCGATCAAAAAGTAGCGGTAGGCGGCGTGTAGTCCCCACGAGACTGCGATCCAGGGCCAGGCGGCCGTCAATGGCCACTGCACGAACCACACTCCGACAGCCGCGATGACACCGCCGGCGGCGCTGATCCGCGCCATGCTGTCGAATGGATCGCCGCCGCCCTTCAGCAGTGCGTTCCAGCCGGCATGCATGGCGGCCGACGCCATGACGGCGAGAAAGACGTAGATGTCCAAAGGTGAAATTCCCGGTGGCGGGTGATGGCGAAGCTGCAAAAGCTACCGGCAGTTGCTCGCCGTGTCACGGACATTGCCTTTGCCCGTTGCGGGAGCGGGTCCGACTGTGCTCTGTGTCGCCAGAGATTGGCAGGCAAGGGTTGGAGAGCCGAATGATCCCGACACTCAGGACGACGACCGTGCTTGATCGCATGGGGATGAAGCGTGGCGACGAAGCCTATCTGAATGGCCTGCGCAATGCGCCGTCCGCCCGTTTCCTGGTATTGGCGGACGCCAAACCGGTGATTATCTCGAACGAGGAGAAGTCCGAGGCATCGATTCGCTGGTTCACCCAGGACGAACTGCAGAACCTCGGGTTGCCGACTTCGGACGCGCTTTTTCTCGGTGTTGATCGCCAGACCGGCACCGGCTATTTCGCCGTCGCCGTCACCGAGCACCGGGCCAAGAACGCGCCAGGTGGTGCGGCGATGATGCGGCCGATCGTTGATCTGCGCACGCTCGCCATGCAAGGAGCGATGAGCGCCGACGAGTTGTCGCTGGTCGGCCAAGCCAAGTCGCTCACCCACTGGCACGAGGGCGCCCATTGCTGTGGTCGCTGCGGCGGCACGACGATGATCAAGGACGGCGGGTGGAAGCGCAAGTGCTGGGCTTGCGGACAGGAACATTTTCCGCGTACCGACCCGGTGGTCATTATGCTTGTCACCGACGGCGAACGCTGTCTGCTCGGGCATGAGGGGCGGTTCCAGAAGGAGCCCAGGATGTATTCGACGCTCGCCGGCTTCATCGAGCCGGGCGAGGACTTGGAACACGCTGTGCGGCGCGAGATCTTCGAGGAAGCCGGTCTCGACATCGGCGAGGTGCGCTACCATTCGTGCCAGCCGTGGCCGTTCCCGCACTCGCTGATGCTAGGTGCCCTCGCCATGGCGAACTCGACCGAGATCAAGATCGATCCGAACGAGATCGAGGAAGCGCGCTGGTTCACCCGCGACGAGATTCGGTTGATGCTCGATAAGAAGCATCCGCAGAACTATTGGGTGCCGGGCCAGCAGGCGATCGCCCGTTCGCTGATCAAGGCATTCGTAAACGGCTGGTGGAAGTAGGTGCTCGGTTGAAAGCAAAACGGCCCATCGCGAGATGGGCCGTTGGTGTTCGTGCCGCAATCTCGATCCGCTGTTATGCCGTTTGGGCGCTGGCGGCGGCGTCGATGTGCTGGGCGAGCTTCTCATCGATGCCGAGTTTGGTGGCGAGATCGACCAGGAAGTCGTTCTCTTCATTGCTGTCGATATCGATAGCGATACGCGCTGCAGTGAACACCTGCACCGCCTGCTCGCCCGACTGGCAGGCAGCCGCCAGTTGATCGGCGGTGGCCGGGTTCTGGATCTCGTTCTGCAGGAACTCGCGGGCACCCTGCTCGACGCCGGCCTGCTTCAGGCCGCCGAGGATTTTTTGCTGTTCGGCCGCGTCGATGCGACCGTCGGCGGCGGCGGCGGCGATCATGGCGCGAATGTAGAGCACGGCCGCGTCATTGGTGATTGCCTGTGGCTCGAAGCCCGAGCCGGTCGGGGCCTGCTCGGCCATGAACCCGGCGCCGCCACCGATCATCGGCTTGCCCTGCGAATAATTCTGATAGGCCTTGTACGCGAGGCCGCCAATCAGGGCGAGCGCACCGAGCTTGGCGGCGCCGAGTGCTGCCGAGCGGCCGGTCTTGGTGCCGAGCACGACGGCACCGAGGCCACCAGCGGTCGCAGCCGCACCCATCTGATGCTGGGCGATCAGATCTTTCAGCTTGGCCATCAGCTCTTCCGGTGACTGGCCGGTCTGCTGCGTCACCGCTTCGCGAGCGCGACCGCCAAGGCCGGTATGCTGCTCGATCTGCTGCGCGCCTTCTTTCACGCCGGAGGTCGCCTGCCCGAGGATCTGGCCGAGGATGTCAGCGAGACCGCCGCCCTGTCCGCGGGGCGCCACCAGCGCCGCCGAGCTTGCCAAGGATGTCACCGAGGCCGCCCATGCCGCCCGCTCCCGGAGCCGATTGTCCGCCGCCTTGCGGCGTGCCGCCGGCCGGCATCATCTTGCGCAACATATCCTCAAGACCGCCCATGCCGCCGCTCTGGCCGCCAGCCGGAGCACCGGACTGCGGCGCGCCGCCACCCTGCATCATCTTGCCGAGCAGGTCGCCGAGACCGCCCATGCCGCCGGGTGCTGCCTGGGGCGCGGCATGGCCGCCCGGCTGCGCGCCGCCGCCCATGATCTGGCCGAGCAGATCACCGAGGCCACCCATGCCGCCGGCCTGGGCTTGCGGCTGCGCCGGGGCTGCGCCCTTCACCAGAGCTTCGAGAAGGCTTTTCGCGTCGAACATGGGGAGTACTCCGTTTAGGGGATGGCAGGGGCGGTTATCACAGACTTATGACGGGCAGCCGGCAGCCGCAACAATGGTCAGGCGTCCGCCTTATCGGACCATCGTCATGGTTTCCACCATTGTTTGCAGATTTTGCGCCGAACCAAGGCACAACAGTGTTCGGTTTCTGAATAAGCTGCCGCTCGGATTTGGTCGTGGGGCCGGCGTTTGCTATGATTAATGAGTCCCGCGAATCCGTGGGCACTCCGGGAGTTCCAGGCAATGACGACGGCGACAGCTGCGAACCGCGAGGCGCACCCGGAAAATGAGCGTGCACGAGATGCAATCGCATCGGCCAGCCGCACCCTCGAAACCGAGGCGCTAGGTTTGAGCGCGCTGCGCGACGCCCTCGGCAATGGCCTTGGAGCCGCGTTTGCGCAAGCGATCGAGATACTGCACGCGACAAAGGGGCGCGTGATCGTCACCGGCATCGGCAAGAGCGGCCATGTCGGCCAGAAGATCGCCGCCACCTTCGCGTCCACGGGCACGCCGGCTCATTTCGTCCATCCGACGGAAGCCTCGCATGGTGATCTCGGCATGATTACACGCGAGGACTGCATCCTGGCTATTTCGTGGTCGGGTGAGACGGTCGAGTTATCGAACATCTTGACCTTCGCAGGCCGGTTCGCGGTGCCACTGATCGCGCTGACGTCGCGGTCGAGTAGCGCGCTCGGACGCGCGGCCAACGTGGTACTCGAATTGCCGCGCGCGGCGGAGGCCTGCCCGCATGGGCTGGCGCCAACCACCTCGACGACGATGCAACTCGCCATGGGTGACTGCATCGCGGTCGCGCTGATGGAGGCCAAGGGCTTTACCGCGCATCATTTCAAGGATTTTCATCCCGGCGGCTCGCTTGGCTCGAAGCTCAAGTTCGTCGCCGACGTCATGCACACCGATGAGCGCCTGCCGCTGGCGCGCGAGGATGACATCATGGGGCAGGCGCTCGTCATCATGACGGCGAAGGCGCTCGGTTGTCTCGGTATTGTCGATGGCGCGGGCAAATTCGTCGGCATCATCACTGATGGCGACTTGCGCCGGCACATGGGCAAGGACCTGCTGACCTCCACCACCGGTCAGATCATGACGCGCAAACCGAAGACGATCGCGCCGACCTTGCTCGCTTCTGCGGCGCTCGAACAGATTAATTCGTCGCGGATCACGGCGCTGTTCGTCGTCGACAAGGGGGTGCCGGTCGGCCTCGTGCACGTGCACGACCTGCTCCGGCTTGGGTTGGCGTGACCGGAGCAGATCGATTGGACGTCAAGCGCTCTTGGCCGGCAGGTCAAGACGGTGGACGGTGCCCTCGGTCTCGGGCTTCCAGGCCGGGAAGCGCTTGAGGACGAGGGGATCGTGGCCCGGCACCACGCGGGCGCGGCTACCGGCTAATTGCTCCAATCGGGTGTAGGTCTTCAAGGTTTCCTCGACGTCGACCGTGATCGAAAACGGCTTGCGGCGGTCGATGTTCTCGTAGAGGTGCGTGGCATCGGAGGCTAGCACCACCGGGCCATTTGCTGTCATCACCCGCACGCTCTGCAGACCCTTCGAATGGCCGCCGGTCTTGTGCACGGTGACGCCAGGCGCGACTTCGCCATCGCCGTTGTGGAAAGCGACGCGGCCCGAATACACTTTCTTCACCAAGCTGCAGACGTGATCGACGGTGAACGGCTTGCGCATCGCGTCCTCGCACATGCACGGGCCGGTGGCGTAGGCCATCTCGGCTTCCTGGATGTGGAATTTGGCGTGGCCGTACTGGTCGAGCGTGCCGGCGTGGTCGTAATGCAGATGCGAAATGACAACCGTCTCGATTTTCGCCGCCTCGATGCCGACGCGCTTCAACATCTCTTGCGGCTCTAGATCGAGCGTGCGGCCGCGCAACTTGGCCTCGGCGTGATCGAATCCAGTGTCGACCAGGATCGTGCGGTTGGCATTGCGGATTACCCAGACGAAATAGTCGATCGGTTGGATTGTGGCGTGATCGTCGGCCGACATGAAGTTGTCGAAGCGGGTGCGATTGGCGTGGGTCGCGTACTTCAGGGCAAGGATTTCGTAGGTCTCGGACATGGCGTCTGCATCTCTCGCATGGGGTGTGGGGATGACGGAACCGAATGTGCGCCGAACGGCCATTGTCGTCGAGACTGTTTGTGCGGTGAGCCGAATTGGCGTCCATTTGCAATTCGAGGCGTCGTTTTAATTTGTCGTTTACGCGGGCTCGTTACCCTACGGTGGAACAAGCGTGGTGGTCGACGCGTTTAGGTGGCGAGCGGGACATGATTAACGGTCAAGCAGCGATGGCCATGACAGACGGTCCCCAGACCCATGATACAAGCGTTCTCACCGGGCGGTTGATCGGGCTTTCGATTGTTGCCGTCGCGCCTACGATCTTCTGGACAGTGATGCTCTCCGCCGGTGCCTGGGCGCTGGGCCGCCCTTTGACGTTTTGGACCAGTGCGGTGATCGCGGCCATCATGTTCGCCTTCCTCGCCTGCATATGGGCGAGCTTCGCGATGTCCGAACGGTCGGCGCCGGACGCTGAATAATCCCGCCGACACCGACCGTGATCATGCGGCCAGTGCCGCCCGTGCCAACAGACGCTCGGCATGTTTCAGGTGCGGAATGTCGACCATCTGGCCGTTCATCGATAGCGCCCCCGAGCCTGGGTTGTCCTCGAACAGCTTCACAACCGCCTTGGCATGTGCCACCGCATCCGCAGTTGGCGTGAAAGCGGCGTTGATCACCGCCACCTGATCCGGATGGATCGCGAGCTTGCCGACAAAGCCATCGCGGGCGGCGGCTTCGGCCTCGCGCTTCAGGCCTGCGGGATCACGGAAGTTGATGAACACGGTGTCGAGCGGTAGCACGCCCGCCGCGCAAGCTGTGAACAGCGTAAGGTCGCGGGCTAACTGGAACGGCGTGGTGAAGGTGCCATCCGCATGGCGGTTGGCGCTAGCACCGATTTCGGCGCCAAGATCCTCCGCGCCCCAGGTGAGGCCAATCATTCGCGTACTGGCGCCGACGTAGGTTGGCATCTGCAGCACCGACATAGGCACTTCGGTGGCGATCGGCAGGATGCGGGTCACGCCATGCACGAGCCCGAACTTGTCTTCGAGTGTGGCGAGTGTCAGCGACAGTTGCTCGACATCGGCGCCGGAGTTCGGCTTGGGCAGGATGATACCATCAGGCCCGGCCGGCATCACGCCTTCGAGGTCGGCCTGCCAATAGGGCGACGACAGCGCATTCATGCGGACGTAGAGGCGCGGGCGCTTAGCGGTTTGCTTCGCGTTCACGAGCCAGGCGGAAGTGATTTCGCGGGCGGCAGGCTTGCGCGACGGCGCCACCGAATCCTCAAGGTCGAGGAGCAGCGCGTCGGCGCCGGTATCGAGCGCCTTCGACTGCTTTTTCTCGCTGTCACCGGGCACGAAGAGGAGGGAACGCATGGAGGAGGATCCTTGAATTGATGATCGATATTGTCAGGCGGGGCGCTTTTTCATGAATGCCTGCCTTTTGCATTCGGCGACCAGCTTGCCGTGCTGGTTGAAGGCGCGATGGTGGAACTCGACGATGCCGGCATCGGCACGTGACTTGCTCTCGCGTCGCGAGGCAATTTCGGTGGTGAAGTGCAGGGTGTCGCCGTGGAATACTGGATTGCCGAACTTGCAGTCGGTCATGCCGAGGTTGGCGACCAGCGTGCCGACGGTGGTGTCGCCAACCGAGACGCCGATCATCAGGCCGAGCGTGAACAATGAATTGACCAGCGGCTTGCCCCACTCGCTCTTGGCCGCGAAATCGTGGTCGATGTGGAGGGGCTGCGGATTGTGAGTGAGGCAGGAGAACAGCGTGTTGTCCATTTCGGTCACGGTGCGTCGCAATGCGTGCTCGATCACGCGTCCGATCTCGCATTCCTCAAAATACAAGCCTTGCATGGGTTCCTCGGGGCGGCGTGCTGATTTATCGTTCGCGCCACACTGCCAAACCAGGGAACCGGTGTCATCCCGGCATTTCTGCGCGCGAGCCTTGCCCGTCGCGGTCAGGCTTAGTTCTTGCCACAATCTGGAAAGGAATAGCTCGGCCCAACGATCGGAGTATGCGGTACCAGTGTCGTGGCCTTGGCCGGGAATATTGCAACGGAGTGGATTTCGGGCCGGGTGACGCAAACCGCGCGCTGTGCCTTCGTCGCAAAGGAAATCGCATGTTTGACGCACGCCTGCGCCGTTTGATCAACCCGCCACTTGATGCCGTTGCGCGGCGACTGGCCGCGGCAGGTGTTAGCGCCGACCAAATCACGATTGCTGGTGCATCGTTCGGTGTCACGGCCGCTGTTGCGATTGCGTTTGGGTCAAGCCTGATTGGCCTCGGACTGTTCCTGGCTGGCCGCATCCTCGACGGTGTCGACGGCGCGGTCGCGCGCCAGTCCGCACCGACCAATCGTGGCGGATTTCTCGACATTGTGCTGGATTTCGTGGTGTATGCCGCGATCCCGCTGGCATTCGCGGTGCGCGATCCGGCGGCGAATGCGCTGGCGGCCAGTTGCCTGCTGGCCGGCTTCCTGGTCAACGGCACGGCATTTCTCGCCTTTGCCGTGATGGCCGAGCGGCACAAGCTCGAGACCGGCGCGCAGGGCAGGAAGTCGCTGTACTACCTGAGTGGCATTGCAGAAGGCAGCGAGACCATCGTGGTGTTCGCGGCCTTCTGTTTGTGGCCCGCGTGGTTCGCGGGCTTCGCTTTCGTCTTCGCGGCGCTATGCCTGCTGTCCGCCGCCGCCCGCATCGCCATGGCGTGGAAAATGCTGTCGAACCCGAACGGCGCAATGCCGTAGGTTGAGTTAGGACGCCCTTTAGCGTCCGTAACCCAACAACTTGCGTAACACCACCCGTGGAATGTTGGGTTACGCGCCGAAGAGGCGCTAACCCAACCGACGTCGTCAGCGCTCAACCTGCTGCCTTCAAAGCCGCGTCGATATCAGCCTTGAGGTCGTCGACCGCCTCAAGCCCGATGGACAGCCGCACCATGCCGTCGGAGATGCCAAGTTCGGCGCGCGCCTCGGGCTTCAAGCGCTGATGCGTCGTCGTCGCGGGATGGGTGATCAGGCTCTTGGCGTCGCCCAGATTGTTCGAGATCTTGACCAGCTTCAGCGCGTTCAGGAACCGGAACGCCGCCGCTTTGTCGCCGGCCGCCGAGCCACCCTTTAGTTCGAACGTGACGACCTGTCCGCCGCCGGTCATCTGGGCCTTGGCGATCGCCGCTTGCGGATGATCGGCGCGGCCGGGATAGAGCACGCGGCCAACGCCGGAGGTCTTCGCCGCCAGATGATCGGCGATGATCGCCGCTGACGCGCATTGCGCCCGAATGCGCAGGGGAAGCGTTTCCAGCCCCTTCAACATCACCCAGGCGTTGAACGGGCTCAGCGACGGCCCGGTCTGGCGGATGAACGTCTGCAAGTTGTCATCGAGGAATTTCTTGCTGCAAAGCACGACGCCGCCAAGGCAGCGGCCCTGGCCGTCGATGTGCTTGGTCGCTGAATACATCACCACGTCGGCGCCGAGCTGCAGCGGCTTTTGCAGAATCGGGGTCGCGAATACGTTATCGACGAACACCAGCGCACCGTGATCGTGCGCGATTTTCGAAACACCGGGAATGTCGACCAGTTCGAGCGTCGGGTTGGCCGGTGTCTCGAAGAACAACGCCTTGGTGTTGGGGCGCAGCGCCGCGCGCCAGTTGTCGAGACTGCGGCCGTCGACCAACGTCGATTGGATGCCGAAGCGCGGGCATAGGTCCTCGACAATGTAGCGGCAGGATCCGAACATCGCACGCGCGGCGACGATGTGATCTCCGGCCTTGAGATAGCCAAGCAACGCCGCCGTCACCGCCGCCATGCCGGTCGCGGTGGCGCGCGCTTCCTCGGCGCCTTCGAGTAGCCGCATGCGCTCCTCGAACATTGAAACGGTCGGGTTGGCGAAGCGGCTATACTGGAAGCCTGGATCTTCGTTCTTGAACCGCGCCTCGGCCTGCTCGGCGTCCTTGTAGACGTAGCCCTGGGTCAGGAACAACGCTTCCGAAGTCTCGCCGAATTGCGAGCGCAGCACGCCGCCGTGCACGAGTTGCGTCTCGGGCGACCAGTTGGCGGGATCGGAGAGGTCTTTGGTGGACATGGCAATCTAGAACTCCTCATGCGGTGCCCCCTTGTCGAGGGCTGCCAGCTGAAAAGCCGGCCAAACCGCTGTTGGAGTCGAAAGGCGAAACGCCTTGCTGTCCTGGAGCGGCCCTTTAGCGAATTGTTTAACGTGGCTGCAAGCCGGCCGGCCAAATCACCACGAGTGAGCGTGTCCCGTAGCCCGAGGGCGGGCGGCGGTCAAGCGCTGGTGATTGGTGACAGGCGACCGCAACCCGCTATCGTCGACCGTCGAAGCCAATGAGATAGGACGCTCGATGTCGGGATTTTATGCGCGAATGCCGGCGTTCGACGCATTCGAGCGGGTGGTGGACCCGTCCGTATTCGCTGCGTTGCCCGAGGGCAGTGTCATCGGCATTTCCGACATCGTGGCGTCGACAAAGGCCATTGCGGATGGCCGCTACAAGGCCGTGAACATGGCGGGGGCCGCTTTGATCAGCGGCATGATGAACGCACTCGGCCATCGAGATTTTCCATTCGTGTTCGGCGGTGACGGGGCAAGTTTTGCGGTCGAGGCAGCCGATGCCGAGCGCGCGCGCGACGTCATGGCGCGAACAGCAACCTGGGTCGCCGAAGATCTCGCGCTTGAGATGCGTATCGCTCTGGTTCCAGTCGCAGCGATCAGGCAGGCAGGCCACGATGTGCGTGTCGGCCGATTCGCTGCCTCGCCTTCGGCGAGCTATGCCATGTTCTCCGGCGGTGGTGTGGGGTGGGCGGAGGCACAGATGAAGGCGGGGCGGTTTGTGATTCCGCGGGCCGAGGCAGGGGCTCGCCCGGATTTGACCGGTCTTTCCTGCCGTTGGGAGCCGCTGCGAAGCCGGCGTGGCGTGATGCTTTCGCTGCTGGTGCAACGGGCGTCGCGGTCCGATCACTTCCCGGCGCTTGTGCTGCGACTGTTGGCCCAGATCGGCGATACCGAGGCGCGGCAAGGTCATCCGGTGAACGCCGATGGCCTCAAGTACCGCTGGCCGCCATCGGGTCTCGAGTTCGAAGCGCGGGCGAGCCGGGGGGATCAATCGTTGCCCTGGCGGCGAACAGCGCTCGCGGTCAAGACGCTTTTTGCGATCGTTCTTTTTCGCACCGGCTGGCGCGTCGGCAAGTTCGTGCCCGCCCATTACCTACAGCAATCGGTACTCAATACCGACTACCGCAAGTTCGACGACGGCTTGCGCATGACGATCGATTGCGCGCCGGCGACCGCCGACCGGTTGCAGACAATGCTCGACGAGGCGGAGAGCGGCGGCATCGCGCACTTATGGCATGTACCGCCAGACCGAAGCTCTGATGACGTGCATCGTGCCTTCGGCAATGGCGGACGATCACCTGCATTTCGTCGACGGCGCGGGCGGCGGATATGCCATGGCCGCGGCTCAGTTGAAGTCCAAGCTCGCGGCCAGAACTCCAGCTTGACGAGACGTCAAGCCTCAGGCCGCCACTGTATCCAAGTCCGCGATTGCCCCGATCGCTGCGGCGCGATCGGCGAGCATTTGGCGCATGCCGGCCGGCATCTGGCGGGCCGATTTCACCGTCGGCAGGTCGAGTTGCTGGATCGGTCGGGCATCCGGATAGAGCGTCATGTGCTCGGCGCCGTTGTCGAAGATCTCGCGCGGAACGTTGTCGCAGAAGGTCTCGGTCGCCGCCCCTTCGGCGAAGATCACGGCGTGCTCGTCGAGTTCGACGTGGAAGTAGGTGAAGCGCTCGGGCACGCGGGCCATGCGGCGGATCGAAGTGCCGTTGACCAGCGCGCCTGCGATGACGAGGACGCCGTCGAGCACCATGGCGTGGCCGGGCGAGGTGTGGAGATCCCGCGCGGGCGTGTTCTCGCCCAAGGCACCGGCCCGGATGCAGATCGGCCGCGCCGTCATCTCGTCGGCGAAGCGGGTGACGATGGTCTGCCGGCCAATGAACTTCACCGGCAGCGCCCGGCCGTCGGCGGTCAGCACAAGGTCGCCGATCGCCAGCCTGTCGACGGCGGTTTCGCCGGTGGGCGTGCGCATGAGAGTGCCGGCGAGGAAGCAGGCGGGGGCGAACAGCTCGGCCGTCGTGAACAGGCCGTCGGCGAACTGCACGAATTCAACGTTCTGAACGTTATCGGTGCCGTCGCGACTTGACGTGCCGTCGACGATGGTGAAATTCCCCACGGTGCCGGTGATCGTGTAGTTGGCACGATTGCCGTAGTAGTGGGCGGTGTCGCTATCGGCGCCGCCGTTCAAGCTATCGTTGCCCCGGCCGCCGGTCAGATGGTCATCACCGTCGCCGCCCGACAGCGTGTCGGCGCTGCCGGATGAGGTCTGCTCGCCACGGATCGACAGGTTTAACGTGTAGGCATCACCCGCGTCGATTGGGTCGCCTAAGCCGAAGCCGCTCAAGAAACTCGCCACCGTGATGTAGTACGTACCCGTGGTCGTGGCGGTGAACGTCAGCCAGGAATCGGAATAGACGTCCGGATCCGAGCCGGGGTCGGCCGGCAATTCTTCGGGAATGTCGTCGCCGTAGGCTAGGCTGTCATTGGCGGCGTTGACGACATTGACCAGCGTATCGAGGGACGGTTCGGTGTTGTCGATGTCGATGGTGAGGACCGTGCCGGCCTGCAGCGTGATCGCATAATACTGGATTGCATCAATGCCGACTGCGGTGATGGTGACATGCGGGTAAAGCGTGCTGTCGCCGGTCAGCGGATCGGAGTCGAGGCTGTAGTTGGCGTTCACACTATAGGCCGTCGCCACGCTGGTATTGGTTGCGGTGGACGTCAGCGTGAATTCACCCGTGCCGAATGTGGCGTTGAGGTCGCCGTACAGCGTGTCGTTGCCGGCGTTACCGTTCAGGGTGTCGCCGCCGAGGTTGCCGATCAGAGCGTCGTCGCCGGCAGTGCCATCGAGCGTGTTGGCGTCCGACGTGCCGATAAGCGTAGTCATGGAGGCTATACCCTCGGGAGGCTTGGGTGTGATGGGGAGGGCACTCGAACGCTGTCGACGCAAGGCACGACTAACGACGTGCGGTCAGACGCGAAATAACTGGTGAATGTTTGCATGAAGTAAATGGACGAATCACAATTTATCCGAAATTGCGCTGACTGACTATCTCCGTCTCGACCCGGTCGTGGCGTATCGTTGCGGTTTACATCGATCAGTCAGACGGGAGTGACGTGCGCGCCGTCCCTGCGGATCGGCGCGGCGGTTGAAAAACCGGCGGCATGACCGTCTCGCGGCTTGACGATCCGGCGAGTGGCGGGCAAAGCCGAGTGCATGACCAAGTCGACCGTGAAAAAAACCGCCACTGGGGCCGTCGCAGCCGGCGCCAAGCTCAGGAATGGCGTGCTGCCGGCGCAGGCGCTGCGGGCGCTGACCGAGTCTGGAGTGATCCGCCTGTCGGCGCCGCTCGGGCCCCGCCAGTTGCAACCGGCGAGCCTCGATCTGCGGCTGGGCAATGTCGCGCATCGGGTGCGGGCGAGCTTCCTGCCTGGTCCCGGCAACAAGGTGCAGGCGACCCTCGATAGCCTGCTGCTGCACACTTTCGACCTTACCAAGGGCGCGGTGCTGGAAACCGGCTGCGTCTATATCGTGCCGCTGTTGGAGGCCTTGGACTTACCAGCCGATCTCGCCGGCTCGGCCAATCCGAAAAGCTCGACCGGACGCCTCGACGTGTTCACCCGCGTGATCGCCGACGGTGCCACGGCGTTCGATCAGATCCCGGCTGGCTATTCGGGGCCGCTTTACGCGGAGATCTGCCCGCAGACATTCCCTGTCGTTGTCCACCAGGGCTCGACACTCTCGCCAGTTGCGGTTGCGCCGCGGCGTCGCGCAGATTTCGGACGAAGCCTTGCGTGTTCTGCATGAGGAAGCCTGCCTCGTCAGCGGCGGCGTTGAGGACATCGAAGGCGGCATCGCGCTGTCGGTGGATCTGATCGGCGATGCCAAGGGCCTCGTCGGCTATCGCGCCAAGCGCCATACCGGCCTCGTCGACGTCAATGTATCGGGCGCCTGTGCGATCGCCGACTATTGGGAGCCGATCTACGCCGGCAAGGGCGACAGCCGGCGGCTGATCCTCGACCCCGACCAGTTCTATATCCTGGCCTCCAAGGAGGCGGTTCATGTGCCGCCGATGTATGCCGCCGAGATGATGCCGTTCAATCCGCTGGTCGGCGAGTTCCGAGTGCACTACGCGGGCTTCATGGATCCGGGCTTCGGCCATGCCCCCGCCGGCGGCTCCGGTGCGCGGGTGGTGCTCGAAGTGCGCAGCCACAAGGTGCCGTTCGTGCTTGGCGACGGCCAGATCGTCGGCCGGCTCATCTACGAACGCCTGACCGAAGCGCCTGAGATGCTGTATGGCCGCGACCTCGGCAGCAACTACCAGGGCCAGGCGCTGAAGCTGTCGAAGCATTTCAAGTAATCGCCGACGCATGAGCCTGCCGCAGCGCAGCCGTGCCCAGCAGGGCTGGCGCTCGCTCCCGCAAACCGCTTTGATGCTGGTCGCGACCAATCCGAGGGAGACAACGACAGGATGGCCACTCCGGCACTCGATGCCCGCCCCGAGGGCACCGTGTTCGGCATGAGCCCGGTCGTCGCCGCCGTCGTCATGATGCTCATGGCTGGCGTCATGTCGTCGCTGCTCCATATCGGCGTGCGCTATATCAGCCCGCATATCCCAACGCTCGAAATCGTGTTTTTGCGATCGCTGTTCACGATTCTGGTAACGTTGCCGATTGTATTCCGCCCCGGTCAGGTGTCGTGGCGCACCAACAACTTGCCCATGCAGATGACGCGCGGGGCGGTTGGCGTATGCTCGATGAGCTTTTGGTACTACGCTCTCGGCCAGATGCCGCTGGCGGACGCTGGCGCATTGAGCTTTCTTACCGCCATATTCGTGACGATCGGCGCCGCGTTCTGGTTTGGCGAGCCGGTCGGTTTGCGTCGCTGGGGAGCGGTGATCGTCGGGTTGATCGGCGCGCTGGTGGTGTTGAAGCCCGGCGCCGGCGTGATCAGTTGGGCCGCGATCGCGGCGGCGGGATCGAGCGCGCTGTGGGCGGTGTCACTGCTGATGTCGAAAGAACTCGCCAAATACGATAGCGTCACCACCATCACCTTTTATCAGCCGCTGATGATCCTGCCGGTCGCCATGTTGGGCACGATTCCGTTCTGGGTCACGCCGAGCCTCGAGGTCTGGCTTTGCCTGTTCGCGATGGGCGTCGCGGCGGCAATCGGCAATTACGGGTACATCAAGGCGATCCGCATCGCCGATGTCGGCGATCTCGATGCCGGCCGACTATCTGCGGCTGATCTGGATGGCGTCGTGGGGCTACTGGGTGTTCGGCGAGATCCCAACCATCGGCACCTGGATCGGCGCAGCGCTGATCATCGGCGCGGCATTTTTCATCACCATCCGCGAGCAGCAGTTGGCATCGGCACGCGCCCGGGCCAGGCTTGCCGAGCGGACAAGCTGAGGAGACTTCGAGATGCAGGCACCGGACAAATCGGAGATGCTGGACGGCATTCGCCGCTGGGTCGAAATCGAGAGCCACACTGCGGATATTGCCGGCGTCAGCCACATGATGGACACCTGCGCCGAGGGCTGGCGGCAGGCCGGCGCCATGGTCGAGCGCATCGCCGGGCGCGACGGCTACGGCGACCATCTGGTGGTGTCGTCGGCCTGGGGCGGCGCTGATCCAGGCATTCTGGTGCTTTGCCACCTGGACACCGTGCATCCGCGCGGCACGATCAAGGATCTCCCTTTCCGCGTCGACGGCGACCGGGTCTTTGGCCCCGGCATCTACGACATGAAGGGCGGCGCCTACCTCGCCTTTGCGGCCTATCAGGCCATCGCGCGCGCTGGGCGAAAGACGCCGTTGCCGCTGCGCTTTATCTATTCCGCCGACGAGGAGGTCGGCAGCCCGACTTCGCGCGCGCTGATCGAGGCGCATGCGCGCAATGCCAAGTATGTGCTGGTGACCGAACCGGCCCGCGACGGCGGCAAGATCGTCACGTCGCGCAAGGGTGTCGGCCGGTTCGTGCTGACGGCAAACGGCCGGCCGGCCCATTCCGGCGCCAAGCACGAGGCCGGCCGCAGCGCCATTCTCGAAGTCGCCCGCCACGTCGTCGATATCGAGGCGATGACCGACTATGCCCGCGGCGTCACCTTCAACGTCGGACAGATCAGTGGCGGCACCGCCGACAATGTGGTGCCGGCGCTGTGCACGGCGACGATCGACATGCGGGTGAAGAGTTTCGCCGACGCCGAGCATTTCGAGCAGATGTTCCGAAAATTGAAGCCCTACAATCCGGACGTCACCGTGCAGGTCACCGGCGGTCTCAACCGGCCGCCCTATGAAATGAGCCCGGCTGGCGCCAAGCTGTTCGCCCATGCCCGCGAACAGGCATCGGCGCTGGGCATAGATCTGGTCGGGATGGCCACCGGCGGCGGCAGCGACGGCAACTTCACCGCCCATTTCGTGCCCACTCTCGATGGCTTAGGTGTCGACGGTGATGGCGCCCACACCATGCACGAGCACATGCTGCTGTCGTCGCTGGAACCGCGCATGAACCTGCAGCGCCGGCTGTTCGAGACGCTGACTTGAGATCGCAATTGCGAAATCCAACTCTTGAACATTGCCACGTCGGTTCGGGTCTAGCTGATATAGCGCAACGGCTCGGGAATTGACGGTATGCTGGTGCGAGGTCAGAACGTCGCAAGAGTGCGTCATCGAACGACCAAGAGGAAACGCATCCCGTGAAAATGTCGATCGCAACGGTGTCGCTGAGTGGCAGCCTCGAGGAAAAACTCGATGCGATCGCGGCAGCTGGCTTCAAAGGCGTCGAGATCTTCGAGAACGACCTGCTGTCGTTCAACGGCACGCCGGCCGACGTGCGCCAGCGCTGCGCCGATCTCGGGCTCGAAATCATCACCTTCCAGCCGTTCCGTGACTTCGAGGGCATGACCGGCGAGAAGCGCGACCGGGTGTTCGCCCGCGCCGAACGCAAGTTCGACCTGATGGCCGAACTCGGCTGCGATCTGCTGATGGTGTGTTCGAACGTCTCGCCCGACAGCGTCGGCGGCATCGATCGCGCCGCAGCCGATTTCCGCGAACTTGGCGAGCGGGCTGCCAAGCGCCAGCATGCGCGTCGCCTTCGAGGCGCTGGCCTGGGGGCGCCACATCAACGACTACCGCGATTCCTGGGAGGTGGTGCGCCGCGCCGACCACAAGGCGGTCGGCCTCGTGCTCGACAGCTTCCACATCTGCTCGCGCAAGTCGCCGCTCGATGCCATCCGCTCGATCCCCGGCGACCGCATGTTCCTGGTGCAGATGGCCGATGCGCCGATGCTCGACATGGATGTGCTGTCGTGGAGCCGGCATTTCCGCAATTTCCCCGGCCAGGGCGCGTTCCCGCTGGTCGATTTCGTCGAGGCGCTGCAGGCGACCGGCTTCGACGGCTCGCTGTCGCTTGAGATCTTCAACGACCAGTTCCGCGCCGGCTCGGCCCGCCGTGTCGCCATCGACGGTCACCGCTCGCTGATCTTCCTGCTCGACCAATTGCGCGCCCGAACCGGTCAGGCGAGCATGCCGGGTGTCGCTTTGCCGCCGCGTTCAAAGGTGCTGGGCACATCGTTCATCGAGTTCGCCATCGACGAGACCACCCAGCCGGCGTTCGAGACCATGCTGCGCGGCCTCGGTTTTGCGCGCGCCGGCGTGCACAAGTCGAAGTCGGTGACGCGATGGAACCAGGGCGCGATCAACGTCGTGGTCAACACCGAGAAGGAAGGCTTCGCCCATTCCTTCAACATCACGCACGGCACCTCCGTGTGCGCCATCGGCCTCGAAGTGACCGATGCCACCGCCACCCTCGACCGGGCGCAGCGGCTACTCGACCAGCCGTTCCGGCAGGCGGTGGGGCCGGGCGAATTGGAGATCCCGGCGGTGCGCGGTCTCGGTGGCAGCCTCGTCTATTTCATCGATCCCAAAAGCGATCTCGCCCGCGTCTGGGATATCGAGTTCAAGCCGACCGGCGAGGACGCCAATGCGGCCACCGGCGACCTCAAGACCGTCGACCACATCTCGCAGTCGATGCAGTACGAGGAGATGCTGACCTGGCTGCTGTTCTACACCTCGACGCTCGACCTCGATAAATCGGGCGAGCAGGACGTGATCGATCCAGGCGGGCTGGTGAAGAGCCAGGTGGTGCAATCGGCCGACGGCGCGCTGCGGGTGGTGCTCAACGCCTCGCAGTCGAGCCACACCCAGTCGTCGCGGTTCCTGGCCGACGCCTTCGGCTCGGGCGTGCAGCACATCGCCTTCGCCACCGACGACCTGCTGGCGACGGTCGCGCGGCATGAAGGCCAACGGCGTCAAGCTGCTGGCGATCCCGGAGAACTACTACGACGACCTCGAGGCCAAGACCGACCTCACGCTCGAGCGCATCGAGCAGTTGAAGGCGCACAACGTGCTGTACGACCGCGAGGGCAATGCCGAGTTCCTGCAGGCCTATACCCAGACCTTCGAGGGCGGCTTCTTCTTCGAGATCGTCGAGCGCAAGGGCTACAAAGGCTTCGGCGCCGTCAACGCGCCGATCCGGCTGGCCGCGCAAGCGCGCATGGCAAGGCCCGCCGGCATGCCGCGGAAATAAATGGCGGGCGCCACCCGCGGTCGTCGGCCTTGGTCGCGCGCCACGATGCGTAGTCCCTCGTGCCAGCTATCGAAGCAGGCGCTGCAGGACAGCCGCCGATCACCGTGCCCGCTGACGAGTGGCATTCACGCACATTCAACCGACCGTCATTCCGGTGACGCGCAATATGGGTCAGACTTGATCGGCACCGCGAAAACGCCCGAAGCTGCGGCGGTTGCCCTTGCCGAACAGCACCACCTCGAACACCTCGGGCGTGCCGCCTTCCATGCCTGGTGAGCCCATCGGCATGCCGGGAGCTGACAACCCAGTGGCCTGGGGCTTCTCATCGAGTAGCCGGCGGATGGCCTTGGCGGGCACATGCCCTTCGACGATATAGCCGCCGACCTCGGCGGTGTGGCACGACGCCAGATCGCCGGGCACGCCGAGCCGCGCCTTCACCGCGGCCATCGCCGACGTGTCGATTGCGGTCACGGCGAAGCCTTCGGCCCGCAGATGCTCGATCCAGCCATTGCAGCAGCCGCAGCCGGCATCCTTGTGCACTGTGACTGCGATCGCCCCGGCGGCATGCGCGCGCGTGCCGGATGCGATCATCGCGAAGACGCCTGCGGCGAGGCCGAGGGCGGTGCGGCGTGAGTAGCGTGTTGCAGGTTTCATGACTTGTGACGTCGCATGCATTAACCCGGCGTTGCCTTGACGGTGGTCAAGTGGCGAACCTGAGCCATGCGGTCGACCAACGTGTGGTGGTGCCTCTGGCCCGAGTTCGAACGGGCACTCCCTTGCGAGAAACAGATTTTGAGTCTGCCGCGTCTACCGGTTCCGCCACAGAGGCATTCGGCGCGGAGCCGGTATATGTCCGCGCCGGCTCGGCATAGCGCAACCGCGCCGCCGGTTCAACGGGCTATATTCGTTTATCGCTCGTGGATCTTGAAATGCAGGCCGCCCTTGGGGGTCAAGGTCACCGTGGCGTTGATGCCGGGCGGCTCGACGCCGACGTATTCGGGCCGGAACTTGCGCAGCAGGATCGACAGGGCGAGGGTGTTCTCGACCTGGCTCATGGCGCCGCCGATGCAGGAGCGTTTGCCGCCGCCAAACGGGATGTAGGTGTAGGGCACGCGCTTCTGGTTGCCCATGAAGCGCTCGGGCCGGAATTCCTCCGGTGCGTCCCAGTATTTCGGGCTGTGATGCACGCCGTAGCTGAACAGCACCACTTTGTCGCCGACCTTGATCTCCTTGCCTTCGATCACGTCGGGCTTGTCGGCTGTGCGAATCAGGCCCCAGACCGGCGGGTAGAGCCGCATCGTCTCCTGGATTACGCCACGGGTGTAGGCCAGCGCCGAATAGTCGGCGGCGGTCGGCGCACGATCGCCGTAGACCGCCTCGCCCTCGGTGCGGATGCGATCGGCTGCTTCCGGGTGCTTCGACGTCAGGTACATCGCCCAGGCCAGCGTCAGCGCCGTGGTCTCGGTGCCGGCCCACAGGTATTGCTTGATCTCGTCGATCGCCTGCTGCTGATCGAACTCCGGCTGGTTTTCATCCGCGGCGCAAGCCTGGATCATCTTGAGCAGCGTGCGCTCGCGCATCTCGCGCGGATTGGCCTCGATGACCGCCGGCGGCACGCTCCACCACGCCTCGACCGCCTTGGCCGGATCTTCTTCCGTGATCTCGAACTCCTCGCCGGCCGTCTTCTTGAGACGGATCGCCTTGTGGTTCATCACGTCGGTGTAGGCCTTCACGCACTTGAACACGAAGTGCGGATTGAACGGCATGTCGCGGTCGAACAGCGCCTTGCAGATCATATCGGCGGCCAGCGTCCAGGTCTGCTCGACCATCTCGAACTCTTCGCCGGTCTTCGCCAGATCGCTCCACAGCTTCATCTTGGCGTCGATGGCGGCCAGGAAATAGGGAATGTACTCGGCGAACATGTCCGGGTGGAACGCACCCTGCTGCGGCATGCGGATCTTCTGCCACAGCACGCCGTCGTGGGTGATCATCGACTTGCCGAAGATCGGCTTCAGGCCATCGAAATACTTGATGTAGTCGTCTGCCTTGGTGACCAGAACGCGCTTGATGTGCTCGGGCGCGGTCAGCAGCACCACGCGATGGCCGCCTAGGTTTACCGGCACCACGCCGCCGTAGCGGTCCCCCATCATCATCAAGGTGAGCATGGGGTTGCCACTGGCTTTCATCAGCGGCGATAACTGGAACCAGATGGAATTTTCCTCGCCCAGGCTTTGGGCGTGGGACAGGGGTTCGGCGGCAGTGGTCATGGCGTTCACGGGAACCTCGGCGAATTGCGCTCGCACTATACCACGGTATGGGGGCGTGGGACCGGACGTGACTGCCGGCCGCAGCGGACAAAGTTAAACATTTGTTAACAGCGGCGGTGAAATCAGCGTTTGCGGTATGTCAACGGGAGCCGATATTCTTGCCCGCTCGTGCTCGATATGCACATGTCCGCCGGCGACGAGCCGCAAAGCATGCGGATAGATGATGTGTTCCTGCACCAGTACGCGGGCGCCGAGCGTCTCCGGCGTGTCGTCCGGCATGACAGCGACCGCCGCCTGGGCAACGATCGGGCCGGTGTCCATTTCCAGGCGGACAAAGTGGACGGTGCAGCCGTGGATCATCAAGCCCTGGTCGATGGCCCGGGCATGCGTGTCGAGGCCCGGCAGGGCCGGCAACAGCGAAGGATGGACGTTGAGTTGACGGTCGCGCCAGCGATCAACGAAACCGCCGGTCAAAAGCCGCATGAAGCCGGCATTGCAGACCAGATCGACGCCGTGATCCATGAGTGCGCCATGCAACTTCATTTCGAACGGCACGCGTGAGGCGAATTGCTTGTGGTCGATCGCAACCGTCTTTATGCCATATGCGGCGGCCCTTTCGAGTCCGGCGGCTTCCGGGCGGTTCGAAATGACAACGGCGATTTCGGCCGGAAAATCGGGCTGCTGACAGGCCGCGATCAACGACATCATGTTCGAACCGCGGCCCGAGATCAGGATTCCAACGCGTTTTTTGCTCATGGCGGGTCGATTACCATATTCGCATGACCGTCACCAAGGCCTTGGCATCGCCCGGATGTTCATCACATATGGCATGCCACTGCCCGAAATCCTGGCTTGCTATACCGGGGTGCAAGAAGGCAGATTGTCTTTCCAGTAAAACGAGTTGGATCAGATTCATGAGCGATCACGCGAAGACCAGTCGCAGCGCCTGTACGATGGCGGGCGCAGTATTCCTGCTGGCGGCATCGGTTGTGGGAGCGAGCGCCCAGACCTGCGGCAGTGATGCGTCCGGCTTCGAATCGTGGGTGCCACAGTTCCAGGCCAAGGTGCAATCCCAGGGTATTTCGGCTGGCACCGCGCGCGCCGCGATGTCCGGCCTGTCGTACGACAGCAACACCATCAGGCTCGATCGCTCGCAGCGCTCGTTCAAGCTGTCGTTCGATGAGTTCTATGCCAAGCGCGTGTCAAAGTCGCTGATCGCGAAGGGCCAACGACAGCTGCAGAGCAACGCCCAGTTGTTCGAGCGGATCGAGAAGCGGTTCGGCGTGCCGGGCTCGATCCTGGTGGCGATCTGGGGGCTCGAAACCAACTATGGGGCCGACGGCAACGGCGGCAAGTCGATCGTCAACTCGCTGGCGACGCTGGCGTACGATTGCCGCCGCAGCGACTTCTTCCAGATCGAACTCGTCAATGCCATGCGGATCATCGAGCGCGGCGACATGCCGGCGTCGCAGTTGCGCGGCGGTTGGGCCGGAGAGATCGGGCCGATGCAGTTCCTGCCGTCGTCCTATGTGAAATATGCTGTGGATTTCGACGGTGACGGCCGCAAGGACCTGATCCACTCGGTGCCGGACATGCTGGCCTCGACCGCCAACTACTTCAAGCAGAAGGGCTGGGCGACCGGCCAGCAGTGGCAACCAGGTTCGGCCAACTATGCCGTGATCCAGGAGTGGAACAAGGCCGAGGTCTACGCCAAGACGATCGCCGCCATGGCGCTTAAGATCGAGGGACGGTAGGGCCTTCAAAGAATCGGTACGTGTTGGCCCGTTGTGCGCGGCAACTCGCCGAGCACACGCGGATCGTCGGCGATTTCGACCTGCTGGGCATAGGCGCGGAAACCCATGTGCCGATAGAACTGCAATGCCGAAGGGTGATCGAGAGTGCAGGTATGAACCCACAGCCGCTTGATCGGCGCGGCCCAGGCGCGCGCAATCGCCTCGCGCATCAGGTAGCCACCGACGCCCCTGCCGATGAAGGATGATGTCACGCCGAGGAATGCGATCTCGCATTCGCCGGCTGAGCGGAAGTCCAACTCGAGCATGCCGGCGTTGTCGCCATCGACGCTGAGCACATGCACCCATACAGCCGGATCGTGGATGATCGCCGCCAACGCCGCGTCGGACAGCCTTAGCCGCGAGAACCACAGCCAATCCTCACCAACGGCACGGAACAATCGGCGGTACCAGTCGAGGCCCGGATGCTCGATGCGCGTGAGGACGGTGCCAGGAGGCTGCGACACAGCCGGTGTCGGATGCGGTGCGGCGGTCATTTCCAGTGAAGTGACGATGGTCGCGACCTTGCCCGGCGGCACGGCCATGAAACCATCTGGTGCGATCGGTGGCATGGGCAGTCTCCGAAAGGATTGCCCGCCGTCGATAACACGCCACCGTTATCGGCGCTGCATTACCGCGTAGGTCGCATAGCCCCGGAACGGCTGCGCGACGAATAGGTCGAGGCCATTTCTGATCGCCACCTGGCGCAGTTCGGTGCCGAGGTCTGCGCTCGGGTGCACCGAGAACCGGGCGAGCCAAGCATAGAGGCCGGCCTTGAACGCCCGCGGCAGTCCCTCAGCTTGGCCGAAATCGACAATCTGCAGTGAACCGGCCGGTGACAGTTGGGTGGCGGCGCGCGCCAGCACTTCGCGCCAGGGCGGGATCATCGACAGGGCATATGATATGAATATGCGGTCGGCGGCGCGCAAGCCAAACAGCTTTTCGAGGTCGAAAGTGCAGGCGTCACCTTCGACCACCGTGATCCGGTGGCTGAGTCCGGCCGCCGCGATGTTCTTGCGCGCCGTCTCCAGCATCACCGCCGATATGTCGAAACCGTAGAACCGCGCCTTTGGATAAGCCTTGGCCGCCTGGATCAGGTTGCGCGCGGTGCCACAGCCGACCTCGACCACGGTGCCGCCGTCCGGCGGCAGCAGACCAGCGATCAGCGTGTCGCGACCGAGCAGGAAGTTGTGGCGGGTCGCATCGTAAAAGTGCCGCTGGTAACGGTAAATGCGATCCATGTGGGCGGCTGCCGGCGCCATCGCGTTGCTCATGGGGCCTCGGAGCATTTAATATAGAGGTGGAAGCCGCCATAGATCGCCGAACGATCGCGATCCGTCCAGGCCTTCGAACGCTCTGCCTCGTACTGCCACTGGCCGAGGATCGAACCGGGGACACGGCCGGGCAGCAGCGTTGGCGCCGCAGCGGTGCGGAAGATCACTCGCGCGCCTGGCCGGGCAGTGCGCGTGATTTCGCTCCAAAGGTCGGTGAGGTCGGCATCGGTCATCCAGTCCTGGGCGTCGAGCAGCACGTAGCGGTCAAGGCTAGCGTGTGGCTGCTGGCGCAAGTGCTCGGTGAACGAGATGTTGAGCACGTCGACGCGATTTGCATTGGCGCGCACGCGGTCGAAGTGGCGCAGTTCAAGGTAGGGCGGCACGCTGCCGCCGGGCGCGCGATCGTAGCCACGCGAGAACGCCTGACGGGCGAAATAATTCTGCTCGAGGTCGAAGCCGCAAGCGAGCCGTTCCAGCCGATGGCGCAGCACTTCGGCGATGCCTCCCGGATGGTCGCCGGCCAACGCCTGATATTGGGCCGGCGGGATGCCGAGACCAAACAGGGCGGCCGGGCGATCAATCAACCAACGCACCATGCGGCGGTCGAGCAACGGCGCAATTTCGGTCTCGAAGATTTGCCGCTGTTCCGCAAGATCGCGCGCACGCCCGAGACGGCGCGGGTCGCTGCCGTGCAGGCGAGCTAGCATGTGCGCTAGCGAAATGAACCGACCGAGCAAGCCGTAGCGATAGATGTTGCGGCCGAAGCGGCTGATGCGCCGCCGCCCGGTCGGGTCACGGCCGTCCCAGTAGGCGCGGGTCCCGGCATCGATGCGGTGACGCAGGTATAGGCGGTAGTTCTCGATATTGGCCGGATCATCGGCCTGACCGAAGAAACGATGAAAAGCGGCCTGTGAAGGCAGATGGATCGCCGATGCGAGCTTCAGCCGATTGAGCGCGACATGAGCACGGTTGAGATCAACTGCGGTGATGTGTGCTGGGTTGGCCGTCAGGTAGCTCATCATGTTGCAGCCGCCGGAAGCGATCACCACCATGCGGCTGTTGCTGTCGATCTCAAGCGCTTCCATGTCGATCACCGGGTCTTCCCAGATCTGGGCATAGACGAGATTGCCGAACGCCATCGTGAATAGCCGCTCCTGCAGCCCCGCGCGCGACATCGCACGATGGCGATGGACGGCCCGGTCAAGCAATCGCTGCGGCGCCGCCGTGGTGTCCGCTCTCGAAAGCACATCAGATGTGAAGGCCAAGGTCGTCTCCTTGATTTACGAACTCGCGCACTGCAATTCGGGTCACGCGGCGGCGGCTTCCGGAACGAGAGTCTTCGTGGCGCGGGCGGCTCGCGCCTTGGTGATCGCCAACCAGTCGATCAGGATCATTTCGCCGGCGTCGGTCTCGGCGATCGCGGTGCAGCTTTCGACCCAGTCGCCGGTGTTGAGATAGTGCAAGGCACCGATCTGGCGGCTGGCGGCATGATGGATGTGGCCGCAGATGATGCCTTCGACGCCGCGGCGTGCGCCCTCCGCCGCCAATGCTTCCTCGAATTCGCCGATGAAGCTGACGGCGGACTTCACCCGGCTCTTGAGGTAGGCCGACAGTGACCAGTAGTCATGGCCCCATTTGCGCCGTGCCCAGTTCAGCGGCCCGTTGAGCCACAGCGCGAACTCGTAGGAGCGGTCGCCGAGGAAGGCGAGCCACCGAGCATAGCGCACGATGATGTCGAACTCGTCGCCGTGGAGTACGAGATATCGGCGGCCGGCCGCGGTGGTGTGGATGGTGTCGCGGTGGATCTCGATGCCGCCGAAGTGCAGGCCGCAATAGTCGCGCAAGCCTTCGTCGTGATTGCCGGGAATGAAGATGATACGCGTGCCCTTGCGCACCCGCCGCATCAGTTTCTGCAGCACGTCGTTATGCGCTTGTGGCCAGTGCGGTCCGCGCCTGACCTTCCAGAAATCGACGATGTCGCCGACCAGATAGATCGTCTCGGCGTCGGTCTCCTTGAGGAATTCAAGCAACGGCCCGGCTTGTGCCGATCGGGTGCCCAGATGAACGTCGGAAATGAACAGGGCACGATATCGATGCTTGTCGGGTCGCGTTCGCACTATGCCTGCCCTTCCCCTCGATTGGCGCTGCCGAAACCAAATCCGAATTGTGTTGCAGGCGTGTGACATGCATCCGAAGCGAACAACTGCCGACGGCGGGCTGGTGGGGGAGCTCCTTGATTTGAATCAAAGCGCGGCTGCGACATGTTCGTTCTGCTGACCGTCTGAGCAGGGAGCCGCGAGCAAATATGACAAGAAAAGCTGTTGATAGTGGACGTTTAATGCCGGTTGAGCCGATGACCGAGATGGTTGGCGCCAGCGCGCCGGTCGTCGCAAACGAGGCGGTTGTGGCTGAGCCGGCGGCCGAGCTGGTTGTGAAAGAAGTGCAGCCTCAGCGCCGTTCCAGCGGTCCACGGCATGATGCCGACTCCATACGTCACTACTTCGAGACCAGCGAGTTCCCTTACAAGTCGCGCATGAGCAACTCGCTCTACATGGAGCAGATGGGCAAGCTGCAGATTGAACTGCTGAAGGCCCAGAGCTGGGTCAAGGAATCCGGGCAAAAGATCGTCATCCTGTTCGAGGGCCGCGATGGGGCCGGCAAGGGCGGCACGATCAAGCGGTTCATGGAGCACCTCAATCCGCGCGGTGCCCGTGTGGTGGCGCTCGAAAAGCCGACCGAGCGCGAGCGTACGCTATGGTATTTCCAGCGCTATCTGCAGCATCTGCCGGCGGCTGGCGAAATGGTCATGTTCGACCGCTCCTGGTACAATCGCGCTGGCGTTGAGCGGGTGATGGGGTTTTGCGCGCCCAACGACTATCTGGAATTCATGCGCGAATGCCCGGATCTTGAGCGCATGATCGTGCATTCGAAGACCCGGTTGTTCAAGTATTGGTTTTCGGTCACGCGCGAGGAACAACTGCGCCGCTTCGCCGCGAGAGAGACCGATCCGCTCAAGCAGTGGAAGCTGTCGCCGATCGACAAGGCGTCACTCGACAAGTGGGACGACTACACCGAGGCCAAGGAAGCGATGTTCTTCTACACGGACACCGCCGACGCCCCCTGGATCATCATTAAGTCCGACGACAAGAAGCGGGCGCGTCTCAACTGCATGCGCCATTTTTTGGCGACGCTGCCGTACCCGAACAAGAACCACAAGATTGTCGAGGAGCCGGATCCGCTGATCGTCGGCTCGGGCTCGCATGTTATCGGCCGCGACGAGCATATCCTGGGCAAGACTTTGCATCCGGATAAAAGGCGTTCGAATCGCTGAGCGAAGCGCGATTTGTGCGATGTTTGCCAGTGAACGTGCGGGCTTGAATCCTGGACGACTGGCCGAGGGAGGACGCATCATGGTTCAAGGCAAATCCGGCGAAACCGGTGGCGCTGTGGTGCCGGTTCGACAGTGGCCGGCAGTACGCAGGATCGGCGTCGACGATCTGATCGAGGCGTTCGGAGCTGGGATCCGCGATTTTCGCGCAGCGCCCCGCTACGGCTTGGCGATCGGTGCCTTCTGCGCCGCTGGTGGCTGGTTTATTCTGCTATTGTTGTGGCAATTCAATCTGCCCTACCTTGCCTATCCGATGGCGATGGGTTTCGTGCTGGTGGCGCCATTCGTGGTCACCGGCCTCTACGACGTCAGCCGCCGCCTGGAGCGGGCTGAGACGCTGTCGTGGTCGATCATGTTCCAGGCGATCTGGGACACTCGCTTGCGCGATCTGCGCTGGATGGCACTGATATCGGCGTTCGCGCTGGTGATCTGGATGGATATCGCGGCGCTACTGTCATTCGGCTTCCTCGGCTTCCGGGCCGTCGACGCTGAACTGCTCAATGATTTGCTCACGACACCGTCGGGTCTGTTGTTCCTACTGATCGGCAATGTCGCCGGGGCGATGATCGCGTTCTTCGTGTTCTCAATCTCGGTGGTGTCGTTTCCGCTTCTGTTCGATCGCGACGTCGATTTCGTCACCGGTATCGTCACCAGTGTCAAATCGGTGACGGCCAATCCTTGGACGATGCTGCTGTGGTGCGCTGCGATTACGATGCTGGTGGCGATCTCGATCGCCTCGGCCTTCGTTGGCTTGCTGGTGACGTTGCCGGTGCTGGGCCATGCCTCGTGGCATCTCTACCGACGGGTGGTGGCGCCGCAAGAGGCCGGTTGAGGTGATTTTAGCTTGTCAGACCGCCGGCTTCTCATCGCACGTAGTCGGTTTGGCCTGATCCCAGCCGCGTGCCGTCCAACTCGGGCGGGCGCCTTCAGGTTTGGCTGCCTCGACCTCGGTGCCAGCGAGGAAATAGAACTCGTAGCAGTTGGAGCTATGCCGACTGACCTTAAAGCAGCCGCCAGTAACATGCTCGTCGTAGAGCGTGCAGAATGATTGGTTGATCACCGACCAGCGTCCCGACATCGCCTTGCGCGGGTCGCGATAGGAAATGCGGCCGCCATCGGCGTAGCTTTCGGTGAACCTGATGCCGTCGACATAGACGCCGTTGATGGTGATGCCGGCGAAGGTCTTGCGAATTTCGTCATCGCCCATCCAGTCGATGCCGGCTTGTGCGGCCGCGATCGTGGTCGACACCAGCAGAGCCATGGCGGTTAGGCGTGTCGGGGCGCGCATGGCCGTCCTCGTCGGTTGAAACACCTTGCCGGTGAGCCGCAAATGCAGCAGACGATTGTGGCGGCCATTGGTAATGATGTCCCCGCAATCCACGTGCATGGGTAATCGACGGCCGTTGACGTGGCGGGGCGGAACTTGCGACAAGACGCCATGGTGCGGCGCAACCGAGGTGCCACGTAAACGCTATTCGCCCCTTCACCGATCCGGGACTGAGACGCAGATGACCTTCATCGTTAATGACAACTGCATCAAGTGCAAGTTCACTGATTGCGTCGAGGTGTGTCCAGTCGACTGCTTCTATGAAGGCGAGAACATGCTTGTCATCCATCCGGACGAATGCATCGACTGCGGCGTTTGTGAACCCGAGTGCCCGGTCGAGGCGATCAAGCCCGACACCGAGAAGGGCATCGAGAAGTGGCTCGAGGTCAATCGAACCTTTGCCGAGAAGTGGCCCAATATCACGTCGAAGAAGGACGCGCCGGCCGACGCCGACGAGTTCCGCGACGAAAAGGGCAAGTTTGAGAAGTACTTTTCAGACAAGCCGGGCAGTGGCGATTAGTTGATTCTGCAAGACAAATAACGCTTGCAATCACGCCGAATCAGATGTGCTGAACCATGTTTTTCTTGCGCGCGCCGAATTGCGCGAGAATTGAACAAAGAAATACACGCTCAGGTTGAAGTTTGCGATGAATTTTTAGCTGGTGTGCAGTCAATTGCGCGCCGGCCCTTCTTTTTCCATGAAGTTTGTGTTACTTGTGCCTCAGTCGAAAAGCTCGGAGACGAACCAAGAACGCGAAGATCAGCCAGGTATGCAGGTCTTAGCGGTCCTGCAGCCGTGTCGGTCGCGCCTGAATGTCAGGTTTTGCGAACTTGCTAGGATTCTGGAGCTCTATGGCTAAAGGCCACCGCTGATCTGCCTTCGACGTTTGGGAGCCGCAAGGTTCGTAGACCGTCGTTGGTTTTGAGCATCCGAGTGAGCGCCATCCGGGCGTGTCTATCGGGTTCGTGCGGGGGTGACGCTGAGCCAGTCGTCCAAACTGGTTTGGCCATGCCGTGGGATGCGGCTGGTCCTTACGCTTTAGCGTGCCCCTAGAGAGTGAGATAGCGATCTATGCCCCAGAAGAACAAAGCTTCCGCCAAGTCAGTCGCGGCGAAGACGGCGAAGGTGCGCAGCGCGTCGAAGCCGGCTGCAAAGACTGCGAAGGTGGTGGCGAAAGCTGCCAAGAAAACCAACAAGAATGGGGCAAAAAAGTTGAGCGTAACTGCAAAAGCCGCGACGAAGGTTACCGCCAAGGTGACGGCAAAGAAGGCGCATGTGGCAAAGGCCGCCGTCAAGGTTGTGAAGCCTCTCGCTGCCGCCAAGCCGGTTGACAAGAAGGCCGTCGACAAGAAGGCGATCGTGTTGCCGGTGGCGAAGAAGCCGGTGGCGGTGGCCGCCAAGGCCGTCGTGGTCGAAAAGTCGCACGCGCCGAAGCCGGAAGTCGCCAAGTTCATGACGCAGATGCGTCCGCCGGTTGCCGCGCCGGCTGCCGTTGCGAAGAGTGTTCCGGCAGCGGTCGCCAAGCAGGCGGCACAGCGCATTTCAAGTCCGCCGATCACGCCGCAGCAGCAAGCCGCGAAGGTGCTGGAAGCTCAGCGCCAGCAGCAGATCGCCGCCGCCGCGGCCGCCTCCAAGAAACCGGTCAGCGCCCGCCACGGTTTCAAGACGAACGAGTTCATCGTCTATCCGGCGCATGGCGTCGGTCGCATCGTCGGGATCGAGGAGCAGGAGATCGCCGGCATGGCGCTCGAATTGTTCGTGATCACCTTCGAGAAGGACAAGATGACCCTGCGCGTGCCGACCGGCAAGCTGCAGAGCGTCGGCATGCGCAAGCTCGCCGACGAGGCGATCGTGAAGCGCGCGATGGAGACGCTCAAGGGCCGCGCCCGCATCAAGCGCACGATGTGGAGCCGCCGCGCCCAGGAATACGAAGCGAAGATCAACTCGGGCGATCTGATCTCGATCGCCGAGGTGGTTCGCGATCTCTATCGTTCGGAGACGCAGCCGGAGCAGTCGTACTCCGAGCGGCAGCTCTATGAGGCCGCTCTCGACCGCATGGCGCGCGAAATTGCAGCCGTCGACAAGCTCGACGAACGTGGTGCTGTGCAGCGTATCACCGAGGTGCTGTCGAAGAGCGCCAAGGGCCGCCGGGTCGCCGAGGAAGAGGCCGAGGCCGAAGCCAACGACGATGGCGACGAGGAAGTTCAGGCCGCCTGAGCCGATATTCGTTCCGCTCCGACGGAGCGGGGTGGAACGTAAATGGAGTGCGCCCGGACCGTTCACGGTGCCGGGCGCAGTCGTTTTCAGTGATGCAAGTACAATCCAAATACCGCGATTGCGATCATCGCCACGAACATGATCAGGACGATATAGGTTGCGATCTGCAATGCGTGATCGCTGATGTCGAAATGAGTATGGCGGTGTTCGGCTTCGGTCGGGCGCGATTGTTTTTGGCTCATGACAACCTCCACAGCAGATGCTGCACAGTTCGTCATTTAGGCCTCGCCACATAAGGGTTCGATCGGGAAGGGCGATGCTGGGCGTAAAGGGTTCATAAGGCAGCGCGAAGCGCCCCGGCGGCAACGTCGATCCTTGATGCGTCGCTTATGCGAACGACGTGCATTCCCGATCGATAACTTATGAGCAGTGGCGATATCGTCCCCGGCATCAGGCGCAATCGCGTCGCACCCTTTGGAGGCCGATATGCCTATTCGAAGCGTCACATTTCAATCTGATGAAGACAATGTCAGTGCCCGACGGATCGCCGCCGACTGGTGGGCAAGCCACAAGCGCACGCTCGGCGAGATGCTGTTCATGGCCACGCTGCTCGTATTCGTCGGGTCGATGATGACGCTGCGCGTGCTCGTGACGACGCCTGGGCTTTCGCTGAACTGAAGCCCAGGCCGCTCGCCGGCCGGCCTTACTTGCCCTCGAACTTCGGCTTGCGCTTTTCCATGAACGCCTTGCGGCCCTCGGAATAGTCGGCGCTGTCGAAACAGGCCTTGGACATGGCCGCCAATCGGTTGTGATCACGCTCGGCTTCGGGCTTGCCGATTTCGCGGGCTGATGCCTTGGCGAGCGCGATCGTCAGCGGCGCGTTGCCGGCGATCTGGGCGCAGGTCTCGGCCACCACGTCGTCGAGTTCGCCGTCCGGCAACACGCGATTGACGAGACCCATGTCGTAGGCCTCCTTGGCGTTGAACTGGCGCGCCGTGTAGATCATTTCCATGGTCGCGCGACAGGCCGATGATCTCGGCCGCCCGCCGGATCGGCGCATAGCCGTAGCCGAGGCCGAGCTTGCCGGCCGGGATGCCGAACTTGGCGCCCTCGTTGCAGAACCGCAAATCGCAGCAGGCGGCGAGATTCATGCCGCCGCCGATGCAGTAGCCGTTGATCTTGGCGATCGTCGGCTTGGGGAAATAATACAGCGCCTCGTAGGCCCGCAGCGACGTCTCGCCGTATTTCGCGGCCGCTGCCTCGCTCGCCCGTTCGTTCTCGAATTTCGAGATGTCGGCGCCGGAGACAAAGGCCCGGCCGCCGGTGCCGCTCACCACCACGGCGCGGATGTCGGGGTTCGCGGCGAAGCCGTCGAGGACCGTGCGCGCCTTTTCCCACATGTCGAGCGAGACGGCGTTGAGCTTGGCCGGGTTGTTGAAGATCAGGTGGCCGACGTGACCGGCGTGGCGACCGATCAGCTTTTCATCCGATGAAATCTCACTCATTTTGTCCACTCCCTGGAACCCTGGTTTGCCAGCGCCGGCGACAAGTGCATGGACACGCTCGCGCGGATGCCCGATGTTCTCGATCCAACGACCTTCTCGCCGCCGAGGATACACGAGATGCCAGCCAAAGCACCATCCACCGCACTCGCCCGCTTCACGGTTCTCGATCTGACACGGGCGCGCTCGGGCCCGACGGCGGTGCGCCAACTCGCCGACTGGGGCGCCAATGTCGTCAAGATCGAGTTGCCGGAGGGCGCTGACGGCGGCGACGGCATCGGCGGCGAGCGCGACGGTCCCGACTTCCAGAACCTGCATCGCAACAAGCGCGGCATCACGCTCGATCTGAAATCGCCAGACGGCATGGGGATATTCCGCCGCCTCGCCGACAAGGCTGATGTGATCGTCGAGAACTTCCGCCCCGACGTGAAGACCCGCCTTGGCATCGACTATGACACGCTGTCGAAGACCAACCCGAAGCTCGTCTATGCCAGCATCTCGGGCTTCGGCCAGACCGGCCCTTACGCCAAGCGGCCGGGCTTCGACCAGATCGCCCAGGGCATGGGCGGCCTGATGTCGATCACGGGGCTGCCGGGGCAGGGGCCGGTTCGGGTCGGCATTCCGATCGCCGATCTGACCTCGGGCCTGTTCCTCGCCAACGGCATTTTAACCGCGCTACTGGAACGGGAAGTCAGCGGCAAGGGCCAGTGGGTGTCGACCTCGCTTCTGCAGGCGCAGATCTTCATGCTCGACTTCCAGGCCTCGCGCTGGATCAATGCGGCCGAGGTGCCGGGGCAGGCCGGCAACAATCATCCGACCAGCATCCCGACCGGCGTGTTCAAGACCAAGGACGGCCACATCAACATCGCGGCTTCCGGCCAGACCATCTACACGAGGCTGTGTGAGGCGCTGGGCGCGCCCGAACTGATCACCAATCCGGATTTCGCCAAGGGCCCCGCGCGGCTCAAGAACCGCGACCGCCTCAACGTCGAGATCGAGAAGCAGATGGCGAAGCGCACCAGCGCCGAGTGGGTCGATATTCTGAACAAGGCCGGTGTGCCGTCGGGACCGATCTACGCCATCGACCAGGTGTTCGGCGATGAGCAGGTGAAGCATCTTGGCATTGTCGAAACGCTGCCGCGTGAAGGCGCCAAGGACCTCAACATTGTCGGCCAGCCGGTGCAGCTGTCACGCACACCGAGCAAAGCCACCCGCGTGCCGCCCGGCCGTGGCGAGCACAACGCCGAAGTGCTGGCTGAGTTCGGCTTCAGCAAGGCCGAGATCGCGGAATTGAAGAAGAGCGGGGCGGTGTAGATTTGCTCTGACTGCAACCGCAATGTTGGGCTATGCATGCCAAGTCCAATCAAAATTCTGCATACAGAAGAATAAAGTCGAGCGCAATTACGAAGTCCGACGCTCATCGGTCTTCGTTTGTTGATTGAGCGCCACACCAAGCCTGCGCGCGGATGCTGTCGAGCCTATTGGCTTATCGCTTCGGGGACGGGTGAGAATTCTGGCCAACGGCGCTTCAAACCAGCGCCCGCACCATCGCGATGTAGGTGAGGCCGTGCACCAGCTGGTCGACGCCCATGGCGCGCCAGAAGCCGTCGTCGGTGAAGGTCAGGCCCAGGCGCTTGCCGATCTGCTCCTTGGTCCAATCGCAGTGGTAGTGCACGAAAAACTCGGCGCCCAGCACCGTGAGGCCATATTCGAGGCTCGGCGGCGGCAGGATCAGCAGCAGCGGCATCGACGCGACGATGTGGATGCCGGCATGCAGCAGCCCACCCGGATGACCGTAGCGGCCCTTGTTCGACCATTGATAGCGGGTCTGCAACATGAAGTCGGCGACCGCATGCTTGACCGCGAGATAGGCCAAGGCCGCGAAGATCATGTCATTAGGGCTCGGCATCGGTCACGGACCTCAATTCGGCCGGAAGTCGGCGCGCTGGGGGAACAGTATCATGCGCCGGCGCGCACCCGGGCCGGTCCCGGCCCGACGCCCAACTGAAGATCGCGCGCGGCCGGCACGATGACAATGTCGATTTTCGTCGCGGCACCGCGGACTTCGACTGTGTCCGTCATGCTTTGCGACAGATCGATGCCGGCATGCTCCGCCACCAGTCGTGACATGATCAGCTGGCAGCCGTGATCCTTGGTCAGCGCCTCCAGCCGGCTCGCCTCGTTGACGGTGCGGCCGATGACCGTGAGGGCGGCGCTCGCCGGGTCGCCGATGTGGCCGATCACCACTGGACCGGCGTGGATGCCGATGCCGATGCGGATCCCCTCGGCGACCTCGGTGGCAAGGCGGCGATTGAGTTCGTCGAGCGCGAGGTCGATGGCGCGGGCGGCGGCCAGTGCTTCGCGGCAGCCGCTCTCGACGCCGCTGTCACGGCCGAACACCGCCATCAGGCCGTCGCCCATGTATTTGTCGATCCAGCCACCCTCGGTGCGGATCGCCTCGCCGACCGAGGCAAAGAACTGGTTGAGCAGGAACACCACGTCGAACGGCAGGCGATGCTCGGATATGCGGGTGAAGCCGCGCACGTCGAGGAACAGGATCGCCACCGCCTTCTCCACTCCGTCCGCCTCGGGCTCGCCGTGACCGGTTCTGGCGAGCGTGCCGGCGGACGGCGCCACCAGTCGAGTGACGCCGAGGTCGCCGGTCGGCCGCAACTGGCAGGCGAGCCTGACGTTCGAGGAAGCGCCGATCCGGGTCAGTGTCGCGCATTCGGCCGGCTCGGGCGGGGCGAGGCCGGCGCCGCCGCGATCGATGCGCACACGACAGGTTGAGCAGCGCGCCCGGCCACCGCACACGGATGTGTGCGGGATGCCGTTCATGCGGCTGATCTCGAGCAAGCTCGGGCCGACGGGGACGCGCAACGTCGGGCCACCGGCATAGCTTACCGCCAGCGTTGGCGCCGACCGCGCTCGCCAGCCGCCGCGCGGCGATGGTGGCGAGCACCAGCGTCAGCAGCCCGGCGAAGGTCATCCAGATGATATCACGGACGCCGCGCATGGCCGAGCCGACACCTTCGGTCGGCCAATGCAGATCGGCGCGGGTCCGGGCGAGCAGGGCCGGATCGGCCAACTGCGCGTGCACTTCGCGTGCGGCCGACATGAAGCCGGTCAGCGCCAGGATTGGCAGCGCCACCGCCGCAGCGAACAGGACGAACCGCCAGCGACGATACCAGGGCCGGATGCGCAGCCAGTAATTGAGCCCGATGCAGCCGTGCAGCCACACCACCAACAGCAGCGACATTTGCCACAGCGCCTGTCCCGGCCACAGCAGATAGGCGACCGAGGTGTAGGAATAGAAGAACTTGGTCGTGGTCGAGAAGTAACCCATGGCGGTCGCGTGCGGGATCAACAGGACCGGAATCAGGATGCCCGAGGCTATCTGCAGCAGTTCCATCGGCGGCATCCGCAGTGTGCGGCGCGCCGCGAGCTTGCCAAGCCCGAGGGTGATATGGGTCAGGATCGCCGCCAGCAGCACGAGACGAACTGGCGTCGAATGGGTGAGTGCTGAGCCGCCAGTCCTGCACCGCGTTCATCGCGTCAAGGCCGATCAGCCCAACCGCATGATTGGCGAAGTGCAGCAAGGCGAACGAGAACATCGTCAGGCCACTGGCGAGCCTCAGCGGCTGCAGACGCGGGCTGGCGATCGCATCGAGCATGTTGGGCGCCGTCATGGCGGCGGTGAGCCGAGCGCCCGCAGGCGGCTGCGTGCATCGGATAATTCGATCGAGGTCTTGGCCAGCCTTTGAGCCAGGATCTTCATGATTTCGATCGACAGCTCCGGGTATTCGGTCAGCAATTCGAGGAACTGCGCCTTGGTGATGCGCAGCGTGTCGAGGAGCGTGATCGCCTTGATCGAGGCGGTGCGCGGCACGTCGCACAGGATCGCGACCTCGCCAATCAGTGCATTGCGCTCGACGGTCGCGACCGAGACCGCGCCCTTCGGAGAATCAACGAGCACATCGGCCTGGCCTTCAATGATGACGTAGGCGGCATCGCCGACCTCGCCCTGATGGAACACCATCTGCCCCGGCTCAAACGCCATCCGTTCCGAGGTGAAAGCCAGCAGCTTGAGCTTCTGTGGCGTGATGTGCGCGAACAGCGGGATGCGCCGCATCACCGATACTTCGTCCTCAATGCTCATCGGAGTGTTCCGTTGTTGCGGTTCATGCTCGATTACCGTCAGGCGACAAGTCGCTGCAGATGACGGCTACTTTCCAGAAGTTTTGCCGGCTCTCCGTCGGCGGTGACGTGACCGTCGTGGAACACCAGCACCCGATCGAACATGTCGACCAGTGTCGGGCTTGCCAGTACCCAGAAGACGGCGAACCGGTTCGGCTTGCCCTCAGGCCGGGCGTAGTTTGAAACCGCCAGCATGATCGCGCGCTGATGGCGCGGCACTGAGGCTGCCGAGGCCCCGATTGACGACCAGCAGGTCGGGTTGCTTCAACAGCGCGCGGGCGAGCGAGATTTTTTGCCGTTGCGCCTGCGTCAACCGCTTGCCGCCCGGACCGGCGACGAAGCCGAGGCCAGCGGCGATGACGATATCGCGCAGGCCCAGTTCATCGAGCGTCTCACGGCTGGCCTGACGGACGCGGGTGGCGGCATCGGCGATGCCGTGCGTGACGCGTCCGAACAGGATGTTGGCCTCGATCGACGAGCCGGCATTGTAGCGTTCTGGTTCGTAGAACGCGACGGCGTCGGGCTGATCGGCCGAAATCCTCTCGATCATTCGGGCACGGGCATCGACAACGCTGGCGCGGATATCATCCGACGAGCAGGTTCAGGCGGTGACGCGGTTCGATGTAGCCGAGCGCGAGGCCGAGCAGGCGTGAACGGTCGGCATCCTGGGCGGCTGCGAGGTCGCGGTCGCCGAGACGCGTCAGCATCAGCTTGTAGATCGGGATTTCGTCGGGCTGCACGAAGCTCAGCCGGTCGAAGTAGGGATGGTCCGGCGGCAGGTCGGCGAATAGTTCCACCACCGTGGCCGCGATCCTGCGTCCGACTTCGAACAACTGCTGGTCGAGGCCGCGTTCGGCGAGGATTTCCAGCACCAGCTTGTTGGTCGCCAGCCGGTCGGGTTTGAAGGCGGCATCGAGGGCGGCGCCGAATACCAGATTCTCCGCGATCGTCGCCTGTGCCTGGTAGGTAGATGGATCGAACGGCTCGACGAGTTGCGAGATCGATGCTGCCTTGAGCTTGGCGGCGAGAGCGACGCGCGCTTCCAGAACGCGCGCCTGAAATTCACTGCCGTCGGTTGTGTCGGGGGAACTGCGCAGGCCGAACTCGAAAATATCGTCGGCGAGGTCGACGATCGCCAACACGTCGAGGATTTGCGCGTCGATGCCGGCCGCGTCGGTGACGCCTACCCGGTCGTAGTCGATCCAGTCCGCCGCAATATCGAGTTCGGTGTTGCCGGAGGCGTGCGCCTCGGCGACGTAACGGTCGTGGCGCTCGGCGTTCTTGGCCGGACGGTGCGGATAGTTCATGAGGCCATGCAGCAGGGTCTCGCGCAGCGTCGTATTGCGCAAGTAGGTGTCGGGCCCGACGTAAGCGATGCGCCGGCCGACGATCGATTCCGGAATGGTCTCGATCTGTTGGGCGCCGATCCGGATGCGGCCGCCGGTCGGCAACACCAAATGCGCCAGCGCCTCGGCGGTGGCTTCGGCACCGGCATTGATCTCGCCGACGGCGCCGACCCATTCACCCGGCGAGATCGTCAGGTCGGTTGCTTCCAGCACGCGTGCGCCGGTGTCGTCGGTGACGGTGAGGCCCTTGATCTCGATCGCCTCCGAGATGCGTGGCACCGGTCCGGCGGTCGCCAACTGCAGCGCCGCCGCCTTCAGCGGTTCCGGCGAGAACTGCTCGCTGACCTGGGCGTATTTGATCTGGACGTCCTGCCGCTGCTGGTCCCAGTCGATCAGCTCCTTGATCGGCCCCGGCAGATCCTTGTAGGCGGCGATCACGGCCACCAGCTGGCCGATGTCCAAGGTGCCTCGGATGGCGAAATAGCCGCCGATCAGGAAGAACAGGAACGGTGTCAGCTGGGCCAGGAAGTTGTTCAGGAACTTGACGAAGAACTTGCGTTGATAAAGCTCGTAGCGAATGAAGAAAATGCGGGCGAGGCGGTTTGAAATGTCGGCGCGCTCGAAGTTGGTGGCATCGTTGGTGCGCACTTCGGTGATGCCATCGACAACCTCGCCGACCCGGCCGGCAAGCTCGCGCGCGGTCAACTGCTGCTGCTTGCCAAGCACCAGCAGGCGTCGACGAAGCCTCGGGATCAGGAAGGCCTGCACCAGCACGATGCTGGCCGCGATCATGCCGAGCCAGAAACTTTGCGTGATGATGAACACCATCGCGGTCAGCGCCTGTCCGGCGAGGAACACCGGCTGGACAAAGGCATCGCCGATGAAGCCGCCGAGTGGCTCCACCTCATCCTTGACCATGGTGGCGATTTCCGCCGCCTTGACCTTCTTGAAGTGCGGCACCGGGAAGCGCAGCACCCGGTCGACGAGTTCATACCGCAGGCGGCGCAGCATGCGCTCGCCGAGCCGGCCCTTGAAGGTGTTGATGTAATACTTGAACAGTCCGTTGATGCAGACGAGGCCCAGGAACACCATGCTGAGTGCGATCAGATAACCCATCCGCCCGAGTTCGATGCCGTCGAACAGATTGAGTTGGGCGCCGCCGAGCCAGGCGGGAAGAGTGAATTTGAACTCCATGAACCGCACGGTGGCGTCGGGCGTCTGGAACGCGCGGCCCTGGATCGGCCCGTTAACGATCAGTTTCGGCAGGTCGAGCGACAGGAACAGAAATGGCAGCGAGATCAGGATGATGCCGATGATCCAGAGCTGGTCGCGCCGAGTGTGATGCCAGACGTAGCTGAACAAGTTGGGGTTCATGGCGCTCGACTTTGATTCCCTTGACTTAAGCTGTTTGCCAGCTTGTGCCGTCCGCTCAACCATCACAATGGCATGACCTTGGAAAGTCATTGCCTGCGTGCGCCGGTTCACACAATATCGTGAAGTGAGTGGAATTTCTCGGTGAATCTTTGCCCGGTCCAGGTGCCGCATAAGGTAATTCCCTTTGCGCGATGCGAGGGTTATCGCGCATGAGCATCTGAACGGTTGCTCCATGTCACAGGCAAGCAGCGAGCGATTGTCTACGATCAGGGGCCAATACGATGGGGGCACGGCCTAGATGACTACCGGCGACCGGTTCCGACTCCTGATCTACAGCCACGACACCTTTGGCCTCGGCCATTTGCGTCGTTGCCGGGCGATCGCGCATTCGCTGGTCGATCACCGGCGCGATATTTCGTGCCTGATCCTGTCCGGCTCGCCGATCATCGGTGCCTACGGGTTCAAGCCGCGCGTCGACTTCGTTAGGTTTCCCGGCGTCGTCAAGTTGCGCAATGGCTCGTACTCGCCGCGCGGCCTCGATATCTCGATCGAAGATGCCATCCAGATCCGCGAGAAGCTGATACGAGCCAGCGCCGAGGCGTTCCGGCCACACATATTCCTGGTCGACAAGGAGCCGTTGGGACTGCGCGGCGAAGTGGCGCCGACGCTGCGGATGCTCAAGGACAAGGGTACCCGGCTGGTGCTCGGCCTGCGCGATATCATGGATGATCAGGATCAGTTGGCCGAGGAGTGGGACCGCAAGGCCGCCATGCCGGCGCTGCAGAATCTCTACGATCACATTTGGGTCTACGGCTCGGAGCCGATCTATGATCCGTTGTCCGGCCTCAAGGTGTCGGCCGCCGTGCGCCGCAAGATGAGCTACACCGGGTATCTGCGGCCCGCGCTCGCCAGCGATGCCGAGCAGGACAAGCCCTCGACCACGACGCTGCCCGAAAAATTCATCCTGGTGACCACCGGCGGCGGCGGCGACGGCGCATCGCTGGTCGATTGGGTGTTGAAGGCGTGCGAGCACGATCGCTCCATCGAGCATCGATTGCTGATCGCCATGGGACCGTTCATGCCGATGGAAGCGCAGGCGGAATTCCGGGCGCGGGCCGCAGTGCTCCGTAACGTGGAGCTGCTGCCGTTCGTACCCGATCTCGACCGGGTGATGAGCAAGGCGTGCGCCATCGTCGCGATGGGTGGCTACAACACGTTCTGCGAGATCCTGGCCGCCGACAAGCCGGCCCTGATCGTGCCGCGCACGGTGCCCCGGCTGGAACAGTTCATTCGCGCCGAACGCATGTCGAAGCTTGGTCTGGTGCGGATGCTGGTCGACGACGACAGCCGTTCGGTCGGCGCGATGGCTGAGGCAATCAAGGCGCTGCCGCTGCAACCGGCGCCATCGACCGTCAAGGTCGAGGGCTATCTGGCAGGCTTCGATACGATCAACGGCAACGTCGACCGAATTCTGGGATCGATGCGGGCTGGCGACGGGGTGCCGAGGCATTGATGGCACCGATCATGCCCGGTCCCGTTGTGCCGGCCACGCTGGCGATCGTCATGAAGGGGTATCCGCGACTGTCGGAAACCTTCATCGCGCAGGAACTGCTGAGCCTTCAGCGCCGTGGCATTCCGTTCGCGATCTACGCCCTGCGCCAGCCGACCGACAGCAAGGTTCACCCGGTGCACGAGGCGATCCACGCGCCGGTCACCTATCTGCCCGAATACCTGTACCAAGCGCCGCGCCGAGTGATTGCCGCCTGGTGGCGGGTCAGTCGCGACCCGAGCTTGCGCCAGGGCTATCGGCAGGCGCGCCGCGTCTGGCTGCGGGATCTGTGGCGCGATCCGACGCCCAATCGGGTGCGGCGCTTCGGCCAGGCGCTGGTGCTGGCCGACGAGTTGCCCAGCCGTGACGCGGCACATCTATGCGCACTTTCTGCACACCCCGGCGTCGGTCACGCGTTATGCGGCCATCATCCGAGGACTGACGTGGAGTACGTCGGCGCACGCCAAGGACATCTATACGACGCCAGCCTGGGAGAAGGCCGAGAAGATCGCCGACATGGCCTGGCTTGTCACCTGCACGGCGGCGAACGTCACGCACCTGCGGGCGCTGGCCGGGCCCCACGCCGGCAAGGTCGAACTGCTCTATCACGGCCTCGATCTCGAGCGCTTCGCGCCGCATCATGGTGCGGTGCAGACCCGCGACGGCGGCGATCCGAGTGCGCCGGTGCGGTTGCTGTCGGTCGGACGGGCGGTCGAGAAGAAGGGCTATGACGTGCTGCTCGATGCGCTGGCGTTGCTGCCCGTTGAGCTGAACTGGCACCTGACCCACATCGGTGGCGGCGATCTGCGCGTCAAATTACAGGCCAAGGCCAAACAGCTCGGGCTTGACGGTCGCATCGAATGGCAGGGCTCGCGCACGCAAGGAGATGTACTCGCGGCCTGCCGTTCGGCCGATCTTTTCGTGCTGGCCTCGCGCATCGCCGACAACGGCGATCGCGACGGGCTGCCGAACGTGCTGATGGAGGCCCAGAGCCAGGGGCTTGCATGCCTGTCGACCGATGTTTCGGGCGTGCCGGAGTTGATCCGCGACGGCGAGACCGGCTGTCTGGTGCCGCCCGGTGACGCGCCAGCGCTCGGCCGGGCGCTCGAAGCGTTGATCCGCGATCCGGCGTTGCGGCATCGGCTCGGCGACGCGGGTGCCAAGCGCGTGCGGACCGCGTTCGATCATGATGCGGCGATCGATCGGCTTGCCGATCGGCTGCGGATGCAACTGGGGCTCGCAATCGTCGATGCGCCGGCATGAAAATCGCATTCTACGCGCCGCTGAAATCGCCCGACAGTCCGGTGCCGTCCGGCGATCGGCTGATCGGGCGGATGCTGCGGCAGGCACTGATCGCCGGCGGCCACGAGGTGCGGATCGCTTCGAAGTTGCGGGCCTTTGATCGCGACGGAGACCCCGCAAGGCAGCAGCGGCTCGCGCGATTGGGCGACTGGCAGCAGGCCCACATCGTGCGCCATGTGGAGTCGTCCGGCTGGCGGCCCAATCTGTGGCTGACCTATCACCTCTACCATAAGGCGCCCGACTGGATCGGCCCGCCGGTCGCCCGGGCGTTAGGCATCCCCTATTGCGTCGCCGAAGCGTCATCGAGCCCGCGCCAGCGGGACGGTAAATGGGCGCAAGGTCATGGCGCGGTGGCGGCGGCGCTTGGCCAGGCGGCGCTCGTCATCAACATCAATCCGAAGGACGAAGCCGGCATCCGGCCGCTGATCGGTCCGCAAACGCGCATGGTGACGATGGCGCCGTTCGTCGATGGCACCGCTTTGCGAGCGGCGGCGGCTCGGCGGGCGGCGCATCGCGCGGCACTGGCGGCGAGCCTCGGGCTCGATGCAGCCGAGCCATGGTTGCTCGCCGTCGGCATGCTGCGCGCCGGCGACAAGGCTGAAAGCTACGAGGTGCTGGCTTGCGCGGCGTCAATGCTGGCCGATCGCCCCTGGCAGTTGATTGTGATCGGCGATGGTGTAGCGCGCGGCGAAATCGAGCGGAAGTTTGCCGGGCTGGCTAGGCGCGTCCGCTTCGTTGGCCAGCAGCCGGGCGAGGTGGTGGCTGAGTTCATGGCCGCTGCCGATGTCCTGGTCTGGCCGGCGGTCAATGAGGCGATCGGCATGGTGTTCATCGAGGCGGCGATGGCCGGGTTACCGGTGGTCGGCGCCAATCGTCCGGGGATCGCGGCGGTGGTGGCGAATGGTGAAACCGGGTTGCTGGTGCCAGAGCGCGACGCGGTGGCGTTCGCCGAAGCCACGGCCCGGCTGCTCGACGATGCCAACCGGCGACGCCAGATGGGCGACGCGGCCGCGCGCCGCGCCGTGTCACAGAATGATTTGGGCTCCGCGGGCATGCTGTTTTGCCGGGAACTGGAGAAGGTACTGTGATGAAGCCGCGCGTCCTGTTCTACGTGCAGCATCTGCTCGGCGTCGGCCACGTCAAGCGGGCGGCGGCGATCGCGCGGGCGGCGGCGGATTATGTCGATCTGCACGTGGTACTCGGCGGCGAGCCGGTGGCGCTCGCCGACTTCGGGGCGGCGACGGTGCATCAGTTGCCGCCCGCCAAGGCCCAGGACCTCACCTTCGCGGTGCTGCTCGATGCCGATGGCCGGCCGGTCGATGACATCTGGTGGGCGCGTCGGAAGGCGGACCTGCTGGCGCTCGCTGCGCGCGTCGATCCGCAGGTGCTGCTGGTCGAGCACTATCCGTTCGGGCGCGGAAAGTTCGCCTTCGAGTTGCTGCCGTTGTTCGCGATGATGCGGACGAAGCCGTCGTCGCGCATCCTGTGTTCGGTGCGCGACGTGCTGGTCGAAAAGGCCGACGGCGCCAAGACCGACAAGATCGTGCGACTGGTGCGGCAGTGGTTCGACGGCATCCTGGTGCATGGCGACCGCTCGGTGATCCCGTTCGAGGCGACGTTCCCGGCGGCGGCGCGGATCGACGACCTGATCGAATACACCGGCTATGTGGTCGACGGCGCGGCGGTCGAGGTGCCGGACGGTCAGCGGCCAGTCGATGCCGAGGTGGTGGTGTCGATCGGCGGCGGCGCGGTCGGCCAGGAACTGCTGGCGGCGGCGATCGATGCGGCACAAGCGGGCGCACTCAGCGGCCGTCATTGGCGGCTGCTCGCCGGCAACAATCTGCCGGAACCGGTGTTTCAGGCATTGAAGGCGAAGGCCGGCCGCGACACGCGGATCACCGTCGAGCGGGCGCGGCCGGATTTCCGACCACTGCTGTCGCGCGCCGGACTGTCGATCTCGCAGGCCGGCTACAACACGGTGATGGATGTGCTGGTCGCGGGCTGTCCGGGCCTCGTCGTGCCGTTCGCCGCCGAAGCCGAGAGCGAGCAATTATTCCGCGCCCGCGAACTGGAACGGCGTGGTCTGCTGACCGTTCTGGAAGAAGGGCGGATGACGGCCGCGACGCTGGCTGCGGCGGCGGAAACGGCGATTGCGGCGCGCGGCGTGGCGCATGAGATCAACCTCGATGGCGCGCGTGGCACGGCCGCCGCGTTGGCACGATGGGCCGGTGCGGTATGACAGATGATAGGCAGGCGTGGCAGCCGTTGCTCGACGAACTCGACCGCTGGTCCGAGGCGGGCAACGTCGCGACCTTCTGGTGGCGCGACGACGACGCGATCGAGCCGACGTTCGCGCTCGATCGCATGCTGGCGCTGGTCAATCGATTTCAGGTGCCGCTGGGTCTGGCGGTGATCCCGGCGACGGCGACGCCCCAATTGGCCGATCGCTTGCGGAACGAGAAGCTGGTCGAGGTGCTGCAGCACGGCTATCGACACAAGAACCATGCAAACCCCGGCGAGCGGGCCGCCGAGTTCGGACCGCAACGGACATTCGACGTCAGCGCCGCGAGATCGAGGCAGGTCGCCTCCTTCTTAAGGATTTCAATCTGGTGCCGATCTTCGTGCCCCCCTGGAACCGTTACGAGAAGGCCCTGGTCCGCGAAATCGAATTTGGTGGGCTGAAAGCCATATCGGCATTTGGCGCGCCCGATCACCAATCGATGGTTATCATCGAGTGCAATTGCCAGATCGACATAATAAGCTGGCGAACGACGAGGGGGTTCGCCGGGGTGGAAAAATCAGTGCACAAGATTGTCGACCATTTGATTGCCCGGCGCACGGGCAAAGCAGCTTCGCTAGGCTCGTTGAAAGTAGCGACGGGATTGCTGACGCATCATCTCGATGCACGATGAAGGCTGTTGGACGTTTCTCGATGAACTGTTCACGCGGTTGAAAGGGCATCCAGCTGTCAAGTGGATCACGCCGATGGACGCCGTTTCGCAGGTCGAACTGCCATGAATAACGCGCCTCCATCCGCCCGCGCCAACATCATCGAGGTTCGCGATCTGCGGGTTGCGTTCGACACCCCAGGCGGCGCGCTTGAGGCGCTGCGTGGCATTAACTTTCGCATCCGCGAACGCGAGACGGTGGCGCTCGTCGGTGAAAGCGGCTCCGGCAAGAGCGTCACCGCCCAGGTGCTGATGGGCCTCTTGCCGCGCGTCGCCCGCATTGCCGGCGGCGAGGTTCTGTTCCGCGATCCCAAGACCGGCAACCGTCAGCGACCTCGCAAAAATTTCGCCGGCAACGGCCGAGTTCCGAGCCATCCGTGGCGGCCGCATCTCGATCGTGTTCCAGGAGCCGATGACGTCGATGTCGCCGTTGCATCGGGTCGGCGATCAAATCCAGGAAGCGCTTGAACTGCATTCCGGCGTAACCGGCGATGCCGCTCGCACCCGCGTACTCGACATGCTGCGGCTCGTCCGCTACCCGGACCCCGAGCGCGGCTACAAGAGCTATCCATTCGAGCTGTCTGGTGGCTTGCGGCAGCGCGCGATGATCGCGATGGCGTTGGTCTGCAATCCGGCGCTGCTGGTCGCCGACGAGCCGACCACGGCACTCGACGTCACGGTGCAGGCGCAGGTGCTGGGCCTGATCCGCGATCTGCAGCGCGAACTCGGCATGTCGGTGCTGATGATTACCCACGACATGGGTGTGGTCGCCAACGTCGCCGACGAGGTGGTCGTGCTCTATCGTGGCGAGGTCATGGAAGCGGGCGTCGCCGAGGACATCTTCCGCGATCCGCGCCATCCGTATCTCAAGGCGCTTATGGCCGCCGTGCCGCGCATCGAGGCTGATCCCAGCCACCGGCTGATGCCGCTGTCGGGCCCCGATGACATGACACCCGGAGCGGTCGCGAAAAAGCACCCGGTGGTGCGCGCCGATGCACCGACCCTGCTGACCGTGACCGACATCGTCAAGAGCTACACCATTCGCGCCGAGAGCTTCGGGCTGAAGAAGACCGCCGCCCGCGTGGTGCAGGCGGTGTCCGGGGTCAGCTTCGACATCCGCGAGGGCGAGTGCGTGGGCCTCGTCGGCGAGAGCGGTTGTGGCAAGACCACGGTGTCGAAGATGATCATCGGCGCGGTCGAGACCGACAGCGGCAGTATCGTCTACCGGGACGGCGGCAAGGCCGTCGATCTTTCGGCGATGGACGATGCGGCGCGGCAGCCCTACCGGCGCCACCTGCAGTACATCTTCCAGGACCCGCAGGGCTCGCTCAATCCGCGCATGACGGTGCTCGACCTGATCGCCGAACCGTTGAAAGTGCAGGGCATCGGCGACAAGGCCTCGCAACGCGCGCGGGTCGAGGAACTGCTCGGGCTGGTCGGCATCGATCCACGTTTTCTCAATCGCTACCCGCACAGCTTCTCAGGCGGCCAGCGCCAGCGGCTTGGCATCGCCCGGGCGTTGACGCTGTCACCGAAGTTGCTGCTGCTCGACGAGCCGGTGTCGGCGCTCGACGTGTCGACCCAGGCGCAGGTGCTTAACCTGCTGAACGATCTGCGCGCCAACCTCGGGCTGACCTATCTCTTCATCTCGCACAATCTGGCGGTGGTGAACTACGTCGCCGACCGGGTGGCGGTGATGTGCGCCGGCCGGCTGGTCGAGATCGCCAACCGGCGCGACCTGTTCGCGAACCCGCGCCATCCCTATACGCGTGCACTGCTCGCCTCGGCGCCGACGCCCGATCTCGACCACCGGCTCGATTTCGATTTGATCCGCGATGGCGCGGCGACCAATCCGGCGAACTGGCCCGCGCCGTTCGACGAAAAAGCAGGTGTGGCGAACGACATGGTGGAGGTCGGGCCCGGCCACTTCGTCCGCGCCCGCGCCGACGCCCGCGTGAAGGAGCTGGCTTGATGGGATTTGCTTTCAGCCATGCACTCGAATTCGTAGGTTGGGTTAGGCCGCCTGTTTGCGGCCGTAACCCAACAACGTGCACCACCCGTGAAATGTTGGGTTACGCCCGGCAATTGGGCCGGTCTAACCCAACCTACGCATTTGCTCTTTTGGCGGTCGTCTCGGCAGTTCTGACAGCGTTGGCGACGTGTGGAACAGCCCGCGCCCAAACTCCCCTCGTCGATCCGCCGATGTTTGCCGAGGCGGTGAAGGCCGGCAAGCTGCCGCCGGTGCGAAAAGCGCGTCCCGGCCGAACCGGCGATCGTCACTTTCGATGGCAAGGAGAAGTCGCCCGGACGCCATGGCGGCCTGATGACACAGCTGATGGAGCGCCCGGCCGACATCAAGCGCATGTCGGCTTATGGCTATGCCCGCCTCGTCGGCTACACGCCAAAATATGAAATCGAGGCCGACATCCTGAAATCGTTCACGGTGAAGGACGGCCGCGAGTTCACATTCACTCTGCGCAAGGGCCACCGCTGGTCGGATGGCCAGCCATTCACCACCGACGACTTCCGCTATTTCTGGGAGGACATGATCCTCAACAAGGAGATGAGCCCGGAAGGCCCGCCCAAGGACATGCTGGTCGACGGCCGGCCGCCCAAGGTCGAGTTCATCGACAAGGAAACGGTGCGCTACACCTGGGACAAGCCCAATCCGTTCTTCCTTCCCGCGTTGGCCAGCGCGACGCCGCTGATGATCTATCGCCCGGGACACTACCTGAAACGCTTCCACAAGCGCTATGTGAAGGCCGACAAGCTCGAGGCGGATGTAAAGAAGCGCAAGCGTCGCGACTGGGTCGACCTGCACTTCAATCGCGACCGGACGGCGCGCCTCGACAACCCGGATATTCCGGTGCTCGATCCATGGGTCAACACCACGCCGTCGCCGTCGGAGCGCTTCATATTCGAGCGCAACGCCTATTATCACCGGGTCGATCAGGCGGGCTTGCAGTTGCCCTACGTCGATCGCATCGCGGTGACGATTGCCGCCTCGAAGCTGATTCCGGCCAAGGTCGGTGCCGGCGAAGTCGAGCTGCAATCGCGCGCGCTTCAATTCAACAATTATACCGTGCTCAAACGTGCCGAGGTGCGGCAGGACTACAAGGTGAGGCTATGGCGCAATGCGCGCGGCGCGCAGATCGCGCTCTATCCAAACCTCAATGTCGCCGATGAAGGCTGGCGCGCGGTGATGCGCGATGTGCGGTTCCGCCGGGCGTTGTCGCTCGCCATCGACCGACGCGAGGTCAATATGGTGATCTACTACGGTCTCGCCCGCGAGAGTGCCAACACGGTGATGGCCGAAAGCCCGCTGTTCAAACCCGAGTTGCAGAAATCCTGGACGCAGTTCGATCTCGTGCAGGCCAACGCCCTGCTCGACGAAATGGGACTTCTCAAGCGCGACGACCGCGGCATCCGGCTGATGAGCGATGGCCGGCCGTTGGAGATCATCGTCGAGACGGCGGGCGAGGGCGCCGAGCACACGGACGTGCTCGAACTCATCCGCGATACCTGGGCCAAGGCTGGCGTCGCGCTCTTCATCAAGCCACAGACGCGCGAGGTCATGCGCCGGCGCGTCAAGGCCGGCATGGCGGTGATGTCAGTGTTTTTCGGCTTCGACAACGGCATCGCCAATGCCAATACGCCTCCCAACGAATTGGCGCCGACGCTTGAGGACCAGCTGCAATGGTCGCAGTGGGGCCTGTGGCATACGTCGAGTGGCCGCAGCGGAATCAAGCCGGACCTGCCGGAAGGCAAGCGGCTCGCCGATCTTTATGACGCCTGGATGGTCTCCGGCAATGAGATGGAGCGAACGGCGATCTGGGATGAAATGCTGCGCATCAACGCGACCCAAGTGTTCACCATCGGCATCATCAACGCCGTGCCGCAACCGGTCGTGATCTCGAACAAAGTGCGCAACGTCCCCGAAACAGCGCTCTACTCGTGGGAACCGGGCGCGCACTTCGGCGTCTTCCGGCCCGACACTTTCTGGCTCGCCGACGCGAAACAGGGATCGTGACATGCTGAACTACGTCTTCAAACGCGTGCTGACGATGATGATGACCCTGGTCGTCATCTCGATGCTGGTGTTCATCATCATTAAACTGCCGCCGGGTGATTATCTGACCACCTACATCGAGGAGCTGAAGGCGCAGGGCGAGTCGGTCGATCAGGGCCGCATCGAGTTCCTGCGCAAGCGCTACGGCCTCGATCAACCGGGCTACGTGCAGTATTTCAATTGGGCGACGGGGCTGCTGCGCGGCGATCTCGGCTGGTCGTTCGAGTATGATCAGCCGGTCTCCCAGGTGGTCGGCGAGACGCTGTTCATGACCATCATCCTGAAGCTCGCGACGGTGCTCTTCATCTATGCCGTGGCGTTCCCGATCGGCGTCTACTCGGCGACACACCAGTACAGTTGGAGCGACCATACGCTGACATTCCTCGGCTTCTTCGGCATCGCGGTACCAAACTTTCTGTTGGCGCTTGCCGTGCTCTATGCCGCGAACGTGTGGTTCGGGACCTCGATCGGCGGCTTGATGGACGCGGTCTACATCGACAAACCATGGTCGTGGGGGAAGTTCGTCTCTGTTCTTGAGCATCTGTGGGCGCCGGTGTTTGTGATTGGCATCACCGGTACCGCCGGCATGATCCGCCGCCTGCGCGCCAACCTGCTCGACGAACTGCAGAAGCAGTACGTGACGACGGCACGCGCCAAGGGGCTGACCGAGCGCCGCCTGCTGCTACGGTATCCGATGCGGATGGCACTCAATCCGTTCATCGCCGATGTCGGCTCACTGCTGCCGCAGCTGGTGTCGGGCGCGGTGATCGTGTCGGTGGTCATGAGCCTGCCGACCAGCGGGCCGATGCTGTTGTCGGCGCTGCAATCGCAGGACATGTATCTGGCCGGTTCGTTCCTGATGTTCCTCGCGACCTTGACCGTGGTCGGCATGTTCATATCGGATCTGCTGCTCGCGGTTCTCGATCCACGCATCCGGTTGGAGTAGGACGATGCAGGATACGAGCCTCAAGTCTGCCCTGCCGGCCGGCGGCGACCGGCTGCCGCACTACGTATCGACCGCGCCGTTCGAACCGGGTCGCCCCGCGCCGATGAGCGAGGCGCTGCAGAAATATTACACCGCTTCGTCCTACAAGATGATGTGGTGGCGGTTCCGCCGGCATAAAATCGCCGTGGTGTCGGGCGCGGTGCTGATCGCGGCCTATATCGCCATCCTGTTCGTCGAGATCCTCGCGCCTTACGCGCTCGACCGTCGCAACACAGATTTCATCTATGCGCCGCCGCAGGCGATCCACTGGTTCCACGAGGGCTCGTTCAAGGGGCCGTTCGTTTATCCGCTGATCTATCGCCTCGACATGGAGACGCTGAAGCGCGAGTACACGCCCGACACGACGAAGCCGCAGCCGATCCGCATGTTCTGCCGTGGGGACGCCTATAGTTTCTGGGGCTTGATGCCCGGCAACTTCCATCTCGTGTGCCCGCCGACAGATGGCACCATGTTCCTGTTCGGCACCGACCGGCTCGGCCGCGACATGCTTTCGCGGCTCGTCTATGGCGCGCGCATTTCGCTCACCATCGGCATCATCGGCATCACCGTGTCGTTCATCCTCGGCATTGTCATCGGCGGCATCGCCGGGTTCTTCGGCGGCATGGTCGACAACGTCATCCAGCGGCTGATCGAGATTTTGCGCTCGCTGCCGGAGTTGCCGCTGTGGCTCGCACTTTCGGCGGCGCTGCCGGCGAACTGGAGCCCGATCCTGGTCTATTTCGGCATCACGATCATTCTCGGACTGCTCGAATGGCCCTCGCTTGCGCGCGCGGTGCGCTCGAAGCTGCTGTCGCTCCGGCAGGAGGATTACGCGGTCGCCTCGCGGCTGATGGGGGCGAAGCCGCCGCACATCATCGGGCGCCATTTGCTGCCGAACTTCATGAGCCATCTGATCGCGTCTGCGACACTCGCTATTCCCGCCATGATCCTCGGCGAGACGGCGCTGAGCTTCTTGGGGCTCGGCCTGCGTGCGCCGGTGACGAGTTGGGGCGTGCTGTTGTCGGAAGCGCAGAACATCGAGTCGATCGCGCTTTACCCCTGGCTGCTGATCCCGATGATCCCGGTCATCATCACCACTTTGGCCTTCAATTTCCTCGGCGATGGCCTGCGCGATGCGGCCGATCCGTATCATTGAAGGGAGAGCGGTAGGCGCAAGCCCGAGGATGACGGCGGTGGTAGGGTGAGCGCCGGGCTGCGAAGCGGACGGACGAGGTCTATTTGAAGCCATGCGGTCGGAAGTGAGACGCGCAAGCTTCCAAAACAAAGGTGTCATCCTCGGGCTTGGCCCGAGGACCCATGGGTCGGCAACCTCGACGCCCGCTGGCGATATCATTAAGGTTTAGCTGCCCTTGCCCCCCGCCGCGGCAAGGCCTATGACCACCCTCCCGCAACTTTCGAGGGTTTGGACGCGATGCGCCTGCTGCTGCTGGCATCCATGGGGGGCGCGATTGGCGCCGGGGCGCGGCATCTGGTCAATGTCGGCTTTGGTCGCCTGCTGGGACCGCAATTCCCGTGGTCGACGATATTCATCAATATCGCCGGCTCGTTTGTGATGGGCGTGCTGGTCGAGGCAATCGCGTTAAGGTTCGGCGGCTCGATCGAGATGCGCACGTTCCTGGCGACCGGTATTCTCGGCGGGTTCACCACGTTCTCGGCGTTCTCGCTCGATGCCTATCTGCTGATGACGCGTGGCGATACAATGCAGGCCGCACTTTACGTCGCGGCGTCCGTAGTGCTTTCCATTCTCGGCCTGTTCCTGGGCCTGACGTTGACCAGACAGGTGCTTACATGACCGATCCGGTCGAAACCATCAAAGTTGCCCACGCCGATGCAGGGGTGCGCCTCGACAAGTGGTTCAAGACGCATTTCCCCGACGTGTCGCACGGCTATCTGCAGAAGCTGCTGCGATCAGGCCAAGTGCGCGTCGACAGCCGGCGCGTGCAGGCGAGCGAGCGGCTCGAGGTCGGCGCCGAAGTCCGGGTGCCGAAGGTGGCGCGCCAGCCGGCCAAGACCAAGCCGGCGCCGAAGGTGATGTCCGGCGCGTCGAAGGCGGACCGCGAGACCATCGAGCAGATGATCCTGTTCGAGGACGACGACGTGCTGATCCTCAATAAGCCGTTCGGCATCGCGGTGCAGGGCGGTACCGGCACCAGCCGGCACATCGACGGCATGCTGGCTGGCATGGTCGATCGGTTCGGAGACCGCCCGCGCCTTGTCCACCGCATCGACCGCGACACCACGGGCATTCTGCTGGTCGCCAAGACCAGGGCCGCGGCCGCGACGCTGGGCAAGACGTTCCAGACCCGCTCGGCGGCCAAGACCTATTGGGCGCTGGTCAAGGGCGTGCCGAAGCCGGCGCAGGGCAAGATTGAAGCGGCGCTGGTCAAGGCCACCGGTCCCGACGGTGATCGCGTCCGCAAGGCGCTGCCCGGCGAGCAGGAAGTCGCGATGCACGCGACGACGCATTACTCGGTGATCGACAAGGTCGGCCATCAGGCGGCGTGGGTGTCGCTGAAGCCGGTGACAGGCCGCCAGCATCAGCTGCGCGCGCACATGGCGCTGATCGGCTGCCCGATCGTCGGCGACAACAAGTATGAGGGTGAGGACGTGCTGGTCGACAGCGGCATCGAGCACAAGCTGCACCTGCACGCCCGTCGTCTGATGCTGCCGCATCCGAACGGCAAGGGCCGGATCGACGTCACCGCGACGCTGCCGCCGCACATGAAGAAAGCCTGGGACCTGCTCGGCCTCGACGCCGACCGCTTCGACAGCGACGAGGGGTAGGGGCGGGAGGCTGGCCCCCGCCCGCGATGCAACGCACCCTCAACTGCGGTAGTCCGAGTTGATCGCGACGTAGTCGTGGGTCAGGTCGCAGGTCCACACGGTGGCGCTGCCGCCGCCGATGCCGACATCGACGCGAATGGTGAGTTCGCCGTTCTTCATGTAGTCGGCGACCGTCTTCTCGACGTAATCAGCCGCCCGCTCGCCGTTGCTGGCAACGATGTGCGGCCCGAACCAGATCGACAGCTTGTCGCGATCGGCCGCCTCGCCCGACTTGCCGACCGCCATGACGACCCGGCCCCAGTTCGGGTCCTCGCCGGCGATCGCGGTCTTCATGATCGGCGAATTGGCGATCGAGAAAGCGATGCGGCGGGCGGCGCGGTCGTCCTCGGCGCCCCACACCTCAACGGTGACGAACTTGGTCAGGCCTTCGCCGTCCTTGGCGATCATCAGTGCGAGGTCGTGCATCACGGCGCGCAGGCCGGCGACGAACGCACCGCAGGCGGCATCGGCCATGTCCGAAATCATCGGCGCGCCGCGCTTCTTGGCGGCCCCGGTGGCGAATACCAGCACCGTGTCGCTGGTCGAGGTGTCGCCGTCGACGGTGATGCAGTTGAAAGTCTGGTCGGCCAGCGCCGACACCAGCCGCTGCAGTAACGGCTGGGTGATCGCCGCATCGGTGAAGATGTAGCCGAGCATCGTCGCCATGTCGGGCGCGATCATGCCGGCGCCCTTGCAGAAGCCGTTGATCGCGACATCGACGCCGCCGATCTTGACCGTCCGGGTGACGAGCTTCGGATAGGTGTCGGTGGTCATGATGGCGCGGGAGGCGGCGTCCCAGGCGTCGGGCTTGGCGGTCTTGGCGAGGCCGTCGAGCAGGTGGGCGAACTTGCCCGCGTCCATCGGTTCGCCGATCACGCCGGTGCTCGATATGTAGATGTCGAGTGGGTCGCAGCCGACCGCCTTGGCAGCGGCTTCGGCCGTGATCCGCACCGCTTCCGCGCCTCTTTTGCCGGTGAAGGTGTTGGCGTTGCCGGAATTGACCACGACCGCGCGGGCGCGGCCCGACTTCAACGCCTCGCGGCACCACAGGACGGCCGCCGAGCAGGTCTTCGACTTGGTGGTGACGCCGCCGACGACCGTGCCCTCGTCGAGCACCGCCATCAAGAGATCGGTGCGGCCCTGGTAGCGGATGCCGGCTTCGGCGGTGGCGAAGCGGACGCCGTCGATCGCCGGAACCTGGGGCTGCGACTTGGGGGCGAACGGCGATACTTTGGCGGCCTTGGCCATGGCGTCTCTCTCCTGTCGGACGTGCTATGCGCGCGAATATTTACACGACGCGGGCGCCTCGCGGTATGTCTGAAGCGAATGTCGATGGAGGAAATGACGCATGGCCGCCGAACGTGGAGCCACTGAACGTCGCGCCCGCCGCAAATCCGAGGCCAGCGCCGGCGTGCCGCAGCCGCCTTGGGGCCTGGTGCGCAATCCGCTTCCGCCCCTGGAATTGCTCGACGAAGACGGCATGAGCCGCATCGAGAACACCGCTTTTCGCGTGCTGGAGGAATTGGGCCTCGAATTCGTCAGCGACGAGGCCTGCCGAATTCTGGAAAAGAATGGCGCCAAGGTCGATCATTCGACCGGGCTCGTGAAGATGGACCGGCATCTGGTCAAGAGCTTCATCGCCAAGGCGCCGCAGTCATTCGACATGTACGCGCGCAATCCAGAGCGCAATCTCATCGTCGGCGGCAATTACATCAACTTCGGGCCGGTAGGCGGCACGCCCAATGCATCCGATCTCGATCGTGGTCGCCGGCCGGGCGATTTCCAGGCCCAGGTCGAACTTATCAAGCTGCACCAGTCGTTGAACTGCCTGCACACCTGCGGCGGCGCGATGGTGGCGGCGCAGGACCTGCCGGTGCCCACCCGCCATCTCGATCAACATCGGGCGCAGGTGCTCTATTCCGATCGCGTGTGGGGCGGCAGCGCCATCGGTCGCGACCGTATCAAGGACGCAATCGAAATTGCCCGCATCGGCCGTGGCGTGTCGATGGAGCAGATGCGGCGCCAACCGTCGGTGTCGACCATCATCAACACCAACTCGCCGCGCAAGGTCGACAAGGAACTGCTGTCGGGCCTGATGGAAATGGCCGAGAATGGCCAGGTGGTGTGCGTGACGCCGTTCACGCTCGCTGGCGCCATGAGCCCGATTACGATTGCCGGTGCGCTCGCCCTGCAATCGGCCGAGGCGCTGGCGGTGCTCGCCTTCGTGCAGATGGTCAATCCGGGCAATCCGATGATCTTCGGCGGCTTTACGTCCAACGTCGACATGAAGACCGGGGCGCCGGCGTTCGGCACGCCCGAGTATGTGCGCGCCACCATCATCGGCGGCCAGATCGCGCGGCGCTACAAACTCCCCTATCGCGCCAGCAACGTGAATGCCTCGAACGCGGTCGACGCACAGGCAACCTACGAAAGCGCGATGTCGCTGTGGGCCTGCATCATGAGCCACGCCAACTGGATACACCATGCCACCGGCTGGCTCGAGGGCGGCCTCGTCGCCTCCTACGAGAAGGTCGTGATCGACGCCGAAATGATCGAGACCATGAAGGCGTGGATGACGCCCTTGGATGTGAGCGATGAAGCACTCGCCTTCGACGCCATCAAGGAAGTGCCGCCGGGTGGGCACTACTTCGGCGCCACGCACACGCTGTCGCGGTTCGAGAATGCTTTCCACCGGCCGATGATTTCAGACATACGGCCGTTCGAATCCTGGGCCGAGGCCGGCAGCCACGACGCGACCTGGCGCGCCAATGCGATGTGGAAGCGGCTGCTCGAGAACTATCAGCAGCCGGCTCTCGATCCGGCCCGCGCAGAAGAACTGGACGCCTACATCGCCCGCCGCCGCGTCGAGATTGGCGAGCGCGGGCTGGCGTGAGGCGGAAATGAGGGCGCGGCGGAAACCCCTACGGCGCCGATTGAGCTACCGTGAGAACTCCGCCGCGCTAATCGCTGTGGTACGCAACACCTGAGCCTCAGCGGTTACGACTATGCGCAGACAATTGTTGCCAAATTGCAAAGGCATTGCGTCAAAATCGGGCGCCGGACCTCGAATTTGGTTAACGGCCGCTTTTCGGCCCGACTTTGCTGCTGTCGGCTGCCTGTTCGTCGAGGCGCGGATAGAGCAGCCAGGCGGTTGCCGCAATGACCAGATATTTCGGCACGAACCGTAGCATCACCGACGTGATCTTGGCTGAAAGGCCAGGGGCGATGATGCTGTAGTGCCATTTGAAACCGCGATAGGTCGCGGCCGCCACCATTTCGGCCGATGGCGAAGGCACGAAGTAGCGGTAGAACGAGGTTTCGGCGTTCATGCGGGCGTGGAAACCTGTCTCGACCGGCCCTGGCGTCACCACCATCACGCGCACGCCCAGCCCCTCGACCTCGTAGGCGATCGCCCTGGTCAGCGAAATAACGTAGGCCTTGCTGGCGTAGTAGGGCGCCTGGTAGGGGCCAGGCGTGAGCCCCGCCAGCGAGGCGATGTTGATCAGGCCGCCGCGATGGCGCTCCAGCATCGCCGGCAGGAAATAGCGCGACAGCCGGGTCAACGCTGCGACGTTACACGACACCAGCGCCTCGATATCCGCTTCGGGCAGAGTCGCAAACTCGCCGGAAACGCCAAAGCCGGCGTTGTTGATCAGGACGTCGACATGCAGGCCGCGGGTTTGCAAGGCAGCTTCGATTTGCGCCGCCGCGTCGGGCAGATTGATGTCGACCGGCAGTACCACCGGGTCGGCCTTGAAATCGCGGCGGATTTCGTCGGCCACTGCCTGCAGCAACGGCTCGCGACGGGCGACAAGGACGATCGTGTCGCCGGCTTCGGCAAAGCGGCGGGCAATGGCACGGCCGATGCCTTCCGACGCGCCGGTGATCACGGTCGCCGGTCGGGTCGTGATGTTGGAACCGGTGCGCTGTTGGGTCCTGGGGACGTAGCGGCGCGACCACCAGCCGAGAACCGCGAGCACTGGGTTGGTCATTCAGGCGGCTTCCCTTGAGATCGGTTTGGCGATCGGGCGGTCGCCGGGTGCGTCGAGCCGGTCGGGGCCGAAGCGCAGGGCGAAGTCTTGGCGAATATGCCTTGCCAACTCGCTTGCGACATCGCTGATGCCGGTTGCTGGTAAATAGAGGTTGACCATGTAGTCGGGCAGTACCGGCAGCCCGGCGGTGGGACCGAGGATCTCAAGGTAATCCGGTACCGAGGTGCGCAACATGGCGGCCACCGCTAGGCCGGCTTTCAAGGTGGCGTAGGTCGCCTCCATGCTGTCGGCGTTGCTGACGACGCGCCAGTTGCGACCGGCATGCTGCAAGGCGCCGATCATCTCGGGCCTGAATTTGCAGTGTTTGCTGCCGAGCGACAGTGGCAGCGGCGTTTCGCGCCAGGTCTGCGCGCCCTTGCCGCCGACCCAGACGAGGCGGTCGCGCATCAGCGTTTCGCCATATGCCGAGCAGTTGATCTCGGTGGTCAGGGTCAGGTCGACGCGCTTGGCGGCGAGATCGTCGAGCAGCAGCTTCGTACCCTTGCAGATCAGTTCGACGCGTACCCGGGGCCGGGCCTTGTTGAAGCGCTGCAGCACGCTCGGAATCAGGCTCGAGACGATGTCGTGCGGCACGCCGAGGCAGACGTCGCCCTCGAAATCCGGCGTCGTCATTTGGTTCCAGGTTTCGTCGTTCAGCGCGATCAGGCGCTGGGCCGGCACCAATAGCCGCTCGCCGGCCGGTGAAAGCGTCAAGCGCTTGTGCTCGCGCTGAAACAGCGGTTCGCCGAACAGATCCTCCAACCGCTTGATCTGCTGACTTACCGCCGCCTGGGTCCGGCTCAGCATCCGGCTGGCGTTGGTTACGCCACCGGTTTCGACCACGGTGACGAACGCCCTGAGCAGGGCCACATCGATGTCTCGGATCATGGGAACGCTCCCGCGCTGGCCAGATGATGAAATAACGAAACGTGATGATTAAGATAAACAACATTCGTTTTCATTATGCAAGGACAAGGCGTACAAATCAAACCGTGGCGCCATTCTGGCACCGCCAGCCGCAAGGAGACGGGACATGACCCGCACAATGAGCCCCCTGACGATGACCGGTAGCGTTCCCGCGATTGCCCGAGTTTCGGTGCAGGTTCGCGAGTCGGATGTGCTGAACCGCGCTTGGCTGGTGCTCAAGGTCTGGCAGGAGCGACGCGCTCTTTCCCGTCTCGACGACCGCGCCCTGCGAGACCTTGGACTGTCGCGCGCCGACGTCGAGCATGAAGTCAGCCGTTCGCCGCTCGATGTGCCGCAAGACCGAGTTTGAAATTCCCCAATGCGGCGGACAACGCTCAACAGAGCGGACGCCGGCAAGTTGAGTGAGGCATGAGCAACAGGGCTGTCGCACACGCGGCGGCCCTTTTTTGTTGGATCAAAACCTTGCTTCCTTGGCGCTTGGCGCCGACACTCGCCGGCAACGTACCGCACCGGGAAGCTCAGATATGTCGATCTTCGACGAGCCCAAGTTCGACTGCCACAACCACATTCTTGATCCGCTGCGGTTTCCCTACGGCACTGATTCGTCCTATCGGCCGGCCGGCCAGGAGGTGGCGACGTTCGATCAATTCGGTCAGGTGATGACGACCTATGGCGTTCGCCGTGCACTGATTGTCGGCCCGAATTCAGGCTACGGCACCGACAATCGCTGCCTGCTCGACGCGATCGCGCGCAGTGCAGGCCGCTGCAAGGGAATCGCGGTGGTTCCTCTCGACTGTGGCACCGATGAATTACGGCGGCTGAAGGCCCAGGGCATCGTCGGCATCGCCTTCAACGCCACCTTCCCACAGCACTCCGTCGCCTACTACATGGGCACGCGCGATCTGCTCGCCCGCCTCGCCGATCTCGATCTCTTCCTGCAGATCCAGGTCGAGGGCGATATGCTGGCCGAGATGCTGCCGCTGATCGAAGCCACCAAGGTTCGCCTCCTGATCGATCACGGCGGCCGACCGACGATCGCCAACGGACTGGCACAGCCGGGCTTCCAGGCGCTGCTGGCGCTGGGGAGATCTGGCCGCGCGGCGGTGAAGCTGTCGGGATGGCAGAAGTATTCGCGACTGCCATGCCCACATCCCGACGCCATGCCCTTTGCCCGAGCCTTGATCGACGCATTCGGCCCCGATGCCTGCATGTGGGGCTCGGATTGGCCGTTCCTGAAGGCGACCGAACGTGTTGACTATGGTCCGCTGCTTACGCTCGCCGCAGCGCTATTTCCAGATCCCACCATTCGCCGCAAGATCATGTGGGAGACACCCTGCCGCCTGTTCGGTTTTTCGCCTGAATTCTAGATCCGAGGAAGCACCATCCATGACCCTGCTCATCACCGGCGCGATGGGCCACGTTGGCTTTGCCGTTGCGCGCAAGGCGGCCGCCGATGGCCGTCAGATCGTCGCCCAGTATCGCTCGCAGTTCCAGGCCGATGAGGCGGCGACACTCGGCGGCAACGTCAAATGGGTGCGGTGCGACCTCGATGATGCGTCGGCCGTTGCCGACATGGTGCGCGAGAACGCGATCACCGCCTGTCTCCATTCGGCTGCCGTCGCCAACGAGGCGTTCGCCCGACCCGAGCCGCGCCGCGCCATCGAGACCAACATCGGTGCCACCGCCAACTTGCTCGATGCCGCCCGCCTTGGCGGCTGGCGGCGCTTCGTGATGGTCAGCACCGGTTCGGTGTTTCAGTTGCGCAAGGATACGACGGCGTCGATCCTTGAGGATGCGGCGCCTGAGCCGGCCAATGTCTACAGCACCACCAAGGTTGCGGCCGAGATGATGGTGCGCATGTACCGCAGCGAATACCAGGTGTCGGCGTCGTCGGTGCGGATCTCCTGGGTCTATGGTCCGCCGATCATCACCGATCACCTGATGCGCGGACCGATCCCGTCCTATCTGATGCGCTCGCTGAAGGGCGTGGCGATCGACGAGGGTGGTGGCGACTTCGCGGCGAGCTTCACCTATATCGAGGACGTCGCAGGTGGCTTGCTGGCGGCACTCGATGCGCCGACGCTCAATCACGCGGTCTATCACCTGGGCTCAGGCGTGAACTATTCGGTGCAGGAGGTGGCGGCGGCGGTGCGCAAGGCTTGTCCAAAGGCCCTGATCAAGACGGGTCCAGGAACTGAGCCGTGGACCACTTACACCGCCATGCGCGGTCCCCTCGCCGGTGATCGGTTGAAGGCCGACACCGGCTTCGTGCCGGCGCATGGCCTAGTAGAAGGCATCGAAGCTTACGCCGAATGGTTGCAAGCGAATGTCGGCGCGGGTTGATCTGGGTTGCTTGCTGCCTTGCGCACTGTCACGATCTTCGGCCGCAGCCGCTTGCCCATCGCCGCGCGCTCTACTTCGGGCAGCACGTCGAGGCTTGGCCACAGGCCGGTGATCAGCGTGCGGGCGTAGCCGTTGGCATGGCCGGAGCGGCGCAGCGATGCCGCCGCCGCATCGTGATCGTAGGCTAGGCGGCGAGTCTCAAGTTTGATGCCGTTGTCCGACGCGGTGATCAGTCCAAACCACACCGACGGTTGTCCGTCGTTCGCCGGCATGCCGATCACGCCCGGATTGAACCATGTGCGGTGGCCGGCCTTGGCGATAAACGGCAGGCCCGAATGCCCGGCGACGATGATTTCGGCGCCGCTGGCCGACGCTTCATCGCGCAGTGAACCAATTTCAGATGCAAAGATGAATTTGTTGGTCTGCGACACGCCGCCGTGGATCACATGGAAGGTGGCCCCGCCGTAGCGGAACCGCAGCGTCGCGGCCAGCCCCGCCATCCATTGGCGCGATGCGCTCGATACCCGGGCATTGGCGTACGGGTACCAACCCTTGGCGAGCAGGTCGCAGGCGCTACCCTCCTCGAACCCGCAGCCGCAGTCGGCGCCGCCGGCGGCGAGCTGTTCCTCGCAATTACCGGCGATGCAGTGGATGCCCCAGGCGCGCACCAGCGCCGTCGTTTCCTCCGGCTCGGCGCAGTAGGCGACAACATCGCCGGTGCAAATGACGCGGTCCGGCGGGATGCCGAGGCGCTGGGCCTCGGCCTGCATCGCTCGGGTGGCGGGGAGATTCGAGTAGGGGCCGCCGAACACCAGCAGTGGCCCAGGTCCATGGAGGTCGATCATGCGGCTAGAAATAGCCGTTCATGGACATCAAGCCAAGTCACGCCGGCGTGACGGGCAGCCCCCAATACTGGAACAGCACGCCGATCAACTTTTCAGTTCGTGCCTTGATCACCTGCGGCGTCCACTGCGCGTATTCGGTGGCCTCGGCCGCGAGCAGGAACTTGAAATTGCCGTCGGCGACGTGCCCGAGCAGGATTGCGCGTTTCAGGTGCCAATCCTTGGTGTCGACCTTGCGATTGATCGGGCCGGTCAACAGCGCCATGTTGCCGAGCCGGTCGGCATACTCCTTGATGCCCGCAATCGATCCGAAATCTTTGTGCCAAAGCCGGTCCTTCGGCGGCTTGCGCGGCAGAATGTGCTCCACGGTGATCCGCTCGCCGTCGATATGGCCCGGATCTTGGCCGAGTTGGTAGCACAGCCGGCGCAAAACCAACTTGCTCATGTGCTTGAAGTAGAAGGTGCGACTGCGCAGGATCGCCTGGGCTTCATCGATCGTCTTTTCGCTGATCTCGAACTCCGGCCATTCCTTGACCGAGGCGCCACTGTGCACCGCCATGGTAAGTCTTATGAATCGCGTTTCCTGCTCGTGCGGATCGGTGCCGGCAAGTCGCAACATCCACGACAGTCGGTCAAGGTGGGCGAAGAACATCTCGGTCTCGCGATGGAGGCCGCCATGGGTGGTGAGCCAAGCAAGCGCGGGGGCGACCCATTGGCGGTGATCGAGCCAGCTCAACACCTCGACGTGACCATTGATAATGGTGGCCATCACGCCGGTTCCAAGCTGACGCCCATCGATCAGGCGCATGGCGTCGGCATGCGGGCGGAAGATCGTCTTCATGAATTCGGTGCCGCCGAGATTGAGCTTGTAGAGTTGCTGCAACTCGCCTTCCAGCGGCTTTGTCGAGCGCTGCCGAATGCGCTGGGTCCGCAGATGCTCGAGCAATTCATTGAGCCGCTCGTTACCAAGGCGCGCCTGCTCGCTCTCCCAGATCCGCGCCGCCTCTTCCTGATCGGCCTTCGGCATCGAGTAGATGATGGCGATCTTGGACTGCTCGCTGGCATCGTGCGGCATGCGCGTGGTCTGCTGGATGCCGAGCATCGACCAGGCCTCGTCCTCATTGTCGACCTCGACGACGACGACATGGCAGTGCGACAACAGGAAATCGCAGAACTGCATGCGCTTGGCCGGTGACAACTTGGCCGGGCCCAGGACGTCAAGCAGACGGTCGCGGTTGTTGATCAGGTTGCGTTCGGCCGGGCTCAGTTCGGCGAGGTCTTCGGCTGGGTCGATCAGCGTGGCGCCGGGCTCCTGGACGTAGGAGCGGAAGAAGTCGGCCATCTGCGGTTGTGTGAGCAGACGCCAGGGTGGCGCGCCATCGCGTTCGCCGTCGTCTGCGAAGCTGATCAGTGCCTGCAAGCGTTGCTGGACGGCGTCGCGCTCCGATGATGGTATGGCGACGTCGCCGGCGGCGATGTCGCGCAGCACCGCGAACAGAATGGCAAGCGTGATCGCCCGTTGGTGGCCGTCAACGAGGGCGACATTGCCAGCGCTCGTCGCGCCGGCCAGATGGATGTGTCCGAGGCTGTAGCGCTGGCGCGGGTCCGCCATCGCCTGCATTACGTCGGAGACGAGACGCAATACGTTATCCTCCCGCCACGCATAGGCGCGCTGGAACCACGGCAGTTCGATCACGCGAGGCTGCAGGAAAAGGGCCTCGACGGTTGCGACCGAGGCACGGATGAAGTCAGACATGATTGTTCGAGCTCGAAGCTTTAATGGACGTTAAGTTCGCCCCCGATCGATGCCAGCCTAGTTTGAAGCGAACGCAGCGTCGGCGGTGGGAGCGGAAATGGAGGCAGCCGGTTGCCTGCGGCGGTCGGCTGCGATCTCAATTGCGAGTTACCTGTAGCGCATTGCGCGACGCGTGAAATTGCTCCAGCGCAACAGTCTCGTGACAAACAAAGTTCATGGCGCTATTCGCAGTCAGCGAGGGGCACGTTTCATAGAAATGACGCGTAAATCGCAGAACCGTCTGAAAGTTTGTCGAAAGGTCGTGAAATGAGCGTCGATGCGGCCACGCATGTTACCAGCATCTACAAGCTGTGCGGCGGTACTGAATGGGCGAGCGCGGTGCAAACCGGTGTCTATCTTGGGTCGACCGACGACAAGCGCGATGGTTTCATCCACTTCTCAAGCGGACCTCAACTCGCCGAAACGGCGCGGCGCTACTTCTCAGGCCAGCGCGATCTGGTGCTGGTGGCTTTTGATGCGGCAAGTCTGGGGGAGCAGTTGAAGTGGGAGCCGTCGCGCGGCGGCGAGCTGTTTCCGCATCTGTACGCTGAATTGCCGGCCTCAAAAGCGCTGTGGGTGAAGACAATCGATCTCGATGCCGCTGGCGTGCCGGTGCTGCCGAAAGGAATAGCCTGATGCTGCGTTCAATGTTCCACTTGGCCCGGCCGATGCTGTTCGCGCTTCAGCCCGAGCAAGCGCACGAGGTGACGCTGAAGGGGCTGGAGACAGGTGTCTATCCGCGCGACGCGTGCCCGGCCGACCGGCGACTGGAAGTCGCAATCGCCGACCTTACTTTTCCAAATCCGATCGGCATCGCCGCCGGCTTCGACAAGGACGCCCGCGTGCCGGATGCGGTGATCGGAATGGGGTGTGGATTTGCCGAGATTGGCACCGTCACGCCGAAGCCGCAGGTCGGCAATCCGCAGCCGCGCGTATTTCGCCTTGTCGCGCAGAACGGCTTGATCAATCGGCTTGGCTTCAACAATGGCGGTCATGCGGCGGCGCTCGAGCGGCTGCGCAAACGGTCAGGCCGGGGCGGCATCGTCGGCGTCAACATCGGCGCCAACAAGGACACCGCTGACCGGGCGGCGGACTATGTCGCCGGCCTCGACGCGTTCTGGGACGTGGCAAGCTACTTCATGGTCAACATCTCATCGCCCAATACGCCGGGTCTGCGCGACCTGCAGGCGCCGGCCGCCCTTGACGAGCTTCTCGGCCGGGTGATGGCGGCGCGAGCGAAGAAGACCGCTGCCGGGGCCAAGTCGCGGCCGGTGTTCGTCAAGATCGCGCCAGACGTTGCCGAGGACGACCTGCCGGCCATCGTCGAGCGCATGTTGGCCAATGGCGTCGATGCCATCGCGGTGTCGAACACCACGCTCGCACGGCCGGGTTTGGGGCAGGTGGCGGACGCCAAGGAAGCTGGCGGGCTCTCGGGCCGGCCGCTGTTTCACCGCTCGACGGCGATGCTCGCCCGGGTGCATCGGCTGGCTGGATCCAAGGTGCCGCTGATCGGCATCGGCGGCATCGACAGTCCGGCAACAGCGCTCGCCAAGATCGAGGCCGGTGCCACGCTGCTGCAACTCTACACCGGCTTGATCTACGAGGGGCCGGGCCTGATCGGAGACATGAAGCGGCATCTGAGTGAAGCCGTGCAGCGCGCTGGCGTCGCCTCGATCAAGGAACTCACGGGAACCAAGTCCGAAGCTTGGGCCGCGAAGCCGCTGGAAGGGTAGAGACCGCAGCACCGGCTCATGCAGTCGTATATCCCCGTTCTGCATCTTCAGCGTTGGCGGCAGCCGACCGCTCCGACGCTGGTCCAAGGCCGCCGCCGCCGGAGGTGACGAGGCGGATAATGTCGCCCTTCAACAGCCGCATGTTGGCGACCTTCGAGTGCAGCGGCTGTTCCACGCCATCGCGGATCAGCACCAGTTGTCCGGCGGCACCCGCTTCACCGCCGAAAAGGCCGTAGGGGCGAAAACGGAAACGATCCATCTGGCCGGTGAAGTTGGCGGTCTCGGAGTCGATGCGCCATTCGCGTTTGAGGCCGAGGCCGCCGCGATGGCGTCCAGCACCGCCCGAGCCCGGCGCCAGGCCGTAACCCATGAACGTCACCGGCACGTCGCTTTCAATCATCTCGATGGGGATGGCCGAGTTGTTGTGCATTCCGAATGAATGTGCACTGGCGCCGTCGCCCTTCGGATGCGCGCCGCAACCGCCGACCTCAATCTCGACCAGAACCTTGCGGGTGCCGTCGGCTGATTGCGTCTGGAACGAGCAGACATAACTCACCGCATAGTAGGCGGCGGGCATGCGGTCCGGGATCGCCTTCGACAGCGCGCCGAACAGTACGTTGAGCAGCACGTGGCAGGGCGCGATTCGATGCGCGACGGGGGCCGGGTGACGCGCCGATACGATCAGCCCTTCCGGCGCGATAATCTCGATCGGCCGATAGCAGCCGGCGTTCGGCACGATCGGCCGGTCGGCGGCGGCAACCACGGCAAAGTAGACCGCCGATGAAGACGAGCCGAGCGTGGCGTTGATCGGTCCACGCACTTCCGGCGCCGAGCCCGACAGGTCGACCGTCATGCGGTCACCGGTGATAGTGACCTTGGCATGAATGCGCACCGGCTTATCGGTGTCGATGCCATCGTCGTCGAGGAAATCCTCGAACTCGTAGGTGCCGTTCGGCATCCGGCGGATGCAGTCGCGCATCGCCGCTTCCGACGCGTCAAGCAACTGGGCGCAAGCGGCGGTCAGCGTGGCGCCGCCGTACTTGGCGGCCAGCCGCTCGATCGCCTGCGCGCCGACGCTGAGCGAGGCGATCTGCGATTGCAGGTCGCCCATCACGGTCGCCGGTTGCCGCACGTTCTGCGCAATCATCGCCCATACCGCGTCGTTGCGTTGGCCGCTGGCGTAGAGCTTCACCGGCGGGATGCGCAGGCCTTCCTGATAGATCTCGGTCGCACCTGCCGCGTAGCTGCCCGGCGACATGCCGCCGACGTCGAGGTGATGGCACAGCGTGCCGACGATGGCGACACGTTTGCCGTCGTGGAACACCGGCCGGAAGGCGACGATGTCGGGCAGGTGCTGGCCGCCGCAGTAGGGATCGTTGGTGATGACGACGTCGCCGTCGTGCCATTGGTCGGCCGGGATGAAATGCTCGACCAGGGTGCGCAGGCAGTAGCTCATCGAATTCAGATGCTGCGGAATGCGCGCCGACTGGGCGACGTTGAAACCATCGCCATCGAAGATCGCAGTCGAGTAGTCGAGCATCTCGCGCACGATGGTCGAGCGGCTGGTGCGCCACATGGTGACGTCCATATCGGCGGCGGCTGCAGTGAGCGCGTTGCGCAGCACTTCGAGTTCAATCGGGTTCAAAGTGGTCATGCGCGCGCTCCGGCGTGGTCGGCTGCGAGGTGGCCATCGGCGGCGCGCCGCAGTGTCCAATCCGGCGCGAGATAGATGGTGGTGTAGTCTTCCTCGATGATTGCCGGGCCTGCCACCGACGTCGCCGCGCCGATATGCGGACGTCGCCAGACCGCGATTTCCCGCCATTGGTCGTCGACGAACACGCGGCGTTTGCCCGAGGCCGCGCCGGCAATATCGGCTTCGGCCAGCGCCAGCTTCGGTCGTTGCAGTTGGCCGACGGCGGTGAGCCGCAAGGTTACCATCTCAACGATGTCAGCGCGATTGGCATAGGAAAAGCGCTGTTCGTGCTGGTCGTCGAAGCGCGCGCGCACGGCTGCGATGCCGGCCGCAGTCGAATGCGGCGTCACCCCATGGCACCGTCAGTTCGAACGCTTGGCCCTTGTATCTGAGGTCGATCTGAAATTGCAGCGAGCGGTCGGTGGCCGCGATGCCGTCGGCGTCGAGGCGTTGGGTTGCCTGTGTCCGCATCTCGGCCGCCATTGTTTTGAGGGTTGACGCCGCCGACGCATCGAACACCCGCACGCCGGAGCGAGCAAACGCATGTGCGATGTCGGCATCGAGGATGCCGCGCGCCGATAGCGTACTGGCGTCGACCGGGAATACGATGCGACGGATCGATAGTTCCTCGGCGACGGCGCATGCGTGCACCGAGCCGGCGCCGCCGAAGCTCAGCAGTGTGAAGTCGCGCGGGTCGAGCCCCTTTTCGAACAGGCTGACGCGGATTGCGGCGGCGAGGCTGGTATTGGTGAGGCGCAGGATGCCGGCCGCCGCCGCGTCGCCGTCGAGCCCAAGTGGTTCGGCGACGCGCGCCGCGATCGCCGCCCGCGACGCGTCGAGGTCGAGTGCCATCGCGCCGCCGAGGAAGAATGCCGGATCAAGCCGGCCGAGCACCAGATTGGCATCCGTCACCGCCGGCTCGGTGCCGCCACGGCTGTAGCAGACGGGGCCGGGACGCGCGCCCGCACTTTCCGGCCCGACCGTCATTTGGCGACCCGCATGCACGCGCGCGATCGAACCGCCGCCGGCGCCGATGGTGCGGATCTCGATCATCGGCACCCGCACCGGCAATCGGTCGATCTCGCTTTGGGTGACGACTTCGAGCCGGTCGTCGCGCACCACCGACACGTCGAAGCTGGTGCCACCCATGTCGACGGCGACGATGTTGGGTTCAGCCAGTGTTCGCGATAGCCCGAGGGCCGCCATCGCGCCGCCGCTTGGTCCCGATAGCAGCAGGCGAACCGGCTCGGCCGCAGCCGTCGCCGGGCTGCAGACGCCGCCGTTCGATTGCACGATCAGCAGGCGCGGCGCGAACCGTTCCGCCTGCATGCGCCGTTCCAGGCGGTCGATATAGGAGCGCACGACCGGCTGCAGCAGCGCGTTGAGCACCGTCGTGCTGGTGCGCTCGTATTCGCGAATTTCCGGGCTGACGGTCGACGAGCACGAGATCGATAAGTGCGGCAGCGCCTTGGCGATCCGGGCGGCGAGGAAATCCTCGTGCGCCGGATTGGCATAGGCGTGCAGCAGCGCGATGGCGACGGTCTCGATATTCATAGCCGCTAGCCTGGCGATCACCTGTTCGGCAGCGGCTTCGCAGGGCGCGATCTCCGCCGTGCCGTTGGCCTTCATGCGTTCGATGAAACCCAGGCGGCGATTGCGCGGGATCAGCGCCGGTACGGGACGGGGCCAGATCGAGTAGACGTCGCGGCGATTGTGCCGGCCGATTTCGAGCACGTCCTCGAAGCCGGCGGTGGTGACGAGTGCGCCGGCCGGCAGCTTGCGTTCCAATACCGCGTTCGTCGCAATGGTGGTGCCGTGCAGCACGTAGCCGACATCGTCGAGGCCGAAGCCGTAGCGCTGACCCGCTGCCTTGATGCCTTCGACGAGGCCGATCGATGGATCTTCCGGCGTGGTCGGCAACTTGTGCGGTACGATGCGGCCGGTGCGGGCATCGAGGATCTGCAAATCGGTGAACGTGCCGCCGATGTCGACACCGACACGCACGGGCTTCTCTTTGGCGGTCATTCGGATCAGCGAACCTCTGTTCTGCGGCACGAAATCAGTCGACAGGTTCGCTTGTCGAGCCGCCGCAGTCCAGGCCAAAACATTGGCAGCAGGACTGCTTTCGCGGGTGGTTCAAGTCGACACTGCGACAAACCATTGTGCCTCATCTCAGGCGACCGCATTCGCGGCGCGATGGCGCGCGGGGGCAAGCCCACGACTGTTCGGTTTGTTTATCATCACCTTGAGAAAGCCCCTGCTGGCCTTGCCTCGCAGCGGGTTGCCGGTTGACCAGGACACGGAAAATGTGGTGCATGACCTCGATGTTCGAGCAAAGCCCACCTCCCTCCTCGCGCGTTCCCGGCCAAGCGCGGCCCAGTTGGCGCGATTGATATTCGCGGCCAATTCCGCGCGCGAGCCGGGATCCTTACCCGTCGCGGGGAGGCACAGGTGCCAGCCATAAGCTGGTAAAGATCCCGGACAAGCCCGCCCGCATCATTGAACCACACCGCAGTATCTGTGCGGGCTTTCCGGGAACGCGGGAGGTGAGGTGGGTGGGCTGCGTTCGAACATCGAAATGATGCAACACGTACGCGGCGTCCAGGCCCTTGAGACCTGGCTTCGAAGCAACTCCAGTGCGGTCTGTCCGAGGCTGACAAAAATCAAACCGGAGAGTCGTGGGACGTACACCGGGATACAGCGGTGTACCGGGCTGCTCGTGCGGCAGTGCTCTGCTCAAAATCTCGCCTTGCCGCCACCGCCACGGCGCATCAGGAATACAGCCTTCTCACCGAACAGGTTCTGCAGGCTCAACGGCGAGCGCTGCGACAACTGCCGGCCGGACCAGTTGAATACCGCCGAGCGTTCGACCTTGGCGTTCACCGCCGTGCACAGGTCGGCGAAGTCCTTGATCGTGCACAGGTGCGCGTTCGGCGTGTCGTACCACTGGTCGGGCAGGTTCGAGGTTCTGGGCATGCGGCCCTTGAACAGCAACTGCGAACGCACTTCCCAGTGGCCGAAGTTCGGGAACGATACAATCGCCCGCCGGCCGATGCGCAGCAGATTTTCGAGCACGCGCTTGGGCTGCAGCGTCGCCTGGATGGTGAGGCTCAGGATGGCGTAATCGAAGGCATCGTCGGGGTAGTCGTCGAGGTCGATGTCGGCGTTGCCCTGGATCACCGAAAGGCCCTTCGCCACACAGGCATTGACCCGCTCGCGCGCGATCTCCATGCCGCGACCGTCGACCTGACGGCTGTCGACGAGCAATTGCAGCAACTCGCCGTCGCCGCAGCCGACGTCGAGCACGCGGGAATTCGGCGCCACCATCTCGGCGATCAGCCGGTGGTCGACGCGGGCGGTCGCGGCAATGTTTGGTGGTTTGACGATCGCGTCCATGTCAGCGCCCCTTCGTGCCGGCAGCAATGCCGAATTTCACCGCCGCCGCGTTGATGAAGCCGCGCACGCAATCGAACAGTTCCGGCTCGTCGAGCAGGAAGGCGTCGTGGCCCTTGTCGCTATCGATCTCGACGAACGAGACGTTGGCTGCGACCGCGTTCAACGCCTGCACGATCTGCTTCGATTCAGCCGTCGGATAGAGCCAGTCGGAGGTGAACGAGACGACGCAGAAGCGGGTCGTGGTGCCGCGAAACGCGCTCGCCAGCACGTCGCCGTGTTCGGCGGCGAGGTCGAAATAGTCCATGGCGCGGGTGATGTAGAGGTAGCTGTTGGCGTCGAACCGGTCGACGAAACTCGAGCCCTGGTGGCGAAGGTAGCTCTCAACCTGGAAGTCCGCGTTGAACGAGAACGAGCGCTCGGCGCGGTTCTGCAGGTTGCGGCCGAACTTCTGCTGCAGTGCTACTTCCGACAGATAGGTGATGTGCGCCGCCATGCGCGCGACCGCGAGGCCGCGCTTCGGCACGATGCCAATTTCGGCGTAGGCGCCCTTCGACCAGTCGGGATCGGCCATCACCGCCTGACGGCCGACTTCGTGGAAGGCGATGTTCTGCGACGAATGCCGCGCGGCGGTGGCGATCGGGATCGCGGTCAGCACGCGGTGCTGCTGGCGCGCCGCCCATTCGAGCACCTGCATGCCGCCCATCGAGCCGCCGATCACCGAGAACAACTGCTTGATGCCGAGATGGTCGATCAGCGCCACCTGGGCGTCGACCATGTCGCCGATGGTGATGACCGGGAAATCAAGGCCCCAGACCTTGCCCGTCGCCGGGTTGATCGACGCCGGCCCGGTCGAGCCGAGGCAGCCGCCGAGGATGTTCGAGCAGATGACGAAGAAGCGGTCGGTGTCGACTGGCTTGGCCGGCCCGATCAGCGTCTCCCACCAGCCGGGCTTGCCGGTCACCGGATGGACGTTGGCGACGTGCTGGTCGCCGGTCAGGGCGTGGCAGACAAGGATGGCGTTGGTTTTGTCGGCGTTGAGCGTACCGTAGGTCTGGTAGGCGATGTCGTAGGGGCTGAGTTCCTGCCCGCAGTCGAGCTGCAACGGCGTGGTGGCGTGGAACACGGCGGATGCCGCCGCGCCGCGCGCCGAAATCGACGCGGTGTCCGGTATCGTTTCTGGGCTTGCCATCCGCGTTCCCCCTCAAGAGCGTCGCTCGATGGGGTCGGGGCTGTCGCTTTTGACGGCGGTGCTCGACCCTTTAGCGAGTTGTTTAACGTGGCTGCAAGCCGGCCGGCCAAATCACCACGGTGTTCGAAGCATCCAGATAGCGAATGCGGGGCGGGGGCGTCAACTGCTGGCTGCACCATCGGCCGTGGGCGCAATCGATAGCATAACCCAATTGCGGAATTGAGACGATAGCGGATCATGAGTGCCGGCACGATCGATGCGCCACGGTGCACCGGCAAGGGCGGCAACGACGCTGGTCTCGCAAGCGGCAGAGCGGCATCGGCAGGACTTCGAGAAGAGCTTAAATGCGTAGATGCAACCCGGCTATTCGGTGGCTCTGACCGACCGGCCGTACCGGCGAACCATCAATGGCGCACGCCGGCGTGTTTGATTTCCCGTCGGCGGCGGCCTATTGGTCTGCGGCTGAACCAATCCACCCCACTGATGACGGTCACCTGCCATGAACCCGCGCGCTCCGATCCCCCGCCCCGGCATCCTCGACATCGAGGCCTATGTGCCCGGCGAAAGCAACGTTCCGGGCGGCATGAAGCCGATCAAGCTGTCGTCGAACGAGACGCCACTGGGCGCCAGCCCCAAGGCAATCGCAGCCTTCAAGGCCGAGGCCGATCATCTGGAGCGCTATCCCGACGGCGCGTCGACCAAGCTCCGGCAGGCGATCGCTGGCGTCTACGGCATCAACGCCGATCGCATCGTCTGCGGCGCCGGCTCCGACGAGGTGCTGAACCTCGTGGCGCAGGCCTACCTCGGCCCCGGCGACGAGGCGATCTACACCACGCACGGCTTCCTGGTTTACAAAATCGCGACCCAGGCGCGGGGCGCCACGCCCGTGGTCGCACCTGAGAAGGATCTGCGAACCGACGTCGATGCGATCCTCAAGTGCGTCAGCCCACGCACCAAGGTCGTGTTTCTGGCCAATCCGAACAACCCGACCGGCACCTACATTCCCTTTGACGAGGTGCGCCGCCTGCACGCCGGCTTGCCGCCGCACGTGATCCTGGTGCTCGACGCCGCCTATTGTGAGTACGTCCGCCGCAACGACTACGAGGCAGGGTTGGAACTCGTCGCCACCACCGACAACACGGTGATGACGCGGACGTTCTCGAAGATCCATGGTCTCGCGGCGCTGCGGCTCGGCTGGATCTACGGGCCGCCGGCGATCATCGACGTGCTCAATCGTATCCGTGGCCCGTTCAACGTTTCGGCCGCAGCCATCGCCGCTGGCATCGCCGCAATCGAGGACCGCGCCTTCCAGGAAGCGGCCGTCAACCACAACGAGAAGTGGCTGCCCTGGCTCACAACGGAACTCGAAAAGCTCGGCCTCAAGGTGACGCCGAGCGTCGGCAACTTCATCCTGATGCACTTCCCGGCTGACGGCGCACACACCGCTGCCGCAGCCGACGCATTCTTGAAGTCGAAGGCGATCATCGTGCGTCGCGTCGCCGGCTACGGCCTGCCGAACGCGCTGCGCATGACGGTTGGCACCGAGGCCGACAATCGCGCCGTGGTCGCCGCACTCGCCGAATTCTTGGGGGCCAAACCGGCATGAGCGAGCCCCTGTTCAATCGCATCGCGCTGATCGGCATCGGCCTCATCGGCTCGTCGATCAGCCACGCCGTGCGCCGTGGTGGCCTTGCCAGCGAAATTGTCGGCTATGCCCGCTCCGAGGCGACGCGGGCCACCGCGCTGCGTCTCGGCCTGATCGCCAAGGCCTACGACAACGCGGCCGACGCCGTGCGGGGCTGCGATCTCGTCATCATGTGCGCGCCGGTCGGCGCCTATGGCGCGATCGCCGCCGAGATCGGCCCACATCTTGCGCCGGGTGCGATCCTGACCGACGTCGGCTCGGTCAAGGGCGCGGTCATTCGCGATTGCGTGGCCCATGTGCCGGAGGGCGTGCACTTCATCCCCGGCCATCCGATCGCCGGCACCGAGCACTCGGGCCCGGAAGCTGGCTTCCCGGAATTGTTCGATGGCCGCTGGTGCATTCTGACGCCGCTTCCCGGCGCCGATGCGGCCAAGGTCGAGCAGTTGAAGGCGCTGTGGACCGCGATGGGCTCCAAGGTCGACCTGATGGACGCCGAGCATCACGATCTGGTGCTCGCCATCACCAGTCACGTGCCGCATCTGATCGCCTACAACATCGTCAACACTGCCGCTCACTTGGGCCGCGTCACCGACAGCGAGGTGATCAAGTATTCGGCCGGCGGTTTCCGCGACTTCACCCGTATTGCCGCCTCCGATCCGACCATGTGGCGCGACGTATTCCTGAACAACAAGGACGCGGTGCTGGAAATGCTCGGCCGCTTCTCCGAGGACCTGACCGTCCTGCAACGTGCGATCCGCTACGGCGACGGCGACACCCTGTTCAAGCTGTTCACCGATGCGCGCCAGATCCGCCGTGGCATCATCCAGGCCGGCCAGGACACCGCCGCCCCCGACTTCGGCCGTGGTCAGAAGAAGAGCTGATCTAGGGCAAGCTGATAGTATTGAAATGGGCAGCCCGCGCTTGCGGACTGCCCGCTCCGTCAATCAGTGATTGTCGCGCGGGATGCCCTTGGTCTCGGCGATGCGCTGGTACTTGACGGCGGGTTTGAGCACCATGCCGTTCGACAGCTCGTCGACCATGCCGCGCTGGATCTCCTGCCACGGCGTCTGATGGTCGGGGTACTTGTAGCCACCGGCGGCCTTCAACGCGGCGCGGCGCTTTTCCAGTTCAGCATCCGAGATCAGGATGTTGGCCGAGCGCTTGCCGAGATCGATGCGCACCTTGTCGCCGGTCTTCAAAATCGCGAGGTTGCCGCCGGACGCAGCTTCCGGCGAAGCATTGAGGATCGACGGCGAACCCGGAAGTGCCGGACTGGCGGCCGTCACCGATGCACGGCAGCGACGTCACGCCCTTCTTCAGCAGGTAGTCCGGCGCGCGCATGTTGACGACTTCGGCGGCGCCTGGATAGCCGATCGGGCCGACGCCGCGCATGAACAGCAGGCAGTGTTCGTCGATCTCGAGCTTCGGATCGTCGATGCGCTTGTGATAGTCCTCTGGACCGTCGAACACGATGGCGCGGCCTTCGAATGCCATCAAGTCCTTGGGGTTCGACAGGTAGCGCTTGCGGAATTCCTCGGTGATGACCGAGGTTTTCATGATGGCGCTGTCGAACAGGTTGCCCTTGAAGTTGAGGAACCCGGCCTGCGCCTTCATCGGCTTGTCGTAGGTCTTGATGACGGCGCGGTCCCAGGCGAACTTGCCCTTGCAGTTGTCGAGCAGCGACTGGCCGTTGACGGTGATGGCGTCGCCGTTGATCTTGCCTTGCGCCGCCAGTTCCGCGACCACCGCCGGCACGCCGCCGGCACGATAGTATTCCTCGCCGAGGTACTCGCCGGCCGGCTGCATGTTGACGATCAGCGGGATGTCGTAGCCGACGCGCTCCCAGTCGTCGCAGGTGAGTTCGACGCCGATGTGGGCGGCAATGGCGTTCAAGTGGATCGGCGCGTTGGTCGAGCCGCCGATCGCCGAGTTGACGACGATGGCATTCTCGAACGCCGCCTTGGTCAGGATCTTGGACGGCTTGAGGTCTTCCCAGACCATGTCGACGATGCGCTTGCCGGTCTCGTAGGCCATCTGCTGGCGATCGCGGTGCGGCGCCGGGATGGCGGCGCAGCCGGGCAAGCTCATGCCGAGCGCCTCGGCCAGCGAATTCATCGTGCTCGCCGTGCCCATGGTGTTGCAATGACCGGCCGACGGCGCCGACGAGGCGACGAGTTCGAGGAAGCCCTTGTAGTCGATTTCGCCGCGCGCCATCATCTCGCGCGCCTTCCACACGATGGTGCCCGATCCCGTGCGCTCGCCCTGGTGCCAGCCGTTGAGCATCGGCCCGCCCGACAGCACGATCGAGGGGATGTCGACGGTGGCCGCGCCCATGATCAGCGCCGGCGTGGTCTTGTCGCAGCCGGTGGTCAGCACCAGGCCATCCATGTGGTAGCCGTAGGCGATCTCGACGAGGCTGAGGTAGGTCAGGTTGCGGTCGAGCGAGGCGGTCGGCCGCTTGCAGGTTTCCTGCATCGGATGCACCGGGAACTCGAACGGAATACCGCCGGCCTCGCGGATGCCGTCGCGCACGCGGTCGGCGAGGAAAATGTGATGCCGGTTGCATGGCGAGATGTCGGAGCCGGTCTGGGCGATGCCGATGATCGGCCGGCCCGACTGCAACTCGTCCATGCTCAAGCCGAAGTTCATCGTCCGCTCGAGGTAGAGCGCGGTCATGTCGGGATTGTCGGGATTGTCGAACCACTGGCGGGAGCGCAGGCGCTTGATCTGCGTCGCAGTCGGCTTTTTCATGGGAGCTTCCTCTTGGGTCGATTGGCGGCTTTGGTGCGCACTGTAGACCCGTGAGTGTGCCCGTCAACGGCAAGGCAGGGGGAGAGAAGGTGCATACGTGAGGGGGGTTTGGCGGTTCGTGTGGCGCTGAGGCGCTGAGACCGCCTGAGGAAAATCGGGGTACTGTCTCCGCTACGGAGCTGCGCAGTCCGCATGAGGCAACGTCGTATGCTGGGTCAGTGGTTGAATAGGGTATATGCCGCAGCCGACAAACCGGGCTGGCAACGGCGCCGCTGGCTCGAAGCCTCCATGAGAAGTGCGTTCATCGCGCGGTTAGATCTCGTCGCAGCCCTTACGGCTCATTCGGATCGTTCTAGGGAAATGACTTTGATTGCTTGAAAGCTGCAGCATGTCGGTGATAGTCGGAAGGTGCATATTTGCAGCCATTGGCGCATTCGCCAGCCTGTTTCTGGTCATGCTTTCTGGCGTAGTTGGGGGGCTGTCACTTCCGGCGACCTGGGTCCGCGTGTGGGACAGATTCGATTTATTGTCACTTGTTGGCATTCTAACGTTCTTGTTCACGGTCTGGCTCAATAATGCGGTGATATTCTTTGAGGTGGACAAGCGATTTCATTGTGAGTATGAAAACTCCTTGGTTCATAGCGAAAAGGTACAATATGAGGCTCCAACTCTTGAGAGACTGGAGCCATGATGAAAGAATTAAAATCGCCGAGACATTCCCCCGAAGTGCGTGAGCGCGCGGTGCGGATGGTGCATGAGCACCGTGCCGAGCACGCGTCCGCAATGGGCGACGATCAGCTCGATCGCCGCCAAGATCGGCTGCACAGTCCGAGACGCTGCGGCTTTGGGTGCGCCAGGCCGAGCGCGATCAAGGTCGCCGAACCGGCCCGACCACCGATGATCGCGAACGCATGAAAGCTCTCGAACGCGAGAACCGAGAGCTGCGCCAGGCCAACGAGATCCTGCGCAAGGCCAGCGCATATTTTGCCCAGGCGGAGCTCGACCGCCGATGGAAGCCATGATCAGCTTCGTCGATGCGTACCGCGAGAAGCACGGGGTCGAGCCGATCTGCCTGCGTTATGCGAGATCGCCCCGTCGACCTACCACGCGCATGCCGCTCGCCGCGCCAAGCCGGAAACGGCACCGGCGCGCGTGCGTCGCGATGCCCTACTGATGCGGGAGATTCAGCCGCGTGTTCGATGAGAACTTCCAGGTCTATGGCGTGCGCAAGGTGTGGCGGCAGATGCAGCGGGAAGGTCTCGACGTGGCCCGCTGCACCGTCGCCCGGCTGATGAAGAAGATGGCTATCCAAGGGGTGATCCGGGGCAAGCGCCTGCGCACGACGGTGAGCAATCACGCCACGCCCTGTCCGCTCGATCACGTCAAACGGAAGTTCCGCAGCTCGCGGCCGAACGTGCTTTGGGTCTCCGACTTCACCTACGTCGCGACGTGGACCGGCTTCGTCTACGTCGCCTTCGTCATCGACGCCTATGCCCGCCGCATCGTCGGCTGGCGGGTCTCCCGCTCGGCGCATGCCGGCTTCGTGCTCGACGCGCTGGAACAGGCCCTGCACGAGCGCAAACCCGTCCATGGTGGCGGGCTCGTGCACCACTCCGATCGCGGCGTGCAGTACGTCTCGATCAAATACACCGAGCGGCTGGTCGAAGCCGGGCTCGTGCCATCGGTCGGCAGCGTCGGCGACAGTTATGACAACGCTCTCGCCGAGACCATCAACGGGCTCTACAAAGCCGAAGTCATCTGGCGGCGAGGCCCGTGGCGTTCGTTCGAGGCAGTTGAATTTGCCACCCTCGAATGGGTCGACTGGTTCAACAACCGACGCCTCCTCGAATCCGATCGGCAACGTGCCGCCGGCAGAAGCCGAAGCCGCCTACTACGCAAACCAGGAGGAGCCCGCCAGAATAGCCGCCTGACTTCAAACCAAACAGCCTCCGAGGAAGTCGGTACGGTTCAAAGCGTAGTTGTTTCTTGCGGGGACAGATGCCGATTTCGATCATCCCATTGCAACTACCGGCCATTCACCAGATCGGTAACTGTCCCCGACCAATCACTTAATCGGCGCCGCCAACCTCCCCACAGCCGTCATCCCGGCGCAGGCCGGGACGATCGACAAGCCGCTGCACGTGTTATGTGAGCGGAGAAATGCCGCCGGTTCAACGCCTTCATTCCAGCCGCAAGCACTACGCAATTGATGCTTGTCGTGTGTCCCGGCCTTCGCCGGGATGACGGCACGGGGTGAGGTGCCGGCGGTGCCTGGCTTCAGCCTGGCACCAATGCCGAGATCGCGCCGCTCGTGTCGCCGCAGTTGTGCAGACGGTACCGGGCTGAAGGCCCAGGCACCGTTCCACGATCTCACGAACTCACCATTGTCACGATCTCGCGCCCCATGCACTTATCCACGCCTCGCCGCCCCCATGCGATACTGCCCATGTTCCGCTTCACTAAAGGGCGCGCTTCGAAGGCGTTCAAAAGTGCGGAGGCGGAACGGACGGTCCGGACGTGTGCGGTAACGCGCTGTCACTGCCGGAGGGTTCCGTGCACCCCTTCTTGGCGCGAGCAAGGGGTAGGCCCAAACCAGCTCGTCAGCACGGGGGGACCCTAAAATCCGTTCGAGCAATGGGGTGGCCCTGGGCCACTTAATTACAAGAATGCGGAAGACCGCCGTGGACCACGGCCACCCCGCTCTCCCTTCGGCCGACGTCGAGGGGAAAATGAAAAGAACGGCCGCAGGTAGACCGGCCGCGCGTCATGGTGTGTAGCTACAATGCACAATGCGCCAGCGATGGCCGTGACGATCGAAAGGTTGACGGTGTCTGGCTTCAGCCTGGCAACGCTGAAGAATGACGCAGCGGGAAGCGGATAATCTTGGGCTGATGGTGCCAGGCCTGAAGCCAGGCACCACTCGGTGTCCAACGCGTCCAACGGTGACTGTCCCTTCGCTCCCGCCGTGCATGGGGATTGGGCAGGGAGTGCCGCATTTTGGCTTCTGGTCTGTGCCGATCGGTGCGCCTATTGTGCTCGACGATGTCTCGAATCTGAAATCGGAGTTCAAGCGGCGTGCTGACGGCGAATGAAATTCTGGAATGGGATCAGGAGGGATCGCTGAGGCCGCCAAAGCCGCTGCTGGTGGTGGACGGTCTCGTCAAGCATTTCCCGGTGCGCTCCGGCCTATTCGGCCGGGCGAGTGCCCACGTGCGCGCGGTCGACGGGCTGACGTTCTCGGTCAACGACGGCGAGACGCTCGGCATCGTCGGCGAGTCCGGTTGCGGCAAGTCGACGGCGGCGCGGCTGCTGATGCACTTGATAAAGCCGGATCGCGGCACCGTCGAACTTGGTGGCAGGGCGGTCGGCAAGACGTTGCCGATGAAGGCCTACCGCTCCCAGGTGCAGATGGTGTTCCAGGACAGCTACGCCTCGCTCAATCCGCGACTGACAATCGAAGGCTCGATCGCCTTCGGGCCGACGGTGCATGGGGTGCCAAAAGGGGAAGCGATCGCCCGGGCGCGGGCGCTGCTCGGCCGCGTCGGGCTCGAGCCGGCGCGCTTCGCCGGGCGTTATCCGCACGAGTTGTCCGGCGGCCAGCGGCAGCGCGTCAACATCGCGCGCGCATTGGCGTTGCAACCGAAGATCCTGATCCTCGACGAGGCGGTTTCCGCGCTCGACAAGTCGGTCGAGGCGCAGGTGCTCAATCTGCTGCTCGACCTCAAGGAAGAGTTCGGGCTGACCTATGTGTTCATCAGCCACGATCTCGAAGTCGTGCGCTTCATGTCCGACCGGGTGATGGTGATGTACCTCGGCCGCGTTGCCGAGATCGGCGTCACCGAGGCGGTCTATGGCGACAGCCGCCATCCCTATACCAAGGCGCTGCTCGCCTCGATGCTGTCGATGGACCCCGACCGGCGTTCGACTGAGCCGCCGCTGACCGGCGATCCGCCGAACCCGATCAATCCGCCGCCGGGCTGCCGGTTCCACACCCGGTGTGCGCATGCGTCGGAAGTTTGCCGGACGGCCGAGCCACAGTTGATTAGTCGTGGGACACTGCATCAGGCGGCCTGCCACATGGGTGATCCAGCATCCGGCTATCGCGTGCCGACCGGCGAAGCTTTGGTGACCACGCCATGACGAACGCTGCCGACGATATGTTGCGGATCGAGGACCTCAACGTCACGTTTCATGGCGGCTCGAAGCCGGTGCGCGCGGTCGACGGCGTCGACCTGCGACTGGCCAAGGGCGAGGTGCTGGCGCTGCTGGGTGAATCCGGCTCCGGCAAGAGCGTCACGCTGCGCTCGATCCTGCGCCTGCACGACGAGCGCCGCACGACGATTGACGGTCGGATCACCGCCGCCGGCGTCGATGTCATGGCGTTGGCGGGTGTCGATCTGGCGGCCTTCCGTGGCGGCAAGGCGGCAATGATCTTTCAGGAGCCGATGCTGGCGCTCGATCCGGTCTACTCGGTCGGCCGGCAGATCACCGAGACCATCCGCCGGCACGACAACGTTTCCGAAGCACAAGCCCGCGAGCGGGCCTTGGAGCTGTTCCGGCGGGTGCGCATCCCAAGTCCAGAGCGGCGCCTTGACAACTATCCGCACGAGATGTCGGGCGGCATGCGGCAGCGGGCGATGATTGCGCTCGCGCTGTCGGCGCGTCCGGTGCTGCTGCTCGCCGACGAGCCGACCACCGCGCTCGACGCCACGGTGCAGGTGCAAATCCTGCTGCTGCTGCGCGAACTGCAGCGGGAACTGGGACTGTCGGTGATTTTCGTTACCCACGATATCGGCGTCGCCGTCGAGATCGCCGATCGGGTGGCGGTGATGTATGCGGGCCGCATTGTCGAGACCGCGCCGGTCAGGCCGCTGATCCGCACGCCGAAGCATCCCTACACGATCGGCCTGCTGTCGACGCGGGCGCACGGCGGACACCTCGAAGGCAAGCGGCTGAAGGCCATTCCGGGCAGTCCGCCGGATCTGACCGCTCTGCCGCCCGGCTGTGCCTTTGCGCCCAGATGCGACAAGGCGATCGAGGCATGCACTTCGGCCAAGCCGCCGGTGGTCGATTGCGGTGGTGGCCAGCTGGTGCGTTGCATTCGTGCCGGTGGCGGCGGCGCCTGACGTTCGGGCGGTCGGAAAATTGTCGGCGCCTGTAGATCGGCGCGCGTTTTTGCGGCATGCAGGGGGCATGGACACCACTACCGCAACGACAGCCATCGCCGCTCCGCCCTACTTCGATCCGCAGCAATTGCGGCGCGAATTGACGGCGCTCTACAACAATCCGAAGGATGAGGCCGGGTTGCGGGCTCAGGTCGTCGAGCGCCTAAAGCAGCTTGTCGCCGACGCGCGCGCCGCGGCGGAAGCGCAACTGATGCGCGACGGTGATGGCCGGCATTGCGCCGAAGGACTGTCGCAATTCCAGGACGAGTTGGTTCGCCTGGTGTTCGACTACAAAGTCACCCACGTCTATCGCGCGCAAAACCCATCGGATGCCGAGCGCATGGCGATCGTTGCCACCGGCGGTTACGGCCGAGGTCTGCTGGCGCCGGGCAGCGATATCGACCTGCTTTTCCTGCTGCCCTACAAGCAGACGCCCTGGGGTGAAAGCATCGCCGAAGCGGTGCTGTATCTGTTGTGGGATCTGGGCTTCAAGGTCGGCCACGCGACGCGCACCGTCGACCAGTGCCTGCGCTACGGCCTATCCGACATGACGATCCGCACCTCGCTGCTCGATGCCAGGCTGGTGCACGGTGACGGTCAGATCTTCGAGGAATTGCGCCAGCGTTTCCGCCGCGAGGTGATCGACGGTACGGCCAAGTCGTTCATCGACGCCAAGATGGCCGAGCGCGAGCAGCGTCACAAGCGGGCCGGCGAGAGCCGCTATCGGGTCGAACCGAACGTCAAGGACGGCAAGGGCGGCCTGCGTGATCTGCACACGCTGCACTGGATGGCGACCTATATCCACGGTCAGGGGCTGGGCGAGGCCACGCTGACCACCGGCCATTTTACGGCGGAGGAGATCGCCCTGTTCCACCGCTGCGAGAACTTCCTGTGGACGGTGCGCTGCCACCTGCATTTCCTCACCGGCCGGCCGGAAGAGCGGCTGACGTTCGACGTGCAGCAGCTAATGGCGCAGCGGCTCGGCTACAAGGACCACGCCGGCCTGAAGGCGGTCGAGCGCTTCATGAAACACTACTTCCTGATCGCCAAGGACGTCGGCGATCTGACCTCGATCCTGTGCTCGTCGCTGGAAATGCAGCAGCTGAAATCGGCGCCGCGCATCAACGAGATGTTCAATCCAATGAACTGGCGCATGCGCCGCCAGATCCGCACCACGACCGAATTCCGCGTCGACAACGACCGCCTCAATATCGCCGACCCGGATGTCTTCGCGCGCGATCCGGTCAACCTGATCCGCTTCTTTGCGCACGCCGAGAAGACCGGCGCCTTTTTGCATCCAGCGGCGATCCGGCGCCTGCGGCATGCCCACCGGCTGATCAACGACAGCGTGCGCAACAACCCGGAAGCCAACCGCATCTTTGTCGAGCTGTTGACTTCGAAGTCCAATCCGGAAATGGCGCTGCGGCGCATGAACGATGCCGGCATACTCGGCCGCTTCATTCCCGAGTTCGGCCGCGTGGTGTCGATGATGCAGTTCAACATGTATCATCACTACACGGTCGACGAGCACCTGCTGCGCACCGTCGGCGAATTGCGCGCGGTCGAGGAAGGCCAACTCGCCGACACGCTGCCGCTGTCGACCGAGGTCGTGAAATCGATCCAGAACCGGCGTGCGCTCTACGTCGCGGCTTTCCTGCACGACGTCGGCAAGGGCCGTGTCGAGGATCATTCGATTGTCGGTGCCCGCATCGCAACCGACCTCGGCCCCCGGTTTGGTCTCACCGCCGCCGAGAGCGAGACCGTGGTCTGGCTGATCCGCGAGCATCTGACGATGAGCAACATCGCCCAAAGTCGTGATCTGGCCGATCCGAAAACCATTCGCGACTTCGCCAACATCGTGCAGTCGCCTGAGCGCCTGAAGCTGTTGCTGCTGCTCACCGTCGCCGATATACGCGCGGTCGGTCCCGGCACCTGGAACAGTTGGAAGGGCCAGCTGCTGCGCCAACTCTACTACGAGACCGAGCCGCTGGTCGCCGGTGGCCATACCCAGACCGGCCGCAAGGAGCGCGTCGCCCAGGCGCAGCAGGCGTTACGCGGCGTGCTTGCCGACTGGCCGGCGGCTGAACTCGACGGCTTCATCGACCGGCAGTATCCGGATTATTGGCTCAAGATCGAGACCCGCAAGCAGGCTGAACACGCGCGCCTCGTCCGGCGTGCCGAGTCGAAGGAGGAGAGGCTCGCCACCGCCTTCACCTCTGACGCCTTCACCGGCATTACCGAGCTGTCGGTGATGGCGCCGAACCATCCGCGCCTGCTGGCGTTGTTTGCTGGCTGCTGTGCCGCAGCCGGCGCCAACATCATCGGCGCCCAGGTGTCGACGACGCGCGATGGTCTGGCGCTCGATACGTTCCTGTTGCAGCGCGAGTTCGCCGACGAGGCCGACGAGAACCGTCGCACGAAGCGGATCGGTCAAACGATCACAAGTGTGCTCAAGGGCGAGACCCGGCTGTCGGCGTTGCTAGCCAAGCGGCGGCCGACCGAGCGCCGGTTACAGGCGTTCCAGGTGCCGCCGGAAGTGGTGATCAACAACACGCTTTCGGACAGCTTCACGGTGATCGAGGTGTCGGGCCTCGACCGGCCTGGCCTGTTGTACGATCTGACCAGCAACTTGTCGGATTTGAGCCTCGACATTACCTCCGCGCACATCACGACATACGGCGAGAAGGCGGTCGACGTGTTCTACGTCACCGACCTCACCGGCAAAAAAATCGACCTGGAGAGCCGCCAGAGAACGATCCGCGATCGCCTGTCGGAAGCGCTGAGCGCGGGCGCCACCGTCGCATAGGGGACGGTGACTTTCGGTGCTCGGGCATTCAACCTGGCAGAGTCGAAAGTGGTGCCCGTCCAAGCTGGAATTGTGCCGCCGAATCTCTTGCGATGGCTCATCTCCAGTGACGTCATTCCCGCGCAGGCGGGAACCCAGTCGAACGTCCGATCGCACGGTCGTGCGGACGAAACGCGCCTGCTGCGACCTCTTCGATCAATACGTCGTAATCGCCCCGCAGAGGCTTGTCTGGGTTCCCGCCTTCGCGGGAATGACGGCTTGCGGAGGAGAGGGCAGCGTTGACCGCTTCCATCTCAAACAGAAGGAATCTCAGTCTTCGGGCAATGCCAACATGCAACGTCGCGGCGACAGGGCGCCTTGTCGCCCGAACGACTGCCAAGCCCGAGGGAAACGCCCAATGTCCACGCCCTGCATCATCACTGTTGCGATCACCGGTTCGTTGCCGCAGAAGTCGGACAACCCGGCGGTGCCGATCACGGTACCCGAGCAGATCGAGTCGACGCATGCCGCCTTCGAGGCCGGCGCCACGCTCGCCCACTGTCACGTCCGCATGGATGACGGCAAGCCGACCTCCGACCCCGAGCGCTTCGGCCGCCTGCTCGACGGCCTGCGGCGGCATTGTCCCGGCATGATCGTGCAATTGTCGACTGGCGGTCGCTCCGGAACGGGGCGCGATCGTGGCGGCATGCTGCCACTCAAGCCCGACATGGCGTCGCTGTCGACCGGCTCCTGCAACTTCCCGACTCGGGTCTACGAGAACGCGCCGGACCTGGTGAACTGGCTCGCCGAGGAGATGATCAAATACGACGTCAAGCCCGAGGTCGAAGCCTTCGATCTGTCGATGATTTTCAAGGCGGTCGAGATGCAAAAAGCCGGTCAGATGAAGGCACCTCTGCATGTACAGTTCGTCATGGGCGTCAAGAACGCCATGCCCGTCGATCGCGAGACCTTTGAATTCTACGTTAAGACACTGAAGCGGCTCGCGCCCGACGCTACCTGGACCGGCGCCGGCATCGGCCGCGATCAGTTGACCCTTAACCGCTGGTCGATCGAACTCGGCGGCCACTGCCGTACCGGCCTCGAAGATAACATCCGCTGGGACAAGACCAAGCTCGCGCCGTCGAACGCGGCGTTGGTGAAACGCGTGGCCGACCTGTGCCAGGAGTATGGGCGTCGTGCGGCGACGGTGGCGGAAGCGCGGGCACTGTTGTCGTTGGCGGCGGTGGGGTGAATGTCGTTGCCACCGAATTTTTGCGGTGCCTGCTTGCTCTGGGCCAAGGAGACGTGGGCGAACCGTTCAGATTTCAGTGAGCGAGGCTATTTTGTGCCCCGGGCTTTCCTGTCCGCTTTCTCAGTGCGGAAGCGCTCAACCTTCAGCCAGCAAACGCATTATGCCGCGCAGCTCTAGCCTTAACCACCCCCACGAACGCTGCCATTAGGCGGGCGTTCGTGGGGCTTGGTGCCACCGGCCAATACTTGAGCATGGCAAGTAGAGTTCACAGTCGGGCGAAATGATTCAGTGCGCGACCGGTCGGGGTGACAACAGGAGCCACTCCATCTGGGCCTCGCGGGCTTCAGAGCAGATAATGCAGCGCTGGTCGTCGCTCAACTCTGCGAGCTCTGGAATATCCGGCAACTCCCGGCCGCGGTCGCGGACGATGTCGCACTGGAAGTACCGGGAAGCGTCGGCGAGCAGCCGCTCCTGCGCCGCAGGCCCATTAGAGACAAGATTTGGATGCAACTCGACGAGGACATGATGCCCCGAGAGCTTGGATAGAACGTCGGAGGTCAAGAGACCATACTCTGCCCCCTCGATGTCGACGATGAAAAGAACGCCCTTTGCCGGAAGTCTCGAAAGACAGGCTGTGAGCGTTTGCGCGTCGGCAATCCCCTCGACGGCAACGCGATGGCCGACGCCGTTGAGCGCCGCAGTCGCCGCGATGACTTCTCGGCCACGCTCGCTCATTTCGAAGCAGAGTGCGGATTTGGCCAGGCCCGATACGACAAGGCCGACGCCGTAGTAGCCGTCGGCGGCGCCGATGCAGACCACCTGCTCAACTGGGGCGTTGGCGCGGACGAAATCGTGCAGCGGTTGTTCGTAGGTGCCGAGCACCTTGGCGGGCAGGTCGGAGCGGCCCCAACTAGCTTCCGGCAGGAGCTTCAGGCCGGCGCAGAGACCGTACCTTACCGTCAGGCCCAGGTGCCCGACGACTTGAGCGGCTTCCTGTTCGCGAATAACCCGCAACAGGCGATGTCGGCGCGCAATCTTGATCATCGCTCGCGCGAAGAAGGTATGAACCTGCTCCCTCACAGGCAGCACGACACTTTGCAGCATAAGCCGCTCCTCCACAATGACACTCTGAGCGCGATGCTTGCACGGGGTGGTTAACATACGAACAATTGCGTCAAGAAACGCGACGTGTTCTGCGCTTAGGTGATCATTACATTTAATCTGCAAGCGGAAGGCGTCGCAGTCGCCGGACAGTGCTTCGGGCGCTAATCCAACCTATGGATGATAATCCTATAGCTGATATTCATCCCCGCTTCTCCATCCTGAGCGCATCGTGCCCTCAACGGCTACGCCAGCATCCGCAGCACTTCCTGGAACCGTGGATCGCCGCGGATCGGATCGAGATCGGAGTCATGCTTGATCCAATCCTTGGTCTGATGGCCGGCGCGCGGCAACAGTCCCAGCAGCAGGCCGATCGCCGGGTCGGGCTCGCCGATCAAAGAATAGAAGCATGCCACGTTGTATTGAGTCAGCACGTCCTCTGGATCGATCGCCAATGCGCGTGCAGCCCACTCTTTGGCCCGATCGATTTCGCCAAGGGCGACAAGGCCAATCGCACCGAGGTAAGCTGGCCGTGGATTTCCTGGATGCTGCGTGAGTTCACGTTCGGCGCGGGCGACGCCTTCGCGCGCCGCCACCTTCATGTCGGCCTCGCGACCGAGCGAGCGCAGCACGCCAATCAGCACCAGTAAGGTCTGGTAGTCGTCGGGCTTGACGTCTGCGGCGCGCCGGAAGAGTTCGGCCGCCTTCGCCAGTTCGCCGCGCGAGAAACAGGCGCGAGCATAGAAGTAGTAGGCTTCGAACAGGGTCGGATCGAGGGTGATGGCGCGGTCGAACTCGCCCATTGCCTCCTGGTAGCGTCCGCGCAGGGACAACGCCAAGCCGCTCGACGCATGCGCTTCGGCCAAGCCACTTTCCAGTTCCAGCGCCTGGGCGCTCATCGCCAGGATGCCTTCGATCGATACATTGGCGTTGTAATGCAGGAACAGGAAGCTGTCGCAGTCGGCAATGCCGGCGAGTGCGCGCGCGTATCGCGGATCGAGTTCAACCGCCTTGGCGAACATGCGCCGCGCCAGCTCCAGATAGGCCTTCGAGCGCCGATGAAGGAATTGCCTGCCCCGCAGATAGTAGCCGTAGGCTTCGACGCTTTCGGTCGGCAACTGGCCGATGATCTTCTTTTCCTCCGGCAGCAGCTTCACCTTCAGCTGTTGCACGATGACGTTGGCGATCTCGTCCTGGATGGCGAAGATGTCGGTGAGATCGCGATCGAAGCGCTCGGCCCACATGTGCGCTCCGCTATCGCTGTCGATCAATTGCCCGGTAACGCGGACACGCGAGCCGGACTTGCGAACGCTGCCTTCAAGGACATAGCGGACACCAAGGTCCCGCGCCACCTGCTGCACCTTGATCGGTTTGCCCTTGTAGACGAACACATTGTTGCGGGCGACGACGTGCAGGCCGGAGATCTTCGAAAGGTCCGTGATCAGGTCCTCGGTGATGCCTTCCGAAAAGTACTCCTGCTCAGGATCGTTGCTCATGTTGGTGAATGGCAGCACGGCGATGGAGGGGCGCGCGGATTGGTGTTTTCGGGGCGATACCGCCGCGTCGAACGGCATGTCGAGCCTGACTCGAAATACCCGTACTGGCGTCGTGGTGTTCTTGACCTGCTTTTCGCCGATTGCCTCGAAGCCAAACGAGAGCGTCTTTTCGACTTCTCTGGCAACCTTGCCGGAAACGAAAATGCCGCCCGGCTCCGCCATTTGTTGCAGCCCCGAGGCAATATTCACGCCCTCGCCGTGGCGGTCTTCACCTTCGACAATCACTTCGCCGAGGTTGATGCCAATGCGCACAACGATCTGCTTGTCGCTGGCAACGCTGGCATTGCGGTCGCCCAGGGCGCGCTGCAGGGCAACAGCACACTCGACGGCGTCCACGACGCTCGCGAATTCGGCCAGCAGCCCGTCGCCCATCAGCTTGAAGATACGCCCGTGGTGCTTCTGGATCTCGGGTTCGAACAACTCTTGGCGTCGAGTTCGGAGGCGGTCAAAAGTTCCAGCCTCGTCCTTCTCCATCATTGCGGTGTAACCGACAACATCGGCCGCGAGAATGGCGGAAAGTCTACGTTCCATTGATCTGCTCCAATATGCGAGCGAAGATCGAAGGTCCCCAGGCGTAGACTATACCATTCCAGCGGCCAAGCGGAAGCTGTTCGTCGGCAGGCTGGAGCTATCCGCGGATCTCGGCACCGGTTGCCTTGGTCACGGCGGCGACAATCTTGGCGCCGATGGCGTCGATCTCGGCGTCGACGAATGCCTTGTCGTTCGGTTGCAACGTGACTTCGATCGCGACCGACTTTTTGTCCGCCGCCAGGCTGCCGCCGATGAAGACGTCGAACACCGCCACGTCGGCGATTAGCGTTTTGTCGGCGCCGAGTGCCGCCTTGACGATGTCGCCGGCTGCGGTCTTCAGATCGGTGACGAACGCGAAGTCGCGGCGAACGGGCAGCAGATCGGCGGCGCTCAGCGCGGGGCGGGCGCGGCTCTTTCGCTTCTCCGGCGGGATGGCGTCGAGGAACACCTCGAACGCCGCGACCGGGCCGGCGCAATCGAGCAGCTTCAGCGTCGAAGGATGGATTTCGCCGAAGTGCGCGAGGATGACCTTCGGGCCGAGCCTTAGCGTGCCGGAGCGGCCGGGATGGAACCAGGCTGGTGCATCGCGGGTGACCTGCGCCTTAGAGGCATCAAAGCCAAGAGCGGTCAGCAACGCCACCGCATCAGCCTTGGCGGCGTATAGATCGGCATCAGTGGCGCTGCCGCTCCAGTGACGGCCGGAACCGGTGGTCAGCGCCGACCCGGTGCGAACGCCGGCAGCGCAGATCATCTGGTCCTTTGGCTGGTCGCCGCGATAGGCCTGGCCCAACTCGAACAAGGCAGCGTCGGTGAAGCCGCGATTGCGGTTGCGCTGCGCCGAGGCCAGCAGTCCAGGCAGCAGGCTTGGCCGCATCGACGACATCTCGACCGAGATCGGATTGTCGAGTTCGAGTGCATCCGAGCCGCCGCCGAAGTGGGTCGCATGAGCGCGCGGCAGAAACGACCAAGTGACAACCTCGATCATGCCACGGCCGGCGAGCAGGCGGCGGGCGCGGCGCGAACGCCGTTGCTGCTCGGTCAAGACCGTACGGGTAATGCCACCAGCGCGCGGCATCGGCGTCGATGGGATCTTGTCGAGACCGACAATGCGGATCACTTCCTCGACGAAATCGGCCGGGCCGGTGATGTCCGGTCGCCAGGACGGCGCGGTCACGATGGTCTTGGCCGAGGTGCCATCAAGTCGGAAGCCGAGCGCTTCGAGAATGCGGCGGCTCTCCTTCTCGGGAACCGCGAGGCCGGTCAGTTTTTCGATGCGGGCGAAGTCGAACGGGATTTCGGTTGGCTTATTGGGAGCTTCACCGGCGATCAGTGCCTTCGACGGGGTGCCGCCGCACAGGGTCATCAGCATGTCGGTGGCTAGGTCGAGGCCGCCCGGCAGATAGGCCGGATCGACGCCACGCTCGAAGCGATAGCGCGCATCTGTCTGCACGCCGGCCTTGCGACCGGTGGTGGCGGTGCGCTGCGGGTCGAAATAAGCGCACTCGATGAGCACATTGGTGGTGGTCTCCGAGCAACCAGTCGATTCGCCACCGATGATGCCGCCGAGGCCGAGCGGGCCGCTGTCGTCGGCGATCACGCACATGGTGTCGTCGACGGCGTAGCTCTTGTTGTCGAGAGCCTTGAAGGTCTCGCCCGGTTTGCCGAGGCGGGCGCGGATGGCGCCATTGAGCTTGTCGGCGTCATAGACGTGCAGTGGACGGCCGCGATCCATGGTGATGTAGTTGGTCATGTCGACCAGCGCGCTGATCGGCCTGAGGCCGATCGCCTTCAACCGCGCCTGCAGCCACTGCGGCGACGGCCCGTTCTTGACGCCCCTCACGTAACGGCCGGCGAACGCCGAGCAGGCGCTTGTCGCACCCTTGGGGAAGTCGAGTTCAATCGCGACGGGGCAGTCGTAAGTGCCTTCCACCGACTTGAGTTTCGGCTCCGGCTTAAGCTTGCCGATGCCGGCGGCGGCGAGGTCACGGGCAATGCCGCGCACGCCGGTGCAGTCTGGCCGGTTCGGTGTCAGCTTCACTTCGATCACCGGGTCGCCGATACCGAGGGCGTCGGCGTATCGCTGACCGACCTTGGCGGCGAAGGGTTCGGGCAACTCGATGATGCCGTCATGGGCGTCGGACAATTCGAGTTCACGCTCCGACACCAACATGCCGTTCGAAATGATGCCGCGAACGGGGCGCTTGTCGAGGGTGATGCCGGTGCCGGGAATGTAGGCGCCGAGCGGTGCGAACACGCCGACGAGGCCGGTGCGCGCGTTCGGTGCGCCGCAGACCACTTCAACCGTTGGCTGGCCTGGTGCGATCTCGACCTGGCAGACGCGCAAACGATCGGCGTTCGGATGCTGCTTGGCATCGACGACCCGGGCGATTGTGAAGGCGCCCAGTTTCTCGGCCTGATCGACAACGCCCTCGACCTCTAGGCCGATGGCCGTCAAAGCCGCTGCCAGTTCTTGCACCGTGGCGGTCGTTTCGAGGTGATCCTTGAGCCAGGAAAGCGTGAATTTCATGTGGAATGATCGGTCTTCGTGTTGGCGTGGCAGGCCGGGAGCATTGCGCACCCGAACCCCGTATCCGAGGCCGTTTAGCAGACCGCGTCAGCCGCGCAAACAGCCGATTGGCGCGGCGGTTGCCATTGTGACGGCGGCAGGCGATCACACTGGCGGCGAGGGCCTGAGAATTTCGGCGTTGACAGCGCTGATCAGCTGTTCCGCCAGTTCCGCGATGCGGCAAGCCGATGCGGCCTCGAGCTTTGCAATTCTGCGATCTGAAGCCATTTGTCCAATGAACGTGAAGGTGTCCGCTTCGATCTCGGCGAACAGCTTGGACTTGCGCGCGAACCGTTCGAAGGCGCTCGCTGCCGACGGCGCATCGATTTTGGCCAGTTCCTCCGCCAGTTGCCATGCCAAGGCGTGGCGTGGCGAGCCGGTGCCGTTGGTGCCTTCGGCGACGGGCGGCAATGGGGCGGGTGCCCCAGCTTCGCCGAAGCCGGTCGGCTGGCCTGACTGAATTGCGAAATCGAGCAGATCGTTGGGTGTGACGCCAAGCAAGCCGCAGATTTTTGCGATCAAGCTCAGATCGGGTTCGACTTCTGCCCGCTCATATCGCGTGTAACGGTTTTCATCGATACCCAGTGCCTTGGCGAAGCTTCGAGCAGTTGAGAAACCGCGCGGAACTCGCAACATCTTTAGTCGATTGGCAAATTGCACCCGTGCCGATGGCGTCGAGGAACTCGCAGGCATTTGTTTCAGCTTTGTAATGGGACTGTTGAACAGGATGAAATTTATGTGACATATTAGCATGTTGAACTGTCGGCATCGACAGAAAAATACCTGTGGTGTCGACTATTCGTCGTCGGAACTTCGCAGCTGGTGCGATGCACGATCCGTGAAGGTCAGCCAAATAATTGACCAAACTGGGCAAAAATGCATCAAGCAGCGTGCGATGTCGTCCGCTCGGTCAAGACGGCGAATAGAGCGTCCTTGTCGCGGGTTGCCCTCAGGCGCTCAAGGGCCTTGGGATCGCGCACCAGCCGCGAAATGCGGGCCAAGGCCTTGAGATGATCACCGCTGGCATGCTCAGGGCCAAGAAGAAGGAAAATGATATCAACGGGTTCACCGTCCGGAGACTCGAACGGGATCGGCTCTGCGACCCGGGCGAAAATGCAGACGATATTCTTGAGTGCGCGGAACTTCACATGTGGAATGGCGATGCCTCGACCGAACCCGGTCGAGCCCAGACGCTCGCGCTGCAGTAGTGCATCGAAAACTTCGCGCTCGCTGAGGCCGGTCAGTTCAGCTGCGCAGCGGCTAAGCTCTTGAAGAGCCTCTTTCTTGTCCTTGGCACGCAATGACGGGATAATCCCGTCATTGGTTAGTAGGTCGCCGAAATCCATCGATCGTCAGCCCCACAAGAGTAGCGTAGCCAGCCATAGCCCGATGCACGCATTGTGCCACGAACCGCGACTGCCACGCCCTTCGGTTCAACGCCTAACGAACCCCGCCTGATCCATTTGCCTTGGACGATCCACCACGCCCCGCGACCGTCTCCCTGGCAGCCGACCGCGTATCTGCTTGCGGGTCGATCCAGCCGATATTTCCGTCCGGCCGCCGATGGACAACACTGATCCGCCCATGGGCTGCGTTGCGGAATAACAGAAATGCCTTGTCCGTCAAGTCCAGCTGCATCACGGCCTCGCTGACCGTCAATTCCTGCAGCAACCCCTCCTGTTCGGCCACGATAACCGGACTATCGGCGATCGGCTGACTATCAACCTCCTCCTCGACCTGAACCACGTATTCATTGAGGCCGGTCGAGCGGCTGTTGTCAGCCCCCGCGCCGTGATGATGATCCTTCAGGCGCCGCTTGTAGCGACGCACACGCTTGGCGAGCCGCTCGATGGCAGCATCGGCGCTGGCATAGGCGTCAACGCCCTCGCCGTGCGCCTCGACCAAGAGGCCTGTTCGCAGACGCAACGAGCAGTCGGTGCGGAATCCGACCTTGGACTTCTCAACTCGCACATGGCCGGAAAGTTCTGGGCCGATGTACTTGTCGAGCACGTCGTCGATCTTGTCGGTGACATAGTTCTGGAAAGCTTCGCCGGCGCCGATGTTCTTGCCAGTGACCTGGATCGTCATGAGGGGGCCTGCACTTTTGGAGTCGATTGCCGTTCCATGTCCTGCAAACGGTAATCCCGCATTTGACCCGAAGTCAAATGCCCAATTGAGGTGGCTCGATCCTACTCCGCGCGCTCCATCTGGGCGTCCATCCGCTTTTCGCGTCGGCGCTGCACGGAGGAGGGGATACGCATCGCTTCGCGGTATTTGGCGACGGTACGCCGTGCAATGTCGATGCCGTCGTCCTTGAGCCTTTCGACCAGCTTATCGTCCGACAGAACCCCCTGCGCGGTTTCACCGTCGATCAGCTGCTTGATGCGATGTCGGACGGCTTCGGATGAATGGGCTTCGCCCTCGCCCGAAGACGCGATCGAGGAGGTGAAGAAATATTTCAGCTCGAAGATGCCGCGCGGCGTGGCGATGTACTTGTTCGAGGTAACGCGACTGACTGTCGATTCGTGCATCTTGATCGCATCCGCCACGGTCTTGAGATTGAGCGGCCTCAAGTGCTGGACACCATGGGCGAAGAAGCCGTCCTGCTGGCGCACGATCTCTTCGGCGACGCGTAGAATTGTACGCGCGCGCTGGTCGAGGCTCTTGGCGAGCCAATTGGCCGACTGCAGGCACTCGACGATGTAGTCCTTGTCTTGGGGCGAGCGCGCGGTGCGCGAAACCCGCGTATAGTAACTGCGGTTGACAAGCACGCGCGGCAACGTGTCGTTGTTGAGTTCGACAAACCAGCTGCCGTCCGACGCCGGGCGAACCAATACATCTGGAACCACCGGCTGCACGTGAACGCTGCCGAAGGCGAGGCCAGGCTTCGGGTTGAGATGCTTAAGCTCCGCGATCATGTCGGAAAGTTCGTCCATTTCGACGCCAACTGCCCGCTTCAGCGCGGTGATGTTGTGCGAGCCGAGCAGGTCGAGATTGTCGAGGAGTGCGGCGATCTGCGGATCGAAGCGGTTCTGGTCCTTCAGCTGTAGAGCCAGGCATTCGGCCAAGCCGCGCGCCATGACACCGGGCGGATCAAACGTCTGCAATTTCGCCAGAACCCGCTCAACCAAATCAATCGAGCAGCCGAGCCGTACGGCGATCTCTTCAAGTGCGGCAGTTAGATAGCCGGCGTCGTCGACCTGATCGATCAGGTACTGGCCGATCAGCCGTTCGGCAGGCGCCTGCAAGGCGATTTGCATCTGTTCGAGCAAATGGTCTTTTAGCGAGATGTCGGCGGCGACGAAATTTTCGGGGTTGTATTCGTCATCACCGTATGAGCTCGAGCCGTTGCTGACGTTGGTCCAGTTGGAGCCGCCGAGGTCGGGGCCGATGTCGCCGCGCCCGGCGTCGGGGTAGAGGTTTTCCGCCGAGGTGTCCAACGCGCCGACAGCGTCGGCGTCGGGCTTGGCGAGATCGAGGGCTGTGTAGTCGTTGGCGGCTGTTGCGCCGGCATCTGACTCAAGCGCCGAGTCGATGGTCGTTGGCAGAGGTGCCTCGCCATTCTCGTCGCGCTCAAGCAGCGGGTTGCGCTCGACTTCCTGCTCGACGAAGGCGTTGAGTTCCATGTTCGACAATTGCAACAGCCGAATGGCCTGCTGGAGCTGGGGTGTCATCACCAGCTGCTGGCCTTGCCGCATTTCGAGGCGTGCCGAAAGCGCCATAGTTAACGACCCTGTTACCCTTATCGAAGTCCGGGTTCATGGTGTACTGACCACCGCTTAACCAAACATGTCGCCAAGGTACACTCGTCTGACGTCTTCGTTCGCTATGATTTCTTCCGGCTTACCTTGTGTCAGAACTTGACCATCATAGAAGATATACGCGCGATCGCTCAGGCTCAAAGTCTCGCGCACGTTGTGATCGGTAATCAGCACCCCGATGCCACGCTCGGTCAAGTGGCGGACGAGTTGTTGGATGTCGCCAACGGCAATCGGGTCGATGCCGGCGAACGGTTCGTCCAGCAACATGAACGACGGTCGGGAGGCCAGCGCCCGGGCGATCTCGCAACGCCGCCGCTCGCCGCCAGACAATGCGATCGAAGGCGATTTGCGCAGTCGGGTGATGCGAAATTCCTCGAGCAGGCTGTCGAGTTGCTCTTTTCGAGCCTTTTTCTTTGGTTCGACCAGTTCCAGCACCGACATGATGTTCTGTTCGACGGTGAGGCCGCGAAAGATCGAGGCTTCCTGCGGCAGATAGCCGATGCCGAGCCGGGCACGGCGATACATAGGCAGCTTGGTGACATCGCGGCCGTCGATGGTGATGCGGCCGGAGTCGGCGGGCACGAGGCCGGTGATCATGTAGAACACCGTGGTTTTGCCGGCACCGTTGGGCCCAAGTAGCCCGACCGACTCGCCACGGCCGAGCGCCAGCGTCACGCCGCGTACAACCATGCGCCGGCCATAGGTCTTCTTGACGTCGTGGACGGTGAGCCAGCCTTCGCCGGCCACCGGTTCGTTGTCGTCGGCGTAAGCTTCCTCGGCCTCTGCCGCGGACTGGGCGGCGGCCACGCGTTTGGCCTTGGAGCCGAAGGTGAAGAGCTTCACAGGAGCTGTATCCGGTTCGATTTGGCCCGCTTCTGGGCTGCATTCAGTTTCTAGATGGCGGCGTCGAGGTCCAGCCCGAAGTTTCGGCGGCCGGTGCCTTGCGCTTGGGCACTGGTGCGGTTTCGGTTTGCCATGGCTGTGCGGCGTTCTTACCGCTGTCGCCCTTGCCGCCTGACTTGGCAGCCAATCCGGATTTGGGACTGAAGACTGCGCATTGGCGGCCTGCACCACAGGCATTCGGATCGGTTGCGAACGCCGGCACGGCAGGAGGCGCCACCGGCTCCTTCTTCGTCGGCAGGTCGGGTAGCGTATAGGGCGCGCGCTGTTCGGTGGGCGAGAACGATACCGACGGGCCGTTGCCCTTGTTTTCATTCTCCATGTAGGTCACGCCAGTCGTCATGTCGATGATCGCCTTCTGGCCGTAGACGACGCTTTCCCCGTCCTTCAGGGCGACTTTGCCGCCGATGATGACCTTGTTCGCCTTGACGTCGAAATCCGCCCAGTCGCCGGTGGCGCTCTGGTTGCCGGTCGAGGTCACCTCGACATGCTGATTGGCGCGGACGCGTTGCAACTGTGCTGATGGCTGCTTGGCTTCACCAGCGCCGGCCACGACCATCCCGGCCTCTCCGCTGTAGGTTGCGACCAACTCCGGCGTGCGGATCTGGAAGCCGCCCTGCACCGCATGCACGGCGCCGCGATAAGTTGCGGTCTTGTCTTTGTCGCGCACATCGAGCGTCTCGGCGTCGATGTCGATCGGTGCGTTGGGATCGGTGCGAAAAACGAGGCCCGCTCCTGGCGCTGCCGCTGTTTGGGGCTCGGCCTTCTTGACCGGTCCCTTGGCCGCACCCGCTGCCGCCTGGAAGAAACGAGTGGCGATCCGCCCTGCTGGACTGCCACCCTCCGACGGCGTCGAAAGCTTGGTCACGCCAGCCTTGCGGTCGAGGAATAGCCGGCCGCCACGCAAGACGTTCTTGTCCTGAGTGACCACGACATTGCCGGTGAGTAACGCCGTGTCTGAGCGCGAATCGAGATCAGCGCGGTCGCTGGTGGCTTTGCGCTCGGGACCGGAGTTCATCACCACACGGCCAAGTAGTGCCATCGTCTCCTGCGTCGCATCGAAATCAGCCGAGTCTGCGGTAATTCTGTCGGTGCCCTGGATCAACATGACGTTGGAAGGCACAAACAAGCGGCTGAGTTTGCCCGCCGTTGTTGGAGCCGCGCCCGCAGCCGTCATCGCCGCACCATCATAGAACGCCTGTACCTCGGGCGCGCTCAGCGTTGCTTCGCCTTGTCGGGCAACCACGTCGCCGGTGAATATGGCGGTCTTCTTGACGTCATCGACATGCAGGGTCCGCGATGCGATATCGACCGGCGCGTCGGAAGATCCCATCATGCGCGGTCCGCCGTTCGAAACTGCCTTGGGCGTGGCGCCTGCCGGTTTAAGGGCGGGCTTCAAGCGGGTCATCACGCCATTGCCGAAAATGACCTGCTTGGTGGCTTGCCGGATATCCATTTCGTTGGCGCGCACCTGACCAGCGGCCATATCGATCGCGACCGGCTGCCTTGAGACGATACGGTTCTCCTTCATCAGGATCGTCGCTTGGCTGAGATCGGCGCGCATGCCGTCGTCGCCACGGATCTTGATGTCGTCGAACAGTTCGAGTTGGTTTGTTTTGTTGTCGAATGTGCCGCGCGGAGCAGTCAGGGTCACGATGCCGTTGGTGACCTGCACGATCCGGCCGTCAATCTGCGTGAGTTCGATCGGGCCTTGCTGCTTGATGTCCTGCACCGCAGTCTTGGCGGCGACGGTGAAACGACTACCGTCTTTGTTGAACCCCTCATAGCGCGGGTTGGACATGGTGAGGTTCTGCGTCGAGATCGCAATCGTGCCGGTGTCGATCTTGCCCATCGGCGTGCGATATTTCATCCGCATGCCAGCGCCATACGACATCAGCGCGATCAATGCCGTGGCCGGCAGAGCATAGCGCATGAAGCGCACCAAGGCCGTATGCCGACGCGCGTGCGCGAACGAGCGCGCGCGATCCGTCGCATTGCCGGCGGCCGCAGCCTTCGCCCCGGTCAGTCGGCGCACGACGGGAAATGTGCCTTGGAGCGCCATGGTGTCGGGGTGCCGAGGATAAGCAAAATCAAGAAGGACATAACGCGACGAATTCGGCGGCAATGTGGGTGGATTTCCAGTTCGAGGCAAGCATCGGCAAGCGCCGCGACGCCGAGACCGGGGACAAGTCTTCCGACTGTGGCACTATTCCATTAATGTGCGAAAATGTCGCTTTCTTCGAAACCGGCAAGGTCTAGTGCCGCGCGGGTGGTCAGGAATTCGAAGCAACGGGCAGCGAGGTCCGCGCGCCCTTGACGAGCCAGCATCGTGTCCAGCTTTCGCATCAACTCATGCAAATGCAACACATCCGAGGCTGCATAGGCCAACTGTTGCTGTGTCAGGTCCTTGGCGCCCCAGTCGGAACTCTGCTGTTGCTTCGACAGTTCGATGCCCGCCAATTCCGCAGTGAGGTCTTTCAGGCCGTGCCGATCGGTGTAGGTGCGGACCAGCTTCGAAGCGATCTTGGTACAGTAGATATTGCGCGTTTCGACACCGAGGTTGTGCTTGAGAACCGCCAGATCGAAGCGCGCGAAGTGGAAAATTTTAATCAGCTTCGGGTCGGTCAATACGGCGGTTAGGCGCGGTGCCGTCGTCTGGCCGGCTGCGATTTGGACGAGATGCGCCGATCCGTCACCTGCCGACAATTGAACGAGGCAAAGTCGGTCGCGATGGGGCCGTAAGCCCAGCGTCTCGGTGTCGATTGCAACGGCGCCCTGAAACCGGACGGTGTCGGGCAGGTCGCCCTGATGCAGTTCGATGCGCGCCGCGGTCATGGGTAAGTCTCCAATGCATTTGCGCTGTTAAGGCCTTCGGGTTTGGCGTGTAACGCGACCGGCACCTGGATACCAGCGCGCATGTATTCCCTGTGCCGCCGGCAAGTGGTGGCATTCGCGATCCACCCGCAAAAAGTGTGTATTTTGTCAAACAACAACTAATGGTTGTATTTAACAGAATTGCCGATTATAGCTACAGCCACAGGTTGAGGGAGTCCTTGTTCAAATTCTGGTGGAGCATTGCGGGAACTCGTCATGAAAGCACAGGAGAGCAATCGCAACGGGGTCGTGGCTCAGCCACTATACGCCCAAGTTCGAGAAAGATTGCTGCAGCGGATTCTTGGTAGGGAGTGGCAGCATGGGCAACTGCTGCCTAATGAATTCGATCTGGCGCGCCAATTCGGTGTGAGCATAGGCACCATCCGAAAGGCCGTCGAAGGATTGGAAGCTGCCAAGATCGTTGTGCGAAAACAGGGCCGCGGCACGTTTGTCGAACGTGAGTGCGCGTTACCGCAAAACGAGCCGGTGAGTTGGTTCGCCGAAATCGGGATCGAACTGGTTGTGGGAAATCCGACAACCCTGGCGATCGAGCAACGCGTCGCCACGGCGCAGGAACGTTCAGCCTTGATGCTCCAGCCCGATGAAGACGTGATCGTCATTCGCAGACGGCGCGCATTCACCGGGAACGCGTTGGTATTGGATCAGATTGCATTGCCGCAGCGGCTGTTCTTCGATCTCGAACCGGGCGAGCCACTGCCGACAAACCTGTACGAGTTCTATGGCGACTACTTCGGCGTTCGCGCCGTGAAGTGCCGCGAAACGGTGTCGGTCACGGCGGCCGCGGACGAGGTTTCCGGGCTTGTCGCGGTTGCTGCGGGGGCGCCGCTGATCAAGATTGATCGCACGGCATATTCGGCGTCTGGCGAAGCCATGGAATGGCGAGAATCGTTCTGCAATTTGCCAAATGGGCTCAATTTTTCCGGCGCGTGCTGAGCCAGTTGCGACGAATGTCTCCGCTCGCTTGGACCGGGCCAGTCTTCGCCTGCGCCGGGCACATCACCAGCAACCGAGAGCTCCTCGGAGACATTGGGTCGAATGCCGGAATTCGTGCAATCGCCTCAGTCGTAGAACAGGCTCGATACGCTTTCCTCGCGTGCGGTGCGGGCGATGGCCTTCGCGATCAATGGCGCGATCGAAAGCACGCGGATGTTCTTTGCCGCTTTAACGACTTCGGTCGGCTGAATCGAATCGGTGATGACGAGCGACTTCAGGCTGGAATTCTGGATCTTGGCCACCGCGCCACCAGACAATACGCCGTGCGTGATATAGGCCATGACCTCGATCGCACCGCTCTTCAAAAGTGCCTCGGCGGCATTGCACAAGGTGCCGCCTGAATTGACGATGTCATCGACCAGGATGCAGCGCTTGCCGCGCACGTCGCCGATGACGTTCATGACTTCGCTTTCGCCGGGCCGCTCGCGGCGTTTGTCGCAGATCGCGATCGGCGCATCGATGCGCTTGGCAAGTGCACGGGCACGCACGACGCCGCCGACGTCAGGCGAGACCACGCACAGGTTTGACAGTTCGAAGCGCGACTTGATGTCCTTCACCATGCTCGGCGCGGCGAATAGGTTGTCGGTCGGGATGTCAAAGAAGCCCTGGATCTGGCCGGCGTGCAGATCGAGCGTCAGTACACGGTCGGCGCCGGCGCGTTCGATCATGTTGGCGACGAGCTTGGCCGAAATTGGAGTGCGCGGACCGGGCTTGCGATCCTGACGCGCGTAACCGAAGTAGGGCATGACGGCATTGATGCGCCGGGCCGATGCGCGCTTCAGCGCGTCGATCAGGATCAGCAATTCCATCAGATTATCATTGGCTGGAAATGACGTGGACTGCATGACGAACACGTCGGTGCCGCGGACGTTCTCCTGAATTTCGACGAAGACTTCCATATCGGCAAATCGTCGGCAGACCCCCTTGGTGAGCGGCGTCCTGAGGATGGTCGCGATATCCTCGCCCAGCGTCCGATTGCTGTTGCCGGCCACCAGCTCGATCTTGAGGTCACCAAGCAGGTTTTCCGAATCCAGCAGCTCTCTCGCACCGTCCTTGGACAGGTCCTTGGATGTGTCTTTCGACATTGGCGGTCCTTTTATGGAAGCGGTGCGCGTGACGTTCGCGTGAGGCCGGTCGGCGGCTGCCTACTAGCAAGGGGGGCATGGCCTGTAAACGCCTGCGTCCGCAATGCTGGCACAGCCAACAGGGAAATCGGTGGGTTGGATGCATTTGTCGGCGTTAGTGGAAACCATAAGAAAGCCCACCGGCGTCGACGTCGGTGGGCTTCGTTAGTGGTCAATGCCCCACAGGGCAAAGCATCAATTAACCTTGCGATCGGCGGAGGGTGCCGCAGACGATTGGATCTGCTTGCCAGAGCGATGATCGGCTATCACCTGCTTGATCTGCACTGAAGCCGCCTTCGCCGCGTCTTCCGCGCTCTGCCCCCACGACTTGTCGAGATAGCCAGCCGGCACTTCGTTGTTCTGCGTGATCTTGGCGACCTCGACCCCTTTTGGATCGTTGATCGTCCAGTTGATCGCAATCGCCTGCATGCCATCCTTCGCCGGCTTGATCTTCACGTCGGCGCCGACGCGATAGACATTCTGTCCAGCTTCGGTGAACTGCACGCCCTTTTCCTCGAGTTCGCGGCGCATGGCGCTGGCCAATGACGAATTGCCGTCACCCGGCGCGCCGGAGACGCGTGGCGATACCGACATGATCGCACCTGAGATGCTGCCCGTTGTGGTGTTGCTGGTGGCGGTCGCCTCCGGAGCAGCTTGGGCGACGGCAGGGCCAGCGGCGGCAGCCATTGGCACGCCGCCTTGCGACTGTGTAGGCAGCCAAGCGGCAAGTGAGCTTGCGGTCTTGTCGGCAATCGCCTGAACGATCTGGGGTGTTACCGGAGACCACGGATCACCACCTTGGGCCGGGGCCAGGGCTTCCTCGCCGGTAATGCGATTGACCCGCTTGCCGCTGGTATCGGTCACATCCCAGATATAGGACAGCTTATTACCGGACTTGTCCTTGGTGGGAGCCACGAAGTAACCGCGCAGGGTGTAATTGGACGCTTCGTTCGTGGACTTGGCGATGGCGATTTTCTGCCGTTCCGCCGAATCCGTGAGCTGCGACACCAAGGTCTTTGAAACACTTTCTGGCGGCCCAATCAGCGGCGCTATCGCGATCCTGCTTGAGGATTGTGGCGCCGCCTGTGCAACCGGCGGCGGCGCTAGAGCTGGCGAGGCGGTCGGCGTGTTGTTGGATCCGAGCAGGTTACTGCTGGTTTCGCAACCGGCCAAGCCCATGGTGGCAAGGCATGTGGCCACCACCCACAGCGCGCGTGTGGACGTCTTCATTTTCGCAGCAGTGCCGATGGTCGTCACGATGACGTCCCCCTGATCATTTTGACCCGATGGCCCCGGCGACCGACGTACAAACTTGGCGGCCTCTCCTTCTACGCTCCGGAATACCTTGTACATTTCACGATACCTAGCGCCGCTAGACGCCTCTCGTCCAAGGAAAATCACCGAGAATCAGTGCCCAAGGCTAACGCATAAAGTGGATTGGTCAGCGAAATCTGTGAATTGTGCGGTTATGCCACGACAATTGCGGAGATTTGGCGACCGTAGTCAGGTTCGGCAAGATGGGTGGCACGGCGATAGCTGTAGAACAGCTCCGGGTGGGCGTAAGTGCAGTGGGGCGAGGCCGTGAAATCGGCGATGCCGGCCCGTTGCAGTTGGCGGGCGACGAAAGCGGGCAGGTCGAAGTGAGCCCTTGTCTTGCCCCGTGGCACCGAGAAGAACCGCGAATTTTCGGCCGAGGCAGCAATGAACTGGGCTTCCAACTCCGGTCCAACCTCGTAGTTTGGCTGGTGGATGCAGGGACCGACGGCGGCAACAATATCGCCACGGCGGGCACCGAGGTCTTCCATCGCGGTGATGGTCGATTCAAGAATGCCAGCGACGGCGCCGCGCCAACCTGCATGGGCTGCGCCGACAACCCCTGCTCTCGAGTCGGCGAACAAAACGGGTGTGCAATCGGCCGCCAGCGCACCGAGCACGACGCCCGGAGTGTTGGTCACCAGCGCATCGGCCTTGGGCACAAACCCCGCTTCGAATGGGCGATCGATGGTGAGCGCGATGGCACTATGGATCTGGTGGACGGTGACGACCTGACCGGCAGCGGCGCCAAGGTGGCACGCGATGCGATTTCGATTCTCGACGACGCGGGCGCGGTCATCGTTCGAACCGAGACCGCAGTTGAGAGCGCCGTAAATGCCCGACGATGTTCCGCCTTGGCGGGTGAAGAAGCCATGCCGGATGCCGGCAAGCGATCCGAGCAGCGGCGAAGAAATGACGGTGCCATCGATCATTGGCGCTGGGCTCCCTGCGATTGCGTTTCGAATCCAGGCAGTGGGGCCAGGCTCTTCGAACGCAGACCCAGCACCTTGAAGCGCGTGCCCATGCTGTCGGGCGCGATCAACCGTGCGACGCCGCTCTCGATCTCGGCAGCGCGCGAAGGGTTCGCCGCCATCAGCTTGTGCGCCCGCTCGACGATGCCGAGGCGCCCCAGAAATTCAGCCTGGGTGATCGGGCCGTCGACGGCGAGGCCGGCCCGCTGCCGCCTTGCGCGCAATGTCCGCGAAATCGACTTGCGCCGACAGATCGGCTTCGCCGGGCGAGGTCAGCGGATGCTCATGGGCGTGATTGCGCACGGCCTGCAGGGTATCGCCGAAGGCCGATTTCTCGTGACCGTAGTCGATGACGACCATTGCCATGGGGGCAGTGCGGGCCAACGCACCCAATGTTTCGAGCAGGACGGTCGTCGAAATGCTCTCCCGGATCGATCCTTCGGGCGTCGTTTGGTGCGGTGTAATTGTTGGCTTGCCGATGAGGTCGTATGATGGGGCCGATTCAGGCGCGGGATTGAGTTCGTCGGCGAAAGCAAGGTGGCCGGCCCGATCAATGACGATGCAACGCTCTTCGTAGCGGCCGCCCGTCATGATCCATTGCGCCACCGGCAGCGCATCGAAGAATTCATTGGCGATGATTATTGTGGCGCCAGCGAGGGCACTGACATCGGGGCTCCAAGTCACCGGCACGCCGGTTGTCGCCAGCGCTGCCTTCTGCATCGCGATCAAAGGTTCCGACGCTTCGACGCAGGTGGCACTTCAAGCCGGCATGGAAGCCCGGCAGCTTAGCGGTCGCGCGCAGGCAGTCGCGCATCAAGGTGCCACGGCCCGGACCGAGTTCCGCCAGTGTGTACCGATGCCGGTGCACCCATCAGATCGCGCCACACCACGGCCGACCACAGGCCAATCAGTTCGCCGAAAGTCTGGCTGATCTCGGGCGCGGTGATGAAGTCGCCGGCCTGCCCCAGCGGCAGTCGTGTCGCATAGTAGCCATGGTTTGGATCCCACAGGCAGCGTCGCATGTATTCGGCGGCAGGCATTGGCCCATCGCGCGCGATATCAGCTGCGAGCGCCAGCGCCAGGGGCGTCATGCGCCGCGCTGCCGGATCGTAACTCACGCAGCGACCTTCTGGGCCGCCCGTGCCCGCATGACGAACCAAACGCCTAGCATGATCATCGGGATTGAATAGGCGATGCCGGGCGTCAATATACCCTTGGTGAATGCGTGCTGCGCATCGGGCTCGCGGAAGAACTCGCAGAACGAGCGCGCCACGCCGTAGCCGGCGAGGAACACGCCGGTGACGGTTCCGGGTGATTTCAGCGCCAGCTTCTTGTGAGTGAGTACACGTAGCAGCAGAAATAGCGCCAAGCCTTCCAGCGTCGCCTCGTAGAGTTGGCTTGGGTGCCGGGTCATCGTACCGGCATCGGGAAACGCCATCGACCACGGCACGGTGCTGGGTCGCCCCCACAACTCGCCGTTGATGAAGTTGGCCAGCCGGCCGAACATCAACCCCAGCGGCACGGCCGCCGCGCACGAGTCCATCGCGCTCAATACCGACACTTTGTAAAAGCGGGAGAACAACCAAATTGCGATGCCGGTGCCGAGCAGGGCGCCATGAAAGGCCATGCCGCCCTTCCATACCTGCGGGATCAGCCACGGATTTTTCAGATAAAAACCCGGTTCATAAAACAGGATCGAGCCCAGCCGGCCACCGACGATCACGCCCACCGTCATGAACAGCAGCAGGTCGTCGGCGCGTTCGGGCTTGAACGGCGCGGTGTCGGCGGGCCACAATGCGGGCGTAGACAACAGCCGCCTGATATAGAGCCAGCCGAGCAGCAGTCCGGCGCTATAGGCAAGGCCATACCACTTGACCACCACCGGGCCGATTTCGAGCGCGACCGGATCGATCGCCGGAAAAGGAATTGATAGGAACAGGCTCAAGGGTGGCCTCTGTTGTTTATCGAGCGGCAGGGCAACGCTTGAACGTTGGCTCATGTCGGCGCATATCAAGCATGGAAGTCGAACGAGAGCCAGCCATGACCCAAACCAACAACCGTTTCCTTGACGATGTCGCGCGCTTGATGACCGATGCTGCGGGCGCCGCGCAAGGGGTGAGGCGCGAGGTCGAGACGATTATGAAGTCGCAGGGCGAACGTGTGCTCAACGGCATGGATGTCGTCCGCCGCGAGGACTTCGAAATCGTCAAGGCGATGGCGGAGAAGGCACGCAGCGAGAACGAGCGTCTCGAAGCCCGCATCGCGGCGCTTGAAGCCCGGTTGGGCGTGCTCTCCCAGCAAGCCTGAGACGGTCGAGCGGCGGCCCGAAGTGATTTGCCGAAAACGTCCAGTATTTGCACAAGTCGTCCACAGTCTATCCCCGCATTTTTGCTGCGGTTTCCCACAGCCATGGGCTTTTTTTCGCCTTTGCCCGCGCGCCGTCACTTTGCCGGTGGACAATGCAGGCATGTGCTTGCGCATCACCGGCTGCTGCTGCTTTCGTCGCCCGTGTTGATTTGCGGCAAGCGGGCACTTCGAGTGTCCGACAGCCGGCAGGCGCAACGGACCGGGGATCGCGAATGGCATCGGCTGAGCTTAGATTCGAGCGCGTGAGCAATCCGATCGATCTGGTCGAGCATGTCGCCGCGACCCACGACTGGCCTTGCGAGCGCGCGAGCGAGGACGAACTGACGCTTGTCGTCGCCGGTAGCTGGACGGACTACAATGTCTCGCTCAATTGGCGCGACGATCTGGAAGCCCTGCACCTTGCCTGCGCGTTTGACTTCAAGGTGCCCGATAACCGCCTGCCGGAAATTTATCGGCTGGTCGCGCAGATCAACGAGCAAATGTGGCTGGGCCATTTCGACGTCTGGACCCAGGATGGTCTGATCATGTTTCGGCATGGTTTGATGCTGAACGGCGCGGTGGCAACCGCTCGGCAATGCGAGGCGCTCTTGAAAGCCGCGCTTGAAGCATGTGAGCGCTACTATCAGGCCTTCCAATTTGTCGTCTGGGCAGGCAAGGAAAGTCGCGAGGCACTGGTCTCCACGATGTTCCAGACGGAAGGCCAGGCTTGAGGGTTCACGTTCCCAGTTCGGAGTAGTGCAAATGAGTATTGCGTTGAATGGTCCGTTGGCCCTGATCGGCGCCGGCAAGATGGGCGGCGCGATGATCGCCGGCTGGTTGGCGCGCGGGCTCGATCCGAAGCTGGTGTACGTGCAGGATCCGGGCCCGCCGCCCGAGGTCGCGGCGCTGTTGGCGAAGCACGGCATTCAGGTTCATGCAAAGTTGCCTGCTGCAATGCCGGAACCGGCCGTGCTGCTGGTAGCGGTCAAGCCGCAGGTAATGGAAGAAGTGTTTCCGCCGGTGGCTAGGCGTGCCGGTGCCTCGACCGTGGTGCTTTCGATCGCAGCCGGTCGGCCGATCGCGAGCTTCGCAAAACATCTGCCTGCCGATGCCGCCATCATTCGGGCAATGCCGAATACACCCGCCGCGGTCGGCCGGGGCATCACGGTGTGCTGCCCCAACAGCCGCGTCACGCCGGCGCAACGTCAACTCGCGACCGAATTGCTGTCGGCGGTCGGCGAGGTCGGCTGGGTCGAAGACGAGGCGATGATCGACGGTGTCACCGCAGTGTCGGGTTCCGGTCCGGCCTATGTTTTCCTGCTCGCTGAGTGTCTGGCCAAGGCCGGAATCGCCGTCGGACTTGAGCCGGCACTGGCGCGGCAACTGGCAGATGCAACCGTTGCGGGTTCGGGAGAATTGCTGCGTCGTAGCGGCGAAGATCCAGCCATCCTCCGCAAGAACGTAACGTCGCCGAACGGTACGACGGCTGCGGCCCTCGGCGTGCTCATGGGTGACAACGGGCTGCAGCAGCTGATGGATTCGGCGGTGGCGGCTGCGACTAAACGAAGCCGTGAACTCAGCACCTGATCCGTTGTCGCCATTCGAGCCTTATAGTGGTGTGATCGAGTTTCGCGCGACGGAGGTAGCCCCATGATCGACCCGACCACATCGAAAGGCCGCATCATCACTGCGGCGTTGCGTCTGGCCGCCGAGCGTCCCTGGGGCGAGGTGTCGATGCTCGACATTGCGGATGCCGCCGGCATCGGCATGGTCGACCTGCGTCGCGAATTCGGTGCCAAATCCGCGATTGTGTCGGGTTTTGCACGGGCGATCGACGACGTCGTTCTGGAGAAGGCGGTGCGGCCGCAACCCGGCACGTTACCTCGCGATGCCATCTTCGAAGTCATCATGAACCGCTTCGACGCCATGGAACCTTATAAGGCCGGCTTGAAGTCGATTTTCGCCGGGCTCGGTTTCGATACCGATCTGGCGCGACGGTTGTTTGCTTCCCAGGCCTGGATGCTGAATGCGGCTGGGGTGCCGCTCGATGGGGTGGGGGGCACCGTCCGCGTATTTGGGTTGGCGTCGGTCTACACATCAGTTTTTCGCACTTGGCTCGAAGATGACGATGTCGGTCTTGCCCGCACTATGGCCGCGCTCGACCGGCGCCTGCGTCGAGGCGAGCAGAGCTTGCAGACGTTCGATGGCATTTGCGGTGCGCTGACGCGGATCTTCGGATCGTTCACGGCCAGTCGGCCCAGCCCCACCGCCGCCGCGTCCGAGGGCTCCGCGACCGACATGGATGGGACAAAAACCATCTAATCGGTTGGGCGCGCGATTAGCCCCTTGCGCTTCTGTGCATCACCGATTAGGAGATGGCTCCCGGTCGTACGGACGCAGCTCTCCGCTGCCGACACGATCAGGTTTAGCGCCCGTAGCTCAGCTGGATAGAGCACCAGACTACGAATTTGGGGGTCAGAGGTTCGAATCCTTTCGGGCGCGCCATCAATATCCCAATAAATTCAGCGTGTTGGCATGAGAACAAATGTTCTCATCAGCCTCATTCTGACTCGCGTATCCGGTGCTCATTCTGACTCTCGTTCCGGGCGTGTTCTAATTCCTGCACCCAAGCCCGTCGTTTTCGGGTAGCCGCGAGGCGCTGGGCGTCGGTCTTCTTCACATACCCGCGCGCAGCATCCGGGCGTGCGATGCCCGGACAGGCTCATAACGCCCTGTTCGGTCAATTCGGCATCGCCAAGTTCCGTCATGCCGCCGTGCCTGCAGGCGGTCATGGTGACGTGCTCGGCAAGGCCCGCTCGCGCGTCTGGCTTCCCGCACAATCCGCTTGGCATACGAGAACGAGTAGGGCCGTGCTGCACCGCGCTCACCGAGGGTGGCGACGATCGGGATTGCGATCTTGGCAAGGTCGGACAGCAGCGCCTTCGAGTTCGGGGTAGAATTGCTCGCCTGCCGACCTCCAAGCGGGTGCCAGACGATCTCACCGGTCTTGTGATGAACGATCCGGACGTGGTTGGGCCGCTCGGGTGGCCGGTAATCGGACCAGCGCAAATGGCCAGCCAGGATGTTCTCCGGGCGCTGCAGCCACTCGAAGCAGACCAGCGGCACGATCGCCAGATGAGGATGGCCAAAGTCGCGAATGGCTGCACTCAGGGCAAAGGCTTCGGCGCGGGTCGCGTGCTGGATGGTGGCGGTGGAGCGGAACCGCGTCAGGCCGACGAACGGGTTCGATGGCACGAACTGATGGGGATGGGTGCGCTGCACCACCGTCCATGCCTTCTTGGCAATGTCGATGGTAGTGGTTGGCGCGGCGCAGCTTGGTGCCCTCCTTGCCGCCGCGGAGGGCCTCGTAGATCTTGTCGACGGCGGCCGGCGTGATCGATCGCGCCGGCAGTGAGCCAAGCCGATCGCCGGCTTTGGTCGGGATGTCGGCGAGCAAGTCTCAGCTGATAGCGGTAGCTCGGCTTGGTTCGCGCCTTGAGCTTTTCGAATGCGGGCGAGCGGGAGTAGGTTTCCAGCCACCAGTCGACCGTCCCGAACCGCCTTGCAGCCTCGGGCGAGCGGTCTGCTTTGCGCCCGTCGCGCCATGCGTCGAGATGGGCGTTGAGCTGGTCAGCGCGCGCTATTGCAGCTCCGTAGTCGATGCCAAGGGCCTCCCGATGCAGCGAAAAGCCATTGGCGATGTCGCTCTTGCGGGCATTCCAATAGTAGGCGCCTTGGCCGTTCTTCAGGCGCTTGGCGATCATGTAGCGGGGCCAGCCGGCCGGCTTCACAACACGTCTGCGGCGTCGCGGACGTTCGACGGTCGGCGGGACGCCCGATCGATCGCCGCGTCGAGATCCTCCTTCAGCCATCGCTCGCCCTTTCCGACCAATCTGATGGGTGCCGGCCATATTGTACCCACAGCGCGGCGGAACGCATCAACGGATCGCTCGTCGACATAGGCGGCGGCCGTCGCTGCCCGCATCAGTCGTGGCCAGGCTCCTGGATTGTGCGTCTGGTGCGACATGGCGGCCGACGCTCATGCCTCCCGGTCGGCTGGACAGCCATTGATCGTCACGATCGGTGCCCTGCCGAGCTTGCGCTCGACGGTGATCAGCCCAGCTCCCTCCAGCCAACGCAGCGCCCGATATTTGGCATTGCGGTCGAGGCCGAAGCGCTGCCCGGTCGATATTGCGAAGCGGGACCGACAGCCGAACTGCGGAGCCCGGCCGCGAACCAGAGCGCGATGCCGGCATGCAGCGACTTTGCCAGGCAGCCGCGCAGCAACGCTCAGCCAGTTGAGCGGAATCGGCCCCTGCAGGAAGCGCTCGCCGTTTGGCGGCCCGCGGAACGGCTTTCGAATGCGGTTGCGCGGTCTTGGCAGCTGAGTGCGAAGCCGGAATCGAGGATCAATAGGAGGCATCTGAGCTATCCTCCTTAGATCATATAATGAGATGGGACGGGGGCTCGCGGGTGAGCAGGTTCTGTCGCGCTCGCGAACAGGTCCCGCGGTTGGGCCAAGTGCCATGTTGAATCGGCGGACCAGATCGCTTGGCCGCGTGGCTCGGTCCACCGGTCCGGCGCCTTCACAACCCGCACGTCGGTTCGAAGCTCAAAGCCATCGAGAACCGTCGCGCTGGCTTCCGCCATGAATTGCTGTGTGCGCGCAACGGCTTGGTCGATCTCGTCGATCGGTGCCTCGATCAGCAGAGCGTCATGATTGGGCGCGCAAACCTTAATGCCGCCTCTCGGTGGCAAGGCAGCAGGCGAGCCTCAGCATCTCGGCGCCGTTCGCCTGCATGGGAAAGTTGCGCAGTGATCGCGGATTGGCCCCGGCGCCAACGGCGATGCGCCAGCCGAACGGTGGAAACCAGTTCCCGGTGCAGAAGCGCGTGGCTCTCGATGCCGTCGGACCAGGACCAGAACCGGGGAAAGGTCTTCCGGTGCATCGCCAGCAAGCCGGCGGCGCGCTGCTCGGAGCAATTGAGCTGACGGGCCAGTGTCGCTGCCCCCATGCCATTCAGAACGCCGAGCGCGCAGGCTTTGAATTGGGTCCGCTCCTGGGGGTGGCTCGTGGCAGTAGCGCCCTGCGACAGAACCCCGGCGGCAATTGCCATAGCGACGTAGGGATCGCCAGTGAGGTAGGCAGCCTGCATGGCACGGTCTTCGGACAGGGCAGCGGCGATGCCAAATTCCTGCTGCTGCCAATCGACATAGGCGAGGGCCATGCCGGCTTGCGGCTTGATAAGATGGCGCGCCCATTTGGCTGGCCCCAGGATCGACTCCTTTGCGCTGGGCTGATTGCGGCCGGTGCTCGACGCGAACGGCCGTAGCGGGGCTCGATTACGACCATCGCTTGCCGATCGCGAGCATTGCCGGATCGAAGCCGGTGAGTGTCGTGCGCAGTTCCTTGATTGGACCCAGCACCGGATAGATGCGCGCCATCTCCTTGAATGCATCATTGCCGAGGTCGAGTTGGCCCGATGCGAGGCGCGGCCAAGGGATTGCCCGTTGGGCAACCCACCTCGTGAAGGCTTCAAGGTCAAAGCGGCGGCCCGAATAGAAGCTAAAATTCTGACCGATGTTGCGAATGACGTGATCGCGGATCAGCGGCCAGCCGATCCTCAACTGCTGGACCGTCTCAGAATTGACGGGCACGCCATTGGCTTCGACCTTGGCAACGGCGACCAGATAGCGCCCTCTGAACAATGCGTGGTTCAAAACCAACAGGGGCAGCATCGTCTTAAATAACGCTGACGCTGCATCCAGGCGTCGGCGGAGTTGCCGTGGCGATGTTGTGGCGCCAATGGCGCCAGTGGTCGAGAGGCCGAACCAGAGCAAGGCGCCACCGAGACCGCCGACTACCGGTGCAGTATTCCCGTTCGTCATTTTCCGAAATTCGACCATCAGGTCGATGACCCGTGCGGGTGGCGGCCAGCCCAGGCTGAGATGAACGCCAGCCACCGCTGTTCCGTCGATCGTTATCAAAAGGCAATCAGGGGCCGTCGGATAGGGTGGCCCGTTGATCTGCCTGAGTGCCGGCATGCCGATCTCTACAACTTGCTGTGTCGAATGATCGATTGCGGTCATCAGCAATGGCTCCGAGCACTCGCCATGTTGTTTGGCGGTTGCCACAACGACAATCCAGAGAGCGGAAAAGTATTGGTGCAAGGGGGCCATCAGAGTTCCCCGCGCAGACGCTGCAGGACGGGATGGTCCATCGTTTCAATGACACGCCCCTTGAAGGCGATTGCGAGCAGTTGCGCGAGCGAGAGGTCGGGCCACTTCGGATCGGGGAACAGCGCCTTGGCCTCAAGAACATCGTAAGTACCGGCTGCCATGTTGGCCATCAGCCGTATCCATTTGGTTTTGGCGCGCTCAGCGACTTCGAGTGCTACCGAGTTCCACTCGTCAAGCCGGCCCTGTTCGTCGGGCAATTTAATTCCCCACAGGAACAGCGTGCCGTGATTGGTGAGCGTCGGGATGAGGACCTTGGCTACCGCCTCGCCTGGCAGATGCGGCGCCAACTCGGGAGCTACGATGAAGCTTTGTCGATCCTGCTTCAATTCCAGGATGGCCGCTTCGAGTGACATCGTGGGATCGGGATGAGTCCGGAAGAATTCTTGTCGGTTTGGCTTCCGGACCGGCACTGAAACCAGGATGCGTTGAACGTCCTGCCCTTCGCCGAAGCGCTGTCCAATGCGGAATTTCTTGGGATCGAACGGGTTCGGTGGGTCGTCATCGTGGGGATCTGGAACATCCTTCATTGCGCGTCTTTCCCTCCTCGTGGCTGCACAGCCCAACTGTGCGACAACGAGCAGTCTGATCAGTCGAGTTGCGTTCGGCCATGGCGCGAACCGGACGTCGACGTGACGCAAGCAGCACGAATTATCCAATGAATTCATGGGAGGGTGGTCAGCGAACGTGACGCGGCCGACTGCGTCACGTGACGCGGCGTCTAGCGACGCTTGAATTCTTCGAGTGATACAAGGACCACGGTTGGGTTGATCCGGTAGCCCTTGCGAACCGTTTCTATGATCGCGTTTGGATCAAACGGAGTGTCATCGAGCGCTAGCGCCGCCTCTTCCAACTCCTTACGTGCGCGGCGGATGGCGGAGCGCACCGCTTCATCATGCAGCGTGCCGAGTTTGTCCGCTATGGTCTTGGCCAGGAGCGCATTGTGATTTTGCGGGAGGCGGCCTTCAGTTCGTTGAGTTAAGGACATCTCAATCAGCAATTTGAGGATCGGAAAAATTGCTGAACCAAAGAGGGATGGCCGGTCTGAAATATGTATGCGGTGCTGAGCTTCATCCACTGCGATGAAGATATCGGCGCTCGGATTTGCGGTTTCCGTCCGTCCGGGCGGCGGTTCCGGCAGTCTTGCCGGAGGAGGTTCAATTGAAACCGGCGAAGCCGCAGTCAAGCGGCTCGCCAGAACCAGCGCCAAGAGTGAGCTGGGCGGCAAGACCCCGTCGATAACGTCGTATGGCTCGGTCGCCCTAGCCAGAACTGATCGGACGGAATTGCCATGTCGTCGAAAGAGATCGACGACTTTCCTGGCGATGTCGTCCCGCTCGACCGCCGGATAGGCCTGCAGCACCTTGGCGACTGGCTCGGCAAAGCGAGACATGAAATCGCGCTCACTGATGCTGGCGCAGTCGAGTGCGAGACTGACTGAATCCAACACCATCACGCGGTTGGCGCCATTGTCACGCGAGCCGGTCAAGACGTCCGATTCGTAGCCCTCGCTCTCGTCGAACGCAGCGCCGCCGCCGGCCAATGTCGAGAACCTTCTCTGAACACATTGGATGCAAGTGCCGCAATGAGGCCGGTACGTCTTGATGGACCTAGAGCGGGTGCAGCTTATCGATCTGGTAATCAGAGAGGCGTGTTGTGTGGCGACAAGACCAGCGATGACTTGCGCCTTTGTCATCCAAATGAACGGATTATCTATTTCGATGGGATGACGAGATACTAGATGAATCACGCAGTTGAGCAACTGAAGCGATCGAGGGTGTGTGGAGCGGCTGGAGCGTGCGCCGACCACTTGCGTAGCGATCGGCAAGTTCACGCTCATCACACCGTTTTCATAGAAGCGAATGCGGTCGGACTTTTCGATGTGAGCCGCGACAGCCGCCATCGCGGCAAAGAAGAAGCTGCGCGTTCTCTGAGTTGGCTCTCGATCGGGTAGCTCGAAGCGCAGATGGTTGTCGACCCAGACATGCGTAACCCGTCTTGGATGGGTCGCGGCCAGCTTGCCCGCAAGTTCCTTTTGGCGCTTTCCGACGATCGGTAAGTTACGATGACTGACGAGCACGACGTGCCGATTGGTATGCAGTAACTCGTGAACTGCGCCCGCCAGTGAGTTGAGCCCACCGGAGAACAGAACGATCGAGGTCCCGCCCGACAGGTCCGCCTCGAACTCCTTCAGTCCAAGATATTGTTGCAGCTCGATCGGATGCTGGTTCGCGACGAAGTCGAAGCGCCACCAATCCTCGCTCAAGAACCCGAGCGTCTCGGAAAGCGTCTCTTTCACGTCCTGCCGCTGCCAAAAGGCTAGGTCGCGGACGGCGATCACCAGCAGGAAGTCCCGGCGCCATTCGCTGCCGAAGCCTGGATCTGTAAGAGCGCCCGCGTCCCGTAGTGCGATCAGCGGCGAAGACGTAGCTGGCGATCTCAACGAAGTCGGTTAGCCGTTCTGGTTCATTGCCAACCAGGCGACTGCGCATCCTGTCCAGCTTGAGCGTGAGATTGCCGCCGTGCGTTTCCAAGCTGAGTTTCGTGCCGGGCGGATGTTCAGACCGCTGTTCGGCGCTCAAGCCACAGAGGAAGACATGCTCACGCATTGTCCGCCCTCCGTGCGCGCAGCTCGTCGCGCATCTTCTTGAGGGCGTAGTCGGAGAAGCGCTGGGCCGATTCCCGGGTCAAGCTTCCGTTGAAATGGCCCTTGGAGAACCAGCCGCCGGCAAATTCCTCGACGATGAGCGAGGCCTCTCGGCAATGACGATCAAGGGCGGCGCGGAATTGCGTCTGCTGTTGGAGCGTCGCAATTGCCCGATCTGGGCCGACGTGGTCGGCGAGAACGCGGCTGAGGTAATAGTCGAGCGTCTTGTGCGTCAAGCGAGCGAAAAAGTCGCGGGCCAGGGCTGCGAAGCGGTCTTTCGTCGCGAACTTGGCGAGTTCGATGCGGATGTCGTCGGCATTGGGACCAAAAAGGCTCGGCGTCTGATTGCCGACCAGACTTGCCAAGCTCTCGGAAGCGGCTTGTCGGGCGAGTTCGCCGAGATCGGTCCGGCCGGCGGTGCCGCTGATCTGGCTTTCGACGGCGCGCGAAAAGCCGGCGACGATATTGATCAGCGATTGCTCGCTACCCGCGTTGAACCCGAGGGCTCGAAGTTCGGCGGCAAAGCGATCCGTGCGGGCGGCCAGCGGAAGCTGCGTCAGCAGCCAGACTGTGTTGGCGAGGACGGGATCGCCTCGCGCGGATATCAGCTCCTTCTCGGCGGCGATGGCAACGGCGGCGGCCAGCTCCGTTACGTCGGAGCCATTCGCCAACAGTTCAACGACCTGGGTCCATTCCCGCGACTTTGGCAATATGCCGAGGCGGACATGGCCCATGACGCGCTACTCGGCGGCTGCTTTGGCGAGGTCGTCAGCAGGCGCCAGCGCCCCCGACAGCAAGGCATCAAGCAGGCGCCGGCGGGAATTGGCGCCGGTTGTGAGGCTCGCCTCTAGCCGGTCACACAGCGCCATCAGTTCACCGACCTTCACGACGATGCGATGTTGCTCGGCGTGGGGTGGCAGAGGAATTGGCATACGTCGGAAATCGCCGACATTCACCCCTTGCAACGCAACTCCCTTCGTCTCACCGGCCATCCATGATTGGCAGAACGGCGCGTCGATGGAGAGGCGGACGTATTGCGAGTTGACTAGTTCGCAAATCGGAAATCGAAGCATGTGCTGCGTGATATTTCCCCCCGCCAGTTCAGGCGGCACGAACGCTGTTTTGCCGATAGTGCCGTCTTTCGAGACGAGCAAATCGCCGGGCGCAAGTGTTGTCTTCTGGAACTTCGCAGCGCGAGCGCGGTCACATTTTGGAAGGCTGGCGACGTCAATCGTGCCCGTCTTCATTTCCGTCACTCGAACTGTCGGCACGCCATCCGCCACCCATTCCGGTTTCAAAATTCCGTAGGTCACGGTCTCGTTCGGCCGCACTAGTGTGTCTACTGAAGCCCACTCCCATCCTTGAGGAAGCGGAAACGCATCAGCGAGTGCGTCATTGTCCGGTTCGAGATCAGAAGGCTTTCGCTTCTTCGTCCACGGCAAGGCAATTATCCGCTTCAGCAATTCCGACGCCGGTTCGTCGTTCGCGTCCTGCGGCACCAGCTTGCCGCGCACGGCGAGGTTGAGGATGGTTTGGCGCAGTTGCTTGATCTGGTCGGGGCGCGTGGTGAGGGCGGGCAGCGCGTCGAGGGCGAAGCGGGCGTCGGCCTGGAAGGTTTCGGGATCGGGCGCGTTGAGGCGGGCGAGGCTCGCCGCCGCCAGCCGGTCGCGCGCCGCCTCCCGCTCCGCCCGCGCCGCCTCCAGCCGGTCGCACAGCGCCATCAACTCATCGACCTTGGCGACGATGCGGTGCTGCTCGGCGAGCGGTGGGAGGGGAACAGGCAATTCGAGATCGCATTCGCGTTCTTGGGCATTGCACCGCGTGCCGGCACCAGTCTGCTCATCGACGCGAACGCCTTGCAATAGGAGAGAGAACTTAGAAGATGAAGAGCCCGTCTAGTCCGATCTAGGCCGAACGAATGATCGCGACATGCTGGCTAATGTCGGCATCGCCGAGGTCGTTCGGCACGATGCAGCTTCGCCCAATCGATGCCGACTTGCAATGTCAAGAAGCAGATCTCGCCGGCAAGACGCGTTCCGGTCATGCGCTCGTGAGTTTCGTCGTCGATGTACGCGCATCGTTCGAATCGAAGGCTGTCCGTCTGTCGATGTTCTGCGATGCGCACACAACGGGATCGCCGTTGCCTCGTAGACGTCTGTTCATTCGTCGGAGCGCTGTCCGGCCTCAGTCAATTGCGCAGATGTCGCCAATGCGGACCCAAGCCCAGTTTGTCGGCAATTGCGAACGGTGGCTCGTCATCGAGATCGGCTTCCTGCGCTCTGCATCTCGCTCGCCTTCACCAGCCGCGCCTTCTCCTTCGCGATCCGCTTCAGCAGTTCCGACGCCGGTTCGTCGTTCGCGATCCTGCGGCACGAGCTTGCCGCGCACGGCCAGATCGAGAATGAAGCGGCGCAGGCGGGCAATCGCGTCGGGCGCGTCGGCGATCCGCTCGTAGTGCGCCAGCAGGCGTTCCGCGTTCATCGGGCCAGCGCCTCGGCGAGGATCGCCTTCAACTGGTCGCGCAAGCTCGCCGTCTCGGCCTCGGCGGCGGTCAAGGTCGGCCAGCAGCGTTTCCGGGTCGCCGTGGTCGTCGGCCACCGCGTGCGGGTTCTTGATGTCGAGATTGTAGCCGCGCGCCTTCACCTCCTCGGCGGTCACCTTCCACGCCTGCGGCGTCTCCTCGCGGCCCTTGCGCTCCTTGCCGCCCCACCAGTCGATGCAGCCCTGCAAATGCTCGAGCCGGATCGGCTTGGTCATCGAATAGGCTTTCTGGCCCTCGGGCACGCGGTGCTCGTAGAACCAGATGTCCTTGGTCGGCGCGCCCTTCTCGAAGAACAGCAGGTTGGTGCCGATCGAGGCATAGGGCTTGAACACGGAATTGGGCAGGCGGACGATGGTGTGGAGGTTGCACTCCTCCATCAGATGTTCCTTCAGCCGCGTCTTCACGCCCTCGCCGAACAGCGTGCCATCGGGCAGCACCACGGCGGCGCGGCCGTCCGGCTTCAGCAGGCGCACGATGAGCGCGAGGAACAGGTCGGCCGTTTCGCGGGTGCGGAAATGCTGCGGGAAGTTGCTCTCGATGCCGTCTTCCTCGCGCCCGCCGAAGGGCGGATTGGTGAGGACGATGTCGACGCGGTCGGTCTGCGTGTAGCTGATGTAGGGCCGCGCCAGCGTGTTGTCGTGGCGCACGAAGCTCGGGTCCTCGATGCCGTGCAGCAGCATGTTGGTGACGCAGAGCATGTGCGGAAGCTGCTTCTTCTCCACCGCGCGCAAGGCGGCCTGCATCGTCTGCTCGTGCTCGGGCTTCTTCACGTAGCGCTCGCGCATGTGGCGGATGGCGCAGGTGAGAAAGCCGCCCGTGCCGCAGGCGGGATCGAACAGGATTTCGCCGGGATGCGGGTCGATCCGGTCCACCATGAAGGCGGTGACGGCGCGCGGCGTGTAGTATTCGCCCGCATTGCCCGCCGATTGCAGGTCGTTGAGGATCTGCTCGTAGATGTCGCCGAAGTGCTGGCGCTCGGCCAGGTTGTTGAAATCGACGTCGTTGATCTTGTTGACCACCTGCCGCATCAGCTGGCCGGACTTCATGTAGTTGTAGGCGTCCTCGAACACGTCGCGCACGACGCGGCGGCGGTCGCCCGGCTTGCCGGTGAGTCGGCAGGCCCTTCAGCGCCGGGAACAGTTCGCCGTTGACGAAGGCGAGCAGCGCCTCGCCGGTGATGCCCTCCGGGTCCGCCGCCCAGGTGCGCCACTGGAGCTTCGTCGGGATCGGCGAGCGGTAGCCGTGCTTGAGTGAGTTCGAGTTCCTGATCCTGATCGTCGATGATCTTGAGGAAGAACATCCAGCACAACTGGCTGATGCGCTGCGCATCGCCATCGACGCCGGTGTCCTGGCGCATGATGTCTTGAATGGATTTGACGAGTGGTGCGGACGGACATGGGTTAGGCGGTTTCCTGATAGAGCGCGGATTGCAGTTCGTGAACGGCCTCTCGAAGCCTTGCTTGCCGCCGAACGCCTTGATGAGTTGAACGACGCTGCCCATCGCGCTGAAGGGCGCGATCTTCAGCACGTTGGCGTCGTCGAGATTGAGCACGCCCTCGTCGGCGATACTTGGCCAGCAGCGCATCGAGCACGGCGCGGGCTTGTGGCGCCGTATTTGGTGAACACGTCGCGCTTCTTGACGTTCTCGGCCCGCTCGCGGCGGGTCAGCGGCTTCTGTCGAAGGCGACGTGGCAGATCAGATCGAAGGGATCGAGGTCCTTGCCCAGTTCCTCGGCGATGGCGATCGAGCGGCAGGCCCTCGGCTTCCAGTTCCTCGATGATCGCCTGCTTGCGCTCCGCCGACTTCCAGCGCTTGAGGAAATCGTCGAGGCTGGCGAAGCGCTTCTTCAGCGCCGTCTTGGTGAAGTCGCGCAGGCATTCGGTGACGAGCTTGCCGTTCTCGTCGAGATATTCGACGCGCTCGGCGACGATGCGGGCGCCGACGCCATCGACATAGACCTTCTTCGGCTCTGCCGCCGTCCGGCGGCAGCGGATGTCGGGCGGGCCGATCGACGATGGTTTCGTCCTCGCCGGGCTCGTCGGGCAGCGTCTCGCCGTCCTCGTCGGTCGGCGGCACGTCGTCGGGCGGCGTGATCGGATCGTCCTCGCCGGGCTCGTAAATCTGCACCGGCTCGCCGTCGAAATCCGGGTCGGCGAAATGGCTGGTCGCGCCGCGAAAGTCGATCAGCGTGAAGTAGAACTTCTTGGTGTCCTCGTGAACGCGGGTGCCGCGCCCGACGATCTGCTTGAACTCGGTCATCGAGCCGACCTCGCGGTCGAGCACGATCAGCCGGCAGGTCTGCGCATCGACGCCGGTCGAAAGCAGGCGCGAGGTGGTGACCAGCACGGGATATTTCGATTCCGGGTCGATGAAGTTGCCGAGCTGATCCTGGCCTTCCTTGTCGCTGCCGGTGATGCGCATGACGTAGCGGTGGTTTTCGGCGACCAGATCGGCGTTCTCGTTGATGAGCGCCTGCCGCATCCGCGCCGCGTGCTCCTGATCGACGCAGAAGACGATGGTCTTCTGGAAGCGGTCGCCGCTTTCCTTCAGGAACTCGGTGACCTTCTTCGCGGCGAGCTTGGTGCGGTCGTCGAGCACGATGCGTCCGGTCGAAATCCTTGGTGTTGTAGATGCGGTCCTCGACCTCCTCGCCGTCGCGGTCGAGCTGGCCCGTTCTCGGGCCGATAGCCTTCCACGTCGCGGTCGATGTGGACCTTGATGACCTTGTAGGGCGCGAGGAAGCCGTCGCTGATGCCCTGCTTCAAGCGAATAGGTGAAAACCGGCTCGCCGAAATAGTCGATGTTGGAGACGTATTCGGTTTCCTTCGGCGTGGCGGTGAGGCCGATCTGCGTGGCGCCGGAGAAATGGTCGAGGATTTCGCGCCAGGCCGAATCCTCGGCCGCGCTGCCGCGATGGCACTCGTCGATCACGATCAGGTCGAAGAAGCCGGGCGAGAACTCGCGGAAGAGCTTCTGCCGCTCCTCCGGGCCGGTGATCGCCTGATAGAGGCCGAGATAGATTTCGAAGGCGGTGTCGATGCGGCGCTTGTTGTCGAGCGCCAGCGTCAGATCGACCGTGGTGCCGTCCTGCCGCTCGATGGTCTTGGCGTTGGTCGAAAGCTTCGCCATCGCCGCGCCGAACGGGCGGAAGTCGTTCACCATCGTCTGGTCGATCAGCACGTTGCGGTCGGCGAGGAACAGGATGCGCTTCTTGCGGCCCGCCTTCCACAGCCGCCAGATGATCTGGAACGCCGTGTAGGTCTTGCCGGTGCCGGTCGCCATGACCAGCAGGACGCGGTCGCGGCCCTTGGCGATGGCCTCGATCGCCGCGTTGACGGCGTTGACCTGATAGTAGCGCGGGGCCTTGCCGCTGCCGTCGTCGAAATAGTCCTGAAGGACGATCTGCTCGGCTTCCGGCGTCGAGGCCCTTCCAGGCGCGATAGCGCGCCCACAGATCGGCGGGCGACGGGAAGGCGTCGAGGCCGAGGTTCGTCTCGATCGTGGCGCTCTGGCCGGTGCGGTCGTGGAACACGAAGCCGTCGCCGTTCGAGGAGAACACGAAGGGGATATCCAGCGTCGCGGCGTAGTCGAGGCCCTGCTGCATGCCGTCGCCGACGCTGTGGGTGTTGTCCTTCGCCTCGATCAGCGCGATCGGGATGTTCGGCTTGTAGTAGAGAACGTAGTCGGCCTTCTTGGCCTTGCCGCGCGTCACCAGCTTGCCGCGCACGATGATGCGGCCCTTGGTGAAGCTAGACCTCCTCGCGGATCTGCAACATCTCGTCCCAGCCCGCGCGCTTGACGGCGGGCAGTGATGAACTTCGTGCAGATGTCGCGTTCGCTGAGGGATTTCTTGTCCAAGATTTCGGTGCCCCGGCCTGCAATGGCGCAATCGACGTGTACATTAGCGCTACCCGCTTCAACCTGCCCACCCCCGCACAGCTGACCGTTGCACGCAAGGGCCATTAAACTGTGGATCGTGATTTGCCGACGCGGAGATGCGCCATGAGCACCACAGAGCAGCGACTGGCCGCCAATCGCACGAATGCACTGCACAGCACCGGTCCGTTGACGACGGCCGGCAAGGCAGTGGCCAGTCGAAATGCACTGCGTCATGGTTTTTTAAGCGCCAAGCTGCTTCTTGGACGACGAAGACCCGAGCGAATTCCAGGCCATGTTCGCTGATCTGTGGCGTTCGCTCAATCCCGTCGGGAGCATGGAGGGTGCGCTGGTCGAGCGCATCGCCGTCACGCTGTGGCGACAGCGGCGGCTGGTGCAGGCGGAAACGGCCAACCTCGCGCTCGCCCGGCAGCCGCGAAAGATCGCGAGCGGGGCGTCGTCCGAAATGGGGCGCGGTTACGGCTCAGAACTCAAGGCGGATGACCTGGAGCCCTTCGATGCCGAGCGGGCGGCGTGGGCAGCCAAGGTCATCGCGGAAATCGAGGGGCTGGACGAAATCGACCTGCGGACATTGGAACAGCGCGCGCCCTACGTTTTCGAGCAACTCACCTCAGACGCTGCCGAAGACGAAGAGGAAGTCGCCAAATATGCCGAGATCCACGAAGGAGGGCTTACCGGCTTTGTTGCCAATCTGCTGCAATGGTGTCGTGAACAGCTAGCGCGAGGCCGAGGCACGACCGCAAGTCCTCCTCGCTCGCCGAGCAGGTCCGCGCCAAGCGGCTGGTGCTGCCGGCCGATACCCTGGAATTGCTGGCCCGTTATCAGACGACACTCGACAACCAGCTGTTCAAGATTGCTCAGGGCGCTGCGCGAGGCGCAGGAGTGGCGGTTGAAGACGATTGAGGCGGCGCCGACGGCAGCCAGCGACCAGCCGAGCCAGTCGAGCAGGCGGCCTGAGCGTTGGGTTCGTTTCGCAAAACGCCTGTTTGCCGAGTGGCATCGACGGCGGCATGTTCAACTTCCCAATTGATTTCGGGAAAATCCGGAGACGAATTTCATGGGCGGACGTGGCTCAGGCCGACCGGCGAGCTACGGCTTCACCGTCGACAAGTGCCACGAGTATCATTCCATCGATCTCGCCTGGCTGCGGCGCAAGAAGCTGTTGAACGTCGGACGCTGGTCGACGCTTGACCTGGTCGCGCGCTGGGCACGAAACCGGTTCGATCCGCGTCGAATGCCTGACCGATGGCGTTCGACTGGTCTACCGGCACCGCCGTCACGGCGATGACTGGGAAGATGTTCGCGAGTTCGTGCCGTTTGTTGAGACGAGCACCGCATTCGGTGGCCGGCGGCAGTGGTTCCGATGCCTGTCATGCGATCAACAAATGCCGCATTCTATATGGCGGCAGCTACTTCCGTTGTCGGCGCTGCCATCGCCTGAAGTACGAAACGCAATACGAGCCGCCTTTGGCCGCGCTGCCACGCGCGCCCTCAAGATCCGCGACCGGCTCGGAGCCAAGGGCGGCCTGGACGATCCGTTCCCCGAGAAGCCGAAGGGCATGCACTGGAAGACCTATGAGCGCCTGACGGCTCAGGACGAGCGGCTGCAGAGTGCGTGGGCAGTCGGAATTTCGGCAAAGTTCCGATTGTTCGAGCCGCCAGCCGATTAGATGCTCGCCTGTGGTATGGTTCCCAGCCGTGGCAATGGCTGGTACGGTCCGCTACCGGCAATTCTGCGGCAACAATCCAAACATCACCGACATGGCGAAGGAGCCGATCATGCTGAAATTCTACTACAGCACTGCGCCTAACCCGATGAAGGTCGCACTGTTCTTGGAGGAAAGCGGCACGCCCTACGAAGCTATTCCGGTGGATACGCGCAAGGGGGATCAGCATACGCCGGCCTATCTGGCCATCAATCCCAACGCCAAGGTTCCGGCGATCGTCGACGGCGACGCGGTGGTGTTCGACAGCAGCGCCATCCTGCTATATCTCGGCGAAAAGACGGGGCAATTCATGCCTCCGAATACGCCGAAGGCCCGTGGCGAGATGCTGTCTTGGATGATGTTCATTGCATCAGGCCTCGGCCCGTTTGGCGGCCAGGCGGTCCACTTCAAAGTCTACGCTCCGGAAAAAATCCCTTACGCTCTCAATCGCTACCAGTTCGAAGTGGAACGTCACTATGGCATCCTGGACGCTCATCTTGCCAAGCATCGCTATATGGTGGGCGAGACCTACACGATCGTCGACATGAACTTGTGGGGGTGGGCGCGCCTTGCGCCCTTCGTTGTCGGGGACCACGCATGGACGAAATTCCCGAACGTCAAACGCTTGGTAGACGAGATCAATGCCCGACCGGCGACGGCTCGAGCAGAGGCACTGAAGACGCGCCATCAGTTCAAGACCGAGAATGACGACGAGGCGCGCCGCAACATGTTCAGGCATCTGGCTACGAACTGAACTTCGGGTTTTGTAAAGACGATCTGCGCCCGTGGCGCGAACGGGCTGACATCTACGGCACTCGCTTTTCGAGCCGAGGCGCTGGGCTACGACCCGCGGCCTCGGCTTCCCGCATGATCCGATAGACAGACATGCGTGACACGCCGAGGGCGCGCGCAGCGGACGCAGGGCCATCGCCATTGCGCAGATGGGACAGGATGGCCTCGCGGTCGATGCGCGGCTTGCCCCCGGTGTAGACGCCTGCCTTCTTGGCGCGGGCGATCCCCTCGGCTTGACGGTCACGGCGCACATCGGTTTCGAATTGCGCGAACACCGCCAGCATGCCGAAAAAGGCGCGGCCGGCGGAAGTCGCCGTGTCGACGCTCTGCTCGACGACACGCAAATGCGCGCCGGCAAGTTCGATCTCGTGGGCGATGTTGGCCAGATCGCGCAGGGATCGACCGAGGCGATCGAGGCGCGTGACGACCAGGGTGTCGCCCTTACTCAGCACCTTGAGCGCGAGGTCGAGCTGATCCCGGCCATTGCGCTTGGTGCCGCTGCGCTTCTCCTCGAAGACGATTGCACAACCATCCTTGTCGAGGGCGGCCTTCTGAATGGCGAGGTTCTGATCATCGGTGCTGACCCGCGCGTAACCGATGCGGCGTCCCATGTAACACCTCCATTTGCGTCACAAATGAGTATGCACGTTACAATATGCGTAACAATAGGCTGAGAAATCAACCCTGTTGTGACGCGAAATCGAGGGGTGCTGGCGTGTAGCGGCAGGGTATAGTCAAAAGAGACGGATGCCACACTCGCAATCGAAGCAGGTGTGCTTAGGGCGACGCCGGATTTCCTTGGAACTTTGACGCCCTGGGAAGTGAGCTGGAGCCCGGCAATCGTGGCCATCATTTCGATGGTAGGCGGCGGAAAATCAACGATAGGTTGTTTGCCGGCATCTCCTCGACTATCGGCGCCGCAAAGCCTGCAGTCGCAGCCAGCCGTATCACTGCCTCGAGGTCGCGCACCCCCCAAGCGGGATCTTGGAGCCGCAATTCTCTATCAAAGACCTCGTTGCTCGATGCTGTATGAATGCCCCGACTTCGATATGGGCCATAAAGAAACAGCACCCCATGTGCAGGGATCACGCGGGCCGCTCCCCGCATGAGACCGATCGTTGCATCCCATGGTGCAATATGAATCATGTTGATACTCAACACCATGTCGGCACTTTCGATTGGCCAGGTCTCTGCCGCAGCGTCGAGTGCGATCGCAGGTCGGACATTCGTCCCGCCGAGCGTCTTCACCCAGGCATCGATACTCGATCTCGCGGCCGCATCGGGATCGCTTGGTTGGAAGACCACCCCAGCGCCCGCATGCGCTGCGAAGTGCGTGATGTGCTCTCCTGAACCACTTGCGATCTCCAGAACGAGACCTTGCCCCGGCAGATAGGGCCGCAGCACATCGAGAATTGGACCGCGATTGCGAACCGTGGCCGGAGCATAACGCCGAGTATCGTCGATCATACTGCTGACGTTGCTGCCGCGGCCTCCCGTCGTCAAGCATTTCGAACTGCCATAGCCCGCAGGCTCATTCTTACGCGAAGAGAGGTACAGCAGACATGGTTGTCACGGCGTGGCATGTCCCTCGTTGACCCACAGCGGCTGTAGTGCGGGTGCTCAACACCCATGTTGCAAATTTGCAGGGCACGGCGACAAGCAACGTGTGCACCGCAACAACCTCACTTTTGACAGGTCTCGGCGGCGATGGCAGCTTGTCACCCGAGACCGCTTCCGTTCTCATTTTCGAGGTGGGCCAATACCGTCCGTCCCGAGACACGGATGATCAGGCGTGGTGTGCTTTTTGTTTGCACCGGTGAACGAGCTGGGATGCCAAGTTCTGCTGCGCTGCAACTCTAGATCGTCGCACAACTGGTTGGTATTGGTGAGACATCGTACATCACCGATTCTTGCATTATCGGCCTGCCCTGCACCTTTGATTAGGTAAGAATTTTTACATATGCAACAATATGCACAATCAGTTGCGGATATCAGCTGGGATTGAATCCTTCTTAAAGAACGCCCTAAGTGCCAACCTATACGCATCCGCGTCTTTCGTGTCGCTGCAAATAGTTATAGCTCTATCGTCGCTGGTGAAGAAAATGCCGATTTCATAAATTGGCTTGGATCGCCCAAGCGTAACCCCATGCCCCGCATTACTAGAGGAGTTTGAAGGTTGCAAAAAAATAGCTTTTTTCATCAAGCGATCGTCAGCGACGACGAGATCCAGCTCCCACTTGACGCCGTCAGATAAATCCTTGACGAGCACAATGTAACGTGCTCGGTGCGCTAGGTCTTTCACTACTTCCTGCCACTTCTGACTTTCGACGTAAAGACGGCTAGCCCCGAATGGTAGGAATTTCGATCCAGGCCGTCCAATGGCGACGACAGGCCCATAACAAGAAAATTCTTCAACAAGCATGTGCTCAACTTTAGTGCGACCCAAAGCGCCTCCGAACATACTCCAAACGATTGAGTCACGATGAGAGAGCAAAAATTGATCGTTGCGAAATGATCTGAGAAACAAGATACTTGGCCGACTGTCACTCAGGACGGTTGACGCGTAGCTAGACCGTCTCAAAAAATAGCTTAAGCGCCTAAGCAAAAATCCGGACACACCAAGTAACAGAGACACAGCGTAGACCCCAACCACAGCCCCAGCAACAAACGCTGTTGTGCTCGCAACCTCGGAGAACCCCAAATCAATGACAGTAGCTGAGTAAACTAGTCGAGCAGTCCCTATAAATGCCGCTATAAAGTAAATCAGGACGAGCGTAGCGGCGGACGCAAACAAAATGCTTGAGAGAAGCAGAAGTGCCAGCGCGGAGATTTGAAGTAGGTAAGTGGTGGACCGGGCACCGTAAAGACCAAGGTGCCTCATAAAATTCTCCCAGAGTGATAATGAGGGATCGTTCTCTGACGTGACAACGTTGGCGAAATTTTCTGCAAGCGACGAGAAAATTAAAGCAAGTGGAGTAGATATAACAACAAGAGCAAACATATAAAAATAAATAGATCCGGTCCTCGTGCCAGCTAGGCTGTGTAGCTGAAGAAGCACGAATGAGCCCAAAGCGGCAGTGATCGCCACCCCTAAGACCTTCTCCACTCGATTGCCAAATTGACTGCAATAATACAAAGTCACCATAATGAGAGCGGAGCAACCTGCCTCAGCGGGCAATTCAGGAAAAATCGTAGCAGCTAAAGCCCCCCATGCGATGGATACGCTGCGAAGAACCAGGTTGAATCTGTATATGAGTTTCGCGCGCTCAAGATCAAGTAGGTACCATTGACTGCGCAATAGGACAGAGCTCGCGAATAACGTATTCATGTCCATTGGTAGAATTACCTCGTGTGATTCTGCGGTCGCGTCTACGCATTCGGTTTGGTGTCTTCCCATCCATTAAAACGGAAGGACAGAGTCGTCACTGGCGAAATGATGATTTCCGTTGTTAGCCCGTCTCAAAAATGAGAACAGAAGCGGGCTCGGGTAAAAAGCTCCCATCGTCGGCAAGTCCTGTCAGAAGTGAAGCTGTTGCGGTGCACAAGTCGGCGGTCGCCGCGCCCTCCAAATCTGCAACACGGGTGTTGCACCCCGGCACTTCGTCAGCAACGGGTCAGCAAGAGCCATGAACGATGATCAGTCTTCGTCTGCAGCGCCTCCAATACCGACCGGCACCGATGCAGTTCCAGGTCGACGACGCGATAGACCCGATACCGTCCATCGTGCTGCGCTGCAGTGAAAAATCGAGGTGGGCCAGGGGCTGCCGCACTCGGACCGGCACCGGTAGATTCCGCTTTTTCGCGAATTTCGACCGTCAATACTATACTGGGATCAGTCTCGGCGTGGTCGCTCTCTGTGGAGGAGCGGACCGCCCGCGGGTTGCTTGCTCTGGTACAGAAAGCCGATCAGAGTTTCGAACTACCGCTTGCCGAACTGTGTCCTGCCCGCATCCGCCCGCACAGTCGGCCGATGAACCTTCCCCCTCAATGCTGCCTTTGTACTGTCCAGCACCAACTCTGCATTTGATTCGTATGACCTTCTCAGCACGAGTGCGGTGGCGAGAACGCCAATCATCGCGAGTGCCGCCGCAGCAATCGAGTTCCCCATCCATGAGGTCAGCAGCAGGTCGACGATATTCTGCAGGACGTGCAGTGGTCGGCTTGGGACATCGAAGCGATAGAATGTGTTCGCGGACAGCAAGCCGAAGAACGCGAAAAAGATCGCTGCTACTTTGAATCTGGCCATCCGCACCTCCGTATTCGTCTCATGTTACGATGCTGTGGTGAAAGATCTGTTAGCGATTGTCAGGTGCATTCGCCCCAATACAAATTGTCGAAAGAGTGCCTTGACTGACGCGAGCAGATTGGAAGCGGCCGCCCACGGAACATTCAATGAATGGAAGTTCTGGGTCATCTGTACGCGTTGGCCAACCACCCAACCACGGACGGAATACCCTCAGTTAGCTGTCAATCAAGGAACGCGGGGCAGACAAGATCGCGATACCCTCAGCTGCAGACGTTGAAAGACAGAGGGTCGATCTCGGCCTCGGGCCAATAGGGGCGCATAGCCCGGCTCGGCTGCGATGGGCTTGCGGTTCGTCGAAGCTTGGTTAGGATAGCCGACAGTCCGACCGCCGCACTGATGGTCGACGTTGCCGGTGTGAGCGCGTCCAGCATTGCAGTCGTTGCGCAAGCTCAGGTAGATGTCTTAGAACAGATGTCATAGAGCAATCACCATGAATGTGCGCAAAGTCTTATTCGCCGTAGCTCTAATCGCCCCTTTGGTTCTGCTCGGACGTTGGGTCGGAAGAAGCCTCGGCATCGAACAAGGACTCGCCACTTTGGGGTTGTTCCTTCTCACATCCGGTGCCCTATCGGTGATACTGGAAGTCCGTCGTCGCCGTCTTTTCGCCGCGATGGCTCGCCTCCCCCCCGAGCAGCGCGAGCAGCTTCTAAGTCTGCACCCGGAGCTTCGGATCAGCGATCGTTCTATCGTCGGGGTCGGAAGTATTTCGGCCCGTAAGGCGACGTGGATCGGCCTGCTGTGGATCAACGGGCCCATCATACCGTTGATGATACTGCCACTAGCGGTCCGTCAATTTTTCGTCGGTCAGCGTGATGACTTGATTGCTGCCATATTGCTGCTTCTCGGGTTCGCATTGGCTTGGACGTGGTGGTCGGTGAACGTCACGCTGTGGCGGCGCTGGGCTGCGCGGCGCGGTGTCGACGCCGACGAACTCCAGTGGCGCGGGGAGCAAGCAAGCCTTCTTTGGCGAAAGAGCCGTGCGCTTGAGCGGACTGAGCCGGAGCAAAATATCATGCGTAAACGTGGTAAAGATGTGTGACACGTTCGAGGCTTGTCTGGATGGCCTTCAGCAGCGCCTGCATAAGGGGCGCCTCCTCCATTTCCGATGGTAGGTCTCGCCGCAAGCAGACTTGCGGGAGTTGCCATGCTCCGGCCTCTTCATATGGCGCTTCGGGTCAAAACGCACGATCCGCTGACCGAGCGTCGACCGACGCGGAAGGTTCGAAAGCGGTCGCCGGAAGCAGAAATCCGCCATCTGCGTGATGCACCGCAGCGATCATCGCGGCGACGACTGCCAACTTGATGTGCTTCGAAAGCACATGTGGTCAGATGATCCGTCTCTAGCTGTTGTCGCTATTGGCCCTGGGCTGCCAGACGTAGTCGGCGAGGTTGCCAACGCGACCGCGGGCTAAGCTGCCGATCGAGGAACATTCTGGCACCGACGGACGGTCCCGGGGGAGGAGCAGGATTGCGGCATACCGTCGAGCATGCGTGCAGGTGACCCATCTCTGCCATTGGTCGGTCGTGCGATGACTTGATAGCCTGCGTCCGCTGCTGGTCGATGCGGACCTAGAGAACGAAGCGAAACAGGCCCACGGCGTCGTTGCCGATTCGGCAGTACTTGCTGTTGTGCATCCCAGCTCGCCCATGGTGAGAGCGGGAATTGGGCAAGTCTGAACGTCGCAGGCTGGCTGTTTTTTTGCCGAATGGGCACCTATTAGGCGGATTCGGCGTTGAGGCGGTATCCGACGCCAGGTTCGGTTAGGAGCCAGCGAGGGTGGTCGGGTTCGGGCTCGAGTTTTTGGCGCAACTGTCCAACGAAAACGCGTAGGTACTGCAGATCATCGACATGACTTGGTCCCCACACGGCGGTCAGCAGTTGGCGATGCGTGACCACGCGGCCAACATTTCGCACCAGCATTTCAAGCAAATCAAATTCCTTGCGGGTGAGTTTGACCGGCTTGCCCGCCAGCTTGGCCGAGTGCGCCAGAATGTCGATGGCTAGATCGCCAACGGCGAATACGGTCTCCTCGCCGGACTGGCGCGCAACATGGCGCAATGCCGTTCGCACGCGAGCCAGCAACTCTCCCATGCCGAATGGTTTATTGACGTAGTCGTCGGCGCCAAGATCGAGGGCGGCGATCTTTTCACTCTCGCGGTCTCGGGCTGAAAGCACGACGATCGGGATCTTCGACCATGACCGCAGGGCGGTTATCACCGCTTTGCCGTCCATGTCCGGCAGACCGAGGTCGAGCAGGATTAGATCCGGCGCTTGCTGGGCGACAAGTTTCAGAGCGTCCGTGGCATTCATGGTCGTAACTACGTCATATCCTGCCGCCTTCAGGCTCGGCGTCAGGAACCGCAGAATTTGTGGTTCGTCATCGACGATCAGGATCCGCTCCTTGCTCATTGGGTCTCCCGGTTCGGCGCCTGAGCCGTTTGCATCGCCGGCAGTAGAATTGTCATTCGTGTTCCTCTCGTCTTCGACACAGGGCTCTCAGCGACGATCGATCCACCCATCGCCTTGATCAAACCAGCACAAATCGAGAGCCCGAGCCCGGTGCCGGCGACGCGACCGTCGCTGCCGCCGACACGATAGAATTTCTCGAAGACCTTCTCGACTTCATCTGGCGGAATGCCGATCCCGTCGTCGGTCACGACGATAGCCAAGTTGTTACCCTGCTTGCTTGCTTCCACGACCGCCGACGCGCCGTCCCCGCGATACTTCCACGAATTGTCCAACAGGTTGAGAATGACCTGCGCCAGCAGCGTCGCATCGCCGCGAACCAGCGGCAAGTCAGGAGCGATCCTCAACTGCATGGCGAGGCCAGGTGCACTGCTTTGTGCCCGTTCGACCGCACCACGAATAACATCTGCGATATCGACCCAGTCACGTCGAATATCGATTGCGCCTGCTTCCAGCCGCGTCATGTCGAGCAGGTCCGATACGAACTTGGACAGCCGAACCGCTTCTTCTTCGATAGTCAGCAGCAGGTCGGCTCTTTCCGTCGCCGACATGCGTTCGCCCAAAGTTCGCAGACTCGAAGCAGACCCAACGATCGAAGCCAGTGGCGTCCGCAAATCGTGTGAGATCGACGAGAGGAGCGTGCCGCGCAGGCGCTCCCCCTCGGCCGCAGTTTCCGCTTTGCCTGCTTCCTGCACCAGCAGCGTGCGCTCGATGGCAATTGCCGCCTGCTCGATGATTGATTGAAGGACCGCAGCGGTTGCGGCCGGCAAGTCCTCGTCACCGTCAGCCGGTGCGATACCTAGGACCGCCAGAATGCCCTTAGTCCCGGTCAATGGGCGAAATTGAAAATGCGACGTTGGCAACGTATTTGTGAAGCGCCCGGCCGACTCCTTCTCCTTCGCTGACCACCGCGCTGCCGCCCAATCGGCGGTCGACATGTTGTCCTCGGGCGGCCATCCGGTCTGGATCGCCAAATCGCGACCGTCGTTCATCAGAATGATCGAATTGCCCTTGACGACAACAGCGGACTGGCTGGCGAGCAGCCAAAGCACGTCATCCAAGTTAGGCGCCCCCGCGAGTTTTCGGGAGAAGTCGTAGAGAGATTGGATCGCATTGGCCCTGTCCGTCGTCGCCGTTGCCTGCTCGCGAAGGCGACCGGCGAGACCTCCTGTCACCACTGCCACGACAAGGAAGGTGATCAGCGCGAATAATTCGTGCGGCTCGGCAACAGTGAAACTGAGACGCGGCTCGATGAAGAAGAAGTTGTAAGCCAGGAATGACAGGACCGCTGCCGCAATCGCCGAGGTCAGGCCCAGCAGCAAGGCGGACAACAGGACGGCGAACAGGAACACCATCGAAAGATTGGGCAGCGTGGTCACCCGTTCGAGTCCGAGCCCCACGAGCACCGCCAGCGCCACGGCCAATACCGCAGCCGACGCGCCCGTCAGGGACTTTGTCATAGATGGCCAATTCATATGCGGCCTGGGCACGAAGGGCTTTTCCGGCGCCAGCACGACGATCGAGAGCCCTTGTGCCTGCCCAATCAGCTCATGCGACAACGATCGCCCGCGCAGCCGGTTGATCGGTCCAGTATTGGATCGGCCAATGAGGATTTGCGTGATGTTGTTTCGCTTGGCGAAGGCGAGGATTTCGTCGGTGAGATTGCTTGCGTTCAAGCGGACGGTCGTGGCGCCGAGCCGTTCAGCCAATCGCATGGCCTTTTCGGTACGCTTCATGGCTGCACGATCAGTGATTTCGCGGTTGCTCGGCTTGAGGTGGAGCGCAATCCAGTCGGACTTGAGTGTCGCCGCCATCCGCCCAGCAGCGCGCACCACAGTTTCAGATTAACTCGTCGCCGCCCACGCACACCAGAAGCCGTTCAGCCGTCGGCCATGGACCTTCGATGCCCTGCTGTCGAAGCTGGGCGATCATCTGCTCGTCGACACGGTCGACCGTGCGGCGAAGGGCGAGCTCGCGCAGCGCGGTCAGATTGCTCGGCTTGAAGAACTGATCGACGGCGCGCTTCGCATTCTCCGGCAGGTAGACCTTGCCCTCCTTGAGGCGCTTGATCAGTTCATCGGGCGGAAGATCGACCACCACGATCTCATCGGCCTTCTCGATGACACTGTCGGGCACCGTCTCCCGCACGACAATGCCCGTGATGCGTTGCACCACGTCGGTCAGGCTTTCGAGATGCTGAATGTTGAGCGTGGTCCAGACATCGATGCCGGCCCGCAAAGCCTCTTCGACATCCTGGTAGCGCTTGGGATGCAGCAGGCCCGGTGCATTGGTGTGCGCGAATTCGTCGACCAGTAACAGCGTCGGCCGCCTCGCGATCGCAGCCTCGATATCGAATTCCATGATGGTTCGATTGCGATATGTCACCGCACGACGAGGCAGGACCTCGAGGCCCTCCAGCATGGCGTTGGTATCAGCCCGGCCGTGAGTCTCGACGACACCAACGGCGACATCCGCGCCTTCGGCCTTCAGGGCGCGGGCAGCATTCAACATCGCATAGGTTTTGCCGACACCCGGCGCCATGCCGAGGAACACCTTGAGCTTGCCACGCGTCTCCCTTTCGGCAAGCTCCAGCAGGGCCGCTGGCGATGGACGGCGCGCTTCATTGCTCTGGTGCGTCTCTGCCATGCCCCATCACACGCGTGGTGCGAGTGCCGCGTCAAGGGCTCGATTGAGGCCGAGCACGTTGATCCGCGGCTCTCCAAACACGCCGGCGAACGGCTCTTCGATATGCAGAGTGAGTATCTCGCGAATGCGAGCCTCCGGCACGCCGCGAGCGGTCGCAACCCGCCCGACCTGCAGCAATGCGAATGCCGGAGATATGTGCGGGTCGAGGCCGCTGGCGGACGTCGTAACAGCGTCTGCCGGTATATTGCTCGCGCCAGAAGCTTTGCGCAGCGCGGCCGCATCCGCCTGCACCCGATCGATCAGCTTTTTCGACGTCGGGCCGAGGTTCGAGCCGCTGGAATTGCCGGCGTTATACGGCGCATCGACGGTCTTGGTCTCATCCTTCGGATCGGGCCCGCTGGTGGCGGACGGCCGACCCTGGAAATACCGATCGGACGTGAACGCCTGTCCGATCAGGCCCGAGCCAACAACGACGCTGCCGTTACGAATGAGACTGCCGTTGGCCGCATGGGGCATGGCCAGTTGGGCGATCGCTGTTACGGCCAATGGATAGGCGACACCGGTGAGCAGCGTGAACAGAGCAACCATGACGATGGCCGGGCGCAGGTGGGTGAGCATGCAAGCCTCCTTCAAACGAGATGCAGGGCGGAAACGGCCAGATCGATGATCTTGATGCCAATGAACGGCACCACCAATCCTCCGAGGCCATAGATCAGCAGGTTGCGGCGCAGCAGGGCTTCGGCCCCGACCGGTCGATAGGTGATGCCCTTCAACGCCAACGGGATCAGCGCAATGATGATGAGGGCATTGAAGATCACTGCCGACAGGATCGCGCTTTCTGGCGTCGCCAATCGCATGATGTTCAAGGCGCCGAGTTCCGGATAGGTCACAAGAAACAGCGCCGGAATGATCGCGAAATACTTGGCGACATCATTGGCGATCGAGAACGTCGTCAACGAGCCGCGTGTCATCAGTAGCTGCTTGCCGATGCTCGTCACCTCGATCAGCTTGGTCGGGTTGCTGTCGAGGTCGACCATGTTGCCGGCTTCGCGCGCTGCCTGGGTGCCGGACTGCATGGCGACACCGACATCGGCCTGGGCCAGAGCGGGTGCATCGTTGGTGCCGTCACCGCACATGGCGACCAGGCGGCCCTTGGCCTGCTCCGACTTGATGTAGGCGAGCTTGTCCTGCGGCGTCGCTTCCGCGATGTAGTCGTCGACACCGGCTTCGGTGGCGATGGCTGCGGCGGTCACCGGATTGTCGCCGGTCACCATTACCGTCTTGATGCCCATGGCGCGCAGTTCGGCGAACCGCGCCTTGATGTCCGGCTTCACCACATCCTTCAGGTGGATGACGCCGAGCAGCTGCTTGTCGCTGACCACCGCCAGCGGCGTGCCGCCCGAGCGCGAGATGGATCTCGACGGCTTCACGGAATGCGATCGGCGCCTGCTGCATGGTCTGGCCGGCATGTTTCAGGATGGCGTCGACGGCACCTTTGCGGACGCTGCGACCATCGATATCGATACCGGAGATGCGGGTCTGAGCGGAAAACGGTACAAAGACCGGGTTCTTGCCGTCATGGTTCGGCTCGGACAATCCATGACTGCCCTTCGCTAGCGCGACAATCGAGCGGCCTTCGGGGGTCTCGTCGGCTAAAGAAGCCGCAATTGCTGCCTCGGCAACTTGAGCGGCTGTCACGCCGGGGACCGGCAGGAATGCGGTCGCAAGTCGGTTGCCGAAGGTGATGGTGCCGGTCTTGTCGAGCAGCAGCACATCCACGTCGCCGGCGGCTTCGACGGCTCGGCCGGACGTCGCCACCACGTTGAACCGGATCAGGCGATCCATGCCGGCGATGCCGATCGCCGATAGGAGGCCGCCGATCGTCGTCGGAATTAGCGTGACGAGCAGCGCCACCAGCATTGTGATCGACAACGTCGTGCCGGAATATCCGGCCAGCCCCCACAGGGTTGCGACGGCGATGAGAAAGATCAGCGTCATGCCGGAAAGCAGGATCGACAGCGCCAGTTCGTTCGGTGTCTTCTGGCGTTGCGCGCCTTCCACCAAGGCGATCATCCGATCGAGGAACGACGAGCCTTGACTGGCGGTAACGCGCACCTTGATCCAGTCGGATAGTACCACCGTGCCGCCGGTGACCGCCGAGCGATCGCCGCCCGACTCGCGGATTACCGGCGCCGACTCGCCGGTGACTGCCGACTCGTTGACCGAGGCGATGCCTTCGACCACCTCGCCATCGGTCGGGATGGTGTCGCCAGCCTCGACCAGCACAACCTCGCCGACCTCGAGATCAAGCGCGGACTTGGGCTCCCACAGGTCATCCTTCGGGTCGTCCGGGTGGAGCAGCAGCTTGGCGCGTGTGTCGCTGCGTGTGCGCCGCAGGGCATCGGCCTGCGCCTTGCCGCGTCCCTCGGCGATCGCTTCTGCAAAGTTTGCGAATAGCACCGTGAACCACAACCAGGCGGCGATCTGGCCGGTAAATAGTAATCCGGCGCGTCCAAGTGCGATGTCGCGGATGAGCACCAGAGTGACGAGTAGGGCGACTACCCCCGTCACGAACATCACCGGATTGCGCACGAGCTTCTTCGGCGCAAGCTTAATGAATGAGTCGAGCACGGCCTGTCGCAGCAACGACGGCTCGAACAATGGCGGTGAGACTTTGGACGACATGGTGCATTGTCCTTTAGAAGGTCTTGCCCGCGAGCATCTGGAAGTGCTCGACGATCGGACCAAGGGCGAGTGAGGGGAAGTACTGCAGGCCGCCGAGGATGAGGATCACGCCGATCAGCAGGCCAATGAACAACCCACCGTGGGTCGGGAACGTACCGGGCGAAGCCGGCACCTTTTTCTTCGCCGCAATCGAACCGGCGATTGCCATGACCGGGATCACGTAGGCGAAACGGCCGAGCATCATCGCGATGCCGAGCGTGGTGTTGTACCAGGGCGTATTGGCCGAGAGGCCCGCGAAGGCCGAGCCGTTGTTGCCGGCCGCCGAGGAGTAGGCATAGAGGATTTCAGAAAGACCATGCGGGCCCGCGTTCGCCAGGCTTTCGAGCGCCTTCGGCAACATCGCCGATATGGCGGTGAAGGTGAGGATCGCGAACGGCAGGATGAGCAGGGCCAGGATCGCAAGCTTCATCTCCCGCGCCTCGATCTTCTTGCCGAGATATTCCGGTGTGCGGCCGACCATCAAGCCGGCGATGAACACCGTCAGGATCGCCATGACGATCATGCCGTAGAGGCCGGAGCCGGTACCGCCGGGAAGAATTTCACCGAGCTGGATCATCACCAGCGGCACGAGGCCACCGAGCGGCGTCAGGGAATCGTGCATCGCATTGACCGCGCCGCATGACAGGCCCGTGGTCGCAACGACGTAGAGTGCCGTCAGTGCCTGGCCGAAGCGGACTTCCTTGCCTTCCATGTTGCCGCCGACCGCATCGATACCGGCCTGCACCAGCAGCGGATTGCCCGAGGTCTCGGCGGCATAGACGCCGGCGACGCCGGCCACCAGCAGTACGCCCATGACCGTGAGCAATGCATGGCCTTGGCGAGCGTCGCCCACCATGCGGCCGAAGGTGAAGGTGAGTGCGGTCGAGATCAGCAGCATGCTCCAGATCGAAAGGATGTTCGACCAGACGTTCGGGTTTTCGAATGGATGCGCCGCATTGGCGTTGAAGAAGCCGCCGCCATTGGTGCCGAGCTGCTTGATCGCCTCCTGGCTCGCGACCGGCCCGAGCGCGATCGTCTGTTTGGCGCCTTCGAGCGTCGTCGCATCGACACTGCCGGCCAGTGTCTGCGGAACGCCCGTGAGCGCGAATGCGAGTGCCAGAATGAGCGACAGGGGCAACAGCACATAGAGAGTTGCGCGGGTCATATCGACCCAGAAATTGCCGAGCTGCGAAGTCCCGGCGCTCGCGAAGGCACGCGTCACCGCTACCGCCAAGGCTATGCCGGTCGCCGCGGAGAGGAAGTTGTGCACCGTCAAGCCCGCCATCTGTACCAGATGGCTCATCGTCGATTCGCCGCCATAGGACTGCCAGTTGGTGTTGGTGACGAAGCTGACGGCGGTGTTGAATGCCAGGTCGGGCGCAACGCCGGCGAAGCCTTGCGGATTGAGCGGCAAGACCGCCTGCAATCGCATGATGGCATACAGCAGCACGAAGCCGACGGCGCTGAACAGAAGCATGGCAAGCGTGTAGCCAAGCCAATTCTGCTCCTTGTCCGACCTGATGCCGCAGGCGAGATAGAGGCCGCGCTCCAATGGCCCGAGAACTGGAGAAAGCAGCGTCCGTTCGCCTTGAAAGACGCTCGCCATGTAGAAGCCGAGAGGCCGTGCCGCGATCAGCACAGCGCCCAGCACGGCTGCGATTTGAAGCCAACCGAAGATGGTCATTTGGGGGTCCTTGTGCGCCCTAGAACTTCTCGGGGCGAAGCAGCGTGTAGATGAGGTACGCGGCGAGGCCGATGGCGACGAGCAGGCCGATGAGAGGTTCGGTCATGGGAAGGGCCTCAGGCTCTTGCACAAAGAGTGGCAGTAGCCGGCCAACAACGCGAACAGGCCGATGCCTAGTCCGAGAAAGATGAGGTCGAGCATGGTGGCGCGTCTCCTGTGCAGTGACAGGAGGAACAATGGACATCGGCGCATCAATTATCGATGGGGAAGACGGGCCGCGAGCATAAAGCTTGCATAAAGATCCTGACCAATGACGCTTCAATCGCGGCTGGGCAAAGCACTAACGTCGCGCGCACGATTGTGGCGCCGTGCCGAACATTCGCGCTTTGTCAAACTTCTACGATTGCGATCAGTGGTTGCTGTCTGTCGACTTGCCAAGCAGGTGGTATCCGAACGTCGACTTCCTGCGAAATCCCTTGGCACCACAGTACGTGCTATGGCGTCACCCCGACCGTCCCTATATGTCGGCCATTGTCCGCTATCCTACTCACCACCTGCCGGACCGAAAGCTCGAGCAGGCATATTCCCGAATTGACGCTCCTGGCCCACCTCTTCCGGTCGTGCGCAGAGCAATTGCCGACGCGACCAGGGTAGGAGCTGCCGAAGTGCGGCAGGCCGTCGCACAATGTCTCTTGCTGGGGGTAGGGCTGCCGGTCGGCGGGAAGGTTGCAACTCACGCACGTGACCCGTTGCAGAAGTCGCGCGGGCAGCAATTCGCTGGCTCCGGCGAGTCCGCTTGCCAACTCATCGCGTCAGCAGAAGTTGTGTTCGTATCGCAGCCTACCGCGGTTAAGAAGGCGAGTTGCGCTTGTGATCGGCAAACTACGACCACGCCCGCGCAAACCCCAACCGCGATGCCGTTGGCTCGCATCAGGGGGCCCGACCAACGAATACTGTTTGGATCGCCCGATACTGGAACTCTGGGTCATTCAATATGTGACCAGGTGAGCCGAGATCACCCAATTGCTGCCAAATCGCTTTTTCTTCCGATGGCAGATCTGTTTGCGCCGCTTGAGCGGCGAAGAACTTGAGCAGATCGGAAAGGAACCTCTTCTCGACTTCACGTAAGGGTGAACAGCGAACCATCAACGTCGGCCTTTGCCGGACATCGACCAGACCAGCCGCCCGCATGTATTGCGCTAGATAAGGAATCCGCAATAAACCCTGATCATTCTGACTGCCGCCGCGTGCCACTGCCTCGTACCGACGCAAACACAGCGTGTATGGCCGCGGCAAGAGCTGCTGCCCTGTCGGGTCGTAGTCTTTGAGCGCGATCAAGCCGCCAGGGCGAACAACACGGCGGAGTTCATTGATGGCTCTGCCGACCTCCGCCTCGGACAGATATTGCATGGTATTGGCGCACCAAACGGCATCGAAACTTTGATCGCCGTAGGGGAGAGCAAGAATGCTGCCGACATCGACAGAGGTAAGGTTGGACCACGTATTCTGTGCAGCCCTTGACTGCACGGTCTTCACATTTTCTAGAGCCAGATCGATGGCGCTCACCTTACCTCCAGCACCGACCAGTTCGATCATCAGTGGGAGAAAGCTGCCACCACCACAGGCGGCGTCCAGAACATTCCAATTTGGCTGAATGCCAACCCACCGAAGCATCTCTTCGTATTCAGGCTGCATCGCAAGAAAGTGGTTATCCAGCCAATCAGATGACGCAAGAACGTGCCCTGTCGAACTGCCGTGTGATGTTGTGTCTTGGTGCGATGTGGACATGCGTGCGCCCTCGGGATGGTCGATCAACGTTTTCAGCCTTGTGTCAGGTTGCGCTGACCTCACGCCTTCCGGGCTCTGACGATACTGGCCCCATTCGGCCCCGCTCCGAAAAGGACCGAAACTTCTTTGAAACCAGCCTCTTCGAGCCATGAGCGATGCTCGGCTTCGGAATAGGATTGGCCGTCGCTGTAGAGGCTGAGAAAGACGAGGTTCATGCCGACAGCTGCCTCTGGCGAAAGTTGGGCGTCATCAAGCACATGTCCAATGATGAGCAGTTCGCCGCCGGTTCGAATAGCAGCGCCAACATTGCGCAGAGCGAGGCGCGCCTGTTCCGGCGACAGGACTTGCAGCAGATAGCGCAAGACCGCCACATCGTGTGTGCCTGCTGGTGGCGTGGCGAGAATATCCCTCGCCACGACGTCGATCCGCGGCGTCAGGCCGGCTGCCTCAACGAACGTCTTTGCGATTGCAGCGACCCTCGGCAATTCAAGGACGGTTGCGCGGAGAGACGCGCAGCTCTGGCAGGCCGCGATCGCGACGCCGCCCGAACCTCCGCCGACATCGAGAAGACCTTTGAAGCGATCGAAATCGTACGCCGTCGCCAATTGACGGCCCGTCGCCATGGCTCCCGCATGAAGGCCGCGGAAGAACGCGCCGAGTTCGCTATCCGACATCGCGCTGAAGTCGTGTCGGGCATGGGGCTGGCCCGATGCGATGGATTGCGCAACGCCGAGAGCCGCGCTCCACATGTCGGTATAAAGTTCATGCGCGCTGCCCATGTAGGCCGGGCGCCCTTTGACCAGATAGGCATCGGCCTCAGGCGTGTTGGCAAAGAGATCCTCCGCAACGGTCAGCAAATTGGCGTGCGCCAGTGCGTACAGCAGTGGACTGAGCTTATCGGGGCGAAGCCCGAGGGCGTTGCTCAGCTTCACCGCAGTCATCGGACCATTTGCTAGAGGGGTGAACACGTCGAGTTGCATCCCCGCCAACATCGCCATGGGACGATAGATGGCGTAGGCGTGGCCTTGGATGGTCGACGGCGGAGGCAACTTCGTCATTGGCAGTCTCTCCAATTTCGTGATCGTTGTCCGCATTCATTGTATTCGAGCGACAAAATGTATGTGACGCTATCGTATCTAAGATCGGCCAGTTCGCAACGGAATTAGGTTGCATTGGGCACACCAGCCGTGCCGCTCGCGCACACGCGTCAGATAGGTTAGGTTGCAGACGATTGCTTTGTTTCGGGGACTAAAATGGCGGAGCCATCTTTCAAGGACCTTGAGCACGCTGGCTGGAGCCAGCGAGCCGGTGCCTACGACACTTGGTTTTCGCACATCACATCTCAGGCGCACGAGCCGTTGCTCGACGCGCTTGGACTGCACCTCAGTGGAACCCGCCTTCTCGATGTATGCACTGGCACGGGATATCTTGCGGCTGCCGCAGCCAAGCGAGGAGCAATTGCGGAAGGTCTGGACTTCTCGCGGGCAATGGTCGAGCAGGCGCGCGCCAACTATCCGACCGTCTCGTTCCGCGAGGGCGACGCCGAGCAGCTTCCATACGACGATCGATCATTCGATCATGTTGCCTGCGCGTTCGGCCACCTCCATCTTTCGAATGCTGACCAGGCAATTGAAGATGCGCTCCGCGTTCTCAAGCCCGGCGGCCGTTATGCTTTCGCGTCGTGGCGCGCTGATCCCGACGGATACTTTCAGAGTGTCGTGGACGCGATTGGCCGACACGGGAAAACTGATGTCGGATTGCCGCCTTCGCCGCCGTTCTTCCGGTTTGGTGACCCGCTAGAAACCGAGCGCGTCTTGCGGGGGGCGGGATTTGTCGATGTGCAAACCCGCACAGTTCGCTTGATGTGGGAGCCGACACGCGCCGAGGATTTGGTGGAATGGATTTACAAGTGCGGCGTGCGGACGACCATGATGCTTGAGCGCCAGACGCCGGAAGCGCGTGCGGCGATACACGAGGCAATCATCCAGGGTGGCGAAGCGCGAAAGCAAAATGGCATCCTGCGTATCCCATTCCCAGCTTCGATCGCGTCAGCGAGACGGCCCTAACAAGAGAGCAGCGACCCGACCAATACTCCGACGATCGGGCCAGAACCAATTGATGCTCGCCCAGTGACACGATCATGTTTGGCTACTTTCGATCCGCCTAGCCCTGCGGGCAGAGACACTTGTACGTGTCACCAGCATGTCGGCTAACCTACCCGGGACCGGACGGACTGTGTGTCTGCCTTCGCAATGCAGTCAGCTTCCGTTTTTGGCCCGTCTCGTCGTCCGTCCTACGGTCGGTATGAGATCACACCGACCGAACGCTGACAACATGATCGAAGCCTTGGGAAACCATGGCCATGCAGTGGGTTCGACAAGAGCACTGATCGGCGTCAGCATGCGACGTGACGCTGCGGCAGAGGACCTGGGCACGACATGGAAGACGAACCATCGAAGAGTTCCGAACCGTCCTGGCTCGACCCGAGCAACGACCGCAAGACGCCTTACTCGGATGCAGAGCTCGACAGACTGACGGACGACCAAATCGCAATGCTAGCGGACACGCCGGCTTGGAAGAAGCTCGTCGCCGATGTCGGCACCCAGCAAGCCAGAGAGATTGTGAAATCGCGCCTCGCAGGTCGAGACCCGAACAGCTTGGTCAACTGGCAGCCGAGCGGGCACCCGGCACTGAACCTGCTGGGCAACCGGGGGATGGCCTGTCACCGCGCCGATGGGGCTTGATCCCACAAGGAGACATCGGACGACATGTGATCGGCGGCGCGCAAGACGCCGCCGACCGTGTCCGCTGTCTCGGGGGTATCGCGTCAGTGGTATCAGATGACGATCTTCTCAGCGATTTCGGTCTCATCGTCGACTTCGTTGCCGAGGTGCCTCACGGTACTTTCGATCTTCGAATGCCCCAACAACAGCTGGAACGAGCGCACTTTTCCGGTTCGCAGACAGATCAGCAACGCCTTCGTGTGCCGCAACGAGTGCGTACCCAATTTGGCCGGGCCGAGCCCTTTGATCATAACCCACTCCTGCGCCAGCCGCGCGTACTGGCGCATCGTCAATATACCTATGTGGCAGCGATCGGCGAAGAGGTACTGGTCCGCCGTGCGCCCCGTCAAACGCAGGTACTCGTCGATCGCTGGGCGGGTTTAATCGGCAAAAGATCGCACAATTCATTGCGTAGCCGCGTGGCGGACGTCTTCGATGCGAGCGGCGACCACGTCGAGCGGCGTCCTGCGTATCCCCGAATCCGTCCCACTTTGACGCCGGAAGCGAACCGCCCGGCGCGAGAACTTCGCCCTGCCACATTGCCCTTATTGGCTGAGGACCTTCGGCCAGTTTGCATCGGCTTTCCTGATGTATCCGGGAATGTCCTTCTCCCAGTTGAGTTGCACGCGCGGTGTCGCGTTGAGATAAAGTCGCCCCTCGACAAGTCGCCACGCTTTGGGACTGGCGCCCGATGTGCCGCCGCCGGCCACCGCATAGGCGCAGTAGCCGCCGTATCGAGGTGCATAGCGGCTAGGGTCGGCGCGAAATGTCCGACGATGTTCGTCGCTGCTGAAGCGCCATGTAGCGCCGTCGTGTTGCAGCGATATATCTTCTCGCCCAGGCGTAGGTATGCCCTCGGTGAAATACGCAACCGCGTCGTACCCGCCGATTGCCACGCCTGGCAGGATACCGGTGAAAACCTGCGCCTTGTTCGCGCGGGCTTTCCACAGAACTGCGCCGGTAGCGCCAGCAACGGCAATCGCAGCGGTACCGATCAGCGCGCGTCGAGAGAACATGGTCTCACTCCTGCTTGAATTTTGAAAAATTCGATCACCATCGGCCATTGGCCGCTTCGTCCGCCGTTCGGTGATTTCGCACTACTTCGCCTGCACGCTCGCGGTGATGGATCCGATTACGTCGGATGCCATGCTGAATTGCGCGACGCGGTCGGTTATCTTGTGACGCTGTGCAATCCACTGGAAGTCCGTGTAGACCGCCCAAACGTCGCCCTTGTCGTCCTGCGTCAACAGCAGTCGCACCGGCCAGTCGAGGCCGGCATTGGGATTCGCCGTAATGAACTGCGTGCCTAGCGGCGGATTTCCAAACGTGAGCAGCGTTGAGGGCTGCAGCTTGATGCCTGCTTCACTCGCGAGTTTCGACTGGTCGACAGCCGAGAAGAACATGATGCCCTTGGCGGCAATATCCTTCTTGATTCGCGCGACACTCTCGTCGATGGTGTAGGCGCTCTTCACCCGTACGATGCCGTCGTCGATCAAAGCGGGCTTGGTGCTTTCGGCGTGCAACGAGGCGCTGGCAGCGACGGCGAGGCCGACGGCAGCCGCTACAATCGAGCATGCTCTCGCAAGGCTTAACGACATGAAAATCTCCTGTTGGCTGGTACTCACGCGTTGATGCGATCGCGGCGTCTGCAATTGTGCCGAACAGGCAGCGGTCGTTGAAATATCGCTTAGCTAGCGTATCGATGCCGGGAAGCTATGGTGGACAACTCGATTTCAGTGCGCAACGCCGGTGAGCAACGCACCATATCAACCGGCTATCGAAATCATTCCCATTTGCTATTTCCCCTCGAGCGGCAAACGGGCACCATGGCTATTGTCGATGCCCGTGTCGCTCGACAACAGGCAGCGCCGGGTCAAGGCCGGTGTTTGGCTGTGCCATGAAATTTGATTGGCTGGGCGGGGCCAACAACTCGCCGCGTGGAGTTGAGGATGACTTCGGTAACGGTGCCTCCGGCGATCGTCGATGCCATCGAGCGGGCCAGCCTGCTTGACGCGCCATTGCAGGCGCGCCTTGACAGCTTCGCTGGCGTCATGTTCACGCACTTTCCAGAGGTCGCGGCCGCGGTCGAGCGCCTCGTTGTCCGGCTCCGCGATGCCGGTGCCGGAAGCGCCGCGCCGCAGGTCGGCGACGAGATGCCTGATTTCCTGCTGCCGGACCAAGCCGGTCATCTGGTGACATTGGCCGACGTTCTGGCCGATGGACCGGCCGCCATCACATTCTTTCGCGGCCACTGGTGCCCTTACTGCCAGATCCAGGCGCAGAGCCTGGCGCGGGCGCACGAGCACATTGTAGCCGCCGGCGGCACGCTCGTCGCAATCACGCCAGAACTGCGCCACTATACGAAAAGGCAGCGCTCCCAAGCGAAGGCGCGCTACGCGATCCTGTCGGACGTCGACAACGGTTACGCGATGTCGATGAACCTCACGATTTGGGTCGGCACGGAGATGCAGCAGTTCATGAGCGAATTCGGCCGAGACCTGACGCACTATCAAGGCAATCCGAGCTGGTTCCTGCCGATACCGGCGACGTTCGTTGTTGACCCGAGCCGGGTGATCCGCGCTCGCTTCATCGATCCCGACTATCGCAAGCGCATGAGCACGGAAGAGCTGATCGACGCCCTCAAAGCGGTTCGCGCTGCCAATCCTCAGCCTTGAGTAGCTTCACCAGGGCTTCCGCCGCCGCCGAGCGCATGCGTCCGGCCACCGTCACCAGGTAGATCGTGCGGGTCAATTCGAGGCCGGGAATGGGAAGGCGGCGAAGCGTCGGTGTCAGTGACGTCGATACCGGCGTGATGGCAACGCCCAAGTTGCCTTCCAGCATCGTCACCAAATCCTGTTCGGTTGCGACCTCATGGGCATGCAGCTGATCGATACCCTCGCTGCGCAGCAGCGACAGCATCTCGTCGGCCTGCTCACAGTACACGCGGTTGATGATGCGCTCCTGCCTCAGATCGGAGAACTCGATCCGTTCGGCATCGGCCAGCCGATGCCGATCGCTGACGATCGCCGCAAAATTCTCGGTGAACAGTGGACGTGCATCGAATTTGTCCCATGCCGCCGCCATCACGCCCGAAAGCGCAAGATCGGCGTCGCCCTGCTTCAGCATTTCGGCCACCTCGGCGGCAGTGCCACGCAGGAACTTGAGATCGAGGCCGTTCATGGCTCGCAGCAGTTCGGTGAGGAAAGGGATCACCAGCGTCATGTCGATGGTGCGCGACATGGCGATCCTCAGCGTCGCGACTTCGTCCTTCCTGATCGCGGTGGCGAGCGACTTCACGCCCTGCGCCGTATCGTAGCATTGCTGCATCAGCGGCAGCATGCGCTGGCCGAGATCGGTCAAGTGGGATTGATTGCGCTCGCGCCGGAACAGGTCGCCGCCGAGCTCGCCCTCGAGCAGCTTGATCGCCCGCGTCAGCGAGGGTTGCGAAACGTTGCACTCTTCCGCCGCACGGGTGAAATTTAGCGTGCGGCATACCCTAAGAAATATCTGATCTGGTGCATTTCCATGGGTAGCCACTCTTAGTCGCAACTGCCTTTCCACAGACCGTATGATAGCCCGGCCGGGCGGCCTTGTCGCGCCATGCGTTGCGGCTATGGAAACCCGAGCCAATGCATATTTCCGTGAAGGCCGCCGCCGTCCTAGCCTGCAGATCGACATCGAAGCGATCAACCGCGAAAGGCGCGAGGCCATGCACTCCACGGCAGCTGTCGCACAGTTAACCAACAACGAAATCGTCAAGGCGCGGGCCAGCTCGCGAAGGCCGCAGCGTGACAAGGGCACGGCGCTCGTCGGGGCGTTGACGATCGTCGCGCACGACTTGCGCGGCCCGCTTGCCAACCTTGCGGTGCTGATCGAACTGATCGACGCCTATGCGCAAGTCGAAGCGTTCGACCGGGTCAAAGCAACGACCGGCAAGGCGCAGGTGATCATCGGGGCGCTCGATGAAATGCTGAACGGGTTCATCGAGCGCACCCGCGAGACCGGCGATCCGCTGTCGTTCAAGCCGGCGATCACCGACGCCGCCGATGCGATCGGCAACGGCGTCGACCTCAATCGCCCGATGGCTGAGAGTTGCGGCATCGAGATCGACGTTGCCGAAGCACGTCCTTTGGCAATCTTCGGCGATGGCCGGCTGATCAGCGAAGCAGTCGGCAACCTCGTCAGAACGCGACGAAGTACGCACCGGAGGGATCGACCGTCCGGTGTGCCGTCGAGCGGCGCGGCACCTGGTGCGTGATTTCCGTGCGCGACGAAGGCCCGGGCCTATCCGGTGCCGATCTCGCTCGCGCCTTCCGTCCCTTCACCAATCTCTCCGCCACCTACCAGGGCCGCGGCGGTTCGTGGGGCTTGGGCCTCTGGATCGTGCGGTTGATCTGCGAACGGCACGGCGGCTTCGTCGAGGTACCATCAAGCAGCGGTGCGCGGTTCGAAATGCATCTGCCAATCGACGGCCCCTGAGCGCCGGACCGCTAAATTCAGGAATGCCAAACTCATCGTTCTGCACCTCGCCATCGAGGTTGCGGCAGACCGGCACGCGTCATGGTGAACCCAAACCGGAGGATCAAAGCATGCCCGAACATTTAAAAGCAGACCTCGCCATTATCGGCGGCGGCTCGGGCGGGCTGTCCGTCGCGGCCGGCGCCGCACAGCTCGGCGCGCGCGTCGTCCTTGTCGAACGCGGCAAGATGGGAGGTGATTGCCTGAACTACGGCTGCGTGCCTTCGAAGGCGCTGATCGCTGCGGGATACGCGGCCGAAACCGTGCGTACGAGCAGCAAATTCGGAGTCAACGGCCATGAGCCGTCAATCGATTTCCTGAAGGTCAATGCCCACGTTCAAGACGTGATCGCCGCCATAGCACCGCACAATTCGGTCGAGCGCTTCGAGAAGCTCGGCGTCCGGGTGATCAAGAATACGGGACGCTTCACGAGCCCACTGAACTGCACGCCGGCAACACCATCATCGAAGCCCGCCGCTTCGTGATCGCGACCGGATCGTCCACGTTCGTGCCACCGGTTCCCGGACTGGCAGCACAGCCCTACCTGACCAATGAAACCGTGTTCGATCTGACAGAAGCTCCCGGCCACTTGATCGTCATCGGCGGTGGACCGATCGGTCTCGAACTGGCGCAGGCACACCGACGTCTCGGCTGCCGAGTGACCGTGCTCGAAGCCTTCAAGATCATGCCGAAGGACGATGCCGATGCAGTGGCGGTGGTCCGCCGCCGTTTGCTCGCGGAAGGAATTGCCCTGTACGAAGGTGTCAAGGTTACAGCCTGCGCGTCCGAAGGTAACCAGATCGCCGTCACGATTGATGGTGCCGGCAGCCAACAGCGTATCGCTGGCACGCATGTACAAGTCGCGGCTGGACGCCGGCCGAACCTCAAGGATCTCGGTCTCGACGAGGCCGGCATCGAACATACCGAAAAAGGCATCGTCGTCGATGCGCGCATGCGCACCACGAACAAGCGTGTATTCGCGATCGGCGACGTTACCGGTGGTCTGCAGTTCACGCACGTCGCCGGTTTTCACGCCGGCGTCGTGATCAGGAACGCCCTATTCAATCTACCGGCCAAGGCCGACCATCGCGCTGTGCCGTGGGTGACCTACACCGATCCCGAACTCGCCCACGTCGGCGAAACCGAAGCGCAAGCACGAGCAGTTGGTCGGAATGCCAAGGCCCTGTCCTGGTCGTTCAAGGAAAATGACCGCGCACAGGCGGAGCGGGCCACCGATGGGTTCGTCAAGGCAGTGGTGGGCACAGATGGGCGCGTGCGCGGCGCAACGATCGTTGGTCGGCATGCCGGGGAGCTCATCCTGCCGTGGGTCATCGCGGTAGAGAAGAGCCTGAAAATCGGCGATCTCACGTCGATCATCGCGCCTTACCCAACGCTGAGCGAAGCGACGAAGCGCACCGCAGGTGCCTGGTACACGCCTTCGCTGTTCTCCGAGCGGACCCGACGGGTCGTCCGCGCCATGCAGTGGCTGCCGTGATCGACGGCGGCGAGCAGCTTCCATCAACCAGAAAGGTACCGAGCCATGGAACAGACCAGACTATCGATTGCTGACGCACCGATGCCACCATCAGCCAGCTTCGGCTGGAAGCGCTTCGTGCCGCTGGTGCTCCTCGTTGGCGTCATCGCCGCGTTCTTCGGCTTCGGCCTGCACGGGTATCTGACGTTCGACCAGCTTCGCCAGCATCGGGGCGAGCTGATGGCCTTCGTCGCCGGCATGCCGGTCAAAGCCGTATTGATATTCATTGCCGTCTACGCCGGAGCGACCGCGCTCTCGCTGCCGGGCGGCGTCGTGTTGACGCTTTCCGGCGGCTTCCTGTTCGGCATCTGGCAAGGTACCGCGGCGGTCGTGATTGGCGCCACCATCGGCGCTACCGCGATCTTTCTCGCCGCCCGCTTTCTGTTTGCCGAAATGCTGAGAGCCAAGGCCGGACCGTGGCTCGCACCATGGAGGCCGGCTTCCGAAAGGACGCCGCCAGCTACCTGCTGGTGCTGCCCTTGGTGCCGGGCTTTCCGTTCTTCGTCGTCAACCTCGTGCCGGCGTTTCTCGGCGTCCCGCTTGGACTTTTCGTGCTTACGAGCTGTTCGGCATCATCCCCGGCACCTTCGTCTTCGCCTCCATCGGTGCCGGCCTTGGCAGCATTTTCGACCAGATGGCCGAATTCTCGTTCAAAGGCGCACTCGCGCAAGTGGTGACCGCCCTCATCGGTCTCGCGGCGTTGTCGCTGATCCCCGTCGTCTACAAGCGCCTCGCCGCCCGCCGCGCTGGCGCAGCCTGATCCCCCAGACAAGGAGCCCGCCATGTACTCGTCCACTTCCCCACGGCAGCAACCATCGAGCTTCGACCTCGCCGGCAGGTCAGCGATCGTAACCGGCTCGACCAGCGGCATCGGCCTCGGCATCGCCCAAGCCTTCGCCGCAGCCGGCATGAACGTGATGCTGAACGGCTTTGGCGATCACGACGAAATCGAGCGCACCCGTGCCGAACTCGAACGTACGTTCTCTGTGTGGCGATCGAATATTCGCCGGCCGACATGTCGAAGCCCGCCGAGATCGCCGGCATGATCGAGGCGGCGGTTGCCGCGTTTGGAGGCGT
>CAVTAL010000008.1:0-72421 GCA_963732635.1 uncultured Alphaproteobacteria bacterium
TGATCGAGGCTTCCTCGATCGAGTGCGGAATGTTGTACAGCGTCGATGACGCATTGCGCAGGCCGAACGGCAGCCGGCGCACGACGTAGGCGAGCACGATGATGGCGGCCGTGCCGGTCAGCGCAGCAACCGACATTGAAGGCGTGGATCAGGCCGATGCCGAGCGCGGTGCCGGACAGCGCCAGCGGCAGCACCGTCAGGTAGTCGAGCCCGGCGTGATCACGTTGCGCTTCTTGACGATGAGGTAGCCGAGCACGCGCTCAGGCACGATCGCGATCAGTGTCGCGATGCCGGCGTAGGTCAAGCGTGTTGATCATCGGACCCGGCGCGTTGAGGAGGACCCGCTCGATGTTCGCCGTCGTCCATTGCCCCCACCGCATCACCGGGCCGCGCGACACGCGTGAAGGCGCCGATCACGACCGAGAGCAGCGGCAGCAGCGAATCGATCACCACGGTCGCCGCACAGCGGCGAGGGCGATGGCGCGCACCGCGCAGCTGCGCACGGCCGCGCCGCCGCCCTTGCGTGACCTCGTAGCGCCCGCGCGAGACGATCCAGCGCTGCAGGAACAGCACGATCATGACCAGCGAGATCGAGACGCTGCCAGCGTGCTCTGCAGCACCGGGTTGGCGCTCGTCTCCGAGACGGCTGCCTGATAGGTCATCACCGATAGCAACTCGACGCGGCCGCCGAGGATCGTCGCGAGCGCGAAGTTGCCGACCACCAGCGTGAACACCAGCAGCGCGCTCGCCAGCACCGCCGGCAGCACGACCGGCACCAGCACACGCCAGCGCGACGTCACGGCGACGTGCCGAGGCTCTGCGCCGCTTCTTCCAGCTGCACGTCGAAGCCGCGGATCGCCGCCAGCGTGCCGATGTAGGCATAGGTGTAGTAGATGAACGTCATCGACGTGATGAGGCCGAACCAGCCGTAGAAGCTCGGCAGCGTCGACGCCGACATCGAGCAGCCAGCGCGCAGCAAGCCGTTGTTGCCGAGCATCATCAGCCAGGTCTGGGCGACGATGATCTCCGGCGTCACCAGCGTGACGAGCGGCAGGATCGCGACGATCCCTTTGCCCGGATAATCGTAGCGCGCCGTCATGTAGGCGAGCGGCACGCCGATGGCCGTGGCGAAGAGTGTCACCGCGCCGCCGAGCATGATCGTGTTGACGATGGCGCGGCCATAGCGCGCTTCGCCGAACAGTATCGTCCAGCCCGAGCCCTTGGCCGAGGCGCTACCCAAGCTGGCATAGAAGATGTTGGCGACCGGATAGAGCAGGAACACCGTCAGCAGCGCCAGCATCGCCAGCGACAGCCAGAACCAGAGCGAGCGCAGCTGACCGGTCATGACGGCAGCACCAGCGTCTTCGACGGCACGAGTGTCAGTGCGACAGCATCGCCGACGGCGAAGGCGTCGTGGCCGTCGCCGCTGCATTCGATGTTCAAGTCGAGCCCTGTCGCCAGCGCCGCCGCGTAGGCTCGTCTTGCTGCCGAGGTACTGGCGGCGGGCGATGCGGGCAGGCAGCCCCCGTTCCTCACTGCTCGCACGTACGATGCCGACGTCTTCCGGCCGGACCACGAGCTTCGCCGGCCCCGCCGCGATCGCATGCAGCGCTCGCGCGCCGATCCCATGCCCGGCGACGTCGACCTTGACGAGTTCACCGGCAACGCGCCGGCCCGGGCAACGTCACTGGCAAGATATTGGCCGCACCGATGAAGTCGGCGACGTAGGCCGAGCGCGGACTGCGATAGATCTCCGTCGGCGTGCCGACCTGCTCCAGACGTCCGGCATTCATCACGCCGATACGGTCGGACATGGCGAGCGCCTCGTCCTGGTCGTGGGTCACGAACACCGTGGTGATGCCGGACTCGCGCTGCAGCTCGACGATCGACGAGCGCACCGTGTGGCGCAGCTTGGCGTCGAGGTTCGACAGCGGCTCGTCCATCAGCAGCACGTCGGGCGATATCACCAGAGCGCGGGCCAGCGCCACGCGCTGGCGCTGGCCGCCGGACAGCGCCGCCGGCAACCGCGCCCCGAACTCCTCGAGCCCGACGCGCTCCAGGATGTGGCCGACTTTGCGCTTGATCTCGGCTTCCGCGATGCGACGCGCCCGCAAGCCGTAGGCGACGTTGTCGAATACGGTCTTGTCGGGGAACAGCGCGTAGTCCTGGAACACCATGCCGATATTGCGCATGTGCGCCGGCAGTCGCGCGACATCCTTTTCGCCGAACAGCAGTCGGCCGCCGTCCACCGGCAGGAAGCCAGCGATCGCGCGCAGCAGCGTGGTCTTGCCGCAACCGCTCGGACCGAGCAGCGTGAAGAACGTGCCGGACTCGATCGAAAGCGAGAGATCGTCGATCACGCGCTTCTGGTCGTAACGAACGGCAAGGTTCTCGATTGCGATCTTCATATGCCCCCGCACACGCTTGGCTTCACTTCGACAGTGCCCGGTGGACGATGGCGAGCGCCTCCGCGTGGCGCTCGGGCTGGCCGGCGGCGAGCACGGTCGGACCGCTGGTCAGCGTCAGCGGGCGGCCCTCCCAGTCGGTAATCCGCCCGCCGGCGCCTTCGATAATCGGCACGAACGGCGCGAAATCGTGCACCTTGAAGCCGGTGTCGATGGCGACGTCGGTGCGCCCCGAAGCCATCAGCCCGTAGGCCATGCAGGCGCTGCCGAAGATGCGCCAAGCCGTTGCCTTGCGCATCGCATCCAGCGCCCGCACGTCGGCAGCCGGAAAGAAATCTGGATTGCTCGAAGTCAGGATCGCGCTGGCGAGACTGGCGCATGGACGCGTGCGGCACGGCCCGTTCGTATGCCGGGTCGGCCGGCCACGGGCGCCGATCCAACGATCCGGCGTCGAGGCCTGATCGATGATACCTAGAATAGGCGCGCCATTGTGGGTCAGCGAAATCAGCGTGCCATACACCGGCACGCCGGCGATGAACGGCGCCGTGCCATCGATCGGGTCGAGCACCCACACCAGTTCCGCATCGATGGCGCTCGGCTCGCCCTCCTCGCCGAGGATGCCGTGGGCAGGGTAGCGTTTGGCGATCTTATCCCGCAGCCGCTGCTCGATTTCGAGATCGAACGCGGTGACGAAACTGTGATCAGGCTTGACCTCGGCATCGGGCCGAACACGCCCGGCCGGCGCCAGCATCGCGTGCGCCGTGTCGGCCAACTCGCCGGCAAAGGCCAGCCACTCGTCGAGTGCACGCTCCGAAAATTTGCTTGTCACGTAGAAGCCTCCCCCTAAGTCGCACCGCTAGGCTAACTGCGATTTGGGAAAAGGTCATTACCGTTGCAGCACCCGAGAGCGCTGCTATCCCATCACTGGCACTAAGACGTCTTTTGCCCGTTGGGCGATCCGGTCCTTCGCCTGACGCGCTGACCATAAGCGGACGTGGGCCGCAGCCTAACAATCAGCCACCGCTTTATGACGCTATGGGTCAAACTCGTCGGCCGCTAACCATGCCACGGAAGATGTTGTCCGATTCCGGTCGTGAGCTCAGCTGGTTAGACAGAAGGGGCGCAAGTTGGTCTGTCTCTGAAGCAAGCAGACGAACCATGGAACAGGAACCTACCCCTTCAGTCATCAAACCCGCTCGGGTGCCGTGGAATAAGGGTAAGCTTGTGGGCGCTAAGCCGCCACTGCGGCCGAGCCACGTCTGGTCGATCCGGACGAAGCTGCAGATCGAAGGCAAGAAGAGGGATCTCGCCCTTTTCAATCTTGCCATCGACAGCAAGCTGCGCGGCTGTGACGTCGTTGCCGTTCGCGTCGATGACGTCGCCCCGAGTGGCTACTCGATGGACCGGGCGACCATCCGGCAGAAGAAGACTGGGCGACCGGTGCGGTTCGAACTTACCGATCAGACGCGACAGGCGATCGACGAGTACCTGCGATTGACGGGGCGCAAGCCGGGCCAGTTCCTCTTCGCCGGTCGTGGCGACAGAGGGCGGACTAACCACTCGTCAGTACGCTCGGCTGGTGCAGGAGTGGGTTGGCGAGCATCGGTCTCGATCCGGCGAAGTTCGGTACGCACTCGCTCCGGCGGACGAAGGCGGTGCTGATCTATCGGCGGACCGGCAATCTCAGAGCCGTCCAGCTCTTGCTCGGAACAGCAACATACTACCCGCGAACACCCTGCCGAACTTCCTGTCACCTACCGGTTCCACCCCCGCTTCGGCGAAACGGTGATCGTGAGGCGGCGCCTTGAACGTGGTGGTGTCCCGTTCGTCGTCGTGCTCCAGCCCGATGGCTCGTTCGCCTGCCTGCCGGCTTGGATGACCGAGCCACAGGCTTCGCGATTCGAGATCAGTGCGCAACCGGAGTTTTCTCTGGATGGTCTGCGCGCGCTGCGCATCGAGGTTGATGCGCTCCTAGGCTTGCTCGCGTGCGAGTCCAAGCCAGGGGAAGTCGACCATGATGGAAGCGCCCGAGGGGCCTCACGCCGGAGATCTTCAACCAAACCTGTTCGACAGTCTCGTGCCGACCGTCACCTTGACGCCGACGCACAAGGCGGAGCTCGCGACCGCGGTGGAAGCGCTGCTGCGCGAGATCGCAGCGGCACTCGCCGACACGACAGCAAGGGAGGTCGGTCATGAGTAAGATCACGACCGAGCATCTGTCGCGTGGCGCCTTCGTCTACATCCGGCAGTCGACCGCAGATCAGCTGACACACAATCACGAGAGCCGACGTCGTCAATATGGGCTCGCCGATCGCGCCAGGCAGCTCGGCTGGAGCACGGTCGAGGTCATCGACGATGATCTCGGCCGCTCGGGCGGCGGCATCGTCCGCCCGGGCTTCGAGCGGCTGCTGGTCGCCATCTGCGCTGGCACGGTCGGCGCCGTGCTGGCCATCGAGGTGTCGCGGCTCGCCCGGAATGGACGTGACTGGCATACGCTGATCGAGTTCTGTGGACTGGTCGGCACGATCATCGTCGACGAGGATGGAATCTACGATCCTCGCCATCCCAATGATCGACTGCTGCTCGGGATGAAGGGAACAATGAGCGAGCTTGAGCTATCGATGTTCCGACAGCGCTCTCAGGAAGCGCTCAAGCAGAAGGCGCGCCGAGGCGCGCTGGTACTCGGCGTGGCTGCGGGTTACGTGAAGGTCGGACGCGAGGGCATCGAGAAGAATCCCGACAAGCGCGTGCAGGAGGCGATTCAACTCGTCTTTACGAAGTTCGCCGAGTTCCGCAGTGCGCGGCAGGTGCACATCTGGCTCCGCGACGAGAAAATCGAATTACCTGCCAAGTCGCGCCGGGGCGGAATGCAGGGCGAGGCGCACGGTGTCGTCTGGCGCCTGCCGGCCTACAACATCGTGCACAACATCCTGACCAACCCGATCTATGCCGGCGCCTACGCCTTCGGTCGCACGACCAGCCGGATCAGCGTGGTCGATGGGCGCAAGCGCGTTCGGCGCGGCGTGCACAAGCCGATGGCGGAATGGGACGTTCTGATCAAGGAGCATCACGCTGCCTACATCACCTGGGAGGAGTTCGAGCGGAACCTGAAGACGATCGCCGACAATGCCACCGGCATGACCAGCGCCGTCGCCCGTGGCGCAGCGCGCGAAGGCGAGCTGCTGGTGCCCGGGCTGCTGCGCTGCGGGCATTGCGGTCGCAAGATGCACGTCCACTACGGCGGCAAGCTCGGCCGCTATAACTGCTACGGCGCGCGCGCCAACCACGGCACTGAGCGTTGCATCTCGGTGAGCGGCTTGAGCATCGATGCGGCGATCGCCGGGGAGGTGCTGCGTGAACTGCGCCCGCTCGGCGTCGAGGCCGCACTCAAGGCGATCGAGGCGCAGTCGAGCCAGACGTCGGTCGCCGAGCGGCAGCTGGAGTTATCGTTGCAGCAGGCACGCTACGAAGTGGCTCATGCTCGTCGACAATACGATGCCGTCGATCCCGCTAATCGTCTTGTGGCCGGCGAGCTAGAACGTCGCTGGAACGAGGCGCTGCAGGCGGTTGCCAGGGTCGAAGGCGAGATCGCCGCCGTCATGGCGCGCCGTCCGCCTCCCCTTGGCGAGGTCGAGCGTCAGCAACTGATTGCGCTCGGTACCGATCTTGCGCGCGCCTGGTCGCATCCGGCAGCGACGGCCACCACGCGCAAGCGGATCGTACGTGCGGCGCTGACGGAGATCGTCGTGCGCAGGGACGGCGCGATCATCCATGCGGTCTTGCACTGGCGCGGCGGCAGCCACACCGAGTTCAAGATCAAGCAGCGCCTGAATGCAGCCGGCCGGCCCAATCCGCACATGCCCCGCGACACAATCGCGCTGATGAGCGAGCTGGCTCGGCTCATGCCCGACCAGCAGATCACGCGTCTTCTCAACCGGATCGGCGTCGAGACCGGCTACGGCAATGCCTGGACCGAGGAGCGCGTTCGCGGTTTCCGCAATCACCACGGGATCGCGCGTTACCGTGACGGCGAGTGGACCGAGCGCGGAGAGATCTCACTCGAGGCCGCCGCTAACATCATCGGCGTCTGCAATATGACGGCACTGCGCATGCTTCGCCGGGGCGATATAAAAGGAAAACAGGTCTGTCGCGGTGCGCCGTGGGTCATCAAGGCTGCGGATCTCGCCGATTTTGCCGGCAACCAGCGAACGCAGCGTCCGCTAACACCAAACCCCATACAGTCGGTCCTTGATCTTCAATGAGTTAACCTGAGGTGCACTATGCGTCGTGTCTGCTCGGGCATTCGAAGATCGAAAGCACGGTTCGCTATCTCGGCATCGAGGTCGACGACGCCATCGAGATCGCGGAGAAGATTGATATTTGATCCTCAGACGCGATACCTCTGAAACCTGACACGGTCGGCGCCGCCATTTGCGGCGTCGATTGCGCTGAGTGAAATGTCGGATTTTGTATAAGCCCGTCGCCGGGGCCCCGAAACCTGGGATAGGCTGCAGTCGCGATCCTCTTCGGTTACACCCTCTTTTCGGTGATGCCGAGTTCACGCCAGATCCAACCGAAATCGTAATCTGCCATCGGATCGGTGCCATCGCCGGTTCGAGCAACGTGGTTTTCCATATCCTTGAGCCAGTCGACAACCTTGGACCGACCGGCATCAGTGCGAGCTGCCTCGCGCGGCGAGACGTGCCCTAGGACAGGCAACGGCTCGTCGAGGATCTTGACATAATGTCGGTCGAGATGGGCGTGGATCATTGGTCGCGCGACTTCGGGCGGTACCTTGGTGCTGTGGCCAGATTTTCGGCCAGGGCGCCGCTCGGCGAGCATCTCCAAGGCAGTCAGCTCCTCGCGTGCCGGTTTACCCACGAGGCCGACCAAAGCGTTGGCGACCATCGCCCCACCCGCATCGGCTCGCTCGCGCGAGTTGGTGCAGATCACGACCGCGTCTCGCTTGATCTCGATGGTGCCGAGGATTGTCTCGCCCGTGCTGCTCGTCGCCGACAGCGTGACGGAACGCTTGCCGTCATCACGCGAAGCCTGCCCAAGCGCCGGCCCATTTGCGTTGACCCAGTTGAATACCTTGGTGCTTTCCTCCGTCAGGTCCGCCACGCTGGTCAGCGCCTTATGGCAGGCCGCAGTTTTTACACCAGGCAGAAGCGGGAACTTTAACGTGCTCATAATGATGGCGTGGCCGTCGGTGTTGAGCAGCTCCGGCAGTTGCGGATGGAGTGTCCGCTCAAGCAGGTCGGCGAGCCAGATGCCGGTAAACGTCGGAGCCATGATGGCGAGCGGCGGGGTTTTGGCAAGGTCGCGCTCGATCGCGGCGACACCTGCAGCACCAATCTTGCGCCTGGCGTGATTGCGCAGATCCTTCGGTAGCTTGCAGTCGACGCCCTTCAAGGTCTCGACGAGGAACTCCGACGCCCGGCGGTTATATAGCAGAACGCCACCGCCCATGCGCCACTCTGCCCCCTGCCAGATGAGGCGAGCGCCGATGCGGTCCCAGGACTTAAGCGACTTGGTGCCGCTGACCTCCATCACGCGCACGGGCTCGCACTCCCGCAGAAGATCGCGGGCAAGGAAGGACTGGCCCGGCACGATGTCGCTGACCTCGTAGAGGCTCATCACAGTGTTGCGAAACGACTGCATGTAACGCCTGGCACCAGCGCTCTCGGCATGGCCGCGGCGCTTAAGGTATTCGTCGACGACGTTGCGTCCCTCCTCGTCGACCCGCGACATGTAATCTTCGAGTGCGCAGCCGTGCAGAATTGTCGCCGCGACCTCACCGAGGATCTCGAATAGATCGTCGGGATCGACGTCTTGATTGTCGCATGCCGGGCCAAGGTGCTGCCCGAGGATTTCGGCGAAGTCCTCCTCCCATTCCGGACGGCGGATGAACTTGATCAGCTTACCAAGTGAGTGGACGCTGGCCATGAGGTGGCTCCGTGGTCGCCAAGATCGATTCGCCTGACGAAGGATATCGCCGTTGAGAGGGCAACGTAACGAGCTGGCCCGATCAAACTGTTGATCACCCGCGACGAACGGCAATGTGGGGGCGCACTTGGCCGCCACACTCACGCTTGCAACCGAATAACTGCGTTCGAGGCGACCTGGGAACACCGACGCGATACATCTGGCAGCGGACATGGCGTGCAGCAAATGGGCCACTGCTACGATATGAGGTGTCGATGTCTCCAAATGGGATGTCTCGTCGGCATTGGCTTGCCCACCGTCAGTGTTCGGCAGCAGTTCAGATGAGGCAACGGCCTAACAGTCCAGCAACAGTTCCGACGAGGCAATGCGAGGTCCCAAGGCCATTGGCACTCGGCGCGTCAGTTGCGGTCAGCCGCCATGGGCGTCCCACTTCTCGTTTAGTCGCTCCTCATCAGCGCGAAAACTCCACACTATCCAGGCAAAATCGCATTGCCTCGTAGGCATGCCTTTGCACGGAGAGTCTCGCCTGTCAGTAGGCTCGCCCCTCTTTACGACGTAATCGCGGCAGTGCGCCCGGGCGCGCAATTCCGCGCTCATGCCCACTTTCCCACTGAGATCGAGTCGAATAGAGCGGCGAAACTATTCGACTCTGCAGATTCGAGTTTCAGCTAAGCCATTGATCTGTTGGCTGGGGCGCCAGGATTCGAACCTGGGAATGGTGGAATCAAAATCCACTGCCTTACCACTTGGCGACGCCCCATGACCCGACAAAGCGTGTCAGCGCTCACCCGTCAGGCGGGCGGACCATAGTCGAGCCGGCCGCTGCCTGCAACGCATGATTTGACGTGGGCAAGAGCAGCCGAAACCGGTGATCAGGCGCCCAAATTCGCGATCGTCAGGCGGGCAACAAATGCCGGAAAGCGCCACGCAGATAGACCAATGGTTCGGCGCCGTCCCGCGTCGTCGATGCAACCACGCGGCCGATGAATATGGTGTGGGTGGCGAACACGTGCTCCTGATTGACCTCGCAATCGAAGGTTGTAAGCGAGTTGACCAGCGTTGGCGCACCGGTCGCCAGCGTTCGCCAATCGCCACCTTCGAAGCGGGTCTCGCCCTTGTGGCCGGCACGGCCAGAGAACCGACCGGCGATCGGTTCCTGATCGTCGGCCAGCAAGTTGACCGAGAAGTTCCGATTGCGGCTTATGACGTCATGGGCGCTGGCGGCACGGTTCACGCACACCAGTAGTGTCGCTGGGTCGTCGGACAACGAACACACCGCCGTTGCCGTCAAGCCGAAGCGATGGCCCGGCGCGCCGGTGGCGATCACGGTTACCGCACCTGCCAGATGGCGCATGCAAGCGCGAAAATCATCGGCGGGGATGCTGGGCAGCGGCGCTGCCTGCTTGGTCGTGGACAAGGGCTGGCATCTCCTGCGGGCGATCACCTGATTGCCCTTGCCACATCACGCCGTGGACTTCCAGTCGCCGATTGAGGCCTTGGCGAGCCCCAAATGATCGCGCAGGGTATTGCCGGCGTATTCCTTGCGGAACAGCCCGCGCCGCTGCAACTCGGGAACCACAAGGCGGGTGAAGTCCTCATATGAGCCCGGCAGATGGGTGCCAGCGATCACGAATCCGTCGCAGGCTTCCTTGAGGAACCACTCTTCCATCTTGTCGGCAATGTCCTTGGGGCTGCCGACGAAAAGCGGAAACTCCCGGATCGTCCCGCGGTTCGAAACTTCGACGAAGTCGCGGATCGTCGGGTTTTTCTTGCCCGAGGAGGCGACCACGCGGTCGCGGATCGCCTGCAGGCCGCTGATTGATTTCAGTTCCTCGTCGGAGAATGCGTCGTCCATTGCTTTCGAGGCGAAATCGAAGTTGAGCACTTCCGATAGCAGCGCCAGGGCGTCGACCGGCTTCGCCAGCTTGTCAATTACTTCCATCTTGGCTTCCGCGATACCGCGGGTTTCGCCGGGAATGACGTAGATGGCAGGTGCAACCTTGACGTGGGCCGGATCGCGGCCGCATTTGACCACCTGATCCTTGAATGCCGTGTAGACCTTCTGCCCTACGGCAACATTCGGGTAGATCGCGAACACGAGTTCGCCCCAACGGGCGGCAAAGCGCTGGCCACGGCCAGATTGGCCGGCCTGGATCAGCACCGGTCGGCCCTGGGCCGAACGCGGCACCGTAAATGGCCCGCGGGAACGGAACCATTTGCCTTCGAAATCGAGGCGGCGGACCTTGTCGGGGTCGGCAAAGCGGCCGCTGTCCCGATCGGCGATGATGGCGTCATCGTCCCAGCTATCCCAGTGGCCGAGCACCACTTCCATGAACTCGTCCGCCCGGTCGTAGCGAAGGTCGTGCTCGGGGTGCTCCATCTGGCTGAAATTGCGGGCTTCGCTGTGATTGAGCGACGTCACCACATTCCAAGCCGTTCGCCCGCCCATCATCAGATCCATGGTCTGGAACACGCGGGCAACGTGAAATGGTTCGTAGTAGGTGGTTGAATAGGTTGAGCCGAGGCCGAGCTTGCTGGTGGCGGTACCCATCACGGTGAGCAACGTAGCCGGGTCCATCTTGACCACGCGCACGCCGTTTTCCACCGCCGCGCGATAATCGTCGCCGAGAATATCGGGCATGGCGAGGCGGTCGTCGAAGAAGGCGAGATCGAAGCAGCCGGCCTCGAGTGTGCGGGCGATGCGCTGGTAGTAGGCAGGCGACAGGAAGTCTGGCGCGGTCGCTGGATGGCGCCACGAGCCGACATAGTTCGAGCAGTTCTGTGCCTGCAGGAACCCGATCAAGGTCATCTGTCGCTTGGCGTCGGCCATTGGTCGTAACCCCCAGAGGATTTTCGTTGGCCGCATGATGACAGACGACCAGCGAAGCACAACCGCACAGGGCGCATGTGAGGTGCGGCGAAATGCAAACTACAGTTCCAGAATGAGGCAGGTGGTGGTGCCGGTGGCGAGCAGCCGATCCTGGTTGTCGACGAGGCGTCCCTCGGCAGTGGCGATGCGCCGGCCCGAGGTCAAGACAGTGCCGACGGCTTTGATTAGTCCGGTGTCGGCGGTCATGCCGCGTACCAGGCTGATCTTGAACTCAAGAGTGGTGTAGCCGAACCCCTGTGCCAGCATCGACTGCACCGCGCAGGCCATGCAGCTGTCGAGCAGGGTCGCAGCATAGCCGCCGTGCACTGAGCCGATTGGATTGTAGTGCTGCGGTCCCGGCCGGCCCTCGAAGGTGGCTGAGCCTTTCGCCACCGCGACCAGCGTGAAGTCGAGCGTCTGGCTGATCGGCGGCCTCGGCAGTCGGCCATCGACGATCGATTGCAGGAAGTCGAGGCCGGTCATCAACTTCATGGTCGCTATCGAGGCGACGCCATACTGGGGCTGATCCATATTGCAAATTCGTCCGTTGGATGGCTAAAACCAAGTTCAGAGGCGATCGGGCAGTTTTCAGAGTTGTGCCGCTGCGACCGTCATAACTCACTTCCTCAACCGCTTGTATGCAAGCTGGATCATAACGGCATGCCCGTCACCGCCCTATATGCCGGTCTTTTGGCTGGCCTGTTCCTATTTCTTTCCGCGCGAGTCATTGGCTATCGACGGGCACAGCGGGTGGAGATCGGTGATGGCGAGGATCGAGAACTGCTGCGGCGCATTCGGGTGCACGCCAATTTCGTCGAGTATACGCCCTTCGCGCTGATCCTGATCGGGCTAGCCGAAGTCAATGGCCGGGACGAAATCGATGTTGCATGTATTTGGCATCGCATTGTTGTTGGGGCGCAGCTTGCACGCTTATGCATTGTCGCAAACTCCCCACATATTGGCATTGAGGGTGTTTGGCATGGTTCTCACGCTCGGCACCATCTTCAGTGCGGCAGTGGCCTGTGCGCTGTTGGCGATACTGGGCGGCAAGCTGATCTAGGTCTCTTGCGAGCCTCAGGCCCCCGCCGCCCTCAGCTTCTCCTGCGCGAACGACAGCGGCAGCGCGCTGGTGCACTTGATCTGCTCCATCGCAAATGCCGAGGATACGTTCGAAAGCTCGATCTTGGAGATCAGTTTTTTGTAGAATGCGTCGTAAGCGGCTATATCGGGCACCACGACGCGCAACAGGTAATCGACGGCGCCGCTCATGCGATAGAATTCGACGACTTCGGGGAATTCCACGATCACCTTGTGGAAGTCCTCCAGCCAGCTCAACGCGTGCCTGTTGGTCGAGATCGAGACGAACACGGTAACGCCAGCTTCCACCGCTTTGGGGTTGAGCAATGCCACCCGCCGCTGAATGATGCCGGCCTCTTCCATCTTCTGAATACGCCGCCAGCACGGCGTGGTCGAAAGCCCGACCGCCTTGCCGATCTCGGCGACCGGCAGTGTGCAGTCAGCCTGCAGGATATCGAGTATTTTGAGATCCATTTCGTCGAGCATGGGGCACCAGATGGAATTTAATTCCGGAAGGACTAGGTTATGCGGCACGATATATTGCGCTGACGGAACGTCAATCGAAAAATAGAATTATTTTGCGTGAAATTTATCGTTTTCCTTGTTGCATGGCATTGGGTGTGCTAATTTGAGCCTCTCGCGCTTTTTCGTTCCAAATATCTGGATTGCCATCGATGTCGAATACATCTGCTGAACTGACCATTACATGGATCACGCCGCTTTTCGCCGTCACCTCTGAACTGACAAGCGGTGATTTTGCCAAGCTGGCCGAGATGGGCATCAAAAGTGTCGTGTCGAACCGTCCAGACGGCGAGGAAAGCGGTCAATTGCTGGCCAAGCGTGAGGCGGCCTTGGCGTGGCGCGCTGGTTTGACATTTCGACATGTGCCGGCCGCGAAACACGAGCTATTCACCGACAACGTCGTCGAGGCGATGGCCGATGCGCTCGGCGAACTGGCAGGCCCGGTGGTTGCCCACTGCAAGTCTGGAATGAGGTCCGCCATCGTTTGGGCGGCCGCCAGTGCCCGTAGTCAATCGGTCGACTGCGTGCTGCTGGCGCTTGAGAAAGCGGGTTTCGATCTCGAAGTCATTAGAGACGATCTCGACGCACAGGCCGATCGCAAGCGTTGGCTCGGACGCAGCGCGGCGCTGGATTGCGGCAGTGCCGCCGCTGTCGAGCGGCTGCCAGCGAAGCCGTCTCGCGACGCTGCCTAGCCCGAACGTTGACTTCGTCCAGCAATTGCGCAGCATGCTATATTATGTCTAAACTGATCTAATGTCCGGGTGATCGGACGAACTATACGTCGCATACCTGTTGTGTGACTGGAGAGCGCCGCATGTTGCGCCCGCGCATGATTGCGACCAAGCCCGTGCTCGATCGCGTGCAGGCTGCGATCGCGGCGGACCCACTCGCCGAGCAGGAGTTTCACGATCTGCTCGATCGCACCGATACGATTTTCGGGATGAAGCTCCTGACCTATGACAAGCCTGGCAGCATGGCGAGGGTGATCGCCAACGCCATCGAGTTCCCGCCGCCGTCCGCGCCGCCGCTGCCACAGAATTTTCCGATTGCGCCCGCGCCGCCGATGTCCGATGCCCTGTTTCCGCAGTTGCTCGGCCGGGACGATGCCACGCCGCTGCGCTTCCTGCCGCAGGTGTCGGCGTTCGAGCCGTTCGAGGGGGCCGAAGAAAGCGACGCGCCCAGTATGATGCCGGAAGCCATGGGCCTGATTCAGAAGGGCTACGATGCTCTCGATCTGGCCAAGGCCGGACTGTCGCGCATGCAGGCGCTGGGTGCCGCCTGGCTACTGACCGGTGACGACCGATACGCCGAGCGCGGCGCCAAGGAAATGCTGGCCATGTGCGCGCTCAAGCACTGGGGTGAGAGCCATCACCTCGCGGTTGCGACGTTCATGCAGGCGCTGGCGATCGGCTACGACTGGCTGCATGCGGCGCTGAGCGATGCCGACAAGGCGACCATAAGGCAGGCGCTGCTCGACAAAGGTGCGGGACCAATCCTCGCCGCCTACGATCCCGCCAAGGTCGAGCGCTGGGTAGTGCGGCCGTCAAACTGGAACATCGTTTGCAATGCCTCAGTTCTGATGAGCGAACTCGCCTTCGGGCCCGAAACCAGTGATCCGCGCCTCGCCACGCTCAAGGCCGCAGCCTTGAAGTCGATCCGCAACGGCCTGCAACTTTTTGCCGACGATGGGTCCTGGCGGCTCGAAGGTCCAGGCTACTGGCATTTGGCCTGTGAACACACGGTCTACCTACTGGCCGCGCTCGAAACCGCCGGTGACATTGAGACCTTGGCGGCAGTGGAGGTGCCGGGCATCGCCGAGACCGGCCGCTGGCGCTGCTACATGTCTGGGCCATCGACGCGGCTGTTCAATTTCGGCGACAGCGAAGAGATGCGACCGGGGCTGTGGTGGCTGCGCTGGCTCGGGAACCGCTATGCCCAGTCGGTGCTTCACGAAATGGCAGAAGACCGCAGCGGCAAGTTAGGGGCCGCGGACGAAGTGCATCCCATGGACGTGTTGTGGCGCCGTCCGCCAATGCAGGCGCCGAGCCCGCCTGCCGTTGTGTCGCTGCCCACGGTTCAAGTGTTCAAGGAGGCAGCCGTAATCCGCGGCGTCTGGGGCGACCCGATGGCGGCCTACGTCGGCCTCAAGGGGGGCGAGACCAGCGGCTTGCGCAGCCACAGCCACCTCGACCTCGGCCACTTCGTCTACGAAATCGCCGGCCTGCGCTGGGCGATTGACCTCGAGCCCGATTCGTACAACGCCTGCTACCTCGAGCCGCCGGAGCGATACAAATACTACCGGACGAGTTCGTTCGGCCACAACACGCTGGTGATCGACGGCGTCAATCAGGCCTATCGCGCCGTCAGCGAAGCCGGTCCGGCGGTCGCGGCGCAATTCTCAGGCCCGGTCATCTCGGCACAGTCTTCAGCCGTTACGCTCGATATGTCCGCGGCCTACCCGATGGCACGCAGTGTCAAGCGGACCGTCTCGCTCGAAACATCCGGCGATCTTACCTTGGTTGACGAGATTTCGTCTGCGGCGCCGCTGCGCGAGGTGGTCTGGAGCATGCACACGCGCGCAACGGTTGAATGCGAAGGCCGCCACGCCCGCCTCGGCATGTCCTATGACAAGCAGCATGGCAGTGCGCGCGAGATGGTCACTCTGCATGCGTGGATGCAAGGCTTCGAAGGCGCGCGCTTCGAAAGCGCCACCGCCGGTCACGCTGTACGGCACGAGGCCTGCAAGAAACCCGAGAAGTCGAACAGCGAGTTCAAGCGCCTGTTCGTGAAGATGATACCGTCCACTAGCGACATTCGGCTGCTGGTGCGCTTCTCGCTGCAGCCGAAGCCGTAACGGCGGCTCTACCGGCCGAGACCGGCGCTGGTGCTTTGCGGCAAGCCGTCGCGCACGGCAGCATCGAGAGCATCGCCGCCGGCCCGAGTAGCGAGCGGCTCGGGGATGACCCACATGCGGTAGCCGTTGGCGACCACAGGCTTGCGGCACGAGATGCGACCACCTTCGAGGCGACAATCGGAATCGACATCAACGGTCCGGCTTTCGCGCCGGTCGTGCACCATGACCTTCATATCCACCGGTTGGATGAATCCGCCGGTGTTGAATAGTTCGACATCGCGAAATACGCATCCGAGCGAATGCTGGCAGGCACCGGCACGTTTGCCCCAGGTATTGCCGACGCCGAGCGCACGGGCGCGGGACAGTAGGCGAGCGGGTGCGGTCGTCCCCTCGCTGATGTAGCACCCATCCCTCATGCATAGGATCGGATCGGCGGTCTTCTCGAACCGGCGGATGCCTTTGTTGCCCGCTTCCATCAGTATCAGGATGGCAACGCGGGGATTGGCCGGAGGCGGACTGGTGAGGCTCACGACGGTGTCGGCGACGGCAGGCGCCGCAGCCGGCCGCAATGCCGGGGCTGGAACGGTCGGAATGGCGGCCTTACGCGTGGCCTCGGCAGCTTTCGCCTCGCGGGCGGACTCGGCCTCGCGCAGCTTCTCGGCCAAGACCTTGGCCTCTGCTTCGCGCCGCGCTTCAAGCGCCTTCAACTCGGCCTGCTTTTGCTGGTCGGCGACGCGTTCGCGCTCGGCAGCTTGGGCTTTGGCTTCAGCGAAGGCTTTAGCTTCGGCATCGCGCTTGGCAGTCGCTGCCTTGATCTCGGTTTGCTTCTGCTCCTCGATGACGCGCTCGCGCTCGGCGGCTTGCGCCTTCGCTTCGGCGAAGGCTTTGGCTTCGGCATCGCGCTTGGCGGTCGCCGCCTTGATCTCCGCTTGCTTCTGTTCCTCGGCGACGCGCTCACGTTCGGCGGCTTGTGCCTTGGCGTCGGCGATTAGCTTTTCCTCAGCCTGACGGGCTGCGAGTTTCTGGGCTTCGTATGCCTTTGCGGCATCTTCCTGCGCCTTGCGCTCGGCGGCGTGTTCCGCCTTTTCGTGCTCGGTGCGTGCAAGTTCCATAGCTGCGCGTCGTTCGTTTGCCTCGGCGCGCGCCTGGGCCAGCATCTCGGCTTCGTCGGCCTTGGCCTGTTCGGTGGCCTTGGCGGCGGCCTCCTTGCGGGCCTTTTCCTCCGCGCGCTTGGCATCGGCCAATTTGCGGGCCGCTTCAGACTTCTGCCGCTGCGCGTCGATTTTAGCCTGGGCCTCGGCGAGCTTTTCCTGGGAGACAGCCGGCTCCGAAAACTTTTCGATCATTTCCTCTGCCGAGGTCTTCTGCGCCGGCTGCTCGGCGGCCTCGATGCCGCATGAGGCCATGACCAATGCAACTGCTGCCACCGACAGCACGGTGGCAATTGAGGGACCAGTGCGTTTGCTCATGATACGCCTGCCGCGCGTTGCAAGGTTTGCCGGAAAAGGAATGGCACCTCCCGAGCCGCGATGGAGCGACCAGGAAGATCGATCCTGTCGTTATTCGCTGTGAGTTGGGCAATTGTGCGGAGGCCGTGTGGTCGTTCTCTGAATAGCGACAACAATCCTCAGCTCACCTCGAAGCCAAACTCGGCGGCGGAAGACTCGATCCAGTGCCAAAGGCTGACGGCGAAGCTTCGCATTACCGCCAACTCGAACACTGCAACACCAGCCTCTTCGGGCAGTCGCGTGATTTGGCAGTTCAAAAGAGCGATTGGCGTCGTCGCGGTATCACCAACCTTGAACGCGGCCGGATGCAGGTCGAGCATACAACCTTTGGCCAGCGCATCGCGGACGTTGGCGCCAGATATGCGCAGCACCACGCGGCCATCTGTCTGGTCGGTGACCGAGGCGAGGCCGGCAAGGTCTTGCGCAAGGTCGGCGGCAAAGGCAGTGCCGTCCTCGCCGTCGGCCATGGCGAACCACTGGCCGGGCGCGGTCCAGGTGAAGGACAGATGGCCGCTTGCAACCATTCGCGACGTAGCTGGCAGGTCGAGTCCGGTCCGCTCTTTGATCTTGGCAACGAGTTCGGCCGCCCGGCCCTTGCGGGCGGCGATGCCGGCGATGGCGAGCCCGGAACGTTCACGCACGCTGACGCCGGCCACGCCGAAGGAACGGCCATGCCGGCCCTTGTGCAGGTGGTCGGCCAATGCGGACCGGGCGAGGAGGGATGCAGGTTCAGTCACGCAGGCGCACTCCATCCGGGTCGTAGAAGATAGGTGAGCAGACTTCGACGGCGGTTTCTTCGCCGCGCAACGGGTCGGCGATACGAACGATCTCGCCGTGCCGCTTCGGGCCATTGCTCAAGAAGCCGAGGCCGATCCAGTGGCCGAGTGAAGGCGAATAAGCGCACGAGGTCACCCAGCCCTGGTCGAACTCGGCGGTGGCGGGGCCATCCTTGGGCACGAAATGGCCACCGGCCTTGAGCCGCGCCGAACGGTCGACGGGCTTGACGCCAACTAGCGTCGGTCGGGCTGGGTCGATCAGGCCGGGCCGCTCCTTCATGATGCGTCCGATGTAGTCTTTCTTGGTCGACTGCATTTTGGCCAACCCCATATCGCGGGCGGTGGTTTGGCCATTGAGTTCGGAGCCGGTGACGTGGCCCTTCTCGATGCGCATGACGTTCAAGGCTTCGAGACCATAGGGCGTAATGCCGAATTCGGCGCCGGCCGCCGTGATAGCCTCGGCAATCGCATTGCCGAAGCGCGCCGGTACCGCGATCTCGTAGGCCAGTTCGCCCGAGAACGAGATGCGGAACAGCCGCGCCGGCTTGCCGCCCATCGCTGTCATGTTGGCGGCCGCCATGTACGGGAATGCGGCGTTGGAAATGTCGTGCTGCTTGTCGATGACGCGCTGCAGGACCGTGCGTGATTTGGGACCTGCGACTGAGAACTGCGCCCAGGCGTCCGATACCGAGATCATCTGCACATCGAGGTCCGGGAACAGCACCTGATGACAGAATTCGAGATGCTGCATCACCTTGCCGGCGTTCACGGTGGTGGTGGTCATCAGAAAGTGTTCGGGGCCAAGGCGCGAAGTGGTGCCATCGTCCATGACGAAACCGTCCTCGCGCAGCATCAGTCCGTAGCGTGCCTTGCCTAGCCCAAGCGTCGAGAACGTGTTGGTGTAGACGAGGTCGAGGAAGCGGCCTGCATCGGCACCCTGGATGTCGATCTTGCCCAGCGTCGAGACATCGCAGATGCCGACGCTCGAACGCACTGCTTTCACTTCGCGGACGGTGGCATCGAACCAGTCCTTCTCACCAGCGCGCGGAAAGTAGGACGCGCGCAGCCATGCGCCGGCTTCGATGAAGGTCGCACCCTGCTTCTCGGCCCAGCCGTGCGCCGGTGTGTATCGCGTCGGTCGCGTCTGCTTGCCGCGATGGTGGCCGGCAAGTGCGCCGAACGAGACTGCTGTATAGGGCGGGCGGAATACGGTGGTGCCGGTCTCGGCGATGGTTTTTGCGTTCAACTCCGCCATCAGTGCGAGGCCATTGAGATTGGCGGTCTTGCCTTGGTCGGTCGCCATGCCGAGGGTGGTGTAGCGCTTCAGATGCTCGACGCGGCCGAAGCCCTCGCGCTTGGCCAGCGCCACGTCGTCGGCGGTGACGTCGTTCTGCAGGTCGATGAAGGCCTTGCCCTTCGACGACTTCACTCGCCACAGCGTCGACGAAGCCGTGCTTTCCGGTTCGGCCTCGGGCACCTCGATCTGGGCGCGACGGAAGCCCAACGCCGCCGCCGCATCAAGACCGGCGGCGGCGCCGTTGGCGAGGCACTCGTTGAGCGCGAACGTGCCGTTCGCCGCACCCGCTACCGCCATGCCGGCCGGCACGTCGCCGGGCACGAAGGCCGCGAGCTTGTCGTTCCAGATCGGCTTGCTGCCCAGGTGCGAGGTCAGGTGCACGGTCGGGCTCCAGCCGCCCGACATGGCAACGAGATCGCAGTCGAGCTTTTGGCTACCGGTCGGGCCCTGGATGTCGACGCCTTGAACGCGACGGCTGCCGTGCGCCTGGGTGACGACGCCCTCGATCAGCCGCGCACCGACGTTGTCGGCAGCCTGTTTCAATGCTGCTGGTGGCTGTGGACGCGGGTCGACCACGGCCTCGACGATGGCGCCAGCGCGGGTGATATCCGCGATCGTTCGAATGGCTTCATCGTTGTTGGCGAACACCACGACGCGCTCACCCGGCGCCACGGCGAAGCGGTTGATATAGGTGCGGACGGCGCCTGCCATCATGATGCCCGGCCGGTCGTTGTCGCCGAACACCAGCGGCCGTTCGATCGAGCCCGCGGCGAGGATCACGCGCTTGGCGATGATGCGCCAACCGCGATGCCGGGGCTGGTGGGCCGGCGGCTGGATCAGGTGATCGTTGACGCGCTCGACAGCGCCGTAGGTGCCGCCGTCATAGGCGCCGAACACGGTGGTGCGCGGCATCAAGCGTACCTCCGGCATATTCGCGAGTTCCGCTACAGCCTGCTTCGCCCATTCGGCCGAAGGCATGTGATCGATCTCGCGGCGCTCGGCCAGCGCTCGTCCGCCAACGACGAAATCCTCGTCGGCCAGGATGACGCGCGCGCCTGAACGGCCAGCGGCGAGAGCCGCCATCAGGCCTGTCGCGCCGCCGCCAATGACGAGCACGTCGCAGTGCGCGAAGGCCTTCTCGTAGGTGTCGGGGTCAGGCAGGGTCGAGGCGCGCCCGAGGCCGGCGGCACGGCGGATGATCGGCTCGTAGACCTTCTCCCAGAACGACGCCGGCCACATGAAGGTCTTGTAGTAGAAGCCGGCGCCAAGGATTGGTGACAGCAAATTGTTGACACCCATCACGTCGAAGGCGAGCGAGGGCCAGCGGTTCTGGCTCTGCGCCTCAAGGCCGTCGAAGAGTTCAGCCGTGGTCGCCCGCGTGTTGGGTTCGCGCCGCGCGCCTGAGCGCAATTCGACCAGCGCGTTCGGCTCTTCCGGCCCGGCGGAGAGAATGCCGCGCGGCCGATGGTACTTGAACGAGCGGCCAACGAGCGAAACGCCGTTGGCGAGCAACGCGGACGCCAGCGTATCGCCGGCATGGCCCTGGTAGGCGCGGCCGTCGAACTTGAACAGCAGCGGCTTCGAGCGGTCGATCAGACCGCCGGTGCCGATACGATTGGGTTGTGCCTCGCTCATGACCGAGCCCTCGCGCTCGCGGCCGGCACGGCGGGACCTGATATCTCATGCGTGCGCACGTTGCGGGTGACAACCAGCCATTGGTGGCAGCCACCGCCGTGGTACCAGAGTTCTCTCAATTCGCCGGCCGGGTTCTCGCGCAAGTAGACGTAGTCGTGCCAGACGTCGAGGACTTGATCGTCGATCGGCTGCTCGACCGGCGTCACCGGCCGCTGCACGGATGCGTCGCCGAGGTAGGTGAACTCCTGGGCGTCACGCGCGCCGCAGTGGGGGCATGTAATGCGCATCGCTAATTCGCTTCCTAGTGCAGATTGGGCTGGGCGCCGGCGCCCTTTTCGTCGATCAGGCGGCCGGTGCGGAACCGGTCGAGTCGGAAGGCGGCATTGAGTGCATGCGGCTCATCGCGGGCGATGGTGTGAGCGAAGCACCAACCTGAGGCCGGTGTCGCCTTGAAGCCGCCATAGCACCAGCCGGCATTGAGATAGAGACCTTCGATCGGCGTCTTGTCGATGATCGGCGAGCCGTCCATGCTCATGTCCATGACGCCGCCCCAGGAGCGCAGCACGCGCAGACGGCCGACCATCGGCATCATCGCCATCGCTTCTTCGGCCACATCCTCGACGATCGGCAGGTTGCCGCGCTGGGCATAGGAATTGTAGCCGTCGATGCCGCCGCCGAACACGAGGCCTCCCTTGTTCGACTGGCTGATATAGAAGTGGCCAGCACCGAAAGTGACGACGCCCGGTACCAGCGGTTTGACGCCTTCTGACACGAACGCCTGCAGCACGTGGCTCTCGATCGGCAGCTTCAGGCCTGCCATGGCGGCGACGCGTGAGGAGTTGCCGGCGCAGGCGAGTCCGACCTTCTTGGCGCCTATGAAGCCCTTTTGCGTTTCGACACCGAGCACTTGGCCGTTCTCGACGCGGATGCCGGTGACTTCGCAGTTCTGTATCAAATCGACGCCGCGCTGGTCGGCGGCACGCGCATAGCCCCAGGCGACCGCATCGTGACGCACGCTGCCACCGCGCGGCTGCAACAGACCGCCGTGAATGGGAAAGCGGGCGTTGTCGAAATCGAGCATAGGATAGAGTTTTCGAACACCTTCGCGGTCGAGCAATTCGGCATCGATGCCGAGTAGCCGCATGGCATTGCCGCGCCGGGCATAGGCGTCGCGCTGGCTATCGGAATGGTAGAGGTTGAGGCAGCCGCGCTGGGACACCATGGCATTGTAGTTGATGTCCTGCTCGAGCCCTTCCCACAGTTTCAGGGAATGCTCGTAGAACGGCGTATTGCCCGGCAACAGGTAGTTCGAGCGGATGATCGTCGTATTGCGACCGACGTTACCAGAACCGAGGTAGCTCTTCTCCACCACCGCAACGTTGCCGAGGCCGTGGTTCTTGGCGAGGTAGTAGGCGGTGGCGAGGCCATGGCCGCCACCACCGACCACGATCGCGTCATAGGCGGCCTTTGGTGTCGGCTCGCGCCATACCGGCTTCCAGCCCTTCTGGCCCTGCAATGCCTGGGCGAGAATTGAGAATATCGAATAGCGCAAGAGGAGCTGTCCCGTAGCCGTCGCAGTCGTTGGATGGACGACCAGTTGAGCACGTATCGGGACGGCCTTGCAACGATTTGGGCACGGTTCTCAGGCGAATGCCAGCAATGCGCCGGTGGCGGCGATGACGGTGCCGGCCATACGGGCGAGGCGGGGCGATCGCTGCAGCCACATCCCGGCACCAATCCCGATGGCATGCAGCGAAGCCGTCGCCACGCCGAAGCCCGCGACGTAGCCGAGTGCCGACGCGCCGGCCGGCAGTTCGGCGCCATGAGCGTGGCCGTGCGCGATTGCGAACGCGGCGCAAATCGCCGCACCAACCGCCAGCGGCAGCCGGAGGCCAAATGCGACGGCGGCACCGATGCCGACTACCGATGCCAGTATCAGCGCCTCGACATAGGGCATGGCGATGTCGTTAAGCGCCAGCGCGCCACCCGCCGTCATCACAGTTACGAACGCAACTGGCCACAGCCAACGCGCCTTGCCGCCGACCAGCGCCGCCCACAACCCGACGCCGACCATCGCCAGCAGGTGATCGAGCCCGAGCAGCGGATGCGTGAAGCCATCGACGAACGCGAAGTGCGTGCCGGCGCCGGTATGGGCGAAGGCCGGTGAAGCAAGAGCGATTAGGGCAATCGCGCCCAAGTTCATGCGCTTCATGATCGTTCCTTTCGATGTGTCTGAGTATGTCGTCAGAGTGATCGTCATTTTGACAACCCGCCCGCGCTTTCGATGAAGGCTGCGACTTGGTCGACATTGGTGCCAATGCGAATGTTGGTGAACACCACCGGCCTTGTCCCTCGCTGCTTCTTCGCGTCCGCCGCCATGATGTCGAGATTGGCCCCAACGTGTGGGGCGAGATCAGTCTTGTTGATGATCAGCAGGTCGGATCGCGTAATGCCGGGACCGCCCTTGCGCGGGATCTTCTCGCCCTGCGCCACGTCGATGACATAGAGCGTGATGTCGGCCAATTCCGGCGAAAACGTCGCCGCGAGATTGTCGCCGCCAGACTCGAGCAGCACGATCTCGACGTTCGGGAACTTGGCGCGCATTTCGGCGATGGCCGCGAGGTTGATCGAGCAATCCTCGCGGATCGCGGTGTGCGGACAACCACCGGTCTCGACACCTAGAATGCGCTCAGGCGGCAGCGTGCCGGAGCGTGTCAAGATCTCGGCATCCTCCTTGGTGTAGATGTCGTTGGTGATCGCAACCACGTCGTACTTGCCGTGCAATCGCTGGCACAATGCTGCAACCAGCGAGGTCTTGCCGGAGCCGACCGGGCCGCCGATGCCGACGCGCAGGGGACCGTTCATTGAGCGGGTCATGTGCGGAACAACCTCGTCACTTGAGTTTCGTGGCGCATGGATGCGATGTCGGAGCGAAAGGCACAGCCGCCGACATCGTCGAGCGTGGCGAGGGTGGCGAATGCCGAAAGCTCACGGATCGCCGGCAGCGATTGCATGATGATGCGTTGCGCGTCGGTCTGGCCGATCACGCTCAGGCGGATCGCAGCTGACGTCAGGTTCGAGATCGTTGCGGTGAGATACGCATCGAGCGTCGCGCCGAGGTCCTGTCCATGCGCGCCAGCGGCAAGTCCGACGGCGACGGGATAGGCGATCTGATACGGCCGTGCTGTTGCGACCTCGGAGGCCACTCCACCACCGGTGTCATCCCGGCATTTATTGCCGGGACCTATCATGCCAAGAGCCGTGACGCCTGTCTTTTTGGCGCCATGGGTCCCGGGGACAAGCCCCGGGATGACAGCTGGGGGAGGTGAGGGCGCCGGGTCATCGCGTCGGCTCGTATGAGCGCCGAGGCTCGCTTCAAGAGTTCTCAGCCGGTCACAACCCCACGCGGCGTGGATCGCGATCATGAAGGCGGCACCTTGGGCGCTGGTCTCGATGAAGCGCTCGCGGCTGCCGGCAAGCGCGAGAGCGAGTTCGTTGGTTTCGGCTAGCGCGGCCACATCAGCATCGCGGGCAGCCTGCAAAGCAGCACTCAACAGAACCGCGTCGTTGCGGATGGCGCCGTGGGTGATCAGGTCGCGGAGCCATGTCTGCAAAGCATCCGCGTCCGGCAGATCACCAGCTGCGACGGCCCATTCAAGCGCGTGGCTGTAGGCGAAGCCGCCCACCGGAAATGCCGGCGACAGCCAGATCATCAGCGGCAGGCTTGACAGTGCGTTGTACGCCGTATTCGGAATGGTCACGGCGTTCCTTCCTTCGGGCTCCACACCGGTGGCGGACGCTTAGGTCGCGTCGGCGACCCGTCGTCGTCGCCATGGTGATGATGGTGGCCGCCGCCATAGGCGCCGCCTTCCGGATTGAACGGCCCGTCGATGTGCGCGACCGCAGCGCCCAAGCCCCGCACCATGTCCTCGATAACATGGTCGCGGCGGATGACGAGGCGTTCGCCGTCGAGCATGGTCGGCAGATGGCGGTTGCCGAGATGCCAGGCGACGCGGATCAGATGGCGCAAGTCGTCACAGCGGATTTCGGCGAGCGGTTCGGGCGCGGCCGTGACTGCGATATGGCGACCATCTTCGAGCACCAGTGCGTCGCCCTCGCGCAGCCGATGCGCTTTTTCGAGATCGAGCAGGAACTCCAGCCCGCCTGTCGTCGTCATCGCGATGCGACGCCGATGCCGCTGGTCGAAATCGAGGACCACCGTGCCGGCCGGAGCGGTAGTCCAAGTGCCGGACGGTTCAACGGCGATGGCGCGGATCATGTTGGACCTCCGGCAATTGCTACCGGCCGCGCTGTCACCCACCCACAGCCGTCATCCCGGCGAAGGCCGGGACACACGACACGTTTCAGCAATGCCGACTCCGGCAAAGGGGTTCGATCGCTGCTCCGGCGCATATCAACATTACCACCGAACTTGCGGATGGTTGTCGTGTGTCCCGGCCTTCGCCGGGATGACGGAGTAAAATGGTGACAGCGGAGGGGAGGTAAGGAAATTCGCATCTCGCTCCTCAAAACATGAAGTACCGCTGCGCCATCGGCAGTTCTTTTGCTGGTTCACACACCAGCAGTTCGCCGTCGGCGGTGACGCGGTAGGTTTCGGGATCGATCTCGATGTCGGGGGTGGCGTCGTTGTGAATCATGCTCTTCTTCGAGATGCCGCCGCGCACGTTCTCGACCGCCACCAACCGCTTGGCGGTGCCGAGAGATTTCGCCAGTTTGCCGTCGATGGCGGCTTGCGAGGTGAACACCACCGAGGTCGCGGTCAAGGCCTTGCCGAAGGCGCCGAACATCGGCCGGTAGTGTACTGGCTGCGGCGTCGGGATCGAGGCATTGGGATCACCCATCGGCGCCGCGATGATCATGCCGCCCTTGATGATCATGGCCGGTTTGGTGCCGAAGAAGGCCGGCGCCCACAGCACGAGGTCGGCCATCTTGCCGGCCTCGACCGAGCCGATGATCTTCGACACGCCGTGTGCGATCGCCGGATTGATGGTGTACTTTGCAATGTAACGCTTGACGCGGAAGTTGTCATTGCCGCAGCCCTTGTCTTGGATGAGCGATCCGCGCTGCACCTTCATCTTGTGCGCGGTCTGCCAAGTGCGGGTAATGACCTCGCCGATGCGGCCCATGGCCTGGCTGTCCGACGACATCATCGAAAGCGCGCCCATGTCGTGCAGGATGTCCTCGGCCGCGATCGTCTCCTTGCGGATGCGACTTTCGGCGAACGCGAGGTCCTCCGGGATCGACGGATCGAGATGGTGACACACCATCAGCATGTCGAGGTGTTCGTCGAGGGTGTTGACTGTGAACGGCCGTGTCGGGTTGGTCGATGACGGCAGCACGTTTTCGAGCCCGGCGATCTTCATGATATCGGGCGCATGGCCGCCGCCGGCGCCTTCGGTGTGGAAGGCATGGATGGTGCGGCCCTTGAAGGCCTTGATGGTATCCTCGACGAAACCGCTCTCGTTCAGCGTATCCGAGTGCAGCATTGCCTGCACGTCGTAGTCGTCGGCAACTGACAGGCAGTTGTCGATCGCGGCTGGCGTCGTCCCCCAGTCCTCGTGCAGTTTGAGTGCGCAGGCGCCAGCCTTGACCATCTCCACCAGCGCCTCAGGCTTCGAGGCGTTGCCTTTGCCTGAAATGCCGAGATTGACCGGCAGTGCGTCGAACGACTGGATCATTCGGGCGATGTGCCAGGGCCCGGGCGTGCAGGTGGTCGCGCTGGTGCCGGCGGATGGTCCGGTGCCGCCGCCAAGCAGCGAGGTGACGCCCGACATCAGCGCATCGTCGATCTGCTGCGGGCAGATGAAGTGGATGTGGCTGTCGAAGCCGCCAGCGGTCAGGATCTTGCCTTCGCCGGCGATCACGTCGGTGCCGGGGCCGATGATGATATCGACGCCGGGCTGGATGTCCGGATTGCCGGCCTTGCCGATCTTGAAGATCAGCCCGTTCTTGATGCCGACGTCGGCCTTGACGATGCCCCAGTGGTCGATGATCAGCGCATTGGTGATGACGGTGTCGACCGCGCCCTTGGCATTTGTGACCTGACTTTGCCCCATGCCGTCGCGGATCACCTTGCCGCCGCCGAACTTCACCTCCTCGCCGTAGATGGTGAAATCCTTCTCGACCTCGATGACGAGTTCGGTGTCGGCAAGCCGAACCTTGTCACCGGTGGTCGGCCCGAACATGTCGGCGTAGGCTGCGCGTGAGATGGTGCGGGTCATGGCAACAGCGAACTCCTGTCGAAGCTAATCGACTGCGTTAAAAAGATCGGAACGAGCGGCGGCCTGATCGAAAGTCAGGGTATCAGTGCAGCCGGCTGCTCGATTGAGCTCGCCAATCAGGGCATCGGACAGCCGCAGATTGTCTTCGCTCATGCGCTCGAGGGCGCGGCCGACGATGTCGTGCTCGGCCACCACGAATGAGTTGCTCGCCAGCATGGCTTCGATGACGGCTGCGATGGCGTCCGGTGCATAGTCGTAGCGCCGTTCGAGCGTCCACGCGTACTCGGCCAGCACCAGCAAGTTGACGTGACCGGGATTGTGCACGGTCAAGCCGGCGATGATCTTGCGCGCTACGGGCGTCTGCCTGGGATCGTCCTGGACCGTCGCACGCAGGAGGATATTGGTATCGAGGCCGATCATTTGCCCTTCGCCTTCCTTGACCGGTCGTCGCGTTCGACGATCGCCGAGGCGATGGCGTCATCGTCGGTCTTGAACTGCGCACGCGACTTGCGCGGCTTCAACACGTCGAGCACCGCAGTTGCTGGCATGTTGCGTGGCCGCATTCGAATCTCGCCCTTGATGCCGACGTAGAATTCAACGTGGTCGCCAGTTTTCAGGCCTAGCTGCTCGCGGATCTCGACTGGCAAGGTCAGTTGACCTTTGGACGTAATCTTGGCTTGAAGGCCCATCGAGTAATTTCCTTGCAAAGCGAATATTTCCTTACTTTAGTTCTATTTGCCTTTCTTATCAAGCTTCCCCATCACATCCCCCCTGAACCCGTACACTTCCCGCTTGCCGCCGAGCGGCACCAGCGTCACGTCGCGGGTCTGGCCGGGCTCGAAGCGCACGGCCGTGCCGGCGGCGATGTCGAGGCGCTGGCCGCGGGCGGCCTTGCGGTCGAACTGCAATGCGGGGTTGGTCTCGAAGAAATGATAATGGCTGCCGACCTGGATCGGCCGGTCGCCTGAGTTGGCGACGGTGATCGTGGTGCGCTCGGCGCCTTCGTTGAGGGTGATGTCGCCATCGGCGGTGATGATTTCGCCTGGAACCACCTTCGGAGCCAACGCTCCACGGATCGGATTGTGCACGGTGACGAGCTTGGTGCCGTCGGGGAAGGTCGCTTCGACCTGCACGTCGGGGATCATCTCGGCGATGCCGTCCATGAGTTGTTCGGGCGTCAAGACGTGCGCGCCGGCTTCCATCAGGTCGGCAACCGAACGGCCGTCGCGGGCGCCCTCGATCACTGTATCGGTGATCAATGCCACGGCTTCGGGGAAGTTGAGCTTGACGCCACGTTCGAGACGCCGACGGGCGACCATGGCCGCGAGCGAGATCAGCAGCTTGTCTTTTTCTCTGGGTGAAAGGTTCATGGCGCGTTTCCGAGGTTCATTTCAGCAGGACCATATACGGGGACTGACGGTGGGCAACAGCCGTGCCAAGACTGTAGCTGCGGCAGTGCGGATCAACTGTGGTAGTGGCCCGGCGAGGCGCACCACCAGCATGCCGTTCCAGGCGCTGGCGCCGGCATCGCAGCCAAGGTCCGCGATCACGTCGCGCACGGTGTCGAGCTTTGCCGCTGCGTCGGGCGAAACATGTACGATGGTGGCAATCGCACGGGCGCCTTTGCCGAGCGCTGCATGTTCGAGTGTGGCCGCGATATCGCCTGCGAGGCGAACCTCCTCGGCCAGGACCAGGCGGCCGTCGCGACGAATGCGCCAACGGTCGTGAAACGAGCCGCGCCGCATCGTCTCCGCCATAGCGGCGCGGCCGAAGACGACGCCTTCCTTGATGGTGAGCACCGCATCGGCTGCCATCTCGATGTCGAGCCGCCGTGACAGCCGGGCGCCATCAAACAGGATCGCTTCTTGTGGCAACCAAGCGAGATGTGCGCCAGCCTCCAGTTCAAGGCGGGTTTCAATACGGGCGACCTCGCCGTCGCTGCGATAGACTTTCTCGGCCGATTGAGTGGTGAGTGCCGCGCGCGCGCCGCATCCGAGTGCGAATGCCAGCCGCTGCCGGTCGCCGCCCGCGATGCCACCAGATGTATTGAGGATAATGCCCTCGCACGCGCCGCCGACCCTGGGAAACCGCAGCCGCAAGGCGCCAGCCTCGTGAATCCGAAGTGCTGCCGTGCGCGCGCCGCATCTTCCAAGCGAGGCACGCAATAGGCTATCGGTCCGCATGAACGCCGGGATCGGCGTTCGCGCGTACGGCGGCAGCCCCGCTTCGCTGTCGGCGACATACATGTAAGGATCCATGACCAATTGACCGCACAATAACCACACAGGACGAACGCCGCGCGCTCAAAAATTATGCAATGCAATGATGAAATGGGCGCCATTCGCCTGCAAATGAAGCCACAATCGACCACTTCGGGATACGTCCACATGATGACCGTCGAGCAAGCCATCACCGGCCGCCAGAGCATTCGCGGCTATCTCGACAAGGCCGTGCCGCGCGAGGTGCTCGAACGCGTGCTGCTGACGGCGGGGCGCGCGCCGTCCGGCTCGAACATCCAGCCCTGGCACGTCTATGTTCTGCAGGGCGCGGCGAGGCAATCCTTGAGCGACGAAATCCTGGCGCTCAACAAGGCCGGGGTCGAGGGCAAACGCGAATACAACTACTACCCCGTCGAATGGCGCGATCCCTATCTTGCGCGCCGCCGGAAGACCGGATGGGGGCTGTATGGCCTGCTGGGGCTCGGTCGCGACGACAAGGCCGGCATGGCCGAACAGCATCGCCAGAACTATACGTTCTTCGGCGCGCCAGTCGGGTTGATTTTCACGATCGATCGCGACATGGAACTGGGTTCCTGGCTCGACACCGGCATGTTCCTGCAGTCGCTGATGATCGCGGCGCGCGGCGAAGGGCTGGAGACCTGCGCGCAGGCGGCCTTTTGTCAGTATCACGATGTAATTCAGCAACGATTGAAGATTCCCGCTGGCCAGCAGGTCGTCTGCGGCATGGCGCTGGGCTATGCCGATCCAGCGTCCAAGATCAATGGCTTCCGCACGGAACGTATGCCGTTGTCTGAGTTCGTGACCTGGGCCGACGAATAGTTATTCTCGCGATCAGTGATCTTCATTCAAATGAAGACCGTCCTGGGTAGACACCTGGGACGACAGACCTGCCATCTCGCGGCCTATGATCCTTCTCCTGAGGATCGAGGTCACGATGGTGCTCGAAGTCATAAGGTCCGATCATGCCGCTGACGCGGTGCATGACTATAACGAGACCGCATTGGCGGCACTCGGAGTCGGCAAGAGTGGTGAAAAATCCGCCCGCGTCGTCATCGGCTTCGTCGACTACGGTTTTGATCTGCTGCATCCGACACTGCTGGATCAGAAGGGTGCATCGCGATTCCGCTTCGTATGGGATCAGAACCGCAATCCCGATGCTGCTCGTGCATTCGAATTCGATCCGGCGGCGCTCGATGATTGGGATGGCGCGGCCCTTGATCGCGCGGTCGCCGCCGCTGTCGCAAGTGGCTCGCGGCGTGAGTTTGATGCGCTCTACGATCCGCACGCAAATAATGGTTGCCGGCATGGCACGGTTGGCGGTGCGCACGGTACCTTGATGGCGTCGATCGCCGCCGGCACGCCGGTCTCGGGGTTTCGCGGCGCTGCGCCCGAGGCCGATCTGATCGGGGTGCAACTCGCGCTCGCGGATACTGACTGGAAGGAGGAAGACCTGTTCGGCTCGCCGACTTGGGCTTCCTGGCGGCCGGAAGATCATACGCTTTGGCAGGGCTGGCGCAGCTACGACGACAGTCGGCAGATCATCAATGCTGTACGATACATATACTTTCGTGGTCGCTGGCTTGGCGCCGATGCGCTGGTGATAAATCTCAGCATCGGTGCTTGGGCTGGCGGCCACGATGGCCGCTCGGCAGTCGAGTGCGCCATCGCCGATCTGATTGACGAAGCCGATGCGGCATTCGTCGCCGGACTTGGGCCTCGCGTCATCGTTGTTGCCGGCGCGGGGAATGCCGGAGTCGACGAAGGGCACTGGCATGGTGTGGTCGAGACAGCGCGGTCGAGCAACTTCGACTGGATCATGCAGCGACGGGATCCGACACAGAACAAGCTGGAGATTTGGTACGAAGGCGACTCACTTGATGTGAAGCTCTGCCTGCCAGATGGGCACGAGATCGAGATTGCGCCCGGTGCCACGCGCGAGATCTGGTCGGGGAGCACTCGCATAGGCATCGCCGAACATGCACCTGGACTGCGGGCGCCGTTGTCGTGCGTGCGCATGTTGTTGCACCCGCCGCTGTTCGGACCCGAGCTATTCGAACCAACCGCGGATACATGTGCGTTCGCCGTTCGTCTTGCTGCAGCTCACTCAGCGCCAGTCGCCGTCAATGCCTGGATTGAGCGCGACGATGGCGCCGCCGAACGTTCGTGGCTGTCACCCAATCATGCCGAGGGCACACTTTGCTGCCTCGCAACCATCCCTGGTGCGATCGTGGTTAGTGGTTACGATCATCACTGCACGGTCGACGGTGACACACCTGCAATATTGCCGTCATCTAGCCTCGGACCAGCGCCATGGGGCGCTGGTCCGGCGCGCATCCCACACTTCGCCGCGCCCGCGCATTGCATATGGGGTGCGCGTTCGAAATCACGCGGCTTTGCCATGACCACCGGCACCAGTGCCGCCGTGGCATTGACCTCTGGCGCGATCGCTCAGCATTTTGGCCAGCACGGTGCGCACGCACCACTGCCGCAGGTTGATGGCGCCTGGAGCCCACGCTTTGGCAACGGACTATTTCGGATCGACACCACCGAGCGTACAGGAGTTTTCGCGTGAACGAGACCGTCCGCATTCCACTGCCCGATCATGCCCCGCGCCCGGCGCCGGTGCTCGAAAAGCCGTTCAAGGTAACAATCTGCGTCAACCAGACATGCAGCATGGAGTGCAAGCTCTGCTATGCCGACTGCGGTTCGTCGAAGCGGCCTGAACTGACCACCGCGCAGTGGAAGACGTTCATCGACGAGTTGATCGCCGAGGGCTTTCTGCACGTCTTCTTCGAGGGCGGCGAGCCGTTCCACCGCGACGATTTCGAGGAGATTCTCGCCTATTGCAGTCGCAAGTTGTTCGTGGCCGTCCGCACACATGCGACGCTGATCGACGAGGCGCGGGCGAACCGTCTAAAGGCGCTCGGTATCGGTCGCCTCTATGTCGATTTGTTCGCCGCCATCCCCGAAATTCAGGACGAACTGACGGGGCAGGTCGGTAGCTATGATGCAGTTGTCGCCGGCATCAAGCATGCGCGCGCCGCCGGTATCAAGGTGACAATTCTCGGCATCTTGTCGTCGAAGAACGCGCCGCACCTACAGCGCTACGTCGATCTCGCCCAGGAGTTGGACTGCGATCAAGTCGGCGTGCTGCGGCTTTATCCGTTGGGCCGCGCGCGCAAGAACTGGGCCGAGCTATCGCTGACCCTGCCTGAGATGATGGCGGCGCTGAACGGTCTCAAGGTGCCGCCGGGCGTCCAGCTGATGCAGTCGTGGCATCCAAAAGACGGCAATTGCTGCTGGCAAACAGCGGCGGTGACGCCGCAGGGTGACAGCGTCGGCTGCCCGTACATGCGCGAGTACGTCAACTACGGCAACATCACCGAACGCTCGTTGCTAGAAACCTGGGATCATCCGCTCTATCGCCAACTGCGGTCGAACGATGTCGAGGACAGTTGCCCCGATTGTTCGTCGACCCAGGGCACGCACGGCGGCTGTCGCTCCACCGCCTATGCCTTTACCGGACGCTTCACTGCGCCCGATCCCTACTGCTCACACCACAACAAAGGAGAAGATCTGCGTGTACTCCCGGAACGGCTCCTACGCGAAAGCCCCTGATGTCGTGGTACGCGGGTTCGAGGAGTGGGGGCATGCCTATGCCTTCACGCCGGACGATCCCGATCTGCACGACCTGAACACCAGCGCCTGGTTCATCCTTGAGCTGTGCAATGGTCGGCCGTTTGCGCAGATCGAGGCGGACTATGTGAAAGCGGTGGCACCAAAAATGGGCGCCACTGTTGCAAGAACGCAGTTCCACCAGGGTTTCGACATGCTGCTCGATCGCAACATCATCGCCAGCACTGACAACTAGCGCGCAGCCGATCACCACCGAAGGTGGGCGGATGCCGTGATCATGGAATTGGAAAAGCGCCAGCTTTTCCAGCAGGGGGAGCGTGTGCCCTTGCACACGCCATAAAAGGGCCGGATCCGCACTTCCGCGGGACGGCGTATCAGAAGGAGTGAGGCAAGATGGACGACATCATCGGACGGCACATGGGCCGGCTCGCGCGCGCTCAATTCATCGAGGCACCGGCGGTCGAGACCGTCAACCAACAGGTACGCACTTCAATGAGCGTCCCGTTCCAGCGCCACATGCTGGGTGACCGGATCGCGGAGGCAGCCACCGTCGAAGCGCCGGCGGTTGAGACCGTCAACCAGCAGGTTCGCACCTCAATGAGTGTCCCGTTCCAGCGCCATATGCTGGGCGACCGGATTGCCGCCAGCAGCGACGTGGCGATGCCAGCCGTCGATACGGTGAACCAGCAAGTCCGCACCAGCATGAGCGTGCCTTACGCGCCGCACATGAAGGGGCATGGATCTGCGCCATCGGTCGAGACCGTCAACCAACAGGTTCGCACTTCGATGAGCGTGCCGTTCGCACCACACATGCGTGGCGAAGACGCAGGCTCACCGGTTGTTGACACTGTGAACCAGCAAGTCCGCACCAGCATGAGCGTCCCATTCTCAACCTACATGCGTGCCGGCACGGCCAAGAGCGGCCCCGCAATCGAGGCAGTCAACCAGCAAGTGCGCACCTCGATGAGTGTACCGTTCAATCCCTACATGCTGGGTGCGCACGCCGAGGAACTGCTGAAGCGACGGATCATGATCTCACCGGTGCTGTCGGTGTGGCAGTTCAAGGTCAAAAGCAACGAGGCGTTCGCTGCCTGGCTATCAACGCGCGAGATCTTGATGAGCGAAGGCCGTCTCGCTGGCGATGCTGAGGTCCGCGGCGTGCGCTACGGCGGCACCTATCGCGTCGGTGCCGATCGCTCCGGTATTGGCGGTGCCTACAAGACGGTATGGGGCTACACCAGCGAAAGCGCGATGCTGACGATGCAAAAGCTATGCTCCGATAGCTCGGTGACGGCGACAATCGTGCAACTCGACCTTATCGACTTCGTCAAGGGCATGAAGAAATTCATCGCCGAAGCCGGCGATCAACACTTCTCTGAAGAAATCCTGATTTCGGCTGCGGCGGGCTGAGAGCGGCAGTGGTTGTGGCTCGGTGGCCGGCTCCAGCCTGTCACCGGCCACTGGGCCACCCAATGCGGCACTGTTGACGTCGTGCCTCTATGGTCGGCCTCGAATATAGGCAGCACACAGCTAACGTTGCGTGCTGCCGAATGGCCTTGTCACAGAACTGGATTGGAAGGTGCCACCCTTGTCGAAGCTGTCGCAAAGCGTTGCCAACGCCGACATCGTCGCACCGCCGGTGGTCACTGGGAGCGCGCGCTTTGTGCTTGGCATGTTGGCGGGATTGGCTGCCGCGCTGTTGTGGGGTGGCGGCTCTGTGGTGTCGCGGCATCTTGTGACGCTGCGGCTCGATCCGCTTGATCTCGCGTTGCTGCGTTACATCGGCTGCTTCCCGATCGCGGCCGCAGCCCTGCTGTTCTACCGCGAACGGGTCCGGCTCGACGTCTCGTGGTTCCGGCTCGGCGTTCTGCTGCTGCTCGCCGGCCCGCCCTACCATGTGTTCGTCATTGGCGGTTATGCGCACGCGACGGCGGGCGCCGGTGCGCTGATCATCACTGGTTTGATGCAGGTGTTCAGCCTTGCCGTTCCGCTGCTGTTGGTTGCCAAACGCCCCGGCTTCGCCTCGGTAATCGGCGCCGGGCTCGCGATTATTGGCCTTGGCGTGTTCTCAACCGACATGGCGGCCGGCTTCTCGTTCACGCCGCTGGGGCTCGCGATCTTCTCGATCGCGGCGCTCGGATGGGCGCTGCTCACCTACTATGTGCGGCTCTGGAAGATCGATCCGCTGCAACTGACCAACGCTTTGGCGCTCTGGTCGCCGCTGTTCCTGCCGCTTTACCTGTGGTTCCGTCCGGACGGACCGAACTTCAGCGGGCCATTGTCTGAGACGTTGCTGCAACTCGTCTATCACGGCATGCTGGTCGCGTACGGTGCCACGTTGCTGTTCTTTGTCGCGGTGCGGCAGCTCGGCATTTCGACGGCGGCGGTGATTCAGGCGCTGGCGCCGGGGTTGGCGGCCGGCATGGGGGCGCTGCTGCTGGGGGAGTTCCTGTCTCCGACCCGCCTTGCCGGCATTTCCATTGTCGTCGCCGGCATCATCGTTACGTCTGTCGGGGCGCAGATTTTTGCTGCCTTGGCGCAAAGGTCCGTTCCTGGTGCCGCCGATGTCCGTTCCGGGCCTTAGGTCAACCGGGCGTTAATGACGTTGCGCTTAGACTGGCCGCCAATGGACGAACGTTTCCTGGTGGGCCCAAATGCGACAGACCCTGCAATTCCTCGGTTTGATGGCCTGTGGGCTGTTGCTCGCAGGCGTCATGATGCTGATCACCCAAGCCCTGTCTGGTGGGTCGGCGGGAGGCGTTGGCGCCAGATCCGCCGTCGGCATCGATTACGTGTCGTTCGGCGTCGGCCTCGCCATGGGATTGACGCTGGCCGAGATCGCCCGCCTTTCGTGGTCGGACATGCCGCGCCGCGCCGTCGCCTGGATCATCGGCAATCGCCACAACGTCAAATATTGCGGATATGCCTGTGTCGCCCTGCTGGTGTTGATCTACGTCTGAATTCCGCACGGCTGGCACCAAGCGAAAAGGCCGCGTCCCGGTGTGGGGCGCGGCCTTCGTGCAATTCATGCTGAAGCTTGGATCGTGCCAACGCCCTCAGTGCGCCGACTTCCAGATCCGCTTCTTCGCAATGTACAGCAGCAGGCTGGTGATCAGCATGTACAGGATAACCTGCCAGCCGAGCCGCTTGCGTTCCGACAGCTTCGGATCGGCCGTCCACGACAGGAACGCCGAAAGATCCTTGGAGTTTTGCTCGATGCTCGACGTAGCGCCGGCTTTCTCCTCGTACTTGACCGGGTTCGAAATTGGCGGTGGCATGGCAATCTGGCCGCCAGCGAAATACTTGTTGTAGTACATGCCGTCCTGCAGCGGGCTGCAGACGTCGGGAGCGCCGGGGTCACCAACAGCGACGGAAGCGCAGCGCTCGACTGCCTTTTCGTCCTTGACGTCCTTGTCGGCGACTGGCTTCAGGTGACCCTTGTCGCGGGTGTATGCCGGGGCCTTCTCAGCATAGCCAGTCAGGATGGCGTGGATGTAGTCGGCGCCGCCTTCCTGGTAGCCGACGGCGACATCACGCAGCATCGATAGCGGATGCCCCATCACGGTGCCGGTATAGTCGACATTGCGGGCCCGCGCCATCAACGACAGATCGGGCGGTAATGCGCCGTTCTGGGCCGCGCGCGCCTGATTGTCGTTTTCATAGGGGCCAAGGATCGGATCGGCGAGCTTCGCCGGCCGCTTGATCAAGTTGCCCTTCTTATCGGCGATGTTGCCGTCGTCGTTCGGCCCGTCGTGGATCTGATTCGGCCAAGCGGCGGCGAGCGCCTTCACGCTTTCCTCGGGAAACTCCGGCCCGCCTGGCTGGACGAGATTGCGGAAGTAGACGCGCTTGAGGCCATGGCAGGAAGCGCAGACCTCCTGATAGACCTGGAAGCCACGGCGTAGCTGCACCTTGTCGAACTGGCCAGTGAAGCCGCCGAAGTTCCACTGGTTGCGCTCGATCTTGGGGCCGTCACCGGCCGCCATCGCCGCCGGAGCGGCGAGGGCGATCAGGCCAGCGGCGAGGCCAGCGCGCACTGCATTGTTGAGAAATTGTCTCATGGTCGAGATCCTGGCTTTCATGTTCGTCGCGGGCCCCTGTCAGCGCTTTTCGGGCGCGGCAGCCGCACCGGCCATTGAACCAGCCCCGCCACCGGCGGGACCGAGCACCGACTCGGCGATCGAGCGCGGCAGCTTTTTCGGTGTTTCGAACAGACCGACGAACGGCATCACCAAGAGGAAGTGGGCGAAGTAGTAGGCGGTGAAGATGCGCGCCCACATCACATAAACGCCCTCGGCCGGCTTGGAACCCAGATAGCCGAGCGCCACGCAGGTGAACGCGAACAGCCAGAAGAACCAGCTATAGATCGGCCGATACTTGGTCGAGCGCACGCGGCTGGTGTCGAGCCACGAGACGAACGCCAAGATCGCCACCGCCGCGAACATCAACAGCACGCCGCCGAGCTTCGAAGGGACGGCGCGCAGGATCGCGTAGAACGGCAGGAAGTACCATTCAGGCACGATGTGCGGCGGCGTCACGAGTGGATTGGCCTCGTTGTAGTTGTCGGCGTGCCCAAGGTAGTCCGGCGCGAAGAACACGAACCAGGCGAACAGGATCACGAACACGGCGAGGGCGAACGCGTCCTTGGCCACAGCGTACGGGGTCATCGGCAGCGTATCGGCCTTGCTCTTGACGTCGAGGCCGGTTGGATTGTTCTGCCCAGCCACGTGGAGTGCCCAGATGTGCAGGCCGACGAGGCCGCAGATCACGAACGGCAGCAGATAGTGCAGCGAGAAGAACCTATTGAGCGTCACCCCGGTAACGGCATAGCCGCCCCACAGCCATTCGGTGATAGCGGTACCGACCACCGGAATCGCCGTGAAGAAATTGGTGATGACGGTGGCGCCCCAGAAGCTCATCTGGCCCCATGGCAGGGTGTAGCCCAGGAAGGCGGTGGCCATCATGGCGAGATAGATGAACACACCGAGGATCCAAAGCACTTCGCGCGGTGCCTTGTACGACCCGTAATAGAGACCGCGGAAAATGTGCAGATAGACGGCGAGGAAGAACATCGAGGCGCCGACCGCGTGGATGTTGCGGATCAGCCAGCCGAAGTTGACGTCGCGACGGATCGCTTCGACCGAGTCGAAGGCTTCCTTGGCGCTCGGGATATAGTGCATGGCCAGCACGATGCCGGTAACCAGCTGCACCACGAGGCAGAACGTCAATATGCCGCCGAACGTCCACCAGTAGTTGAGGTTGCGCGGCGTCGGGAAGTCGACGAATTGGCCGTTCATCATGCGCATGATGGGCAGGCGCTCGTCCATCCATTTGGCGAAGCGCGAATTCGGTGTGTAGGTTGAATCGTGACCTGACATGTGGGCGTATCCTCAACCGATCTTGATTTTGCTGTCGCCGACAAATTCGTACGGCGGGACGTCGAGGTTGCGCGGCGCCGGGCCTTTGCGGATGCGTCCTGAAATGTCGTAGTGCGAGCCGTGGCAGGGGCAGAACCAACCGCCGAAGTCGCCCTTTGCGTCGGACAGGCTCTGGCCCTTCGGCACGCAACCAAGATGGGTGCAGACGCCGACGGTGACCAGCCAGTTTTCCTTGCCCTTCTTCGTGCGGTTCGCGTCAGTGGCGGGCGTCTTCTCGGGCAGCAGGTCGTTTCGCGCGCTTTCATCCTTGAGGTCAGTGAGCGGCACCTTGGCGGCTTGCTCGACTTCGGCCTTGGTGCGGTTGCGAATGAACACCGGCTTGCCGCGCCACATTACGGTGATCGCCTGGCCTTCCTTGACCGGTTTGAGATCGATCTCGACCGAAGCCAAGGCCTGGGTGCTGGCGTCTGGATTCATCTGGTGGACAAACGGCCAGATCGCGAGGCCACCGCCGACGGCCGCAAAAGCGCCACCGGCGAGCGTCAGAAAGTCCCGACGGTTGGTATCATCAGCGTGGGATGCCACGGTGTTCTCCTGGTGCCATGCGCTCGAGCCGCCGGAAAATCAGGCACTCGAGTTAGTTTGTGAGGAATTCATATCCGAACGCGCGCGCCCACTCGCGCGCAAGCGCGTATTGACGCGGGGTTTCTTCTGCCACCCTTTCAACGCGGCCTCAAGGCACTTGCGAGATTGAACACAGGAGGCAATTTGGCGCAGGCCGTGATGGCTTGGCAAATTCATAAATCTGTGAATGCAGGCGAGTTCTGGTTGTCCAGGCAGCGCTCGATGAAGTGTAAGATGTTGTAGGGCGCCTATTAGCTGTCAGGGTCGTTGTCGGCGAGCCGCGGCGCCGTGATAACCTGTTATGGCGTCGGCAGCAGATGTGAATGATCGTTGCTCCAATGCAACAGGTATGCCGTCATCGAGCACATGATTGTCGCCTGCACGCCGCCTACCTCACTAGGCCCTGGCGATCCAGCTATTGCGGCCCGCGCCGCCGCAACCGGTCGATCCAGCCATTGATCGCCTCGAACGAGCCGTAGAGATCGTGGTTGTTGTGGCCGGCGCGCGGCAGCGTCACGATTTCCTTGGGCTCGTTGGCGAGCGCAAACAGTTTCCTCCCCATCTCTACCGGCACCACGATGTCGGCCTCGCCGTGAACGATGAATAGTGGTGCGCGCACGTTTCGAACGTGGCGGCTGCTTTCGTAGGCATCCTTGATCAGCAGATGCACCGGGATGAACGGATAGAGCTCGAAAGCCCGATCGGCGACCGAAGTATAGGGGCTGTCGAGGATGACACCGCCGACGGGGTGGTCGACGGCGACCTGCAGCGCGACGCCGGTGCCGAGCGATTCACCATAGAGCAGGATGTCGGCGGGTTTGACGCCGTCGTGCAGCAACATCGCGTGCGCCAGCTTGGCATCGGCGACGTTGGCTTTCTCGGAAGGTGCGCCGGTCGAACCGCTGAAGCCCCGATAGGCCATGATGGCGACGCCACGACCACGTGCCAAATACTTGGCGAGCAGTTCGTTGAGATCGGCGATGCCGCCGCCCTGCCCGTGGAAGAACAGCAGCGTCGGCTGGCCGGGCTTCGCAGGCGCCGACCAAGTGACGAGCTTCTCACCATCGGGCGTTTCAATAATGCGCTCGCGCATGCTGGGTAGGCCCACCGATGCCGGCTGAATGCGCGTCGGGTTGGGCAAATAGAGCATGCGGCGTTGGCCGAAATACATGCCGGCGACCACCGCTAGATAGGCCGCAACCAATATGACAATGCCGATCTTGAGGGTGCGAAGCATCAGCCGGGATCGTCCCATGGGTTGCACCAAATCTTCCGGTCGTTACATAGCACAGCCATGCGCCTCGCTCTCTACCAGCCCGATATCCCTCAGAACGCCGGCACCTTGATGCGGTTGGCGGCTTGCCTCGGCGTGCCGGTCGACCTGATCGGCCCGGCCGGCTTTGACGCTTCCGATCGGGCGTTCCGGCGTGCCGGCCTCGACTATCTGGAGCATGTCGCTTTGGCGCGCCACGAAAGTTGGGAAGCGTTCGAGATCAGTCGGCGTTCGGCGGCGTCGCGGTTGGTGCTGCTGACGTCGAAGGCTGAGGCGAGTTATCTCGAGTTTGAGTTTTCGGCCGCCGACATATTGATGGTTGGTCGCGAGAGTGCCGGTGTGCCGGAGCAGGTGCACAACGCTGCCGACGCCCGCATCCGTGTCGCAATCCGACCAGGGTTGCGCTCGCTAAATGTTGCCGTCGCTGGTGCGATGGTGCTCGGCGAGGCGTTGCGGCAATGCCCAGCCATTCACGTCCCATCGATGGTCGGACGGTAGTTGTCTGAGGCCCAGTGGCGCGTGCGGCGGCGCGGCTGCCAACTTTTGTCGGCCGGCGGCAGCAGGCCGTAGTGGCGGGCCAGGATCTTGAGCGCGATGGCGAGCAGATAATGGGCCGAGCGCTGCGGCATGCCATTTGATTTCTCGGCGTCCGGCAAGCCAAGCCCGAAGCAGCAGACGTCCATTAGCAGTCCCGCGAATTCAGGCGGCACGGCCGCGAGCGCGCGACGAACCCGTTCCTGAGCGGCCGAAGCGCCACCACCGCGCTCGCGAGCAATGCCGGCCATGCCTCGGCTTTCGTCATCAGTGCGTGAGACGGCCTCCCAGTTGACCGTCGTACGCGGCATCATCTGGGCCCGGTTAAAATCCTCGTTTAAGCGTTCGCCGGCGTTGAAGGCCTCGTCGCAGAGCAACGGCGAGCCATCTTTATGGCGACGCGATCGAAACCAGGCGAGCGGACTTTCGGGGGCGGCACGTGGTGCCAGTTCCGGCAGGGCGGGCGAGCCGCCGGCGGAGGCTTCGGCCGGCGATGGCCCAGCTTTCATTAAGCGGACGATCGTCCGCCCGGTCGGCGATAGGATGAAGCTGCCATTGCCGATGTCGGTCAACCAGCCCGCAGCATCGAGTGCTGGTATATTGGCGATGTCGACCCAGGCGACGGCAACCTCCGCGCCCATGCGTGGGACTTCGACCGCGGCTCCGGTGTACCGGACCGCCAGCTTGGCGCCGCGCTGGGCCAACTGTTTGAGGCACGTGCGCAGGGCGGGATCGGTCGGGGTCCCGTCGGGATCGCATTGCATAGTCACGCCGCCCATGACGCCTCCAGCGGTCCGACGACGATCTTTACGACGCGTTCCATATGATCGAGCGCCAGATCAAATTGGGCGTCGTCGCGGCGTTGCTCGATCACCAGGCAGGCATGGTGAACGGTGGTGCGGTCACGCTCGAACAGGCGACCAACGCCGGCCTTGGACAGGCCGCAACCAATATGGGCCAGGTACATTGCGACCTGGCGGGCGAGTGCAATCCGTGCCTCGCCCCGGGTCGGCTGTCGCAGCCTCTCCTCGTCGATATCAAAGCCGCTGGCAACTGTCGCCTCCAGCAGTGTGCGCAGCTCCAGTGCGCTCCATGTCTGTCTGTGCAATCGGGCGGTAGGCTTCCGCGATTGCCGCCGGCGGCATGCTGGTAATTCGCCTTGGTAGCTCCGCACGTCCATCATTGGTGACCTCTTCTGGGGCGGTATAGGCACATCACAAGGGTCTTTTTGACCCTCATGCAAAAACCGTACGTCGGCGCATGGCTCCGACCGGGCTCCAGGATAGGGGCGAGGTGAATGGCGTGGATAAGTGTTGGCAAAAGTTAATCAGGACACGAGTTATCCACGCCGTGGCTCACGGTGAGACACTTCCGGCACAGTCAGTCGGAGTGTCCCATGATCAGAACAACCGCATCCAATCGCAGCCCGTCCGAGTCTTCGCGCGCACAGACGCTCGGTCGCATACTGCCACTATGGCCGCACGAAGTTGTCGACCTGTCGCTTGCCGGCCAGGTGCGGATCTGCCGCCTGCTCGGTTCGGCACTGCGGCGCGAGCGTCAGCGCGGCATCGCCGGGCACTGGGCCTACGACATCGGGCGGCATGCGGCGCTTGCTCGGGCGCACGGGCCGGAGTTGCGGCGGCTCGCCGCGTTGCGCGCTAAAATGAAAATGCCCGCTGTTGAGGCGGGCATGCAGGCAAACGAACATTGATCAGTCGCGAGATCAGCCCTCGCGGCGAGTGCCGAGGCCCATCTTCTTGGCGAGTGCCGAGCGGGCGGCGGCGTAGTTTGGTGCAACCATCGGATAGTCGTGCGGCAATCCCCACTTCTCGCGGTATTCCTCGGGCGACAGATTGTAGTGCGTGCGCAGGTGCCGCTTCAGCGACTTGAACTTCTTTCCGTCCTCGAGACAGATGATGTACTCGGGCGTCACCGACTTCTTGACATTGATCGCCGGTCGCAGCTCTTCGCGCTCGGCGGTGACGACGCCGCCGGCCGCCCGGCTGAGCGCACTATGGATGTCGCCGATCAGGGCCGGCACGTCACTGACGCTGACGGTGTTGTTGCTGACGTAGGCCGAGACGATTTCGGCTGTCAGTTCGACCAGTTCAACCTTCGCCAGTTCTTCCATTGGCATAGCCTCTTGAACGCTTGACCGGTTACAGGCAGCCGATCCCCTTGAACTGCCCAGCCTTGGCCGTGCGCGAAAGATCGCATTCAAGCACACGGCTGTAACTTTGCAATCATGCTGCTGGAAATACAGTTGATCGACTGTGATGTCCGCAGAAATATGCTGTGCAGACCTTGGAACGCAAGCTTCCAGCTAAGTCAACAGTTGGGCACTACATTGTTGCGGATATCCCTAATGTTGCTTTTGGTGGCGCGTGGCGTCACCCTCTGGTCGCAAGTGGTTGTTTCAATCGGGCGGCAGCAGCGGCCAATCCCGAGGAGTTCCGATGATAACGCTCTATGTATTCGGTCCGATGCTGGGCCTGCCCGATCCGAGCCCTATGTGCATGAAGGTGCACGCGCTGCTGAAAATTGCCAAACTCGACTATCGGGTGGACACGAAGGGCTTCAAAAAGGCGCCGAAGGGCAAGCTTCCATACATCGATGATGCCGGCGCCATTGTAGCGGATTCGACTTTCATTCGCTGGCATGTCGAGGAAAAGTACGGCATCGACTTCGACAAAGGTCTTTCACCGGCTGAGCGTGCCCAAGCTTGGGCGTTCGAGAAGCTCTGCGAGGACAACCTCTATTGGGCGAATATGCACGATCGTTGGCTTGACGACGCCAACTTCGCGCGCGGGCCAGCGAAATTCTTCGACAGCGTACCGGCGCCGCTGCGGCCACTGATCAGAGCCGTAATGCTGCGCAAAGTTCGAAAGAATCTGCATGCCCAGGGCACCGGTCGTCATTCCGCGGCTGAAATCAGTCGTCTCGCCATTCACGGTATTGACGCAATCGCTGCCCAACTCGGCGACAAGTCCTGGTTGATGGGCAGCGAGCCCTGCGGGGCTGATGCGAGTGTGCATGCGGCGATTACCAGCATCCTTTGTCCGACGTTTGAAACCCCACTGCGCACGGCGGCGGAGGGCCACGCTAATCTCGTCGCCTACAGCAAGAAGGGCTTGGAGCGTTGGTTCGCCTCCGCTGCGGCGACATGATCCCAAACGTGGTCAGTCAATGCGGCACGGAACAGCTTGTTGACTTCCTCTCACACCGCATGGACGCATAGGCAACCTTCCGCTATCTAGCGGCCCATGGCAAAATCCCCCAAGACCCCCGTCACCCGTATGCCGACCGCCCACGACCGCCGCGTCATCGCGGTCAAGGGCGCGCGCGAACACAACCTCAAAAACGTCGACCTCGAAATCCCACGCGACAAGCTGATTGTGTTCACCGGGCTGTCAGGCTCCGGCAAGTCGTCGCTGGCGTTCGATACGATCTACGCCGAAGGCCAGCGCCGCTACGTCGAGAGCCTGTCGGCCTACGCCCGCCAGTTCCTTGAAATGATGCAGAAGCCCGATGTCGACCACATCGACGGGCTGTCGCCAGCAATCTCGATCGAGCAGAAGACGACCTCGCGCAACCCGCGCTCGACGGTCGGCACCGTGACCGAGATCTACGACTACCTGCGTCTGCTATTCGCCCGCGTCGGCGTGCCGTACTCGCCGGCCACCGGCCTGCCGATCGAGAGCCAGACCGTCACGCAGATGGTCGACAAGGTCATGGCGCTGCCCGAGAACACACGCGGCTATCTGTTGGCGCCGTTGTCGCGCGGCCGCAAGGGCGAGTTCCGCAAGGAGCTGGCCGAACTGCAGAAGAAGGGCTTCCAGCGCGTCAAGATCAACGGCGCTTTCCACGAGATTCCGGACGCGCCGAAGCTCGACAAGAAATTCAAGCACGACATTGACGTGGTGGTCGACCGCATCGTCGTGCGCGGTGATATCGCGACCCGCCTCGCCGACAGCTTCGAGACCGCGCTCGGGCTGGCCGACGGGCTTTGCTATTTCGAATACGCGGATAAGGCGCTCGCCAAGGAGACGACGACCGGCGTCAACAAGAACAAGAACGAGACCCACGAGCGCATCACCTTCTCGTCGCGGTTCGCCTGTCCCGTGTCGGGTTTCACCATCGACGAGATCGAGCCGCGGCTGTTCTCGTTCAATGCTCCGGCTGGTGCTTGCCCGAAGTGCGATGGCCTTGGCACCGAACTCGTTTTCGAAGCCGATCTCGTGGTGCCCGACCCGTCGCTATCGCTGCGCCAGGGAGCGATTGCACCCTGGGCCAAGACCGGCGCTACTTCGCCCTACTACGAGCAGACGCTGCAGGCGATCACGCGGCACTACAAGGTGTCGATGACAACGCCGTTCAAGGATCTGCCGGACACGGTTCGGCTCGTCATCCTCTACGGCTCGGGCGACGAAGAGATCGACTTCGTCTACGAGGACGGCCTGCGCAAGTACAAGAACGCCAAGCCGTTCGAGGGCGTCATCGGCAACATCCAGCGCCGCTTCCGCGAGACCGACAGCCAGTGGGTGCGCGAGGAACTGTCGCGCTACCAGGACGACCACCCGTGCGACGCCTGCAACGGCTATCGCCTCAAACCGCAGTCGCTGTCGGTGAAGGTCGGCGGCCTGCATATCGGCCAGATCGGCGACATGTCGATCCGCAAGGCTAACGTGTGGTTCGACGAGGTGCCGGCGACCTTCACCAAGCAACAGAACGAGATTGCCGTCCGCATTCTGAAGGAAATCCGCGAGCGGCTGAAGTTCCTCGACGACGTCGGCCTCGATTACCTGACACTCGCGCGCAATTCCGGCACGCTGTCGGGCGGCGAGAGCCAGCGCATCCGGCTCGCCTCGCAGATCGGCTCCGGCCTCACCGGCGTGCTGTATGTGCTCGACGAGCCGTCGATTGGCCTGCATCAGCGCGACAACGCGCGGCTGCTCGAAACCCTCAAGCACCTGCGCGACCTCGGCAACACCGTGCTCGTCGTCGAGCACGACGAGGATGCGATTTTGACCGCCGACTACGTGGTCGACATCGGCCCCGGTGCCGGTGTGCATGGTGGCCGCATCATCGCCGCCGGTACGCCCGACGAGGTGATGGCGACGCCGGGCAGCCTGACCGCCGAATACCTCACCGGCCAGCGCCAGATCCCGCTGCCGAAGAAGCGGCGGCAACGTGTGAAGCACCGCACCCTCAAGGTCGTCGGCGCGCGCGGCAACAACCTGAAGAACGTCACGGCGGAAATTCCGCTCGGCATCCTTACATGCGTCACCGGCGTATCGGGCGGCGGCAAGTCGACATTCTTGATCGACACGCTGTTCCGCGCCGCTGCCCGCAAGCTGTCCGGCGCCCGCGAGCATCCAGCGCCGCACGATCGCATCGAGGGGCTGGAACAGCTCGACAAGGTGATCGACATCGACCAGTCGCCGATTGGCCGCACACCGCGCTCGAATCCGGCGACCTACACCGGCGCCTTCACGCCGATGCGCGAGTGGTTCGCGGGACTGCCCGAGGCCAAGACGCGCGGCTACGAGCCGGGCCGGTTCTCGTTCAACGTCAAGGGCGGGCGCTGCGAAGCCTGCCAGGGCGATGGCGTGATCAAGATCGAGATGCACTTCCTGCCGGACGTCTACGTCACCTGCGACCAGTGCAAGGGGCGGCGCTACAACCGCGAAACGCTCGACGTGAAGTTCCGCGACAAGTCGATCGCCGACATCCTCGACATGACCATCGAGGAGGGCGCGGCGTTCTTTGCTGCCGTCCCGTCGATCCGCGACAAGCTCGAGACGCTGCAGCGCGTCGGCCTCGGCTACATCAAGATCGGCCAGCAGGCGACGACGCTGTCGGGTGGTGAGGCGCAGCGCATCAAGCTGGCCAAGGAGCTGTCACGCCGGGCGACCGGCCGCACGCTGTATATTCTCGACGAGCCGACGACCGGCCTGCATTTCCACGACGTCGCGAAGCTGCTGGAAGTGATCCACGAGTTGGCCGACGCCGGCAACACCGTGGTCGTCATCGAGCACAATCTCGAAGTCATCAAGACCGCCGACTGGGTGATCGACCTCGGCCCCGAAGGCGGCGACGGCGGCGGGCGGATTGTCGCCGAAGGCACACCCGAAGACGTGGCAAAGGTGAAGGAGAGCTACACCGGGCAGTTTTTGCGGGATCTGCTGAAGCGGCGCGGGAGTGCGGCGAAGAAAGAGGCGGCGGAGTGAACGTTAATGAGCAGGCGCAGTGGATTTCCGGATCTGCGAGAGGCTGACGAGCTGTCGCAAAAGCAGATCGAGCAGGAAATTGGCCGGTTGAAGATTTATGTTGATCACAGAGCACATGGCGCCTCCAAGCACCGAAGCCACTCGCAAACTGGCAAATTGGGAGCGGGTGTTGGAGCGGCGTTTTGGCGTAGCGGCACCCGTTCGGCCGAACCGTTCGGGCAAGACCTGAAACTCGGAATTCAAATCGCTCGCACCGCTCCTGCTGCTGCTTGTCGTGTGTCCCGGCCTTCGCCGGGATGACGGCATTGGGTGGGTTGGGCACTGCGGTTTGGCCGCAGCAGTCTACTCGGGCGGGCATTGACGGCTCCAGCGGACATCGGCGAGCTTCCATTTCTCGCCGCAGCACTCCGCTCCGCCATCCCACATGCCGTCATCCCGGCGAAGGCCGGGACACACGATTTCGACAGGCAGTGTTATCGCGTAGTCCGCTCAGCAGATTCGATGGCGGATCACGCGTAAGTCTCGTCCCTGACGCGGCTTCCGGGACACACGACTCGCTTCGACTACGGGGTGTTGGCCGATTGATGTCGCTGCGGCACCGGGACGCGGAGCGGGATGCCTGAGACCCCGTGCCGCATTCGGCAGCGGCGCGTGCGATCAGTTTACACCACGCCTTGGACGCGATCCCGCTATGGCCGACTGCCGAGGGCGTTCCGGGAAGTCGAGGTTGAACTGATCAAGACCACCGCTCACGATCGCGCACTGCTCGTCGACTTCGAGACGCTCGACCAATTCGACGACCATTACGCCCGCAATGCGTCGCCGGACTTCGCCTCTCGCCGTCCTTCAAGGGGCAGATGATCAGATGCATTCGCACGCGGAATGGCCGACGTGGTGATGGACGGCCGCGCGCTCGAAGCCGGGGCCAGCGGACACGCGCGGCCTATGTTGCGAAAACGGAGTAAGCAGCCGCCCCTCACTCCTGACCTTCTCCTGGTACGCGACGATTCGCTACGGGTGAGATGGGCAGCGTGCCATGAGACGGTGCCAGGCTCGACAGCCCAGGCACCGTTTCACCACTCACGACTTCACACTCCCGACTTCGACTTCACCGCCCCCACCGAGTTATCCACGCCTCCCGCACCCCATGCGATACTGCCCATGTTCCGCTTCACTAAAGGGCGCGCTTCGAAGGCGTTCAAAAGTGCGGAGGCGGAATGGACGGTCCGGAGGGTGTTGCGGTCACGCGCCGCGCCCTGCCGGAGGGTTCCGTGCACCCCACAAGTGTGCGAGTAAAGGGGAAGCCCACACCAGCTCGCTGAAGCACGGGGGGACCCCAAAATCCGTTCGAGCAATGGGGTGGCCCTGGGCCACTTGAATTCAAGAATGCGGAAGACCGCCGTGGACCACGGCCACCCCGCTCTCCCTTCGATCGAGGGGAAAATGAAAAAATCAAAATTGTGCGGCAGTGAAATGGAGTCGGAATGTGTGTATATACAGCTTAATGATAGATCGCGAAATGGAAATATCATGGGCGCAATGTCGCCATCGCCCGCGAGCGTCAAATCAAGGAATGGTGCGATCTGTTCGATCGAGCGACGGATTGCACCATGCCTGCACCGGCCGACGTCGAGCGATTGCGAAGCGGATCGTTCAAGATCACCGGAACCGGCTCGGCGCGGAGTTTCCCATCCCATTCTTGCTTGCGCGCAGCCGCCACGCCAACCCTGCGCGCGGATACCGTCGAACTTTCTGGCGTATCGCTTCGAGGACAGGTCTGAACCTTGGCTCGACGCTATCAGTTCTCCAGCACCAGAATGCCGTTCTTCATCTCGGTGCGGCTGAGCTTGCCGAGGAAGGACATGCCGAGCAGGGTGACTTGCGACTTGCCGCGCTCGAGCACCACGCCCTGCACGTTCTGCACAACGACGCTGCCGATCGAGATCTGGTCGATCGTCACTGGCGCATAGCGGCCGACGCCGTTGGCGGTCTGGCTGCGGCCGGTGAATTGCGAATCCGAAACGTGAATGCCCGCGCGCTGGGCGTCCTCGTAGGTCAACGCCACGGCCGAGGCGCCGGTATCGACCAGTACGCCGATGTTGCGGCCATTGAGATCGGCGTTGGCGTAGAAGTGGCCGTTGTTGCTGGCCTTCAATTCGACCATGCCGCCATAGCTCGGCCGCGATTGCTCGTTGCGGCGCGCCTGCGCCTGGAGGGCGGCCATCTGCTGGCCCTTGGTGCGCTGTTCGGCGTTGCGGGCACGGGCTTCGGCTTCCGCCGCGCGGGCTTCGGCGGCGCGCGCACGTTGCTCGGGGTCCGACAGTGCCGTGCGCGGAGGGGAGCCGGCGCGATCGTCATCGACTGGCATCTCGATGCCGAGGACGGTGGTGATGCTGGAACGGATTTCCTGATGGTAGATGACGCCGCCGACCATGATGGCGCCGGCGCAAAGCCAGCTCGCGCCTTCGCTCAGTGCGTGCCGCAAGCCCGAAGAGATGGCCATGACGCAATACCCGTTGCCCGCGTGGACGCTGGCGCGCCCGCCGAACGATCGGTCAGCTGCGCAGCGTCAGGAAATCGCCTGAGAACTCATAAGATCGCAGACGCCTTAAAAAACTCATACCGAGGAGGCTTTCATTGAGTGCACCGGGCTTGGCGACGAGCGCCTCGACACCATCGACCACGATGCCACCTACAACCATACGTTTGATGCGTACCGACGCCGCATAGGCGGTGCCGTTGGCGGTCCGCACCGGCACCGAATAGGTGAGCGTGTCGACGTTGATGCCGGCGGCGCGGGCATCGCTCGGCTTCAGCACGACGGTCGAGGCGCCGGTGTCGACCAGCATGGTCAGATTGGCCTTGTCGACCATGGTGCGGGCGACGAAATGGCCGTCGCGGCGCTTGCGGATGCGTACGGCGCGGTCGCTCGCGTTGGTGCCGCCGACCACGACGGCGTCGCCGGGTGGTGCCAGCTCGCCGGTTATGCGCTGGGCAAGGCTATGGAATTCATCGCGAAAACTGTATCCGAGGACCAGAATTAGAGTGAGTGCGACCCACACCGAAATATCGCGCGCCGCTTGGCCGTATTGGCCGCCGTAACCGCGCAGCAAGCCGCCGCCGACAAACACCAGCAGCGTGGCGGCGATGGCAAACGACGCTAGCTGGTTGCCGTCGAGGCCGGCGACGGTGCCTTCATCCCCGGTCAGAAAGGCAGTGACAATGGCGCCGCCGAGCACCGCAAGCAGGATCCAAAGCCTCATGGGTCAGTTGCTCCCGGCAGGTTGTGACCTGGCACGACGTTCATCAAGGCTCAGCATAATACGGCGCCGTTCGTCGGAGTTAAGGCGAGCCCAGCCGGCGATTTCCGCCATCGTGCGGGCGCAGCCGACGCACAGGCCGGTCGCGGCATCGATGCTGCAGATCTTGATACAGGGCGATTCCATCGGATCTTCCGTCGCGGCCGCGTGCACCCAGCATGTATGCATTGGGCCGGTCGCTTGCAATCGGCGTCAGGAACCGATGCCTGCCGCGTTGCCCGCCGAACGCAGGCGGGTTGGTCGCAACGAACGGCCGAGGTCGACCGGGGCCTTGTGGCGTTCCTGGCCGAGCGGTTGCAATGGCGGTAGCGGGCTCAGTACCCGCTGCTTCGGGAAGGTCACACTCGCCTCGGTGCCCTTGCGCATCTCCGATTGCAGATCGAACGAACCGCCGTGCAGTTCGATAAGGTTCTTGACGATCGGCAGTCCAAGGCCAGTGCCGCCCTCGGCTGTTTCGTGGGCAAGGGAGCCCTGGCCGAACGCCTGCATCACCTTCGGGATCTCTTCCTTCGGAATGCCGGGACCATTGTCGCGCACGCACAAGGTCTGGCCGCCGTCGGTGGACGACTTTACGATAAGCGTGACGTGGCCACCGCGCGGCGTGAACTTGATGGCGTTCGACATCAGGTTGAGGCAGATCTGGCGGGCGGCGCGCTCGTCGGCCCACAATTGCGGCAGATGCTCGTCGAAATCCTCGATAACCTGCAGCCCCTTGGCCTCGGCCCTGAGCTTGAGCAGACGATGACAATCCTCGACCACATCGATGAGACGTATCGGCTCTTCGGTGAGTTCGTACTTGCCGGCCTCGATGCGCGACAGATCGAGAATCTCGTTGATCAAGTGCAACAGATGCCGGCCGCTGTCATGGATGTTGCCGGCGTAGTCCTTGTAGACCTTGTTCTGCATCGGTCCCATGATCTCGGCCTTCATCACTTCCGAAAAGCCGAGGATGGCATTGAGGGGGGTGCGCAGTTCGTGGCTCATGGTGGCGAGGAACCGCGATTTGGCGATGTTGGCACCTTCCGCCCGACGACGGGCCTCGTCCGAGATCGCCTTCGACTCCTCAAGCTCGGCGATCAGCGAGTCCTTCTGAGCGCGGAACTCAAGCATGGCGAGCGCCGTGGAGTAGAGGCCCTTGGCCAGGAACATGAAGTAGATCTGCACGCCGATCGCCATGGCGGCGAGGGCCATGTAGAACAGATCCTGCAGCAGAGCGAGGCGGATCACCACCGCGACCGTCATCGGAATGGTGCCGAAATAAAGGATCGGCATCATCGTCGAGGCGAACGTCATGCGGATCGCCAGCACCACGATCAGCGACGCGAAGATGAAGACGTGCGAGGAAAACACGGTGTCGAACGCGGCTGGCGTGTCGAGATGGATGCCGACCAGCGCGAAGCCGGCCCAGGCGCAGCCGTTCATGGCTTCCGCCCATACCAGATGGCGGCGCCACTTGATCACGGATACCTCGGCCGCCGGCAACGCATTGAGCTGCCGGCAGGCGAGCAGCAGAACGACTTTCGCTCCGATGAGACTGACCAGCCAGATCGCGCCATGCAGCGGCGGCGCCCAGAACGTCGAGGCCAGGGAAAAAATGATCGCGAGCAGCCACATGTGCGCCTGAGCCGACAGCTCGTTGCGCACGAACATCATCATCAGTTCGTATTCGAATTCCGGCTTGAGGGTGGTGCCCAGGGCCAGACGCTGTCGCGTTTCGCGCAATTGGTCGAGGTCGGCGCGGCGCATCCTTGCCCCGCGCGCCGCCGAGGCGCCGCGTGGCGAAGTCGTTCGACCGTTTTGGCTCGCGACCGCCATCAATTCCGCTCAGTTGGTCCGTGGCCCAGGCACTGGCGTGGACCGACAGGGGCAAATCACCCATCCCACCGACTGTTGTCTGAAATGACTAACGGCGGGTTTACGGTTGATCCATGAAATCGCTCAGAAGCCCGGGGCATCACACAGGTTTGCCGTTGCCGGGCGTGCGTGGCTTCGCTACCCCTATTCGAGCAGAGGTAAGTAACGGCAGGTGCAACCCATGAAGATCATCGAGCAGAACAAGGCGCCGAACCCGCGCAGGGTGCGGATTTTCCTGGCCGAGAAGGGTATTGCCGTACCGTTCGAGCAGATCGATATCATGAAACTTGAACATCGCGCGGCTGGCTTTTCGAGCGCCAATCCCATGCAGCAGGTGCCGGTGCTGGTGCTCGATGATGGCACTGCGATTTCGGAAAGCGTCGCCATCTGCCGCTATTTCGAGGAGACGAAGCCCGAGCCGGCCCTGTTCGGCAGCGGGGCGCGAGGCCGGGCGATTGTCGAGATGATGAACCGGCGAATGGAACTGGGCCTGCTCTATCGTGTCGCACAGGCCTTCCGCCACACCCACCCGGCAATGGCGGAGTTGGAAAAGCCGCAGATCAAGGAATGGGGCGAAGCCAATCGAGGGCGCATCGGCGATATGCTCGAACTGATGGACCGCGAGTTGGAATCGACCCAGTTCATTGCCGGCGACGACTATTCGATCGCTGATATCACCGCCTTGGTGGCGATCGATTTCATGAAGCCGATCAAGTATGAGCGGCCCGCCGGCCTTAAGAATCTAGCGCGCTGGTATGATGACGTCGCCGCCCGGCCTAGTGCGAAGGCTTGAGGTGTAGCTCATGCAACTGACCGTAGTCGGCAGCGGTGATGCGTTTGGGTCTGGCGGTCGCCTGCAAACCTGCTTTCTGCTGGAAACCGGGAGCCGCAAGATCCTACTTGATTGCGGGGCGACGTCGCAGATCGGGCTCAATCGTCTGCAGTTTGACGCCAATAGCATCGATACGATTGTGATCTCGCATTTGCATGGCGATCACTTCGCCGGGCTGGTTTGGATTGTGTTGGCGGCCCAATACCTGCTGAAGCGCAGTTCGCCTCTGCGGGTGATTGGACCGCCGGGCATCGCAGCCCGCTACGAAGCGGCGGCCGAGATTTTCTTTCCCGGTATGACCAAGGTCACTCGGCCATTCGAGCTGACGTTCGTCGAGATCGGTGTCGACAGGCCCTATGCTGACGACGGCCTGGCAGTCAGCGCGTTCGAGGTCAGTCATCCGTCCGGCGCGCCGTCGCATGCCTTGCGGCTGACGGCAGGAGATAAAACGCTTGGCATTCTCTGGCGATACCGAATGGGTCGAGGCATTGGTCACGGTCGCCGCCGGGGCGGATCTGTTCATCACCGAATGCTGCGCACTTGATCGACCGGTGAAATTCCACCTCAACTGGCGCACGATCGAAAAGCATCTGCCAAGGCTGACAGCGAAGAAATTGATGCTATCGCACATGAATCCGGACATGCTGGCAGCCGCGCCGAGCCTTCGCAGCGATCGGGTCATCGTTGCCGAGGATGGGCTGCGGCTGACGCTGTGACAGCCTGTCATGCCTAAACAGTCGCCGCGCGGTCAGTGGCGGGCGCAGACGGACTCAGGTGCGCGCGTGCGTGACATGTGGAGCGGGGCGTACTGCAAGCCGATCCTCGACACCACGGGCGAGGGTCGTATAGCCCTCGCGGGCAAGCGCCTCGCCGATCTCGGTGTAGCAGGAGACCTGATAGGCGGTATCGAGTTCGATCGCGTCGAGCAGGTTTGGCGCCATTTCATGCTCGCCAAATGCCGCCGAGTGGCGGCAGCCGGCACCCAGCAGTCCGAGGCGGGTGCGCACGCACTTTTCGCAGGTGCCGCAGTTGTAGTCGTCGCGGCCGTCGAAGGCGCAAACCCGAAGATTGTTGATGGCGTCCGGCCACTCAAGCAATTCAGTGATCTTCTGTTGGCGAGAGAAGCGCAAGCCTTCGTGCACGACCTGCAGTCGCTGGCTGGAAAACTGCACGTCGATCACCGGGTTGGACCCGATCGGCCCGAGGTTCGCAAAATTGTAGGTGCCGGCGAGCATGAGGTAGGCTTCACCTGGAACCATGGCATGGCCGGTGCCGAGTACGGCGGCACCGTAGAATCGGTCAGTCCAAAAGCCCGCATCGAGTTTGATGTGACGGAGATTGGTGCGGCAAGTTGCAAGTCGAATGCCGCTTTTGCGGCATACGCCTTCTAGGCGCTGGCCAGTGCTGGCAAACAATGCCTCCTCGGCGTTGCGGGCTCGTTTGCCGATGTCGAAACCGTGCACCAGGATGACCTGCCTGATGGCCGCAGGAGAATTCTGCTGGTAGAGCTTGATGTTGCGATGGAGCATGTGGAACGAGTCAACTCCACCCGACAGGAAGCCTGCTGCGCCTTGACGAGTGACGCTCGGTGCGGCTGCCTTGCGCATTTCGATCTTGATTGTGCGTCGATCGTTCGGTTGCCAGGAATTCCAGCAATCGAGCACTGTCAGTATGTTGTCGGCCAGCATCGGACAGACTTCACCGTCGATCGCGAGGTGCTGTTCGTGATCATGGAATGCTAGCGGGAAGGCAATCGCGAGCAGGGCATTGCCGGCCTGATCAGCAGACATTGCCGGTGCGTTGCCGGTCTCGAGATAAAGTTCGAATGGCTTGCGTTGCGACTGTTCCCAGGAAATTTGCGCAGTCAATCGCGACCCATCGGCGTGCGGAGAGATTTCGATGTTGCCAACGCGCATGGAATTCTCCGAAAAACTGAGGCAGTAAAATGGGCAAGAAATCCGGCTATGGAGCCGGACCCGTTGGTACAATATCGCACGGGGCACCTTCGCCTGTGCAATTTTGATTTTGGCGATGACGCGCAGGCGCGGCCATGCAGTTGTGCCGCGCTGCACAACTCAGGTCCTTTAGGGCGACCGCCTACAGCCATGCTGTCAAGCAATTTGCAAGGCAACTAAATCAGGATTTCGATTTGGACTTCGTGATCGCATCGAGAGTATCGGCGTTGGGGCAATAGCGCCGCCAGCTCGGATCGTCTGGCTGCTCGGCCAACTCCTTGTGGCAGATGCTCTTGTCGGCGCAGCACGAGCAGGTCTTCTGCAGCTCGCGCATCAGCCCGGACGCCACGCGATTGACATCGGTCTGGGTGAGCCCCAGAGCGCGCATACGTTCTACAAGCAGATCCGCCGAATGGGGCCCGCGCGCCGCGAGGCCGCGAAGCTCGTCCGCGGATATGCCGAGGTCGCTAGCGATGCGCTCAAACTCCTCGCCATGGAGGCCGGATAGAGCGTCACGGCCTTGCCACCAGTCGCGCAAATGTTCGAGTAGGCCTTCGACGGCGGTGTGTGTCGACATCAATGCCTCCAAAGCTGAGCGTTGTGCGCACCTCTTCACGAAGTGAGGCGCCCAACTTGGTGACCCGGCATTGACCTAGATCAGTCCTGGCCACCATGCTGCGCAATTGTCGCGTTCAACGCGAGTAGCTAAGCTCAAAGCCAGCAAGCAACTCAACAAGGAACGCCGTCGTGACCCAAGCCAAGGAATTCCACAATATCGACAATCCCGACGACGGGTTGTTCCGCGAGCTGGGGCCGGGTCTCACCACCCGCATCTTTGCCGGCGAGCAAGCGATGCTGTCGGTCGTCAGCATCGGGCCCAACATGATGGGGACCATGCACCAGCATCCGGAGGAGCAATGGGGCGTGCTGCTGGAAGGTTCGGCGGTGCGCTACCAAGGTGGCGAAGAATTCGCGGTCAAGAAAGGGGATTTCTGGCGCACGCCAGGTGGCGTGCCGCACACCATGCGGGCGGGGCCCGATGGTGCCCGCGTGCTCGACGTGTTCAGCCCGCCGCGTCCCGAATATCGCAAACCAGGCTCGGGATTCGCGAGTTCGTAATAAGCCCGGGCACAGCTGTCGGTTTCGGCGGGCGGGCGCGATTGGGCCCGCAGCGCGACCGACAGCCGTCCCTGTAGGGCGTTCAAGCCTTGATTTTGTTGTCGCGGACGACTTTGCCCCAAACCTCGACCTGCGTGGCAAAGAACGTCTTCATCTCCGCCGGCCCGCCAAGCACTAGCTTCATCTGCTGTGTTTCCTGCAGGAGTTTGACGGCGGCGGGATCGGCGAGTGCCGCTTTGATCGCCTGGGCGTTGCTTTCGACCAACGCCGGAGCCATGTCTTTTGGCGCGAACACGCCCCACCAGGCCAACGCCTCGAAATCCGGGAAGCCAGCCTCGATCGCCGTCTGCGTATCCTTTATCAGGTCGAGTCGCTGGCGGCCGAGCTGCATCAACGGACGGATCATGCCGCCGCCGAGCTGTGGCGCGATCAGTGCGATCGAACCGCAGATCAGGTCGACGTGTCCACCGACGACGTCATTCATGGCCGGGCCGCCGCCGCGATAGGGCACGTGGGTGATTTCGACGCCTGCCTTCTTGGCCAGCATCGTCATGGCGAGATGCCCAATGGTACCGACGCCGACTGAGGCGTATTTCACCGCGCCGGGCTTGTCCTTACAGGCGGCGACAACGTCAGCAAACGTCTTGTAGGGTTTGCCGGCGCTTACGGCAATCAGATAGGGAGCAGTGCCGACCAGGAGGACCGGTACCAAGTCCTTCTCGACATCGAGCAGCGGCTTTTCCATGATCGCCGGGATCACCGCGTGGCTGTCGAAGGTGACGAGCAGCGACGTGCCATCGCCTGGGCTCTTGGCGACCTGCGCGGCTCCGATTGATCCTGCGGCGCCGCCCTTGTTTTCAACGATCACCGTCTTGCCGAGCTTGGCCTGCAGGCCCGGTTGCATCAAGCGCGCGAGAGCGTCGGTCGAACCGCCGGGCGGGAACGGCACCACCAGCGTGACGTTGTTGGATTGGGCGTAGCCGGGTAACGGCAACGCCGCGATGGCGGCTGCGCCGGCAATTACCTGGCGCCGTGTTGGTCTCGTCATGGTTAGCATCCTCCCCGTGATTGTTTGCGGCGATTGTCGACCGGTGTGGAGCAGGATGCAAGCGGCGGCTTTGCTGGCTACAATTTCACCCCGCGCAACCTGAGCGCATTACCGATGACGCTAACCGACGACAGCGACATGGCGGCGGCTGCGATCATCGGCGACAACAGGATACCGAACAGCGGGTAGAGCATGCCGGCTGCGATCGGCACGCCGACGGCATTGTAGACGAAAGCGAAGAACAGGTTCTGGCGGATGTTCGACATCGTCGCAGTCGACAGCGCGCGGGCGCGAACGATGCCGACGAGATCGCCCTTCACCAGTGTGATGCCAGCGCTTTCCATGGCGACATCGGTGCCAGTGCCCATGGCGATGCCGACGTCGGCTGCGGCGAGTGCCGGGGCGTCATTGACGCCATCTCCGGCCATGGCGACGACCCGCCCCTCGGACCTCAGGCGGGCGACGATCGCGCTCTTCTGCGCAGGCAACACATCGGCCTCGATTTCGACGATGCCGAGCTTGTCGGCGACGGCGTGGGCCGTGGTGATGTTGTCGCCGGTCAACATGACGACGCGCAGACCGGCGGCTTTCAGCGCGGCAATCGCAGCTGGCGTGGTCGCCTTGATCGCGTCGGCGATGGCGATGACGCCGGCAAGCCTGCCGTCGATGGCGACGTAGATCGCGGTGGCGCCATCGCGTCGAAGCGCTTCGGCGGTGGCATCGAGGTCGTCGGTCGTCATGCCGGCGTCACGCATGATGCGCTGATTGCCGATGACGAGTTTCTTGCCCTCGACGGTGCCGGTCACGCCCTTGCCAGATGGTGCGTCGAAGTCCGTTGCATCGACCAAGGGCAACTTGCGATCGGCCGCGGCGCGCACAATCGCGGCGCCGAGCGGATGCTGGCTGCCGCGTTCGACGCTGGCGGTGAGGCGCAGCAATGTCGCCTCGTCGAGGCCGGCGGCGGGCTGCACGGCGATCACCGACGGGCGACCCTCGGTCAGCGTGCCGGTCTTGTCGATCACGATGGTATCGACTTTCTCCAGCCGCTCCAGGCTTTCCGCATTCTTGATCAAGATGCCGGACTGGGCGCCACGGCCAACACCAACCATGATCGACATCGGCGTGGCGAGGCCCAAAGCACAGGGGCAAGCGATGATCAGCACGGAAACCGCGGCGATCAGTGCAAATGTGAGGCGTGGTTCGGGGCCGAACATGGCCCAGGCCGCGAACGCCAGGAGGGAAGCTGCCAGCACCAGCGGCACGAACCAACCGGCCACCTGATCGGCGAGCCGCTGGATGGGCGCGCGGGAGCGCTGAGCCTGAGCCACCATCTGCACGATGCGGGCGAGCATGGTCTCGGCGCCAACCTTTTCGGCATGCATCACGAACGTGCCGGACTGGTTAAGGGTGCCACCGATCACTTTCGCGCCGGCTTCCTTGGTGACCGGCATCGACTCGCCGGTCACCATCGACTCGTCTAGTGCACTGCGGCCGTCGACGATTGTGCCGTCGACAGGCACGCTGTCACCGGGGCGCACCCGCAGACGATCGCCAGCCGCGATGGCGTCGAGCGCAACCTCTTCGTCACGGCCGTCGGCGGTCACCCGCGTGGCCCGCTTCGGCGTAAGGTTCAACAGCGCCTTGATCGCGCCGCTGGTCTGTTCGCGGGCGCGCAGTTCCAGTACCTGGCCGAGCAGAACGAGCACGGTGATGACGGCGGCGGCCTCGAAATAGACCGGCACGACGCCGTGGGCATCGCGGAATGCGGCCGGGAACAGGTTCGGCAACATCGTCGCAACGATGCTGTAGGTCCAGGCGACGCCGGTGCCGATCGCAATCAGCGTGAACATGTTGAGGTTGCGCGATTTGATTGACGCCCAGCCGCGCTCGAAGAACGGCCAGCCCGCCCACAGCACCACGGGGGTGGCCGATAGTAGTTGAACCCAATTCGAGATTTTCGGTTCGAACAGCATCAAGCGGTGCGAGATATGGCCGCCCATTTCCAGCAGGAACACCGGCACCGTGAGCGCGAGTCCGATCCAGAATCGGCGGGTCATGTCGGCGAGTTCGGGGTTGGGGCCGGTCTCGGCGGTGACAAGTTCGGGCTCGAGCGCCATGCCGCAGATCGGACAGGTGCCGGGGCCGACCTGCCGGATCTCGGGGTCCATCGGGCAGATGTAGACGGTGCCGGCGGGTAGGGCTGGCGCCGCGACTTCGGATTTCGGCGCGAGGTACTTCGCCGGATCGGTGACGAACTTGGCGCGGCAGCCATTGGAGCAGAAGTGATAGGTCTTGCCAATGTGGTCGGCTGTCGGCTTGCCCTTGGTGGTATCGACCTTCATGCCGCAGACCGGATCGGTCGCGAACAGGTACTTCGCCGGATCGGCAACGAACTTGGCGCGGCAGCCGTTACAGCAGAAATGATAGATGATTCCGCCATGCTCGGCCGTTGGTTTGCCCTTGGCCGGATCGACGCTCATGCCGCAAACTGGATCCTTCGGGAATGCGTCGATCGATTTGTCGCCGCCACCGCAGCAAGATGCTCCATGCGCGGCATGATCGTCGGTCTTGGGCATGATCGGCTCCTCGATCCTGGCTACCCCTGAGGGGTATTTGCCTTGACGGTTATACCCCACAGGGGTATCAGTCAAGCATGCAGGACAACACCCGAGATTCGTGTCTGAAGCGACTTAGCCGCATCGAAGGCCAGGTGCGCGGACTTGCGCGCATGATTGAGGAAGACCGCTACTGCATCGACATCGTGACGCAGGTTGCGGCGGCCCGGGCGGCATTGCGGCGCGTCGAGCAGGAAGTACTGCGTGATCACATCCATCACTGCGTCAAGCACGCGATGATGAGTGGTGACAAGGCCGACCAGACCGAGAAGGTCGAGGAATTGATGAAGCTGCTCGGGCACGGCGATTGAAGTCTACGTGGCGGGCCTCAGCGGCTTGCGCAAATGCTCCATGCCGGCGAATTCGACAAACTTGGTCGAGGCCGCCCATAGGTGGTCGCCGTAGTAGAATGGCGCGAACGGTGTGATACCGGAGAGCGGAAGTGGCGCGATCTCGGCATCGACGCGCGGTTCGTAGAAGAACGGGATTGAAAATCGATCGCTGTCCGATCCGAGCACCCGATGCTCGGTTGCCTTGATCCGTCCCCCGGTCCAGCGGTCGAGCACCTTGCCGAAGTTGATCGCAAGCGTGCCTTCGCGCGGTTCGACATCGACCCAACTGCCATCATGCTGTCGAGCTTGTAATCCTGGCACGCCGTCCTGCGCCAGCAGCGTAACGAGACCTGAGTCCACATGCGCTGCGCCGGATACGAAGCGGCGCTCGCCCATGTGCGTTACCCACAAGTCAGGATTGTCGATGGCCGCGAGTTGCTCAAGTGAACGCTGCGGATAATGGATCAGTCGCAGGGTCGAGATGCCGCCCTCGAATGCCGTATCAAACGACTTCGCATCGAGCCCGAGGCCGCGCGCGATCGATCGCATCAGCATGCGCCCGGTGAGTTCCATGCCGAGATAATATTGCGTGACGGTGTCGCGCCAGCCGGGCAGAGCGTCTTCGGGCGGCAGCGGCGTCGCCTCGCGCAACGGATCGCCGCCGCCCGTGGCCGCTGGGCCGTAAGCGCAGTCTGGCCCCATGTCGATGCCTTCCTTGCAAGTGACGGAACCATGCTGCATCGGGAACCAGCCGCGATAGACATTTGGGTTGGCGGGCTCGAACTTCTGTCGCCACAGCTTGCGTTGCTCAGCCTCGGGCAATTTGAACAGCCGCAGCAGATCGCGACGGGCGGCGGCATCAAGTGGCACTTCGGCCGGTAGTCCAGTAACGGTCATGAAGCCGTGATCGCGTGCGGCCGTCATGATCGCGGTGTCGACGGCAGCCCGCGCCTTCGTGGATGGGCCGAACAGCGGGCCGATGTCGATGCGGGGCAAGGACATGGTCGAACTCCTGGTTTAGCCGCGCACGCGCAGGCTCTTGGGGTCGTAAACTGGCGTAAGATTGGCCGAGGCTGCGAAGCGCGTGCCCGCGACTTCGATCTCGAACTTGCTGTTGGCGACGTATGCCTCATCAATGCCAGCCGCGTTCTGCACGTAGCCGAGAGCAATCGCAGCGCCGACATGGTGACCAAAGGCGCCGGATGTCGTGCGGCCGACAATCTTGTCGTCAACCCAGACCGGCTCGTTGTGGTAGAGCAGCGGCTCGGAGTTTTGCAGCACGAATTGCAGCAGGCGCTTGGTCAAAGGTTTGGCCTTCTGCGCCAGTAGCGCCTCGCGGCCGATGAAACCGCCCGGCTTGTCCATTTTGACCGCGAACATCAGGCCGGCTTCGAGCGGCGTGTCTTCATCCGAGATGTCGTGGCCCCAGTGGCGGTAGGCCTTCTCCATGCGGCAGGAATCGAGGGTGTGGATGCCGGCGAGCTTCAGGCCGAACGCCGGACCCGCCGCCATGATCGCGTCGAACACCTTCACTGCAGTCGCCGCCGGAACATACAATTCCCAGCCCAGTTCGCCGACGTAGGTGATGCGGGAGGCGCGTAACTTCACGCCGCTGATTTCGATCTCACGCGACGTCGCGAACGGGAACGCGGCATTTGACAAATCGGTGCCAGAGACCTTCTCCAACAATCGACGCGAATTCGGTCCCATGATGCTCAGCACGGCGAGGCTGTCGGTAATGTCCTCGATCGTGACGTCGGCGCCCTTCGCAACATTGCGTTTCAGCCAACCGATGTCGCGGCGCCCGGTCGCGCCGGCGGTGACGACCATGAACTCGCCTTCGGCGAGCTTGGTCACCGTCAGGTCAGCCTCGATGCCGCCGCGCTCGTTCAGCCACTGGGTGTAGACGACGCGGCCGACCTTGCCGCCGACGTCGTTTGCCGAAATGCGCTGCAGCGTCGCCTCGGCATCAGGGCCCGTGACGCGAATCTTGGCGAACGAGGTCATGTCGAACAGTGCGACTGCCTCGCGCACCGCCTTGTGTTCGGCGGCAGCATAGGGGAACCAGTTCTGGCGCTTGTAAGAGTAGGCGTATTCCGGCTTCACGCCCTTGGGTGCGAACCAGTTCGGTCGTTCCATGCCGGCCGACTCGCCGAAGCAAGCGCCGTTGGCCTTCATCCGCTCGTGCAGCGGCGACAGGCGGATGTTGCGGCCGTTCTCATACTGCTTGTAGGGCCAGTGCATGGCGTACAGCAGGCCGAGCGACTCCGCCGCGCGCGCCGAGATGTAATTCGGATTCCGCTCTGGTAACGGATGCATGCGGCGGATGTCGACGTCCCACAGGTCCATCGGCGGATGGCCGCCGACGATCCATTCGGCCAGCACCTTGCCGGCGCCGCCCGCCGACTGAATGCCGATCGAGTTGAATCCGGCGGCGACGAACAGGTGCTGCAACTCCGGCGCCTCGCCCAGCATGTAGCGCACGTCCGGCGTGAAGCTTTCCGGCCCGTTGAAGAATTTGCGGATGCCGACGTTTTCCAGCGCCGGCAGGCGTTTCAACGCCGCTTCCAGGATCGGCTGGAAGTGTTCGAAGTCTTCCGGCAGTTCGCCGAACTCGAAGTCGGCCGGTGGACCACCTAGACCCCACGGCTTGGCATTGCCCTCGAAGGCGCCGAGCAGCAGCTTGCCCGCATCCTCCTTGTAGTAGGCGCAGTTGTCGGCATCGCGCAGCACGGGCAGATCGGCCGTCAGGCCGGGGAACGGCTCGGTGACGATGTAGAAGTGCTCGCACGCCTGCAGCGGGATGTTGACGCCGGCCGCCGCGCCCAGTTGCCGCGACCACATGCCGGTCGCCAGCACCACATACTCGGCGTCGATCTCACCGTGATCCGTGACGACGCCGGTGGCGCGGCCGTCGCGCGTCTTTATGCGGCTGACGACGGTGTTCTCGAACACCCGCGCGCCGCCGTTGGTCGCGCCTTTTACCAACGCCATGGTGGTGTCGATCGGATTGGTCTGGCCGTCATTCGGCAGCCAGACGCCACCGACCACGTCGTCAACGTTGAGCAGCGGCCATTTGCGCTTGATGTCGGAGGCACCGACTACCTGAACCTCGAGGCCGAAGGTCTTGGCCATCGAGGCGCCGCGCTTCAGTTCCTCCAGCCGCTCGGCGTTGGTCGCGACCGAAATCTAGCCGCGCTGCATGAAACCGGTCGCTTGTCCGGTCTCTTTCTCAAGGCCGGCATAGAGGTTGGTCGTGTACTGCGCGAGCTTGGTGAGATTGGCGGTGGCGCGCAATTGCCCGACGAGGCCGGCCGCATGCCATGTGGTGCCGCTGGTCAGTCGCTTGCGTTCGAGCAGCACGACATCGCGCCAGCCGAGCTTCGTCAGGTGATAGGCGATCGACGATCCGATGATGCCGCCGCCGACGATCACGACGCGGGCGTGGGTGGGGAGGGGCTTGGTCATGTTGTCACCACGCGTATGGCCACGACGAGAATTAGAACATGAATGAGCAAGAAGAACGCATCGAACATTTTGCGGGAAGTGGGAAGTGCGGCAAGCGTCAACTCGCTGTTGCTCGGCTTGGCGGGGTCGTAAGCGACTTGAACCTGATCGCCGGTCTTCCAGTGGCCCCACATATCCGTGCGATCTTCGACAGCGGACTTCAGTTGGTGACGGCTTCCAGAGTTATCGACAAATTCGACATCGAGATGTAGTCCAGGCCACCGGTTGATAATCGCTCCACAACCACCTATTGCTTTTCCCAACCACGGTACCGGACGCAACAGTCGATCGCCGCGACCACATGATCACGGCGATGACCGCCCTTGCCAGGCGATAAAGTAGTGCCGCTGCAAGCGCGGCCCAGAAAATTTTGTGGAATGATGGCAAGTCAGGCAACCTACGCTGCTGCATCCAGTTGCGCTTGTTGGCGCAAGAGGGTCTGCCCCCTTGCGCCCGCGATCATTACAGCTTGAACGGTATGACCTTCTGCATCTGCTCGCCGAGGCCGGCGATGCCGAGCTTCATGGTGTCGCCCTCTTTCAGGAACACCGGCGGTTTCATGCCGAGGCCGACGCCGGGCGGCGTGCCAGTGGTCACCACGTCGCCGGGCTCCAGCACCATGAACTGCGAGATGTAGTGCACGAGGTGGGCGATCGAGAAGATCATGGTCTTGGTATTGCCGGTCTGCATGCGCTTGCCCGAGACGTCGCAGAACATGTCGAGGTTCTGCACATCCTTGATCTCATCGGTGGTGACGAGCCAGGGGCCGAGCGGACCCGACGTTTCGAAGCACTTGCCCTTCATCCACTGGCCGCCGCGTTCGGCCTGGAAGTGGCGCTCCGACACGTCATTGCAGACGCAGTAGCCGGCAACGTGCTTCAGCGCGTCCTTCTCTTCGACGTAGCGGGCGCGAGTGCCGATAACGAACGCGATCTCGACTTCCCAGTCGAGCTTGAGCGAACCTTTGGGGATCATCACGTCGTCGTTGGGGCCGATGATGCAGTTGGCGAGCTTGTTGAACAGGATCGGCTCCTTGGGGATCGGCGAGCCGGTCTCCTTGGCATGATCGGCGTAGTTGAGGCCGACGGCGATGAAATTGCGCACGTTGGTGACCGGTGCGCCGAGGCGCACGGCCTTGGGCACGATCGGCAGGGTCTTGGGATCAATCGTCTTCAGATGGGCGATACGGGCGGGCGCCAGGGTTTCGCCGGTGATCTCGGGGACATGCTGCGAAAGGTCGCGGATATTGCCTTCGGCGTCGACGAGGCCGGGCTTTTCCTGGCCGGCTGAGCCAAATCGAACGAGCTTCATGGGGGACTTCCTTCCTCGGGGGCTGCTTTTTGAAAATTGTGTCTGCAATCGGTATGCTGCCGGGCGGCCGTCGTAAAGCCCCCACGGTCGCGCGCACATATGCTTCTCGCGCCGGGCAGTTGGCATCGTTTCGCCGGGCCGCTACGGTACAAGCTTCGTCATGTCGCGACATCGGGCGCGCAACAATCGGAGAGGGTATCATGAAGCTTTCAATTGGCCGGATGCTTGCTGCCGCAACCGTCGTTCTGGCTGCAGGTGCGGCCGTGTCCGGGGCGTTTGCCCAGGCCAAAAAGACCAAGGTGGCGTTCGTCTACGTTGGCCCGATCGGCGATCACGGCTGGTCCTACCAGCATCATCAGGCACTGCTCGCGGTGCAGAAGGAGTTCGGCGACAAGGTCGAGGCAACGCACATCGAGAACGTGTCGGAAGGCCCGGACGCGGAGCGGGTGGTCGACCAGCTGGTCCAGGCTGGCAATGAGCTGATCTTCACTACCTCGTTTGGCTTTATGAACCCGACGCTGAAGGTTGCCGCCCGCAATCCCAAGATCAAATTCGAGCACGTCTCCGGCTTCAAGCGGGCAGAGAACCTGGCAACTTCGAACATCCGCTACTATGAGGGCCGATACGTTGCCGGCATTCTTGCCGGCAAGATGTCGAAGTCGAATACCATCGGCTACATCGCCTCGTTCCCGATCCCCGAAGTGGTGATGGGCATCAATGCCGCCTATCTCGGCGCCAAGTCGGTCAACCCGAACGTGAAGTTCAAGGTGATCTGGGTGTCGAGCTGGTTTGACCCGGGTAAGGAAGCTGACGCCGCCAAGGCGCTGGCCGATCAGGGCGCCGACGTGCTGTTCCAGCATACCGACAGTCCGGCAGCGATGAAGTTTGCCGAGGAACGGGGCATCCTGGCCGTCGGACAGGCCTCTAACATGGCGGCGTTTGGCCCCAACGCGCAGATCACTGCGCTGGTCAACAATTGGGCGCCCTACAACATCTCCCGCGTCAAGGCGGTGATCGACGGCAGCTGGAAGAGCGGTGACGTCTGGGGTGGTCTCGACAGCGGCATGCTGACCATGGCGCCTTATGGCAAGAAGGTACCGGCGGACGTCGCGGCGCTTGCCGATGCGGCCAAGGCCAAGATCACCAAGGGCGAATTGCACCCCTTTACCGGCCCGCTCAAGAAGCAGGACGGCACCGAGTTCCTGAAAGTCGGCGAGAAGATCGCCGACAAGGACCTGTCGGGCATGAATTTCTATGTGCAGGGCATCGACGGTGCGTTGCCGAAGTGACGAACAGCAATGGGAGCGGATCGCGGAAGCGGTTCACTCCTATTGCCACGATACCCCTCTTGCAGCAATCACCGCTAGGATGACGGCCGCGCCACCGATCAGGACGCGGCGATTGATGCGTGTCACCGGCAGGGGCCGCGCGCGCAGGGCTAGAGGTTCGGGTTGCACTTTACGCTTCTGCTCCGGCATGGCCGGCTGTGGAGTATCGGGCGTGGTGTTGTCGGTCATGGCGTCGCCTCCCGCCAGACGGCATCGGTGCGGAGGATGCGGACGATGGGTTGCGACGCGGTGCCGAGCCGCAATTCGGCGGCGGCGAACAGGCGATCGACAATGTAGGTCGTGCCGCGTACACGATAGTTGACCAGTGCTGGCTTGCCATCGGGACCGATGACTAATATACGGTGGCGCCTCGCTCTGGGCGAACCCCGACGGAAACTGGATGTAGACCTTGGTGCCATCATCGAACACGCAGATCGGCTTCCAGGGCGCATCGCCGTCGAGTCGATAGCGGAACCGCAACTGCTCCAGATTGACGCTCACGTCGGCAAGCACCGCGCTCGCCGTTTCGGATTTGGCTTGCTGGCCTTTCAGCGCCAGTAGTTGTGACGCGGGATAGGTCCACGACACCGAGGCCATATAGGTCTTGTCAGCCGAGCGCAACTCGAGGTGATAGGTGCGGCGATCGGTGGTGATCACGAGGTTGGTTTCGAGATCGGCGCCGATGGGCTTGACCAAAATGTGCACCTGGGCCGATGCCCCCTCGCCGCTGGTGGTATCGCCGACGACCCAGCGGACGGTATCGCCAGCGGACACCGCGACGAGATTCTCGCCAGCTTCGAGCGCGATATCGGTCACCTGAGAGACGGCGGCGTAGACTTGGTAGAGCGCCTGGGCAGCGCGCGCCAGGCCCCTACCGGCCGTTGCCCAGCCACGTCGACGTGCTGATCGCCGGTTGTGGTCCGGCCGGTCTGTGTCTTGCCGCGCAACTGTCGCGGTTCCCCGAGATCACCACCATGATCGTCGAGCGCAAGCCCGGACCGATCGAAAAAGGCCAGGCCGACGGCATCAATACCCGCTCGATGGAGATGTTCCAGGCGTTCGGCTTCGGCGAGAAGGTCAAGCGCGAAAGCTATTGGGTCAACCAGACCAACTTCTGGCGGCCCGATCCGCAGAATCCGACCCACATCAAACGCATCGGTCGCGTGCAGGATGTCGCCGACGACTTGTCCGAGATGCCGCACACACTGATCAACCAAGCGCGCGTGCACGAGCTGTTTCTCGATGTCATGCGCAATTCGCCGTCGCGTCTCGAACCCGACTATTCGTGGGGCCTGCGAGACTTGGAGATCGATGCCGGCACGAGTGACTACCCGGTGTCCGTGACTTTGGAGAACACCGGGGTCAATGCCGGCGACACCAGGGTCGTTCGCGCCAGATACGTCGTCGGTTGCGATGGTGCGCGCTCGAACGTGCGAGCGGCAATCGGCGGCGAACTGCACGGCGACGCTGCGCATCAGGCCTGGGGCGTGATGGATATTCTGGCCAACACAGATTTCCCTGATGTCCGGCAGAAATGCCTGATCACGTCCGCCCACGAGGGCAACGTGCTGATCCTGCCGCGCGAGGGTGGCTACCTTTTCCGCATGTATGTAGAGCTCGACAAGCTCAACCCGAACGAGCGGGTGACCAATCGCAACTTGACCGTCGATCACATGATCGCAGCCGCCAACCGGATCATGCGGCCCTACACGATCGACGTGAGGGAAGTGGTGTGGTGGTCGATCTATGAGATCGCCCATCGCCTCACCGACCGGTTCGACGACGTGCCCGAAGGCGAAACCGCGACTCGGAACCCACGCGTCTTCACGGCCGGCGACGCCTGCCACACGCATAGCCCCAAGGCCGGACAAGGCATGAACGTATCGATGGGCGACACGTTCAATCTCGGCTGGAAACTTGCTCACGTTTTGCAAGGTCGGGCGGCACCGAGTTTGCTGCGGACCTACTCCGCCGAACGCTGGGTCGAAGCCAAGCGGCTGGTCGATACCGATCACGAATGGGCGCGGATCATGTCGGCGCCGCCGGGACAGTCCGAGTTCGACAACACCGATGAGCCGCGCTTCGTGCGGTTGTTCAAGGACAACCTGGAATTCACCGGTGGGCTCGCGGTGCAGTACGCGCAATCCGATCTGGTCGGCGCGCCCACGCATCAGGCGCTCGCCAAGGGACTGCCGATCGGCCGCAGGTTTCACTCCGCTCCGGTGGTGCGCGTGGCCGACGCCATGCAGATGCAGCTCGGCCATGTCGCCGAGGCCGATGGCCGCTGGCGGATATATGCCTTTGCCGCCCGGGGCGACAGGGCCGAGGTTGGTTCGGGAATTCACCAGCTCACGAACTGGCTCGAGATAAACAAGGCGTCACCGGTCGTGAAGTTCACGCGAAAGGACGAAGACGTCGACAGCCTCATCGACCTGCGTGCGGTGTTTCAGCAGACCTTCGATCAATTGGCTTACGAAAGCATGCCGCCACTTCTCAAGCCAACCAAAGGCAAGCTCGGGCTACAGGACCACGAGAAGGTGTTCTGCGTCGATCACAAGGGCGTAGGCGATATTTTCGCCATGCGCGGGATCGATCGCGAGCGGGGCTGTATGGTCGTGGTGCGCCCCGATCAGTATGTCGCGCACGTGCTGCCGCTCGACGCGTTTGGCGAATTGGCCGCATACTTCGACGACTTTCTGGTGCCGGCGGAGCGAGCACAATAGCAATCGGACTAAGTATCTGTGCTGTGGTTCTGCGAGGCTACCACGCGCAAATATTGAGTACGAACAAATATTGGAGTACGAAGCTGAGTGTGACACGCACTTTTTGTGCGGCCCTTTGGGTGATGTTCATGGATATGCGGCGAGATCGGGCACGAACAATTTCGCAAACGCCATCCCAACGACAGAGGCTGGCATTAAGACGCTCGGTGAATTTGGCGAGCCGCTCCGAGCGGTGGGGAACACGCAGCTGGAAGCGCCCGGAACCTTTGCGCGCTAGTTGTTTCCCACTCATGTCGAAGTACTTGAATTGCAAGTACGGCGGCCCCCTCTTCTGGCTGCAACCCCTTCGAGGGGAGTTGCAGAAAACGCAGGAAGTCGCAGTCACCTACATCGGAGCGTGGTCAAACCGTCCGCCAAACCGTCCGCCGATGTTCTGGTGTGATTGCTAAGTTATTGAAATCGTTGGTCGGAGCGGCGGGATTTGAACCCACGACCCCTTGCCCCCCAGGCAAGTGCGCTACCAGACTGCGCTACGCTCCGATGTGCCGTGTTGTGCCCGTTATGCGGGACTTGGTCAACTGCTCTCGCCCTTGCTGCGAATTTGCAATCCGGTCCGTTGTCAGGCGGCCCGCGCGATGCGTTCGTCGGTGATCGCGGTTGCATCGTACTGGTCGAGTGCGACGCCGCTGGCGCGAACCCGGTTGGAGGGCAGAGTGATGCGAGCGCGGGTGCCTTGGCCGAGCACGCTCGACAGACTAAACGTGCCGCCGTGGAGTTCGACGAACCGCTTGACGATCGGCAGTCCGAGACCGGTGCCCGAGACGCAGGCGGTGCATTCGGTGTGAATGCGTTGGAACGGCAGCATGACACGGTCGAGGTCTTCCGGTGCGATGCCTGGGCCATCGTCCGAGACTACGATTTCTACGTTGCCGGTCGCTGTCGACTTGGTTTCGATCGATACGGCGCCGCCGCGATTGCCATAGCGCACCGCATTGCTGACGAGGTTCAACAAGGCCTGGAACAGCGCGCGTTCGTCGCCGTGTATCAGGGGCGGCTCGCCGTCGAAGGCGACGGAAACTTCGATGCCGCGTTCGCGCGCCATTGTTTCGACGTAGCGGCTGGCGCGGCGGGTGATTTCATCGACCCAGAAGTCGACCTCAACCAGTTCGTATTGGCCGCTTTCCATCTTAGCGAGGTCGAGCAGATCGTTGACCAGTGACAGCATGTGGCGAGCGCCGGCGTTTATGTCGCGCAGGTAGCTGTCGCGCATCTCCGGCGTAATTTTGGTGGCGTTGCGGCCGGTTAACAGCTCGGAAAATCCGAGGATTGCGTTGACCGGCTGGCGCAATTCATGCGTCACCGTTCGCACGAATTCGGTCTTGGAGCTGTTGGCCTTCTCCGCCCGTTCCCTGAGGTCCGTACTGCGGCGACCTAATTCGGCTAGGCGTTCCGCCATGTTGTTGAAGGATTGGGTCAGCACCGCGAGTTCAAGTGGCGTGCGGCGAGTGTCGAGTTCGACGCGGACGTCTAGATCGCCTTCCGCCATCTTACGGGCGCTGGCCGTCAACTGATTGAGAGGCGCGGTGATGATGATGCCTGTGCGGATGGCAATCAGCGCCGCCAGCAACAGCCCGCTGGCGAAAATCGTAAAGACACGCTGCTGTACATTGGACGCGGCCTTGCGCATCTCAGTGACCGGCTGTGGCACCATTACACCCCAACCAGCACCGCGCACCGGCGCGAAGCCGGCGATCATGTCCGCGCCGAAGGCCGGCGAGAAGAATTCGGTGACCCCGGCTTCGCCGGCTAACATGCGCTTGACGATGCCCAGACTACTAAGATCGCGGGCGGATCTCTCCCAGGCTAAATCCGGATGGGCGAGCGCCCGTCCAGCGGTGTCGACGATCACCATGTGGCCCTGCTCGCCGAAGCGGATCTGTCGACCGAGTTCGGCTATATACGTTGTGTCTACGAGGGCCATAATAAGGTTAGGGCCAGAGCGCCGCACGAGTGTCAGCACGGGGGTGCCGTCGGCGTCGATGCTGGCACCGCTGGCTGCGGTATTGTCGTCACCTGCAAATGATCGTAGTCGCGTGATTTCACTCGCCGGCAACGGCAGCGCTGGTGCTTGGCGAGTGCCTTCGATCACCGAGCTTGCCTGGCCCGTGGATGGGTCGATGACGGCAATGTGGCGAATGTTCAATGACCGCAACATCCGGTTGTCGATGTTGGCGCTCATGCGTTCGACCGGAGCAGCGGAGACGTAATTGAAGGCGTTAACCAGATCCTGGTGGTAGCGCTCAAGCGTGCGCGAAACGGTGCGGGCGATCAGCAAGTGGTACTGACGCGCCTCGTTGGCTTCGTGCTCGTGCATACGAGCCTGCGGCCAAGCCCAAAACAGGACCAGCGGTCCGGAGATGAGCAGCAGGCAGACCAAGAATAGTGCGCGTCGTATCGAAATCATAACTTCCCCGCGATGGGGCAGTCGCTCGATAGAGCAGGCGCCTGTTCCCCACCCGCGCAGCTTGGGTGCGGCTTGCATTCCAGTTGGTTAAGTTTGGCAGCGCACTTGTTGACTTGGTTCAGTACTGCTTGCCTTGCGAGGCTGCATTTGCCGCGGTTATGCAAGCCTTCGTTAATGGGAGGACGCGCAATGCGCTGTTTTGCGCGGTTGGACGGTTGAAGGGCTAGACCCAAGGATTGGTTAACCATACCAACTGGTCGTTGAGGTCGGCTGCCTTTGCGAGCACGATGGATGCGGTGCCGACGAACAAAAAACCCCTCCGCATGAAGTGCGAAGGGGTTGCAATGTCGGTTAAGAACCGTAGGTCGCCTTATTGCGGCTTCGGTGCATCCGCTTTCGGAGCTTCGGCCTTCGGAGCATCGGTCTTGGCTTTGACGGCTTCCTTGGCTTTCTCGACGGCACTCTTCGTCACTTCGCCGGCCTTCTTGGCGGCTGCTTGGCTGGCCTCGGTCGCCTTCTGAAGCATCGTCTTCGGCGGCTCGGCGTACTTATAGGGCTGCACTGCGGCTAAGACGTCCTTGGTGGTGTCGAGGGTGATGGTGCGCTTGCCGTCCTTGGTGGCAATTGTCAGCGCATCATATGCAACGCCGATCTTCTTCTCGCCGACGCCGAGCACTCCGCCAACACCGATGATGACGGTATCGATGGTGTTGCTGCCACCGAGCATGATCAGATCCTCGATATCGCCGATGAGTTCGCCGGTCTTGTTGATGACCTTGGCGCCGAGCAGGCGCTCCTTGGCACTGTACTGGTTGACCGGTTGGCCCTTGCGGAACACGCCCTTGGGGATCTGTACAGTCTTGGCGGCGGCCGGCGCTGTCGCGGCGGCATCGGGGGCCTTCTGCTGAGCGAAGGCGGGGATGGTGGCGGCCAGGGCTGCCGCGGCGGCCAAACTCAGAATGGT
>CAVTAL010000009.1:0-64267 GCA_963732635.1 uncultured Alphaproteobacteria bacterium
GCACTTCCGGGTTGCCAGCCCCTCGGCGTCAAACACGTGGCCGGACAGGGACTGGCCGCGCTTCGACGCTAGATGCAGGGCAAGCGCTGCGATATCGGCTTCGCTCGACAGGCCCTTTTTGGCGCGCGCCTTGGTGCAATCGGAGGCCAGTTCGCTCGCCGAGCGCGGTGCAATGGCGTTGATGCGGATGCCCTTGTCGGCCCATTGGCCGGCTTCGACGCGGGTCATGGCGGCGACGGCCTGACCGAGGATGGCAATGAATGCGGCTTCAGCCTTGGTGCGGGCAATCGGTGCCAATACGGCATTCAGGATCAGGCCCTCGGTCCAGGTCAGGCTCATGCGGTTGGCTGAGATACGGGTGATCAGGCAGGCGGCCCGCAGCGTGTCGGACACGGCATCCTCGATCTCGTCGACAGTGGCGTCGGCGCCGACGTTCGCGAATGACGGCACAATAATGTTGATGACGGCATCGAGGCCACCATAGGCCTGGGCGGCACCTTGGGCGAAACGGACGATGGCGTCGCCGTCCTCGATCGGTTGTTCGGTGGCACGGATCTCGCTCGCGGTGTTGGCGAGCACTTGCAGCAGGGCCGCGGATTTCTCAGTGGCGTCGGCATCAGTGCCGGGCGCGATCTGGAGCACGAGGCGGCTGCCGGCCTCGGCGAAACCACGGGCAATATCAACGCCGGTTTCGGTCGACAACCCGGTAACGAGAACGCGGGCGCCCTCCAGTTCCGGGTACTGGCGCACATTACGGATTCCAGCAACGACACTCGTCAACATATGCAAATCCTCCAAGTGGACGGGACCAGCGGAACTCGACTGTCCCGGCCGACGCAACTTCACGACGATTCGGCCTAACGACATCTAAATGGCAGTCCGATTCGGGTGGCGTGCCGACCGCCTTGCGGCGCCTTTGCGGCAACCCACAATTAGGTGAGTTGAGTATTTCAACGGCGCTTCTTCAAGGGTCTGAGGTCATGAATACCGTCGCGGGTGCGCGGGTCCTCAGTTGGCGCGAACAGTTGATGTTTCTGGATTTTCTGGGTTCCGGTGGTCGGCAAACTGGTCCATGAACAGCACCCAGCCCGGCGCCTTGTAGTAGGCGAGGCGCGCGGCCGCAAAGTCGTGCAAACGCCGGGCGAGCGCGGCGTCGCAAATTTCCCCCGATTTGGCGACGACGCAGGCGAGTACCTCTGATTCGCGGGTTTCATCAGGGCAGGCGAGTACTGCCACCTGGGCCACCCACGGCGCACTCTGCAGCACCGCCTCAACCTCAGCAGCGGCGATGTTCTCGCCCGAACGGCGGATCATGTTCTTGGAGCGGTCGACGAAGAACAGCATGCCGCTGTCGTCTTGCCGAACCGTGTCGCCGGTGTGGAACCAGCCGTTGCGCCATGCTTCGGCGGTGGCGGTGGCATTGTCGAGATAGCCCGCGAAGAAGCCGTGGCGTGCGCCTTCCGGTCCGCCCCAGCGCACGACCAGTTCACCGTCGGTGCCGCGCGGTAATTCGTTATCGTCGGCGTCGACGATGCGGGCTTCGAGGCCACCGACTGGACGGCCGAAGGCACGAGTATCGATCAGGCGGGGCTCTTCCGTCACTGCGAAAATGCGGCCGGTTTCAGTCATGCCCCAGATCTCGACCAGCGGGAAACCGAAGCGGTCCTCGAAGGCTGCGTGCAGTTGTGGCTCGACGCCGGCGCCGAGGCCAAAGCGCACGCTGTGGGCGCGCTCGCTGGCCACGTGCGGCTGGCCGAGCAGCAATGGCGGCACGACGCCGAGATAATGTATGACGGTGGCGCGCGTCTCGGCGATCTCCTCCCACCAGCGCGATGGCGAGAAGCGCTCCGGCACGATCATGCAGTTGCCCGTCAGCATGACCATGGTTGCGGTCACGGCCTGCGCATTCATGTGATAGAGCGGCAGCGGATTGTAGACCCGGTCTTCGCCGGGCCGGATCGCGGCGAGGCCGCCGAGGCCCTGATACCAGCGGCCGGCTTCGAGATAATAGCGGTTGGTGAGGATGCAGGCCTTCGGCCGGCCGGTGGTGCCGGAGGTATACATCAGGCTGCATTCGGCTTCGAGGCCATCCGCCCAGTCGCCGGCGCGCGCGACCGGGGCGGGGAAGGGAGCAGGCAGCGCCGAGGCGTCGAGGACCGGCAGCGGCTTTTCCCGTTCGGCGGCGACTGCCCGCAGGGCTTCGACACGTTCGGGCACGGCGACGGCGAGGTCGGCGCGGCTGTGGCTCATCTGATAGGCCATCTCGTCGTGCCGGTAGTCGGGATTGATCGGCACGATGCCGCAGCCGAGCGCGTTCAGCGCCAGGTAGTGCTCGAAGAACACCGGGCGGTTTTCCAAGAGCAGCGCGATGCGATGCCCCCGGCCATAGCCGGCGGCGGCGTAGCGCAGGCTCAAGGCGCGTACCCGCTCGGCGATCCCACCATAGGCGTATTCCGCGCCGTCGGGCAGCCAGGCGCGACCCGGGGCGCGACGGCACGCTGAGGAACGGCGCATGCGGCGTCAGGCGTGCGGTCGCCGCGAAGGCTTCGTGGACGCTGTGGAACGAGGTGGTCAAGGTCGCGATCTCACGCGGTGGAAAAGTTTGTCCTGCGAGGGTCGGCAACCCAGCGCATGCCGTCAAGAGGGGCCGACCGACGCCGGGCGGGCGACGTGGCCGCAGTGACTTCCGGCTCACTCAGGAATTGCGACCACACACCCGCATACTTGAACTCCGGCGGCAGCATTCCGGTCACTAATTCGTCAGCCGTGCGCGGTGACATGAGCGGCCGCGCTCGACCAAGCCCAATCCCATGCGGCGGCCACCAGCCGTGCGCGCACCGGATTCATCTCGACATATCTTACTGCCGCCATGAAATGATCCTCCAACAGAGCTTGGGAATGAAATCGCGACTGCCAGAGGTGTCCAGTCCAGCCGTGACGGCGGTTGATCATGGCGGCATACTTGCGATGAGTGGTTGCGACGGCTACTCGCAATCCGGTAGGTGTATTCGGGATCAGAACGAGGTGCACGTGGTTCGGCATCAAGCAGTAGGCAACGACTTCCACTTCGGCCGTACGGCAGGCTTCGGCCAGCAGCGTGCGGTACGCCCGGTAATCGTCGTCGCCGAAAAACGTCGTCATGCGACGATTGCCACGCTGGACGATGTGGTGCGGCAGGCCGGGAACGATGACGCGGGCGGTACGAGGCATGCTGATGAGGCTATGCCGGACGAAGCTGCGCGTCAAGAACAAAAGAAGAACTTGTCTGAAATTCGTCGCGCGCGCATCAAGCCGAACCCCAACGCCATTGCCGGCAGCCCGTTCCAGTACGCGGCGCCGGAGGGTTCGGCCAAGACGATGTCGGCGGTGCTGGGCGAGATCGTCTGGCTGATGTCGCAATCGCCGATCCACAAGTCGTTCTTCATCTCGGACCTGGAGTGGTTCGTGATGACGCCGGTGATCCTGAAGCAGTTCCGGCTGTTCTACGACAAGGACAAGCCGATCGGCGTGGTGTTCTGGGGCACGGTGTCGGACGAGGTTCGGCGCGGCTGGCCGAGGGCACCTCGAAGCTGCGCCCGCAGGACTGGAAGAGCGGCGACCACCTGTGGGTCGTCGAGACCATCGCCCCCTTCGGCGGCGCCGAAGAAATGGTCAAAGACCTCAAAGCCGCCGTATTCCCCGATCGCGAGATCAGGATGATGGTGGTGAAGGATGGGGTGAGGGATGTGAGGGTGGTGTGATGCTTATAGCGCCCTAAAAGCACAGTTGCATTTAGTTGCTGTGAAACTAAGCGTGCTTGAGGTTATGGAATAGTGATGGGCCTTTTCGCTGCGTCCGCAATTCGGAAACTGTGCGCAGTCCTGGCACTCAGTGCAGGATTGAATGCTAGCAGCGCGATTGCTCGTGCACCCAACCACAGAAGTGTCGATTTTGTTGGTAGGCTCTCGTATCTCGCGTTGTTTGTGGAGCGAGCAGCACTATCTCAATTCGCGGAGGCCCCCTTGGATGGAGGCGTTTCGTCGCCACGGTGCTTGGAAAGTGCGAGTTTTGTAAACGACCTATTTTACGATAATACCATAGGCAGAATGTCGCTGCGAGCATCTGAACATTCTAGGATGGTTGTCCGCAATCCAACTCCGGTATGGGTTTACAAATGTAGATTTATCTCCAACGGACCACATTCGGTCGTTCGTGACGCCAATCCCACAATTGTACTGTTCAGTCTTAGAGTGCCGAACATAATTGACCCATTTGTGCTGAAGCAGACAATAGAGCGCGCACTTGCCGATGACATGATGTTGCCGGAAAGCCTTAAAATATCTGAAGCGCGGGCATTGCATCAGTATAATACCATTAATCAAGAAAGCAGAGGCGGGCCGCCCATTTATCTGTTTACATATCCAAGCCTGGAAAACATGAGCTCGCGCGGGAACAGACAACTTGCCATGAAAGACTGGATTGTTGGAATAGAGATCCGCCTGCACGGCGAGAACACTCAGTATTTCGACCTTGAATTTAAGGCGCTGGACTAATTACAGCGCAAGAACGGCTATAAACGGGGATTTGGGGAAATGCCAACATATCAGCTAGAGATTTACGGATACTCAGACACCGCGGTCGGCCATTTTAATGTTGGATTGGTTAAGGTAGATAACGGCGTCGTGACGCGATCGGTCTTTGGCTTGAATATTCCTGACACCGTGCACGGCTTGCGGAACTTGGGTCCCTACGGGGACAGTTACCGATTTTGACTATCGCGTTGTAATCGCTCCCAAATTGCCAGATCGGTAACTGTCCCCGAATCCCGAATCACGCCCGGCGTCTTCTTGCCGGTCAGAAATCACAGCATCCCCCGGAGCGCTGCCGGGCGAAGACGGCGTGCGAGGTGGGGCGGCGTGCGCACAATCCGCGACACCCTTGCGAAGCGGCCCGATCGCACCCAGGATGGCGGCAACGAAAACCTTCGAGGGAGACGACGGTATGGCGGAGGCAGGTGGCGCAGGCGCGGTGATCGCGATGCGAGGCGCGGGCTACTACAGCGAGAATACGGTCGGGGCCAAGGCGGTGATCGACGCTGCCGGCGATCTCGTAATGGAAGCATTGGCTGGCATGAATATCGCGGCTTCGAACGGCCCGTTCGCGATCGCCGACTACGGCTGCGCCGACGGCGGCACATCGATCGATCTGATGCGGCGCGTCGTCGCCGAAATCCGGGCGAAGGGCTCGAACCGGCCGATCACCATCACCTACACCGATCTGCCGCATAATGATTTCTCGGTGCTGTTTCGCTTGCTGCATGGGCACATCGGCAACCAGACCGGCACGCCACTCGGGCAACAGGATGGCGTGCTGACGTTCGCCAGCGGGACGAGCTTCTATCGCCAGATTCTTGCCGCCAACACGCTGTCGCTCGGCTTTTCGGCGACGGCGATGCACTGGCTTTCGCGGCTGCCCGGCACGATTGCCGACGCGGTGCAGGCGGTCGGCGCCACCGAAGAGGAGCGCGCCGTGTTCCGCGCCCAGTCGTTGGCCGATTGGGACACGATCCTGCTTTCGCGGGCAACCGAACTGCTGCCCGGTGGCAAGCTGGTGCTGGCCAATTTCTGCGAGGACGAGCACGGCCGCTATCTGGGTAGCACTGGCGGCGTCAACATGTTCGGCGAGTTCGCGCGGCACTGGGGCTGGCTGCGCGACACGGGCGCCATCACCAATGCCGAATATCGCGCGGCGACGTTCCCGCAGTTCTACAAGAAGCCGGAAGAGTTCGCTGGCCCGTTCCTCGACGCGAATTCGGCTGTCGCCAAGGCAGGTCTCAGGCTTGATCACATCTCGACAAGGGTGACGGGCTGCCCCTATGCCGCCGACTTCAAACAGCACGGCGACGCCAAGGCATTCGCCAAGGCTTATATTCCAACGCTCAGATCCTGGACCGAGAGCACTTTCGCTGGCGCGCTCGACAAGGCGCGTCCGGCCGCCGAGCGGCAGGCGATCGTCGATCGCTTCTATCGGGCCTACGAGGATGCAGTCGCCGCCAAACCGGAAGGCCATGCCATGGACTACGTCCACTGCTTCATGGTGATTTCGAAGGCGGTGTGAGTGGTTGGCGGTTTACGCCGCCAGTTGCTGGCCCTTGACCACGCGACCGGGCAGGTTTCCGGTCGCTTCGCCGTTGCGGTAGGTGACGGCGCCAGAGACGATCGTGGCGTCGTAGCCGCCGGCCTTCTGCAGCAGGCGCCGGCCGCCCGATGGCAGGTCGTATGTGACATAGGGGCGATCAAAGCCCAGGTGGTCCCAGTCGATGACGTTGAAGTCGGCCTTCCGGCCGACAGCAATCACACCGCGATCGGCGAGGCCGACCGCGTTTGCCGTATCGGATGTCAGGCGACGGATTACCTCCGGCACGCTCCAGCGCTTGCGGTCGCGGCCCCAGTAGGTCATCAGCCAGGTCGGATAGCCGGCATCGAGAATGAAGCCGACATGGGCGCCGCCATCGCCGAGGCCCATGATGGTGTTGCGGTTGTCGAGCATCGCTTCCGACGCCGACATGTCGAAGTTGTAGTAGTTGACCAGCGGCGCGTAGATGAAGTTGCGGCCACCGTCCTCGATCAGGATGTCGTAGGCGATTTCGGGTGCGGTGACGCCTTGGCGTTCAGCCATGTTGGCCACCGAGTCCTCGCGCTTTGGCATGTAGTTCGGCGGATTTCCGAAGCGGAACATCTGCGTGTACATCAGGCGCTTGATCAGCGGAAAGGTGCTGCCGGCGATCGGATCCTCGGCTAGTATTTTCGCGCGCACGGCTGGGTCCTGCATCGCCTTGACGCGCTCGGCCAGCGGCAACTTGGCGATCGATTTGTAGGTCGGCGTGCCCGAGAACGGGTTCTGGCTGCCTTCAAGGCCGAGCAGCAAACCGATCGGACGCGGTGGTGCCACCGGCCGGATCGACAGCCCGGCCTTCGCCGCGTCGTCGGCGTAGCCCATCAGTTCCTTCCAGACGTTCGAGCGCTCCTTTTCGTGCCGTTGGGTCAGCGAGAACACGGCGGTGCGGCCGGATTTCTCGACGACGCGGCGCAGCATGGCAAATTCCGATTTGGCGTCCGGCTCGTTCCAGTCCGACACCATCTCGATGAAGCCGGAGCCTGCATCCGAGAGGCCAGCGGCGATGCCGTGCAGTTCCTCTTCATTGGCGCGCAGCGTCGGCGTGTAGTCGCCAGCCAGCGTCTTGTGGCTGATGGTGCGCGAGGTCGAGAAGCCGAAGGCGCCGGCCTTGATCGCATCCGAGGTGATCGCACGCATTCTTGCGATGTCGTCGGGCGTTGCCTTCTCGTGGCGGATGGCGCGATCGCCCATCACATAAACGCGCAACGCTGCGTGGGGCAGCAGGGCGCACAGGTCGATGTCACGCGGCAGCTTGTTGAGCGTTGCGAAATACTCAGCGAATGTTTCCCATTGCCAATTGAGACCCTCGTGCATGACCGGCGCCGGGATGTCCTCCACGCCCTCCATCAGCAGCACCAGTTTCTCGCGATCGGCGGGCCGGCAGGGGGCGAAGCCGACGCCGCAGTTGCCCATCACCGCCGTGGTGACGCCGTGCCACGCCGAGGGCGCGGTGCGGCTGTCCCATACCGCCTGTCCGTCATAGTGGGTATGGATGTCGACGAAGCCGGGCGTGACCATTTTGCCCCGGGCGTCGATCTCCTCGGCGCCGCTGCCATCGAACTTGCCGATGGCCGCGATCCGACCATTGGCAACGGCGACATCGGCGTCGCGCGCGTCCGCTCCGGTGCCGTCGACGACACTGCCATTGCGGATCACAAGGTCGAAGCGGGTGGCCATCGCGCATCCTCCGAAATGTTTTTGTATTGCGGTGACGCTAGGGGGTTCGCCCCGGCGCGGCCAGCGGCGCGCGTTGCAGAGCTGGGATGCGATTGGGGCTGGCTTGGCTGTCGACAATCCACCGGGACTATGTCCTCCTGTCGGCAATCAAGACATTCAACGGCACGCCAGAGGAAACGATCATGGATATCCACCCAGCCAGCAAGGTCGCGACACGCAAGGCGAGTGCGGATTGGTTCACCGGCACGGTCTGGCAGGACCCGATTGTTGACGCCACCGCGCCGGCCCGTGTGCGCTCCGCCCGCGTAAGCTTCGAGCCGGGTGCGCGCACCAACTGGCACACGCATCCGCTCGGGCAGACGCTCTATGTCGTCAGCGGCACGGGGCGGGTGCAGACCTGGGGTGGGCCGGTGCGTGAGATTCACGCCGGCGACAGCATCTGGATTCCACCCCTCGAAAAGCACTGGCATGGCGCCACGCCGACCCAAGGCATGGTGCACATTGCGATGCATGAATCGCTCGATGGCACGCATGTGACCTGGCTCGAGAAGGTCACCGACGCCGAATTCACCGCCACGCCGGCCGTAGGCTAATTCATCATCAGAGAGGACATCATGATCCACGTACTCGCCATCATCACGACCAAGCCCGGCAAGCGCGCCGAAGTCTTGAAGATCTTCCACGCCAACGTGCCGGCGGTGAAGGCCGAGCAGGGCTGTATTGAATATGGCCCGACGGTCGACGCCGACGGCATCGGCCCGATCCAGACCAAGCTCGGCCCCGACACCTTCGTGGTGGTGGAGAAATGGGCGACGGCGGCTGATCTCGCCGCTCATGCCGCCGCGCCGCACATGGCGGCCTATGGCGCCAAGGTGAAGGAAATGGTGGCTTCCCGCGTTATTCACGTGCTGTCGCCGGGGTAGGTCGCCAGGCGAATGGATGCACTCACTTCCCTCTCCCTCAGCGCATTTGCGCGCATGGGGAGAGGGTGGGAGCGCCTAGCGCTGCCATCACTGCGCCGTCGATAGCCGCGTCGGCACGATGCGTTGGACGTGGTTCTTCTCGCGCACGATGAGGGTGCCGATCTTCGGGCCCATGGTGTTTTTCCAGAAGTCGCTCTCGTAGACTTCCTTGTAGAGGCGCACGCGCTCGGCCTCGCTCTCAAAGCGGCGCAGCCAGACATAGACGCTGTCGTCGGTTTCGCCGCGGAAGCTGCCGGTGATCACCGCGCCGTGGCCGATCTGGAACGGAAACACTTCCTTCTCCATCACCTCGACGAACTCGGCCATCTTGCCGGGTCGAACGGTGTATTGCCGCAATTCGTAGAACGCTGACATGGGTGGTCTCTCCCTTGGGGGTGTTGTTGTGGATCAGAGACTAGCGCAGCTTGGGCGCCGCGCGATCCCCATTGCCGCCGCCAAGGCATGCGACGGATGCAGGGCGCGCGCACAGATGATGATGGCCGATGCACGCCAAAAGCCGGCGGTCGGATTGGATTTGGCCTCTTGCAGACATCCGCGAGCCGGCGCACTATCGCCGCAAGAGATTGGTTTTGGTTACTTTGACTTTGAATACTACGAAGTCGGCGCTAACGCCGGATAACGAACCGTCAAGATACATACTCCTAGCCAACAGGAGGTCATCGATGACAAGGACAACATCAGTTGTGGCGGTAGCCATGATGGCTGCGGCCGGCATCGCGGGTACTCAGCAGGCATTCACACAATCGGCGGATCAGAAGCTCGGAAAAGTTCATTTCTCGACATCGTGCACGCCCGCGGCGCAGGCCCATTTCGACAGGGCCATGCTGTACCAGCACTCGTTCTGGTACCGCGCCTCTCAAAGGGCATTCGAAGCGGCGCTGAAATCCGATCCGGACTGCGCTATTGTCAATTGGGGCATCGCGCTCAGCCTGCTCTACAATCCGCACGCCCCACCACCAGCGGAGAACTTACCGCTGGGACTTGCCGCCTTGGACAAGGCCAAGGCGATGGCGGTGAAGACGCAGCGCGAGCGCGATTATCTCGAGACGATGCGCGCGATGTATACCGACTTCGACAAGGTCGACCATCGCACTCGATTACAGAATTATCTCAAGTCCATGGAGCAACTGGCACAACGGTATCCCGATGACGACGAGGCGCAAATTCATTACGCGCTGGCGCTGAATACCAGTGCGTCGCCCGCCGACAAAACCTACGCCAATCAGCTCAAGGGCGCGGCGATCCTTGAAAAAATCCACACACGCCAGCCGCAGCACCCCGGTGTGTCGCATTACCTGATCCATCTCTATGACTATCCAGCGATTGCGGACAAAGGGATTGAAGCCGCCCGCCGCTACGCCAAAATAGCGCCCGATGCGCCGCACGCGCTGCACATGCCCTCGCACATCTTCACGCGCGTCGGATACTGGAAGGAGTCGATCGCATCCAATCTCGCTTCGGCAAACGCCGCCAAGGATAGCAAGGAATCGGACGATCAGCTGCACGGCTTGGATTATGCGGTCTATGCCTACCTGCAACTAGGCCAGGACCGACAGGCACGCGAAATCATCGACTCGATGGAGAAGATTTCGGACCACAAGCGTTTCGCCGGACACTATGCGCTCGCCGTCAGCCCGGCGCGCTACATTGTCGAGCTTGGCGATTGGAAATCCGCCGCGAAACTGCAGGTTCGCCCCACCTCGCTCGCCTATCCAGAAGCAATGACGCATTTCGCCCGCGCATTGGGCGCCGCAAGATTGGGCGATGTGCCAGCGGCCAAGGTGGACGTCGCCAGGCTCGGCGAGCTGCGCGACAAGCTGCGCGAGGCCAAGGACGCCTACTGGTCCGAGCAAGTCGATATCCAGCGCCAAGTCACAGCCGCCTGGGTGCTTTACGCCGAAGGCCGGCACGATGAAGCACTGAAGGCAATGAGTGCCGCCGCCGATGCCGAGGACAAGACCGAGAAGCATCCGGTGACACCAGGCGTGCCGAGACCGGCACGCGAGCTCTATGGCGTCATGTTGCTTGAGCGCGGAGCGACCAAAGAGGCGCTCGCTGCCTTCGAGGCGACGCTGAAGAAGGAGCCGAACAGACTAGGCGCCTACGTGGGAGCTGCCAAGGCAGCCGAGACGTCGGGCGACACTGCCGGGGCCCGGCAATATTGGGCAAAGGTCGTGGAACTGACCGCCGATACCGATGCCACCAGACCCGAAATTGTCCAGGCACGCGCATTCATGGCCAAGAAGTCATTGTGAACGAGCGCCGAGGAGCTGCCGCCGGCTACTCTCAGGAATGGCAAGCAAGGGCTGGAGGCCCAGATGGGCGAGAAGACTTGGGCACAATCGTCCGGTGCTGGTTTGTGGCGTCTCGCGGTCCGGCGTGAGCCAAGATTTGTTATAGCGCTCGCTCTGATCATCACTGTCACAGCGGGTGCGATTGCCGCTGGGTTGGGTGCGGTTGCAACATCCCGCATCCCCCAGTCGATGCAAATTGTGGGATATGCGGGTCATCTCGGCGAATGGGAGTTGACTGCTGCGGTCTCAAGAACTGGCCCGCGTGTCGCCTCTGATCTCGCAGGCGCCATGGAAATGAAACACGTCGGGTTTTGTAGCAGCGACGGTCCCGAAGTAAAAACTGGTGCGATGCAGGTTCGGATGTCCCGGCTGTCCTCCAGCGTCGAGGTGAAACTGCAGATCGACGGCATCGAGTGCACCCATAGTGGTGATCTATCGGACGCCTATATCGGCACACTGGTCTGCCCTGGGCGGAAAGCAGTCCCCCTAACGCTTTGGATCAAATAGTTGTCGGTTGAGCCGCGTGTCGCGACGTCGCGTTCAGGCGCGAATGCGCTCGTTCCGCGCCGCCTCACCCCACGAACTCAGCCCGCTTATACCCCTGCAAAAACAGCAACGCAGTCAGGTCGCCGTGGGTGATGCTGGCTGCGGCTTCGGCGGCAACGATCGGCTTGGCGCGGTAGGCGACGCCCAAGCCCGCGATACGGATCATGTCGAGGTCATTGGCGCCGTCGCCGACGGCGAGGGTGCCAGCGCTGTCGAGCTTGCCTTCGGTGGTCAGCCGTTCGAGCGTCGCGCGCTTGGCCTCGCGGCCGAGGATCGGGCCGACGACGTGGCCGGTCAGCTTGCCCGCGGCAAATTCCAGCGTGTTCGAATGGTGTTCGTCAAAGCCGACGACCTTGGCAACTCTGCTCGTGAAGAACGTGAAGCCGCCGGACACCAGCGCGGTGCGGGCGCCGTGCGTCTTCATGGTGGCAATGAGGGTGCGCGCGCCGGGCATCAACTTGATGCGGCTGTCGTAGACGCCCTGCAATTCGTCCTCGCTCAAGCCCGCCAGCAGGCCGAGACGCTCTTTCAGTGCCGCCTCGAATTCAAGTTCGCCGCGCATGGCGCGCTCGGTGATGGCGGAAATCCGCTGCTTGAGGCCGAACACGTCGGCCATCTCGTCGATGCACTCCTGGCCGATGATGGTGGAATCCATGTCGGCGACCAGCAGCTTTTTGCGACGGCGGCCGATCTCGTCCGGCACGATGTTGACGTCAAGCGTGATGCCGTGCAGTGCTGCTGCAACCCGAGCCCGCAGCGTCGCAATTGCGGTCGGCGGGGTGTCGGACAGAAATCGTGCCTGCCAGGCTTCCGAAGGTGACAGCCATTCGCTATCCAGTCGCTCAACCTCGGGGATTGAGGCCAAGGCGCGTGCCACCGCGAAATCACTGAGCGAGGGGCGGTCTGGCGGACTGGTCAGCACCAGGGCATAGGAACGCTTCATAGGTGGCCTTTGGTCATCCCCCTAAGGGGCTCGCGGAATGGGGCAGCTTGGAGCTATGTCTATAGCATGAACCCAAAGCGCGCCGTGCTTATTGCCGGGCCGACCGCCAGCGGCAAGTCGGCGCTGGCGCTGGCGGTCGCGGAACGGATCGGTCATGCCGTCATCGTCAACGCCGACAGCATGCAGGTCTACGCCGATCTGCGCGTCCTGACGGCACGGCCCGATGCGGCTGAAGAGGCGCGGGCCCGGCACGCGCTGTTTGGCACCGTTGACGGGGCCGATGCCTACTCGGTCGCCCGCTATGTTGAGGACGTCAGCCAGGTAATTGCGGCGGCGCGGACGCAAGGCCTGCTGCCGATCATCGTCGGCGGCACCGGCCTCTATTTCAAGGCGCTGCTGGAAGGATTGTCACCAGTGCCGGGGATCGAACCGGCGCTGCGCAAGCATCTGCGCGATCAGGCGGCGGCGTTCGGTGCGGCGCGCATGCACGAGATCCTGGCGGCGAAAGATCCCGAAATGGCGGCCCGCCTGAAGCCGGGTGACACGCAACGCATCACGCGGGCGCTTGAGGTGATCGAGGCGACGGGTAAGTCGCTAGCCGATTGGCAACGGTTGCCGGGCGTGCCGGTGCTCGCCGCCGACGCGACTGCCCGCTTCGTGCTGTCGCCGGCGCGCGAGACATTGATGCGGCGCTGCGATGCGCGGTTCAAGCTGATGATCGAGGCCGGCGCCCTCGACGAGGTCGCAGCGTTGGAGGCCCGCGGACTGTCGCCGGATCTGCCGGTGATGCGGGCGCTTGGGGTGCGTCCACTGGCTGAACATCTGGCTGGAAGATTGCCGCTCGACGTCGCCTGTCAGCAAGCCATGGCCGAAACCCGCCAGTTCGCCAAGCGGCAGGTGACGTGGCTCAAAAGATATATGATTGCGTGGAAAGTGGCTCGCAACGCAAGAAACGGAAAGAAACGTCGACCAAAATCATTTCGAATATTGATTTGTGAGCCAGGAGGCGCCATTCGCACCTGCAGCAAGGCCGGCATCCGATTTGCCGGCAAGAACGCGGAGTCGCACGATGACACGGATGATGACCGGCGCCGAGATGGTGATCAAGGCGCTGCAGGACCAGGGCGTCGAATTCATCTTCGGCTATCCCGGCGGCGCGGTGCTGCCGATCTACGACGAGATCTTCCAGCAGGAGAAGGTCAAGCACGTGCTCGTGCGCCAGGAGGGCGGCGCGGTGCATGCGGCCGAAGGTTATGCCCGCTCGACCGGCAAGGTTGGCGTCGTACTCGTTACTTCGGGGCCGGGTGCCACCAATGCCGTCACCGGTCTTGCGGATGCACTGATGGATTCGATCCCCGTCGTTTGTCTCACCGGCCAGGTGCCGACCCATCTGATCGGTTCGGATGCCTTCCAGGAGTGCGACACCGTCGGAATCACCCGCTCGTGCACCAAGCACAATTGGCTGGTGAAGAACGTCAACGATCTCGCGCGGGTCATCCACGAGGCGTTCCAGGTGGCGAAAAGCGGCCGTCCGGGGCCAGTTGTGGTCGACATCCCGAAGGACGTTCAGTTCGCGATGGGCAACTACACCGGCCCATCAGGTGTCGCGCACAAGACCTACAAGCCGAAGCTGAAGCCGGAACTCGCCGGCATCGAGAAGGCCGTCGACCTGATGATCGGTGCCAAGAAGCCGCTGTTCTACACCGGTGGCGGCGTCATCAATTCGGGCCCGAAGGCCAGCCAACTGCTGCGCGAGGTCGTCAAGCTCACCGGCTTTCCCATAACCTCGACGCTGATGGGCCTTGGCGCCTACCCGGCATCCGACAAGCAGTGGCTCGGCATGCTAGGCATGCACGGCACATACGAAGCCAACTGGGCGATGCATGACTGCGACGTGATGATCAACGTCGGCGCGCGTTTTGACGATCGCATCACCGGCAGGCTCGATGCCTTCGCGCCCAACAGCCGTAAAATCCACATCGACATCGATCCGTCGTCGATCAACAAGAACGTGCGCGTCGAGGTGCCGATCGTCGGTGATGTGACCTACGCGCTGGAAGACATTCTGCGGGTGTGGAAAGCCCGCGCGCCGCAGGTCGACAAGGCCGCCCACAAGGTCTGGTGGAAGCAGATCGACACGTGGCGGGCGAAGAAGTCGCTGGGCTACAAGCAGTCCGGCGACGTGATCATGCCGCAGTACGCGGTCGAGCGGCTCTATGAGCTGACAAAAGACCGCGATGCCTACATCACGACCGAGGTCGGCCAGCACCAGATGTGGGCGGCGCAGCACTACCACTTCGAAAAGCCCAATCGCTGGATGACCTCGGGCGGGCTCGGCACCATGGGCTATGGTTTGCCGGCGGCAATTGGCGTGCAGATCGCGCATCCGAAGGCGCTGGTGGTCGATATCGCCGGTGACGCCTCGATCCTGATGAACATCCAGGAGATGTCGACCGCGATCCAGTACCGCCTGCCGGTCAAGGTAATGATCCTCAACAACCAATACATGGGCATGGTGCGGCAATGGCAGCAACTGCTGCACGGTAACCGCTATTCGGAGAGCTACACCGAGGCGCTGCCGGATTTCGTCAAGCTCGCCGAGGCCTACGGCGGCGTCGGCATCCGCTGCGACAAGGCCTCCGAACTCGACGACGCGATCAAAGAAATGATCGCCTGCGACCGGCCGGTGCTGTTCGATTGCCGGGTGACGCAACTCGCTAACTGCTTCCCGATGATCCCGTCCGGCAAGGCGCACAACGAGATGCTGCTCGGCGACGCCAGCGAGGACAGCATCGGCAAGGCGATCAGCAAGGAAGGCAAGATGCTGGTGTGAGCCGGACGGCCACGGTACCGACGCAAACGGGCGAAGTGGTGGGGCATGCCGCAAATCGACCACAGCGCTCGTTCGAGTGTCTTGCGTGCCGCCGGTTGTGCATTCCAGGGGAAGTCCAAATGATCAAATTCGCCACCACGCTTCGAATGGCAATGAGTGCCTTGTTGATGTCGGCGCCGCTGATCCTGGCGTCGACTGACGCCCAGGCCAAGACCTGGGACCATGTCGCCAATATCAAGGCGTCGGCAGAGCATTTGGCGAAGCTGCAGCAGGCCAAGGGGGCGCTCGGAGCGTTCGAGTTCATTTCCAACTGCTACAAGACGCACGCGCTGGCCGAGGAGTTCGGCTCGGCCCTCGAAGGGTGTCTGGTGCAGGACTACATCCATTCGAAGATCACGGCGGCGGTCTATGCCCGCCTACCGGTCAGCGACCGGGAGCGGATGGGAATTCCGGTGCCTGATGAACTGGTGCGCGCCATGCTCGCCCGGGTTGGAGGCGCGATGGCGAAATACAAGATTAAGGAAGCCGACGCTCGCAAGCTCATCGCCGACATCGACAAGCACGGTTTGCCGGTATTCACCAAGTTGCGGTTCCCGAAGGGGCAGGAGTGAGATAGATAGAGTGGTAAGACGAAAGTAAGATGGGTCTTACAGTGATCTTACCGAAGGTGAGGAAATGGACACGACCACGCTATCCAGCAAAGGCCAGATCATCATCCCGAAAGCCGTCCGCGATGCATACGGCTGGCGGGAAGGAACCGTCTTCGTGGTCGAAGAGGTTGCGAACGGTATCTTGTTGCGGCCAGAACGCGCCTTTCCCCGCACGCAACTCAAGGATGTGATCGGCTGCGCCGGCTACAAGGGGCCGTCAAGGACGATAGAGGAGATGGACGAGGCAGTGTTGGCCGAGGCTCGGCGGCGTTTCGGTGGGAAGCCCAAGAAATGATCGCGATCGATACGAACGTTCTGATCCGCATCGTCGTCGATGACCACCGTGAACAGGTGGCGCGGGCCGCAAGGTTGATCGCCAAGGAAGACGTTTTTGTGAGCACAACAGTACTGCTCGAGGCGGAATGGGTGTTGCGTGGGCTCTATGGGTTGCCAAGTGCCACCGTAGCCGCGAGTCTTGAGAGTTTCTGCGGCCTCGACAACGTATTGGTTGAAGGCGGCGCAGTGTTGCATCGCGTGCTGGCAGCCTATCGTTCCGGAGCAGACTTTGCCGACGCCTTGCATCTGTCGAGTTGTGAAATGAACACGATCGCGACTTTCGCCACTTTCGATGAAAAGCTACGCAAGCGACTGCGTGACTTCTCAGATACAATTGTACTTATCGCTCCCTGAAATCCAGGATGTCACTCTTGAAACTCGTCATTGGCAACAAGTGCTATTCGTCGTGGTCGCTGAGGCCATGGATCGTGATGAAGGCGTTCGGCATCCCGTTCGAGGAGATGCTGATCCAATTGCGGTCGGGCGACACGCGTGATCGCATCATCGAGCATTCGCCTTCGGGCAAGGTGCCGGCGCTGGTCGACGGCGACGTGTCGGTTTGGGAGACGCTTTCGATCCTCGAATATCTCGCCGACAAGTTCCCCGCTCACGCCATTTGGCCGAAGGACGCCAAGGCCCGCGCCCACGCGCGCAGTATTTCAGCCGAGATGCATTCAGGGTTCCAGGGCCTGCGTCAGGCCTGTGCCATGGAGGTGACCAAGCGGTTCGCCGCGAAAGAGCGCGGCCCGGCGGTCGCAGCCGACGTCGCCCGTATCACCGCCATCTTCCGCGAGGCGCGAGCGAAGTTCGGCGCCAGCGGACCGTTCCTCTACGGCGCCTTCTCCGCGGCCGACGGCATGTACGCTCCGGTGTGCACGCGACTGCGCACCTATTCGATCGAGATCGATCCGGTGTCCCAAGCCTACGTCGATGCCGTGCTGGCGCATCCCGCCTACCAGCAGTGGCTTGCAGAGGCCGCCGCCGAGCCCTGGGTATTGGGCGACAACGGTAACGCCACCGAAGCCGTCATCGAAGACCTGCGCGCAAGGAAAGCCTGAGAGCCATGACCCAGACCCAGAAGCAGTCGCACTACTCCGATCCTCCAGCGAACGTTGAAATTGTCCAGCGCACCCTGTCGGTGCTGGTCGACAACGAACCCGGCATCCTCGCGCGGGTGGTCAATCTGTTCACCGCGCGCGGCTATAACATCGACAGCCTCACCGTGACCGAGACCGAGCATGAGAAGCACCTGTCGCGTATCACGCTGATCACGCGCGGCACGCCGGCGACGATCGAGCAGATCAAGAACCAGCTTGAGCGGATGGTGCTGGTGCATCGAGTCGTCGATCTGACGCTGCTCGGTGATCCGCTGGAGCGCGAACTGGCGTTGATCAAGGTCGCGGGCAAGGGCAACGAGCGGATTGAGGCATTGCGCCTTGCCGAGATCTTTCGCGCCAACGTCATCGACGCCTCGACCGAGCATTTCGTATTCGAACTGACCGGCCGCACCAGCAAGATCGAACAGTTCATCGCCATCATGACTGGCTTGGGGCTGGTCGAAGTCTCGCGGACTGGCATCGCCGCCATGGGACGCGGCGGAGCAGCGCTGTAGGCGGACTGCGGTTGGTGGCGACTGCCTCAGGCGTCGCCACCGCTCACCGTCCCATGCCGGGATCGGGTCGCGATATCGTAGAGCTTGGGGCCGATCATCGCGAGCGCCGCCAGTGCTAGAAGCGTCGCCGAAAGTGGGCGGGTGAAAAACACGGTCCAGTCGCCAGCAGAGATGGTCATGGCCTGTCGCAGGTTCTGTTCGGCGAGGGGGCCGAGTATCATCCCGATAATCACCGGCGCGGTTGGGAAATCATAGCGTCGCATCATGTAGCCGATCGCGCCGATGGCATAGAGCAGCATCAGGTCGGTGATCGACTGGGTGATGCCGTAGGTACCGATGGTCGCGAACACAAGAATCCCCGCGTACAGCAGTGGGGCCGGGATCATCAGCATCTTTACCCACAATGCGATCATCGGCAGGTTGAGCACCAGCAACATCACATTGCCGATGAAGAGCGACGCGATCAGCCCCCAGACCAGTTCGGGTTGGCTCTGGAATAGCAATGGCCCGGGATTGATGCCGTAGCTCTGGAATGCCGAAAGCATGATCGCGGCGGTCGCGGAAGTAGGCAGGCCCAGGGTCAGCATCGGCACCAGCACGCCAGCCGCGGACGCATTGTTGGCGGCTTCCGGACCGGCCACCCCCTCGATGGCGCCATGGCCGAATTCTTCCGGATGCTTCGAGAGCTTCTTTTCCGTGTAGTAGCTCAGGAACGTCGGAATTTCGGCGCCGCCGGCCGGCATGGCACCGATCGGGAAGCCGAACGCGGTGCCGCGCAACCATGGCTTCCAGGACCGCGACCACTCCTCGCGTGTCATCCACAGTGAACCCTTGAGCGGGATCACCTCGTCGCCGCCAGCGCTATAACGCGATGCTGTGTAGAGTGTCTCACCGACCGCAAACAGGCCGACGGCGACAATGATGACGTTGATGCCGTCGAGCAGTTCCGGCACCCCGAATGTGAACCGCGCCTGTCCGGTCTGCAGGTCGACGCCGATCATGCCCAGCCAGATACCGAACAGAAGGGCGCTCAGACCACGGATCGCGGACGAACCCAACACCGCCGATACGGTGACGAAGGCGAGGATCATCAATGCGAAGTAGTCCGCCGGTCCGAACTTCAGCGCCAAATCGACGACCAACGGTGCTACGAACGTGATGCCAAGCGTGCCTATGGTGCCGGCCACGAAAGAGCCGATGGCGGCAGTTGCCAGGGCGGCACCAGCACGGCCTTTGCGGGCCATCTTGTTGCCTTCGAGCGCGGTGACAATGGTGGCGCTCTCACCGGGCGTGTTCAACAGGATCGAGGTTGTTGAGCCGCCATACATGGCGCCGTAGTAGATGCCGGCGAACAGGATGAAGGCCGCAGTCGGGTCCACCTTGAAGGTAATGGGCAGCAGCAGTGCAATGGTCAGCGCTGGGCCAAGCCCGGGCAACACACCGATCGCCGTGCCAAGCGTGGTGCCGATCAGACACCACATGAGATTGATGGGCGTCAGGGCGACCGCGAAGCCCTTCATCAGGCCGGCAAGTGCTTCCATCTCACGACTTTCCGACCAATGTAAGGATCGACTCTAGAAAATTCTCGACCAGCCCGGAGCCGATATTGATGCCAAGTGTCTTGGCAAAACCGAAATAGGCGATCAACGCGAAAGTTGCGCCGTAGAGCGCATCGCGGGTGATCCGCCGAGAGCCGAAACCACGCGCGACGCAGATGAACATGAGCGTCGACGCGATCGTGAAACCAGCGGTGCCGATCAGCAGCAGGTTCAAGGCAAGGCCGGCCGCGATCCAGCCAAGCGCCGAGCGATCGGGAGTTGCCTCCTTCTCCTCGGTCGCTTGCCAGCCGCCACGCAGGGCCGAAGCCAATAGCGCTGTTCCCAGACCGAACAGCGCGAATGCAACTAGTGTCGGCACAAGCGTCGGGCCGACCTTGGCATACAACGGCGACACCGGCATGGTCACAACCTGCCAGTATATCGCCGTTGCCAGCAGCATTACCGCCAACGCGATCGCAAGCTCTCCGCGTGGGAAGCGCCGCGCAACCCCAGGCACGGAGTCGTGCAGCATACTAGCCGATCCCTAGATCTTTGAGGACGGCTTCAAGCCGGACGATCTCGGCGTCGATGAACGTCTTGTAGGCGTCGCCGGTTTTGGTGATCCGAGTCCAATCGCGCTTCGTGCACGCTTCAGCCCACTCGGGTGAGGCTGCCATCTTGTCCATCAGGCTGACCATCGCCTTGCGCTGCTCGTCGGTGATGCCCGGCGGGGCAAATACACCGCGCCAGTTGAACAACTCGACGTCGATGCCTTGCTCCTTCAACGTCGGAATGTCGAGATTGGGCAATCGCTTGTCGGACGAAACGGCCAAGGCGCGCAATTTGCCGGCTTTGATCTGCTCAGCGAATTCGCCGTAGCCCGAGATACCGGCCGCAACCTGCGAGCCGAGCAGAGCGGCGACAGCTGGTCCGCCGCCAGAAAATGCGACGTAGCTGACCTTGGCCGCGGGCACGCCGACCGCCTTGGCGATCATGCCGAGCAGGATATGATCCGTGCCGCCGGCTGAGCCACCTGCCACCGGCACCTTGGTCGAATCCGCCTTCAATGCATCGGCGAAGTCCTTGGCGGTCTTGAACGGGGATGAGGCCGGCACGACCAGCGCCTGGGCTTCGCCAGTCAGCAGCGCGATCGGCGTTACAGCGCTCAGCTTGACGGCGCTCTTGTTGGCAATGATGGCGCCGACCATCACCATGCCGCCGACCATCAGCGCGTTGCCCTGGCCCTTCCACTGATTGACGAACTGGGGCAAGCCAACCGTCCCGCCGGCGCCGGCGACATTGGTCACCTGCACGGCATTGACGGCCTTGATGGCGCGAAGAACCTGTTCGATGGTGCGGCCGGTCTGGTCCCAGCCGCCGCCCGGCGCTGCCGGTACCATGATCTTCAGCATTTCGACCGGTTGAGCTGCGGCTTTGCCGCCGATCCCCGACCAAACCGCCGCCGAAGCAGCCGTCGTATTCAACAGTAATTTACGGCGATTGATCATTTTTCCCCCTCCTGCGGTGCCCTTGTTGGCACTCGTTCTAATGGAATATTGCATCAGTCCGCCGGCCTTGTCCACGCACTGGTTCCGTTCACACAAACCAGTTGTGACCCGGCCTGCGTGATGGCAGTCTCGCATCATGAGATGTTTCGGCTCGCGGGCTGAACGTCATGAGAGCGAGCGCGAGGCCTTCAGCCGTTGAGCATCATCGAACCGACGATCGATCTGTCGCGCGCCATCGGCGACGAGGTGAAGTGCACCACTTGCTACATGTGCGCATGCCGTTGCGGCATCAAAGTGCATCTGCGCGATGGGCAGGTCCGCTACATCGAAGGCAATCGGGACCATCCGGTGAACCAGGGTGTGCTGTGCGGCAAGGGCGCCGCTGGCATCATGCAGCACTACTCGCCGGCTCGCCTGACGGCGCCGCTGAAGCGGGTGGGGCCGCGCGGTTCAGGTGAGTTCGAGGAAATCAGCTGGGACGAAGCTTTGCAGATTGCGACGAGTTGGCTCGGCGACGTCCGCAAATCAGATCCGAAGAAGCTCGCCTTCTTCACCGGCCGCGACCAAAGCCAGGCACTGACCGGCTGGTTCGCACAGCAGTACGGCACGCCGAATTTCGCAGCGCACGGCGGTTTCTGCTCGGTCAACATGGCAGCGGCCGGCCTCTACACATTTGGCGGCTCGTTCTGGGAGTTCGGCGAACCCGATTGGGAGCGCACCAAGTACTTCATGCTGTTCGGGGTCGCCGAGGATCATGCCTCGAACCCGATCAAGAAGGCGCTGGGAAAGCTCAAGGCGCGCGGCGTCAAGATCGTGTCGGTGAACCCGATCCGCACCGGCTACAACGCCATCGCCGACGAGTGGCTCGGCATCCGACCGGGCAGCGACGGCATGTTTGTCGCGGCACTGATCCATGAATTGCTACGCACGCAAAACGTCGATCTCGATTATCTCGTCCGCTACACCAACGCCCATTGGCTGGTGATCGACGAAGGCAAAGGCGCGGACGCCGGCTTGTTCGCGCGCGATGCGCAGGGCAAGCCGCTATGCTTCGACAAGACGTCAGGCGGGCTGGTCGATGCAACCCAGCCGGGCATTGCGCCGGCCCTGGTCGGTGAATTTAAGCTCGCCGATGGGCGCACCGCGCGCCCCGGCTTCCAACTGCTGGCGGCGCGCTATCTCGGCGACGAGTACACGCCCGAGAAGGCCGAAGCCGCGACCGGAATTGCCGCCGCCACCATCCGGCGCATCGCGTCGGAACTCGCCGACACCGCCTTCAAGCAGCAGATCGAACTCGATATACCCTGGACCGACACGCACGGCCGCCGGCACGAAAAGACCACCGGCCGGCCGGTGTCGATGCACGCGATGCGCGGTATATCAGCCCATTCGAACGGCTTCCAGACTTGCCGCCTGCTGCACATCCTGCAGATCATCCTGGGCTCGATCGATTGCCCCGGCGGCTTCCGCTACAAGCCGCCATTCCCGCGTCCGACCCCGCCGCCGAACAAGCCGGCCGGCAAGCACAACACGGTGAAGCCGATGACGCCGCTGGCGGGCGCGCCGCTCGGTTTCACTCAGGGTCCGGAGGATCTACTCGTTTGCCCCGACGGCAACCCGGAGCGCATCGACAAGGCCTACTCCTGGGACGCGCCGCTTTCCGCCCACGGCCTGATGCACATGGTAATCTCCAACGCCGCCAACGGCGATCCGTACCCGGTCGACACCCTGTTCATGTACATGGCCAACATGAGCTGGAATTCGTCGATGAACATTCCGGCGGTGCTGGGCCAGCTCACCGCCAAGGACGAGAGCGGCGCCTACAAGATCCCGAAGATCATCTACTCCGACGCCTACATGTCGGAGATGGTGCCCTATGCCGACCTCATTCTTCCGGATACGACTTATCTGGAACGCTGGGATTGCATCTCGATGCTGGACCGGCCGATTTCCGATCCCGATGCCGCCGCGGATTCGATCCGTCAGCCGGTGGTCGAGCCCGACCGCGACGTCAGGCCGTTCCAAAGCGTCCTGATCGATATCGGCGCGCGGCTGGGGCTGCCGGGGTTCGTCACCCTCGATGGCAAACCGAAGTTCCCCGGCGGCTATGCCGACTACATCGTCAACCACGAGCGCGCGCCCGGCATCGGGCCTCTGGCTGGCTATCGCGGTAAGGACGGCAAGGCCTATGGCAAGGGGGAGGTCAACCCGAAGCAGTTGGAGCAGTACATCGCGGGCGGCGCTTTCCATCAACATCACTTCAGCGACGACCAGCGCTTCTACAAGCACGCCAACAAGGCCTATCTCGAATGGGCGAAGGGCGCGGGCTTCATCGGCAATGCCGATCCGATCATTTTCCAGCTCTATCTGGAGCCGTTGCAGAAGTTCCGTCTCGCGGCGCGCGGGCATGGCGCGGTGCAACCGCCGGAAACACACCGAAATCGCATCGAGACGTATTTCGATCCGCTGCCTTTCTTCTACGAGCCGTTCACTTCTTCTACCTCTCCCCGTTCTTCACGGGGAGAGGGCAGAGGCCGGCCCGAGTTGGTTGTGGCCAATACTAAACAGCCGATTCCGGCCGAGGGTGAGGGGCGGCTGCATGCGCCGGCGCCTGTTGCCGCCCCTCACCCTAACCCTCTCCCCGTCAAGGACGGGGAGAGGGGATATCCCCTCTACGCCATCACCCAGCGGCCGATGCACATGTACCATTCGTGGGGATCGCAGAACGCGTGGCTGCGCCAGATCACGGCCGAGAACCGGCTCTACGTGCATCGCGATCTCGGCGTCGAGAAGGGCATCGCCGACGACGACTGGGTGTGGCTCGCGAGCCCGCTCGGCCGCATCAAGTGTCAGGTGCGGCTGATGGACGGCGTCAACCGCGAGACGGTTTGGACCTGGAACGCCATCGGCAAACGATCCGGCGCCTGGGCGCTCGACAAGGACGCGCCGGAGTCGAAGCGCGGCTTCCTGCTCAATCATCTGATCGCGGAATTGCTGCCCGAGCGCGAGGGCGGCTACCGCTTCTCCAACAGCGACCCCATCACCGGCCAAGCCGCCTGGTACGACCTGCGCGTAGCATTGGAAAAGTGCGCGGAAGGTGAGGCGGAAGAGAGCGAGCCGAGGTTCGAGCGGTTGCGGTACCAGGGAGGAAAGCCATGACCACGCTCCCGCCACCCTCGTCCAAAAAGCTCGGTCTCGTCATCGATCTCGATACCTGCGTCGGGTGTCAGGCGTGCGCGACGTCTTGCAAGGAATGGAACACGCAGAGCGCGGTCTCGGGCCCGCTGAGCGACGAAGACAAGTATGGCAAAGACCCGCACGGCACGTGGCTCAATCGCGTGCACTCCTACGAAGTCGGCGAGGGCGATACTGGCCGCACCGTGCACTTCCCGCGCTCGTGCCTGCATTGCGAGACGCCGGCCTGCGTGACCGTGTGCCCGACGGGGGCCTCCTACAAGCGCGCCGAGGACGGCATCGTGCTGGTCAATCCGGACACCTGCATCGGCTGCAAGCTGTGCTCGTGGGCCTGCCCCTACGGCGCCCGCGAGTACGACTACACCGAGGGCGTGATGAAGAAGTGCACGCTATGCGTCGACCGGATCTACAACGAAACCTTCGAGCCGGAAGACCGCGTGCCGGCCTGCGTCAAGGCCTGCCCGACCGGCGCGCGCCACTTCGGCGACCTCGGCGACAAGGACAGCGCCGTGTCGAAGCTGGTGGCGTCGCGCGACGGTTTCGATCTGCTGCCCGAGATGGGCTACAAGCCGGTCAACAAGTATCTGCCGCCCCGCGCAAGACCGGCGACCGCCAAGCCCGCATCAGACATGAAACCAATCACGCCGTCCGCCACCGAAGCTGGCACCACCGCCGCTCGCTTCTTCGCCTGGGCCGACAAGGTGTTGTCACGGTGATGCGCTTCGGGGATACATCGATGCTCCCAATCCACAGGTGTCATCCCGGCATTTATTGCCGGGACCCATCGCGACATCATCGTGCTGCTCGAAGTTGTGGCACCATGGGTCCCGGGGACAAGCCCCGGGATGACACTTTGGATGCGATCACCGCCATGGGACAACTTCTCGATACGCTGTCACCAAGATTGGGAACGAGACCATGAAACTCCAACTTGATGGACGCACCGCCCTCGTCACCGGCGCCACTTCCGGCATCGGCCGCGGCATTGCGGTGGCGCTGGCGGCGGAGGGCGTGAAGCTCGCGATTGCCGGGCGGCGCCGCGAGGGGCTGGAGGAAACGGCGCAGGCAGTGGTGGCGGCGGGAGGCGTGGCGCCCGCCATCGTGCTCGGCGACGTCACGACGCGCGATGGCCCTGGGATGATCGCCGATGCCGCACTCGCGGCCCTCGGCGGCCGCGTTGACATCCTCGTCAACAACGCCGGCGCGTCGCGGCCGATGACCGATCTCGCCGACGACGCGGCGTGGGAAGAGTCGATGGCGCTCAACTTCGCCGGCGTGCGCCGCCTGACCGACCGGCTGGTGCCGGCGATGAAGGCCGCGAAGTGGGGCCGCATCGTCAATCTCACCGGCGCGCTGATGGCGCCAGGCCTCAATGCCAGCGGTGCGGCGAAATCGGCGCTGAACTCGTGGTCGCGCACGCTGGCGATCCAGTTGGCGCCGCACGGCATCACCGTCAATGCGATTGCGCCCGGCCGCATCAACTCCGAGCAGATCCGCAATAAGCTGCATCCGACCGACGCATCGCGCGACGAATTCATCGCCAAGTTCATTCCGATGGGCCATTTCGGCGAACCGGAGGATCTGGCGGCACTCGTCGTGTTCCTGGCCTCACCCGTTGCCCGCTATATCTCCGGCGCCGCGATCCCGGTCGATGGCGCCATGCTTCGCATTACCTGACGAGACCCTCATGCATCCCGCCTACTCCGTCATCGTCTTCACCTGCGCCTCGGGCGCCGGCTACGGGCTGCTGTTCTGGCTGGCGCTCAGCGCGTTCGCGGGCGGCGGCACGTCGCGACCGGGCGATATCGGCCTTGTCGGCTTCGGCCTTTCGTTCCTTCTGATCACCGTCGGCCTGCTGTCGTCGACCGCGCATCTCGGCCGACCCGAGCGGGCGTGGCGGGCGTTTTCGCAGTGGCGGACCTCGTGGCTGTCACGCGAGGGCGTGGTCGCGATGGTGACCTATTTCGTCGGCGGCCTGCTGGCACTCGACTGGCTGTACGGGAGCGGGCGCCAATCGTTGCTGGTTCCGCATGCTCGGCCTCCTGAGCGCTGTCAGCGCGCTCGCCACCGTCTGTTGCACCGGCATGATCTATGCGTCGCTGACGACCATTCGTGCCTGGCATCACCGCCTGGTGGCGCCGATTTACGTGCTGCTGGCGCTGATGACCGGGCGACTGCTGCTCAATGCCATCCTGGCCACTCTCACCGGCTACGTCTCGACGCGCGCGATCTGGCTGATGCTGGTTCTCTTGGTGGCTGGCTGGATCACCAAGGCGACGTACTGGAGCGCCATCGACAATGAGCGGCGTACGCACACGATTGGCGACGCCACCGGCCTTGGCAATATGGGGCGTGTCCGCACCCTCGACCCGCCGCATACCCAAGCCAACTTCGTGATGCGCGAGATGGGCTTCGAGGTCGCCCGCAAGCACGCCGACCGGTTGCGCCAGATCGCGACCGTGTTGCTGTTTGTGTTGCCGGCGATCCTGACCTCGCTGATCCTGGTCGCGGGCTCGACATTGTCCGCCGTGCTCGCGATGGTTGCCGTGTTGTCGGCAGCGGCCGGCGTCGGCGTCGAGCGATGGTTGTTCTTCGCCGAGGCCGAGCACGTTTCGATGCTGTACTATGGCCGCGAGGCGGCGTGAGCGTTGTGCTCGCCGTTCCGACTGAGGGTTTGGCGGAATGGACACCAAGTCCCGATATGCTGTTTCACCCAACAGCATCCCATGGCCGCCGTTGCTCTACATTTCAGCCGCACTCGTGGCGGTGCTGATCGACAGGGTCATTGCCAACGATGCGCAGTTGCCCGTGTGGGCGAGCCGCATCGGCTGGGCGATCCTGGCTGGTGGGGTCATGCTCGACGTTTCAGCCATGGTCACGATGGCGCGCGCGCGTGCCAACATCCTGCCGCATCGGGCGGCGACCGCGCTGGTCACAACCGGGCCGTTCCGCTTCACCCGCAATCCGATCTATGTCGGCAATACGATCATGATGCTGGGGGCGTCGGCAGCGTTCGCGAATTTCTGGTTCGTTGTTACGGGCCTTATGGCGGCTGTCGCCGTGCATCATCTCGCGATCAAGCGCGAGGAAGCCCATCTCGCGCTCAAGTTCGGTGCCGCGTGGCAGGCCTACGCCGCGCGCACGCCACGCTGGCTGAACTGACCGGTGTCGAGGCCGGGCGGTGTTGCTGGCGCAGGTCTATCGGCTCGGTTCGTGGCCGTGCCCGCAGTCACAGTAGTCGTGGGCGACACCTTGGTAGTCCGTGATCTGGTAGTGCCCGTCGCCGCACTGGCGATGTAGTCCGGCCCAATCGGCATCTTGCCGTGGCCGCCGGGCAGATCGATGACGTAGGTCGGTTGAGCCAGGCCTGATAACCGGCCACGCAGTTGCCGCATCAAAACTTGGCCCTCGGCAATTGTAGTGCGGAAATGACTAGTGCCGGGGGCGCGGTCGAGATGATGCAGATAGTACGGCTTTACGCGGCTTTCGACGAAGGCCCGCATCAGTTGGTCGAGCGTCGCCGCGTCGTCGTTGATGCCAGCCAGCAGCACGCTCTGGCTGACCATGACGATGCCGCGATCGACGAGCCGGGCGCAGGCGGCCCGTGCCTCCGGTGTCAGCTCACGCGGGTGGTTGGCGTGCAGCGCAACGTAAACTGCCTGGTGCGTGGACTTGAGTGCATCGACCAGTTCATCAGTCACCCGTTCTGGGCTGACCACCGGCACGCGGCTGTGCCAGCGCAGCACTTTCACGTGGGGGATCTCTGACAGGGCCTTGCGTGATTTCGCGAACGCGGCGTGGCGACAGGATCAACGGATCGCCGCCGGTCAGGATCACTTCCCAGATCGCCGGTGTCGCCCGGATGTAGTCGAGCGCGGCGCCAATCTCATCGGCTCCCAGGCTGTGGCCGAGATCGGGACCAACGGTTTCGCGGCGAAAGCAGAAGCGGCAATAGACCGGGCAGACGCTGGCGACCTTCAGCAGCACGCGGTCGGGGTAGCGATGGACGATGCCGGCGACCGGACTGTTGGCTTCATCGGCGATCGGGTCGGCGGCTTCGTCGGCGCGGGTTTCCAGTTCGCGGATGTCGGGCACGAACTGGCGGGCGATGGGATCGGCGGCATCGGCCGGATCGATGGTGGCCAGCATCGCCGGTGTCACGGCCACGGCATAGCGGGCCGCGACACGGCCGAGTTCGGCCACACGTTCGGGCGCGACGATGCCGGCGGCGGCAAGGCCGTCGATGGTCGACAGGGGGCGAATGACGGCGTTCATGGTTCGCCTATGTGCCGATTTCCGGCATCGGCGTCCAGATCACGTGGTCGACCGAGGGCGCGCCGGTCGCCAGCATCACCAGCCGATCGAATCCGAGCGCGCAGCCCGAAGCCTGCGGCATCTGAGCAAGCGCTGCCAAAAAATCCTCGTCGATCGGATAGCGCTCACCGTAGATGCGGGCCTTCTCGTCCATCTCGGCCGTGAAGCGACGGCGCTGTTCGCCAGCGTCCGTCAATTCGCCGAAGCCGTTGGCGAGTTCAACGCCGCAGACATACAACTCGAACCGCTCGGCAACCAGCGGGTCATCAGCAAGAGGGCGGGCAAGCGCCGCCTCGTGGGTTGGATATTCGCACAGGATCTCAGGGCGGAAGTTGCCGAGGCGGGGTTCGATCTTCTCGGTCAACACGCGCGAGAAGATGTCCGACCAGGTGTCGTCGGGGGCGCAGCGGACACCGGCCCCAGTGGCGGCGCGGGCGAACAGGTCGCGGTTCGGCGCTTGGCCGTCGTACATGTCGCGCAGCGCGATGCCGCAATAGTCATGAAATGCCTGATCGAGCGTGGTCCAGTCGTGGTCGACCGCGATATCGCAAGGCCGCCCGCGCCAGGACCAATGCTGGCGGCCCGCGACATCAGCCGCGATCTTCAGCATCGCCGCGCAATCGTGCCACAAAGTTTGATAGGAGCTGCCTGCCCGATACCACTCCAACATGGTAAATTCCGGCGCATGCAGGGCGCCTCGCTCGCGGTTGCGGAACACTGGCGCGAAAGTGAAGATCTTGTCTTCGCCAGCGGCCAGCAACTTCTTGCAGGCGAACTCCGGCGAGGTGTGCAGGTAGAAATCCCGCCGCGAGAGGTCGGTGCCGATCGCCTCGGTCTTAAACGCATGCAGGTGGGTCTCGTTGCCGGGTGAAACCTGCAGGACGCCGGTCTCGACCTCGACGAAGCCTTGAGCCTCGAACCATGCCCTGATTGCGGACTTGATGCGATTGCGGGTGAGCAGGAGCGGTCGCCGGTCGGCGTGAACGTTGGCCGACCACCAGGGTGATTTGTCGGCGGACCCGTTCATGCCCGGGCTACCCGACACGCCAGCGCCCCTTGGCCTTGGAGACGGAACAGAGTATGGACAGCGCCAACCAAGGCGAAATCAACGGGTGCGCGATGGGTGCCCCGGCCTTTACGCGCGTGCGTCAGCACGCGCTGCAACGGGAGACTGTTCGTGACCAAAGTCATTGCTAGCTCGATCCGCAAGGGCAACGTGCTCGACCTCGACGGCAAGCTCGCCGTCGTCATGCACGCCGAGAACATTCATCCTGGCAAGGGCACGCCGGTTACGCACTTGGAAATGCGCCGCATCGCGGACGGCGTCAAGGTGACCGAGCGCTATCGGACCACCGATCAGGTCGAGCGCGCGTACCTTGATGAACAGGATTTCAACTACCTCTATGAGGATGAACAGGGCTACGTGTTCATGCATCCCGAGAACTTCGAACAGGTGCCGGTGCCGAAGGAAGTGATCGGCGAGCAGGCGATCTACCTGCAGGAAAACATGAAATGCACGCTGAGCCTGCACGATGGCATTCCGGTCGCCATCGAATTGCCGGCCCGCGTCACCCTCGAAATCGTCGAAGCCGATCCGGTGGTGAAGGGTCAGACCGCGTCATCGTCGTATAAGCCGGCGATCCTTTCGAACGGCGCCCGCATCATGGTGCCGCCGCACATTGGCACCGGCACCCGCGTTGTCGTCACCATCGCCGACGGTACCTACGTCGAGCGCGCCAAGGACTGATCAATGGTCCAGCGCAAGGCGGCCGGCACCGATTAGCGGTGTCCCCATGCGCACCCCAAAAATGATTTCGCCCCCCTTCTTAGCAAGAGAAGGGGGGCGATTGGGAGGCCGTGGCCGAAAGGGAGGGACGGATTAGGCGACGTCCACGCCGTCAATCAACCGTAGGGTCGATGGGTCTTGAAACTTACCTGACCGCGCTTGTGGCCCACTTTGCCGCATTGGCTTTGGCAGTTGGATAGCCGCTGAGGGAACCGATCAGCAAACCGCAAGCAGCAGCGAAGCACAAGAAGGCGGCAACCTTGGCCAGTGACCATCTCTTGCCGTCGAGCTTTCTTGCTGCTTGAAGATCCATGATTTCCCGTCCGCGACCCACATCGTCGATCAGTTATTGTTTTTGTAACCGATAATGTCTTGTTAGTCTAATACTTGTGTGAATCGAGATTAATCGTGCTTTTGGCGTTTTAATACTTCGTTAATGCTGTTTGGCGGGCCGATTACCTGCTGACTTGGACTCGGTCGTGGACAGGACATGACCGCCACTGGCTTGCACCGGTTCGATCGCTACTCTTGAACGATCCGATTCGGTTCGAACGAGGAAAGGGCAGTGCGTCCAATGGGCACTGCGAAGGCACCGCTGGCAGACAGCAATTCGGGCACGGCACTGCGAGAGTGCCGACCGATGAGGCTTGTGACTGCCTTGGCGCTGCTGGTCTGGTTGTTCGCTGCTGCGACGCCGGGGCAGGCTGAAACGCGCATCGCGCTGGTAATCGGCAACGCCGGCTATGCGACGGCGCGACTTGCCAATCCAAAGAATGATGCCGAGCAGATGGCGCGCGCCTTGAAGGGCGTTGGTTTCGACGTCATCAAGCAGACCGACGCCGACATGGCGACGATGCGGCAGGCGTTCATAGAATTCTCGCGGCGGCTGAAGCGGCCGGACAGTGTCGGCGTGTTCTATTATGCGGGGCACGCTGTTCAGGTGGCGGGCCAGAACTACCTGATCCCGATTGGTGCCGATATTTCATCCGAGTCGGAAATTCCGGTGCAAGCCGTCAATCTGCAAGAATTGTTGGGAGCGATGAAAGGGGCGGCGGCGCGGGTCAAGATCGCGATCCTGGATTCCTGCCGGAACAATCCGTTCGAGAGTTCAGCGCGTGGGCTCTCCCGTGGCCTCGCACCTGTCACCGCGCCGGCCGGCACGCTGATAGCCTACGCCACGGCGCCAGGCGAGGTCGCGTTGGACGGCACCGACGGCCACAGCCCGTTCACCTCGGCGCTGACGCGCATCATGCCGACACCGGGTCTTGAAATCGAGGAAGTGTTCAAGCGCACCCGCGCTGCTGTGCTCGAAAGTACAAACAGCAAGCAGACGCCGTGGGAACACTCGTCGCTGGTCGGTCAGTTCATCTTCAAGGCGAAGGGGGCTGCACCCGAGGCCAGCGCGGCGCCGAACGCGCGTGGCACGGATACCGAGGATGCCCGGCGTCTCGCGGAAATCGCCGACTGGGAGCGGATCAAGGTATCCGGCGATGCGGCGTCGTTTCGACGGCATCTGAAAGCCTATCCGGGTGGCGCTTACGAGGAGGTTGCGCACTACAAGATAACGCAATTGGAGCAGCGCGCGGGCGGCTGGTCCTGGTGGCAGACCGGTTCGTCGAACGGCGGGGCGACACGCGGTGATATTGATGGTGCGTTCGAACGCGCGGTCAAGCTTGAGGCGTCCGGCAATGATCCGCAATCGATGGTGGAGGCAGAGCGGCTCTACCGACAGGCGGCCGAGCAGGGGGTCGTCACGGCCATGTTCAATCTCGGCCGGATGTACGACAAGGGCCGTGGCGTGGCCCGAAGCGCCAACGAGGCCGCACTCTGGTATGGTCGCGCCGCGTTGGGTGACCACGCAGCCGCGCAGGCGGCGCTCGGCACCATGTATGAGCTTGGCGATGGCGTCGCGACCAACCTTGCCGAGGCCTTGCGGCTTTATCGTGTGAGCGCCGAAAAGGGCGATCCGCACGGCATGACCAGCCTCGGTTATCTCTTTGCCCAGGGCAAGGGTGTGGCCCGGGACTACACTGAGGCGCGCCGATGGTATCAGGCGGCGGCCGAAAAGGGCCAGCCGCGCGCGATGTTCAATCTCGCGCTGTTGCAGATGCGGGGCGATGGTGGACAGATCGATGGCGTCAATGCGATCCGCTGGCTCAATGCGGCCGTCGAAAAAGGCCATTCGGGTGCCATGCGCGAGTTGGCCTACATGCACGACGAGGGCCGCTTTGTCGAACGCGACGCATCGCGCGCGGCCGAGTATATGGTGGCGGCGCTCGAGGCGCTGAAGGTCGAAGCGACGGTCAGCGGTCAAAGCGCTCCGGCCAAGGCAACGGCGGACGCGATGATCCGGAAGGACTACTGGAGCTACGGCACGCGCAGGGCAATCCAGAAGAGGCTGATCGCCGCCGGGCGCTACAAGGGCCGCGCCACCGGTCTGTTCGATGGCGGTACCCGTCGCGCCCTAGAGGCGTTGGCGACGGCGCAATGAGCTTTTCGCCGGCAACACGGCAACAGGCGGAGCCGAACTACTAGTCGATGGATGCCGGGGCCGCTATAGGATGCCGCGCGGGGGCGTTCAGCGTTGAATAGCACGAGGGTCAGTGGTGATGATGCGTCGGTCGGGTACGACTGCCAGAGTACTGGCCCGAGCGTGTGCCGCGATGGCGTTTGTCGCCTGCGTGCTGTTGATCGAGTGCGGACTTGCGGCGGCCGCTGAAGGCGACCCGGCACCCGCGGATTCGCCTTCGGATGTTCCGGTTGCCGCGGTCCAGTCTATTGTACCGGTGCCGCCGAGCGATGCGCGGGCTGCGAAAGCCTATGCTGTGTTCGATGAGTTCTGTGCTCGTTGTCATCAGACTGGCAAGCTGCAGATTCCGGCCGCGGCTCGGCCGCTCGCCAATATTCTGATGCTTGAGGAGTTGGCGCTGGATGATGCGCTGGTCAAGCCGGGTCTGCCCGATGCCTCCCCATTGTATACGATCATGCTGCGCCAGCATGCGACAGTCGATGTCGAGCCTGTACCCGGTGCCTCGGCGATCCAGGCGATACGTGATTGGATCGGCGATTTGCCGGAGCCGAGCGCCAACTGCGGTGGTCGCCCGAAGATCGGCCAGGGTGAGATTGAGTTAGCGGTTTCCGCGCAACTCGCCGCCGAGCCCGAGGAAAAGCGCAAGGAAGTCCGCTTCGTATCGCTCAGCCATCTGGCGGATGCGTGTGTCCCTCCCGCAGCGCTCGACGGCTACCGGCAGGCGATCGCCAAGATCGTCAATACACTGTCCTGGGGGCCCGAGCCGATCCGCCTTGAGGCGTTCGGTCCCGATGAGACAGTGTTGAAGCTCGACCTTGGCAAATTGGGTTGGGTCGGTGCTCACTGGGACAAGTTGATCCAGGCCTATCCCTATGCTGCCTTGCCATCGTCGCGGTTGTCCGAGTCGATCCGCCGGCAGACCGGCACGCTCACCCCGTTGGTGCGCGGCGACTGGCTGGCGCAGGCGTCAACTGCCACACCGCTCTATGCGCGCCTGCTGGGCTTGCCGGGTCGGTTGGCTAATCTGCAGCGCATTCTCAATGTTGACATCGAGGCCAATATACGTGCCGGCAAGGCCCGACGGGCGGGCCTTGCGCAATCCACGATCACTCGCGCCAACCGACTGGTGGAGCGACACCCGACCCGGATCGGCAGTCTATGGATTGCCTACGATTTCGCGACCAACGAGGGTCGGCAGAACTTGATCGCCAATCCACTCGGTCCGACGGCAACCGGCTCGGTCAAGGTTCCTTTCCGGCATGACGCGATCCGGGCATTGTTCACGCTGCCGAACGGGTTCATCGCCTATTCCATGAACGACGCGCGAGGTGATCGACTGGATGCGCCGCCCGAGGCGGTGGAGCGCGCCGAACTCGGCTGGAGCGGCGCCAACACCAATGCCGCCGCTTGCATGGCGTGCCACCGGAGCGGGCCGTTCGCGATCAAGGATGTCGTTCGTGGCCAAACCGAAGCCGACACGGCGGCACCCAAGGAATTGCGCGATCAGATCCTGGCTCTGTATGCACCCCAAGCGGAGATGGATGGCATCGTCACCGAGGATCAGGAGCGGTACGCCGCGGCGCAACGCAAGGCCGGCATCGATCCCGAACTCATGGTTGGCGGCCTCGAGCCGGTGGCAGCACTTGCTCGTGAGTACACGCGCGGCGTTGGCCTGTTCCGATTGGCCGCCGAGGCCGGACTTTCGGTGCCACACACCCGCAAGCGCATGGCATTGCTTTCCGGTGACCTCGCCAACTCGGGCCGACGAGTGTTGGCCGGTAATGCGCCACGCGCCGAGGTTGACCGCATCCTGGGCCGCTTCGCGCCGGAGGCGAGTAAGGCCGAAACAGCCGCCACCGGTCAGCCAGCATTGGAAACCCGCTCCGAACTCGAACTGTTGTTGTGGACCAAGTCCGATGTCTACGAGGTCGGTCAACTCGCTACCTTCCACGCGCGCAGCAACCAGAACTGCTACCTGACGCTGATCAGCCTTGACCGCGCCGGTCAGGCGACGGTTCTGTTTCCGAACGAGTTCGAACAGGACAATCTTCTGGTCGCCAACAAAGACATGATGCTGCCAGCCGAGGGCGCATCCTATCAGTTCCGGCTGCGAGAAAAGGGGCGCGAAACGCTCATCGGGATATGTCAGACGGTCGCCAAGTGGCCCGAAGGCATTCAACACGATTTCGAGCGCCAGCGATTCACGATGCTCGGCGACTGGCGTGCGCATCTGGCACAGACGACGACGGGAACGGCACGTTCGGTTACGGCGGTGGAGGCAGCCCGGCCCAAGGTGCTGCGCGGCGCGCGCGGCAAGCCGGCAGTTGGGGACATCAAGCCCGAGGGTCGCGCTGCGGTCGACATTCAGGCGCGCGCCGCGATTGGCTACGACGTCCGTTAATCAATCGCGTCACCGGCGAGCCCATGGCATGGTTATTGCCGTATTAAAGCCCACGAGGCACCAGCGCCTCTGTGGGGTTCGTCGTGACGCGTTCATTCAAACCGAGCAAGATCGGTCATGGCTGCCGATGGGTGGCGGTGCTTGTAACCTGCTGTCTACAACTCCTGTCGGGGATGTCGGTTGCCAATGCTCAATCAAGCCGCAAGGCCGCGGTCGATATCGCGATGCCGGTGGTTGCGGCGAAGCTCTATAAGCGGCCGCTCTTGCGCAGTGGTCGCATTCAGTTCTGTCTGAAGCAACTCGGCCGATACGATGGGCGCATCAACGGGCGCATGACGCAAGCGACGGCGCGGGCGTTGCGGCGGTTTCGCGACGACTTCGATTTCAAAGCCGAGGATGTATCCCAGGACTGGGCATTGCATGCCCTGCTATGGCGCCAATGTCGCGATGAGTGGACGCGGGCAGGCGGCAGTCTCGATCGCTTTGGGCTGCCGGGTATCATGGCGACAAGACCCGCGAGCGCTCAAGCCCTGGCGCCGAAATCGCAAGCTGCATCCCCGCGCCGGGATGCCCCTCCTTTGGCCGATCCCGCAGCGGCAACGCCATCGAGGAACGGGCTGGGCACGGGTCAGTGTCTGCCTGCCGAGTTGCGGGAGATCCTGGGACGGTCCGCGGGGCGGCCTGTCGATATCGCGGTGTGCGAGCCACCATGCCTGCCGATGCCGGCCGACATGGATCGCGACGACGCGCAGTCCTATGAGAAGCGCCTGGGCTTCAATTGGTGTAAATCCTGCGTCCCATTCCTCGGCGATCTGCTGCTCGATGACATCGCCCGGATCGAGAAGGCCGGCAACTTGCAGCTCTGCGCCGATCCTCGACGGCTGATGCGGGTTCGTCCGACCGCCACCGGCGCGGTGTCGGTGGACGGGCTCCGTGGTACGCGCGCCTTGTTCCGACGCGACGTACGCTTAGGCGAAAGTCACAACGGGATTGCGGTCGTGATCGGCGTCGCCGAATACGGCAAGGGGCTGCCGGCGCGACCACGGTCCGAACGGGATATGTCGGGTGTTCAGGCAATGCTGGTCGAGCGGCTCGGCTTCAAGTCGAGCCGTGTCATCGAGTTGCGAAACCCAAGACTGGCCGAGTTGGAAGACGTGTTCGGACGTAGCGGCAACACCAAGGGACTGTTGTCGGAACGGCTGAAGGATGGCGCTGAAGCGCCGGTCTTCATCTATTTCTCCGGGCTTGGCGCGATGGGCGGCGACGACGGCGAACCCTATCTGCTGCCGTCGAACACCCTGCCTAACCGTGAGCGTGCCAACGGTTATGCGTTGGCGACGCTCTACCAGAACCTCATCCGCATGGGGGCGGCCCAGGCCACCGTGGTCCTGGAAGTCGATTTCGCCAGCGATCCCAAATCACCGTTGATTTCGCCTAATGCGCCAACAATCCGGCAATCCGTCCTGCCAGGCACTGCGGCGCGCGGGCTGGTGGTGATGAGTGCCACCGACCGCGATCAGCGCCCTCTTGAAGACAACGAGACCGGCATGTCGCTATTCACCCGGTATTTCATCCAGGGATTGTCGGGACATGCCGACGTCGCGCCGCTGGGCAACGGTGATGGCGATCGTCGACAGTGCCGAGGCCTTCGTGTTTCGCCGCAAGCCGAACCGCCATCGTCGCGCGCAAACTTTCCGGCGTTTTGCAGCGACCGACCCTCAGTCAGCTGAAGTCCGTGCCGCTCGGCAAACTCGGAGGCGCTGTGCGCTGACGGATCATGCCTCGCGCATCAACAGCGCTTCCAGCGTTCGTATGCCGATGATGCCGCCGACAATCAGTCCGGCGAAGGTCAAGAACGAACCGGTGGCAAGCGTTGACATGCCGGTGATACCTTGGCCGATGGTGCAGCCGAGCGCCATGATGCCGCCGATGCCCATCAATACCGCGCCGCCAAGGTGCCTAGTCGTGTCACCCGTATCCGAGAAAGTTGTGATCCGGAATTTGCCTGTCGCTTTGGCGGTCAGGAACGCACCGAGGATCGTGCCGAATACCGAGGCGACACCGAAACCTGGCAGTCCCAGTGCCGTCGAACGCTGGAGCCATTCAAGCGTGTCGCCTGATGGTCGCACGAACGTTAGCGACACCGGCGCCATCGGCCTATCCGCCAGTTCGTCAAATGAGAGCCCAGTCAACGCCCAGCCGGCCACGATGCACATGCCGACGCCGACGCCGGATGCCACATGCAGGGGCGATCCGCGAAACCGCGCGTCGGCAAAGCAATAGGCGAGCATCAGTCCGAGCACGGTGGCGGTGACGCCCATCTGTGTTGCACCAGAGCGGGCATTGAACGCCCCGGCGACGATATCAACCAGACTTTGCGAGGGGGCTTTGAGCGCCACCGAGGTGGCCTGCTCCAGGGCGGCGCGGCCAGGTCCGAGGATGCCGGTCATGGCGACGTAGGCGGCGATGCCAAGGACAATCACCGTCAGCAGTGATCGCAGATCGCCGCCGCCGATGCGGGCAAGATTGCGGGTGGCGCAGCCGCCGCCGAATACCATGCCGAAGCCGAACAAGGCGCCGCCCAGAATATTGCCGAGCCAGTTCAGGTTCGGCGCCAGATACATCGACTTCGAAAGGTCGACAACACCGGCGTGACTAAGCCATTGCGTACCGATGATGGCGACCGCCGACGCCAGGATCCAGGCCCGGAAGCGACGATAGTCGCCGAATGACACCATGTCGGAAATCGAACCCATGGCGCAGAAGTTGGTGCGGAACACGATGGCGCCCAGCATCAAGCCGATCAGCAGCCCGCCCAAGGGCAGTGCCATTGACGCATGCGATGACAGATATTCGCGCACCGGGACGGCCTCCGACAATTGTGACAGAGGCCCAGATAGGCCGATTTGCTACCCGCCAGCAAGCATGCCGGAAGAAACCTTGATCGACAGGCTTTACAGGGGGGGCGGCGCGCCCTATGTGGACCGCCAGCCAAGCACCACGGCAAGTCGTTTTCCGTTGCGCGGCCCCCACTCTTAAGCGCTGCCTGTTCGATGCCGGACGGGCCACCTTGACCGGCGGAGGTTTGTTGCGATGGAAAAATTCGCGTCTGCTCGTGCCTACATCGAGAAGCATCAGCCGGACATTCCGGTGTGGGGCATCCGCCCGCACGCCGCCGGCCGCGCCGCGCGCTATTTCCTGAACAACTTCCCCGGCGAAGTCGCCTACGCCTATAAGGCCAACAGCTCGGTGTTCCTGCTGGGGGCGCTCTATGGCGCCGGCATCAAGCAGTTCGACGTCGCTTCGCTGCCCGAATTGGAGGACGCCGCCACCATTCCCGGTGTCGTGCTGCATTTCATGCACCCGGTGAAGTCGCGCAATGCCATCCGCCGCGCCTACCACAAGTTCGGCGTGCGCTGCTTCGCACTCGATTGCGAGGATGAACTCGACAAGATCGTCGAGGAAACGTCGACCGATGGTGTGCCGGCAAAGGATCTGCAACTCTATGTTCGCGTCGCGGTGGCGGCGAAGAACAGCCGCATTCCGCTGGAGCGCAAGTTCGGCATCACCGGCGCCAAGGCGGCGAAGTTGCTGGTCAAGGCCCGACAAGTATCGGATGAACTCGGCATCGCCTTTCACGTCGGCTCGCAGACCACGACGCCCGATGCCTACACCACAGCGCTCGACGAGGTGCGCAAGCTGATCGTCCGCGCCGGTGTGGTGATCGACGGCATCGACGTCGGCGGCGGTTTCCCGTCGATCTATCGCGACAGCGAGCCGGCGCCCTTGTCGGCGTTCATGGCGGCGATCAAGCACGGCGTCGACCAGCTGCCGGTGACGGAGGCCTGTCGCCTGATCTGCGAGCCCGGCCGCGCGCTCGTCGCCGAAGCCGAGAGCCTGATCGTGCGCGTCGATCTGCGCAAGGGTGACGACCTCTACATCAACGACGGCGGCTACGGCGCGCTGTTCGATGCCGCGCATCTCGGCTTCGTGTTTCCGACCCGGCTCGTCAGCCGGCCGCCGGAGGAAGCCGGACCGTTGGCTCCATTCGAGATGTGGGGGCCGACATGCGACTCGATTGACCGCATGCGCGGACCGTTCATGCTGCCATCGGGCATCCGCGAGGGCGACTATATCGAGATCGGCAATCTCGGCGCCTATGGGCGCGCCATCGCCAGCCGCTTCAACGGCTTCGGCGCCTACGAGGAAGTGATCCTGATGGATGAGCCGATCGTCAGCATCTACGGCAATCGTGCGACCGAATTGGCGAAGAGCGGGTAAGGCCATGTCGAAGAAGCCAGCGGCGAAGCTCGACTATCTGCCGGGCGCGGACTCCTATCTTGACCCGCTGCGGCTTGATGCCGACCGTCCGCAAGATGCGCGCGCGGTGGTGATCCCGTTCGGGCTCGAAGCATCGGTGAGCTATGGCTCGGGCACGGCACGAGGTCCGGCCGCGATCATGGCGGCGAGCCAGCAGCTCGAACTGTTCGACGAGGAGCTGTGGCGCGAGCCTTATCTCGACTACGGCATTGCCGCGATCGCTGAACCCAAGATCGCCGATACCGTACCGAAGGCGCTGGATCAGTTGGAAGGTATCGTCGAGGCGGTGCTCGACGCCGGCAAGGTGCCGTTCACGATCGGCGGCGAGCATTCGCTGACCGCCGGTGCCATTCGCCCGTTCGCGCGACGGCACAAGGACCTCGTCGTGCTGCAATTCGATGCCCACGCCGACCTGCGCGACGGCTACCTCGGCGAGCACTATTCGCACGCCGCCGCCATGCGCCGGGTGCTTGATTTCGAACACATCTCGATGGTGCAGGTCGGCATCCGCGCGATTTCGTCGGGCGAAGTCGAGTTTCTCGAAAAGAACCGGCATCGCCTGCAGATCCATTGGGGCAAGGATCAGGCGCGCTGGGACATCGACGAGATCGTCCGGCCGCTGCGGGGCAAGCCCGTCTACATCACCTTCGACATCGATGGCCTCGACGGCGCGGTGATGCCCGCCACCGGCACGCCGACGCCGGGCGGCATGCAGTATCTGCAGGCGCTGTCGATCCTGCGTCGCGCCTGCGAAGTCGGCAACGTCGTTGGCATGGATCTGGTCGAACTGGCGCCGATCGAAGGCTTCCACGCCTACGATTTCCTGGCGGCGCAGCTCAGCTACAAAATGCTGAACTACGCGCTGAGCGGCACCGGCCGGAAGACCTGCGCGCCGAGACGGTGACTGATGGGCGTAGGTTGGGTTAGGACGCAATTTATGCGTCCGTAACCCAACAATTTTCAACCAGCTGACAAAGTTGTTGGGTTACGCGCGGAAGGCCGCGCTAACCCAACCTACGCTTTTCGGCCAGTAGCGACCGCAAGAACGCGTCCATGTGGAAGCGTGCGTGATCGAGTTGGTAGGCGTGCTGCGATCCAATCGGGCAGGTTCGCCGCGCGCGGCAGCCGAGGTCCATGCAGTCGGTGCCGGCCGCCGAGGCGATGTGCGCCGCACACGCGCCAACATCATAGTTCGTGCCGGTGAACGCACCCACCGGACACGACGACAGACACGGCTTGTCGGCGCAGGTGTCGCATGGCCTCGGACGCCCGTCACGCGGCGGCAGATCGATCGCCTCGGCAAACACCAGCGCCGCGCGATAGGCGTGCCATAGGCCATGGTCGGAATGGATGAGCAGGCCGAGTGGCGAGGGATACACGCCTCCGCTCGTTGCGCCCATCGCTGGAACGGCCAATGCGGCGGGCCATCGAAGGGGTAGAGCGGTTCGGCACCCAATGCCGCCGCGAGGTGACCGGTGACGCGCCGCGTCCAGCGATCCAGCGGATGAACTTCGCCATCGCGAAACTCGGGAGAAGTCGAAAACGCCGGCCAAAATGACGAGCCGACATTGCCCAGCAGAAAGATGGTTCGCGCCGCGCGACCATCGGCGAGCGCCGGCACGCCATCATGGTCCTGAACGTGGAATCCGCCACGCATTGCAAGGCCAACCACGCGCGCCGCATTCTTGATGTCATTCAGCAGGGGCACGGCTAGCGGATATCCTTGGAAGTTCACGTTCGCCCAGCGTTTGCATCACCGGCACTGATCATACAAGCTGGCGTCAACGAAGGCACCGACGGGATCATGGTCATGCGCAGCAATCTTTCGATCAATGGCGACCGGTTGTGGGACACGATCGCCCAGTCGGCGAAAATCGGCACCGGGCCAAAGGGCGGTCTGCGGCGCCTGACCCTCACCGACGACGACAAGCGCATGCGCGACCTGTTAGCGACGTGGGCGAAGGCGGGCGGCTATGGGGTCACCGTCGACGCGCTCGGCAACATGTTCGTGCGCCGCGAGGGCACCGACCCGAAGCTGCCGCCGGTGATCATCGGCAGCCACTTGGACACGCAAGCCTCGGGCGGTCGGTTCGATGGCATTCTCGGCGTGCTCGGCGGCCTCGAAGTGCTGCGCACGCTTGATGACATGGGGCTTAAAACCAAGCGCGCTATAGAGGTCGTCAACTGGACCAACGAGGAAGGCGCCCGCTTCTATCCACCGATGATGTGTTCGCTGGCCTTCGCTGGCGGCGCCACCGTCGACTGGGCGAACGACCGGCAGGACAAGGAAGGCCTGCGTTTCGGCGATGAACTCAAGCGCATCGAGTATGCGGGTGCCGCCGCAGTCGGTGGCCGCAAACTCGACAGCTACTTCGAGTTGCACATCGAGCAGGGTCCGAAGCTCGACGCGTCAGGTGTCAAAATCGGCGTCGTCACCGGCGGTTTTCCGACGCGCGGCATGCGTATCGAAATCACAGGCGAGACCGCGCATGTCGGTCCGACCGCGATGGAGCGGCGGCACAACGCACTTGTCGCGGCGAGCCACGTCGCGGTTGCCATCGACGATATCGGCTGGCGCTACGCCCATGCCGAGGCGAAGGCGACAGCGGCCCGCCTGGACCTGTGGCCGAACCTACCGGGCATCATCTCCGAGCGGGCGACGCTGTTCTGCGATCTGCGCCATCCGGACCCCAAGGAGCTGGAGAAAATGGTCGCCGAGATCGAGACCGCATTGCCGGACTGTGCCCGTCGCGGCCGCTGCAAAGTCGAGATCGGCGAAAAATGGGGCTTTGGCGTCATGGCCTTCGATGCCGATTTGATCGGGCTCATCCGGCAGGCGGCGGCGGAACTCGGGCAGGCCACCATGGATATCAAGTCCGAGGCTGGCCACGACAGTTACAATATCGCGACCATTTGTCCGTCGGCGATGATCTTCACTCCCTGCAAGGACGGCATCAGCCACAACGAGGCCGAGGACACGACATTGGCCGACACGCTGCCCGGCGCCAACGTGCTGCTCAGGGCGGTGATCGCGCGGGCAAACCGTTGAATTGCGGGTGTCAGGCCGATGCCAGGCGCCCTTGCACCGGCAATTGACGCAGCAGGCTTGCTTGAGCGGGCGTGGACGGCTATCCCGCACATCAATCGCTTCTACAACCCATTTCGAGTCTCTGCGGGAACGGCCATGAACCTCGACAAGCTCAAGACCACAGCCGGCGTGGACGTCAACGGCAAACGCGTGCTGGTGCGTTGTGACCTCAATGTGCCGGTCGCCAACGGTAAGGTCACCGATGCGACAAGGCTTGAACGGCTCGTCGCCGGGCTCAAGGACCTATCGAGCCGTGGCGCCAAGGTGATCGTGCTGTCGCATTTCGGCCGGCCCAAGGGCGTCGACCCGACGCTGAGCCTCGCACCAATCGCCGCCGAACTCGGCCGCCTGATCGGTAAACCGGTGGCCTTTGCCTCCGATTGCGTTGGCGAAGCGGCGGTGAAGGTGGTGTACGGCATGCAGCCGGGTAGCATTGCGGTGCTCGAAAACCTGCGCTTCCATAAGGGCGAGGAGAAGAACGATCCGGCCTTCGCCAAGGAATTGGCGGCCCTCGGCGACATGTTCGTTGGTGATGCTTTCTCCTGCGCCCATCGCGCGCATGCCTCGACCGAGGGCATCACGCACCTGCTGCCGTCCTATGCCGGACCGCTGCTGATGGAAGAGATCAACGCCTTGCGGGCTGCCCTCGACAAGCCGAAGCGGCCGACGGCGGCGGTGGTCGGCGGCGCCAAGGTCTCGACCAAGATTCCGGTGCTTGAGAACCTGCTCGCCAAGGTCGACAAGCTGATCATTGGCGGCGGCATGGCCAATACGTTCCTGCACGCTCAAGGGGTCGCGGTCGGCGCTCGCTGTGCGAACCCGATTTCGCCAAGACGGCGCTCGACATCATAGCTGCGGCCAAGGCGCGGGGCGCCGAGATCGTGCTGCCGGTCGACGCGGTGGTGGCGCGCGAGTTCAAGGCCGGGTCGGCTGCGACCACCGTTGATATCCATGCTTGTCCGGCCGACCAGATGATCCTCGACGTCGGCCCGAAGTCGATCGCCTACCTGACCAAGGTGCTCGAAGGCTGCCACACGCTGCTGTGGAATGGCCCGCTCGGTGCGTTCGAGATCGAGCCGTTCGGCACCGGTACGTTCGCGCTCGCCAAGGCAGCGGCCCGACTGACCAAGGCCGGCACGCTGGTTTCGGTGGCCGGTGGCGGCGATACGGTCGCGGCACTGAACGCCGCCGGCGTCACAGATGATTTCACCTATGTGTCGACGGCCGGCGGGGCGTTCCTGGAATGGCTCGAGGGGCGTGAACTGCCGGGCGTCGCCGCCCTGACGAAAGGTTGATCCGATGACCGCCACCTGGCCCAAGGCCGTTGTATTCGACCTCGACGGCACGCTGGTCGATAGCGCTCCGGACATCGCTGAAGCACTGACGGTGGCAATGGGCCCGCTTGGCGCCAAGCCGTTCATTGCGGCTGACGTGGTCAAGCTGATTGGCGGTGGCGCGATGGCGGCCATCGACAAGGCCCTGATCACGGCGAACCTCGATGTCGATCCGGTTGAGAAACAACGCATTTTCGATATCTTCATGGTCGCCTACAAGGACGTCTCGGCCAAGGGGCGCGGCTTGTTCGACGGGGCGCACGAGCTACTTGGTGGCTTGAATACTGCGGGCGTCGGCTGCGCCATTTGCACCAACAAGGCCGAAGGCGTGGCTGCGGTCGCATTGAAGGCGCTGGGCATCGCGCATCACTTCAAGTCGGTGGTCGGTGCTTCCGACCGCCTGCCGCGCAAGCCCGACCCGGCGATGCTGCGGGCGAACCTCAACGAACTCGGTGTTTGGGCGGAAGAAGCCGTATTCATCGGCGACAGCCCGGCCGATTATGGCATCGCGCGAGCGGCCGGCGTGCCGGTCATTCTGGTTGACTTCGGCTATACCCATACGCCGGTTCACGAGTTGGGCGCCGATGCCATCGTCTCGCACCTGAGTGAGATTCCGGCGGCGATCCGGGCGATTCGCAGGTGATGAGTGGGAAGCAAGGTTGGGTTAGGATGCCCACTTGCGTCCGTAACCCAACAACTTCGAACACCACCCGTGAAATGTTGGGTTACGCGCCAAAGTGGCGCTAACCCAACGGCTTCGGAGCCAGCCTGTGACGGCAAGGTGAATTGTGGAAGCGGCCGCGCTAGTCTAATGGCACGACTTCTGGTTGTCGGGTCGCGCTAGTGGGCTTGACCCGACCTACGGCCCAGGTGCTTGGCTTAGGATCACCACTCATCATGTTCGCCGACCTCAACATTTACCTGGGCGTGGCGCTGGCGGGGCTGGCGAGTTTCCTGTCGCCGTGCGTGTTGCCGCTGGTGCCGCCGTATCTGGGCTATCTCGGCGGTACGACAGTCAGCCAGAGCACAATGGATGAGGGCATCTCACCGCAGGTCTGGCGGCGCATCGTGCTGGGATCGCTGTTTTTCGTCGCCGGTTTTTCGACAGTCTTCGTCAGCCTTGGCGCTGGCGCGTCGGCATTCGGCGGGCTGATCGCGGCCTACAAGGGTCAATTGTCGATCGCGGCCGGCATCGTGATCATCTTGTTCGGCCTGCATTTCTTGGGCGTGCTCAAGATCCCGCTGCTGTACACCGATGCGCGCTACCATACCGACATGAAGGGTGCGAGCCTGGCTGGCGCCTACGTCATCGGTCTCGCCTTCGCCTTCGGTTGGACGCCGTGCGTCGGGCCGGTGCTGGCAACGGTTCTTGCTGTCGCTTCGAACGAGGGCAGCGCTGGGGCCGGCGCGCGCTTGCTGGCGGCCTATTCGCTAGGGCTCGGCGTACCATTCGTGCTGGCGGCAATCGCGATCCGGCCGTTCCTGTCGTTCCTGCAGAAGTTCAAGCGCCATTTGGGTCTGATGGAAAAGGTGATGGGTGTGGTGCTGATCTTGACCGGCATCGCCATTCTCAACGTCTTCCCCTGGTTCAGCTTGTCGGCGCTGGCGCAATGGACGTTGGAGAACTTCCCCGGCCTCGGTGCGATTGAGGAACTGTTCACTTCCAAGTCGCTGCAGACCGACATCATGAAGCAGACACTGCCGAAGCAATGACGATGCGCATCCCCGTTGCCCTGACGATCGCCGGCTCGGATTCGTCGGGCGGGGCGGGTATTCAGGCGGATCTCAAGACGTTCTCGGCGTTCGGTGTCTACGGCGCGAGCGCACTGACCGCGCTCACCGCGCAAAACACGCTCGGCGTGCATGGAGTGCATGCCGTGCCGCCGGCATTCGTGATTGCCCAGATCGATGCGGTACTCTCCGATCTGTCAGTCGGTGCGATCAAAACAGGCATGCTGGCTAACCACGCGATCGTCACCGCCGTTGCCGACCGGCTTGGTGCCGCAACCGGCATCCCGCTGGTGGTCGACCCGGTGATGGTGGCAACCAGTGGCGACAATCTGCTCGATGCCGACGCCATCGATGCCGTCCGCCACCGGCTATTGCCGCGAGCCATGCTGGTGACGCCGAACATTCCCGAGGCGGCGCGTCTGCTCGGTGAGCCCGAGGCCGAGGACGAAACCGGGCTAACGAGGCAAGCCCAATCGATCCTGGCGTTCGGTCCGCAAGCGGTGCTGCTGAAGGGCGGGCACGGCGGCGGCGACACCGCCACCGACCTGCTGGTCACGGCCAATCGCGTGATCACATTACGTCAACCGCGCATTGAAACGACTGCGACCCACGGCACCGGTTGCACATTGTCGGCGGCGATCGCGGCGTTGCTGGCCAGCGGTGCCGATCTGGAACAGGCGGTCGAGCGGGCCAAGGCTTATGTCTGGAAGGCCCTTGTTTCGGGTCGCGACATAGGTATTGGTGCAGGTCACGGGCCGGTCGATCACCTGTTCGCGATTCGCCGCAATGCCCCGCCGTCCTAATCCGGTATCTCGGTCGAATGTGAAGAGTTGACGATACGTGGCTTTCAGACCACGGTTTTTATTTGTGTATTGCGTTAGTCTACGTCGGTTGCGCCGGAATACTGGGCCGGAGGACACGAAAAATGCGCATGAAATCGATCGTCGCAGCCATTGCTGGTGCGGCCGGTATATTCACCTACGGGCTGGCGATCAACGCGGCGCCGATCAATGATCTGCCGGGACGGTGGTCGGGCTGGGGCTCGGTGACGATGGCCAATGGCTCGTCGGAGCAGGTCAAGTGCGTGGCGACCTATTTTGTCGAAGGCGGCGGGGCGCAAGTACGCCAGAATCTGCGCTGTGCCTCGACCAGCTACAAGATCGACGCCACTGCCAAGCTCAACAACGCCAACGGGCAATTGACGGGCGAGTGGGAAGAGAAGACCTATGCAGCGATCGGCTCGGTGGCGGGCCGTTTCACCGGCAACGGCTTCAATGTTTCGATCCAGGGACCGGCTTTCTCGGCGGCGATGGCGGTGACGACCACCGGTTGCAAGCAATCGATCAACATAACCCCGACGGGGTTCGACATCTCCCGCATCAATATTGGTCTGGATAAGTGCTGAGCGGCGATTGGTGCCGTCAAGGCCGGTGTGGCCAACGGGTACCGCCGGGACTGTCGTGGGCGGCTGAATGGCACCGAAGGGTTGTCCCGGGTCATCCTGTCTGGCAGTTTGATTGGGCAGCGCGCCGTTGAGGCTCCGGGGGGACCTCAGTCTGGCAGCGCTCATGCGGGGAGACGGCAAATCAGCGTGGGGACGCTGGTTTCCGTCGAGACTACAAACCGGTCCGACCATGTCGGGCCGGTTTTTCGTTTTCAGCGGCAGTCGCTGAAATTCGAATTTCCTGTTGAAGAAGTTTCTCCGCCAGCGATCGTGGCGCGATAAGCACACACTGCCTCGAATCAAGGCACAGATGGCGGAACAATGCACTCGCGAATTGCAAGTGTGGCGGTTTCTTGACTACAAGTTAATGAGGCACCCGTCGGATGTCATTAGCTTCAGGCGACGGCGCTGCAACGAGTTCGAGGGGGTAACATGGCAATGTCAGGCAAGCGGACAACGCTTCTAGGTACGGTGGCTGTAGTCGCATTGGTGGCGAGCGCGGCATCAGCAATGGCCGGTGGCTTCGCGATCCGCGAGCAATCCGTAGAAAGCCAGGGCGCCTCGTTCGCCGGTAACGCCGCGAGTACCGGCCTCGGCGCCATGTTCTGGAACCCGGCGGCGACGGCCAATAAGACGGGCCCTGGCATCCACACCGAGTCTAATTACAGCTTGATCATCCCCAAGGCCGACGTGACCGTCGAGAGCGCAACCGGCGCGTTGGCAGGGTTCCTGGCCACTCCAGGGACGCCAGCTTCGACTGACGTTGGCCACATCGCGGTGGTTCCGGCAAGCTATGGCAGCTATCAATTCAGTCCAGCCATGTTCATTGGCATCGGCCTCAACTCGGGATTCGGTCTCGCTACTGAGCCGAAAGATGCAGCCTACGATGGTGCGCCGCTCGGCCGTAGATCGGCGCTGTTCACTGTCGGCGCCACACCGTCCCTGGCCTACGTTGTTGCACCAGGTGTGACGATCGGTGCCGGTGCGCAGATCAACTACGCAAAGGGTATTTTCAAGTTCGCAACTGGCCGGCCAACGGACCCAAGCACTTCATTCCAGGGCGACGACATTGCCTTCGGCGCAACTGCTGGTGTCATGCTGACACCTTCGCAAGGTACGCGCATCGGCCTCGGCTGGCGTTCGGCGCTTGACGCACGAACTCGACGGCACGTTCAATCGGCCGGCCGTTCCGGCACTTGCTGTGTCAGCGCAGAACTACAGCGGCACCGCCGAAGTGAAGCTGCCCGATATCGTGACGCTGAGCCTTAATCAGGCCCTTAGCCATAACATGCGCCTGCTCGGCACTGTCGAATGGTCCAACTGGAGCCGGTTTAAGGAACTCCGGGTAAAGGACAAGTCCGGTGCTAGACCAGATCTGGTGATCGATGCGAACTGGTCGGATGGCTGGTTCTTCTCCGTTGGCGGCGAATACGACTATAGCAAGCAACTGACCTTGCGGACGGGGCTTGGCTATGAGTGGTCGCCGATCGACGACCCGAAGAAGCGCCTGCTTGGCGTGCCGGATTCGAACCGCGTCTGGGCCAGCATCGGTGCCAGCTACAAAGTCACTGCGGCGACCACCGTTGATTTCGCCTACACCCACGTTTTCTTCGATGATGCCAAGTTCGATCGCCATGTCACTTCCGGCCCGGCCGTGTTGAACGAGAAGGGTTCCATCGACGCTTCGACCGACATCATCTCGCTCGGTCTCAAGACCAAGTTCTGATCGGCGGATCTTCGATCCACGGCACTGGTTACAGCAGCCGGCCCCCACACAGGGCCGGCTGTTTTATTGCGGAACAGCAGCAGTTTTCACGCAATGGTTGACCCCGGCGGCACGGTAGCCTCTATTTGCGCGGCTGTAATTTTTCGCCCGCGAGGATCTACCGACGATGGACCTGAAGCTGCCGACGTTTGCCGATGTGATTGATGCCGCCGAGCGCATTGCGCCCTATGCGGTCAAGACGCCGCTGATCGAGCACCCGGCGCTCAATGCCCGCACTGGTGGGCGTATTCTGCTGAAGGCTGAAAGCCTGCAGCGCGTCGGCGCTTTCAAGTTCCGTGGCGCCTACAATGCTGTGTCGCGTGTTGATCGTGCAAAGTTTCCCGGTGGCGTGGTCGCCTGCTCATCCGGCAATCACGCGCAAGGCGTGGCGGCGGCGGCGACGCTGTGTGGCATGCCGTCGATGATCGTCATGCCATCAGACGCACCAAAGCTCAAGATTGCGCGGACCAAGGGCTTCGGCGGCGAGGTTCATCTCTATGATCGCAACACGGAAGATCGTGAGGAAATTGCACGTCGGTTCTGCGCCGAACGCCAGGCGGCCCTGATCCATCCCTATGACGATTTCTACGTCATCGCCGGCCAGGGTACTGCCGGTCTCGAACTCATGGCGCAGGCGAAGGCCATTGGCGCCACGCCGGATGCCGTCATTGTGTGCTGCTCGGGCGGCGGCTTCGCTTCTGGCGTTTCGATCGCGGTAAAGCACGCCAACACTCAGACCGAGGTCTATACGGTGGAGCCGGCGGGGTTCGACGACTTTGCCCGCTCACTGGTCAGCGGCAAGCGCGAAAAGAACGCACAAATGTCCGGCTCGATTTGCGATGCGCTGATGGCGAATTCGCCCGGCATTCTGACGTTCGCGATTGGCCAGCAAAACATGAAAGGCGGCCTCGTCGTAACGGATGACGAAGCCCGCGAGGCGATGCGGTTCGCCTACCACGAGTTGAAGCTGGTGCTGGAACCAGGAGGGGCTGCCGCGCTGGCCGCGGTGCTGGCCGGAAAGCTTCCAACCAAGGGACGCACTGTCGCGTGTGTCCTGTCGGGTGGCAATGTCGATCCGGCGGACTACGCCGCAATTATCACCGCAGGCTGATCCGGCCGGATCAGCCCGTGGCCTTGCCGCTGGCTTCCAGTTCGGCTTCGAGCGCAATGGTCTGCAGAAGTCCGTCGAGCTGGGCAATGGCGCTGTCGAGGCTCCCAGCCACATCGCTGGCACGTTTCGACTGAGCCGCCTGGGACACGCTTTGCGCGTAGATCGCGCCGGCATGCTGGGCGATCTTCTCGCACGTTCCCTGGTCGACGGGCGACGCCTGCAGATTCCAGGCCATCTGGTGCAACGCTTCGACAGATTTCAGGATCGCGGCTGGCGCCGGCTCGTCGGTCGGCGCTGCCGGCTTTGAAAGCACCTTGACGCGGGCGCCGGCAATTTCTGAACGAAGCTTCGAAATCTCCGCCTTGAGTTGCCCGAGCAGCGCCGGCGGTTGCCGCAACGACGACTGTAGTTTGCCCAAGGCCTCATCGAGGCGGACGCTGTCGAGGCGGCGCGCGCGGCGGCTGTGTTCGGCCAGGAACCAGCGGCCCAACGCACTTTCCAGCAACGCCGACTCGATTGACCGGTACTCGGTCTCGACGTCGGCGCCGGTCGGGAGTTCGGGCAGGGAAGTGGCGGGTTTTGTGCTCATGGCTCGGGTTCGCTGATGCTGTTGTCGACCGCGGGAATGACTTAAACACCAGTACGCGATTCGGCGCCGTCGTGGCGCTTGTCCTCGCTCTGATGGGGGATTGAGCGCTTGAGGGCATTGACGCAACAGTTCGCCGCCAGGGTCGGCGCGTTCTTCGGTGCGCTATTCCTGGTCTATGGCGCGGCGTTGCCGTATCTGCCGGTGCTGCTCGATGCGCGTGGACTCGACGCCGCCGAGATCGGACTGGTTTCGGCCGTGCCGATGATCCTGCGACTGGTGTTGACGCCGGCGATTGCCTTGCACGCCGACCGGCGCGGCGATCATCGCGCCGTAGTCATCGCCCTGAGCGTGCTGGCGCTCGCGGCAATTCTAATGGTGGCGGTGGCGCGCGGGTTCTGGCCAATCCTGCTGTGCGTCGCCGCCTTCCAGATCGCCTTGCAATCGATCATGCCGCTTATTGAGACGATTGCGATGGCCGGCGTCAGGCGGCACGGCCACGATTACGGCCGGATGCGGCTTGTCGGGTCGGTGACGTTCATTTTCGCAACGTTCGCCGGGGCTTGGCTGATCGAGCGCCGAGGCAGCGATGTCGTGGCTCTCATGTTGATCGCGGCCACCGCGTCGACCTTGGCGATGGCGATTTTACTGCCGGTGTCCGAAGGCGATGTGCGTGGCCGCCCTCGCCTCGACCGAACCACGGCGATGCGGCTTGCCAGCCAGCGGCCGGTAGTCTTGTTCCTGATCGCAGCTGGCGCTGTCCAGGCGGCGCATGCGGTATTCTACGGCTTCGGTGTATTGCATTGGCGGTCGGCGGGCATTGCTTCGGGTTGGATTGGGGCGCTGTGGTCAATCGGCGTGCTGGCCGAGATCGTCTTGTTCTGGTGGGCGGCGGCCGTCCTGCGCCGTATAGCCGCCGTCGATTTGATTTGGATCGGGGCAGCGGCGGCGGTGCTGCGATGGACGATCATGGCATTCGATCCTCCGCTGGCGTTGCTTGTCCCGCTACAGTTGCTGCACGGCCTGACCTATGGCGCCAGCCATCTCGGCGCGATGCACTACATCAAGGGCTTCGTTCCCGAGGCGCAGGCTGGGGCCGCACAGGCGCTTTATTCAACCGCCACCGCCGGCATCGGCATGGGCGGGGCGATGATCCTGGCTGGCATTGCCTATCGCGAATTTGCGGGGCTTGGCTACCTGGCAATGGCGGCACTGGCACTGATCAGTTTGGCGGCGGCAACAGCGTTACGCCGTGCCGCCAGCGAACCCGACAGGCTCTAATTCAGTCAGCCCAGGCGACCGCTGACATGGGCGAGGAAGAGGTAAACCCGACCGGTATCGGAAGTGATCTGGTTGAGGGTCAGGCGACCACTTTGATCACGCCGATCACTATCGGTCAGAATACGGTCGTAGTCGGCGAGATAGCGATTGACCGTCTGCTGGAAATCGAGATCCGAGCGGAAGCGGCGGGAAACTTCATCGAATGCGACGCGGCCCTCATTGGTATAGATGCTGCGAACCATTACGCCACGCTGTCCCGCCCGATACCGCGACCAGATCGCCGAGGCGGTCGCTGGATCAAGTGCGCGGGAGATCACATCGACATTGAGCCCGGCACCCTGGCTGGCAACTGTGTGCTGTTGCGCGGGAGCCATGGTCGGCGCCGGTAGCCGGGGCTGAACCGCCAGCCGCGACGATGGTTCGTCCTCGTGCGAGGCCCTGGCCAAAAGATCGCCGAGCGACCAGGCACTGCGATTGTCACCCGCAGCCTGTGGAGGCGCGCCGATCGGCATTGGCGATGGAGCAGCCGGCGGCGGTGCCTGACGCTGCCCCAATTCCTGCGCCAGACTGGTGCCCAACGTGCTGAGATTGCGCGCGCCATCGCGGCCGGGCATTGGATAGGGCATGGAACCAAGCGAAGTCGGCCCCGGGGACGGTGGTTCCACCGGCGGTGATACGTCGCGACGGCCGGCTTCACGATTGGTGAGCGTTGAAAGCTGCTCCAGCGCCCGCAACTGGTCGCCGAGTGCCCGCCGCATCGCCTCGGTACTCTCGCGCGAGGCAATCGGCAGCGTTTGCATCTGCGCCCGCATGCGCTCCTGTTCGGCCTCGAACTCGCTGGTGACGGCGGCGGTACGGTCGCGCATCTGGCTCGATGTGGCGGTGAACTGGTCCGTCAATGAACCTAGCTGCTGCGTCACTTCCTGCGAGACGTTGGAGAACTTGGAGCGCAGATCGTCGAGGGCGCGATCGGCTTGGATCGAAGCATCCTGCTTCAATCGCTCGATTTCGGAGATCGTGGAGCGCGAATGGGCCTGGGCGCTGCTGGTAAGCTCGGACGTAATCTGACGCGCGCGCTGCTCGGCATCGGTGAGCGAGCCTTCGAGCGTGGTCGAGTAGCCCTGCATGAACCGGGACAGATCCTCCGCCTTGTTGCCCATGCGATCGAGCGTCTGGCTGAGTTCGATTTGACGGTTCTGCAGTGTGACGTCGATCTTGTAGTTGGCGGTCTCGAGTGCGTTGGCCGCCTTCATGATGGCCTGACCCTGGTTCTCGAAACGGTTGGTCACGCCGTGGATCTGGCCGAGAAGATTTTCTGAAACGCTCTTGAGCAGGTCCGATTGGCCGGCGAGGCCTTCGATTGCCTTGATCGATTGCTTGGTGATGTTCTCGCTGGTGCGGCGAACGGCATTGATGCCGTGCATCAGTGTCTCGTCGAGTTCGGTCGCCTTCTTGCCGATGGTCTCGCTCATGTTGCGCGCATGCAATTCCATCGCCGAAGTCAGCGCATTGGCGCGCTCGCCCACTGCGCCGTCGATTGCCATGGTGGAGCGCAGGATCAACTCGTCGAACAGCCGCAACCTTTCCGAGAACGCATTGTCCAGCGTCTTGGTGCGCTCAATCAACTGCATGTCGAGCGCCTGGGCACGATTGGCCAGCGTGGTGTCGAGCGCGCGTGCATATTCTTCGAATACCGTCTGCAGTGTGTCGGTGCGCGAACCGATCGTGCCGTCGATCGACTGCATGTAACTGGAGAGCATCTTCTCCATCTGATCGCTGCGATGACCGAGCGCGCCACCGAGCGCGGTCGTATAGCTCTCGATCACGGAATTCAGTTGGTCGGAGTTCGAGCCAAGCACCGTCTGCAAGGTCTGCGCGCCGCTGGTCAGCACCATCTGCAGTTGTTGGGTTCGGCTGCCAAGCGCGGTCTCAAGGTTGTTGGTCTGCGTCGCCATCGCGGTTTCGAGCTGGGTCAGGTTTTGACCGGCGCCCTCGATAATGCGGGCGAGCTTGATCTGCTGGTTGGCGAGGTTCTCGATCAGGCCGGGCACTTCGGAGCCCAGTGATCGCAGTGTCTCCGACACCCGGTCACCGGTTGTCAGCAGTGCATTGCGCTCGCCGGCCAGTTCGTCGATCAGGGAGCGGATCTTGCGCTCGTTGTCCTCGTAGGATCGCTCGAGTGATGTCACTTCGTTGTGGACAAGTGCTTCGAGTTCACCGGCGCGACCGAGCGCACGCGATACGGCATCGTTCATGAACGAGACTTGGCGGCGCACCGCCTGTCCGAGCGATGCGACCGACTGCTCGGCCATGCGATCCGGTTCGGCCAGCCGCACGGCGACTTCGGTCATCGCGGTCGAGCGCAATTTCAACTCTTCGGTGCGCCATGCGAGCATGGCCAGGAACCAGAACAGCGCAATCGGGCCGAACAGCGTTGCCACGGCCGTCATGAAGCCGGGCCCGTTGGTGATTTCCGCCAGCGCCCTGCCGCTCATGATCGTCGGTCCGAGCATCACCCAGACGAAGCCGACGCCGAGTGCCGCCCAAATGCCACTCGCCATGGCGGCGGCCACGAACGGCTTATTGGACGGCTTTTGATTGAGTGCGTAGATCAGCCCGCCGATCGATGGCGCGTCATCGTTGGCGGCAATGCGCCCCCGCGACGGACCGGCTGGACGCCGGGCAGCAGCCCGTCGACCCGACGCGTCGCTATCGTCGGTTTCGGCGGTGTCCGCGGGTGGAACTTTGCTGGCGACTGGCTTTGCTGCCACTTCCGCCGCCGGTGAAGCGGCGCGGGCAGGGAGAGGCGGTGGGCTCGAGGACGGCACCACCACTGCTCGCGGGGCGTCGCCCGCGGCATCGGGTGCCGGCGGTGCGCCACGAACAGATTTAGCATCCTGAGCCATTCACCCGCCCGGCTTCGATCACGTGCGCCCGCACATGGCGAATAAAATCGCCAAGTTGGACACTACATTAGGACCACGCCGCGCGATAGATGAAGCCTCCGCGCACAGCAAGGACCTTCAGACTTTCGAAGGGTATATCCCCCATTCCCGGCGTCGGGACTATCGGTGGTTTGAGGCAAAACGGTGGACCGTGCCGTGATCATCCACAGCGAGTGTGTTGCCAAGTCGTTGCCGGGATCGCGCGGGGATGGGAGTTGCGATTTACGCGGTCTTATCATCCTGCAGTACATAATGCGCGGGTGTTGTGGGGTAAATGTCATGGCGACCGTGGACTTTCAGGTGAATTTGAATCGAGTGGGGCGGCAGCGCGTCGCGCCAGTCGCGGCGCCGTCGGCTCCCCTCGATCTGTCGCATTTGCGACGGTTTACCGTCGGCAACAAGGCGTTGGAACGCGAAGTTCTTGAATTGTTCTCGGAGCAGGCGCCGCTAACATTGCAGGCTATGCAACTCGCTCAAACCGAGAAAGCCTGGCGCGACGCCGCGCACACCTTGAAGGGGTCGGCCTTTGCAGTCGGCGCCAATGAAATCGCCCGAACGGCGGCCGAGGCGGAGCTGGCTCGCGGCGAACCGCAACGCTGGTCTGAGCTTCTGGTCCGGCTCGATGCCGCTATTCGTGACGCCCAAGCTTACATCGCGGTTGCCGCCTGACGCTCGACCAGCGCGGGTCCGCATTCCCTTGTCATCGACGACGCGACTGTCTAACACTTCGCCCGACGGCGGGGGGAGGCGGTGTTGCGCCTGGCTGCCTGCGGCAATCAGCGACCAGGGTTTTCAGGAATGGCCAAGATCACGTTCATGCAGCCGGACGGCGCCGCGCAGGTGGTGGAAGCGGAGCCGGGCCTTACGGTCATGGAAGCAGCGAAGCTAAATTCGATCGCCGGCATCGATGCCGAATGCGGCGGCGCGTGCGCCTGTGCAACTTGTCATGTCTATGTCGACGCCGCCTGGCAGGCCAAGGTCGGCAAGCCTTCGACGATGGAAGAGGACATGTTGGATTTTGCCTTTGATGTGCAGGATGCGAGCCGTCTTGCCTGCCAGATCAAGGTGACCAGCGAACTCGACGGCTTGGTTGTGCGCGTGCCGGCCAAGCAGTTCTGAAGTTGGCTGCCGGGCGTCGGCGGCTGGACAACATCGGTCGAGCGCCAGTGCGCGCGCAACGAAGCGGCGCGGTTGGCTCGGATCTGTGTTCATCAAACAGGATCATCGCATCGTGACCAACAACGCTGACGCGCCAATAGAAGGCGCCGTAATCGAAACCGACGCGCTGATCATCGGCGCCGGCCCTGTCGGGCTGTTCACGGTGTTCGAACTCGGCCTGCTCGACATCAAGTGCCACGTGGTCGACATCCTCGGCAAGCCCGGCGGCCAGTGCGCCGAACTTTATCCGGAAAAGCCGATCTACGACATTCCCGCCCTGCCGATCGTCACCGGCCAGGAGTTGACCGACCGCCTGCTGGATCAGATCAAGCCGTTCAACCCGGTGTTCCATTACGGCGAGCGCATCGACGGCCTGAAGCGCATCGGCGATGGCCGCTTCGAAGTCGTCACCGACATGGCCAAGCGGTTCTTGACCAAGGTGGTGGTGATCGCCGCCGGCGGCGGCTCGTTCACGCCGAAGCGGCCACCGCTCGACGGCATCGAGGGCTTCGAGGGCCACGGTGTGCATTACGCCGTGCGCAAGATGGAAACCTTCCGCGACAAGGACGTCCTGATCGTCGGCGGCGGCAACTCGGCGCTCGATTGGACCCTCAATCTGCAGCCGATTGCCCGCAGCATGACGCTGCTGCACCGGCGCGACGACTTCCGTGGCGCGCCCCATTCGGTCGAGCAGATGCGCCATCTGGTGGCGACTGAAAAGATGCGGCTGATGATCGGTCAGGTCACGGCGCTGCACGGCACGAACGGCGATCTCGATGGCGTGACAATCAAGACCAAGGACGCCGAGGAGCGCATCGCCTGCAATGCCATGCTGCCGTTCTTCGGGCTCACCATGAAGCTCGGGCCGATCGCCGACTGGGGGCTCAATTTGGCCGAGAACCTGATCCCCGTTGATACCGAGAAGTTCGAGACCAGCACGCCCGGCATTTTCGCGGTCGGCGATATCAATACCTATCCCGGCAAGCTGAAGCTGATCCTGTCCGGCTTCCACGAGGCGGCGCTGATGGCGCAAGCCGCCAACCGCATCGTCTATCCCGGCAAGAAGGTGCTGTTCCAGTACACCACGTCGTCTTCCAGTTTGCAGAAGAAGCTGGGTGTGAAGTAAGGGGCATGGCTATTAGGTTCTAACATTGTGCGGTCCCCGTAGATATCCATCGTCAGCTTACCTGCTTTTCAGACCGTTTCATGCCCCAGGACAGACCGAACTCATCGATACGGGAACGACACTGCTTCAAACAACGTTGCAGCTATGCAGGAAAGGACGCCCCAGAGGCTCGCTACCGGATTGGCGACATTGCTCCTGTGTTTGTTTCTCTGAGATTTGTGTAGAGTCCCGCTGAGCTTGCCTGCTCGGTGCACCGCGCAGTGATAGAAGCTGCAATTTAGGGGGCGCGCATGGCGAGCCGAGGCAAACAATCGAAGCCGACGCGGGGCATAAGCGTTTCGGCGGAAATTCCAAAAGCCGCAGCTGGTCGGTTTACCGATAAAGTGGCGCGCGCCCTAGACGCCGTGACCGACCTAGTTAGTCCGATCACTCAAGCGGCGGGACTAATTGGTGACAAGATCGAGCAGCGAAGGCGGACGCTTGCAGAAATCAGTAGTCGAGCACAGGCGTCTATCGAAGCCTCGGGCAAACAACCGAAGCTCTTGCCGCCAAAATTCCTAGTTCCTATACTTGAAAGAGCCAGTCTGGAGGATATCAATGACCAGAAATTAATCGATATGTGGTCGAACCTCATCGCAACAGCCGTTACAGACGAAGTAGAAATGCTTGCTCAATACGGCACCGTTCTTTCCGAAATTACTTCTGAGCAGGTTCGCCTCCTGGAGCGAATGCTAAGCCTTTCAGGCGAAAAACCAACCGAAGGCGGATTGCTAATAGATAATTACTTGGTGCTGAATGCGAGCGGATTACCGGGGACATTCGCTTCTCTAGCCGAGACCGACGACTCGGAGGCTCTTTGCGCAGCTCTTCAAGAATTGCTAAACGTGAATGGCATTGCCGTTGATACAATCAATGTCTTCTACAAAAACCGAGAGTCCGGTGATGGTTCGTCAGTGTCGTCACCTGACGGTGTATACCGGGATGCACTTTTCTATGATTTTGAAAATCTGGCTAGGTTGGGCGTTGTTGAAAAGTGCGAGATAAGACATCGTGAGATCGGCAAGTTCGACGTGGATATTATCTACTACGCCGTCACACCAGTGGGCATAGACTTGTACGCCTGTTGCAATCCAAAGCGGCTTATAAGAGAAGCGCGGCAGGCCAAATCGTGAGCTCAGCGTTCGGGGAAATTGGGGGCAGCATACTGATTTCCTGCTTAAGCCGGTCTGGCCGCTCACATCGGCGTCTGGAAATCGGCTTACTGTCCCCGACGCGCCACTCTCCCGCTCCGGTTTCCCGGAATTTGGCCAGCGCTTTTCAGCGCTGGTCAAATATCCGGGATCTTCACCAGTCAGAGTTTTTGCACACCGGCGGCAGCTACGGCTCGAAACCGTCGAGGCGTAGGGCATCAAGATAGAGATCGCGCCAGGTCGGATTGTCTTTCTCGATGAGTTCGATCTTCCAGGCGCGCCGCCAGCGCTTCAAAAGCCATTCGCGCCGTTGCGCGACATCGGCATCGTCGTGCGGCTCGAAATACACGAGACGGTCGACCCAATAGCGCTTGGTGAAGCCGTCGAGAACGCGCGCGCGATGCTCCCACGTGCGGCCTGACAGGTCACTGGTCAGGCCAGTGTAAATGACGCCGCGCGGTTTGCTCGCGGTCATGTAGACGTAGAATATTTTCTCGCCGTGTTGCTGCATTTCGCGAGTTTAGCGGATAAGTCCGACTGGGGAAGATCCCGGATATGCGACGCCCGCGGGTCGCGGTCGCCGCATTCCGGGAAACCGGAGGAGGGATTTTGGCAACGCGGTGACTGCCGCAGAGGGCCAGAAGACACTCTCCCGTTCCGGTTTCCCGGAATTTGGCCAGCGCGATTTAGCGCTGGACAAATATCCGGGATCTTCACCTGCCAGATGTTGGCGCCGGCAGCACCGCGCGCTGTGCCCCTGCATGCCGCGAGATTAGCGGATAACTCCGACGGGGAAGATCCCGGATATGCGACGCCTGCGGTCGCGGTCGCCGCATTCCGGGAAACCGGAGGAGGGTATGTAGCGGCGCGGGGGGCGGAGTGCTGGAGAGGCACGCGCCGCAGCACTCACTACTCACGAATTCACCGCTTGCTCGGTTTCCTTCCCCCTCGAAGGGGAAGGACGCCGCGCCACGAGTTGGCGCTTGCCAACTCGTTCGGCGCGGCCAGGTGGGGGTGACGGTGGTTGCGGGCTTGATGCGCAGAGCGAGCTAGATGTTCTGGTGTTCACCCTCAGTGTGCGCACTGCAGGATGTATGATGCGCACGTTCGTGATCTCGCCAATGCCGCTGTCGGTGTCACCCCCACCTGGGCATGCCGAGGATCACTTAGCTGGCGCTAAGTGATGGCATGCCGTCCTCCCCCCTCAAAAGGGGGAGGGAAGTGAAGCGGCGCAGCCTCACCACTTCACGCACTTCTGACTTCCGACTTCTGAAATCATGCGCAGGCGAGTGCCGAGGCTAAAAGCCAGGCACCGCTTCACCACTTCGCGAATTCACCATTTCACGGCCTCACGCCGCACCGAGTTATCCACGCCTCCCGCCCCCATGCGATACTGCCCATGTTCCGCTTCACTAAAGGGCGCGCTTCGAAGGCGTTCAAAAGTGCGGAGGCGGAATGGACGGTCCGGACGTGTGCGGTAACGCGCCGTGCACTGCCGGAGGGTTCCGTGCACCCCTTCTTGGCGCGAGCAAGGGGTAGGCCCACACCAGCTCGTCAGCACGGGGGGACCCTAAAATCCGTTCGAGCAATGGGGTGGCCCTGGGCCACTTGAATTCAATACTGCGGAAGACCGCCGTGGACCACGGCCACCCCGCTCACCCTCGGATGAGGGGAATTTTTCAACCGATGAACCCTGCGGGCAGAGGAGGCAGTTGCTGCTTGTATATACTGCAAAAACGTCTCGATCGAAGCCGAGGCGAGAGCGTGATCCGCGAGGACGGTCTGCTTCGATCACCCAATCCCGAAAATGCCGACCAGCCGCTTGGCGGCGGTGTTGAGGTGCGACGTGACCAGCATCTGGCGGACCTTGTGCGGCAGGCGCTCGACGGTCGCCTTCAACCGCTCGCGGACGTAGCCCAGATAAATGCGGGCGTAGGCGCGGCCCTTCGGCGACAGGCCGATGGCGTGGTCGACGACGCCGACGGTGCCGTCGGCCCAGTCGACCTTGTACTCGGCCTTCGGCGCCAACAGGTCGATGCGGTCGAGCTTCTCGTCGAAGGCGTGCCGGATAGACTCTTCCAGATGCAGCACGCCCGCCGCCATCTTCTCGTAGGCGCGGTCATAGGCGATGACGTGCAACACACGAGTATTGCGCGCGGTGAAGCCGATCTGGATCGCCGCCGGCTTGCCGTCCGACAGCAGTACCGAGACGCGGGTCGCGGTCGCGTGATCGTTCGAAGCCGACACCGCGACCATGAAGCGGGCCATGCGCGCGTCGGCGAGTGCCGGCGAGACATGACCGCGATCGATCAGCCAGCGGCGCTTCATCTCGATGCCGTCGGCGGCGTAGCCACTCGCCTCGGCGCCTTGGTCAAGATGCTTGAATGTGACCGTGCCGGCTTCTTCCAGCCGGCGCATCTGGCGGCGGCGGTTGCGGCGGGCGCGGGTCGGGAAGCGTTCCTCGTAAGCCGCGAAGCTCGGCGATTTCGTCAGGTCGATGAAGGGCGCTTCGAGTTCGGCGGTATGGAGGGAGCCCAGTGTATCGAGCAGGGGCGCGATGGCTGAGTCGCCGCGCACCTTTCTCAGGCGGGCGAGATCGGGTTTCAGCGCCTTGATGAGGAAGGCCCAGCCGGCTGCCAGTAGTGCGGTGCGGTCGGCAATTCCATCGTCAACGAGAATGTCGCCGTATTGGCTAACGGGTTCGCCCATCCAGGACAGTTCGCGTAGTGCGCCGCGACGTTCGATGACCATCGGCCACAGCGTCACGAGGCGACCATTCTGGCGACCGGTCAGTACCGCAATGGGACAGTTGGCGCCGCTCGCCCGATCGAGGTCGAGGAAAGCGCGGGTCCAGTGCCAATTCCAGGCGAAAGTTTGGAACAGTTGATGCGCTGATCCGCAGCGTGCAAACAGAGCGCTCCATTCCCGCTCCAAGGCATCGAAGGCGGATTGATCGCGGATCAGGGTGAAATCAATCGCAGGTGACGGTGTGGTCGCTGCACCGGATACCGCAGTTCGCGTTGGCGCTGCCGCGACATCCATCGTGGTAAATGCTGTTGTTGGCGCGTCACCGAAACCGGTCGAGATCAAAGACATGCGATATCCCCATCCTGCGTCACGATCCGACGCCTTTGCGGGATAGGGCAGCAAGTCGCATGCCAGGGTACGGCCACGTTCAGCCGTCAGGCGTAGGCGATCTCAAACAGGCTGAGGAAAGTCTGACCGGCGGCCAACAGCCATAACAACGCCTTGCCGCGCCGCGTCGGCGTCGCCTTGCCGAGCACCAGGAGGGCGACAAGCATGGCGGCACCACTCAGATTGAGCGTGATCAAGCCCGCCAGCGAGATTGTCTTCACAGCCGGGACAATACCCTGCAACAACAGGCCAGCCGCGATCCCGATGAGCCCTGCGCCGAGCAGACGCGGCCAAAACCCATTATCCGTCGGCGGTAAACCTGCGACGGTGGCGGTGTAGCCGGGTGCCAGCGCCAGCAGAATCCCGATCCCGCCTTTCAGCAGAATTTCGATCCAGAATAGCTGCTGCAACATTCGCTCATCCGCCGCGCAAGTGTGTGGGCTGCGCTATTCCTCGACCCGCTTGGTCTTGGACGCCCATTTGTCGTTGACGAAGTCGGGGTTGAGCGTTTCGCGGGTTCGCGGACCCGAGGCCAGCAGACTTTCGTCGATCTTCTTCTTGTTCATTTCAGGCGCCGAATAGTCGCCGGCCAGGTGACGCGTGAGGTCGGCCTTGATGACGCGGGTCTTGCCGTCGGTGCAGTAATCGGGATCGGCAGTGATGGTCGATGCCACCTTGGCGCGGATGGTGTCGTATTCGCGCTCGATCTTACCCATGTCCTGGGCGCTCGCGCCTTGGCTCATTTCCGAAGCCAGGAAACCCGATTTCAGGCGTGCGGGATCGAAGTTATAGCCGCACTTGGCAGCGCGGGCGGATACGGACCCGACCTGGGCCGCACGCACGCTCGGCGTTTCGACGGGCGCGGCGGCGGCAACCGCTTCAGCCTGCTTGCTGCCGAATAGCGACCCGGTTGTCAGGCTCGATGTGCTGGCGCCGCAGCCGGCAACCACAATCGGCAATAGCCCCAGGGCGAGAATCTTGGCGGTTCTGATCATGTTTCCAATGTGCTGAAACGCCGAGCGACGTCAATGACCGGCGGCTGGTTTTGATCAATATTGCTGTTTATCGCATGAGCGCGCGCATGGCATTTTCCAGGCCGCCGATGGTCAGGGGGAACATGCGGTTGGTCATCGCCTCGCGTACCAGCCGGATCGACGGTGTCCACCCCCAATGGTCCTGCGGTACCGGATTGAGCCAGACGCTGCGTTCGTAGACATCGGTGAAACGCTTGAGCCAGACCGCGCCGGCTTCCTCGTTCATATGTTCGACGGCGCCACCGACTTGCGTGATTTCGTAAGGGCTCATCGAGGCGTCGCCGACAAAGATCAGCTTGTAGTCGGCATGATAGGTTCGCAGCACTTCCCAGGTGGGGGTTCGTTCCGACCAACGCCGTGCGTTGTCTTTCCACAAGAATTCGTAGGGGCAATTGTGGAAATAGTAGAACTCAAGGTGCTTGAACTCCGCCCGCGCGGCGGAAAACAGTTCAGCCGCCGTCCGGATGTGCCAATCCATCGAGCCGCCGACATCGAGCATCAATAGTACCTTGACGGTGTTGCGCCGTTCCGGTCGCAGTTGAATGTCGAGATAGCCCTTGTGCGCGGTGCCCTTGATCGTGCCGTCGAGATCGAGTTCCTCCGCCGCGCCATCGCGGGCGAACTTGCGCAGCCGTCGCAGCGCCACCTTGATGTTGCGGGTGCCGAGTTCGACCTCGTCGTCGAGATCCTTGTATTCGCGCTTGTCCCACACCTTGATGGCGCGGTTGTTGCGGTTTTCCTGCTGGCCGATCCGCACGCCGGCCGGATTGTAGCCATTTGCGCCATAGGGCGACGTGCCGCCGGTACCGATCCACTTGGACCCGCCTTGATGACGGCCCTTCTGCTCGGCGAGGCGCTTCTGCAACTCTTCCATGATCTTTTCCCAGCCGCCGAGCGCCTCGATCCGGCGCTTATCCTCCTCCGATAGATGCAGTGCGGAGATGGTCTTCAGCCATTCGGCGGGGATTTCAGTGGTTGCAGGATCGGCGCCGAGGTCTAGCCCCTTAAAGACGTGGCCGAATACCTGGTCGAAGCGGTCGAGATGACGCTCATCCTTCACGAGGCAGGCGCGGGCAAGAAAATAGAAGTCCTCGACCCGGTTAGCGGCCAAGTCGGCGTCCATTGCTCGCATCAGGTCGAGATATTCGGTGATCGATACCGGCACCTTAGCGGCACGCAGTTGGTTGAAAAAAGTGATCAGCATGAATTGGGTTCCGACCCGTCCGACGACGATGACGACCCTAGCATCCAAAAGGTATGACTGACCACCGATCCGCCTGGACGTCGCAGCCGCGCCCTACGATTGCTGGGGACCAATCTTGCCTTCGTGAACGGCACGGACGACGACCTGTATCCGCGTCGCGACGCCACATTTACGCTTCATGTTCTCGACGTGAAAGTTCACCGTCTTGTCCGAGATCCTTAAAATCTGGCCGATCTGCCAGTCAGATTTGCCGTTCGCGATCCATTTGAGAACCTCGATTTCGCGCACTGTCAGATCCACAGTCCCCTCCACACGAACGCAACGCAAACCCAAGTCAAGCAAGTGCCGACAGGCGCCGTTTACCCCCAGGCGATCTGAATGGCCGATGTCCAATTATGCCGTCAGTCTGCTCCGTTCGCCAACGTCATAAAGCTGGAGCGAAGGCGGGGGCAATCCAATTGACACTATGCGCTGCATCAGCGCGCGGACGTTAACCCAAATGAATGTCTTGAG
>CAVTAL010000010.1:0-239581 GCA_963732635.1 uncultured Alphaproteobacteria bacterium
CGCCGAGCACCGCCTTGTCGGGATGGCGCGTTCGCGGGACCCTACGCGCTGATCTGAGGCAGCGCGGGATGTGGATGTGTCCACAAGCTCGATTATGGACACAAATGGCGGGCGGCGAACCAACAGGCGCTGGCCGGAGGCGCTGAAGCGCGAGATCGTGGCGGCGTCGTTAGCGCCTGGGGCTTCAGTTTCGGACGTGGCGCGGCAGTACGATGTCAACGCGAACCAGGTTTTCGGCTGGCGTCGGCGTTTTGGGCCGGCGACCGAAGCCGTTGCCCCTCCGGCGCCGCCAATTCCCCGGCCCCGAATGGTTCCGGTGACGATTGGTGTTGAGCCCGGAGGCGAAGCTCCGCCACCGCCTGTCCCGGATACTGGCGACACCATTACGATCGAGGTTGCCGGCACGTACCTCGTGCGGGTCGGTGCGAACTTCGACTGCCGCTTGCTCCGGCGTGTACTCGACTGTCTGGTGCGGCGATGATCCCGACGCCGTCTGACGTGCGCGTCTGGCTCGCGATCGGGCGCACCGATATGCGCCGCGGCATGAACGGGCTGGCGCTGCAGGTGCAGGAAGCTTTGCAGCGCGATCCACACGTCGGCGATCTCTTCGTGTTTCGCGGAGCGCGAGGCGACCTGATCAAGATCCTCTGGCACGACGGTCTCGGCCTGTCGCTGTATGCAAAACGGTTGGAGCGCGGCCGGTTTGTTTGGCCGCCAAGCGTGGTCGCGTCATCATCGCAGCCGCGCGCACCGGAAGAGTTGGCGATCTCGATTTCGGCAGCCCAGCTCGCCTATCTCCTGTCTGGGATCGACTGGCGCAATCCGGTGCAGACGTTCCGGCCACAGCGCGCGGGATAACGCTGCGGCGCATATATTTTGTGCGAGCGGCACAGGCTGATTTATGATTCGTTTCGAATCATGAACGCCTCATCCAGCAACATCCCCGAGGACCTCGCCGCGCTGAAGGCGGCGCTGGCTGCTGCGTCGGCCAAGGCCGCCGAGGCCGAAGCGGCGCTCGCAATGGCGCATGCGCGGAATGCCGACGACAAGGCGTTGATCGCGTCACAGAAGCTTGAGATCGCCAAGCTCAAGCGCCAGATCTACGGGCCACGCTCGGAGCGCGCTAGCCGCCTCATCGAGCAGATGGAACTCGAACTCGAGGAGGCCGCGGCCACAGCCACTGAGGACGACATCGCTGCCGAAGGCGCCGCCGCCAAGACGACGACGGTCACGTCCTTCGTGCGCAAACGTCCCTCACGCCAGCCGTTCCCGGCGCATCTGCCGCGCGAGCGCGTGGTGGTGCCGGGATTGACCGAATGTCCGTGCTGTGGCGGCGGTCGTTTGCGCAAACTCGGCGAGACCATCACCGAGACACTGGATGTCATTCCGCGTCAGTGGAAGGTGATCCAGCACGTACGCGAGAAGATGACGTGCCGGGACTGCGAGAAGATCAGCGAACCGCCGGCGCCATTCCACGTCACGCCCCGTGGCTGGGCCGGTCCGAGCCTGATGGCGATGATGCTGTTCGAGAAGTTCGGCCAGCACCAGCCCTTGAACCGGCAGGTCGAGCGTTACGGCCGCGAAGGCGTGCCGCTGAGCCTGTCGACAGCCGCCGATCAGGTCGGCGCCGGCTGTGCTGCGCTGGAGCCACTGCTGCGCCGCCTCGAGGCTGACGTGTTCACTGCCGAGCGGTTGCATGGCGATGACACGACGGTACCGGTGCTGGCCAAGGGAAAAACGATCACCGGCCGCTGCTGGGTCTACGTTCGCGACGATCGGCCGTTCGGAGGTCGCGCGCCACCGGCGGCGATGTTCTACTACTCACGTGACCGCGGCGGTGAGCATCCACGATCGCATCTGGCCAAATGGTCCGGCCAGCTGCAGGCTGACGCCTACGGCGGCTACACGCAGCTTTACGAAACCGATCGCACCCCGGGGCCGATCCTGGAAGCGGCGTGCTGGGCGCACGCGCGCCGACCGTTCTTCGCGCTGGCCGACATCGAAGCCAGCGCGCGACGCAAGGTCGAGGGCAAGACGCCACTGGTGATCTCGCCACTGGCGCTGGAAACCATCCGCCGTATCGACGCACTGTTCGAGATCGAGCGTACGATCAATGGAACGAGCGCCGAGGAGCGCTGCCGTGTCCGCCAGGATCGAAGTGCGCCGCTCGTTGCTGAACTCGAAACCTGGATGCGCAAAGAACGCGCCAAGCTCTCGCGTCGCAACGACGTCGCCAAGGCCATGGACTACATGCTGAAGCGCTGGCCGTCGTTTGCGCGCTTCCTCGATGACGGTCGCATCTGCCTGACCAACAATGCGGCTGAACGAGCATTGCGCGGAATTGCTCTGGGAAGAAAGTCGTGGTTGTTCGCCGGTTCCGATCGCGGCGGGCAGCGCGCCGCCGCCATGTACAGCCTCATCGTCACGGCAAAAATGAACAATATAGACCCGCAGACGTGGCTCGCCGACGTGCTCGCTCGCATCGCCAGCCATCCGGCCTCCAGGCTCGACGAGCTGTTGCCGTGGAACTGGATCGCCGCAAAGGCCGACGCCCTGGCCGCCTGATTGCTGGCGACATTATGTGCGGGCGCTGCCGATTGCGATTTTTAGAGAAACCACTGTCCCAGATGCTCGTGCCGCGATTGACCAACCAGGCTGTCGGTGAGAACGAAGCGGCTGACAGTCCAGCCGATCGGCTCGATGCAGAAATCGAAGGTCCTATCCTCGATATACGCCGTGGTCATATGAGGCGAGAAGCTCGGCTGCCGCGGGAGGCTCAAACCGGCCTTCATCAGCGCGTGCCTTAAAGCCTCCTTGAGCTTCAAGAAGCCGGCGACACCGTCACCATCGCCCGTCAGGACCAGCGCTCGCTGTCCATGACGTGCCGAAAAGCTCGCGATGCGGTCGAACTCGACCTCGAAAGGCGCCATCGACACAGTGCCGGCTGCTGTTCGTGCTGCAGCGATGACCGTGGGCGGACATGAGCCGGAAAAGCCACCGATGGCGAGCAAAGAGACGTGGAGGTGTTCCGGCGTGACGAGGGCTGCCGTTAACCCCAGGCGCCGGCAAGTGTCCAGCGCAGCCTCTCTCGCGCCGGCGATCATCGTCGCATCGGGCGCTGCCGCAAGGAACACGTTGTGCTGTGTCTCGTCTCCACCGAAAAAATCGAACTGCCGACCCATCGGCTCTCTCCCGCAATCCGGCACAACAGCAACCGCGTACACACAAATGGCAGCATCAATGCTCTTGTGGCGCCGCACAACTCAAACGGCCGCACATGCGACTGCCTGCGGTCCTCACCGGATGCTTACGGAACAGCCAGGGCGCTTTTGGATACAACACATCGCCGAGTGCGAAGGTGCGCTGTACAACGTCGACCATGTGCGCGGACAGCGGCAGGTCGAATTCGCGCCCAGACTTCATTTTCGGGATGCGGATGGCGCAGTCACCAAGCGCGACCCACTCGCGGCGTAGCGAAACGAGGGTGCCCGGCCGCAGGCCGGAGAGAAGCCCAAGTTCATGCATAGCGCGCCGCAGCGGATTGGGCAGCGCCTGGATCTTCGGCCACCAGTCGGGCAGGTCGTCCGGCATGATGACGCGGTTGCTGGCGCGCTCCTTGTTGAAGGTGACGGCCTTGACCGGATTGTCGGGCAGCAGGTCGGGATCATCGACGACGCGAAGCGCCAAATTATAGGCGGCGCGGAAGTCGCGCATGACGTGATTGGCGGTGACCTTGCCCTTGGTCTCGGTCAACTCTACGTGCTTCGCGCGGACCATGCTGCGGGTGAGGCTGGTGAGCGGCAGGTTCCTCCAGGCAGCAAGGTAGCGGTCGCGGCGGGCCAGTGTATCGACGGCGGTCCGCTCCGACTTTTCGCGCTTGCGCAGATCAGCAGCATACTCGTCGAACAGCATGTCGACCGTCCATCCCTCTGCCTTCTGCTGCTCGGCCAGCGGCGCATTGGGATCGACGCCCCGCTTGATCAGACGGATGATGTCCTCGGCCTTGGTTCGGGCCTGCTCGAGGGTCAATTCCTCAGTGGTGCCGAGGGTGTGGCGCACAGTCTTGATCAGGGTGCGGCGGCCGCGCTGGCCTTCCCACAGATCGCGCTGCACCTTGTAGCTCTTCGAATGCTTGTTCACCGCCAGCAACAGGCCGGTGACCTTGGTGTCGCGCACGACCGTTGGTGCCCCGAGCTGCAGGCTCTGGACGAAGCCCTCGGTGAGTTTACGGGGCGCGTGGTTCGACATGGCAAGCTTCCTCAGGTTTTTAAGTCCACCGTTGCGCGAACCGTATTTGGCTACGATTGTGAACCGTAAACGAACCGGAACGCATGCGGGTTGGAGCGGGCCGTTAAGGGAACGATAACATAAAAAATGCGTAAAAACAATGCACTAAGAGAGGTGATGCGAGGTGATGCGGGGCAGAAGCACCTAAGGAACCTCTGAACAACCCCGCGAACATGGCACACTCAGGCCATTGATTCGAGGGGGCTGCCGATGGCCGACCAACTGAGCTTCGCGTCGCTCGACTTCGCGGCGAAGAAGAAGCGGACGAAGCGAGACGTGTTCCTGGGCGAGATGTCGGCCGTCGTGCCGTGGGGCATGCTCGAAGCGCTGATCGAGCCGCACTATCCGAAGATGGGGCCGCAAGGTGGGCGGCGGCCGTTCCCATTGCCGACCATGCTGCGCATCTATTGCCTGCAGCAGTGGTACACTCTCTCCGACCCCGGCGCCGAGGAGGCGCTCTACGACATCCAGTCGATGCGTGCATTTGCCGGTCTGGAACTCGGTCGCGATGCGATCCCCGACGAGACGACAATTCTCAATTTCCGCCATCTGCTCGAACGCCACGACCTGACGAAGGCGATCTTCGAAGGTGTCGCCGAGCACCTGGCGGCGAAGGGCGAACTGCTTCGCGGCGGCACGATCGTGGATGCGACGCTGATCGCCGCTTCGCCCTCGACGAAGAACGAAGCGCAGAAGCGCGATCCCGAGATGTCGTCGTCTAAGAAGGGCAACCAGTGGTACTTCGGCATGAAGGCGCACATCGGCGTCGATGCGAAAAGCGGTCTCGTGCACACGGCGGGCGTGACGACGGGCAAGGTGCACGACGCGAAGGTCATGGACAATCTGATCCGCGAGGACGACCGCGCGGTGTACGGCGACAAGGGCTACGCGAGTGACGCGAAGAAGCGCGCGGCGCAAGAGGCCGGCGTGCTCTGGGCAGTCAAGGAGAAGGCGAAGCCCGGTCGCGAATTGACCAAGCGTCAGCGCGCCCGCAACCGCCGTTTCGGCAAAGTGCGCGCCAAGGTCGAGCATGTCTTCCGCGTGCTGAAATGCCAGTTCGGTTATCGTAAGGTGCGCTATCGCGGCATCGCCAAGAACGGCGCGCAGGTGTTCGCACTGCTTGCGCTCGCCAACTTGTTCCTCGTTCGCGGCCGACTTGCGTCTGCTTGAGGGAGGATGCGGCCTGAGCGGCCCGTCATTGACGGCTATTGGTCGCTCAATCCGCCGAAAATAGCTGCAATCGGCATAATCGACATTGCTCGACCGTGCTGTTCAGAGGTTCCCTAACTTCTAAGCGAGATGTCGCAGGTTCGAGCCCTGCCGGAGTCGCCACTTGCAAAGTCCATTTGCTTGATTGTCCACACAGTCCGTGACCAATGAGATGGACATAAAATTGATGTTCGGTACGCTCCTCTAGAATAGGTCAGAGATTGCCCTGACCTGACAGTTGTTCTGATATTTGTTTGCGACAAGAATGGAGAACCGCCCTCATGGCGGTGGGGCAATGACTAGAGCGCCTTGAACGTGCTGCCGTCGATGGCGACGCTCCCGGTCGCGGGCGTCTCGCTACCGTTGTCTCGAGATGGTCGAGAAACCGGCACGTCAGAGAATTCTCGATACAAACTCACGAGTTCTGGAGTCGCGCTGACTGTCGAAGATCTGAGTTGGAGTGCCGGATTCGACGACACGGCCCGCCTCCATGAATATGACCCGGTCGGCGACGGCCCGGGCGAAGCCCATCTCGTGCGTTACTACGACCATCGTCATCCCGTCGCCAGCGAGGCTGACCATCAGGTCCAGGACCTCCTTGATCATTTCCGGATCGAGTGCCGAAGTTGGTTCGTCGAACAGCAGTGCCTTGGGGCGCATCGCCAGTGCCCGCGCGATCGAGACCCGTTGCTGTTGTCCGCCGGAGAGATGGGCCGGGTAAGAATTGGCCTTTTCGGCGAGCTGCACACGTTCCAACAGGCGGTGCGCCTCGGCTTCGGCGTCTGCCTTCGAAAACACGCCGGCCCGCACCGGCGCCAACATGATGTTCTCTTTCGCGGTCAGGTGCGGGAACAGGGTGTAGTCCTGAAACACCATGCCAACGCGCCGCCGAAGCCGGCGCCAGTCGGGAACCGAGAAGGAGCTGGCCAGTGCCCCTTCGAAATCAATCGAGCCGGAGTCGGGCGTAACCAGACCATTGAAGCAGCGGATAAGCGTGCTCTTTCCCGAGCCACTGGGACCAATCAGCACGAGGCGCTCGCCAGTCGCGATCGAGCAGCTGACGTCATCCAGCGCCCGGGTGCCACCGAACGTCTTCACCAGATTGCGGGCCTCGATCAGAGGTGTTGTCTCGCCGCTCATGCCCGACCGGCCGCGAGCATCGCGAACGCCGCGTCGAGGTCTGATTTCGCGGCGGCGAGGCGCTCTTCTATCTTCCGTAAATCTTCCTCGCTCGCCCTACAATTGGCCTGGAGGTCATCCAGCATGGTGGCCATATCCGCCGACGCGGGCCCACCGGTGCCACGGCGCGCTTCGGCGACGTGCTCCGGATCAACCGCCGCCGCCAGCGACGCCGGGGCCAGCACCACCGGTCGGCCGAGGCTTCGCTGGCCAGCCTCGCAAATGTGGCTCGCGTCGATCTGATATGCCGATAGGCCGCGGTCCATTGCCGTCCGGACGACCGCGCCGACCAGGTGATGGGCATCACGGAATGACAAGCCAGCCTCCCGCACCAGTGCATCTGCCAAGTCGGTTGCGGTCGAGAAATTGTCACGGACTAGTTCGGCCATGCGCTCTTCGTTTGGCTCTGCCGCAGCGACGACGACCGCGGCTACGGCGGCCTGACGCTCGGCATGCTCGAAAGCATCCCACGCCCAATGGAAGGCATGAAAGCAAGCATCGAGCACCAATGACGACTGTGCACCGCGAGAGCTGGCAATTGCCGTGACCTGGGCACCAAGGATCGCGGCTGAACCGGATTTCAGGTACTCGAGCGCCGTCAAGTTCTTCTTCTGCGGCATCATGCTCGACGTCTGCGCGATCCGATCGGGGAACGACAGCGTGCGGAATTCGTACGTCGTCATGATGTAGAAGTCCTGCGCCATCCGCCCCCACGTCGTCGCTGCCAGGGCGATGGACGACAGCATTTCGATCAGAAAATCGCGTGTTCCGACGCAGTCCTGAGCATGCGGCATGACCCCATCGAAGCCGAGCCAGCGACTGGTGAAGGCGCGATCGATCGGAAACGAAGTGCCAGCAATCGCCCCAGCGCCGAGCGGGCAACGGTTGATCCGCGGCAAGCTCTCGGCCAGTCGCTGATAATCGCGCTCGATGGCATGCGCCACGCCGGCAAGAAAGTAGCCGAACGTCAGCGGTTGTGCCGGTTGCATGTGGGTGTAGCCCGGCATGATGGTGTGTCGATATCGATTGGCTTGCGCCACAAGCGCTCGACGCAGGTCGAGCAACCGGCCGAGCAAGGCCAGGACGATTCGACGCGCACGAAGACGGTCGATGGTGGCATTGAGGTCATTCCTGCTGCGGCCAATGTGGACACGCCCACCGATATCCGATCCGACATGCTCGATCAGGGCATGTTCGTAGTTAAAATAGGCGTCCTCGCGTGCCGGATCGAGTTCGAATTCAGCTGGATCGCGCTGCTCCAGCGCGATGATGGAGCGAGCCAGGTCGCGCGCCTGCTTGCTCGTCAGGATACCCTGTTCAGCCAGCATCAAGACGTGCGCCTTATTGATCTCGGTGATGTGCGCGAGCACTGCTGGAAAGCGCTTGCCCAGCGATGGCGCGATCATCGCCTGCTGCAAGATCGGATCGAGCTCTTCAGCAAGCATCCCGCTGACTTTGGACGACATATGCGGTTCCCTGGTTGTTTGAGGTCAGGCCCCTTCCTTGAAGCTCTTTGGCACCGTGACGGAACTGGTACCCGTCCGTTGCAGGCGCCGCTCGAAATACTGTGACAGCCGCGTCAGCGCTGAACACACGACGAAGTAGACGATGAGCGCGAAGCCATAGACCATGAACGCCGGGCTGTGGCCGGTTTGCATGGTTGTACGTTCGACGACGATCTGGTTGATGCGGAAGAACTCGTTGACGCCGACAAGAGAGGCAAGCGAAGTTGCTTGCACCAGCGTGGTGCACAATCCGGTCAGGGGGGGGAGGATCGGCATCACGGCTTGCGGCAGGACAACGAAGCGGAAAATCTCCCAGCGCTTGAGGCCGAGCGCGGTGGCGCTGACGAACTGATGACGTCCGATGCCGTTGATCCCGCCGCGCACGATTTCGGCGCCATTGGCTCCACCCCAGAGCGTCAGGCTCAGAACCGTCGCTGTGAACGGCTTCAGCGGCAGGCCGACGAGCGGCGCGCCGAAATACACGAACAGCAGGTTCACCAGAAGGGGAATGTCACGCCAGAATTCGACGTAGCACAGGGCGCAGATGCGCAAGGCGCGCCACTGAGATACGCTCATCAAACCGACGAGCAGGGAAACGACAAGGGCCAGCGCCAGAGTCAGGAGTGCGAGCGCGACGGTGGCTTGCAGCCCCGAAATAAAAAAGCCGAGATTGTCGCCGAGCAGGGACACTGGCTCTCACTCCGTACGGAATGGGTGCTGAAGCACCCATTCGACGCGACGTACCGCCCAGGATAGCGCCAGCACCAGACAGAGATAGATCGTCCCGATTGCCGTGAACATTTCGAGCGTGCGGAAATCAAGCGAGAGCTTGTCCATGGCGACGAACGTCAGTTCCGCCAGCCCGATCGCTTGCAAGTAGGCGGAATTCTTCAAAATTGAGATCGATGTGTTGAGGACGGACGGTATCGCCACCCTCAGGCCGAGCGGCAGCGCGATCAACCACAGATAGCGCAGGCGGTCGATCCCAAGTGCCTCGGCAGCTTCTCGATAGCCCTTGGGGATCGAGAGAAATCCGCCGCGGAAATTCTCGATATTGTAGGCGCCGCCCCACAGGGTCAGAGCGACGATGCCGGACCAGAACACGGACAGCTTCAGTCCGATCGCCGGCAGTCCAAAGAAGATGAAAAAGATCTGTACCAGCAGTGGCGTATTGCGAATGAACTCGACGTAGCCGTGTGCCAGTGAGGCGGCAACTGGCGTAACGAATATGCGCACCGATGCGCCGGCGATGCCGATTGCCGTCGCCAGCACGATCGAAATCGAGCTGACGATCAGGGTCATGGCCAAGCCCCCCATCAGTGCCGGGAGACTTGCTACGAGGTAGGCGACATCAAAGCTGTGCGTCATTGCTTACCGCCACCGCCCCAATGTCCAATACGGCAGCTGCCGCCGCTCAGCCTTTCGGCGCCTTCGCAACGTCCCAGTTGTCGATCACGAACTGCTGCAGATCGGACTCGACGTGCTCTTTGATCCACTTGTCGACGAGCCCTTCTTTTTTGGCCTTGGTCATCGCGGCGTTGACATACTTCGCCCAGTCCGTATCACCCTTGCGAAAACCGGCCGCCCGGAATCCGAGCTGATAGACCTCGCCGACGAGCTTGACCTCGGCGTTTTTCTTGGCGATCGGCTGCAGCACTGCCTGGTCGTGTGCAAAGGCATCGGCGCGCTTCTGCAAGAGCGCTTGCAGGCCGTCGGAGATACCATCGAGCTTCAGCAGATTGGTGGTTGGGCTGTTCTTCTCGAACCAGCCGATCTGCCAGGCCCCCTTCATCACGATCACATTTTTGCCGGCGAGATCCTTCAGGCTCTTGATCGGGCTGTCCTTCGGCACCAGCACGTCGCTGCCGCCCCAGGCATAGTTGTCAGAGAAGTCGATCACCTGGGCGCGTTCGGGGCTGACACCGAGCGTGGCGATGATGATGTCGATTTTGCTCCCTTGAAGTGAGGGAATTCGGTTTGCTGCTGTAACGCAGATCAGCTCGACCTTGTCAGGATTGCCGAATGCATAGGCAGCAATCTGTTTGACGAGGCTCACCTCGACGCCTTTTGGCTTGCCTTGTGCATCGAGATAGCCGTCCGGCGGATAGTCGCACTTTACTCCGGCTCTCAGGACGCCTTGCTTCTTGATCGCGTCGGGCACCGCCGGAAGATCTTGGGCGCTGGCCGGCAAGGCGGCGAGCAGCAGCGCTCCCATCGCGGCGGCAACAGTCAGAACTCGTGACATCAGTCGCATGAGCCATCCTCTCGCTGGTATTAGTTCAACACTATCGGTGAGCCATCCGTGAAGCGTTCAAAACGAAATGGAGCGGGATCGATTAGCGGGCGCGTGCCGGTGACAATTTCTGCCATCAGCTGGCCTGCCGCCGGGCCGATGCCAAAACCGTGGCCGGAAAAGCCACTGGCCAGATAGAACCCTGGCAGCGAGGCCACCGGGCCGATGACCGGCGCCGCGTCAGGCGTAACGTCGATCATGCCGGCCCACTGGTCCAACACCTTGACCCCGGCGAACACCGGGAATGCCGCTGCCAGCTTTTTCCGCGCGTCTTCGAGGATATGAACGTCGGGCGTCGGATCAAGGATGCGATCGTCTTCGAAGGGTGAACGCTTGTCGAGCGTCCATTGGCGCGGCGTCTTAAACTCGGCCAGGAACCGTTCGCCGAGGCGCAGGCTCAGATCCTTTCGTTGCGACCTCAATGCCGGCATGTAGTCGAAGAACAGCCGGAAGCTGTCGGGAACGATCTCTGCCACCGACCATCCGCGATTGGCGACAGTGTAGCCGCCGTCGAGCCGCCGCCTGAATGCGAAGCCACGGCCAGCGACCGAAGGCATCGGAACACCCGCGACCGGTGCCGTTCGCATTACCGAGCCGCGGACCTTGAGCTGGGGAAATGCGACTCCCTGGTTGCCACAAAAGAGTCGCGACCACGCGCCGCCAGCGAGCACCACGGTATCGGTTGCGATGCGGCCCTTCTCAGTAATGACGCCGCTAACGCGACCAGCCGCAGTTTCGAGTCCTCGCACGGCGCAATTAGTGAAGAGTTTTGCGCCGGAACGACGCGCACCGTTGGCGATCGCGGGCGCAGCTTTCAGCGGTTCGGCCCGCCCTGCGCTCGGCGAATAGATGCCGCCGTACCACGAGCGCGTTGCACCCGGCAGCAGCGCTGCAACTTCCGCAGTCGACAGCATCCGCGCATCGACTTGATAGGGTCTGGCCTTATCGAGCCATGCTTCATAGTAAGCGAGCTCGCTTTCCGAGCTGCACAAATAGATTACGCCCTCGGAGCGGAAGCCGGTCTCTCCCTGGATTCGATCATTTAGCCCCCGCCACATCCGATTGGCTTCGAGGCTCAGTTGGATCTCGCGGGGGTCACGTCCCTGGGTGCGACACCAACCCCAATTTCGGCTGGATTGCTCGGCACCGATCTCGCCCTTCTCGCAGAGCACCACGTCAATGCCCTTTTCCGCTAAAGCGAGCGCGGTGCTGGTCCCGATGATACCGCCGCCGACGACCACGACACCCGCGTGGTCGGGCAACAACTGATCGCTCGTCACCAAATCCGGTCGTGGCGCATGACTGAAGCGCGGCGTCGTGATGTCGTCGATGGCCATTGGCATTACGCCTCGTGCTGCGCAAGCGCGGCGCACCGCGCGGGCCGTGTGCATGATCGCATTATCAATGCGGATCGACGACTAATCAAGGGAGGCTTTAGTGATTGTCGCTTGGGGACTGAGTGCCTTGCGCATGTTGTCCTCCGTTTCGGAGGGCAGTCTCTCAAGTGACCAATGGTCCGAAAAGGCGGGAGCAGGTCGGGGGCAATCGCGCCGCCGCCATGTTCACGCTTGTCGAGACTTGCAAGCTCAATGACGGCGATGCGCGCGCGTGGCTTGCAGACGTCCTCGCCCGCACCGCCGATCATCCAGCCAGCAAGATCGCCGAGCTGCTGCCGTGGAATTGGAAGGCGGCCAATAAAGCCACGGTGGCTCAGGCTGCCTGAGCGCTCACCCTAGCGGTCCTCGCCGGATGCTTACCGCGGGGCCGCGGCTACGAGCCAGCAAAGCTCCGCGATCACGAGCTTGATGCCGCCGGCCTTGATGAATACGGAGGACGGCGAGCAGCGGCTCTCGCGCGAAGTTCAACAGAGACCGGGACATCCCCAAAATTGCGGAACTGAACCAACTCACTTCGCGTAGCGCCAGTAAACGGCTCCAGGCTTGCCCTCGATCTTGAATTGCTGGCTTCGTGAATCAGGAGGGCGAACACCCTTCGAAACAAGCCGCCAGATGTCCTCCAGCAACTCACGACGATCGGCGTAGCGATCATGCCCCCAGAAGCTGTCCGTCGGAATGCCGCTCACGTCGATCGAGTCGATACCTGCAACGATGACCGGCCCGCTGCTTGGAACATCCCCAGCCATCGGCCGACCACGGTTTAGCCTGCTGGCCGCAGACAACGCTCGATCATTAGACGACGCATAGAGTGTGATCCCCCCCGTGGTGAGCTTCTTGATCTTGCTCGCAATGACGCCGAACTCCTCGGCATCGATCGCCGGTGCCGCCAGGATCACTTGGCTGATCGTGGCCCTTGCCAATCTTGGCATCTTGTAGTCTTGCAGCACATTGAGGAGCACCGCATTGCCCAGACTGTGCGCGATCAGGTGGACATGTTTTGCACCGGTCTTGGCGATGACGAGATCCAGAAAGTCGCGGAAGTGGGTTTCTGCGCCGCGCGAGCTTTCGTGATCATACACATAGTCCACGGCGCCACCGCCCGACGGCCAGCTGTAGAGGAATGCGGTGCCAAATGGTACGCGGTCCGCTTCGCTGCCGGCCACGTCTGACAAATCGAAGGCGATCTGTGCGGTCCGGTATAAAGCTGAATCAAACGCCGTATTATATCCATGCACAAAGACGAATGCGTGATCCTTGAACGCACCGGCATTGTCGCGATGGTTGCGCACCGCGACAAGGAACTGGTCTTCTGTCATCACCGTCACACCGTTCTTCGGGATCGTGAAATGTCGCGCCGGATCACCCTGCTCTGGGATTCGCAGCACAAGCGTCTCGAACAGCGTAGGCCGCAAGACTTTACCGGCCTGCCGCTTCACCCGCGGCACTGTCACAATTGCCTGACCGAGATGCAGGCGCCGATCGCGGTCGGCGCCGAAGTCGATGCGGTCGGGGTTGGCCACCTGTTTGCGGTCGGTGCCGAAGAATACTGGAACCGGTGTGCAGATTGAGCGGTCTCTGCAGGCACCGGCGTTGACAATCGCAGATGGAGTGGGTGGTGGGATGGTAGGTTGACTAGACCCACCGCCCACCGGATCACGTGCACCTGGCAACGAGCGTCCGGCGATAGGGTTGGGGGGCGCACTCCCGATAGTGGGTTGTGCAGGAGCCGGCGTAGCAGGAGCAGGTGGAGTGGCCGCCCGCGCCGTCGGAGACGTCACAGACGGACTCCCGGTGGCCTGCTGCCGCGCCGCTCCCTGCCGACTATACTCTTGTCGTGCGCGCTCTTCTGCCAACCGTCTGGCGGCGGCTTCCTGTTGCAGACGCTGTTGGTTCTCTGCGGCTTTGCGCTCGGACGAAGTATCGACCTCGTTGGAGTTCGGAGCTTCGATTGGCCGTGCACCTTTCGACATTCGGTAGGCTTTGCGGCTACTGCCTGACGAGTCTGACGTAGCCGGAGCCGATGGCCGCGCAATCGCAGCGTGGCCATAGACGACGATCCCAGTGTATGCGCCAGCTTGTCGTTGAAATACCAGCACCACGCGTGTCGGCGTGCCGGGCCCGCCCAGAGCCATTTCTGCCGAGCGGCTGTTGGGCGAAAGCAGCATACTACCGAGAACATGCACGCGGCCGTCTGCGAACGTCACAGTGGCTGATTGCACCTGCACAGCATGGTTCTTCGATTCCAGTTGGATCCGATCGATCGGGACGCCGCCGCTGAGGCTTACGGTGGCTCGACCGGATGCCAGCGAAACGCGCGTCTCGCCCAGTCGCATGACCGATTGCGCCTGAGCGTTGCCGCACAATCCGATCATCAAGGCCAGCGTGACAACAATGAGCATAGAATAGTGCATAGAGCGCATGTCGCCCTCCAATGATGATAAGGAGACAAGAGTCACCCCACTATACACAGTTCGGTGTCACCGATGACATCGTGACCTGCCCCTGATGATGCCAGGGATTAAGTTACCCAGTCGCTTCTCGCCAGCGTCTGGCCTAGCCATAGCGCAGTGTAGGCGAGAGCCGCTGGCTGTCACCAAGCCTTCAGCCAAGACGTCAGCAACGAAGCCGATGAACCGCGCCGGAATTGCCGGAGGCTCCAACTCCTGAGAGACTGGTCAGCCGATAAATTTCCAGTAGGTGTCCTTCTTGGTCACGAATCCGTCGCGAAATTCCCAAAGGTCGCAACCGAGATACTCGAAAGATTTGCTGCCGACCGGAGTGCCGCGCACCACCCACTCGGAAATGGCCTTGGTGGGGTCGCAAATCCAGTGACGCATCTCCTCCCAACGCATGTCGGGGATCTGAGCGTAGCGACCTCGAAGTACCTCACCAATCTCGGCCTTGCCGGTGCACCGTCTGCCTTCTGGAGCATTCGGGCCGCGCGCCATCAGCCACACGCAATCATCAGTGAAATGCGACAGGATCGCATCGACGTCCTGCCGATTGAAACCGTCCTGGATCTCATCCAGCAGTGCGATGGTGACTTCACGTTTCATGACGCGGCTCTCCTGCCTCCAAGTTGCAAAGTCCACCCTACAATGGAGCGCTCACCTGAGGCCCGTCAACTTATGGCCGCGCCCCGCATGTCGCATTCGCGATCGAGGCATGGAAGGGTCTAAACCACCAGCACGTTGCTTGGCGTATTCCTGCTGCTCCCGTTCCCCGCAAGAGCAGGGTCGAACCGGTCCGGGCACTAGTTGGATGCCCCACCGAGGTCTCGTGGTGTCCGCTTACTGAGGTGCTGCTGCGGCGGCGTGGTTCGGACTCCGGCGCGACCTCTCACAGACCGGCGAAGTGCGCGGCAATGCGGAGGTTCTCACCCAGATTGTCGCGCTATAGATGAGGACGTCGGTAATCGCATGAAGTTCAAGCAGGTTCTCCTACAAAATGCGAAAATCTACGATGTTTCAGGCCACCGACCTGTTTGGTGACGTGAAGAGACAAGTCGCCAACGGCTCCAGGCTCATCGCATCATCTGGACATCACCGCACACGCTGATCGCTTGCCCTGTGACATTGCGGCCGAAGGGAGAGGCCAGATACAGCGCCATGTTCGCGATGTCGGCCATTTCTACGTTCCGTTTCAACGACACGACGTCGAGGTATTGCCGCCGCATCTCCTCTTTTTCGAGCCCGAGTGCCGTCGCCTTCGCAGTGACCACCCGATCGAAGCGTTCCGTACGGACATGCCCAGGGAGCAAGGCGTTGACGCGGATCTCGTGCTCGCCGAGTTCGACCGCCAAGCTCTTGGAGAATCCGATCACGGCCCACTTGGAGGCCGAGTAGGGACTGCGCATGTTGAAGCCGAGGCGGCCAGCGATCGAACTGAGGTTGACGATTGCGCCATGGCGCCGAGCCTTCATGCCGGGCACGACATGCCGCGCGCAATAGAACTGACTTGAAACATTGATATCGAGTGTTCGACCGAGCGCATCGTCGGTGACATCCTCGACGTTCGCCGTCGGACCAGCGATGCCGGCATTGTTGATCAAGACATCGACGCCGCCCCAGGCGCCGATCACGGCTTCGAAGAATTTCGCAACTTCTGACGGATCACTAACGTCCGCCTTTTCGACAACTCCGCCGTGGAACTCGGTTCGCGCGTCGTCCAAGGCCTTGGTGTCGACATCGCAAATCGCGATGCGTGCACCGCGACTTTGGAACGCCCGCGCGATGACGCGACCAATCCCTCCGGCGCCTGCTGTAACGACGACACGCTGGCCGCTAAGGTCGACTGGCAAAAATGCGTCGTCATTGATGGGGGACATTGGTGCGCTCCCGTTCGGTTCAGTTAGTCGGTAGCGGCAGCGGCTGCCAGTACCACCAAGTTCTTTCGACGACCCAGTCCTGGGTATCCTGCTTGTATTCGCTAAAGTGTTGCGAGTCGCGGTGGGCAGTCAGGGCGGCTTCATCGCGATAGGTTTCGATCAGCAGAAACAGGGTTGGATCGGATTGATCCTGATGCACTTCGAAGCGCAAGCACCCTCCGGCTTCGCGATCGAGGCTGATGCGCGCGTGCTGGAGCAACCGGCGCTTGTAATCTTCGACCGCATCAGGTCGAGCGCGCAGATGCGCCGTGTGATGGATTGTCATGACTTCGTCGCCGCAAGGTCGATCGTTTTCATCGTCCGTTAGTTGCCTTTCAATCTGGAGGACTGATCAGGAACTGGCCTGGGCCGGCACAGGGGACGCCGCCGCAGTGGGTGGCATCGGTTCAGTCGAGCCGCTCACGATCATGCGCAGGATTTCCTCCGGTACGGTCTTCGATGTCTGCCGCGTACCCACGACCCGGCCGGTCTTCATCACCGTGATCCGGTCGCAATGCTCGAATACGTGGTTCATGTTGTGGCTGATCATCAGCACGGCGAGGCCCTGCTCACGCATCTCGCGAACGAGATCGTAGACCTTTCGCGTTTCCTCGACCCCGAGCGCGGCAGTCGGTTCGTCGAGGATGACGACCTTGGCGTTGAAGTAGACGCTGCGCGCGATGGCGATCGTCTGCCGCTGTCCGCCCGACATCGAGCGCACCTTCTGGCGGATCGATGGAATATTGATCTTGAGCCGCCCGAGAAGTCGCCGCGCTTCGGCTTCCATTGTGGCGATGTCGAGAAACATGCCCAGCGGCCGCTTCAGCGTCAACTCGCGACCGAGAAAGATATTCGACGCGACGTCGAGATTGTCGGCCAGTGCCAGGTCCTGATACACTGTCTCGATGCCAACCGACTTGGCCATACGAGGAGTGTCGAGTGCGACCTCACTGCCCTCGAAGGCGATCGAACCGGCATCTTTCTGCACCGCGCCGGACAGAATCTTGATCAAGGTCGATTTGCCGGCCGCATTGTCGCCGACCAGGGCATGCACTTCGCGTGGATATATCGCGATACCCGCCCCGGCCAACGCCTGGACGCCGCCATATCGTTTGGCGATGTCCTTGGCTTCGAGGATCGGAGTGGGGTCGGTCATGACTGCCTCGGGCTGTGTCGAACAGAGTTTCGGCAGCCGGCACGAATGCGCCGGCCGCCTTCGATCCTTGCTCAGGCCTTCTTGCCGACAGCCTTGTCCCACGACGGCACTGGCCGCTCTTCCGGCGTGCGCGCGACCTTGCTCACGTTGGCCTTGTCGATGATGAATACCGGCAGCAGAATTTGCTCTGGCAGTTTCTCACCTTTGAGGTGGCGAACCGCCGCCTGCACGGCCAGATAGGACTGGTCGTGGCCAGAGAAGTCGACCGTCGCGAACATCTTGCCGTCGGCAATCGCCTGGATTGCGTCGGTGATGCCGTCGATGCCGACCACCTTGGTCTTGGCCCCGCGCCCGGCCGCCGCCAGGATCTCGACAACGCCGACTGCCATATCGTCGTTGGCCGACACCACGGCATCGATTTCGGGGAAGCGCTGCATCAGGTTCTCGAATACCTGCTGCGCGACGATGCGGCGATACTGGCCGGGCTGGGAGGCGAGCACCTCGATGCCGGGCGTCTCCTTCACCGCACGCTCGAAGCCCTTCTTGCGGTTTTGCGCCGTGATCGCCGCCGGGACGCCGTCGATGTGGATGACCTTGCCCTTGCCGCCCATCGAGTTGAACAGATACTTGCACATCTCGTATTCGAACAATTCGTCGTCCGAGCCGATGAAGGTTGCCTTCTCGATGCCCGTCATCGCGTTGTTGTAATTGATGATCGGGATCTTGGCGGCGTTGGCCTTCTGGATGCTGGGCACCAGCGCCTTGTAGTCCACCGGCACGAACACGAACGCATCCGGCTTCTTGACGATCCAGTCCTCGACCAGGCGCGTCTGCTCCTCGATATTGTCCGGCTTGGTCGGGGCCACCACCTCAAGTGTGACGCCGAGTTCCTTAGCCGCTTTTTCGGCGCCGACGCGGCAGGCCTTCCAGAACGGGTTGGTGACGTTTTTGACGAAAAAAGCTATGGTCGGCGGCTTGCCCTGCGCGAGCGCGCGGGTCGTCGCAGCCGTGCCCAACATCGCCGCCGAACCGAAGCCGGCCGCAACAGATCCGAATTGCCGTCTATTGATGCGCATGTCGCTTCCTCCTGCGTCTCCACTGTTTGAATGGTGGCGCCCAGGGAGACAGGGGGCGCTCCAATTGGTGGCTCGTGCGTCTAGTGTTCCGTGCGGTTGATGCGCTGGCCGACCAGTTGGTCGGCCAGTACCGATATCAGGATGATCATGCCCAGTACGCCGGCCTGCCAGAACGTCTTGACGCCGAGCAAGTTCATGCCATTCAGCACCAACGCCAGAATGACCGAACCGACGGCCGTGCCGGCGATGCCGCCGACGCCGCCGAACAGCGACGTGCCGCCGAGACAAACGGCTGCGATGGCCGGCAGCAATTGTTCCTCGCCGAGGCTGACGTCGGCGGCGTTGGTCCGGGCGATGACGATCAGGCTGGCGAAGGCGGCCATCAGCCCGCTCAACGCGTAGACAACCACCAATCGGCGCTCGACCGGCATGCCGGACAGTCGCGCTGCCACCGGGTTGCCGCCGATGGCATAAATGCCGCGGCCGAGCGGGGTGCGGTGCAATAGGATATGCAGTGTGACCAGAACCACGGCCAGGATGACGATCGGAGCCGGGATCGGACCGACCATGCCGACGCCGATCTGCCTGAAGCCAGCCGGTAGGCCGTAGATCACCTCGCCCTTCATGAACACATAGGCCATGCCGTTGGCGATCCACAACATGCCGTAGGTGGCGATGAACGAGGGGATGCGTGCGTAGGCGACGAGCGCGCCGTTGATGAGGCCGCAAGCGAGGCCGACACCCAGCGCCGCCAGCACGCCTAGGACCGGGTTGCCACCTGTGATCATGGATGCCGCGACGCAGGCGGCAAGACCCAGCACAGCGCCGACCGACAGATCGATGCCGGCCGTGAGCACCACCAGTGTGAGGCCCGCCGACATGATGAATAATGGCGCGGCTTGGCGCAGCACGTTGATGATGTTGCCCCACGTCAAGAAGTGGGGCGATAGCAGGGACAAGACAATGATCAACGTGCCAAGGGCAAAGATGCGCGACACCACGACAAACAAGCGGTCCGGCGAAAGCCCGAGATACTCGGGCATCTGGCCTTGCGCCGGCCTGGATTGGGAATGCACGCTCATGCGTTGTGCCCTCTGAGAGAATCGAGCCCAACTGCCGCGATGATGACCACGCCGACGACGGCAACCTGCCACTCGGTTGAGACCCCGAGCAGGTTGAGTCCGTTCCTCAGGACACCGACTGCCAACGCTCCGATAAGGGTGCCCGCAATGCCGCCGCGGCCCTTCTCGAAGGAGGTGCCACCGAGGATCACGGCCGCGATCGCATCGAACTCGAGGCCGACACCGATCGTCGGATGGGCGGCATTCATGCGCGACGTCATGATGAAGGACGCCAGCGCGGTCAGTACCCCGGCGTAGACATAGACGAGCATTTGATAGAAGCGGGCATTGCTGCCCGAAAGCACCAGTGCCTTGCGGTTGCCACCGATGGCAAACACGTAGCGACCGAACTTGGTGCGGTAGAGCAGCAGCCAGGTGAATGCAAAAGCCGCGGCCGTAGCCCACAGCGGCACCGGCAAACCAAGAAGTTTGCCGTCATTGAACCAGCGGACTGAATTCGGCAGCCCGGTTACCGAATTGCCCTCGGTCACCACCGTCGCCAGCGATTGGGCAATGCCGAACGTGGCGAGCGTGACGATAAACGGCGGTAGCGCGATGTAGGCCACAAGCGCGCCATTGATCATGCCGAACACCGCGCCGATCAGCACTGCCGCGAGAATTGCCAGCCATATCGGATGTCCCGATACCAACAGCGTCGCCATGACCACGCCGCACAGCCCCAGCAGCGGACCGAGACTGAGGTCAATGCCCTCGGTCAGGATGACCAGCGTCATGCCCAGGGCGATGATCACCAGCACCGCGATCTGCAGCGCGACGTTGGTGAGATTGGCCAGGGACAGGAAGTTCGGCGTTGCGATCGTCAGGCCGACCAGGAGCACAGCCAGTAGATAAACAGCGCCGGGAGCCGCGGCCAGCCAGACCAGCAGCGGTGATTGGCGCACGTGCTGCGGATGCCCCGACGCCGCGCTCATGCCCAAGCCTCGCGTTCGGCTCGCATCCAGTCGGCGAACGATTGCACGCCTTGCTCGAGATCGAACTTCGGCTTGAAGCCCGCATCCTCGAACAGCCGATTGCCGGCGAGCGGTCCGCGCATGCGCGTATGATCTGTCCACGGCGCCGTGCCTGGGCCAACCGTGATCGAAGCGCCCGGAACCGCTCTGCGAACCGCGTCGGCAACTTGGCTGGTTGAGAAATTGAGCCCCGAACCCAGATGATAGACCGGATGACGCAGCGTTGTTGCCTCGTAGGCCGCGAGCAGTCCGGCCGCGACATCCGACACATGCGTATAACTGGCGGCAAAATCGCCGCCGCTAGGCTCGACGACCGGCTGGCCGGCCAAGGCGCATTTCAGGAACCAGGGGATCGGCCCCCGCGGATTTTCGCGCACACGCGGCACCAGTGGCGGCCCATAGACCCAGGATATACGGACTGTGGCTGCCGACACGGCGTACTGCGAGCGGAACATCGTTGTCACCAATTCGCCGCAGAACTTCGTCGTGCTGTAGACATTGGTCACCGCCGGCGGAGCGTCCTCGAGGATCGGCGTAGTGCCGTCCGCGTTCTGAAAGACCGAACCGGAGCTGACGTAAACGAACCTGCGCCAATTGCGCCGCCGCGCTTGCTCCAGCAATCCCGCAACTGCGCCGACATTGGAGTTGACCGTGCCGAATGGATCCGGTCGCGCCACGCTTTCGTTCGGCACTGCCGCAGTATGAATCGCGCCGGTTACGCCGTGAGTCTCAATGAAATTCGCGACCGCGTCCACGTCGGTGAGTTCGGCCTTGACCCATCTGACATCGGGGAGTGAGTTCGCTGGAGCATCGGCGTTGAACCTACCGCGATATTGCGCAACGACACGATGTCCGCGCTCCGCCGCTTGCCGGACCAGATCCTGTCCAACGTGGCCCATTGCACCGGTGACGAGCAGAACCATACCCTACCTCTTGGCTATTCGAAGCCGCTGACGGGCAAAGTCGAATGAGCTTGCGCCCATCGGGCTTGCCAGCAGTGCGGGTCGCTCCTCCCTGCCGTTGCCGTCTGTTGCGGCGATATGGCAGACCATTTCATATTCTGGAAATAGTCATGGCTGCAAAGATTGGAGTCAATTCGTTTTTGTTCGAGCCATTCGCCTCGTGCTGGGCTGGGCCTCGCGTTTACGCACTGGCGGCGAAGCGACTTCGAATGTCTCGGCAAAATCCAGCGACTTGGTGAAAAGTTCGAGCAGCCCGAACCGGCTTGCGCCGTCGCGGCGGAAAACTTCATGGCTGTCGAGCGACGCGATCCCGTGGCCGACGATCATTCGAGGACGATCAGCGGATCTGGCGCTTTGCACTGATGTGCTACCGTCCTGCATGTATGACCTCCCGAGTCTTTCGCTTTCACCGCCTCAGCCTTTGCCGGTCAAAAGCAAATCGATCCAGTCGTTGAGCCCCCGCCGCATGTCCCACTGTGGCTGATAGCCGAGTTCCGACCGCGCTCGCTCGATCGATAGCGCCCCCTTCTTCACGGCCTCGGTGCCATCGACGAACCGAAGTGGTCCATTGCCGTGCGAGATGTCGGCACTCGGCAGGCGCTCCTTGATGATGGACACGACTTCGTTGAAGGAAACCGCCCGCCCGGTCGTGATGTGATACGCATCGAACCGGTGCCGGTCCTTGTTGAGTGCCAGCAATACGCCTTGAACCAAGTCGGCGATGTGGACTTGGTCCACCGCATAATTGCCACCGCCAGGCAGATGCAACGGCTTGCCCGAAATGGCGGCGTCGAGCAGGTTGCGCGGCGCGCGCGCACGCGGGAAATACGGTCCATAGACCCAACAGGTGCGGGCGTGGATGCACTCGAGACCATAGGCCGCGGCATAGTCGCGAGCCACCTGCTCGACCACGAACTTGGAGATGCCGTAGGGCTTGGTCGGCAGGCATCGATGGGTCTCATCGATGGTGTCGGCCTCGAAGGGGCCGTAGATCTCCTCCGAGCTGATGTTGACCATGCGCTTGATGCCGAACAGGCGCATGGCTTCGAGCACGGTGATCGTGCCCTCGATGTTGACCCGGAATGTGCCGATCGGCGAGCCGACCGAGGCCGGCACGCCGACGATCGCAGCGCAGTGCACGATCTTGTCGGGATGCTGCTCCTTGACCAGCCCAACGACGTGCGGCCATTCGGTGATTTCACCAGGATGCCAGCTGACATTCGGCCGCACATTGAGCAGCGCCTGCAGTCGCGGACCGGCAGTCAGGTCGGTGGCGATGACGTAATCGCCAACGTTGGCCAACGCTTCCACCACCGCAAGGCCGATGAAGCCGTTCGCCCCCGTGACCAACACCCGTGCCATCGCTCAGCCTCCTGTGCAGCTCGGTTGAAATCGCTTCGTCCGGTCAACCGACAACGGCCGACTGGTTATGCAGCCGCATGCTTGAAGCCTGCCGCCAGGAGCCGGCGAGCGCTATCGTCGACCGTGGCATCGGCCTCGGTCGAGATCACTTCCAGAATGGGCTGTTCGCGATGGCCGATCTCGGTCAGAACGGGAGGCACCACGTGGAATGGTACATCTCCGAGTCCGACCGGATCGTGCCGGTAAACCGATTGAGCGGTATCCGACAGATGGACTACGGCAAGGCGCGGAGCTGCCAGGCGGAGTGCTGCCGCAATGTCCTCCTTAATGAAGTGGCCATTGGCAACGTCGTAGACGACCTGCACGACGCTTGCGTCGTATCGCTCGATCTCCTTCATGAGGTCGCTCATGCGCGGAAGGAAGGCGAATGGCATATTTTCGGCATACAGTTTCGTTCCGGCCTTCTTCGCAGCAAGCACCAAGCGTTCGAAGCCGTAATGGAAATGGCCGAGTAGCTCTTCCCTGCGCATTGGAAACAGGCCGTTGGCCTTTCCCGGCCCGACGATTACTCCGGGCACTCCGATCTCACCAGCTAGTGCGATGATGCGCTCTAGGTGCTCGAGCGACACAGTGCGCACATCCTCGGAGGCTGCTGCGATATTGACGTCGAGGTTCGGCATGTTGAGGCTGACAACGCGGACGCCGAGGCTCTCGATGCGTCTGCGCAAGGCTGTGCGGTCATTGGTCGACAATGTCTTCGGCCATAGGTGACCGGGGTAGATCATCAGCTCGAACGTACGGAATCCGCGCGCGGCAAGCTTCGTCATAAATCGATCGGCAGTATAATCGAATGTATAGGAGTACGAGTTCACACCGAATGCGGCGGAGTGGTCGGCGGGCATGGTCGGTATCTCCCGTTCAGCCGCCGACGGAGGGCGCGTCGCGCATGGTTGTCCAATCGATCGTCGGCTCGTAGCCGAGGATTTCCCGCGCCTTGCTGATGTCGAGAACCGAGGCGTGAGGATTTTTCGCGTAGTAATCCGGTCGCCGAATTTCCGGCAACTTACCCCAGCGTTCGACGGCGAATTCCAGCGTCGGCTTGGTGTTGAGGCCATTGGCGGCAGAAATCGTGAACGTATCGAACCCGCGATAATCCACCATCAGCGTCTTGTGGAAGCCCTGCGCTACATCCTGCGGCGATACATAGGCCCAGAAGTGATAGTTCTGCGGATCGCTGCTGCGAGCAACCAACTCCGGGTACTCGGCCGGAAACACAACGTGCACAGGCCGAATGGCGAACACCTCGAGCTTGTGACGCGCCGCAAAGCTCTGAGCGATAGTCTCAGTAATGTACTTGCTCAGCGAATAGAACTCCGTCGGACGACAGGGGTGAGCCTCGTCGACTGGCAGATATTTCGGTGGCCAATCCGGCGGATTGTAAGACAGGCCGTATACCGAGTCGCTCGACGCCACCGACACGCGCTTCACGCCGGCATCCTCGGCCGCCTGCATGACGACCCATGCGCCCTGAACATTGGTGTTGAAGGTAACGGCCGGCGGAGCGGTCCGAGGATTGGGGATCGCGGCCAGATGGATCACCGCATCCTGACCGCGGAACGCGTCCAGAACGGCGGCATAGTCGGTCATGTTGGCGCGCTTGAATTTGACCCCGGCGGGGAGTGGACTTGTCGGCTCGGCAACGTCGAGCACCGACACTTCGGCTACTGGAGCGAGCCTCTCGACAACCGACCGGCCAAGTCTGCCGAGTCCCCCCGTCACCACGACCCGTTCAAATTTCACGGCGCTTCCCCGCTACGTTTTGCGAATACGTTTGATCAATCGCCCGGCCAAACATATTTTCACCATTTGCGATGTCAACCGCTATCATGGCATCATAGAGGCGAAAATTGCTCCACGCTCTGGCGATCGAATTGTGTGCGTTGCCGACGGGTGACCGCAGTGGCGCTATGGATTTGCCCAACATGCGATCGACTAAATGTCCAATTATATCGCCGGTAGTGGAGGGTTTTCCGCTTCTGTCTTTGCCGCAAAGGCTGCTTTGACGAAGCTTCGCTGTTGATGAGGCGGGTGTTGCTGGGAATCTCCATGACACTCAGTCCCGCAACGTATCCATGATCACAAAAATTGATCTCACAATATGGGATTGCATCCATGCGGCGCGTCATCGACACGCACAAGTCAACTTTGCGCGCTGATTGACACACTGCGAGACCCGCACTCTGGTCCATTGCCCAATGTCGCCCGCTCACACGCGGGCGCCATAAGCCCTCGTCCTCGTTGCGCCCGACGATGAAATCGACCTGCGCATGGTTTTCGATCCCCGCCGCTACGACGGCGGCACGCCGATCCGCACTCGGCTCGGGAATGGACCAGTGGAGGTCGTGAACCTCATTGCCGACCGCAGCCGTTTCGAAATCGACCTGCGCGGCGCCCGCTGGCCTGCAGGCCGGGCTGTCAAATCGTCGATGCACCCGCAGGTGCCGGACGCATCACCGCCACCCGACTGGCCGACAGGCTGCCGGAAGATCACACCCGGCGCTTACGCACCGAAAAGGCGTACGGCAATTCGGATCTTGGATGGTACCGCTCTAATCGCCTCGATTTGCGGCGAGCCGTGACGTCGTGCGGAATCGTACAATAGCCGTCATCCGGAGATCCCTGTTACCCCAGTGGCCGCTCGTAGGACATCGCGGTCTAGCCAGCTTGCCCTCCCGCACTATGGGTCACGAAGGGGTTAGTGAAGATCGTCGCGAGCTACTGTTCGCCGCCTGGGATCTGACGGCAGAAAGACGCTTCGTGAGCACTGTGACTAGTCAATCGAAGTGCGATGCTGCGACACTGCGTGTGTGCCAGCCGCAAGCGGCGTCGGCGCTGCCGTCGTCGGTCCGTTCTCGCCGAACGCCGGTGGTCAGCACAGCCTCGTCATAAGGCCGTTTGGACCTCAAACCAGGACAACGGCCTTGGCTGCGTGGTCGACGGCGCGACCGTTGTCGGCTTTTGCGAAAGCAATTCCCGCCGAAGTGTAGAAATCAGCAGCGCGCGATCATCCGATTGGCAATCAATGGACGCGTCACGTCGCATGGCTAGAGATGACGCTGCCAGAACGCGAGCATGCGGGCCCATGCCAGTTCGCTATTCCGGCGATCGTGATGATTGCGCTGCTCGTTGGCGAAGCCGTGGTCGGCATCATAGCGGTGGATCTCGAACGTTGCGTTGCCGCACGCTTTCAGCCCGGCTTCGAAGGCGTCTACCTGCTCTGGCAGACACCAGTAATCGCGCGCCGCGAAGTGCCCCTGCAGCGGCACCTTGACATCCACCGGACGAGCGCTGTCGCCGAGCGGCAGACCATAAAACGGCACGGCGGCGGACACTTCTGGAATGCGGCAGGCTGCCAGCACCGCCACCGAACCGCCGAGGCAGAAACCGGTAATGCCGACCTTGGCACTCGATGCCAGCAGATAGCGCGCGGCGCTCCGGACGTGCTGGTCTGTGCCGTAGACGAAATCGAGCGAGGCCATCTCGCGCGCGGCCGCCTCGCGATCGTGGTAGGGAATGATCTTGCCCTCGTAGAGATCGGGCGCCAGCGCATCGTAGCCTGCGAGTGCCAGGCGATCACAGACGCCGCGGATCTGGTCCTGCACCCCCCACCATTCCTGGATCACCAGCACGCCGGCAGCATTGGGTTTGGCCGCTTTGGCGAGATAGCCCGAGGCCCGATTACCGTCGGGGCGCGGGAAGGAAATCTGGGTGCCCACTTGCAGTGCCTTTCGCTTGGAACTCAAAGCAGGATCGCGCCAGCAAGTCAGTTCCACGATTTGCCGACCCTGATTTTGAGTTCTAGGCTCATCGCCTAAGGTCGCTCGTCATCGCAGAAAGGAAGCCCAGTGAAACGTCTGGTCGTCAAGAGCGAATGGGTGATCCGTGCCGTTGGCGGCCGACAGGTGCCAGTTCGCGACCAGGCAGTGGTGATCGAGGGCAGCCGCATTGTTGATGTGACCGTATCGCCGCCGACCGACGCCGAGACCATCGATATTCCAGGGGCCATCGTCTGTCCCGGCATGCTCAACCTGCACAACCACACAATTAACGGCCCGCTGTTCCGCGGCATCGTCGACGACCTGCCGCGCCGCGCGATCGGCGAGAGCAAGGTCTATTCGATGTTGATGCCGATGGGCAGTCTCGCCATGACTTACCTCGACGACGACGGCCTCGAAGCGCTGGTCGCGCTTGGCCTGCTGGAAGTATTGAAGAGCGGGGCGACGACACAGCTCGATCAGTTCCGCCCGCGCCAGCGCGTTATCCTCGAATTGGCGAAGCGATGGGGCATGCGCATCTACGGCGCGCCATATTTGTTCTCAGCCGCCGGCAATGTCGGCGACGCGCAGGTCGCCGCCGCCGCCAAGGGCAGCTTCGAAGGCGCCACCGGCCTCGCCGCGTTCGAAGCTCTGTTCAAGGAATTCGACCAGGGCGAACGCGGCCGCATTCGCGTTCTTCTGGGGCCGCATGCCACCGATAGTTGCGCGCCGGATCTGTTCGGCGCGGTCGACCGGACCGCACGCGAACGCAACCTGCTCGCCACTACCCATCTGGCGCAGAGCCAGGGTGAGGTCGACCGGGTCAAGGCCGAGCGTGGCATGGGCACGGCCGACTACATGGCGAGCGTAGGTTTGCTGCGCGAAGGCGTGATCTTCGCCCATGGCACCCATCTGAACGATGATGAACTAAGGCAGGTCGCAGCTTCGGGGGCTGCCATCGCCAACTGCACCAATGTCTTTCTGCGCGGCGGCAAGTCGCCGAACTTCGAGCGTTTTAAGCGGCACGGCGTAACGACCACGATCGGCACCGATGCCGAACGCATGGACATGTTTTCCCAGATGCGCACCAGCGGTTTTGCCTCGAAGCAGGCTTATGGCGCAGGCGATGCCGGAACTGCAGCCGACCTGCTGCACGCAGCGACCATCACAGCGGCCGATGTGTTGCGCCGCCCTGATCTTGGCAGGATTGAAAAAGGCGCGACCGCTGATCTCCTGGTGATCGACGCCTTGAAGCCGCATCTACAACCAATCCGCGATCCGATCCGCAGCCTCGTCTGGTACGCCTCGTCGAGTGACATCGATACTGTGATCGTCGACGGCCAACCGATCGTGCGCGGCCGACGGCTTGCCGGTGTCGACGAGACGGCGATCATCCGGCGCGGACGCGACGCAACGTGGCGGCTTTGGGAAGAAGCAAAGCGCCTCGGCCATTTCCCGCTCGAGGCCGAACCCTTGTCGATGTGAGGCGTGATGACCAGCGTGCGCGATACACTGCTCGGATCGATCGATCGCGACCGCGACCAACTGGTGGCCTTCCTGTCGAAATTCGTGTCGATCCCGAGTCCAAATCCACCGGGGGACACCCGCGCAGCTGCCGGCTTCCTGCACGACTACATTAAAAATCGCGGGGCACCGGTGGAATACCGCACGGCCAAACCCGAATGGCCCAACGTCATTGGCACATTCACTGGCGCGAAGCCGGGGCCGCACCTCGTGCTCAACGGTCATATTGATGTATTTCCGGCCGGGCCCGTTGGCGACTGGGCGCGCGATCCTTGGGGCGGCGCCGTTGCCAACGGCAAAATCCACGGTCGCGGCGTTGCCGACATGAAGTGCGGCACCGCTGCCTCGGTCTTCACCTATCTCTATCTGAACGAGTTGCGCGACCGACTTGCGGGCCGGTTGACGCTCACTTGCGTCTCCGACGAGGAAACAGGCGGTACCTGGGGCTCAAAATGGCTGGTCGACAATTTTCCGGACGAGTTTCGCGGCGATTGCATGCTGAATGGAGAGCCGTCGACCGTCGGCACCATCCGCTTCGGCGAAAAGGGCACGCTACGGCTCGTGTTCGATACCAAGACGCCGGGCGCGCATGCCGCCTACACCCACTTGTCGAAGAACGCCATTCGCTTGATGTGCGATCTGATGCGCGACATTTACCGGCTTCAGGATCTCGTCGTGCCGCAGTCGGACGAAGTGCGGGCGGCGATCGAACGTTGCCGCGCGGCCATGGATCAGGCCATCGGCCAAGGCGCCGGTCGCAATCTCGATCGAGTCACTGTATCGGTCGGTGTCATCCAAGGTGGCGTCAAGATCAACGTGCTGCCCGGCGACTGCCGGATGGAAGTCGACATCCGCTTGCCGATCGGCGTGACGCACGCCATGATGATGGCCGAGATCTCGCGCATCGTCGCCCATTATCCGGAAGCGATGGTCACGCCGGTATGGACGCATTCGGCTGAACCGAGTGTATGCGATCCCAATCACCCGATGGTGGGCATTCTGCAGCGCACTGTCCACGGCCTGATCGGTGTCGAGCCGGTGCCGGCAGTCAGCATGGGCGCCACCGACTGTAAGCACTGGCGTCATCGCGGGATCCCTGCCTACGTCTACGGTTGCGCGCCCAACAACATGGCCAAACCCAATGAGTGGGTAGACGTCGACGAATATCTACATATCGTCAGGACACATTCGATTGCGGCCGCGACGTATCTGACCGAAGGAGTTGCGAATTGAGCGTTGAACGATTTCTGCCGAACGCACGTTCGGCCGGAAGCATCGCATCGGCCGTTCGTGCCGGCGAACGGGTCTATCTGTCAGCTGCGAGCGCTTGGTCGCCGGATGGCGCCGTAGCTGCCCTCGGCGACCCCGCCGGCCAGACCCATGCCGCGATCGATCGCATCGAGGCGGCACTCGCCGCCGCCGGCGGATCGCTTGGCGACATCACCAAGCTCACTACCTGCATCATCGATCGGGATCATCGCAAGCCGGTCTACGAGGCGATCGGCCGGCGCCTTCAGGGCGTGTTTCCGGTTTCGACCGGCCTCGTCGTCGCCGGGCTGCCGCGGCCTGAACTGATGGTGCAGATCGATGCCGAAGCGGTGATCGGTGCCAAGGTCGAACGCCATCGCACCTTCGAACTCAAGGATTGGTTCGGCCAGGACATTGGCTGGCAAGGCGCGATGGTGGCGGCGGGGCCAAACGAGATCTTCATTCGTGGCCAGACAGGCGCCAGTCTCGATGGCCGGGTGATGGCAGGGCTCGGTCGCAGGCCGGAGGATGCGGCAGCGCAGGCGGAACTGGCGCTGGCAAATCTGAAGACGCTGTTGACCGAAGCCGGTTCTGGAATGGACGATGTCTGCAAGATCACCGTGCACATCAACGATCGAGCCTACCGCAACGCCGTCTATCCGATGATCGGCAAGGCATTTCGCGGCGTCCATCCGGTCTCGACCGGCCTCATCACACCGGCCTTCGCGCGGCCCGAAATCCTGTTCGAGATCGATGTTCAGGCGGCGCGCAAGGTCGCTGGTCAGCCGCACAACCGCGTGCGCCCCTATCATAGCCGGCAGGCACGCTATGGCACCGAACAGCAGCCGCTCGACTGCGATTTCTGCATGGCCGTCCGCGCCGGCAACACGATTACACTGCGCGGCCAGACCGGCATCGGCCTCGATGAGACGATGGTTGGAATTGGCGATGTGGCGGTTCAGGCACGACAGGCCATGGAAAATGTCGCCGTGCTACTCGGCGAAACCGGCGCCACCATGCGCGACGTCGTCAAGGCCAACGTCTACGTCACCGATCGGGCGTTCCTGGATCGCGCCAGCGAGGTGGTGCTAGGCCAATTGGGCAGCACATTGCCTGCCTTTTCGGCGGTGGTAATTAAGGGCCTTGCCAGCCCGGAATTGTTGATGGAAGTTGATATCACAGCCGTGACACCGAAAGTGTGAGGCATGACCTATTCCCTTGTTGGACGATGCGCGCGCACCGGCATGCTCGGCGCCGTGGTGACGACATCGTCGATGGCGGTCGGCTCACGCTGCTCGCATGTGCGCGCCGGTGTCGGCGCCGCCTTGACCCAGCATCGCACCGATCCGCGGCTCGGCCCCATGGCGCTCGAACTGCTGGCGCGCGGATTTTCGGCAGATGAAGCTATGAAGGCGATTGTCGCCGGAACGCCGCACCGTCACTGGCGACAGCTGGCCCTGATCGATGCCCACGGCCGCACTGCTGCCTACTCCGGTGAGAACGTGCGCATCGAACGAAACGAGGCAAAAGGCCGGGACTGTGTAGCCATCGCCAATATTGTCCGTTCGGCTGGACTGCCAGCGGCGATGGTGCGCGCATTCGAAGCAAAGCCGGAGGCGCCGCTGGCGGCACGACTGATCGCAGCCCTCGAAGCTGGCGATGCGGCGGGTGGCGAGTTCCAGCCGGTGACTTCGGCCGCACTCGTCATCGCGCACAGAGAATCGTTTCCCTATGTCGATCTGCGCGTCGACGATCACAAGACACCGATCTCGGAGTTGGCGCGCTTGTGGGCGACCTACGAGCCCGAGGCCGATGCCTACGTCGTGCGGGCCATCGACCCGGAAAATGCAACGCGGCCTGCCGCGATGATCGCCGCCGAGCAGGCGCGCACCAAGGCTTGATTTTGGATAGAAGCGGAGGGGACTATGCGAAAAATCCTGATTGGCGCACTGGCGAGCCTTGCAATTTCGACGACCGCGATGGCGCAAGGGACGATCAAGGTCGCGCTCGGCACCACGCTGACGCAGCTCGATCCGGCCAAGACCACTATCGGTGACGAGTACATCTACGTCCACCTGATGTTCAATGGCCTGACCCGTATCGATCGCGACCTCACGGTGAAGCCGGACATCGCCGAAAGCTGGTCGGCCTCCGATGATCTCAAGACTTGGACGTTTAAGCTGCGCCCCGACGTGAAGTTCCACCACGGGCGCACACTCGATGCCGAAGATGTGGTCTTCACCATGAAGCGCATCCTCGATGCCGGCACCGGCTCTCGCGCGCGTGCAAACATCTCGATGGTGACCAACGTCGAGGCTGTCGACCCGAGGACGGTGAAGTTCACGCTCAACATCCCTTACGCCGGGTTCCAGGACATCTTCGGCGAGCGGCAGATGAGGATTGTGCCGAAAGACAAGATTGACACCATTTCGACCGCGCCGATCGGCACCGGTCCGTTCAAGTTCAAGTCGTGGTCGCCGGGCGACCGCATGGAACTGGAAAAGAACGCCGACTATTTCGAAAAGGGCTTGCCTAAGCTCGATGCTGTGAGCCTGCGCATCATTCCCGAGCCCGCCGCCCGGTTGGCGGCATTGGAGTCGGGTGCGGTAGATATCCTCTGGAGCCTACCCAACGAAGCGGCCGAGAAGTTCAAGAATAGCAGCACGATCCGGGTCAATTCTGTCGCCACGGCATCGTGGGACGGCGTCATCCTCAACAATGAACGGCCACCTTTCAACGACGTGCGGGTGCGTCAGGCACTCGCCCTCACCATCGACAAGGAGGCGCTGGTCGAACTCGCGCTGTTCGGTCAGGGCGCGCCGACGCACAGCCCGATCCCACCGAGCCATCCCTATTTCAATAAGTCGATCGGCTTCAAGCCGCCGGATATCGAGAAGGCAAAGAAGCTGATGGCGGAGGCCGGTCTCGCCGGTGGAGTCGATGTTCCGCTGCAAGTGCCACAGGAGCGTGACGGGCGCGTGCGCCTCGGCGTCGCCGTGCGCGACATGGCGAAGGCGGCGGGTATCCGCATCAGCGTCGAGCGCGTACCGTTCGCTAGCTACACCGCCAACGTCGCCGGCAAGGCGCAGATGTATGTCGACGGCTACTTTGCCCGGCCGACCATCGATACCGCGCTCTATCCGTTTTACCACTCGACCGGCAGCTGGAACCGCCAGTTGTGGCTCTACAAGAACCCGCGCGTCGACGAGTTGCTCGATACCGCCCGCAAGACCAACGACGAGGCCAAGCGGGCCGAACTCTTCGGCGAGTTGCAGAAGATCGTCGACGAGACCGTGCCGAGCATCATCGCTTTTTCGGCAGGCCACGTGAACGGCGTGCGCAAAAATGTCGATGGCTTCAAGTCGACGCCAATGATGTGGCTCGAGCTGAAGGATGTGTCGATCAAGAACTGATATCGGCACGCGGGACGGAGGAACCAGCACGATGGCCGGCTACACCATCCGCCGGCTGCTGCTCGTGCTGATGGTGCTGGCCGCCGTGTCGCTGCTGGTTTTCCTGATCACAGCGATCCTGCCCGGCAATGTCGCTCACCTCATTCTAGGCCAGTTCGCGCCGCCCGATCAGCTAAAGGCGCTCGAACTGAAGTATGGCCTCAATGATCCGGTGCTGGTGCAATACTGGCGCTGGGCATCGAGGTTCGTGAGCGGTGATTTCGGCACGTCGATCCTGCAGAGCCGGCCGGTGGCGCCGCTGGTCGCGGAGGCGTTGCAGCGCTCGCTGGTGCTGACTCTGGTGTCGTTCTTCTTCATCGCAACGATCGGAATTACGCTCGGGGTGATTGCGGCGTTGTGGCATGGGCGGCCACTCGACCACGGCATCTCGGTTGCCACCTACCTCGGCATCGCGGTACCGGAATTCTTCTGGGCGATCGTGGTGATCATGGTGTTCGCGGCTTGGCTCGGCTGGCTGCCGGCGTCAGGCTACGAGCCGATCGCGACCGCCGGGTTCGCCGAATGGGCGAAGCATATCGTCGCGCCGGTGATGACGCTGGTATTCGGGCATCTGGCCCACGTATCGCGGCTGACCCGCTCCAGTATGATCGAAGTACTGCAGAGCCCATACGTAATGGCGGCGCGCGCCAAGGGACTGCCCGAGCGGGTCGTCGTGGTGCGGCACGCATTGCGCAATGCCTTGCTGCCATCGATTACCGTCCTGGCACTCGACATCGGTCGGCTGATGGGCGGCATCGTCGTGATCGAGACCGTGTTCGCCTATCCGGGCCTCGGCCGGCTGCTGGTGTTCTCGATCCAGAGCCGTGACATTCCAACCCTGCAGGCATCGATCCTGGTCGTCGCCGCCATTTATGCGCTGGCCAATCTCTCAGCCGACTTGCTCTATGCCTTCCTCAACCCGAAGATCCGCTATGGCCGCAGCATTGCCTGACATCGATGCGCGGCCGGCCGCCAAGCCGTGGCCACTGCAGTTGAAGATCGGCTTCGCGATCGTCGCGACCATCGTCGTGCTGAGCCTCGCCGCGCCTTGGATCGCACCGCATCCGTGGGATACGATTTCGATCCGCACCCGCTTCCGGCCACCGAGCGCCACATATTGGTTGGGCACCGACGACTACGGCCGCGATGTTCTGAGCCGACTGCTCATGGGCGGGCGGCTGTCGCTGGCGATGGGGCTCGGTGCGACTCTGGTCAGCGTCGCAATCGGCGTTCCGGTCGGGCTCGCTGCCGGCTATTTTAGAGGCGCCGTCGATGAAGTGCTCATGCGGCTGGCCGACATCCTGATGGCGATTCCTGCGATCATGCTCGGCCTGCTGGTCCTCGCCGTGACGCCGCCGGCACTGTGGAAAACGGCGCTCGCCGTCGGGTTCGTCTACATTCCGCCGATCGCGCGGGTGACGCGGGCGGTGACGCTGGGCTTAGCATCCGAAGAGTTCGTGCAGGCCGCCCGCGCCCGAGCCGAGAGCAACGCCTACATTCTGTTCGCGGAGATCCTGCCCAACGCCTGGCCGCCGCTGATCGTCGAGGCGAGCCTGCGTGTCACCTACGCGATCCTGCTCGGTTCGGCGCTGAGCTTCCTGGGGCTCGGTGCGCAACCGCCGAGTTCCGACTGGGGGCTGATGATCTCCGAGGCCCGCGCCTTCCTCGACCGGGCGCCGTGGATCGCACTCGCGCCGGGCGTTGCGATGTGCCTGCTGGTGATCGGTATCAACCTGATGGGTGACGGCCTGCGCGAGCGGCTCGATCCGCGCCTCAAGAGCCGGCTTGCGAAAACATGAGTATGCAACCGCTCCTCTCCATCACCGGTCTAGACGTCCAGTACCGCACCGCTGGCGGGACTGTCTCGGCGTTATCCGGCATCGACCTCGACGTCGCGAGAGGGCGCACTCTGGCGGTTGTCGGTGAATCCGGCTCGGGCAAGAGCACGGTGGCGCTCGCCCTCATGGGACTGCTGCCGGCCGAAGCCAACGTCGCGCAGGGTCGCATCGTCTACGACGGCACCGATCTGTTGAAACTTGCCGACGAACAGCGCCGTGCGATGCGCGGCCGGCGCATCGCACTGGTGTTCCAGGATCCGTTCGCGGTGCTCAATCCGTCGATGCGCATCGGCGCGCAGATCGGCGAAGGTCTGGTGCATCATCGCGGGCTGTCGAAGGATGCCGCACACGCGCGCGCCATCGAACTTCTGGCCGAGGTTGGTATCGCCGATCCGGCGGCGATCGCCAATGCCTATCCGCATGAACTTTCCGGCGGCATGCGACAGCGCGCGCTGATTGCCGGAGCGCTGGCAGCCGAGCCCGATTTCCTTATTCTCGACGAGCCGACCACGGCGCTCGACGTGACCGTCGAAGCGCAGATCCTCGATCTGTTGCGCGACTTGCAGGTGAAGCGTGGCCTTTCGATGCTGTTCATCACGCACAACCTCGGTGTCGTGCGCCAGATCGCCGATGAGGTTGCCGTGCTCTATGCGGGACAAATCGTCGAACGCGGCGCCACCCAGGATGTGTTCAAGGCGCCGAGCCATCCCTACACCAAGGGACTGTTGGCTGCGATCCCGCGGCTGGCGCAGCGCCACAAGCGCTTGGCCTCCATACCCGGCCGCCTGCCGGATCTGCGTTCGCCGCCGCCGTGCTGCCGCTTCGCTGCGCGTTGTCCGTTCGCAAAGTCCGCATGCGAGGTGCCACAAGCACTGCTTAAGATGGCCGGCCGGCAAGTGCGCTGCGTGCGCGCTGTGGACGTGCAGGACGAGCCGTGGCCGATCATCGCGGACGTTGCCGCCGAAACCGCCGAGCCGGGTCGCGAAGCCTCGAGCGCAGGGCCGGTGGTGGAAGTCGCCGGTCTGCACAAGACGTTCCGCCTCACCAGCGGGCTCGCGGCGTTGAAATTTGAAGGCTGGCGCCCGGTATCGCGACCGATCGAAGTGCGAGCCATCAACGACGTCTCGCTGACCATCGCGGCCGGCGAGGTACTGGGTCTCGTTGGTGAGTCCGGCTGCGGCAAGACCACACTCGGCCGCACCATCCTGCGGTTGATCGACCCGGACAGCGGGCAGGTCAAGATTGCCGGCACCGAGGTGACTGGCGTCGCGCAGTCGCGACTGACGGACATGCGCGCCCGAGCGCAGATCGTGTTCCAGAACCCGGACTCGTCACTCAACCCTCGCAAGACCATGGGCGATATCATCGCCCGGCCGCTGGTGCGGTTCGGCATGGTCCCGGCCGGTGAGGTCGCGGCTCGCGTGCGCGCTCTGCTGGATCTGGTGCGACTGCCGGCGCACTACGTCAATCGTTACCCGCATCAGCTGAGTGGCGGCGAGAAGCAGCGCGTCGGCATTGCGCGCGCGATCGCCACCGAGCCGCAGTTCATCGTCTGTGACGAACCGGTGTCGGCGCTCGACGTTTCGGTGCAGGCGGCGATCGTCAACCTGCTGCGCGACCTGCGTGATCGGCTCGGCGTCGCTTATCTTTTCATTTCGCACGACATCTCAGTCGTGGCCCATCTCGCCGACCGGATTGCGGTGATGTATCGCGGGCGCATTGTCGAGATTGGCACCGCGGCTGAAGTGCTCGAGCCACCGATGCACCCCTACACCGAGGCGCTGCTGTCAGCGGTGCCGAGCGTCGATGACCGCGATCACGACCGCATCCGTTTGCCGCTCGAACCGCGCCGCAGCGTGATGCAAGCCGGCTGTGTCTTTGCCGGCCGTTGCCCGCGTCGGATCGGCGAGATCTGCGACACGACCTCGCCACCGGAATTGATGCTGTCGGCGACGCACCGCATTGCTTGCCATCTCGATCTCGCGGGATCAGTTCAGCGCTTGTCGAAGTAGCCGGCGCGCACCGCCATGCCGATGAAATTGGTGATCAATCGTCCGGCGGTGATGCAAGTCATCTGATTGACGTCGTGCTTGGGCGTGATCTCGACCACGTCCATGCCGACGACGCGACCCTTCTTGACGAGGCCGTGGATCAGCTTACGCGCCTGCAGGTAGGTGACGCCGCCGGGCATCGGGGCCGCGACCGCCGGCGCTTCGCTCGGGTCCATGCCGTCCATGTCAACGGTAAGGTAATAGCGACCGCCGTTCGGGATGCGCGCCAGCACCGCATCCATACCGACATCGTGCAGTTCGTAAGCGCTGATCAGATGCGCGCCGTACGCCTTGGCGGCGTCGTATTCCTCCTGCCGGGCGCTGCCGGTGGCGCGCAGCCCGATTTGGAAGATCTCGCCGACGTGTTTCATTTCCGACGCCCGCCTGATCGGGCTCGAGAGGCCGTCACGCACGCCGTTGACGTCGTCGCGCCAGTCAAGGTGCTGGTCGATGTGGATGAGGGTGATGGGCGGGCCAGGCTCGCCGTCGAACGCGCGGAGCACGGGGATCGGTATCGCATGATCGCCGCCGAGCACGATCGGCAACGCACCGGCTTTCAGGATCTTGCGCACGGCAGTTTCAGCGCGATGGACGTGACTTTTCAGGTCATGGATATCGGCGCGAACGTCACCACAGTCGACCGCCCGGATGTCGCGATTGTCATACAGCGGCCCGCCGACGTCGAAGTCGTAGCGTTCGATGCTGCGGGTGATGCGGTCGCTCGCCTGCCGCATTGCGGTCGGCATATTCGACTGGTCGTTGGTGATGTCGGCCACAGAATACGCCGAACCATATGGGATGCCGAGGAACGCAATATCAGCGATCAAGTTGTCGAGATCCGCGCCAACTCGCGAAAACAGAAACGTTTCGTGACCGTGCCGCGGTGGAGTTGTCAATCGAGCGTCCATGTCGGCCCTCTCATGTCCGACCGTCGAAGGACGTCGGAGTTATATTGAATCATAACGTGCATGAACGGCTCTTGCCGCGCCCGACGCGGCTCGCGTTGGCCCAGCTGAAACCTTCACCGACCTCGTCTCTTGTTGACCCTTCGCCTTCGGGCCATCCGCTAACGCGAAGATCGTAACTGGGCCCGGTCCGTGAGCGCAAGATCCGCAGTTGCCACCACCCGTGACCTGCCCAGTTTCTTCGGACCAATTTTAACTTGAGGCGACCACGATCTTGGCCGACGACAAGAGCCGGCCAAAGAAGCAGCAACACACGACGAAGTGGACATAACGAACGGCTGCGCGACGAGCATGGCTTCGCCGGCTACGTGGCGCCGGCTTCTGGCCGGTTCAAGTTCGGCACGCATCCGCATAGATAGTAACCAGGAGGATCCGCTATTTTCTCGTAGCGTCACATGCCGGGAAATCTGATACTCGATGCCATCGATTGAAAGTTCAAATGCGGGGACGCTGCATGGCTTGGCGGATTGGCGTCGATATCGGCGGGACGTTCGCTGATTTCTGCGCCTTCGACGAAGAGAGCGGCACGCTCCATACGCTCAAGGTGCTGACCACGCCGCAGGCGCCGGGGACCGAAATCGGCACCGGCCTCGATCTGCTCCAGGAGCGCTATGCGGTCAGTCCGCAGGCCGTCGCCAGCTTCGTGCACGGCACGACGGTGGGCATCAACACCATCATCCAGCGGCGCGGCGCGAAGCTCGGGCTCATTACGACGCGGGGCTTCGAGGACGTTCTGGAACTCGCCCGGCTGCAGATGCCGGATATGTACAGCCTGTTCTGTAGTCGCCCTGACCAGCTCATTCCGCGCGACCGCATCTGGGGGGTGAGCGAACGTAGCCTGGCCGACGGGACAGTCGAAACCGAACTCGATGTCGACGAAGTGCACGCCGCCATCGCCAAGGCGCGGGCCAAGGGCTGCGACGGCGTCATCATCTCGTTCCTCAATGCCTACCGCAATCAGGCGAACGAGCAGGCGGCCAAGCAGATCGTCGCCGCCGATGCGCCCGATCTGTTCGTATTCGCCGCCGCCGAGGTGTGGCCGGTGGTGCGCGAATACGAACGCACCAGCACGGCAATCCTGAACGGCTATGTCCATCCCCGCGTCGCCGGTTATCTGGGTTCGCTGGAAGAGCGCCTCGCTGAACGCGGTGTGCCCGCCCAGCCGATGATCACCAAGTCGAACGGCGGCATCATGAGTGCCGCGCTGGGCAAGGCCGACTGCATCGGCATGCTGCTGTCCGGCACCGCGTCGGGGGTGATGGGCGCGGCCTACGTGGCCAAGCAGGCTGGGGTTGGCAATGCGCTGACCCTCGACATCGGCGGCACCAGCGCCGACGTGGCGCTGGTGATCGACGGGGCCGTGCAATTCGCTAGCGGCGAGATCGTCGGCGACTTCCCCTTGAACATCCCCAGTGTATCAGTGACATCGATCGGTGACGGCGGCGGCTCGATCGCGTCCGTGGACAGCTACTGCGTGCTCAAGATCGGACCGGAAAGCGCAGGCTCGACGCCGGGGCCGGCCTGCTACGGGCGCGGCGGCAAGCTCGCGACGCTCACGGACGCGATGGTCGTGTGCGGCTTCCTCGGTCATGCTCCACTCGCCTATAACGCGATCGGGCTCGACAAGTCGGCCGCCGAGCGGGCCTTGGCGCCGTTGGCCGAGGCGCTCGGTCGGTCGCTGCCGGAAACCGCCGATGCGATGATCCGTGTGTCGGTGTCGAACATGTTCGTCGAGGTCAACAAGCTGATCGCCCGTTTCGGCGTCGATCCGCGCGACTTCACGCTGCTGCCCTTCGGTGGCGCCGGGCCGATGCTCGGCTGCCTGCTCGCCGGCGAGATCGGCGTCGGCCGCGTCATGATCCCGCGTCGACCCGGCGTCGTCAGCGCGCTCGGCGGCCTGATCGCCGACGTGAAGTGCGATTTCGCCGCTTCTGTGTTCGCGTCGGTTTCGCCCGAAGCCTTGCCGCGGTTGCAGGCTTCGCTCGCCCAGTTGCGCCGGACCGCCGAGCATTGGCTGCGCGAACAGCAGCGCTACGTGGGCGAGGCGCAAATAACATTGTCGGCCGACATGCGTTACACCGGCCAATCGTTCGAGATCGAGGTGCCGCTGGAAGAGCGTTGGCTCGCCCAGGGCGATGTCGCGGCCATGGCCGAAGCCTTTCATCGCCGGCACGCGGCGATCTTCGATTTCTCCGACGACAAGGCCGAGACCTATATCGTCAATCTGCGGCTGGTGATCGCCGGGCCGACGCTAAAGCCGCACTTCGCCGAGCTGCCACGCTCTGACGGCCGCGCCGTGGCGGTGAAGCAGATCGATGCCTGGTTCGACGGCGCCACCCATACGCTGCCGCTGTTCGAACGTGAACAGCTGGGCTTTGGCCAGACCTTCGACGGGCCGGCTGTGATCGCCCAGGAGGATACGACGACGATCGTGCCGCCCGGTTGGCACGGCGAGGTTGACCGCTTCGGCAATCTGCATCTGACGCTCGCGCCTGCACGGTGACAGCCATGACCCTCGACAAGATCACGCTCCAGCTGATGGCCAACCACACGCGGGCGGCGGCCGAGAACATGGCCTATACGCTGCACCGCACGGCTCATTCGACGTTCGTGAAGGAGACGCAGGACTTCACGGTCATGCTGCTCGATGCGGCTGGCTCGACAGTCGCGGTGCCGATGGATCTCGGCGCCACCTGGTATCCCGGGATCAGCTACGCGCGCGCGATCGCCATGATCCCGGACTACGAGCCCGAGGACATCGCATTCACCAACGATCCATACAGCGGGTTCCTCGCCACCCACACGCCGGACCTGCACCTGTGGAAACCGATCTTCCACGACGGTGAGATCGTCTGCTGGACCGGTGGCCACATCCACAACACCGACATGGGCGGCGCGGTGCCGGCAAGCCTGTCACGGTCGCTGACCGAGGTGCACCAGGAAGGCATCCGATTTCCGCCGTCGAAGCTTTATCGGCGCGGCGAACTGAACCACGAAGTATTGCGCATCATGATGCTCAATGTGCGCAAGCCGGACCAGAACCTCGGCGACCTCAAGGCGCTGGTGGGCGCGCTCAAGACCGGCGAGCGCAAGGTGCGTGCCATGCTCGACAAGTTCGGCGGCGAAACGTTCAAGCTGGGCTTGGCTGGACTGCTCGACTATGCCGAGCACCAGGCGCGGGAAATCCTCACCGGCATCCCGGATGGCGACTACATCTTTTCCGATTTTGCGGACGAGGATGTGGTGGGCGGCTATCCATGCCGGCTGGCGCTGAAGCTGTCGATCAAGGGCGACAGCGCGGTTCTCGACTTCACGGGCAGCGATCCGCAGGTGACCGCCGCGCTCAATGTGCCGACCGGCAACGACCCGCGCCACACTCTGCTGCTGGTCGGCGTCTACTATGTCCTGTTCACGCTCAATCCCAACCTGATCCTCAATGCCGGGCTGACGCGGCCGTTCACCTGCATCGCGCCGGAAGGCTCGATCCTCAACCCGGTGTTTCCGGCTGCCGTCGGCATGCGCAGCCTGACCTGCGCGCGGCTGCGCAGCTTGATCTTCGGCGCCTTCGCGCAGGCGATCCCCGAGCGGATGCCGGCAGCGCCTGCCGGATCGAGTTCGATCATGAACGTGATGACCACGAACAATCGCACCTACAAGACGGTGCTCGCGGCCGTGAATCCGATCGTCGGCGGTGGCGGCGGCATGCCCGACCGCGACGGCACCAACGGCTCGGGGGCGGACAGCGCATACCTCAAGAACTCGCCGATCGAGATCACCGAAGCCGAAGTACCGATCCAGATCCTGCGCTACGGCTTGCTTCCCGATTCAGGCGGCGCCGGACGTTGGCGCGGTGGACTTGCGACCAGTCTCGACTTCAAGGTGTTCGCGCCCAATTCGCGGATCACGGCGCGCAATCGCGATCGCTCGCGCTTCAGGCCGTGGGGCACGCTCGGAGGCAAGGCCGCAGCACCGTCGAACTTCCTGCTCAATCCGGGCACCACGCGCGAGCGCATTCTGGGTAACACCGACTTCGTGATCGCCGAGCCGGGCGACGTCGTGCACATTCATTCGCCCGGCGGCGGCGGTCGCGGCAGTCCGCTCGATCGCGAACCGGAGCGGGTGCTCGAAGATGTCGAGCGCGGCTACGTAACCGTAGCCGCGGCGCAGCGTGACTATGGTGTCGTCATCCGGGACGGTACCATCGATGCAGCGGCCACAGCCGCGCGCCGCAATGAGATGGCATCCAGCAAGAGCGATGGCTTCTTCGATTTCGGACCGGAACGCGAGCAGTTCGAACGGACGTGGTCGCCGGCTGCCTATGACGAGTTGACGCTCATTCTTGCCGGCCTGCCGACCCACTGGCGTTTTTTCGTCAAGGGCAAGGTGTTCGAATTGATCGGCGATGTCACTGGCCCCGGTGAACCCGAGCGCGTCCGATCGGCATTCGCGGCAGCGCGAGCACGGTTTCCGGCGATCCCGGAACCGACACCAGCCGTCCGGCAGACTTGATCCACGCCGGTTCGCCCGGTCGCAGGCTGGGATGACAGAGACACGTCGTCGGACTTGGAGGTCGCAATGACACTGCTCTACAAGGCCGATCCGCTGCGGGGGGCGGAGTGGGCACAATTGCTGGCGGTGAATGCGCCCGAGTTGGAGTTCCGGATCTGGCCGGACATCGGTGATCCAGCCGATGTGAAATACTTGGCGGCGTGGGTTCCGCCTGACCACATCATGACGCAGTTTCCCAATCTGGAGGTGCTGTTTTCGGTCGGCGCTGGGGTGGATCAGTTCGACTTGTCGACCCTGCCGCACGAACTGCCCGTGGTCCGCATGGTCGAAAGCGGCATCATCAACGGCATGGTGGAATATGTGACCATGGCGGTGCTGGCCCTGCATCGCGACCTCGTATCGTACGTGGCGCTGCAACGCGTTTCAGCCTGGAAGCCCATACGGGTTCTGCCTGCGTCGGCACGCCGCGTCGGCGTGCTGGGGCTCGGCGTTCTGGGTGAAGCGGTATGTCGCAAGCTGACCACGTTCGGCTTTCCGATGGCGGGCTGGAGCCGTTCGCGACGCAGCATCGAAGGCGTCACCTGCTACGCGGGCGCGACCGAGCGGGCGGAATTCCTGGCTCGCACCGACATTCTCGTGTGTCTCGTGCCGCTGAGTTGCTGGGCCAGTCCTGTACCTCCGATGCTCATCAACACTGTGAGGAGCTTCGAATAGGGAAGTCACGGAGCATAAATCATCAGGAGCCCCGAATGCGTTCACTCGTATGTGCGACGGTGATTGGCATCCTCTGCAGCGTGGGCACAGCCCTCGCTCAAACCGCCAAGCCTGTTGAGTTAGTCCCTCCCCGGCCGGTAACCGTGATGCCCATGCCGGTTCCCGTCATGCCACTACCGACCGTGATAACGCCGACTCCGGTCGCGCCTACTCCGCTCATCACCGCGCCACCGGTGGTCGTGGTGCCAGGTGCTCCAACGGCTCCCGCCGCCAAGAAGAACCAGCCCAAGAAATGCTGGTGCTTTGTCCGCAACCCAGCCACCAACTCCAGCCAGCGCACCACCTGCGAAGTCGAGTGCTGTCGAAACACCAACGTCGATCAGCGCTGCTAAGCCAGCCTCAACCCGCAGAAATGAAATCTGCCAACACCTCCTTGGTGCCGACCTTGCTGAATTGGATGGCTAGAATATCACCGCGCTGGCTGAGCACCTTGCCGGCGCCGAACTGCTTATGACTGACCTTGTCGCCCACTGCGAAGCCCACCTTGGCCGATTTCTTGATCGGCGCGGCAGTCGCCAACTTCGCTTGTAGCGGCGCGGCCTTCTTAGCGACAGGCTTCGAAACTTTCTTGCTCTTGCTCATGGGGGTACGACCTCGGCTGTTGTTCGGCTTGAGCTTACCAGACCCCGAGCTATTTTCATGGCGGACACTGAACATCACTAATTTCACCCCCCAGCCTCAGGAAGGTTGCCGTTCATGGTGTTGGAAAAAAGAACAAACACAAAACAAAATGAAACGGCCGCCGTCAAGGACTAACGGCACGCGGTGGCGGCGGGTGCTGACATTTGTTAGCTATGGAGATCGCATCCCGATGAGGCGATTGGCTCAGCCGCCGATCATTTCATTTTCGACAGGAACGGGCCCAGGATGTCCGACGTGTCGTCGGTCCAGGGTTTGACGGATTTAGCTTCCAGTTCCTTCGACTCTGCCGTGGCCCGGAAGACTTCAAGTGCCTCGGTCGATTTCGAGAACACGGCGACCGTGGACGTTGACGAAGCATAGGAGCCGTCAGCGGCATCGTCAGACATAAGTATCCCGTGCAGTTCCGGCACCAGTGGCAATGTCGCGCCGAGCACGCTATCGAGATCGAGATAGCGGTTCGAGATGTGAAGTAGCACCACGCCGGTGGGCTTTAGTTTCGCGGCGTACATGCGCAGCGCCTCGGCGGTCATCAGATGGACCGGCACGGCGTCGGACGAAAACGCATCGACTACGATTAGATCGTACGAACCCGGTTCCTGCTTCGCCATGGTGAGCCGCGCGTCGCCCATCACGATGTCTGGGTTGGGCATGCAGTAATGCAGGAACGAGAATTTTTCCGCATCGCTGGCGATGCCGACGACGACGGGATCAATCTCGAAGAACCGCCAGGCTTCCCCCTCCTTGGCGTAACAGGCGAGTGAACCAGTGCCGAGGCCGATGACGCCATAGCGGCCATTTTCACCCCGTCCGGCGACAGCCGCACGAACGAATTCGATCGTCTGCCCCATCGGGCTCTGCGGGTAATAATAGGTCGTCGGAGTGGTGTCGACAACGAGCGTGCCGTCCTTGTCGCGCACGCGTTGGGCACCGTGCAGGGTCGTGCCGTGCTTCAGGATGTTGAATTCTTGGTCACTGGACGTCGTGACGCGGTAAACGCCGAAAAAGCTGCGCTGGGCATCGCCTTGGCGAACCGACGAAGGCAGTCCGACGACGGCCGCACCCATCAGCAGTCCCATCACCAGCTGGCGCGGCGGATGCCACCAGAACAGCGGCAAGGCAGCGGCAAAAATCGCGCACAGCAGGGCCGCCGATCCCCAAAGGTCGAACAGTGTGTGGGCCTGACCGAGGAGCCGTGGAATAGCTATCGGTCACCTCAGCCTCGACGGGAAGGCGGCCGATCGCCCAAGGCACCCAGAACAATGCCAGAATGCCGGCGGCGGCGAGCAGCCACGCCCACATCCACTCTTCCTTGTTGCGACCAAGATCGAGTGCGCCGGGCCGGCACGCCATCGTCAGGGCCAGCAGTATCGGGTATTCGAACACCTCGGAAAAGATCTGCGGCGCGATCAGGCCTGCAAAAAGTCCGCCGAGGCCGCCGCCAAGCGACATCCACAAATAGAACTCGGTCAGATGGCTGGCGGCAGGGCGACTTTCATACAACGTGCGGTGCGCGACCATCGCGCTCATGAAAAACGCGGCGATGCCGGCGGCGGCCGAGATGAACCAGCCGTCGTGACGTGTTTGCGACAGTTGGAGGAGGGCAAAGATCACCGCCGCAAGGTGCAGTACCAGCATCACCGGGCGCGGCACCAGGGCGCGCTCTCGGAACACCAGCACGAAGGTCAGCAGATAAAGCGATAGCGGGATCACCCATACCAGCGGCGCCGAGGCGACGTCAGTGGCGACATGGGTCGTGAAGGCGGTGAGCAGCGCCGACGGAACCAGCGCGAGACCAGTCCACGTCGCACGCTGGCGCCATGTGATCGCGCTGCCATCGTTCGTGGTGACCGGCGCGCTGCCGCTGGCGATCGGGCCGCCGAGCAAGCGTCCGGCCTGGGCCGCGCACAGTGCGATCGAGAACTGCAGCGCGACGAAACCAGCGGTCCAGGCGATCGCCAGCGTCTTGAGGCCCAGCAGCGGTTCGAGCAGAAACGGGTAGCCCAGCAGCGCGATCAAGCTGCCGAGGTTGGAGGCGGCGTATAGGAAATAAGGGTTGTCGGCGCTCTTCGCCCCGGTGCCGGCGAACCAGGCCTGCAGCAATGGCGCATTGGCCGAGACCGCAATGAACGGGATGCCGACGGCGACGGCGAACAGGCCCAACTGCCACAGGTACGGATCACCCGGCGGCGGCTCGCCCCAGTATGCTGGCAGTCCTATCGGAAGGAACAGCAAGGCGATGGCGCCCAGCGCGAGGTGGATCAGCGCGCCACGGCGCGGCGCGTGGCGGTTGAGAAAGTGCGCATAGCAGTAGCCGATCAGCAGTGCGGCCTGAAAGAAGCACATCGCCACCGCCCACACCGAAGGCGAGCCGCCGAGCACCGGCAGCACCATCTTGGCGAACATCGGTTGGACCGAGAACAGCAGCAAGGCCGACAGGAAGGTCGTTGCCGTGAACACGATCACCGGGCCGAGCTTCGTTGGGATCGGCGAGGAGGCGGACTCGGGCGCGAACGGCGTTGCGACCTTCGGTTCGGATTGCAATGCCATGCGGGGCGCTTCCTTCAGACCTCTTGCGCGACGCCGACGGGCGGCACGAGTACGTGATGGCCGCTCATCTCGGCCGCAAACGCCGAAGCGGTGGCGTCGAGCATGCCGGGGAATGTGCCGTAGTGGCAGGGGATGACCGTCTTGAAGTGGAAGAAGCGCTTGCAGGCGAAAGCCGCCGAGGCCGCTCCCATGGTGAAGCGGTCGCCGATCGGCACGATACCGATCGTCGGCTGGTACAATTCGTTCACAAGGCCCATGCCGGCGAATACGTCGGTGTCGCCCATATGGTATACAACCTTGCCCCGATCGGCGGCGACTGCAGGGCGAATGATGATGCCACAGGGGTTGCCGAGATAAACCCCGCCCGACGAAGACGAATGCAGCGCCTGGGTTAGTGTGAGGGCGAATTCCGCCGCAGCGACGGTGCCGCCGGTGTTCATCGGTTGCACGGCGATATCTGTCGTGCCCTTGACGTGCAAGGCAAGCTCGTAGTTGGCGAACAGCGGTGCCTTGCGCAGGCTGCAGATCTCGGCGGCGTCGCCGATATGGTCGTCGTGGCCGTGGGTAAGGGCGACGTGGGTGACGCCAGCGGTTGCCTGGTCCCAGGCGACGCCGGATGCCTGGAAGGTCGGGTTGCCCTTCAGGAACGGGTCGATCAAGATCACCGCCGCGCCGGACTCGATGCGGAAGCAGGAATGTCCGAACCACGTAATGCGCATGGTGCCTCCATGGGGATTGCCCCCAGGCAAGGGAGCTTGATGACCGCTATATATTGCCCCGATCCGGCCTTCACCAGTTATAACGGCGCATGACACACGCGATCCTCCCGCAAGCGGGCACCATCTTCGACGCCATCGAGGCCTTTGCCGCCGTCCTCGGACCCCATCGGCGGCTGATCGGCATCGACCTCGGCACCAAGACCATCGGGCTTGCCCTGTCCGATGTGACGCGGACGATCGCAACGCCGCTTGAGACCATCCGGCGCGTCAAATTCACGCCAGATGCCAACCGGATGCTGGAGATCGCAGCCGAACACGCGATCGCGGGGTTGGTATTGGGTCTGCCGGTCAATCTTGACGGTACCGAGGGGCCGCGCGCCCAGGCGACCCGCGCCTTCGCTCGCAACATCATCAAGATGTCGCCGCTGCCCATCCTCCTGTGGGACGAACGACTATCGACTGCGGCAGCGGAGCGCACGCTGCTGGAAGCCGACACCAGTCGCAAGCGCCGCGCCGAGGTTATCGACAAGATGGCGGCTAGCATTATCCTGCAGGGTGCCCTCGACTGCATGCGGCATTTGTCGGGGCAGCGCGGTTAAGTTCAGAGTATGACGAGATATTTAGGTGTGGACGGAGAGCAACATCCGGTCGCAATTGACGCCCTCCAGTGCGTGATTGCACTTCGTTTACGTGGCGCGGAAGGTTAAAGCGCTGTAAATAAACTATGGTCGGTTGCAGTCGGTCATGGGCGAATCGCTCTACCTCGACGAGGCGTGTTGGTGTTTGTGTCAGCGTCTTCGTAACAGCGTCGCGGAGTGAACCTAGCTAGCAGGCTGACTGGAGAAGGTATGACCGGTTCGATATCAGTCATTATGGGCAGACTGGGCCGGCTCGGCGCGATCGGGACAGCCGCGCTGATTCTTGCCGCGCCGATCGGTTGCGGTGATGCGTCAGCAGAGAGCCTGAAGCAGGCACTGACTGGCGCCTACAAGCACAATCCGAAGCTCGATGCGGCGCGGGCGACCTTGCGCGCGACCGACGAGGAAGTGCCGCGGGCGATGTCCGGTTACCGGCCTAACATCAGTGGCTCGGCGGACGTCGGCATCCAGCGTCAGGATACCAGACCGCCATCATCGTCGAACGGCGAGACGCACCCTAAGGGGTTCAAGGTCGACGCGGTGCAGCCGCTGTTCCGCGGCTTCCGGACCATGAATGCCGTCAGTGTCGCCGAGGCGACCGTGCGCGCTGGCCGGGAGACGCTGCGCCTGCAGGAAGCCACCGTACTTCAAGAGGCGGTGACCGCTTACATGGATGTCGTGCGCGATCAGTCGCTCGTCCGGTTGCGGGAAAACAACGTAACTGTGCTCAGCCGCGAGTTGAAGGCAACGCAGGACCGGTTCAAGGTCGGCGAAGTCACCCGAACCGATGTTGCGCAAGCCGAATCGCGGCGGGCAACCTCGGTCGCGGCACTCGATCTGGCGCGGGCCAATCTGAAGAACAGCCGCGCTTCCTATGAGCGCGTCGTCGGTCGTCCGCCGAGCAACCTCGTCGAGCCTCGCCTGCCGGAAAGTTTGCTGCCGAAGTCAGTGACCGATGCGACTGGTACCGCAGCCCAGCAGCACCCCAACATCGTCAGCGCGCTCTATCGCGAACAGGCAGCCCGCATCCAGGTTGATCTGATCTGGGGCGAATTGCTGCCGACCATGCAGCTGGAGGCCAACTACACCAAACGCTTCGAACCTTCCAAGACCACGGACGAATCGGAGACGAGCAGCTTGGTTGGCCGGTTGAATGTGCCGATCTACCAGGGTGGCGAAGTTCACGCACGCGTCCGTCAGGCCAAGCACACCCACGTCAGCCGCTTGCAGGAAGTCGAACAGTTCCGGACCGAGGTCACGGCTGCAGCCATCACCGCATGGTCCAATCTGCAAGCGATCCGCGCCCGGTTGGTCTCGGACAAAATTGCTGTCAACGCCAGTCAGACGGCCCTCAACGGCGTCCGCGAAGAAGAAAAGGTCGGCCAGCGTACGCTGCTCGACGTGCTCAACGCCGAGCAAGAACTGCTCAACGCCCAGGTAACCCTGGTCGGTGATCAGCGCGACCTCGTTGTCGCCGCCTATACGGTGCTCGGCGCGGTCGGCAGGCTCGACTCGGAAGTGCTGTCACTAAGCTCCGAAACCTACGACCCGGAAGCGCACTATTTTGAAGTGCGCCGGGCCTGGTGGGGACTGAGCATCACCCATCGTGACGGCCGCCACGAAAAGGTCGATTTGTGGGAAAGCCACGGCCAGAACCCGACAATGAAGTAACGTCCGTCATTGCCGAGGATGTTTTCGCCATACGATCGCCTCGCCTGAGGCATATTCGCTATTTCGCCGCCGGCGTCATGCCGGCGGCGTTGTGATTTTGGTGGGACAACTTTGGTAGGCGCGTTGAATGCACCGCTGCCCGCGTGTACGAAGGCCTGTGGCTTCACGTACGGATTCGCTTGGCTTGCGGTCGCGTCGTACGTCTCTAATCGGGCGGATGGGGCATGCAGCAGAGAAACGAAAAAGTGGCCGAACCGAGCATGGAAGACATCCTAGCTTCGATTCGGAAGATCATCTCCGAGGATCCCTCGCCAACAAACACGCCGGCGAAGGCGGCGGCTGGTGCGGTGTCGACTGCGCCTGCGGATCAGCCCGCGCATCAGTCGCCTGCGGCAGCGCCTGCAGCAAGTGTGACGTTGCCGCGACCGGTGATGCCGCCAGCGGCTTCGCTGGCCCCGTCCAGCTCGTCCCGACTGAGTGATGTGATGCGCGAACTGGCGCCGAGCGCCGTTCCAGTCGGTTCGGCCGTTTATCACGATGATCTGGCCGATCTGGTTGATGGCGACGCCGAACCGGCGCCCGCATCGCAGTCTGTTCGAATGCCCGCATCGGCTGCGCCTGTCGCGGCCCAGCCAATCACCGAGCAACGACCAATCGTGCCTGCCACACCAGTGGCATCGGTCGGGGAACCGGCACCGCAAGCCCGTGCGACCGCTGCACGGCCAGCTGACCTCGGCGCATTCATTCCCTCGTCCGCCGAGCCGATTGGCATGACAAGCCCGCGTGCCTCGGCATTGTCGATTGGCGCCGACCTGCGCTCGTTTGAGACGGCGCGCGAGGCCCGCGAGCCACTGACGCCGCGCACGCTCGACCTCGGCCTGCCGCTCGGACTGAAACGCGAACCGGCAACCCGGAGCGAACCTGCCCCGGTCGCACCGCCACTTGATCCGGTGTCAGATTCGCCTGAAGCCGAGGGCGTTGGTGATCCGGTTGCGGCCGCCCAATCCGCTTTGGGCGCACTTGCGATGGGGCTTGCCTCGCCGGCGCCAAATCTGGCGGTGGTCGTTCCGCCTTCCGCGCCCTTGGTGGCCGATGCTCCGGCCCAGGTCGCCAGCGGCGAGCGGCGGTCGCTGGACGATACCATCGTCGACATGCTGCGCCCGATGATCAAAGACTGGCTCGACGATCATTTGCCCGAAATGGTCGGCAAGGCGCTGCACCAGGAATTGAACGATCGGCGCGGCAAGGATAGCTGATCCTGCCTCTCGCCGTCGGCATCGCATTGACACACATCCGAGGGGAAGCGTACGACCGCGCTTCCCCTTTTTGCATGTCGGAACGCCGGCATGCCGCCCGTAGCAGGTAACTCGAAATGCTCGACAAGCACTATCAGCCCGCCGCCATCGAAGCGCGCATCCATGCCGCATGGGAGGAAGCCCAGGCCTTCAAGGCCGGCCGCCCCGCCACCATCGCCGGGGCTAAGAACGCGCCCTACTGCATCGTCATCCCGCCGCCGAACGTCACCGGCAGCCTGCACATGGGCCACGCCCTCAACAACACGCTGCAGGATATCCTGTGCCGCTTTGAGCGCATGCGGGGACGCGATGTGCTGTGGCAGCCCGGCACCGACCATGCCGGCATCGCGACACAGATGGTGGTCGAGCGTAAGCTCGCCGCCGACAAGCAACCGGGCCGGCGCGATCTCGGTCGCGAGAAGTTCCTTGAGAAGGTCTGGGCTTGGAAGGCTGAAAGCGGCGGCACCATAATCAACCAGCTGAAACGGCTAGGTGCCTCATGCGACTGGAGCAGAGAACGCTTCACGATGGACGAAGGCCTCTCGAAGGCCGTGATCGAGTTCTTCGTCGCGCTCAATGACGCCGGTCTGATGTACAAGGCAAAGCGCCTGGTCAACTGGGACCCGAAGTTCCAGACCGCGATCTCCGACCTTGAAGTCGAGCAGAAGGAGATCAGAGGCAGCCTCTGGCACTTCCGCTATCCGCTGAAGGGGGTCACCTACGATCAGGAGGATCCAGCGACCTATATTGTCATTGCGACGACGCGGCCGGAGACGCTGCTCGGTGATACCGCCGTTGCAGTCAATCCAAAGGATGAGCGCTATCAGCACTTGATCGGCAAGTTCGTCGTACTGCCGCTGGTCGGCCGCGAGATCCCGATCGTCGGCGACGACTATTCCGATCCCGAAAAGGGCTCGGGCGCCGTCAAGATCACGCCGGCACACGACTTCAATGATTTTGAGGTCGGCAAACGGCACAAGCTCGAACAGATCAACATTCTGGATGTCTTCGGTTGCCTGAACGACAGCGTGCCGGCCGCCTATCGCGGCCTCGATCGCTTTGTCGCGCGCAAGCAGATCATCGCCGATATCGAGGCCTTGGGCCTGCTCGACAAGACCGAGCCGCATACGCACATGGTGCCGCACGGCGACCGTTCCGGCGTGCCGGTTGAGCCATATCTGACCGACCAGTGGTACGTGAACGTCAAGCCGCTCGCCGAACAGGCGATCGCGGCTGTGCGCTCCGGCAAGACCAAGATGATGCCGGCCAACCGCGAGCAGGACTTCTACCGCTGGATGGAGAACATCGAGCCGTGGTGCGTGTCGCGCCAGCTATGGTGGGGCCATCAGATCCCGGCGTGGTACGGGCCTGATGGCGACTACGTCGTCGCCCACGACGAAACCGAGGCCAAGGCGAAGGCGAAGACCAAGTGGGGCAAGGATGTTGCACTGACGCGCGACCCGGATGTGCTCGACACTTGGTTCTCATCGGCCTTGTGGCCGTTCTCGACGCTTGGCTGGCCCGACAAAACGCCGGAGCTCGCCAAGTACTATCCGAATTCAACGCTGGTCACCGGCTTCGACATTCTGTTCTTCTGGGTCGCCCGCATGATGATGGCGGGTCTGTTCACGCAAGGTGAGATCCCGTTCCACGAGGTCTATCTGCATGGTCTGGTGCGCGACGAGAAGGGTCGCAAAATGTCGAAGTCGCTCGGCAATGTCATTGACCCGCTCGACGTCATCAACGTCTACGGTGCCGATGCGCTGCGCTTCACGCTGGCCTCGCTGGCAGCGCAGGGGCGTGATCCGAAGCTTGGGGTCAAGACCGCCGAGAGCAACCGCAACTTCGCGACCAAGCTGTGGAACGCTTCGCGCTTCGCCGAAATGAACGAGTGCGTGCGGATGAAGGGCTTCGACCCGGCATCAGTCAAGCAGCCGATAAATCGCTGGATCGCGGGCGAAACCCAGAAGGCGGCGGCGGCAGTCACTGCGGGCATCGAGGCCTATAAGTTCAACGAGTCGGCGGGCGCGATCTACGAGTTCACCTGGGGCCAATTCTGCGACTGGTACCTCGAACTAATTAAGCCAGTGCTGGCCGGTGAAGACGAACCTGCCAAGGCCGAGACCCGCGCCATGGTGGCCTGGACGCTCGACCAGATTCTGAAGCTATTGCACCCGTTCATGCCCTTCATTACGGAGGAATTGTGGGCCCACATGGTCGAGCACGGCGAGAAGCGGCAGTCGCTGCTGTGCCTTAGCCAATGGCCACAACTCGACGGTCTGATCGATCCGGCGATCGAGGCCGAGATCGGCTGGGTGGTTCACCTGATCAGCGAAGTGCGCTCCGTGCGCACTGAAATGAAGGTGCCGGCAGCGGCCAAGATCGGTCTCGTCGTCATGGGCAGCAGCGAGGCCGTGGTCGAGCGTCTCGGCCGGCATGAGGAAACGGTAATGCGATTGGCTCGCCTCGACGATATCGCGTTTGCCAAGTCGGCGCCGAAGGGCTCGGCTCAGATCGTGCTCGGCGATGCGACCATTGCCTTGCCGCTCGAAGGCGTCATCGATATGGCCGCCGAGCGCGCCCGCATAGCCAAGGAAGAGGCCAAGACTCGCGACGAGATCGCCAAGGTCAACGCCAAACTCGGCAACGCCGAGTTGATGGCCAAGGCACCGGAAAGCGTGAAGGAAGAACTGCGCGAGCGCTTCGAGACGTTCACTGCTGCGTTGAAAAAGCTCGACGCCGCATCGAAGCGAATTGAAGGATGACAGTTCAAGTCACCGCAACTTGGCTGAGCGCCCTTCCAACTCCGCCAAGCGCTTCGCCGGATCGACCTGAATCACCCTGAGCCCGGTCAGCTTCCAGCCGAGGCCGTCAAGCTCCATGACGCTGACGAAGTGGCGATCGGGTGCATTGCGGTCGGCGATCTCCAATTCGACCTTGGTGAGGGACTGGAATTCGGCGCGTTGAATGCGCGCCCAGAACAGCTTGAATCGCTCCAGACGTGAGACCGGTTCAGCTTCGACAAGCGCGGACGTCACGTTCTCGTTCCACAACCGCTTGTAGTCGAGCAGCTTCGGCAAACCTTCGGGAGTGACGTAAGTCTCGATGAAGCGGTCGAGCATGGTGGCGCCGAATGCGCTTTTGACCCGTTGCCAGATGCTGGGGCGAACTTCGGCTCCAGCGGCAGTCGCCATCGGCAGCAGGTTTGATTGGCTTGCCAGTGACGCACGTAACGTCTGCCGCACCGATGGCCACTCGACCTTGGCTTCAATAGCAGCCGTATCGCCGCGCTTAACCGCTTCCCGCAGGCTCCACGCCGATACGAACGGCGAAGCGACATATGCCGCGCCGATGGCAATGACGGCAACGGTGAGAACGGCGAGGTTGCGTAGGTGCATTCGTTCGACTCCGCGTGAGGCATGGTTAATTGCACTTCGATTCTGTCGGTGCCGAGGCGATCGGCATATTTGCTGCGCCTGATATGGCATCACTGGAGCAATTCAGTTCTTCCCGACAGTGGAAGCCGGGAGCGGTTCGGTGCTGGATGGCCACGCAGCTTGCCTCGCCGCCGATCCGTGTTCGGAGTGAGCATTAACCATGGGGTGTTGGTTGTGGCGCAAGTGCCACGATGAACCCGCGACCATGCCTCTTTTGGGTCACAAACCTGCGGGACAACGGCTGCCATTGGATCACGTATGACCGCAGAGCGAACCTGACTGGCGTGCGGGAGTGCGGGATTGAGTGCCACGCTTGGCGACCCTAGGGTGTTGTTGTTCAAGGGCCGAGAGGTTTTTGAACGGAACACGCAAGAGGCGCTGGGAGGCTAAGAGATAAGATGACCACGAACAAATTCGACAAGAGCCGAATGCCGAGCCGGCACGTGACCGAAGGTCCGACACGTGCGCCGCATCGCTCGTACTATTATGCCATGGGGCTCACCGAAGAGCAGATTCATCGTCCATTCGTTGGCGTCGTATCGTGCTGGAATGAAGCGGCGCCCTGCAATATCGCACTGATGCGCCAGGCTCAGTCGGCCAAGAAGGGTGTCAACGAGGCTGGTGGGACGCCGCGAGAATTCTGTACAATCACCGTCACCGACGGCATCGCCATGGGTCACCAGGGCATGAAGTCGTCGCTGGTTTCGCGCGAGGTGATCGCCGACTCGATTGAGCTCACCATGCGCGGCCATTGCTATGATGCGATGGTCGGCATTGCCGGCTGCGATAAATCATTGCCGGGCGTCATGATGGCGATGCTGCGCCTCAACGTGCCGTCGGTCTTTATGTATGGCGGCTCGATCCTGCCCGGCCGATTCAAGGGCCGCGATGTCACCGTCGTCGATGTGTTCGAAGGCGTCGGGCAACATTCGGCCGGCAAAATGTCGGACGAGGATCTGCACGAGTTGGAATGCGTTGCCTGTCCAAGTGCCGGCGCCTGTGGCGGACAGTTCACCGCCAACACCATGGCCTGCGTGTCGGAGGCGATCGGTCTCGCACTGCCGGGCTCGGCTGGTGCGCCGGCCCCCGATCTCGCACGTGACCATTGGGCGGTCGAAAGCGGCAAGGCCGTGATGCGCATGGTCAAGGACGGCCTCAGGCCTCGCGATATCGCCACCCGCAAGGCATTCGAAAATGCCGCCACCATCGTCGCCGCCACCGGCGGCTCCACCAACGGCGCGCTACATTTGCCGGCGATGGCACACGAGTGCGGTATCGACTTCGACCTGTTCGCGGTCGCTGAGATCTTCAAGAAGACGCCCTATATCGCCGACCTGAAGCCGGGCGGAAAGTACGTCGCCAAGGATGTGCACGACATCGGCGGCGTACAGCAGATCATGAAGGCGCTGATGGACGGTGGCTTCCTGCATGGCGACTGCATGACGGTGACCGGCAAGACCATCGCCGAAAACCTCGCTGGTGTGAAATTCAACACCAATCAGGACGTCGTCTATCCGACATCGAGGCCGCTGTCGCCGACCGGTGGCGTCGTCGGCCTCAGGGGCTCGCTGGCGCCTGATGGCGCCATCGTCAAGGTCGCCGGCATGAAGGAACTGACCTTCACCGGACCGGCCCGTTGCTTTGATTGTGAGGAGGATGCCTTCGCTGCCGTCGAGGCCGGCCGCATCCTTGATGGCGAAGTGCTCGTCATCCGCTACGAGGGTCCGAAGGGCGGACCCGGCATGCGCGAAATGCTGTCGACCACGGCGGCGCTCTACGGTCGCGGCATGGGCGACAAGGTGGCTCTGATCACGGATGGCCGGTTCTCCGGCGCGACCCGCGGCTTCTGTATCGGCCATGTCGGCCCGGAAGCTGCAGTCGGCGGGCCGATCGGCCTGCTCAAGGACGGCGACATCATTGTCATCGATGCTGACAAGGGCACCCTTGACGTCAAGCTTTCGCCGCAAGAACTCGAGACACGCCGCAAGGCATGGAAGGCGCCGCCCAACAATTACCAGAGTGGCGCTCTACGCAAATACGCAGACCAGGTGGGACCGGCGCTGAAAGGTGCCGTAACCCACGCTGGCGGAAAGGCTGAAGTTGTCTGTTACGCGGACATCTAAGTCGGGCCCTCGTGGTTCGACTACATCGAAACCGGCGCGCTCCCTGCTGTGGGGAGCGCTGCTTGGTGCTGGACTGTTGGTGTCGAATGCGACACTCGGGCTGGCGCAGGGTAGCACCGCGCCGACGGCCAAATCGCAGGCTGCACTCGGCCGTGGTGCCGCCGGCATGACCTTCGCGTCACCGGAGGCGGCCTACGAACACGGCCGCAGCGCTTTGCAAAGCGGCCACCCGGAATTGGCGATCAAGGCATTCGAGTATGCCGCCGAGCATGACGTGTTCCTGGCGCAGTATTTCCTTGCCCGCATCTACGCCGACAACAGCATTTCCTACACCAATCATACGCGTGCGTTCGATCTCTATCAGCTGATCGTAACCGATCATGCCGATGTCGATGTCGATGACGATCCGCGCGCCCCACTCGTCGCCAAGGCAATGGTAGCTTTGGCTGGTTACTTTCGTACCGGCATCACCAGCGCCGGCGTGACGCCCGATCCGGTTCAGGCCGCCAATCTAGTGCGTAACGCCGCCAAGACGTTCCGCGACGAAGATGCGCAATTCGAATACGCCAAGATTTTGCTGACCGGCGACGGTCTTGCCGCTAACCCGCGCGAAGCTGTCTATTGGCTGCGCGGTTTGTCGACGCGAGGCTATACCGCCGCCCAGGCGTTCCTGGCCGATCTCTACTGGCGCGGCAATCATGTCCAGAAGGACCAGACACAGGCGCTGCTGCTGATCACGCTCGCGGCCGAAAATGCGAGTGCAGCCGATCGCGTCTGGATCGAGGATAAGTATCAGAACATCTTCTGCGGTGCCGGCGAGGGTGTCCGCCGTCAAGCGCAAGGCGCGGTTGCCGACTGGCGCAGCAAGTATGGGCGTGCGCGCCAGGAACTTGCAGCGCGTGACGGCTTGACCACGATTCAGCCGCGTGCCGTACGGACATGCGGCAACGGCGAACCGGCACTGCCAATTCGGCGTGGCGAGGCAACGGCAGGTGGGCCCGCGACGCAGCGCAGCGACATGAGTGCCGGCCTGCGTCCGGCGGCACCAGCGACGGTGGACGGGTTCGTGCAAGGCAGCACGATGGGCTTCTCGTTGCAAGGTGCGGGTCAGACGACGCTGACGCCGCAGCGCTGACAACGATCTTTGATCAACGTATGAGCCTCAATCCCTGAGCTCCACCCACACCGGCACGTGATCGGATGGTTTTTCCCAGCCGCGAACAAAGCGATCGATCCCGGAACAGATCAGCATGTCGGTGGCCTGCGGCGACAACAACAGGTGGTCGATGCGGATGCCGTTGTCTTTCTGCCAAGCGCCGGCCTGATAGTCCCAGAACGTATACACGCCGCCACCTGGATGTCCGGTTCGGACGGCGTCCGTCAGGCCCAGCGCGATCAGGCGCCGATAGGCCTGCCGACTTTCGGGCTGGAACAGTGCATCGCCCAGCCAGTCCTTAGGTGATTTCGCATCGACCGGCTCGGGAATGACATTGTAATCGCCGGCAAGGACGAAGGCTTGCTCTGACGCCACGAGGTCGCGCGCGCGCGCCTCAAGTCGTGCCATCCAGGCAAGCTTGTAGGTGAATTTTTCGGTTGCGATCGGATTGCCGTTCGGCAGGTAGAGGCCGCCCACCCGAACTGTGTGCTTTCCCGCCGTAACAGTGCCTTCGATGTAGCGCGACTGCTCGTCTGAGCCATCGCCCGGCAATCCTCGGACGACATCTTCGAGCCGGTATTTTGACAACAGCGCGACGCCGTTGAACCCCTTCTGGCCGTGCACCGCGACATTGTAGCCGGCGCTCTCGATCGCTTCCGCAGGGAAGCCCTCGTCGACGCTCTTGATCTCCTGCAGACATACGACGTCGGGTTTGGTTTCGCCGAGCCAAGTCAGCAGCGTGTCAATGCGGGCTTTCACTCCATTGATATTCCAGGTCGCGATTTTCATCGAATGTTCCATTGCCGTGCCGTCAATCGGATGCTGCTCATTAACGGTCGATAAAGCAATCGGATTTACAATAATCAGCGCACTGGTGATTGTTGGTCGCCATGATCCGAGGCAGGCTTATGTCCGAGGCTAGACTACAGGCCAGGAAGGCGCATATCGACCGGCGCATGCGGGCGGTCGCCATATTGAATGTGGCGTTTTCGGCTCTGATGCTTGGGCTTTGGAGTAACGTGCCGCGGATCCTGGCCGAACCCGTACGCTGGGCTACCTGGGCGCCGCTGGGGGCGCACCCTGATCTGTTCGAATTCCCATTTGTAATGCTGTGGGGACTGCCGCTGGCCGGCATCGCGGTGGCGTGGCCGATCCGACAGGGCGGTTCGTCACGTCTCGCGATCTGGGTTGCCTCGTTCCCGATGCTGTATATTGGTACGTTAATCGGTGGTTTCTACGTGATCCCCGGGCTCTTGAACTAAACCGAGAAGCTCGTGCCACAACCGCACGAAGCGGTGGCATTTGGGTTGCGGATTTTGAACGATGCCCCGATCAGGTCGTCGACGAAATCAATTTCGGCGCCGGCGAGGTATTCCAAAGAGATCGGATCGACCAGCACGCGCGCCAGGTCGCGCTCGATTATGAGGTCGTCGGCGGCCGGAACCTCGACCAGATCAAACTTATATTGGAAGCCGGAACATCCACCGCCTTCGACGCTGACCCGCAGCAGGCGGGCCGACGGTTCCAAGGCAATGATCTCGTTGATCCGCGCTGCGGCGGCTTGCGAGACGGTGACGGTGGGCATGGTCATCTGTGCGCCTGCTTGATCCTGCCGTGTCGGAATTCGAACGGCGGCGTTTCATGTATAACATGACATAGGAATTGCCGGCTGGATGTCAAATGGCCGGTTGGCAGGATGTTTTGCGGTATGAACGACGATCGAACAGCGCCGGATTGCGATTACGGGGCATTGCTGATGCCGGGATCCCGTCAACCGGCCGGTTACGCGGCAAGCGCCAGACCGAGCCGAGGGCGGCGGCACGTCGAAGTGCCCTGTCCGACCCGCACCGAATTCCAACGCGACCGGGACCGTGTCATCCACGCGACCGCGTTCCGCCGTCTGACCCACAAGACCCAGGTATTTCTCTACCACGAGGGCGATCACTACCGGACGCGTCTCACCCACAGTCTCGAAGTGGCGCAGATCGCGCGCACGGTTGCCCGCCAGCTCTGCCTCGACGAGGACCTGGCCGAGGCGATGGCGCTGGCGCACGATCTGGGGCATCCGCCATTCGGGCACGCCGGCGAACGGGCGCTCGATACCGCCAACGCCGCTCACGGCGGCTTCGATCATAACGCTCAAAGCCTGCGGGTCGTGACGCAGCTTGAGCGTAAATATCCAGCCTTTGATGGGCTCAACCTTACGTGGGAGAGCCTGGAGGGACTTATCAAGCACAATGGTCCGTTGACCAAGGAGCGCAATGCGGCGGTGTTGCGGGTGATCGCGCCGCTGGCCGTGTGGCAGGATTTCGCGGTGTCGCAATGGCCGTCAGCGGAGGCTCAAGTAGCGGCGTTAGCCGACGACATCGCATATGCAACTCACGATATCGACGACGGACTGCGCGCCGGCGTCATCACCATCGACGACCTCGCGATTGCCCCACTGGCCGACGGGATCGTGGCTGCCACGTCGGAACTCGTTCGTGTGGCCGACGCAAGCCGGCGGCACTACGATGTCAGCCGGCGCATGATAACCTTGTTGATCGGCGATCTCGTCGAGCAGACCCGCCGCAATCTGCGCGCGCTGGCACCGTCGAGCCCGGACGACATCAGGCAGGCCGGACGCCCGGTCGTGGCGTTCTCGGCCGATGTCGGCACCCGGCTTGAGGGTCTCAAGCAGTTCCTGTTCGCCCGGGTCTATCGGCATCAGCGGGTCATGCGGGTCATGGATGGCGCCGAGGCCATCGTACGCGATCTGTTCCAGAAGTATTCGAGGGATGCGGCCGCGCTACCGGAGCAGTGGCGGTTGGCAGCGGGGCGGCTGGATGATCTCACGCGGCCCCGGCTGATCGCCGACTTCGTCGCCGGGATGACAGATCGGTATGCGATAGCCGAGCATGGCCGACTGTTTGACGCCACGCCGGAGTTGCGTTAGCGGCTTCAAGGATCAAGCCCTTCGCGTCTGCGGTAGGGCGATGGCGCGCAAGGGATTTCTGTCATGAACGTGTTTGCAGCGATCGAGGCTCTGGTGCGGCAGTCGCTGACCGAGTTGGCGTCCGAAGGCGCGCTGCCGGCCGGCCTCGATCTTGCCGCCGTCACGGTTGAGACGCCACGCGACCCGACGCACGGTGATCTCTCGACCAACGCCGCGATGGTGCTGGCCAAGGCCGCGCGCATGAAACCCCGCGACATCGCCGATTTGCTGGTCGGCAAACTTGGCGCCGACACGCGTGTCATCAAGGCCGAGATCGCCGGGCCCGGGTTCATCAACATCCGGCTCGATACCGAAACCTGGCGGGGGCAGATCCGGCAGATCCTGGAGGAAGGGCCGCAATTCGGCCGCTCCGGCGCAGGTGGTGGCGGCAGGGTCAATGTCGAATACGTCTCGGCCAACCCGACCGGCCCGATGCATGTCGGCCATTGCCGCAATGCCGTCGTCGGCGATGCGATCGCCAACCTGATGGCGTTCGCGGGCTACGACGTGACGCGCGAGTATTACATCAATGATGCCGGCGGCCAGGTCGACATCCTCGCCCGGTCTGTCTACCTGCGCTATCGCGAAGCGCTGGGGGAGGTGATTGGCGACATTCCGGCCGGGCTCTATCCGGGCGATTATCTCAAGCCGATCGGCGAGGTACTGGCGAAGAAGTACGGGCAGTCGCTGGTCGGCAAGCCGGAAGGCGAGTGGCTGGCTGACATCCGTGCCGCCGCCGTCGCCGGCATGCTGGACATGATCCGTGATGACCTGGCGAGCCTCGGCATCAAGCACGACGTATTCTTCTCCGAGGCGTCACTGACCCAGGGCGGTAAGGATCTCGTGGCCGAGACCATCGCCCGTCTGGAAGCGCGCGGTTTGGTCTATGTCGGCACCCTGCCGCCCCCCAAGGGCGAGGCGATCGAGGATTGGGAAGACCGCCCGCAGACCCTGTTCCGCTCAACCCAGTTTGGCGACGACATGGACCGGGCGCTCAAGAAATCGAACGGCGGCTACACCTACTTTGCCTCCGACATGGCCTACCACCAAAACAAGCTCGATCGCGGTTTCACCCAATTGGTCAACGTGCTCGGCGCCGACCACAGCGGCTATGCCAAGCGGATCAAGGCCTGCGTCGCGGCATTGAGCGAGGGCAAAGCTGAACTCGACGTTCAGTTCTACCAGTTCGTCAAACTGATGAAGAACGGCGAAGTCGTGAAGATGGGCAAGCGGCTCGGCACCTTCGTGACCCTGCGCGACGTGGTTGACGAGGTCGGCCGCGACGCGGTGCGGTTCATGATGCTCTATCGCAAGAACGACGCGCCGCTCGATTTCGACTTCGCCAAGGTCACCGAACAATCAAAAGACAATCCGGTGTTCTATGTCCAATACGCCCATGCCCGGGCCGCGAGCGTGTTTCGCAACGCCGCCCAGGCGTTCCCGGATCTCGACCTCGCCAAAGCGAAATCGACCGACCTGTCGAGCCTTGGCGATCCGTCCGAGGTCGATCTCGTCAAGTTGTTGGCGGCATTCCCGAAAATCATCGGCGGCGCGGCGCGGTCACACGAGCCGCATCGGCTGGCATTCTACCTGTTCGACCTAGCCTCGGCCTTCCACCAGCTCTGGTCCCGAGGCAACGATTCGCCACATTTGCGCTTCATACAACCCGATAATCGTGATGCGACTGCCGCCAGATTGGCCCTTATCGGAGCCACTCAACAGGTGATATCCTCGGGTTTGGCAGTTCTTGGCGTCGATGCTCCGCAGGAGATGCGATAAGCTCCTGATTCTATGGGGCGGGGGTTGATACGAGGAAGACGGGCATGTCTCGGTCGAATGGACCACAAGGCCAGGAGCGGGGCGGGCAACCGCAGCATTGGCAACAGCCGGCCGCCGAACTCGATCCGGCGGTTCAGCAGGCCTATGCCGCTGCACAGGCGGCCGCTCGGCCGCGCTATCCGCAGCAGGGCTTCGGTAACGTGCAGGGACAGCCGCAGTACGCGCCGCAAGCGCCCGCATATCCGCCACAGCCGGCCTATCAGCCGACGCCGCAGCCGCCGGCCGACCACGGTTATTATAACGCTGCTCCCGCCGCGCCAGCGTCGCCTCAGTCCTATCAGCCGGTATTCGACCGCTACTCGCCGACCGCCGATGCTGGTCAGCGTGGCTATGACCCGCGCCAGCAACCCCAGGTCCGGCCCCAACAGCCAGTCCAGCCTGCCTATGCGCCGATGCCACCGGCAGCGCAGCCGTCGCTTTACGATTTGCACGCTCAGCCGCGCGGCGCGGTTTATGACCAATGGCCGCAGGCCGGCGCCCCCGCAGCTCCCGCACCAGCGGCGCGGGGTTACGATTTTTCCAACTACATGCCGAGCGCGCCGGCCGCGCCACCGCACCAATCACCGCGCCAACCGGCGTTGCAGCAGCCGCCGCTGCATGTGCCGCAGCATCCGACCCAGTATGCTGAATCGCAGCATGAAGAGCCGCAGTGGCAGCCAGCCGGCGCGGTGGACAGGGGCGATCAGTACGCCGGGCAACAGCCGGCCTATGCCGGCGAACCTGCCGCATACGATCAAAACCAGCATCAATATCCAGCCGAGCAATCAGGCCAACTGCAGAACGCAGCCGACCACGGCTACGATGATCAGGACGTGCCGGACTACGAAGAGGATGAACCGCGCCGTGGCCGTCGGGGACTCGTGATGGTGTCGGCACTCGTCGGTGCAATCGCACTCGGTGGTGGCCTCGCCTTTGCCTACAAGAAATTCGTCAGGCCGGGCAGCGACGGCGTTCAAGTCGCCAAGGTCCAAGCACCCAAGGGGCCAGCTAAAACTCAGCCCGCCGATCCCGGTGGAAGGCAATTCCCCAACCAGGATTCAAAACTGCAAAATCGCCTCGGCGATGGCAGCGCGCCGGTGGCTCCCGCAGCCGACGTCGAGGGCGGCGTAAAGCGCGTCCAGACCATGCAAATTGGCCGAGACGGCTCGGTTTCCGCGCCGCCGCCAGTGCCTGGCATGGTCGTGGTCCAGCCACAGGCGCCACAGCCAGTCATGCAAGCAGCATTGGAGGCCCCGCCGACGGCTCCAATTGCGACCGCGCCGGTGGCGCCGATTGCGGCACCGCCGCGTCCCGCAGCAATCGCGCCGCAGCCGAGAGTGCCTGTTCCAGTGGTCAATGCGGCGCCGCCGGAGCCGGCCGCGCTGGTTCCGGCTGCTCCAAAGAAGCAAGCCTTGAAGAAGGCGCCGGTTGCGCGCGATGATCTCGTCGCGTCCGCCCCCGGCGGCGCTACGGCAGCTGCAGCGCCAGTGACAACGGCCCCCGCGAAACTGGGCGGTGGCGGCTATGTCGCCGTGCTGGCCTCGAAGGGCAGCAAGGCGGATGCGCAGCGTGCCAATACCGATATGGAGCAGCGCTTCGATGTGCTCAAAGGCAAGATCTTTGATGTGCAGGAGGCCAACCTGACGGCGCAAGGCAAGGGTGTGGTCTATCGTTCGGTGGTCGGACCGCCGGGATCGCTCGCCTATGCCACTGGCATCTGCGGCCAGTTGAAGGCGGTCGGCCACGCTGACTGCTGGCCAGTGAAATACTGAGGACCATGTGGGTTCGGTTTTTTGGAACGGCGGCTTCGGCCGCCGTTTCCATGTGACGCTGCTTTCCAAGTGACAATGGGCCCTGGGAGTTCGAACCAATGCGCAGTGCCTACATCACCGGTCTCGCTGGCGACGCCCTGCAACATGGTGAGCGTGTGCTGCTGGCCGCCACGCGCCCGGCCGGCATCATCCTGTTTGCCCGCAATTGCCAGTCAGCGGAGCAAATCAAGCGGCTCGTTGCTGATGCCAAGGCTGCGATTGGTGCCGATGATCTGCTGGTGCTGATCGATCAGGAGGGGGGGCGTGTTCGTCGCCTGCGGCCACCGCAATGGCGCGAGCTGCCGCCGGCCGCCGTCTATGCGTCGCTGTTTTGCGTCGATCCCGCTGCGTCCATCGAAGCCGCGCGCCTGGTTGCCCGGCTCACCGCCCATGACCTGCGTGAACTGGGGATCAACACCAACTGCGCGCCAGTGCTCGATGTGCCGGTGCCAGGTGCCCACGACATCATCGGCGACCGCGCCTACGGGTCGGATTGGCGGCAGATTGCAGCGCTTGGCCGCGCCGTCGCCGAAGGCCACATGGCGGGAGGCGTGGTGCCAGTGATCAAGCACATCCCCGGCCATGGCCGCAGCCTCGCCGACAGTCATCTGGAGTTGCCGGTCGTCGACGCCACCGGCAGTGAGCTTGAGGCGACCGACTTCGCAGCTTTCCGGGCCCTCAGCGACATGCCGGCGGCGATGACGGCGCACGTCGTGTACACGGCTCTCGATAGCACCGCGCCCGCCAGTACATCGGCCACGGTTACGGCCGACATAATTCGTGGCAAGATTGGCTTCGATGGACTGCTGATGAGCGACGACCTCGGCATGAAGGCGCTGGGCGGCCCGTTTGTCGATCGTGCCGCAGCCGTCATTCGAGCAGGCAGCGACGTTGCCCTGCATTGTGGCGGCGATCTTGTCGAGATGGAAGCCGTTGCGGCCGGTGTTCCGGCCCTCGCCGGCCCAGCGCTGCGCCGGTTCGAGACCTGCATCGGCATTACCCGGCGCGTGGCAACCTTCGATCAGGCAGCCGCCGAGATGGCCCTCGCCGGTGTGATCGCACATGGATCTGTTAGCAGTGGTCGTGCGGTCGCGTGATCAGGCCTTAAATCAGTGTAGCATGGTGTCGGGAACGGAACCGGAACGCGCCAGATGAGTGACGACGATTGCCTGCCATCGATCGAGGCGTGGACCGCACCGGGGCCGGACGACGCGGCAACGGCGGCGGAAGCGCTTGTCATCGATATCGAGGGGTTCGAGGGGCCGCTCGATCTGCTGCTGGCGCTAGCCCGGACGCAGAAGGTCGATCTGGCGCGGATCTCGATCCTGGCGCTGGTCGAACAGTATCTGAAATACATCGACGAGGCCCAGCGCATCAAGCTTGAGATTGCGGCTGACTATCTTGTCATGGCGGCGTGGCTTGCGTTCCTCAAATCGCGCCTATTGCTGCCGCGGGAGAAGACTGCGGACAGCACGTTTTCGGGCGAGGAACTGGCCCAGCGCTTGGCCTTCCGTCTGATGCGGCTCGATGCCATGCGCAAGGCGGCGGCCCAGCTATTGACGCGCCATCGGCTCGGCCGCGATGTGTTCGCACGCGGTGCACCGGAAGGCGTCAAAACCATCCGCGAGACCGAATACACAGCGCAGATTTTCGATCTGCTACAGGCCTATGCAACTCAACGGACACGCACGATCAAGCGCGTCCACGTTGTCAAAAGCCGGACGGTGTGGTCGATCAAGGATGCGCGACGGCATTTGCAGCGTCTCGTCGGCGGAAGCGCCGGAGAATGGCTCCAACTGGACATGTTCCTGGAAAAGTACATGCCGGCCGGCGCCAGTGGTGGCGAGATCGAAAAGACCGTGGTCGCCAGTTCGTTTGGCGCGACCCTCGAGATGGCGAAGGAGGGACTGCTGGAGATTAAACAGGATGCGCCGTTCGCGCCGATCTACATGCGCAAGCGCGGCAGTGACGCCCCATGGGAAAAGGTCGGATGAACCGGCCAAAGTCGGGCCTGATGCAGGCCCGTTGGGAGTTTGAACAATGACACCACCGAGACTCGTCCTCGTGCCGCGTGAGCCAGACAACGATACCGAGCCGACCAACAATGAGACGGGGCCGCAGGTGAGCGCGCCGTCGCCGGAGGAGGCTGTCGCCACGCTCACCGCCACCGACCGGATGCAACGTTTGCGCATTCTGGAAGCCTTGTTATTCGCGGCATCCGAACCGCTCGACGAAACCAAGCTCGCCGCCCACTTGAAGGACGGTGGTGATGTCGCCGCGCTTCTGGCTGAACTGCAGGCGATCTATGCGTCGCGTGGTATCAATCTCGTCAAGGTGGCTGGCAAGTGGTGCTTCCGCACTGCCGAAGACCTGGGCTACCTGCTCGAACGGCATGCTCTGGAGGAGCGGCGGTTGTCGAAGGCCGCGCTCGAGACGCTATCGATTATCGCCTATCACCAGCCCGTAACGCGCGCCGAGATCGAGGAGATCCGCGGCGTCACCACCTCTAAGGGCACGCTCGACGTGCTGATGGAAACCAACTGGATCCGTCCGCGTGGTCGTCGTCGTGCGCCCGGCAAGCCGGTGACCTACGGCACCACCGAGGATTTCCTGATCCACTTCGGTCTCGATGGCATCAAGGACCTGCCGGGGCTCGCTGAATTGAAGGGTGCTGGCCTGCTCGACAGTAACCTGCCACCAGGTTTCGCGGTGCCGGAGCCGACCGATATTGCAGCCTTGATGCCGGACGAGTTGCCGCTCGATGCTGACGAGGAAGAAGTCACGGCCGAACTGCCGTTCGACGAACCGCTGATCGATGAAGACGACGATGCAGATGACGAGGCGGCTGTGGCGGTGTCGGCGCCGGAAGCATCGGCGAAGCCCACGGGATCGACCGGAAATTAGAAGAGGCCGAACCCGGTGGTGAGTTGGTTCAATAAGAGTGCGACGCCGCCGGCTCCGTCCGTGCGCCCGGCCGGTCCGTCAGGCCGGGCCGCGGCCGCATTCGCCGCCGAACTCGCATTCGAGGGCGTGGAGCGTCGCTATGGCGATGCCATGGCGCTCAAGGGTGTATCGTTCACCGTCGCGTCCGGCGAGATCGTCTGCATTCTGGGGCCGTCCGGCTGTGGCAAGACGACCTTGCTCAGGATCGCGTCCGGCATCGAGCGACCAACTGCCGGCCGAGTACTGATCAACAAGCAGGAGGTCGCCGGCCCCAACTGCTTCGTGACGCCCGAGAAGCGCAACGTCGGGCTGATGTTCCAGGACTTCGCGCTGTTCCCGCACCTGTCGATTCTCGATAATGTGACGTTTGGGCTTACCGCGTTACCGCGCGCGGAGGCGGTGCGACAGGCGATGAGCATGCTCGCCCGCGTTGGCCTGCAGCACTACGCCGGACAGTATCCACACATCTTGTCGGGCGGCGAGCAGCAGCGCGTGGCGCTCGCGCGCGCGCTGGTGCCGCGTCCGGCGGTCGTCTTGATGGACGAGCCGTTCTCCGGTCTCGACGTGCACTTGCGCGACAGCATGCAGGAGCAGACGCTGGAACTGCTGCGTGAAACGCGTGCAACGGCCGTCATCGTCACCCACAATCGCGAGGAAGCGATGCGGCTTGGCGATCGCGTCGCGGTGATGCGTGCCGGCCGCCTGATGCAGATCGGCGCGGCGGAGGAACTCTACCGCAATCCCGCCGACCTGTTCGTGGCGCGGCTGTTTTCAGACATCAACGAGATCACCTATCCGGTTCGAGGGGCCAAGATCTCAACCCCGATCGGGTCGTTCGACGTGCCGGGTGTGGCCGACGGCGAAAGCGCCATCCTGTGCCTGCGCCAACGCTCGATCTATCTCAAGCCCAGGGGTACCGGACTATTTGGTCGCATTCTCCACGTCCGCTTCCTGGGCGATGTGGCGCACGTCGACGTCGGCATCGAAGGTTTCGACCAGCCCTTGAAGGTGCGGGTGCTTGAGACCGTCGCCCCCGCCAAGGGGACCGAAGTCGGCATCGAGATCAATCCCGCGAGCGTCCTGGTGTTTCCGGCCCAGCCGGTAGAATGACGAAGTGAGAATAAGTCGCAAAAGCTGTTGATACATAAGCGAGTTGGTCCGGTGCCGAGCTGATTGGAAACTCAACTCGCACTACGGTTTTCCGATCAGGGAGACCGCTCATGAGCTTGCTGTTCCGCATCGTCTACGCCGCCCACGCCAACGGCACGCATCACAAACTCGCGCTCGATGGGCTGCGCACGCTGGAAGGGCCACAGGCGGACGCCTGGACTCGACTGTTCTTGAAACATGCGGACCGTTTCATGGTCGGCTCGAAGGCACCCGATGACACCTTCAAGGACTTCAAGAATCACGTCCTGCATGTCGGCGACACCTACTGGGGTGGCGCGCCTGAGAAAGTTGTCGAGTGGTACGGCCAGACCGTCGCCGCGCTGAAAGAACAACGCTGGGAAGACGCGGTCTATGCCGCTGGCGTCACCAGCCACTACTACACCGACCCGATCATGCCCTTCCACACCGGTCAGACCGATGCCGAGAACGCCATCCACCGCGCCACTGAATGGAGCATCAACCGGTCGTACGGTGTGCTGCGCACACTTGGCGAGGAACGGTTCGCAGCCGTCGAGGTACCGGCTCGCGACGGTAACGGCTGGCTTGCCGCCATGGTCTGCGACGGCGCCGAGACCTCGCACCGCTCCTATGAGCGACTGATCGCGCACTACGACATCCATCGCGGCGTCACCGATCCACCGGCCGGGCTTGACGGCATTGCCCGCAGCATGGTGGCGGAACTGCTGATGTACGCCGCCACCGGCTTCGGCCGCATTCTCGGGCGTGCGCTCGATGAATCGAAGGTAACCGCGCCGGATGTGTCGCTGACCCTTGATACCATACTGGCCGCGATCAAGATCCCGGCCAAGGCGCTGGCCAAGCGGCTGTCGAACGCGCAGGACCGCGCGGTGGTCGAGGCGATGTACGACGAACTGAAGTTGACCGGCCGTGTCGAGAAATCGTTGCCCGAAGACGACCGCGTGGTCCGCGACCTCCACGCCAAGGAAGTACTTGCACCCAAGCTCGCCAAGCAGGCGGCCGAACGCGCCGCTCGGCTGAAGCTGGCACAGACCGCAGCAACGGTGGTTCCGAAACTGGCACCTGCTGTTGCGGCCGAGATCGCCAATCGGACTGAAGCCGCGCTCACCGGACCAACACCCGCTCCGGCAGCTGCGAAGCCGGTTGCCGCTAAGCCGATTGTCACGCCACCAGCGCCGCCGCGCGAGCAACCGGCGATAGCGTCGCACGATCTGGCGGCCGTGAAGCCGGTGTCGAAGGCATCGCCACCGCCAGAGGTCAAGGCGGTGTCCGCACCGACCGTGCCGGTAACGGCTTCGGTCCCGGCCATGCCCGTAGTGCAAACGCAAAGCCTGGTGTCGCGGTTGACCGCGTCGCCGGTGCAACCTGAGCCGGTTGTCGCAGCAGTGCCGCAATCCGCGCCACCTGCCGTGGCGGCCGTCTCGGTGCCATCCGTCACCACCGCCGGCGGACGTGCCGCCCGCAGCTATCTCGCGGCCCACGACCAGCTCGAAGCCGCGCCGTCGATCGGTCCGAAGATGGCCGACCGGTTCGCTGCGCTCGGCATCAAGACGGTCGGCGATTTCCTCAAGTGCGATACGACAACCATAGCCAAGCGGCTCGGCGATCGCCGCATCGACTCCACACTGCTCGACCAGTGGAAATCGCAGGCGCGCCTCGTCATGCAGATCGCGGGCTTGCGCGGCACGCACGCGCAATTGCTGACCGGCGCCGGCTATATGACCGCAACCAGCGTCGCGGACGCCGACCCCGACAGGCTGACGGCGGAGGTCACTTGGTTCGCCACCACCAACGACGGCAAGCGTCTGCTGCGCGACGGCGATACGCCCGATGCCGACAAGATCAAGGCCTGGGTGGAACTGGCGCGGGCGGCAGCGAAGGCTGCGTGAAGCTCGTTATCTTGGGCTATTTCCGTTCGAACACGTGGCGATAGGCATAGGACAAGAAACCGATCGCGATCATGGTCAGCACCAAGTTTAGCGTGACCAGGATTGCGGATGGAATCGCAAGTCCATTGGTCCAGGCCGCAATGTCGAATTCCTTGCCAGAGAACGGTGGTTTGGGGACGCCGACATAGATACGTAGCAACAGTTGGGCTAGCAGCATTGGCGGCAGGGTGCACACCACAGATCCTGCAAACAGCCGGCCGGAATTGCCCCTAGCGCCCTCCCATACCTCGCGAAAAGTCAGATCATTTTGCCCCACGGCGCGAGCAGGCAAAATGCGACAAGCCTGAGCGATAGAGCTATTGCGCAGATGAAGGCGATGAGGAGGACGAGGAAGATCATGAGCGACGGCTGGTTGGGACGCGGCAATCCCGGTGTCGCCATTCCCGGTGTCATCGCCACGGGCAGTTCAGGGCCATAGAACCACCATGTCGGGAGGCCCAGCACCAGGATAGGAATGAAGGCGACAATGGCAATCGCCATCCCGCGATAACATAGCGCCAAAACGCTGGCGTAAAGAAATTGCCGAGGATGCTGGGTTGCTCTCCCAGCAGCATAGGCGGTGCCAGGCGACCGCCATGCTCACGCCGCCGATGCCCATTGCGATGGTTGAAGCTGCCTGTAAGGCGGTGAGTTGCCATGGGGCCGGTGGCACCGGCTGTTGCTTCATTAGTGCCGCCATGACTTCGGCCTGCCAGGGGGCGGCTGTCCACATGGTGTTGGCAGTCAACACTGCTGCCAGGATCAGCCATAGCCAGGACGCCTTGAGCAGGGCGGCGAAGTTTTCGAACACGGCTGCATAGGCTGCGCCGACGGTTTTCCAGAACGGGAGCTTTGTCCCAGAGGGATCGGAGCCATAGTAATTGAGCGTGGACATGCTTCTGGCTCCAATGGAACAGCGCCTGCGTCCACAACCGTATTCATTGGAGCAATGATGTCAGGGTAAAAGGCCCCACGGTCAGTCCTTCTTCGCCCCGTAGAACAGCACCCAGGTTGCGAAGTCGTCGCTGAAGTCCAGGAACCGATGCTGATCGCCGGCGGCGGCGAACAGGGCGTCGCCGGTATTGAACGGCACCACACTGCCATTGCGCTCGAACATGCCGTGGCCGGAGATGACGAAATACAACTCGTCACGGTCGTGTGGCGTCTGCGGATCGTGGCCCTTCGGTGCGTAGTGGCGCACCTCGATATCGGCGTTGCTGAGCGCCACGCGCGACAAGCCGCTGGGCGAGACCGGCCACGTCGCCATGTCGGCGGGTGAGAAGCGGGTCGGTGTCGACATGGCGCGGATCTCCGTCAGCATCGAGGTTCCATCAACCACTGCTTCAGCCACTGGGGCCAGGCGCTGGGCCGATGGTATCGCCGGTCGGTGCCCGGAACTGGCCGCGCCTGCGGATCAGCTTGCGCAGCAGCAGGAACAGACACAGGGCAAGGCTCAGCGCCCCATAGAACCAGAACAGTGCATCATAGCCGGCGCGTTCCATCAAGTGCGAGGCAGCCAGCGGCCCGACTGCCGCACCGATGCCCCACAGCAGCAGCAGCGTACTCGACCAGCCGACGCGCTGGGCGTCAGTCGCGATGTCGTTGGCATGCGCCGCCGCCAGCAGGTAAAGCGGTGCCGGTGCGCCGCCCCATAAGGTCGTCAGGATAAGCAGCCAGCCGAAACTCGGCAGCGTCGGCATCAGGTAGATCGTCGACAGCGCTACCGTCGCCAGCGCTGATACCGCCATCATGGTACGCCGGCCGAAGCGGTCGGAGAGGTAGGAGAACGGGATCTGGAACAGCAATCCGCCGAGTGGGATGGCCGCCAGCAGCAGCGCCACCTGTTCGACGGTCAGGCCGCGTGCGAACGCATAGAGCGGGAGCAGTGCCGCTCCGCAGGTTCCAAGTACGCCGTGCACAAATGACGCCGCCGCCGCCGCGGGCACCGCGATTGGCAAGTCACGCAGGTCAGGGCCGGACTTCTTCCCGATCACCGGTGCGCCGCCGGGAATGGCATAGACCGGCCACGGCGAAAGCAGTCCGGCAACGGCTGCGGCGATCAGCAGGCCGACGGCTGCGGGATCGAACACCGCCAGCGCAACCTGGCCAAGTGTAAAGGCGAGGCGGCTCAGCACCATGTAGATGCCGAAGATCCGGCCGCGTGTTTCGGTGGATGCTGCGCTGCCGAGCCATGCTTCGATCAGTACGAGTAGGCTCGCGATGGCGAAACCTGAGACGCCGCGCGAGAATGCCCAAACCTGCGGGTCCGTTGTCGCCATCAGCAATCCGGTTGCGGCAACCTGGGCCATGGCGAGAACCACGATTGTCCGGTTCACACCCAGTGCGTTGATGATCGGCGCGGCGCCCAGGCAGCCGGCGAGGAAGCCGATCGAGAACGCGGTCGAAACCCAGCCCAGCACCGACGGCGAGGATCCGCTGCCGGCGAGCTTGATCGGCACGATGGCACTGACCACGCCGGTGCCGAGTTGGTACACGCCGACGATCAACAGCAACAAGCCGATCACTTTCATCGGCGCGCGGTCGAGGTTCGCGGCCGCGTCGGCCGATGTTGAGTTGTCTGCCACCGTGGCTCCACGTTTGCCGCGACTATGACAGCCGACAGGGTCGGTGCCAATCACTTGGGAAGCACTTGAGAAGCACTGGGGCTCGACATGACATGCCATCATCAGTCACACTTCGCCTGCGCGGTGTGGCACCGACACGCGCATGTTTGCGACGGGGAGGATGGCAATGGCTGAAATCTTCAAGGACGCCCGCAAGAAGGAATACCTGAACGCGGAAGGCGCCGACAAGCCGCTGAAAAGTCCGATCCCGCTTGCGACGCTGAAGGCGGCGCGCGGTTATCGCAAGCAGCGGCTTGTAGAGAAGGTCGTCGAGCACGATTGCGCGGCGATCCTGCTTTATGATCCGCTCAACATCCGCTACGCGCTCGACGTTTCCAATATGCAGCTATGGATGACGCACAACCCGTCGCACTATGCGATGATTTGCGCCGATGGGCATGGCATCGCCTTCGAGTACGGCAAGTCGGAACACCTTGCGCAAGGCATCGAAACCGTCGACGAGGTCCGCACTGCCAAGTCCTGGTTCTATTTCTCATCCGGCTCGCGACTGCCGGAACGCGTCGAGGCCTGGGCGGACGAGGTTGCCGACATCGTGCGCAAGCGTGGGCGGGGCAACATGCGGCTGGCCGTCGACAAGTTGGAGCCGCTCGGCGTCGATGCGCTGCGCAAGCGCGGCGTCACGCTCGTCGAAGGTCAGGAACTGACCGAGCACGCCCGCAAGATCAAGTCGGCGGAAGAAATCGAACTGATGCGCTGGACAATCCGCGTCTGCGAAGCCGGCATGGCGCGCATGTACGAACATTCGCTTGCCGGCAAAACCGAGAACGAGATCTGGGCCGAACTGCATTTCGAGAACATTCGCTCGGGCGGCGAGTGGATCGAGACGCGATTGCTCGCCTGCGGCCCGCGCACCAATCCGTGGTTCCAGGAAAGTTCCGACTACGTCTGCCGGCAGGGCGAAATGCTGTCGTTCGACACAGACCTGATCGGTCCCTACGGCTATTGCGCCGACCTGTCGCGTTCCTGGACCATCGGGCACACCCGAATGACGCAGCAACAGCGCGAACTCTACAAATTTGCGCGCGATCAGATCGAGCACAACATGTCGATCCTGCGTGCCGGAATCACCACAAGTGAATTCAATGAGCGTAGCTGGCGCATTCCGCCGCAATACCAGGCGCGGCGCTATTCGGTGGCGATGCACGGCGTCGGCCTGTGCGACGAGTGGCCGTCGGTGCCGACCCACGTCGATTTCGCCAAGGCCTACGATGCGCTACTGGAGGAAAACATGGTGATGTGCGTCGAAAGCCTGATCGGCGAGGAGCATCGCGGCGAGTGCATCAAGCTCGAGACCCAGGTGCTGCTGACGAAGTCGGGGTGCGTGCGATTGGACAGCTTCCCGTGGGAGGAAGGTTGAGGCGCGGTTCGCGAAACCTTCGTTCAGATCCTCACGCAGCCTTGGCGATGATCTCAACCGGTCCGATCATACCTGCTTCCAGCATGGTCTGCAGGTTGTCGGCCTTCGGTTTCCAGCCAGGGCCGCGGTGATCGAGGATGGGCGGGGTTCCGGCTTGAGCGCGCCGCGTGATCTGCGCAATAAATTCGAGCGCCGCGACGAGGCGATTGCGCTCACTGACGATTTCAAAACCGGCCGCGATCAATTGATCGCGGTAGCTGGACGGCGTCTCGACAAAGCTGGTTTCGGCCTTGCTCGACCAGGGAACCGGGAAGCTCAGTGAGCCCTCGGTCAATAGCATGACGTCGTAGATGCCGAAGATCGCGCCAGGCTTCACGACACGGCGCACTTGTTTGAACAATCCCAGCTTGTCGGGAATGTTCATACCGACGTGGATCATGTAGGCACCGTCGAATGTGCCGTCTGCAAACGGTAGATCTAGAACGCTGCCCTGCTTGAACGTGGTCCGTGCTGACAAGGCCGACCCGTTGCGACAAGTCGGTGGCAGCGGCAACGTATTCCGGCGTCAGATCGACACCGGTCACGGTCGTGCTCTTGGCTGCTGCGCACGTTCTGGCCGGACCACCAAGCCCTGACCCAACATCGAGCAGGTGCATTCCTTCGCCGAACTTGCATTGCTCAAACAACTCCAGGGACGCGGGACGGCCGCCGATATGGAATTCGTCGATCATCGCCAGATCGTCGACGGTCAAATTCGCTGGGTCTTTGCCGAGTTTGACCAGTGATCTGTCAATGGCGGAAGCGAGTTCGCCGTGCGCGTAGTGGCTCTGCAATGCGTGGTCGATGGCCTGACGATCAGTCATGTGTCCAACTCCAGATGGCATTCGATCCGGTGTTCGCCGAACTGCCGCACCGGTGGCGGCATTAGCTCGCACAGATCGTCGAGTTTCTTCGGGCATCGACTGGCGAAGACGCAGCCGGCCAGCCTCGCGGTTGCACTCGGCATCTGGCCGGCGAGCACAATGCCCGGCGCTCGTGCGTCGGGATCGGGCTTTGGAGCCGCCTCTAGCAAGGCCTCGGTATAGGGATGGTATGGTGGCTTGAAGACTTGGTTCGCTGGGCCGTACTCGACGACCCGGCCGAGGTACATCACCGCCACGGTGTCGGCCATGTGCCGCACAAGTCCCAGATCGTGGCTTATGAGGACGAGGGCAAGTTCGCCGGACTCAAGCAGTTCGCCGAGCAGGTTGACGATTGCCGCTTGCACCGACACGTCGAGCGCGGATACCGGCTCGTCGGCGATGATCAAGTCGGGCTGGCCGGCGAGGGCGCGCGCCACCGCCACGCGTTGTCGCTGTCCGCCGGACAATTGATGCGGCTTGCGGCGCAGGAGGTCGACGGGCAGCCGCACGCGCTCCATCAGCCGGACGACTTCGGTTCGAGCCTCGGCGCGGGAAAGTCCGCGCTGCTGGCGCAGCGGTCGAGTGAGCGCGAACTCAATCGAGTGACTGGGGTTCAGTGTTGCATCCGGGTTCTGGAATACCATCTGCACCCGACGGCGGGTATCGGCCGAACGGTCATCGACGCCAACGGTGCCGATCTGCTCTTGCAAGGCGCCATCGGATACCTCTGCCTTTCGCTGGTCGGAAGGCGCGGATCGATGAAGAGTGGCGCCTCCACTCGGTTGCCGTGATCAAGCCGCTGACGACTTTGGCAAGCGTGGATTTACCGGAGCCGCTTTCGCCGACGATGGCGAGCGTTTCGCCGGCGCGTGCCTCCATGCTGGCGTCGTTGAGTGCGTAGACAGCTCCGCCCGATCTGAACCCAAACCGGCCGGAGAGGTCGTAGCGTTTCGATAACTTGTCCAGGGCGAGCAGAACGCGTCCTCGCTCCCGATCATGCGCCAGCGGCGGCATCGCGACGTTGGCTGGCGCGGCCGATGCCACGAACGCGAGCCGGCTGCAGCGGGCGAGATGGATGCCGCCGATCGCCAATGGCATCAAGGGGATCGGCTTCGTCTGGCACAATATCGCATCGGCATAGCCACAGCGCGGCGCGAAGGCGCAGCCAACGCGCGCCCGATCCGCAGCCGTCAATGTACCCTCGATGGGCGACAGGCGCGCGTGCATGACTGCACCCGGCTCGGCATGCTTTGGCAACGCCGCCAACAATCCGCGCGTATACGGATGCGCGGGTGCCTTGAACACGTCCCGAATGCTGCCGGTTTCGACGAGCCGGCCGGCATAAAGCACGCCGATGCGATCGCACAGCCGCGCCACGGTGCCGAGATTATGGCTGATGAACAGGATCGCGGTGCCGAACTTCTGGCGTAGCTCGCGTACCAGTTCAAGGATCGCAGCCTCGATGGTGACATCGAGACCGGTAGTCGGCTCATCCATGATCAGGAGCGCCGGCTCTGCCATCAGTGCCATGGCGATGACGACGCGCTGTTGCTGCCCGCCCGATAGCTGGTGCGGATAGCGGGCCATCATCGCTTCGGCGTCCGGCAGGCGTACCTCGCCCAGCATGGCGATGGCGCGTGCCCGCGCCTTTGCCTGATCGGTCTCGCCGTGCAGCAAGGGAACTTCGATCAGCTGGCGGCCGATCGTCATCACCGGATTGAGGCTCGACATCGGGTCCTGGTAGACCATGGCGAGGCGGTTGCCGCGCAATGAGCGCAGCTCTGCAGCGCCCATGGCCGCGATATCGCGGCCCTCGAACAGGAGTTTCCCGCCGGTTATGGCGAGCCCGCGACCGAGGTAGGCCATGATGGCGAGCGCCACGGTTGACTTGCCGCAACCGGATTCGCCGACGAGCCCGAAGGCTTCGCCCGGCGCGATCGACAGGCTCACGTCCTGGATGATACGGCTGATACCTTGACGTCCGTTGGCTTCGATCGAAAGGTTTTCGATCGTGAGGATGGCGTCGCGCCGGTCAGATGGCATGCGCGTCACCTTTGGAGGCAGACGCCACTGGCGTAGGTTGGGTTAGCGCCCCTCTCGGCGCGTAACCCAACATTCCGCGGGGGCCGTCGAAGTTGTTGGGTTACGGACGCAAGGGGGCGTCCTAACCCAACCTACAAAGGCTACGACCGCACTATGCATCCTGGCCGGCCTCCTTGAGGCCCGTGGCGAGGAAGTTGAAGCCGATCACCAAAGTCGAAATGGCGAAGCACGGGATAAGCGTCATGTGCGGATAGACGAACAACATGCCGTACGTTTCTTTCACCATGCCACCCCAATCGGGATCGGGCGGCGGCAGGCCGACGCCGAGGAACCCCAGCACACCTATGGCAATGGTGGTGTAGCCAAGCCGCAGGAAGAAATCGACGATCAGGGGACCGCGCACGTTGGGCAAGATCTCGACCAGCATGATGTAAGCGGAGCTTTCGCCGCGCATGCGGGCTGCCGCCACGTAGTCCCGGTTCTTCACGTCGAGCGTCACGGCGCGCACGATCCGGGCGATGATCGGCGCCGAGGTCAGGCCGATGACGGCGATGATGTTGAAGGCGGAGGCGCCGAACTTGGCGATAATGATCAAGTAGAGGATGATCTTCGGGAAGGCCAACAGCGTGTCGCCAACACGCATGATGAGTGCATCGACCCAGCCACCGCGATAGCCGGCGAGCAGTCCGAGGCACGAGCCGAGGATTGCAGCCAGCAGCACAGCGGTCGGCGCGACGGTCAGCACCGTGCGTGCGCCGTAGACGATGCGGGCCCACATATCGCGACCGAGGTTGTCGACACCGAGCCAATGTTCGCGCGACGGATAGGGATCGGCGATCAGCATCGGGTCGATCTTGTTCGGTGGATGGAATGTAATCCACGGCGCGAACAAGGCGCACAGCGACCAGAACAGTATGATCGAGGCGCCGAACGTTGCCGCCGGCGACGCGGTGATCGAGTGCGCCAGCACCCGAACCCAGCCATCGGTCGGCAGCGCCTGCACCTTTTGGTCGACATCGGGGCGGGGCAGGACGTCGGTCATACCCTGATCCTCGGGTCGAGGGCCATGTAGCCCAGATCGCCGAACAGCTGCGTCATCATCGTCACCATTACTGCGACGAGGGTGCCCGCTTCGACCACCGCAATGTCCTTGGCGAGCGCGGCTTCGAGCATCATCCGTCCGAAGCCCGGATAGGCGAACACGGTCTCGACCACGACGAGCCCCGACACCAGATAATTGAGCTGCAGCAGGATCACTGTGAACGGTGCGATCAGCGCATTGCGGACCGCATGGCTGCCGACCACCTGAGGGAAGCTCATGCCTTTCAAAGTCGCGGTGCGGATGTATGGCTGGCGCATCACCTCGACCATCGAGGCACGGATCATCGAGATCAGGTAGCCGGCATCATAAAGCGTCACCACCAGCACCGGCATCACGAACTGCGTCCAGATCGGCCAGCCGCTGTCGGCCCTCAGTGGCGAGGTGCCGGGCAGCCAACCGAGGCCGACGACGAATATCGCGATCAGGAATACCCCCATGGCGAATTCCGGGATCGAGGCGCTGATCGACGAAAACACGGATACGGCGCGATCGAGAAAGCTCTTCTCGCGCATGCCGGCGAGAATTCCGAACAGGATCGAAAGCGGCACGATGATCGCGAAGCTGATCGCCGCCAGCAGCAGGGTATTGCCGAGGCGATCCCACAAGATGCTCGCCACCGGTGCGCGATAGACCAGCGATTGGCCGAGGTCACCCGTCATCGCGCGGCCCATGTATTCGACATAGCGAACGAGGGCAGGGCGATCGAGCCCCATTTCGCGAGTGACTTTCTCGACCTGATCCTCATTGGCATAGGGGCCAAGCAGCTTCGATACCACGTCGCCGGGCGTCCACTCGTTGAGCATGAACACCAGCAGGGAGACCGCCAGCAGCGTCAGCGACATGTTGAGCAACTGTTTGGCGGCGAAACGGAACATGGGGGCGATGGTCCTGGGCAGCCGTTGGAGCGTTGAGCCTAGCGGTGGTTGCCGGCGCCGGCAATCGGATAGCTGTCCTTGCAGAGGCTTGCGTCTGTCGCAGCCCAACGCAGCGCCGCCGGCCTACCAGCCACGGCGCCGCATGATAGCCTCGCCACAATGACCAACGCGAACGGGAGAGCGGCCGATGGATTTCAAGGGTAAGACAGTGGTGATCACCGGTGCCGGCAATGGTATCGGGCGGGCTGCCGCGCTGGGCTTTGCTGCTGGCGGCGCGAATGTCGTGGCCGTTGATCGCGATCAGATCGGACTCGATGCGACAGTGGCGCTGATCGTCAAACAGGGTGGCAAAGTCACTGCGGTTACAGCCGACGTCACCCGATCAGCGGATGTACAACACTACGTCAAGGCGGCACTCGACACGCATGGCCGCATCGACTGCTTTTTCAACAATGCCGGTATCGAGGGCCGGATTGCGCCTACCGCCGAGTACGACGAGGCGATGTTCGATCAGGTCATCAACGTCAACCTGAAGGGCGTGTTCCTCGGCCTGCGCCATGTGCTGCCGGTGATGCTGCGGCAAAAGGCGGGCGCGGTGGTCAATACCGCATCAGTGGCCGGCCTGAACGGCACGCCGGGCATGGCGGCCTATTGCGCATCGAAGCACGCCGTTCTCGGGCTTACCAAGACGGCTGCCGGCGAGACGGCGCGAGCTGGCGTTCGTGTAAATGCGATCTGCCCGGGGCCGATCGACACCCGCATGATCCATTCGCTCGAAGGCCAGATCAATCCCGCCGACCCCGGCAGTGTCGAAAGCCGCTATCAGGCGTCGCTGCCGATAGGACGTTACGGCACGGCACAAGAGGTGGCGAACCTCGTACTTTTCCTGTGCTCGGACCTCGCCGGCAACATCACCGGCGGTCAGTACGTCACCGATGGTGGCCGCACGGCGGTCGGCGGTCCGGTCAACGCGGCGGCGAAATGACCTCTTAGCGTCGTCCCGGCGGGCGTCTCCGTCCGGGCATGCGCTTGGGGCGCCAGCCCTTCATCAGGCTCACGTGGCCCTTGCGCGGTTCGCTCAGCATTTCAAACCGCATGGCGCCAGCGCTCGGGATCACTTCGATCAATCGCACCTCGACCTCGTCGCCCAATCGGAACGATCCACCTGTTCGGCTGCCGACCAGCGATTGCAATTCCTCGGCGTGGTCGAAGTATTCCTGTCCCAGCGTCGAGACCGGAATGAAGCCGTTGGCGCCGGTTTCCTTGAGCTTCACGAACAGCCCCGACCGCGTGACGCCACTGATGCGGGCCGGGAAGGTCGAATTGATGCGGTCGGCGAGGTGGGCCGCAATCAGTCGGTCGGTGGTTTCGCGTTCGGCTGCCATGGCACGACGTTCGGCGTCCGAGATCTGCTTGGCGACGTCGCGCAGGCGCGGCTTCTCGACGTCTCCCATGGCGCCGTCGCCGAGGCCGCAGGCAGCGATCAGGGCGCGGTGCACCAGCAGGTCGGCATAGCGGCGGATCGGCGACGTGAAGTGCGCATACTTGCGCAGATTGAGTCCGAAGTGGCCGTAGTTGTCGACGGCGTATTCGGCCTGCGCTTGACTGCGCAGCACGATCTCGTTGACCAATTCGGGCACTTCGACGCCCTTCGCGTCGGCCAGCACCTGGTTGAACATCGCAGCCTTCACCGCGCCCGAACTCGGGAACGTCAGTTTCAGGCTATCCAGCACATCCTTCAGCGACTTGAGCTTTTCCTTCGAGGGCTGGTCGTGGACGCGGTAGACGCACAACGACTTTTGATGTTCGAGCGTCTCAGCGGCGGCGACGTTGGCCTGGATCATGAACTCCTCGATCAGGCGATGGGCCGCGAGCCGCACCGGAATGTGCACGCCTTTCACTCGACCCTGGTCGTCCATGATGATTTTTCGCTCGGGCAGGTCGAGGTCGAGTGGCGCGCGTCGGTCACGAGCCTTCGACAGCGCCGCATAGGCGGCCCACAACGGCTTCAACGCGCTATCGAGCAAGGGTGCTGCCTTCTCCGACGGATTGCCGTCGATGGCGGCCTGGGCTTCCTGATAGCTGAGCTTGGCGTGCGACCGCATCATCGCCCGCAGGAAGGTGTGATGACGCTTCTCGCCCGAGGCCGAGAACACCATGCGGGCAACGAGGCAGGCGCGATCCTCGCCCTCGCGCAGCGAACACAGGTCGTTGGAAATGCGCTCGGGCAGCATTGGCACGACGCGGTCGGGGAAATAGACCGAGTTGCCGCGCAATTGCGCCTCTCGATCGAGCTTGGACCCGGCGCGCACGAACCAAGCGACGTCGGCGATGGCGACATGGACAATGAAGCCGCCCGAGTTCTTCGGATCGGGGTCGGCGGCGGCGTGCACCGCGTCATCGTGGTCGCGAGCATCGACCGGATCGATGGTCAACAGAGCGAGATCACGCAGGTCGACACGGTGCTGCATGGTCGGCGCACCGAGGGCTTCCGCCTCGCGTATCACGCTTTCCGGAAAGTCATCTGGAATGCCATGCGCGTGCACCGCGATCAGACTGACCTTGCGGCTATCGGATGGATTGCCGAGCACCTCGACGACGCGTGCCTGCGGCAATCCGTTGCGGCCACGCCGAGCGAGATCGAAGCGCACGAGATCGCCATCCTTGGCTTCCGCTTCGTCGCCCTTCTGCAGCGCCCATTCGCGCAACTCCGAGCGGTCGATCGGCTGGATCGCGCCACCGCCCCGGGCATGCGCGCGGAAGATACCGAGCAGGCGGCGGCGTTCGCGCGGCAGTCGCTTGATCGCGATGCCGGTGTGGGCGATGCCGCCTTCGCCGCTGGCGTCGTCATCGGCGGTGATGCGGGCGAGCACGCGGTCACCGATGCCGATCGCCGGGCCAGCCTCGCCTTCGAGCGCATCTGGAACTGTGAGGCGCAGGCGCGGACGCTCGGATTCCTCGTTGTCCCAGACAACCGGCTCGGCGACGAGTTCGCCATCGTCGTCACGGGCGATGACTTCGACGGTGCAGACCGGCGGCAGGTGGCCCGTCTCGCGCAGTTCGCGTCGATTGCCCGACAGCTTTCCGTCGCGTGCGAGGTCACCGAGTATGCGCTTCAGTTTCACCCGTCCGTCGCCGGTGATGCCGAAGGCGCGGGCGATCTCGCGCTTGCCGACCTTGTCGTCGGACGCCTTGATGAATTCCAGGATCTGTTCAGGCGCGGGGAAGGCGACCGCAGCGTCGAACTTGGCCTTCTCGCGAGGCTTGCCTGTCGACTTCGGGTTGATCCGCCGTGCCATCTAACCACCTACTCCGCTGCGTCCGCCTTCGGCTTCGCCTTGGCCTTGCAGGGGCTTTCGCCTTAGCCTTGGATTTCGCCGGCGCCTTGGCTGCCGCCTTCTTCGCCGGTGCCTTGGCCTTGCGCGCGGGCTTCTTCTTAGCCCCACCCTTGGCGACGCGCTCGGCGATGATCTCGACCGCGTCTTCGAGGCTCACCAATGCCGGGTCCTTCGACTTCGGCAGCGTGGCGTTGACGTCGGTCCACTTGAGATAGGGGCCGTACTTGCCGGAGAACACCTCGATGTTGCCGCCGTCTGGATGTTCGCCGACCAGTCGCAGGGCCTCGGGCTTGGCGCGGCCGAAGCGGCTCTGGCCTTTGCCCGCCACCTTGTCGGCGATCAGGCTGACCGCGTGATTGAGACCGATCGTGAACAGGTCCTCCCATTGCGGCAGGTTGGCATAGGTTTTGTCGTGCTTGATGTAGGGTCCGAACTTGCCAAGCGAGGCGGTGATCATCTCCCCGCTATCGGGATGCGTGCCGATATCGCGCGGCAGGCTGAGCAGTTGCACCGCCCGCTCCAGCTCAATCGTCGCGACATCGATGCCCTTCGGGATGGACGAGCGCTTCGGCTTTTCGCCCTCGCCGTAGTCCTTTTGGTCGCCCAATTGAAGGTAAGTGCCGAAGCGGCCGGCGCGCACTGACACCGGCAAACCGGTCTCGGGATCGACACCGAGCAAGCGGCCGTCGGGCGAAGCACCGTCACCGGTATTGTTGGTGTCGGAGAACTGGCGCGTGAAGCGACATTCGGGATAGTTCGAGCAGCCGACGAAGGCGCCGAACTTGCCGACCTTGAGGCTGACGCGCCCCTCTTTGCAGGCAGGGCACGAGCGCGGGTCCGAGCCATCCTCCTTGGCCGGGAAAATGTGCGGTCCGAGCAGGTCGTTCAGTGTATCAAGAACCTCGGCAACGCGCAGTTCCTTGGTCTCGGCAATTGCCGCGGTGAATTCCTTCCAGAAGTCACGCAGCACCACTTTGTATTCGAGTTTGTCGTCCGAGATCAGGTCGAGCTTTTCCTCGAGATCGGCCGTGAAATCGTACTCGACGTAGCGCTTGAAGAAGCTTTCGAGGAAGCCGGTGACGAGGCGGCCCTTGTCCTCTGGTACCAGCTGCTTCTTTTCCATGCGCACGTAGTCGCGCTCAATAAGCACGGCCATTGTCGAGGCATACGTCGACGGCCGGCCGATGCCCAATTCCTCCATGCGCTTGACGAGGGTCGCTTCGGAGAAGCGAGGCGGCGGCTGGGTGAAATGCTGGTCGGCGTCGATGCCCCGGTCCTTGAGGTGATCGCCGGGGCTGAGCGGCGGCAGACGGCGGCTATCCTCGTCATCGGCGTCGGCGCTGTCGTCCTTGCCCTTGGTGATGAGGCGGGTTCGCTCGTCGCGGCCTTCCTGGTAGACGCGCAGGAAGCCATCGAACGTGACGATCGAGCCCGAGGCACGCAGCCCATAAGACTTGCCGTCACGACCGGCGAACGGCGATGTCGACCGTGGTTTGCTCCATCTCGGCCGGGGCCATCTGGCTTGCCAGCGTCCGCTTCCAGATCAACTCGTACAGCGCGTGCTGTTCGCGGTCGAGGTAACGCTTGACGCTGTCGGGGGTGCGCTTCGGATCGGTGGGGCGAACGGCTTCGTGCGCTTCCTGGGCGTTCTTTGCCTTCGACTTCCATTCGCGCGCGAACGGCGTGTAGTTGCGGCCATAGGCCGACGAGATCACATCGCGGATCTGCGACACCGCCTCCGGGACGATCTGAACGCCGTCGGTTCGCATATAGGTGATGAGACCGGCGAACTCGCCGCCGAGATCGACGCCCTCGTACAGCTTCTGCGCCACCTGCATGGTCTGCTTGGCCGAGAAGCCGAGCTTGCGCGAGGCGTCCATCTGCAGCGTCGAAGTGGTGAACGGCGGGTAGGGGTTGCGCTTGGTCGGCTTTTTGTCGGCGTTCGCGACCTTGAAGTCGCCACCCTCGATCGCGGCCTTGATCGCGGTCGCCGAAACTTCGTCCTTGAGGTCGAGCTTCTTCAAGGTGGTGCCGGCAATCGATACCAGCCGGGCGCGGAACTCTTCCTTGCTGTCCTTGGCGAGTGCGGCCTCGATGGTCCAGTATTCGTCTGTCTTGAAGGCCTCGATCTCGGCTTCGCGGTCGCAGATGATACGCAGCGCCACCGACTGCACGCGGCCGGCCGAACGGGCGCCCGGCAGCTTGCGCCACAGCACCGGCGACAAGTTGAAGCCGACGAGATAATCAAGCGCACGACGGGCGAGATAGGCGTCGACCAGCGGGCCATCGATCTCGCGCGGGTGCTTCATCGCCTCCAGAATTGCCTGCTTGGTGATGGCGTTGAAGGCGACGCGCTCGACGTGAACGCCTTTCAGCACCTTCTTGTCGGTCAACACCTGCATGATGTGCCAGGAGATCGCCTCGCCCTCGCGATCAGGGTCGGTCGCCAGGATGAGTTTGTCGGCGCCCTTCACGGCGGCGGCGATGTCCTTCATCACTTTGGCGCCGCGACCTTCGAGGTCCCAATGCATGGCGAAATCGTTGTCAGGCTCCACCGAGCCGTCCTTCGAGGGCAAATCACGGACATGACCGACCGAAGCAATGACTTTGAAGTCCTTGCCCAGGTACTTGTTGATGGTTTTGGCCTTGGCAGCCGACTCGACAATGACGACGTTCATGCGCACCGATATGGTTAATACGAGTTGGAAACAGGCTGCGCGCCCGGCCCGCCGGTGATGGCCAAAGGCGAGACGTAGAATGGTTTTCCCGGCTGGTCAGTCATTAGGGCTGGCCAGGACCGAGGGCGGCGGGAACATGGGTGATGACGGCTTCGCTGTCAAACCAAGCCGTAAACAGGCGGTGCGATCAGCAATATCCTACAATTAAGCGGATTGCCTTGTGCGGCCCGCGGCAAACCCGCGAGCCCTCGATCCGATCGGGAAAAAATGCACATGAGGCCGTCATTGGCCGGCCGGGTCGCCAACCGCTAATGACACAAGTTGCCCGCCATGCATGGCAATGCGTGACGCCAAAGACAATTCCATAAGCACCACCTGAACGCTGCGGATCGGCAACCCGGTGGCGCGTGCGAGTTCATCAATCGCGATTGGTGCCGGGCCCAGCGCTTCAAGGACACGCGCCCGGTCGTCCTGATCGACGCGGGTAATGGGCGCCGCAGCACGACGTTGCAATGGGAAATCCGGTGGCGGCACCGTGCGGTCAGAAAATTCGGTCACCACCGGGCGTAAGCCACGCAGAATGTCTTCGACCTCGGTCACGAGGGTCGCACCGTCCTTCAGCAATTGATTTGTGCCCTCGGCGCGCGGATCGAGCGGGTGGCCGGGCACGGCGAACACTTCACGCCCCTGTTCACCGGCAAATCGCGCGGTGATCAGCGTACCCGATCGCTTCGCCGCCTCCACCACCACGATCCCGCTGCTGAGCCCTGAAATAATCCGATTGCGGCGCGGAAAATCCTGCCCCCGCGGGTTGAAGCCGGGCGGCTGTTCGCAGACGAGGCAGCCCTCGACACCAATTCTGGCCTGCAGGTCGGCATGTTCCGGCGGATAGATGATGTCGATGCCGCCGCCGAGCACCGCCACGGTGCCGGTCGAAAGCGACGCCAGGTGAGCCGCCGCGTCAATGCCGCGCGCGAGGCCCGATGCCACAACCCACCCGGCTTCACCGAGTCCACGCGCGAGATCGCGGGCGATTTTCTGCCCCCCGGCCGATGCATCGCGCGAGCCGACGATGCCGATCGCCGGCCTGTTCAGCAACTCGACACGGCCTTTGACGTAGAGCAGTGGCGGCGGCACGTCGACCTGCGCCAGCAGGGCTGGATAGCCCAGGTTCGATCGTGAACAGTGGCAGGGCACCGACGGCGGCGGCCGCTTCGAGTTCGGCTTCGGCCACCTCGCGCGGGCAGATCCTGACCGGCTTGCGCCGACCGCCCTGCCGCGCCACCTCAGGGAGCGCTTCGAGGGCTGCCTGGGCGCCACCGAAATGATTGATGAGCGCGCGGAACGTTACCGGACCGACGTTTTCGGACCGGATCAGACGCAGGCAGGCCAGGCGCTGGGCGTCGTCGAGTACCGCGACGGGAAGTGGCGCGCCGACGAACAGATCGCCGGTCGCGTCGTCGATCAGTTCGGTGCGCTCAGGTCTTCTGGCCAATCCTTGGCTCCTTGCCCGCAAGCAGTCGACGGATGTTGGCCTCGTGCTTCCAGATCAGCAACAGCGAAGGGGTCAGCAGCAGGATCGCGATTTCCGGCCAGCCATAAGCCCAGATCGCGAATGGAGTGAAGATGACCGCGATCAGTGCTGCAAGCGAGGAGATCCGCGTCGCGACTGCGGCCGCGAGCCAAATGCAGCAGAAGATCGCGGCGAACGGCCAAAGAAAACCGAGCAGCATGCCGATGTACGTGGCGATGCCCTTGCCGCCCTTGAAGCCGAGCCACACTGGAAATACGTGACCGAGAAGCGCAGCGAAACCGGCCAGAAATTGCAGATCTGGCCCAGGAAGCGAGCCGAACACACCAAACTTGGCGAGCAACACGGCGGCGGTACCCTTCAAGGCATCGAGTATCAGGGTGGCGACTGCGAGCGCCTTGTTGCCGGTGCGCAGCACATTGGTGGCGCCGATATTGCCCGAGCCGATTGCCCGCACGTCGCCGAGGCCTGCGGCCTTAGTCAGCAGCAGTCCGAATGGAATTGAGCCCAGCAGATACCCGACCAGCACCGCCAGAAGTGCCGGCATTGTCATCAGGGCATTCATCGGCAGCGTATCTCCGGCGGGGGCGGCTCAGGTCCGCTCGATGCCAGCGTAGTGATAGACGGTTTCGCCCGCAACCATCGTCCGCAGCACACGGCCCTGGAGCTTGGCCTCGTCGAACGGCGTGTTCTTGGAGCGAGCCTTCAAGGCATCCTTGTTGACGACCCAGGGCTCGCCAAGATCGACCAGGATCAGGTCCGCCGGCGCACCCTTTTCGAGCCGGCCACCGGGCAAACCCAGCAATCGGGCGGGGTTCGTCGACAGCGCGCGCAGCAGCACTGGGAGCGCCACTTCGTCGGCGTGGTGCAAGCGCAGCGCGACGGCGAGCAGTGTCTCCAAGCCAATGGCGCCGTCGGCGGCTTCCGCGAATGGGCGGCGCTTGACCTCGACGTCCTGCGGATCGTGCGCCGACACAATGATGTCGACGTCGCCCGACGCGATGCCGCGCACTAGGGCAGCGCGATCTTCCTCCCGGCGCAATGGCGGGCGCAGCTTGAAGAACGTGCGATAGGGACCGATGTCGTTTTCGTTCAGCGTCAGGTGATTGATCGAGACACCGCAGGTCACCGGCAGATTGCGCGCCTTGGCCGACCGGATCACCTCCAGGCTTTCGGCGCAGGTGATGTTGGAGGCGTGATAGCGGCCATTGGTGATCTCGACCAAACGCACGTCACGTTCGAGGATAATGGTTTCCGCCGCCTTCGACACACCCGGCACGCCGAGCCTCGTCGAAACAGCGCCTGAATTCATGGCGCCGCCTTCCGACAGGTAGGGATCCTCGGTGTGGTGGACGATCAGCGCCCCGTGGTCCTTGGCGTAGAGCAATGCATTGCGCATCACCTTGGTGTTGGCGACACTGGTCTTGCCATTGGTAAAGGCGATGGCGCCAGCCCGTTTCAATAGGCCAATCTCGGTCATCTCCTGGCCTGCGAGACCCTTGGTCATCGCGGCCATGGTGTGGACGTTGACGACGGCGTTGTCGCGCGCGCGGCGCTGGATGAAGTCGACGAGCGCGACCTGATCGATCACCGGATTGGTATCTGGCATCACGACGATGGTGGTGACGCCGCCGGCTGCCGCCGCGTGGCTCGCGGTCTTCAAGGTTTCGCGATGCTCGGAGCCCGGTTCGCCGGTGAACACCTGGGCATCGATCAGGCCGGGGCACAGCATATGCGCCTTGCAATCGATGACCTCGGCGCCCTCGGGTGCGTTGCGGCGCAGATGGCCTCCAAGATCGGCGATGATGCCGTCTTCGACCAGTAGACCCCCGGGTTCGTCGCGGTTATTGGCCGGATCGACGAGCCGCGCATTGATGAATACGGTGCGACGGCGCGATGCAGGCTCACTCGGGCGCTGGGTTGGATCGCTCGGCTTGCGGGGGCGGGTCATGGGTTGCCTGGTCATTTGTTCGGCAGATGTCTGGCGAGCGCTTCGAGCACGGCGGCCCGCACCGCGACGCCCATCTCGACTTGCTCGCGAATAACACTTCGAGAATGGTCGGCAACCGTGGATGCGATTTCGACGCCGCGGTTCATCGGTCCGGGATGCATGATCAGCGCATCTGGCTTCGCCAGAGCGAGCTTCTCATGATCGAGGCCGAAGAAGTGATAGTACTCGCGGGTCGATGGCACCAGCGAGCCCTGCATGCGCTCGCGCTGCAGGCGCAGCATCATCACGATGTCGACGTCCTTGAGCCCTTCCCACATGTCGGTGAAGACCTCGGCGCCGAGGCGTTCCGGCTCGGCCGGAAGCAGGGTCGACGGCGCGATGATGCGGACGCGAGCGCCGAGCGTGTTCAACAGGTCGATGTTGGAACGGGCGACACGGCTATGCACGATGTCGCCACAGATCGCGACTGTGAGCCCAGCGACGCGGCCCTTGGCACGGCGGATGGTCAATGCGTCGAGCAGCGCCTGGGTCGGATGCTGGTGGGCACCGTCGCCGGCATTGATCACCGAACAGTCGACCTTCTGGCTGAGCAGTTCGACCGCGCCTGCCGCGCTGTGGCGCACGACGATGATGTCGGGCCGCATGGCATTGAGCGTCATCGCCGTGTCGATCAGTGTCTCGCCCTTCTGCACCGAGGAGGTCGAGACGTTCATGTTCATGACGTCGGCACCCAGGCGCTTGCCGGCCAACTCGAATGAGCTTTGCGTTCGGGTCGAAGCTTCGAAGAACAGGTTGATCAGCGTTCGTCCGCGAAGGACGTCGCGCTTCTTGTTGACTTGACGGTTCACTTCCGCCGCCTGATCGGCGAGGTCGAGAAGTGAATTGATCTCCTGCGCCGTCAACCCCTCACAGGTCAGCAGATGGCGCTTTGGAAAATAGAATGGTGTGGGTGCTTTGGTCATCAAAGCTCGATTGTATAGGTGCGTTCAACGACTGGGGCAAGGGCTGCTCATCACTGGTCCACCGACATCGTTCATGGGGCGAGTTGTCGTATCATTGCGAGCGCCTGCGCGACGGTCGCGAGCCTGATGCCACTACGGCCGAGATCACCGAAGCGGGCTTCGTGGTGGATGACTGCGCCACCCTTGCGGGCTGCGGAGAAATGGACGAGGCCGACGGGCTTTTCGATCGAACCGCCGCCGGGGCCAGCCACCCCTGTCACCGACACGGCTATGTCTGCCTTCGATGCAGCAAGTGCGCCTGTTGCCATCGCCCGCGCGACCTGTTCGCTCACTGCACCATGCGCGTCGATCAACGCCCTTGGCACGCCGATCATCTCCACTTTGGCGTCGTTGGAATAAGTGACGAAGCCGCGTTCGACCACGTCAGAGGAGCCAGCAATCTCGGTCAGCAATGCTGCGATCAAGCCGCCGGTACAACTCTCGGCAGTTGCCACCATGAGCTTGCGGCTGCGTAGATGAGCCAGAAGTTCCGTCGCGGTGGCAACGAGGGGGAGTGGGAACACAGCGAGCAGCCTCCGCCAGAAACAGAAAAGGGAACGCCGAACGGCGCTCCCTTCACTTGATCAGACTTGGCGTCCGCCGACAAATATCAGGCGACAACCAGCTTCTCGGCATTGACCAGCAGTCCATCGAGCGTGCTGCGGCAATCATTGCCCATAACGGCCATGGCGCGGCGCTGGGCCTCCTGCCACACTGGATAGGCCTCCTTGATCACCGCTTGACCCGACGGCGTCAGGTGCAGGCCCCGACCGCGACGGCCGGCCGGAGGATCCATGATGATGAGGTTCAATGCCAACAGTCGCTTCAGGTTGCGCGACAGGGTCGACTTCTCGATATCGAGGGTGAAGCCGATCTCGACGGCGGTAATGCCGTCCTGCTGGGCGAGCTGGGTCAGCAGCGTGAACTGGCTGGCAGTGATGCCGAGCGAGCGCAGCGCGTCGTCGTAGACGCGGGTGACGATACGCGACAACTGGCGCACGCGGGTCGATAGGCAGGTGGTGCGGGTGGCTTCGGCGATCTCGCCGATGTCGGCTGATCCGCTCGTCAGCGTGGGCGTCATGACGTTCATGTGGCTTGGCTCCGGGAGGCGTCTACAACCGATCTGCCTATCGAATGCCTTGATTCTCATGCCGAGGGCAAGAACCGGGTTTTCAGCTAAATACCAGGGTTGCGGACGCCATCGCGGCGATGCCCTCGCGGCGGCCGGTAAAGCCGAGCCCTTCGGTGGTGGTCGCCTTCACGCCAACGCGTTCGACGGCAATGTCCAGAATCTCGGCGAGGGCCGCCCGCATGGCGTCGCGATAGGCTGAGATTTTCGGCGCCTCGCACAGCAGCGTCACGTCGGCGTTGGTGATGGTGGCGCCGCGTTCTCGAGCCCGCCGCACGGCATCGCGCAGGAACTTGTGCGACGCTGCGCCCTTCCATTGCGGATCGCTCGGCGGGAAATGCTGGCCAATGTCGCCGTCGCCCAGCGCGCCGAGGATCGCGTCGGTCAGCGCATGCAAGCCGACGTCGGCATCGGAGTGCCCTTCAAGTCTTTGCGTATGTGGAATGCGCACGCCGCATAGCCAGACTGCGTCACCCTCGGCGAACCGATGGACATCGAACCCAGTGCCGTTGCGCACGTCGATTGCGGTCGCTTTCGGTTCGCGCCCGGTGAGCGCCGCCTCGGCCATGTCGAAGTCTGCCTGAGTGGTGAGTTTGATGTTGCGCAGTGAACCCTGCACGAGCGCGACCTTGATGCCGGCCCATTCGGCGATTGCCGCATCGTCTGTGAAATCCATCCGTCCGGCGGCAGCAGCCTTGCGGTGCGCATCGAGAATGACGTCAAAGCGAAACCCTTGCGGCGTTTGCGCAGCCCATAGCCCCGTACGATCTATGGAGCCGGCGCTGCTGCCATCCGCCGCCGCGCGCTTCAAGGTATCGACCACTTGAACGGCTGATATTGCCGCTGGTCCATCGGCGAGGGCGTCTATAATCCGCCCAATCTCCACGCTAGAGACGAATGGGCGCGCGGCGTCATGGATTAGAACGCGCGTCGGATTTGCTGATTTGAGGGCCTCGAGCCCAGCCAGAACCGAGGCTTGTCGCGTCGCGCCGCCTAGAGCGGGTGCCCGGCAGCGATGTTGCAATGGACCCATGGCTTGATCGTGAAGGAAGCGGTCGTCGGGATGGATCACGACCTGGATGGTGTGAATTCGGATCTCGGCCACGAATGCAGCGACCGTCCGCGCCAATACCGATATGCCGGCCACCTGGCGGTATTGTTTCGGAATGCTTTGGGGGGCATCAGCGGCGCGGGCGCCTCTCCCTGCCGCGACAATGAGCACAGCTGTCGGCACGTTGGTTGATCCTTCGATCGGCAGGGTTCGATGAGCTGAGACTTAATCCCGCGCTCGACAGATCACAACGCCTCGACTTATCCAATTCGCACTTGCGAGATAGCTGATTGCATCGTAGTGTGCCCAAACCTATAGCAGGCCGAGGACTTGCTCAACAAATGAGCACTATAGACCAAAGTAGCGCGACTGACCGGGGCGGGCAGCAGCCGGCCGTTGGCATCGGGCCGCACGCTTTGTCCGCTCCCGTCATGATCGCGCCCATGTCAGGGGTCAGTGATCGACCGTTTCGCGATCTGTGTCATCGACTGGGCGCCGGGCTAGTGGTTTCTGAGATGGTCGCCAGCGAAGAGCTGGTGCGCGAGCGGCCAGCGGAACTACGCCGTGCCATGGCTGGTGAAGCCAAACCATTCGTTATGCAACTTGCCGGTCGCGAAGCGCGCTGGATGGCGGAGGGCGCGCGGATGGCCGAGGGGCTTGGCGCCGACATCATCGATATCAATATGGGCTGCCCGGCTCGTGAGGTCACCGGCAAGTTGTCGGGCAGTGCCTTAATGCGCGATCTCGATCACGCTGCAAGCCTCATCGAGGCGGTGACGGGTTCAGTCTCGGTGCCGGTCACGCTGAAAATGCGAATGGGCTGGGACCATGCCTGTCTCAACGCGCCGGAGCTGGCGGTCCGTGCTCAAGCTGCAGGCGTCAAACTTGTCACCGTTCATGGCCGCACGCGCTGCCAGTTCTACAAAGGCGACGCCGATTGGGCGTTTGTGCGCAAAGTGAAATCCGCGATCAACATCCCTGTCATCGTCAACGGTGACATCAAGAGCCCGGCCGATGCCGCCGCGGCACTTACCGCATCAGGCGCTGACGGAGTAATGATCGGGCGGGGCGCCTATGGCCGGCCTTGGATCGCCGGTCAGGTTGCGTCGGTGCTTGCCGGTGCTGGTGATCCCGGCGCGCCATTGCTCGCTACCCAGGCTGAAATTGCCAGGGGGCATGTCGAGGCCATGCTGTCGCACTATGGCCGGTTTCTGGGGCTGCGTAACGCCCGCAAGCACATTGGCTGGTATCTTGAGGCGAGCGGCCGCCCAACTGCCGCGGTCAAGGCGTGGCGGGCACGGCTTTGCCAGGATGACGATAGCGAGCGCGTGCTGGCTGGCCTCGCCGCCTTCTACGCCGAACCGGAGGCGATCGCGGCATGACCCAGCCTGCCATCAAGCCCGTGACATCGGCGCAGCGCCGTCATATCGAGCACGACCTGCTGCTGGCCGCTTTGCCGCACCCAATTCTCGTCATCGGCGATGACGACCGGGTGGTGTACGCCAACCCGGCGGCCGAAGTGTTCACCTCGTCTGGACAGGCGGTATTGAAGCGTCAGAAGCTGTCTGAGATTGTCGCCTTTGGCTGCCCACTGGTGGCGCTGGTGGAGCAAGTTCGGCGCACCGACACGACGGTCAACGAATATGGCGTCGAGATCATGATGCCCCGCGTCGAGGGCGCCAAACTCGTTGACGTGTTCGCTGGCGGACTACCCGATCAGGCCGGACTTGTACTGGTAATGCTGCAGCAGCGCAGTATGGCGCAAATGATTGAGCGTCAGTTGACCCATCGAGCCGCCGCGCGATCGGTGTCGGGCATGGCGGCGGTGCTGGCGCACGAGATCAAGAATCCGCTTTCCGGAATCAGAGGTGCGGCGCAATTGCTCGAACCAGGCGTCAGCGACGAGGATCGGCAGCTCACGCAGTTGATCTGCGCTGAGACCGAGCGCATCCGCAAACTCGTCGACCGCATGGAAGTGTTCGGCGACGAGCGACCGATGGCGAAGGACCCGATCAACATCCACGACGTGCTGGATCACGTCCGCAAGCTCGCCGAGAGCGGCTTCGGCAGAGGCGTCAAGTTCAACTGCGAATATGATCCATCTCTACCGCCGGTACCGGCAAATCGCGACAAGCTAGTGCAGGCATTCCTGAACCTGGTGAAGAACGCCTGCGAGGCGATCAAGGAGACCGGCGATACCGGACGGATCGTGCTCAATACTGCCTTCAAGCCCGGCATGCGACTGTCGCTGCCCGGCAGTGGGGCGCGTGTCGCTCTGCCGCTGATGATCGAGGTGATCGACAATGGCGCCGGCGTCCCCAATTCGATGAAGGATCATCTGTTCGATCCGTTCGTGACCTCAAAGCGAACCGGCTCCGGTCTCGGTCTTGCGCTGGTCGCCAAGATCATCGGCGATCACGGCGGCATTATCGAGTGCGAATCCGAGCCCAAGCGTACGGTATTCCGCGTGCTGCTCCCGATGCAGACAAAACCCTCCGTCCCCCGCAAGGCGGGCGGCGCCAACAAGGATGCAACAGGTTAAACCATGGCCCGTGGAACCATTCTGATTGCCGACGACGACACCGCCATCCGTACAGTGCTCAACCAGGCGCTGGCGCGCGCAGGCTATGCGCCGCGCGCAACCGGCAATGCCGCGACGCTGTGGCGCTGGGTGAGCCAGGGCGAGGGAGACGTCGTCATCACCGACGTCATCATGCCGGACGAGAACGCCTTCGACATGATCCCGCGCATCAAGAAATTGAGGCCGGATCTGCCGATCATCGTCATGAGCGCTCAGAACACGCTGATGACCGCGCTCACCGCCGCCGAGAAGGGCGCCTACGAATATCTGCCAAAGCCGTTCGATCTGTCGGAGGTGGTCTCGATTGTCGGCCGCGCGTTAGCGGAACCCGGCCGCAAGACACAGAAGCCCTCGTCCGAGCCGGACGGCGACGAGCTGCCGCTGATTGGTCGCTCGAATGCCATGCAGGAAATCTATCGGGTGCTCGCCCGCCTGACGCAGACCGATCTGACGGTGATGATCACCGGCGAGTCCGGCACCGGCAAGGAACTCGTTGCCCGCGTGCTGCACGATCATGGACGCCGCAAGGCCGGCCCGTTCGTCGCCCTCAATATGGCCGCGATCCCACGCGAGCTGATCGAGAGCGAGCTGTTTGGCCACGAGAAGGGCGCTTTCACCGGCGCCCAGACCCGCACGCAAGGGCGGTTTGAGCAGGCCGAGGGCGGCACGCTGTTCCTCGATGAAATCGGCGACATGCCGCTCGAAGCCCAGACGAGATTGCTGCGGGTGCTCCAGGAGGGCGAGTACACGACCGTCGGCGGGCGGACGCCGATCCGCACTAACGTCCGCATCATCGCCGCCACCCATCGCGAGCTGAAATCGCAGATCCAGCAAGGGCTTTTCCGCGAGGATCTCTACTATCGCCTCAACGTCGTGCCATTGCGCATACCGCCGCTGCGGGAGCGACTGGAAGACATCGGCGATCTCGTTCGTCACTTCCTGCGGCAGGCGGCGCGCGAGGGCCTCGGCCTGAAAAACATTGAGATGGCGGCGATCGACCGCCTCAAGCGGCACAGCTGGCCTGGCAACGTCCGCGAACTCGAGAACGTGGTGCGGCGTCTGTCAGCGCTGCACACCCAGGATACCATCACCGCCGAGATCGTCGACGGCGAGCTTGCCGAAGCCCCGTCGCTCCATGCTGATCTGGGCGGCAGCGAGCCCAAACAGTTGTCGGAATCCGTCGAACGCTATCTTTCCGGATATTTTGCAACGTTCGGTCGCGACCTACCACCGGCGGGCCTTTATGATCGCATTATCAGGCAGGTGGAGTTGCCGCTGATCACGGCCGCGCTGACCGCCACGCGGGGCAATCAGATCCGCGCCGCCGAACTGCTCGGCCTCAATCGTAACACGCTGCGCAGCCGCATTCGGGCGCTCGACATACAGGTCTTCCGTACGCCGCTCACTTAACTTTTCCCCATGCTTTGAGGGGTACGACGAGCCGGTCTTGACGCTGAGGGATTACAGGGTTACCTGTGGCCCAATGTCGCGAAAATGTCACAGTTTAAGGTCAGTTGTGCGCCCGGCGTCACTGCCGAGCCGCAGTGTTGCGGATTGATAACTGTATTCGGCGCGCCGAACCCGGCGTGAACGGGCCACGCTAGCGGGGAGGCACGCAAGATGACGTCTTCGTCTGATGCCAATCCGGCTGAACGCGCCGTGCTCGACGATGCCGACCTTCCATTGCCGGAAACGACCGCGATTGGGTTTTGGATCGGCCTGTCGATTACCGTCCTGTCACTGGTATCCGGTCTCTCGACCTTTCTGATCTTGACCGGCCTGACCCCAATCGTGCCGCGCAATACCGTGGTGTTCTGGGTTCTGTTGATCAACGCCATTTTGATCGTCGCCATGATTGCGGTGGTCACCTGGCAAGTCCGCGACCTGTGGCAGGCATGGCGTGCGAAGGTTCCCGGCGCGCGCCTGCACATCCGCATTGTCGCGCTGTTCAGCGTGATCGCGGCGCTGCCGGCAATTCTGCTCGCGGCCGGCGCCACCACGACGTTTTCGCGGACATTTGATAGTGTTTCGAGCCGCACCAAGCAGATCGTGGAGAACTCCCTCGACGTCGCCAAGGCCTACCTCGAAGAACACGGCCAGATCATCCGCACCGACATCGTCAACATGGCCAAGGATCTGGACGATGCGTCAGGGTTGGTCGGCGGCGACGACAAGCAGTTGCGGCAATTGGTAATTGCCCAGGCGGGTTTGCGCGAATTGCCGGTGGCGTTCGTTATCGACGCAGCTGGCAAGCCTGTAATCGCGGCGATCGAGAACGACAAGTTGCCCTACAACACGGTGCCGGCCGATATCATCCAGCTAGCCGAAGCCGGGCAAGTGCCACTATCGACCCCAAGCGACAATTACCGGGTCAACGCCATCGTCAAGCTACACAAATATCCGGGGCGCTATCTCTATGTCGCCCGCAGCGTCAGTCCAAAAGTGATCGGCCACCTGCGCCGCACCGAGGACACCTACAAGGAGTATGAGGAGACCCGCAAACGCCGCGGGGAACTCAAGTTCGCGCACGGGCTGATCTATTCGACGCTGTCGCTGACGGCGCTGCTGGCCGCGATCTGGGCGGGCTTGTGGTTCGCTGGCCGGTTCGTCGCACCAATCCGCCGCCTCATCGGCGCCGCCCAGCAGGTCAGTCGCGGCAATCTCCAGGTGCATCTGCCGGAACGACGCGGCGAGGGCGATTTGCGCCGCCTGTCGCAGACGTTCAATACGATGACGCACGAAATTAAAAGCCAGCGCGATGCATTGGTAACCGCCAATGAGCAACTGACCGAACGGCGAGTGTTCATGGAGGCTGTGCTGACGGGAGTTTCAGCCGGCGTGCTCGGCCTCGATCCCGATGGCCGGATCACCCTCGCCAACCGGTCCGCCGAACAATTGCTGGGGCACGAGTTGGCAACACTCGTGGGGAGATCGCTGACCGAAGTGCTGCCGGAGTTCGCAACCCTGGTGGCGGGTTCTTCCGAACAGTCGCTGCGGGCGCGGGCGCAACATGAAGTTTCACTGAACGTCAAAGGCGAGGAACGAACATTCGCCGTGCGCGTTACGCGCGAGCAGGCGGGCAGCATCGGCGAGCAGGCCACACAGGGCGCGGTCGTCACATTCGACGACATCACTGAGTTGGTCTCAGCCCAACGCACGTCGGCTTGGGCAGACGTCGCCCGACGCATCGCGCACGAAATCAAGAACCCACTGACGCCGATCATTCTTTCGGCCGAGCGCATTCGCCGCAAATACGGCAAGGTCATTGTTGAAGATCGCGAGACCTTCGAAAAACTCACCGCCACGATCGAGCGCCAGGCCGGCGACATCAAGACCATGGTCGACGAATTTGCAGCCTTCGCTCGCGTGCCGAAGCCGGTGATGGAAGCCAACGACTTGCGCGAGGCCGTGCAGGAGGCAGTGATCTTGTTCCGTGAAGCCCATACCGCCGTGGACTATGTACTCGATGTGCCGAATGAAAAGGTCAGCGGCCTGTTCGATCGGCGGTTGATCAGTCAGGCCGTGACCAACCTCGTCAAGAACGCTACCGAGGCCGTCGAAAGTGCTGCCGAAGGCGCCGAAGCCGGCTGGAAAGGAAAAGTCGAAGCCCGATTGGTGCTCGGCGATGGCAAGGCCGCGATCGAGGTGATTGACAACGGCATCGGGCTGCCCAAACAGAACCGTACGCGCTTGCTCGAACCCTATGTCACGAACAAGGGGCACAAGGGCACGGGACTCGGGCTTGCCATCGTGCAGAAAATCGTCGAGCAACACGGTGGCCTGCTGGCGCTTGAAGATGCACCGCTAGCCCCTGGACGCACGCGCGGTGCGCTGATCCGCATTACGTTGCCGCTGCAGCGCGAAAAGAGCCATAAGGCGGCCGCCGAGTAGGCTGTGCGCAATCCGACGATCGCGGCACCGCCGCATCGCAATTTCAAGCGTTCCGGCAAGAATCGCCGGGTCAGAATGGGAGAAGAATTGATGGCAGCAGACATCCTGGTCGTCGACGATGAAGCCGACATCCGTGATCTCGTCTCCGGCATCCTGGAGGATGAGGGGCATCGCTGCCGTCTCGCCCGCGACAGCGACGAAGCCTTGCGCGCGATCGAGGAACGGCGACCCCAACTGGTCATTCTCGACATCTGGTTGCAGGGCAGCCGGCTCGATGGCCTCGAAGTGCTGTCGATCATCAAGAAGGTGCACCCGGATCTTCCGGTGGTGATCATTTCCGGCCATGGCAACATCGAGACGGCGGTGACCGCGATCAGGCGCGGTGCCTACGACTATATCGAAAAGCCGTTCAAATCCGACCGCCTGTTGCTCGTCACCATGCGGGCACTGGAAGCCTCGCAGCTGCGCCGGGAGGTCAAGCAGCTCAAGGAGCGCTCATCGCAAAGCGCCGAAATGATCGGTAAATCGACCGCGATCAACCAGCTCAAAGCGCAGATCGACCGAGTGGCGCCGACCAACAGCCGCGTACTGATCCGCGGCTCGTCGGGCGCTGGCAAGGAACTGGCCGCGCGCGTCATGCACGGCAAATCCGCCCGTGCCGATGCGCCGTTCGTGGTGCTCAACGCCGCAGCGATGGCGCCCGATCGCGTCGAGGAGGAACTGTTTGGCACCGAGGATCGCACCGGCGGCCCGCGCAAGGTCGGCGCGCTTGAAGAAGCACACGGCGGCACCCTCTACATCGATGAAGTCGCCGACATGCCGATCGAGACCCAAGGCAAGGTTCTGCGGGTGCTGGTCGAGCAGAAATTCCTGCGTCTCGGGGGAACCCAGAAGGTGTCGGTCGACGTCCGCATCATCTCGTCCACCAGCCGCGATCTGGAACGGGAAATGCAGGAGGGCAGGTTCCGCGAGGACCTTTATCACCGGCTCAACGTGGTGCCGCTGAGAGTTCCGGGTCTCTCGGAGCGGCGCGAGGATATTCCAGACCTCGTCGCCTATTTCAGCCAGCAGGTGGCACAGACTTCTGGCCTTGCCGCCCGCCGCATCGGCGAGGATGCGATAGCCGTGCTGCAGGCCCACGACTGGCCGGGCAACGTGCGCGAACTCAGGAACAATATCGAGCGGGTGATGATCCTGACTGGAGGCGATTCAGACGCCATGATCACCGCCGACATGCTGCCGCAGGAAATCGGCTCGAACGTACCGCTGCCGATCAACGGCAAATCGGAGCACCTGATGTCACTGCCGCTGCGCGAAGCGCGCGAGATCTTCGAACGCGACTACCTGCTGGCCCAGATCAACCGGTTCGGAGGCAACATTTCACGCACTGCCGAATTCGTTGGCATGGAGCGCTCGGCGCTGCATCGCAAACTGAGGGCGCTGGGCGTATCTTCCGATCAACGCACCGGATCGGGTCCGGCGTGAACGGCGCGCCGACAGAGAACGAGGGGGCAGGTCCATGAGCCGCTATGTCTACGTCAATGGTCGCAATGTGCCTTATGCGGAAGCGTCGGTGCACGCCGAGGATCGTGGCAACCAGTTCGGCGACGCGATCTACGAGGTGTGCGAGGTTCTCGGCGGTCGCCTCATCGATGAAACCCGCCACCTCGACCGGCTAGACCGATCGCTGAGGGAATTGAAGATCGAGGCGCCGATGACGCGGCCGAGTTGGAACCGAGTGCTGCGCGAGGTCATTCGCCGCAATCGCCTCACCGACGGTTCGCTCTACTTACAAGTCTCCCGGGGTGCGCGCCCGCGCGAGTTTCTGTTCGCGCCCGAAGGCAGCGTCTCACCGACCGTAATCGTAATTGCGCGGGGGCATGATCGCGCTGCCAACGAGGCGCGGGCCGAGGCCGGGATCGCGGTCATATCGGTTCCGGACAATCGCTGGGACCGCTGCGACATCAAGACCGTGATGCTGCTGCCGGCGAGCATGGCCAAGGAGAAGGCCAAGGCCGTCGGTGCCAAGGAAGCCTGGCTCGTGGATGAGACCGGCAAGGTGACCGAGGGAGCTTCCAGCAACGCCTGGATCATCACCAACGACGGGCGTCTTGTCACCCGTGCGCCCAGTAACGAGATCCTGCGTGGTGTCACGCGCACGACCTTGATCGATCTGCTGAAGCGCGAGGGACTGACGCTGGAAGAACGCGCCTTCACGATCGACGAAGCCAAATCCGCGCGCGAGGCCTTCATCACCTCGGCAGGCAGCATCGTCATGCCAGTGGTGCGGATCGACGGGCAATCGATCGGCAATGGCGCGCCGGGCATATTGAGCATGCAGCTTAGGGCTGCGTTCCACGAAGTTGCCGAAACGGCGCCGGCCTGACCTGCCAGGCGCGCGCGGCTGTCTTGCTGCGACAGACTGGCGCGCGAGCGACTTGATGTGATTCCTTCAACAAAAACAGTTATTGTGATTCACGCGCCAATCATCCACTGGGGCGACACGGCTTCGCAATGGGTAGTGAAATGCCCATCGACAACAACAACACCTGAAAAACAGGACAACGAAAATGGCAACTGAACGCCAGGCCAGCCTTCAAGACACCTTCCTCAATCATGTTCGCAAGGCGAAGACGCCGCTGACGATCTTCCTGGTCAATGGAGTGAAGCTACAAGGCATCGTCACTTGGTTCGACAATTTTTGCGTGTTGCTGCGCCGTGACGGGCACTCGCAATTGGTCTACAAGCATGCGATCTCGACGATCATGCCGGGGGCGCCGGTCCATTTGATGGACCAGGATCCGACTGATGGAGCGCAAGGGTAGTACCCGCCATAGACGATACAACTCACAACGACCAGAGCGACGCCGTGCCGGTCGCCGAGCGCAAGCTCGGTTCGACCGCACTGGCGCTCGTGCTCGTGCCGGTGCTGCCGCGCGGACGTCGCGCGACCCATGTGACGCCGGGCGGCGAGACCGAGCCGAAGGCGATCCCGCCGCTGCATAGCCCGCAGGATCGGCTTGCCGAGGCCATCGGCCTTAGCCATGCAATTGATCTCGACGTCGCCGAAGGCGTGATCGTGCCGGTGCAACTGCCGAGGCCGGCCACGCTGTTCGGCAAGGGCAAGGTCGAGGAAATCGCCAAGCGCATCGAGGATGACGGCATCGAACTCGTCGTCGTCGACCACATCGTGACGCCGATCCAACAACGCAATTTGGAGCAGGCATGGAACGCCAAAGTGCTGGATCGGACCGGGCTGATCCTGGAAATCTTCGGCCGCCGGGCGCAAACCCGTGAGGGGCGGCTACAAGTCGAACTGGCGCATCTGACCTACCAGAAGAGTCGGCTCGTTCGTAGCTGGACTCACTTGGAACGGCAGCGCGGCGGTGCTGGTTTTCTCGGTGGTCCAGGCGAAAGCCAACTCGAACTCGATCGCCGTTTGATTCAGGATCGCATCGACGGAATTCGCGAGGATCTGGCCCAGGTGGTCAAGACGCGCGAGCTGCATCGCAAGGGCCGCCGCAAGGTGCCGTTTCCGATCGTCGCCATCGTCGGCTACACCAACGCCGGCAAATCGACGCTGTTCAACCGGGTCACCGGCGCCACCGTGCTCGCCAAGGATCAGGTGTTCGCGACGCTTGATCCGACCATGCGCGAGGTCCGCCTATCTGGTGGGCGGCGCATCATTCTATCCGATACCGTTGGTTTCATTTCCGACCTGCCGACGATGCTGGTCGCCGCCTTCCGCGCCACGCTGGAGGAGGTGATCGAGGCCGATCTCATCCTGCACGTGCGCGACATCGCCCACGCCGAGAGCGACGCCCAGGCAGCCGACGTCGAAGCGGTGCTTACCGATCTCGGCATCGACGCGGGGGCGGCGGGCACACCACTGATCGAAGTCTGGAACAAGGTCGATCTGCTCAGCGACACGCAGCGCGATGAAGCGCTGGGCGCGGCGCGGCGAGCGGAGCGCCAGCCGGCACTCGTGTCCGCCATTACCGGCGAAGGCTTCGATGATTTGCTGGCGCTGATTGACCGCCATTTCAGCGTCAACGACGTGATTGTCGATCTGCTGGTGCCGGCGACCGAGGGCGCGGTGCTGGCCTGGCTGCACGGCAACGCCGATGTACTGGCGCAATCGACCGACGACACTGGCACCACCCATGCGAAAGTCCGCATCGAGCGTGCCCGCCACGGCCGATTGGTGGGCCGGCTGAAGGGCACCGGCGTACGATTTGGCGACTGATTGTTTCCGAAATGCCGGTTGTGACGGATTTGCGCCTTTCCTGCGACCGTCGCCAAAGATCATTGATCCTGGTCAAGGTGCCCGAGCGAAAAATGCCATGTGATCCCGCCCATGACGGATCTGCAATAGGCAGAAAGTTCGTAAACGGGAGAAATGATCATGGGACGCTTCATGCAGGCCGCGCTGGGCGCAGTGGTTTTGGGCGCTATGGCGACGGTCGCGCCGATCCAGACAGCGATGGCTGCTGAAACTGAGAGTTCCATCGCTCGCGGCGGGCGTCTCTATGACAAGTGGTTCGCCGAAAACAAGGCTGCCAAGCCCGGTGACGATCATGCGGCCTACCCGCATAAGGGCGGCAAGTACGGCAAGGACGTGTCCTGGCGCTGCAAGGAATGTCATGGCTGGGATTACAGCGGCAAGGACGGCGCCTACGCCAAGGGCGGCCACGCCACCGGTATAGTCGGCATCAAGGGAGCGGCCGGCAAGGACGTGAAGGTGATCATCGATAGTCTGCGCGGCAAGCCGCACGGTTTCACCGAGGCGCAGCTCTCGGCCAAGGATGCGAATGACCTCGCCCTGTTCGTTTCCAAGGGACAGATCGACATGGCCAAATACATCGAGGGCGGCAAGCCGAAGGGTGATGGTGCCAAGGGTGAGGTTTACTTCAACACGCTGTGTGCCGGCTGCCACGGTACCGACGGCAAAAAGGTTCCGAACACGCCGTCACTTGGTTCGCTCGCCGATAACATCCCAGAGATGCTGCACAAGGTGATGAACGGCCAGCCGGCCGAAGCGATGCCGGCCCTGCGCGCACTTGATCCGCAGATATCGGTCGACATCGTCGTGCATCTGCAGACGCTGCCGAAGTAAGCGGTTGCTCGGGCGCTGGGCCTGACCAGCAACACCGACGGGCGACGCGGTTCAACCGTTTCGCCCGTCATTTCATTTTCGAGGGCGATCGCAATGAACGAAACCACACCACCACCGGCTGGGTTGCTTCGCCGCTTATGGGCCGCTGCTTGGCGTCCGGCGGCGCGGACCGGCCTTGCCACCCTGCTGATCATCGGTGGCCTCGGTGGCATCATATTCTGGGGCGGACTGAACACCGCCATGGAATACACCAACCGGCTCGAGTTCTGCATCTCGTGCCACTCGATGTCGAAGCCCTACGAGGAATACAAGCAGTCGGTGCACTACTCGAACCGCACCGGCGTGCGTGCCATTTGCTCGGATTGCCACGTGCCGAAGGAGTGGGGGCCGAAGGTCGTCCGCAAGATCCAGGCATCGGCCGAGCTCTGGCATCACTTCGTTGGCAAGAAGCTCGACACGCCGGAATTGTTCGAGAGCCACCGTCGCGAACTCGCCGAGAAGGTGTGGGCGACGATGAAGGCCAACGACTCGCACGAATGCCGCAACTGCCACAGCTACGGCGCGATGAATTTCCACAAGCAGACCCAACGCGCGCGTGAGAAGATGGAGGTCGCCGAGAAGAATGGCGAAACCTGCATCGATTGCCACAAAGGCATCGCCCACAAACTGCCGCCGCGCGATGATTGAGGGCGGGGACCGGTCCGACCGAAAGCATCAGCCCGTAGGGCGCAATAGCCCCCTTGCGTATTGCGCCGTGTCGCCGAGCGGCCGGTGATTGCTGCACGGCGCATTACGCGAAGTCGCTAATGCGCCCTACGAGGTGGCGCCGGCCCCGGTTTCGCCTTCACAGATCGCACCCTGTCTTTCAGCAATTCGCAAGCAGTCGGCCGGCGAAAGCGCCGGCCTCTGCCCTCTCCCCGTAAGGAGACGGGGAGAGGGAAGTGCTCCGCTCCGAAATTGCCAGCGGCACCAGCTCTGGGCAACGATGGTGTTAGACCCGGTGGGTCGCGACACCGCCGCTACTGCACGGCGCTCATCTGTCACCGAGCACCGCGAGTACCGTCGACATCCCACAGGTTCCGACTAGCCCACAGCACACCGCCATGGCACAGTGCTGCCCGAAAGCGCGAGCGTGGCGCCATTTGCCGCGACCTGCCTGCCTCCACTTAAGGAGACGGGGAGAGGGGAAGTGCTCCGCTTCGGAATTGCCAGCGGCATCAGCTCTTGGCAACGATGGTGTTAGACCCGGTGGGTCGGACACCGCCACTAATGCACGCTGCTCATCTGTCACCGAGCACCGCGAGTACCGTCGACAGCCCACAGGTTCCGACTAGCCCACAGCACACCGCCATGGCACAGTGCTGCCCGACAGCGCGAGCGTGGCGCCACTTGCCGCGACCTGCCTGCAAAAAAACTCACTGCCGGGGAGGCACGACGGATGGCCAGATTGTTGGCATGGACTTTTGCGGCGTTGACCGCGCTGGGCGGCACGGCTGCAAACGCGCAGACCGAAGCGCCAGTGAAGGGCGGCACGCTCAATTTCGCGGTCGTCGCCGAACCACCGAACTACGACTGCCATTCGAACGTGACATTCGGCGTCACCCATCCGGTCGCACCGCACTATTCGATGCTGCTCAAGTTCCACGGCTCGACCTATCCGCAAGTCTCCGGCGATCTGGCGCAGTCGTGGACCATCAGCCCCGATGGGCTCGCCTACACCTTCAAACTTCACCCCAACGTCAAGTTCCACGATGGGTCGGCGTTGACGTCGGCCGACGTCAAGGCGAGCTATGAGCGCATCATTCGTCCGACTGGCGGCATCGTTTCGGCACGCCAGCCATACTACGCCGACTTCGGTGACATCGAGACGCCGGACCCAACGACGATCGTGTTTAAGCTGAAGACCAAGGTCGCCGGCGTGCTGCCGCTGCTGGCCTCGCCCTTCAACTGCATCTATAGCGCCGCCAAGCTCGCCCAGAACCCGCGCTATCCCGAGACCGAGATCATGGGATCTGGCGCCTTCACCTTCGTCGAGCATCAGCGCGGCAACTCGTGGACCGCCAAGCGCTTCGACCAGTACTTCAAGGCGGGGCAGCCCTACCTCGATGGCTACAAGGCCTATTTCGTGAAGTCACCCAACGTGCTGCCCGGCATGCTCGGTGGTCAGTTCGATGCCGAATTCCGCTTCCGCTCGCCGACCGAGCGCGATCAGCTGGTCGAGAAGATGGGCGACAAAGTCTGGGTGAAGGAGCAGCCGCTGGTGTCGGCGCTGGTCGTCATCTTCAACACCAAGAAGAAGCCGTTCGACGATGTGCGGGTGCGGCAGGCGCTGTCACTCGCCATCGACCGCTGGACCGCGGGCGAGCAGCTCGGCAAGATCTCGGCGATCAAGTATGTCGGCGGCGGTGTGCGGCCGGGCTACGAGATGGCGCTGTCTGAGAGCGAACTCACCAAGTTACCGGGCTACGGTCGCGATGCCAACGCGGCCCGCGCCGAAGCCCAGAAGCTGCTGAAAGAGGCCGGCGTCGACAAGCTGTCAATCAAGCTGTTCAACCGTTCCGGTACCGATCCCTACACCACCGCCGGCATCTACATCATCGACCAGTGGCGCCGCATCGGCGTCACCGCGACGCACGAGCAGATGGAGACGACGCCCTATCAGGCGGCGCTGACATCGGGCAATTTCGAGGTCGCGGTCGAATTCATCTCCGACTACACCGACGATCCGACGGCGCACTACACCAAGTTCCTGACCAAGAAGCTGTCGCCCGGCGCGCACTCGAACCACGATGACGCGAAGATCGACGCGATGTACGAGGCCCAGCGCCGCGCCATCGATCCGGCGGAGCGCAAGCGCATCGTCAACGAGCTCGACAAGTACGCCATCACCCAGGCGAACGTCGTGCCGTTCCTGTGGTTTCAACGCATCGTCGTGATGCCGAAGAAGGTGCGCGGCTGGTACGCGATGCCGAGCCACTATCTGGGGCAGGACCTGTCCGACGTGTGGCTGGCGCCGTGATTGAGACGGCAGAGTTGCCGTAGGGCGCAATAGCGGAACGCGTATTGCGCCGCCTCACCGGAGGTTGCGAGGCTGCGGAGAGACCGCGGCGCAATACGGCTTCGCCTATTGCGCCCTACGGGTGGGGGGCCTCCTCGGCCTTGGCCTGATCCCAGAGCTTGTCCATCTCGTCGAGATTGGACTGCGCGGGCGTCTTTCCCTGCGCGGCCAACAGCGCCTCGATGCGCTGGAAGCGGCGGGTGAATTTACGGTTGCCCTGGCGCAGCGCTTCCTCCGGGTCGATCTTCATGTGCCGCGCGACGTTCGCCATCACGAACAGCAGGTCGCCGAATTCTTCCGCCGTATGGGCAGCGTCGCCAGAGAGGACTGCCTGTTCCAATTCACCTAGCTCCTCGCTCATTTTAATCAGCACAGAGCCGAGGTTCGGCCAGTCGAAACCGACCGCGGCGGCTTTGTCCTGCAACTTGATCGCGCGCGTCAGGGCGGGGAGGGGCAATGGCACGTCTTCCAGAATGCTCGCCGGCTTGACGGGCTTGCCGGCCTTTTCCTCGGCCTTGATCTTTTCCCAGAAGCCTTTCGCGGCGCCCGCCGATCGCGCGGCGTCGTCGCCGAAGACGTGCGGGTGCCGGCGGATCATCTTGGTGGTGATGCCGTCGACGACGTCGGCGAAATCGAAGGCCTTCTCTTCGGCGCCGAGTTGGGCGTGATAGACCACCTGCAACAACAGATCGCCCAGTTCCTCGCACAGGTGGGCGCGATCGCCACGGGCAATGGCATCCGCCACCTCGTAGGCTTCCTCAACCGTATAAGGTGCGATGGTCTCGAAGGTCTGCTCCAGGTCCCATGGGCAACCCGTCACCGGCGTGCGTAGCGCGGCCATGACGGCGATCAGGTCTTGGATGGTCTTTGGGTTATGGCCGGTCATTGGAAGCGTCCTTGGAAGTTCGAAGTGCAGTAGTGGTATTGTAGCTTAAGGAATCAACGAGGGACGCGCGATGATCCGGGTCACGGACAGCATCAGCCTCGATCCAGCGGAACTGGAAGAGGACTTCATCCGCGCCTCCGGGCCCGGCGGCCAGAACGTCAACAAGGTGGCGTCGGCGGTGCAACTGCGGTTCAACGCCCGCAAGTCGCCCAACCTGCCCTATGCCGTCAAGCTGCGATTGGAAAAGCTGGCCGGCCAGCGGTTGACCAAGGACGGCGTCATTGTGATCGAGGCCAGCCGCCATCGCAGTCAAGTGCGCAATCGCGCCGACGCCCAGGAGCGGCTGGTCGAGCTGATCCAGGAGGCGGCAATACAACCCAAGAGCCGCCGGCCGACCAAGCCAACCTTCGGCTCGAAGCAGCGTCGTCTCGAAGGCAAGAAGTTGCGATCCGGCACCAAGGCGCTGCGCCAGCGTAAGCCGGACATGGATTGATCGTTCACAGCCCCTTCGCGTCGACCAGCGCGGCCAGCGTCGCGAACTGTTCGACGGTCAGCCGCTCGGCGCGCAATTCCGGATCGATGTCGGCGGCTTTGAGCAGCAACTCGGGCATGGCGGTGAGCGACTTCAAGCTCTGACGCAGCATCTTGCGGCGCTGGCCGAACGCTGCGGCCGTCACCCGGCCGAGCGACTTCACCGAGCACACCGGTGCGGGCGAAGGTCGCGGCTCAAATACCACGACCGCGGACGACACCTTCGGTGGCGGCGTGAACGCTTCCGGCGGCAGGTTCATGGCGATGCGGACCTGACAACGCCACTGCGAGATCACCGCCAGCCGGCCGTAAGCCTTGGAGCCGGGTTCGGCGGCGATGCGCTCGGCAACCTCGCGCTGAAACATCAGCACCATCAGGTCGTACCACGGCGGCCAGGGTTCGATCTCAAGCCAGCCGACCAGCAGCTTGGTGGCGATGCCGTAGGGCAGGTTGGCGGCGATGATGGCTTTGCTCGTCATAGTGCCGAGCAGGGCGGGGTAGTCGGCATGCAGGGCGTCGGCGCCGTGAACCTCCAGTCGCCCCGGATAGTGGCGCGACACTTCGGCCAATGCCGCGAGGCAGCGATCGTCACGCTCGATGGCGACGACCCTCTCGGCGCCCTCCGCCAATAGCGCGCGGGTCAGACCACCGGGGCCCGGACCGATCTCGACGACCGTGCGACCGGATAATGAGCCGGCTTCGCGCGCAATCCGCCGCGTCAGCGACAGGTCGAGGATGAAGTTCTGGCCGAGGCTCTTCTTGGCGCCGATCTCGTGACGGCGGATCACGTCGGCGAGGCGCGGCAGTCCGTCGGCGGCAAGCTCGCTCATGGCGTGGCCTTGGCGCGGCGGCTGGCTGCGGCACGGGCGAGTTTCATGGCTTCGATCAGGCTATAGGGTCGCGCGGTACCCTTACCCGCGATGTCGAAGGCGGTGCCATGGTCGGGCGATGTTCTGACGAACGGTAGCCCCAGGGTCATGTTGACGCCGTGGTCGAACGCCAGCGTCTTGATCGGGATCAGCGCCTGGTCGTGATACATCGCAACGACCACATCATAACGGCGGCGGGCCTGGGCGTGGAACAGGGTGTCGGCCGAATGCGGGCCGGTGACGTCGAGTCCCTCGGCGCGCAGCTTTGCAATCGCCGGTGCGATGATCGTCACATCCTCGCGGCCGATGGCACCGCCTTCGCCGGCATGTGGGTTGAGACCCGCAACCGCGATGCGCGGCCGATCGAAACCGAAATCGAGTTTCAAACCGGCATGCGTAATGCGTACCGTCTCGATAATCAGCGCTTCGGTAATGAGGCCGGGGACGGCCGCGAGGGCCACGTGAATGGTCAGCGGCACCACCCGCAGCTCGTCGCAGGCGAGCAGCATGACCGGAGTATGCGGCTCGTCCGGTCGCGCGCGCTCGGCGATTGCGGCCAGGAACTCGGTATGGCCGGGATGGGTGAAACCGGCTTCGTACAACACACTCTTGGCGATCGGATTGGTGACGAGTGCCGTTGCCTCGCCGGCCAAAACGGCGGCGGTTGCCTGCTCGATCGCGGCGATGATGGCGGCGCCGTTGCGCGCGTTGGGCTTGCCGACATCGGCTGCTATTGCCTGCGGGACATGGAACACGGGGATCGCGCGGGAAAAGACGTTCGCCGCTTCGGCGAGCGTGGCGACGCGAGCAACCGGCGCCGCCGCGCCGACAACCTGCACGCGGGCGCTCATCTCATTGGCATCGGCGAACAATACGAACGGTGGGATCTCGTTCGAAACCCGGTCGACCCAGGCTTTGATCGTCAGCTCCAGGCCGATGCCAGCGGGGTCGCCGGAGGTGACGGCCAGAATTCCGCGATCTACTTTTTGCATTCTGGTGCGCGGCACTCGATGTGAGCTTCCTGTCTGAGGTTGCGCAAATGGCCCTTGGCCATGATCTCGAATTCCTTCTGGCGCAGATCGTCGCTGATCTCGGTGCGGCGCTTGTCGTCCGCCTTGACCACCTTGCGGCTGCATACGGCATAGAGTTCGATGCCGCCATCGGCGATATTGGGTGGCACCATCTCGCCGTCGCGGGCAGCGAGCAGATGACTGCGCAGCGGCTCGTTCAAGGTCGACGGCTTGCGCACCCCAAGATCCTCGAATTTGGCACCGGCGACCTTGGCGGCGGCGGCCGAGGCTGTCTTGCAGCCACCGAACGACTGGCGCATCCGATCGGCATCGCGGAAGCGCTCGGTCAGCACCTTCTGATCCATCTTGCCGACAACCGGCAGCGTTATGCGCTGGAGCTGCAACTCGACCTCATCCTCGCCGGTGGTACCGGCGGCGGCGAATTTGTCGATCTCGCGCTGGCTGACGGTGACCTGGCTTGAGAACCGGCGGCGCACGACTTCGTTCCACGACAGCGTCGCCTTGAACCGCGCCTTCATGGCGGCCACGTCGGCGCCCATTTTCTTCAGATGGTCGGCGAACTGGTTCGGCGTCATCTTGTTCTTTTCAGCCATGCTCTTGATGATGTCGTCGATCTGGCTGTCTTCGACGTTGACGTTGAGGCGCTTGGCCTCCTGCAGCTTAATCCGTTCCTCGATCAGCTCTTCGAGCGATCCCTTCTTGGCGCCGGGCAACACGCTCGCCCTGGCACTGGCGATGGCTTCCTGCTGCAACTGCTGGGCGAACTGGGTCTTGCGCGCCTCGATCATCGCCATGATCTGCTCACGCGACTTGGTCGATTGGTTCTCCTTGACGATCTGCTCGACCATGGCGCGGAAACGCTTCTGGGTGCTTTCGGACTGGACCAGGGCTTTCATATTGGCCGACGCGCGCGAGCCGATATCGGCGCTGAGGGCATTGAGCTGAGCGCGCTGCTGGACGTCGAGCGCCGTGATCGGTTCATCGTTGACCAGCATAATGATCGACTGACCGCCACCGCCGCGACCGCTGCCGGCCGTATCCGCCGCGGCGGTTGCCTTCGGCTTCGGCTTGATGGCGGCCGCTGTCTTGGCCTTGGGTGCCGGAGCGGCAGGAGGAGGTGGGGCCGCTTCGGGAGGGCGTCCGAACGGTGGGAATGTTGTTTGTGCTGGCCCGGGGGCTGGACCGGAAGGCGGCGTCGAGATCACAATGCCGGGCAAAGAGGTGGTTTGGGCCGAAGCGCCACCGACAACCGCGAGCCCCCATGCGAGAGCCATGGCGATCACCCCGCGCGCGATAAGCGGCTTGGGGCCGGCTAAGCTAGAACTGCAGCGCTCGGTGCGCATTAGGCTCACTCGAAGGATGAGGGGGCTGAAAATTCGCTGGTGCCCCGGGGCGATGACCGATTCAGTCCCGCTACTGTAGCGCAACTCGTAAGCCACCAAGCCGCGTTTTCCACATGAAGCATGGCGCGGCCAAGGCAAACGGTTGATTTCCAGCACCACACGCATGGCACGAGGGCGGCGCGCGCCAGCGGCGTGGTAGCATAACGTCGCGACGACGCCGCTAAAACCTCACCTCACCGACCCTGGGGCCAGTTCAGGTTACTTGCTCGGCTGGTTGGTGGCGAACACGGAGTCGAGCGAGTTGGTCTTGTAGCGGAAGTCGCCCAGGTACTTGAATTCCACCCGCAGCATCAAGGTCTTGTCCGGCGCAATGTCGCGTGACACGTCGGTAATGCGGGTTTCGGTATAAGTGCCGGTCAGGACAAAACAGTCGTCGGCGTAGCGCAACTGGAGCGCTTCCTGCAGCCACTCGTGCGTATCGATGTCGAAGCGCATCGATCCCATGACGCTCCACCGATCCGTCAACCTGAGGCCCAGCAACCCGAAGATCTCCTGCTGGTCCTTGGCAATGGCAGTCGTCGGGTCAGCGGCCGAGAAGGTGTAGTTGGCCTGCGCCATCAACGGACCGTAGTTGAACTCGCCCATGACGTCGCTCCGGCGCAGCGACATGTCACGTTCGTCGAAGCGAGCTTGAGCGATCATGCGGAACATTGACGAAGGCGCCAGATACGCGCCGAGCACGTAATCCGAGCGCATAGTCTCAAGTCCACTGTTCGGATTGTAGATCGGCTGCGGTGCGACCGCTGTCAGCGGATCGGCGAGTGTGCCTGGTCCACGGAAGATATTATCTCCCGACAAATGGAAGCTCTGACCCGCGAGGAGCCGCACCATTTCACCGGTACGGGCCTGGAAGGTATATTGCAGGCCAACGTTGGCGCGGGTGCCGGTTTCGATCCGATCCCAACCCGAAGACTTGTCGAGTTCGAACAGATTGGTATCGTCGAACACCAAGCTCTTGGCGTCCTCGTCCGGCAGATTGCGCTGCGAGACCCGCGCGGTCCTGCCAATCAATTGGCCAATCGGCTCGACCACATGCGACGCACCGGCGGTGTTGGCGATCCAAGGATAGGCAGCAAGAACACCAGCGCTGGCGACGCCGCGCGCACCGGTGTCGCTGCCAATAACGGTACCGGTGACCGGATCCATAGCGTCCTTGACGCTGAAAATGTCGCCGCGAAGATTGGCAAAAGGCGTGTAGGTGATACCGATCTGGTCGGTCAAACGGCGGCGCCAGTTGACGTCGGCCGAAGCACGCTCGATCTCGGTGGTGCGCCCAGTGAGCTTGTTGTCGGCGAGCAGTCCGCCGCCATTGCCGCGCGAGAAGCTGACGGCATTGACGTTGAAGCCGAGTTCGCCGCCGAGCACCGGCTGGCCAACGATATAATTCCAATCAACAACCGGATGGACGCGGCTTTCCGACTGATGCGTGTCCGACAACAGCAAGCCGCCGAACTGATAGGCGGTCATCGAGAAGTAATTGCGTTCGCTCTGGCCGCGCAGATAGACGCTGTTGACCCGGTCGGTCTGCAGAATGTTGTCGAGCTTGTAGAATCGGCGGAATGAATCGTCGCTCTCGACGGTCACATCCCAGCCGAACTTCCACCATGACGACAGCGAGAATTGGCCCTTGGTATGCACGCTGCCGCGCCAATTGTCCGACAGGTTGGAGCTGACGGTGGTGCCCAGCGCGTCGTTCTGGTCGATGGCGGCGACCTTGATCAGGTATTCGCCGTTGATGTCGCCGAACGACACCTTGTGGCGCCAATCACCCTGCCACAGCACGCCCTGCTTGGCGGTGTACATCGGGTGGAAGGTGAAATCGTAGTTCGGCGCCAGGGCGAAATAGTAGGGTATCTCGACCATCATGCCGAGGTTGGTCGACGAGCTGATCTCCGGCATCAGGAAGCCGGACTTGCGCTTGACGCTAGGATCGGCGTGCTGGAAGTAGGGCAGGTACAACACAGGCTGGCCGAAAATCTCGAACCACGCATCCTGGTAGGTGATGGTGGCGTTCGATTGGTCGTGCGTAATGCGGGCGGCGCTGATGCACCACAACGGCGGCTTACCCGGTTCGTTCTTGCAGGGCGTGAACTTGCCCTTTTCGAATTCGGTGATGTTGCCGTCGCGACGAGTGGCGCGCTCGCCAACAATGCGCGTGTCGTCCTTGGTGACGGCGCTCAGCGACTGGATGAAGCCGTCGCGGAAATCGTCGGTGAGCGTGTAGCGCTCGGCCCGAACAATGTTGCCGTTTGGCTCACGTAGCTCGACGTTGCCAACCGCGGTCAGCGTCTTCGCGCCCTGGTCGTATTGGACCTCGTCGGCCTTCAGCACGTAGTTGTTATAGAAGATCTCGACGTTGCCACGGGCACGGACTTTGTTGCCCTTGGTGTCGTAGATCAGTTCGTCACCCTGCAGATAGAGTGGCTTCGAGCTGTCGATCTTCTGCACCGGGCCGCCAAGAATACCGCCTGCGGGCTTGGGGAACGAGGAAGATGACGATGTCGACGGGCTGATGATGCTTGGATCCTGGGCGCGCGTCGGCGTCGGCACAAGGACAAGCAGAGCGACGAGGCACAGCATCAGTGCGAAGGCCGAGCCAACCCGCTTCGTCGCTGCATGGCAGCGACGCAGTTGGGCGCTCAGGCTTCCGCGAACCAGATGCGGTGGCCGTCCGTCGCGCATCACCTAGCCATCCTCCTGGTGCAGCAGCACCGTCAACGATAAGCACATGGACGTCGCCACCGGCACCCATACCGCCGATTCAGGCGATACGAGACCCGCGACCCCGATCTGCCGGGATACTTCCGCCATCAGGAAAAAGCCAAATCCCCCGAGCATTCCAGTGATGACCATAGTCTGGATGCCGCCGGACCGGAATGACCTTAACGACACAGTCGCCCCCAAAAGCACCATCGCCATCAACAGGAACGGTCGCGACAGCAGAAGCTGATACTGCACCTTGTAGGTAGTGGCGGAAAGTCCGGCCTTTTCAGCGACTTCGATCAGTCCTGGCAACTCGAACAGGGAGATGGATATCACCGTGCCGAGGGCATCTTGTACACGCTCGGGGGTCAGATAAGTACTGATGATGAAGGTGGCGAATTGTTCGGGCTCACGTCCGACCCTTGTGACCCACGCATCCTCGATGTGCCAGAAGCCGTCCCGCAGCGTTGCCTTGGCACCGTCGATCCGCTCCTGGAACCTGTCCTTGCGGTCATATTGCAAGGCGGTCATGGCGGTTAGAACCCGGCCTTTGTCGCCGATTGCGCCGGCGGTCATCACCGAGGGGCCATCGGGGCCGTCCTGCCGCAGCCAATTGCCTTCGCTTTGACTGCGCAGGAAGTTCAATTCCTTGCCGAACACCTGCGCGAACAATCGTTCCGCTTCCGTTCGAGCAGTGGCGGCGACCGGGTTGTAGACCAGCACGGCGAACAGACCGAGGATCAGCGCCACCGTCAGTCCCGGCCTGAGGAACTGCCAGACCGACATGCCCGAACCCCGCATAACCGCGAGTTCGCTCTTGCGATTGAGCATCAGCAACGTGCCGATGGTGCCAACCAGCACAGCGAACGAGAGCAGGATCTCGGTATAGGCCGGCAAGCGCAGCAACGTGATCCACAACAGCGTCGACGCCGACACGCTGCCGTACTTGCCCGCCTGCCGCAGCATTTCGACGAGGTCGATCATGAATATCAGGACCGAACACAGGAAGAACGCGCCCAGGATCATGGTGGCGAACTTGCGCGCGATGTAGCGGCGAAGGGTGGCGGCGCTGGTCACGTTGCGGACCTCGCGGGCACCGCGCCCGATTTTCCCTTGCGGCGCAAATTCGCCAGCATGTCGCCGACCGCGATCGATATCTTCTCGCCCAATGGCTGGCCAAGTTGCGGGCGGGCGTTGCGCCAAATCATCGCCATGGCGAGGACGACCGCGCCGAGTGGAATAGCGTAGAGCAGCGGCACCCACTTCGCATTGATAACCACGAGATTGTTGGTGCCAAGCCCGATCACGCGGATCATGAACCCGAACACGACCGCGGCGGTAATGCCCTGCCAGCGCTTCTGCCGGTTCGACTTCGCCTGTCCAACGAAGGCGAGCGCAATCAAGACGAAGGCAAAGGGATAAAGCGGGTTCGAGAACCGCTCATGCAACTCGGCCCGGAAAAAGCCCGGTTGGCGCACGAAGTCGGGATCGTTCGCCGCCGGGTGGGCGAGCTCCCGATAGTAGCGCTCGCGCGGCTTGAGTTCCGGCGTGGTGCCCGGCTTCTCGAAACGATCGAGGTCGACCGCGTAGCTGTCGAAGGCAATGATCTGCGGCGGTTCCTTCACGTTCTCGCGGCGAATGATGTGGCCGTTGGTCATGTAAAGGTAGGAGGTCGCTGCAACCTTCTGGATCACGCCTTTCTCGGCGAGATAGGTCATCGACTGCTTGGGGTCGCGGTTGTCCTGCATCATCACGCCCTGCAGGTCGCCATTGAGGGCGCGGTCACGGATGTGGAACGTCAGCGCCCACTCGGGACTGGAGAAGCGCCCCGGCTGGATGACCTGGCCGATCAGGTCGGTGCGCATCTTCATCACCTGGTTGCGCAATTCGCGCAGGCTCCACGGCATCACGAAGTGGTTGACCGCGGACACAGCCAGCGACACCACCAGCGCCAGGATCAGTAGCGGCCGCGCCACGCTCCACATGTTGGCGCCGGACGCGGTCAACACGATCAACTCGCTGTCGTCGTTGAGCCGCGTCAGGGTATGGATCAATGCCACCAGCAGCGCCACCGGCGCGATCAGCACCATCAGGTTCGGCAGCGCCAGCGTGGTCATCAGCAGGAACGTCATGGTGTCCTGACTGCCGCTGGTCACCACGTTGAGCTGACGCAGGGCGAGCGCAATCCACACCACTCCCGACAGCGAGAGCAGGATCAGGATCAGCGCCCCGGCGGCCTGCCGGAACATGTAGCGGTCGAAGATCGACATCATAAGGCGTTGATTGGACCGGTCCGACCGACGAATTCAAGCGAATTGCTAACCATCTGGCGGCTCCCATAGCACGGTGGCGGAATTTCGACTGCGGCCCGGCTGCGACTGTCCACGCCCTTGTTTACGGGAAGCTTGCACTGGCGACCGCCGCGGTTCATTGAATCGATCGACTTTCGGCTGCGGGGCTTGCGCGCCCGTGGCCCACTCCGACCAATTCCCGCCCATAATCGAGGAACTCGCCGCCATGCCGCTCACTTTGGATATCGCGTTCGCCGGTCTGACCACCGCGCCTGAATCGACGAGCGTTCTGCTGACTGGGGCCGATCTGGCGCTGGGCACGGTTGGCGCCGGCCTCGACAAGATGGCCAAGGGCGGCATCACGGCTGCGGCACGGGCGGCCGACTTCAAGGGCAAGGCGAAGGCCGCGATCGAGTTGCTGGCCCCGGCCGGCCTCGACATCCAGCGGCTGGTCCTGCTCGGCTGCGGTGCTGCTGACGACGACGGCGGTCAGGACTGGGTGGCGCTCGGCGGCGTGGCCTACGCCCAGATCGCGGCCCGCAAGACCAAGGTCGTGTCGCTGATCATCGACGATGCGGTCGAGGACAAGGCCGCCGCCGAAATCGCGGCCGACCTCGCGATGGGTGCCCTGCTGCGCAGCTACACGTTCAAAAAATATCAGACCAAGGCCGCCGAGGGCAACGGCAACGGCAAGAACGGTCCCGACAAGCTCGTCATCCTGACCGCCAATCCGGCCGGCGCGCGCGCCGCATTCGTACACGCCAAGGCGCTGGCCGAAGGCGTGGCGCTCGCCCGCGATCTCGTCAACGAGCCGGCCAACATCCTCGATCCCATCGAGTTCGCGACCCGCGCGCAAGCCCTCACCAAGGTCGGCGTCGAGGTCGAAATTCTCGACGTATCGGCGATGGAAGCGCTCAAGATGGGCGCGCTGCTCGGCGTCGGGCAGGGCAGCGTCAAGCCGTCCCGCGTCGTCGTCATGCAGTGGCACGGCGCCAAGGCCAAGCGCTCGAAGCCGTTGTGCTTCGTTGGCAAGGGCGTGACGTTCGATACCGGCGGCATCTCGATCAAGCCGGCCGCGGGCATGGAGGACATGAAGGGCGACATGGGAGGTGCGGCCTGCGTCACCGGCCTGATGCACGCGCTCGCCGCCCGCAAGGCACCGGTCAATGTCGTCGGCCTGATCGGCCTCGTCGAGAACATGCCGTCGGGCTCGGCCCAGCGCCCGGGCGATATCGTGACCTCGATGTCCGGCCAGACCATCGAAGTGCTCAACACCGACGCCGAGGGCCGCCTGGTCCTCGCCGACGTGCTCTGGTACGCGCAGGACCGCTTCAAGCCGAAATTCGTGATCGATCTCGCGACGCTGACCGGCGCCATCATGGTCGCGCTCGGCAAGGAATACGCCGGCATGTTCTCGAACGACGACAAGCTCGCGGCCGACCTCCACGCGGCAGGGGAGGCGACCGGCGACAAGGTCTGGCGGATGCCGCTGGCCAAGGCCTACGACAAGCTGATCGACTCAAAGAACGCCGACATGAAGAACATCGGCGGCCGCTTCGGCGGCGCGATTACGGCGGCGCAGTTCCTCCAGCGTTTCATCCATAAGGGCACGCCGTGGGCGCATCTCGATGTGGCTGGTGTGGCGATGGATTCAAACAAGACCGACATCAGCCAGACCTGGGCCTCGGGCTGGGGCGTGCGGCTGCTCGACCGGCTGGTGGCCGATCACCACGAGAAGCCGGAGAAGTAGGGCTGGCGCTTGGCTGGTGGGTTGTATGGCTCTCAGGTTGTTTCATTTCGGAACAGCCTGAGGAGCCGACCAGACCGATCAATATTTTCCATAATATCTATTCTGCGAATGATATAGCCGCCATCGCGCCTCTCACCTTCGGCAACCTTTCGGGAATCGCGCGGGCGGCCCGACCTCGTAGGGCGCATTAGCGACTTCGCGTAATGCGCCGTTCCGCGACCACCGGTCGTCCGGCGACACGGCGCAATACGCAAGGGGGCTATTGCGCCCATACGGCCTGTTCTTTTCTGAACCCGCACGCGCCCGACCTCTACGCCTCTATCCTGAGCCAGGGCCACCGGCTGCGATAGCTCGCCGCCTTCTCGGCAAAGCGGTTGCCGTTGGGGTTGAGCGGGTTCGGCTTCAGGATGCCGGCATGGAGATCGGCCAAGCCGTAGGTTGCATAACCCGTCGGCGCCTCCCCGGCTGTGCATCGGATGCCGACACACGTGCATTCGACGAGAAACCGAGCGATGCCGTCGACGCTCGATCGCAGCGGGGCGATTTCGTGGCCGAAGCGCTGGGCGAACCACAGATGCACCCGTGCCTGGTTCCGGAGCTCGATCTCGGCGCCAAGGTCGCGGGTGGCGTCGGCGAGCCGCCTGATCGCGCGGTCCTCGGCTTCGTAGGAAATGTTGGTGCCGTCGAAATAGAACACGTCGTAGTCGCGGATGTTCTCGGCCGGTGGTCGCCCTGCCCTGACGTTCCACACCGTCTGGAACAGGCACCCGGCCACCAGCCAGCAGTCCGGTAAGCCCAGCGCCGGCAGCCGCTCGATCAGCGCGGCGTTGATTGGGTTCTGGCTGATGGTGGCGATGAAGGTGGTGGCGGGGTCGGGCATGGCGTGGATCGGTTCCATCTCCGGCTTGCGGGCGCTGGCATGAGCCCTCGTTCTTCCCGCGTCACGACAACTGGACCAGAGATCCATCTCGTACCTCAGCCCGTCTCATGCCCTCATCCGAATCGCAGGCGGGAAGGTATCTGGATCGGGCGCAACATTTCGCGGCACTACTTGATAGTGCTTGAACCCCATGTAATGCAAAGCCCGACCTGCCGACAGGCTGCCGCGAGTCCGTCGAGACATATCTCGTAGAACAGTAGAGGGCCAGAGGGACGACATCTGCCCGGATCACTGTCACGTCGTCGTATCGCAATATTTCCGTCGCATCGAATGATTTACTCCGGCTTGCAGCGCGCGGCCGACGATCTCCGTGCGTGACTCGTTTCCAAGCCCACTCGCATTCAGTTCCAGGTGCAGCTTGACGCGGGCTGTACTGACGGATGCCGGTCTGCTTATCGTGTGTGCAGTCAACCTCGACCGGACAGTCGAGCGTCTCGCGGTAGGCAACCACCGGGGCGCCGACGTTGACTCGTGATACCGAGCGCTAATGAGCTTGCCTGACTGCCGCATCCAGGTGAAGTCTCGCTCCCACCATGAAGAATGCATTTCGCCGCTTTCAGCGTCGACGTTGAAGGACAACCGCGAGCTCGCGTCCGCACCAGATCGTTAGCGCAGGGAGCAGCGCGGCCTCGACATGGCCTTGGTCTCAGGTTCGTACCTTGATTGAAATCAGGGGCGGTGCGGTGTGTTCTCTGGCTGAGGGGCATCAAACTGGATCTCGCGACAATCTGCACGAGTCCGTTGTCGTATTCGAACTTGCACTGACGGCAGCAGCTACGCGAGGTTCGTTTCACAACTTTATCGAATGTGTTCCGGCGTTCAAGCATGATCGTAGGGCGCATTAGCGGATTCGCGTAATGCGCCGCGCAACGAACACCGTCGCTGGGTGACACGGCGCAATACGCAAGGGGGCTATTGCGCCCTACGGAAAAAGCCCCCTACCCCACCAACCCTCTGACAAAATCCGTCAGCCCCACTTGCCGTTCGCGCTTCAGGCGTTCGGCGGTCAGGATCGCGATCAGTTGGGCGGTGCTGCGCTCGAGGTCCTCGTTGATGATGACGTAATCGTACTCGGGCCAATGGCTCATCTGGGAGGCGGCTTCCGCCATCCGTCGCGCCACCACGTCCGGCGCGTCCTGCGCCCGGTCGCGCAGACGCGTTTCCAATGCCGCAGCCGTCGGCGGCAGGATGAACACCCGCACCAGATCCTGCGGCAGCTTCTCCTTGAGTTGCTGCGCCCCCTGCCAGTCGATATCGAACAGCAGGTCGCGCCCCTGCCCGATGGCAGCTTCCACCGCGCCGCGCGGCGTCGCGTAGTAGTTGCCGAACACCTTGGCCCATTCGAGCAGTTCGCCGCCGTCACGCATGCTCATGAACTGAGGCTCACTGCGGAAGAAATAATCGACCCCCTCGCGCTCGCCCGGACGTGGCGTACGCGTCGTCACCGAGATCGAAATGCCGATGCCGCTATCTGCGCTAAGCAGCCGCCTGGCGAGCGTCGTCTTGCCGGCACCCGATGGCGACGACAACACCAGCAGCAAACCGCGGCGATCCTGCACACCCATATCCTCAAGCCTTCTCACTCAATGTTCTGCACCTGCTCGCGGAACTGCTCGATCACCGACTTCAGCGACAACCCGAGCGTCGTCATGCCTGAGTCGTTTGCCTTCGAGCATACCGTATTGGCTTCACGATTGAATTCCTGTGACAGAAAATCGAGCTTGCGACCCACGCCATCCTTGGCCTGCAGCAGGTCGCGGGCTGACGCCACGTGGGCCTGCAGGCGCTTCAATTCCTCCTCGACGTCGGCCTTGCTCGCCAGCAACACCGCCTCCTGATGCAAGCGCGCGGGATCGAATGATGACGAGCTTTCGATGAGCTTCGCCACTTGCTCGGCCAGCCGCCGCTTGACCACGGTGACACTGCGGCTCGGATTGGTTTCGAGTGCCGTGGTGATACGCTCGATCTCGTTCACCTGTTCGAGCAGCACCTTCTGCAGCCGGCGCCCTTCATCGAGCCTGGCGCCAACGACGCCGTCCAACGCCTGCTGCAATGTCGCGAGCAGGCTTGCGGTCTTGGCTTCGGCCTCGGCTTCGCTTTCGCTGACCTCGATCGTCTCCAGCACGCCCTTGACGCCAAGGATGGCCTCGACGGTGACCGCCGGCGCACCGGTCAGGTCTCGCACGCGCTGGGCGGCGGCGATCGCCTGGGCGAGCATCTCCTCGTTCAGCTGTACCCGCGTGATCCCCTCGTCGCGCTTGACGTTGAGGCCGACCTGAATGCTGCCGCGCAGAAATTTCCCGGCCGCCACCTCGCGCACGCGAGGCTCCAGGTGGTCGAAGCCGGGCGGCAACCGTAACCGCACATCGAGATTGCGTCCGTTGACCGCGCGTACTTCCCAGGCCCAGCGCGTCAGCCCGAAACTTCCATCGGTGCGGGCGAACCCGGTCATGCTCTTGACGGACATCTGGCAAATGCACTCCTGAAATGGGCCTGAAATCTACAGGGACCATACGGTGTGGACGGCTCATCGCCAAGAAATTATCGTCGCCGTCAGGGGCGCTTTGGCTTGCGGATCGGCAGCGGCACGGCTCCGGCGTCCGCCGTGGTGGCGGTGTTCTGTGGTGCGCCGGCAGCCGCTGCGGGCGCGGCTTCCTTAAGTTGAGGCGTACTTGTCGGCGGCGCTTCGGGCGGCGCGGCCGGCGCTTCTGCCACTGGCGCTACTGGCGCTACCGGTGCCGGCGCATTGAGCGTCGTGGTCGGTGAGGTCTTGGCAGTGGTCTTGGCCGACGCGGCCGCCTGCCGGGCGCGAATATCCTGCTCGGCCTTGCGCCAATTTACGACGGCGGCGTTGTGGTCCTTCAGGTTGGTCGTGAATACGTGGCCACCCTTGCCGTTGGCGACAAAGTAGAGATCAGACGTTTTGGCCGGGTTCAGTGTCGCCTCGATCGTCGCCTTGCCGGGATTGCAAATCGGCGTCGGCGGCAGACCATCGATCTGATAGGTGTTGTGCGCCGTCTTCTGCTGGATCTCCGACTTGTATATCGGACGCCCCCATTCGACCTCGCCTTGGAACATGCCATAGAGAATGGTCGGATCGGACTGCAGCCGCATATTCAGGCGCAACCGGTTGATGAACACCGCTGCTACCTTTTCGCGCTCGTCGTTGCGGCCGGTTTCCTTTTCGACCACGGAAGCCAAGACCAGCGCTTCCTCAAGCGACTTCAACGGCAGATCCGGTTGCCGCGCCGCCCACAGCCGCTCGACCAGCTTGCGGCTTTCAGCCTGCATCAGGTCAAGCAACTGCTGCCGGGTCATGCCGCGCGAATACTTGTAGGTATCAGGCAGCAGCGTGCCCTCAGCCGGGATTGCAACGATCTCGCCAGTCAGGTTCTGATCATTGCGCAGGCGGGCCACGATCTGCGAGCTGGTCAGCCCTTCCGGGATCGTCACCCGGTACAGCATCGAGCGACCCTCGCCGAGGATTTCCGAGACGGTGCGCAAGCTCGCGCCGGGCGGAATTTCGTACTCGCCGGCCTTGAGTTGCAGCGCTTGCCCGCCAACCCAGCTGGTCAGCGATCGGCCGATGTAGTGGGCGACGAACATCTGCTGGCTGGCGATAATGCCATCGCTTTCAAGTCGCTTGGCGATGTCGTGGGCGCCCTCGCCGCGCGGTACGACGACGTTGCGGGCTTCCTTGAGAGGACCATCCTTGTTGATCTCCGTCGAGATCCAGTAGGCGCCGATGCCAAGCACCGCCAAGGCCACTGTCATCAGCGTCAGAAACGTATTCACGGCGCGCAGGAACGGATTGAGCTTGCGCGGTTCGCGGCGACGCCTTGGCCCCGAGGGGCGCACCGGACCACGGGTTGGTTCCAGCGCTTCCGCTGGCGACCTCGGCTGCAAGCCGGACGTCCGCCGCTCCGTCGCCTCTTCTGGTCGCCGATTACTGCTCATCGCTGCGTTCCAAGCCTCAAGGGTGCGGCCCGGATAAACGGACCGCTGCAGTACCACAACCGACCCTGCCCGAACGCTGGGCAGGAATTATGGCGCTAATCGGCTCACCCCACCCGGCGCATCACCAGCGAGGCATTGGTGCCGCCAAAACCGAACGAGTTCGACAGGACGGTGTTGATCTCCTTCTTGCGCGGCTTGTGCGGCACGAGGTCGATCTTGGTTACGACCGAAGGGTTGTCGAGATTGATCGTCGGCGGGGCGATGTTGTCGCGGATGGCGAGCACCGAGAAGATCGCCTCGACCGCACCGGCCGCGCCCAGTAGATGGCCGATCGCCGACTTGGTCGACGACATCGACAACTTGTCGCCGCGTTCGCCGAACAGCCGCTCGACGGCGCCGAGTTCGATCTCATCGCCCATCGGTGTCGAGGTGCCGTGCGCGTTGATGTAGTCAATGGCGCTGACTTCGATACCAGCACGCTTGACCGCGGCCTTCATGCAGCGGAAGGCGCCGTCGCCATCGGCCGCCGGGGCGGTGATGTGGAACGCGTCGCCGGTCAGGCCGTAACCCACCACTTCCGCATACATGTGCGCGCCGCGCGCCTTGGCATGCTCATACTCCTCAAGCACGACAACACCAGCGCCCTCGCCCATCACGAAGCCGTCGCGATCCTTGTCATAGGGGCGCGAGCCCTTGGTTGGTGCGTCGTTGAAGCCAGTCGATAGCGCCTTGGCCGCGCCGAAGCCGGCAATGGCGATGCGGCAGATCGGGCTCTCGGCGCCACCGGCCACCATCACGTCAGCGTCGTCCATGACGATCAACCGCGCGGCATCACCGATTGCGTGCGCGCCGGTCGAACAGGCGGTCACCACGGCGTGGTTCGGGCCCTTGAGCTTGTGCTTGATCGAGACGTAGCCAGAGGCGAGATTGATCAGCCGGCCCGGGATGAAGAACGGACTGACGCGGCGCGGCCCTTTTTCCTTGAGCAGGATCGAGGTGTCGGCAATGCCGGACAAGCCACCGATACCGGAGCCGATCAGAACGCCGGTGCGCTCCTGGTCATCAGGCGTCAACGGCGCCCAGTTGGCATCCTTCAACGCTTGGTCGGCGGCCGACATGGCGTAGATGATGAAGTCGTCGACCTTGCGCTGGTCTTTCGGCTCCATGCATTGGTCGGGGTTGAATGTGCCGTTGGTGCCGTCGCCGCGCGGAACAAACGCGGCGATCTGACAGCCCATGTCGTCGACCTGGAATTCCTCGATGCGGCGCGCGCCGCTGCGGCCTTCGAGCAACCGGCTCCAGGTTGCATCAACGCCGCAAGCCAGCGGTGTCACCAGCCCCAGTCCAGTTATGACGACACGGCGCATAGGCCACCCCCGGGTTCGACGGCACAATAAAATGTGCCGCGACGCGACGAGGGACCCCGGCGCCGCGGCCAAACTATTTAGGCTGCGCTGGCGTTCTTTTCGAGGAACTTCACCGCGTCGCCGACTGTCAGGATATGTTCGGCGGCATCGTCCGGGATTTCACAGCCGAACTCTTCCTCGAACGCCATCACCAGCTCGACGGTGTCGAGGCTGTCGGCGCCGAGATCGTCGATGAATGACGCATTGTCCTTCACCTTGTCGGCTTCCACGCCCAGGTGCTCGATGACGATCTTCTTCACGCGCTCTGCGACATCGCTCATTGGTCTCTTCCTCGCCTCGTCAGAAGTCTTCAGGTTCAAGTTTCAGAATTTCGAAGTGTTTAGCACGACCGGCAACTGGCAGCCCGCAACTACTACTGCGGGCTAGCTTGAGTCCCTGGCCAATAACATCCCAATCGCGCGCAGGCCCAAGCTTTTCCCCAACATCTGCGGCTCGGATCGGGCGGCTGGTAACACACTTATCCGGTCATTGCCATAGGTTCGTTGGAACGGAGTTGCAGATCCACCAAGCGATAGTTTTATAGCCTGGAATGAATGGCTAATCACCACCTGCTGATAGTTTAGATCATCACCATTCCACCGTTCACGTGCAAGGTCTGGCCGGTCATGTAGGCGGCTTCCGTGCTGGCGAGGTAAATGGCGGCGGCCGCGATATCGTCGGGCGTGCCGAATTTCTGCGCCGGAATCGCTTCCTTGATGGTGGCGGTCTGCTTCTCGTTGAGTGCTTCCGTCATCGGCGTCGAGATGAAGCCCGGCGCGATGCAGTTCGCCGTGATGCCGCGCGAGGCGACCTCGCGGGCGAGCGACTTGGTCATGCCGATCATGCCGGCCTTCGACGCCGCATAGTTACCTTGGCCGGGATTACCGATGATGCCCGATACCGACGAGATATTGATGATGCGGCCATAGCCGGTCTTGGAGCGCATCATGTGGCGCGCGCCGGCGCGCATCAACATGAACGTCGAGGTCAGGTTGACGGCGATGACGTCATCCCACTGCTCGTCCTTCATCACCATGAACAGGTTGTCCTTGGTCAGGCCCGCATTGTTGACGAGTATGTCGAGACGGCCGCCCAGCGCCTTCACCGCTTCGTCGATTAGCTTGCCGACCTGCTCTTTGTTGGCGAGGTCGCAAGGGCACGACAATGCACCCGCTCTTTAAGCTCCGCCGCCAGCGCTTCCAGCTTGTCGACCTGCCGGCCGGAAATGGCGACGGTGGCACCGCGTGCGTGCAGGCCGCGCGCAATGGCCCCGCCAATGCCGCCGGTGGCGCCGGTGACGAGTGCATTCTTGCCGGTAAGATCGAACATTGTTTCATCCTTCATCATCGAGCGCTCAGCCCGATTATACTCAAAAGCCGCACGAGTTGCGCTACTCGCTTTGCGAGTGGGGTTAACCCCGCACCGCACTGGAGGGACGCCCTCCAGACCGCCCGTTGTTTATTCGCTCTGCCTGGGTCAACGCCTTCTTCGCCAGTACAACGGTCGACGCTTGAGATGGGCAACGGCGACGATATAGACAGTGTCGCCATCCAAGCGGAAGATCAGGCCATAGGGAAAATCAGCAAGGAGTTTCCGCCTGTATGGCTCGCCGATTCCGGGGGCTGCATTCGGAAATTCCTTGATTGAGACCAGTGCTGCCCGCACACCATCAAGGAACCGATCACCGGTACCGATCGACTTCTTGTCGTACCACGTCGCCGCTCTCAGCATTTCCCGCTGTGCAACCGGCAGCATCCGGATGTTCAAGGTTTCGCTCGGAGTAGCCGCCGGGCGGCTTCGACAGCTTGGAAGGCATCGAGAGCAGCTCCCCCGCTCTGCAGGTGTTCTTCATAGCGCTGGTTAGCCTCTTCGCGCCAAGCAGCGTCGATTTCAGCGCCGCCTTCGACCGTATCGAACAGCATCTCGGCGAGTTCAGCCCGCTCTTCAGGTCCAAGCTTGCGAGCGGCTTCCAGCGCGATTTGCATCTCCTTTGTCATGCACCACCTATGGTTCAGGCTCCGAGCTGCGACACTAGCACATCAATATCCGCCGCTGTGCCGACCGATAGCGCGTTCGCATCCTTGTTGATGCGCTTGACGAGGCCGGCCAGCACCTTGGCCGAGCCGATCTCGTAGAAATGGGTGATGCCGGCGCCGAGCATGGTCTCAACGCACTCGCGCCAGCGCACGGTGCCGGTCACCTGCTCGACGAGGCGCCGGCGGATGTCAGCCGGATCGGTGATCGGTTGCGCCAGCACATTCGCCACCACCGGCACTTTCGGCGTGTTGATCGTGATCTTGGACAGCGCATCCGCCATGGCGTCGGCGGCGGGTTTCATCAGCGCGCAATGGAACGGCGCGCTCACGGGAAGCGGAATGGCGCGGCGCAGGCCATGCGCCTTGCCGATTTCTGGCACACGGTCGATCGCGACCTTCGATCCTGAAAGCACGATCTGGGTCGGGTCGTTGTCGTTGGCAATGTCACAAACGTCACCCTGGGCGGCCTCAGTCGCGATTTTACGGGCGACATCGAGGCCGACGCCGAGCAGCGCGATCATCGCACCCTGCCCCACCGGCACCGCCTTTTGCATCGCCTGGCCGCGCAGCTTCAACAGCCGCGCCGCATCGGCCAGCGTAAACGCGCCGGCGGCGGCAAGCGCCGAATACTCGCCTAGCGAATGACCGGCGACGAGTTGTACGGACTTCACGAGATCGAAGCCCTTCTCCTTCTCGAGCACCCGGATCACCGCCATCGACACCGCCATCAGCGCCGGCTGGGCGTTCTCGGTGAGCGTCAGCGTTTCCTTCGGGCCCTCGAACATGATCGCCGACAGCTTCTGGCCCAGCGCCTCGTCGACCTCGTCGAATACCGCGCGGGCGGCGGCGAAGTTCTGCGCCAAATCGCGGCCCATGCCGACATCCTGGCTGCCCTGTCCGGGGAAGATGAATGCGTTCGCCATTGCGGGCCTCGCTTGCTCGTGAATCCGTTGTATTTCGCGGCTTAAGCACCGTGCGTGCGGGGGTGTCAAGAGTGCGGGGCCGGCTCCGCCTGCCTAGCGCAGCCGGGTGTCGCGGCGCTTGCCTACTTCGCCGTTCCGTGTATAAGCCGCCTCGTGATCCGCTCCGGTTGGGGGCTGAAGGGGAAGTCGTGCGCGCAAGCGCACGATGGGTGAAAGCCCGCTCCCTGGTGTCTCCGCTCTTCACGGGTCGTGCTTTTGGGCCATTCTCCGGTCCGAAAGGGGCTTTGCGCCGGAGCGACATGGAAAGTTCGTCGTAAGACGAGCGCAACAGAGAAAGGCCATCCGCATGCCGTTGTACGAGCATGTGTTCCTGGCACGCCAGGACATATCGACCCAACAGGTCGAAGCACTGACCAAAGAATACACCACCGTCATCGAAGCCGGCGGCGGCAAGATCGCCAAGTCCGAATACTGGGGCCTGCGTTCGCTCGCCTACAAGATCAAGAAGAGCCGCAAGGCTCATTATACCCTGTTCAACATTGATGCTCCGCCGGCCGCGATCGCCGAAATGGAGCGTCTGATGGGCATTTCGACCGACGTTTTGCGTTGGATCACAATCAAGGTCGAAGCACACGAGACAGAGCCATCGATCCAGATGCGCAAGAGCGACCGCGACGAGCGTGGCGATCGCGGCGGCCCCGGCGGTGATCGTGGCGGCTTCCGTGGTCCCGGTGGTGGTGATCGCGGCGGCTTCCGCGGCGGCGCTGGTGGCGGCGGCGGCGGTGATCGCGGCGGGTTCCGCGGCGGCGCTGGCGGTGGCGGCGGCGGCGGTGGTTATCGTGGTGGCCGCGAAGGCGGCGCCGGTGGTGGAGCAGGTGGCGCTGGCGCCAGCGAAGGTGGTTCGACCTTCCGTGCCCGTCCGCCGCGTCCGCCGCGTGAAGGTGGTTCCACTCCCGGTTCGGAGGAATAAATCATGGCCGAAATTCAACAGATCGCCGCTCGCCGTCCGTTCCATCGTCGTCGCAAGACCTGCCCGTTCTCGGGCGATAACGCACCGAAGATCGACTACAAGGACGTGCGCACCCTCGGCCGCTACGTGTCCGAGCGCGGCAAGATCGTGCCGAGCCGCATCACCGCCGTGTCCGCCAAGAAGCAGCGCGAGCTGTCGAAGGCGATCAAGCGCTGCCGCTTCCTCGGCCTGCTGCCGTACGTGCTGAAGTAGTTCGCTCAAGCAAGGGCGCTACCAGCCCCTTGCAAGGCTGCGATACAATCAAGGTTGGAGCGGGTAGCCAGTCCCGCCCCTAACCGCTCACCAGCGGGACAGCTCGATCACCATGCAGATCAATCTCATAATCGGCCTCGGTGCCGGTCTCGTGTCGGCGATGCTGTTCGCATCGGCGTCGACCGGGACCGTGCTCGGTCTGTTCGTGCTGTTCTTCCTGTCGCCCATGCCGATCGCCATTGCCGGGCTCGGCTGGGGCTGGAAGGCCGCTGGTGTCGCGGCCGTCGCGGGCGCCACCGCTATCGGCATTGTCAGTGCGCCCAAGGGCGCGATGTTTCATATGCTGGCGCTGGGCGCGCCAACGGCAGTCCTTTCCTATCTCGCCCTGCTTAATCGCGAAGTCGAGACCGAGGCCGGCACGATTGCCACCCAGTGGTATCCGCTCGGTCGAATTGTCGCGATTGCCGCATTGATCGCCGGTGGCCTGGCGACGTTGGCGCTGCTGTCCACCGCAACCGACATGGACAATCTGCGCGCGCAGCTTCGGCGCACGATCGAGTTGATGTCGTCGCGGCCGGCAGGCATGCCAATGCCGACCGGCGCACCTGCGAGTTTCACGCCGGAACAGGTGACGGGCCTGACCAACATCGTGATCGGCTTGTTCACCGCATCGCTGGCTAGCATGTGGCTGTTCATCGCGATGCTCAACATGTGGCTCGCCGGCCGCGTGGTGCGCAAGTCGGACCGGCTCGTTCGACCATGGCCGGACCTGTCCCAGTTGCATCTGCCCCAGGCGATGCCGATTGCGTTGGCTGTGGCGCTGGCTGGAACATTTCTGCCTGACTTCGCGGGCCTCATCGCCGCCGGCTTCGCCAGCTCCATTTTGATGGCCTACGTCTTCGTCGGGCTCGCCATCCTGCACAACCTTACGCGCGGTCATGCCCAGCGCTCGATCATCCTGAGTGGCACCTACGCGGTGCTGATGGTGTTCGGCATGATCGCGGGCCCTGCACTCGCGCTGCTGGCGCTCGCCGAACCTTTCTCTCCCCTGCGGCGCAAACCGCCGCCGCAAGGCCCCGCCGCCAACTGAACTCGAATATCCCAACCTCGAAGAAACAGGAGCACTTCACATGCAGGTCATTCTACTCCAGCGCATCGGCCGCCTCGGCCAGATGGGCGACGTCGTCAAGGTCAAGGACGGGTTTGCCCGCAACTTCCTGCTGCCGCAGGGCAAGGCGCTGCGCGCCACCGCCAACAATCAAGCTGATTTCGAAACCAAGCGCGTCCAGCTCGAAGCCGACAACCTGTCGCAGAAGAAGGAAGCCGAAGCGGTTTCATCGAAGCTTGACGGCAAGACCTTCGTGACCATTCGGCAGGCCGGCGACACCGGCCAGCTTTATGGTTCGGTTTCGACCCGCGATATCGCCGATGCGATCACCGCCGGCGGCTTCACCGTCGACCGCCGTCAGGTCGTGCTCGACCAGCCGATCAAGACCCTCGGCCTGCACGGCGTACGCGTCCAGTTGCACCCGGAAGTCACCGTCAAGGTATCGATCAACGTCGCCCGTTCGACCGACGAAGCCGATCGCCAGTCGCGCGGCGAGGACGTCACCATGATCAAGGACGAGAAGATCGAACTCGAAACCTTCAAGGAAGACGACGACTTCGACGATCGCGCCCCCGCCGGCACCGGCGAGCAGCCGGACGTCTAAGCGTTGTCGCATCCGACTCCGCTATCGCGGAGCCGGCCGGATGCGACGGGACATTTCTGGCGTCCCGTGCGCGGCGGCCGGCTCGCGGAACGCGTGTCGCCGCGCACAACCCAAATGAGTGATTCGCGACACGGGCCAGGGGAAACTTTGGCCCGTGTGTATAACGGGGATGACGCACGGCGAGCCATCGCAAGCTCTGTTTGCCGCTGGCGAATACGACTACAAGCGGCGGCATGAAACACGCCACCGCCAATGCGCCCATCCTGTTCTCCGACCAGCTCAAGGCGCAAGCTCGCGCCGACGGGCCGATCGACTATCGCCAGGCCCCGAGCAACATCGAGGCCGAGCAGGCGCTGTTGGGCGCGATCCTCGTCAACAACGAGGCCATGGACCGCGTGTCGGCGTTTCTCGACATGTCGCATTTCTACGATCCGCTGCATGCGCAGATCTTCGAGATCGCCGGCAAGCTGATCCAAGCCGGCAAGCAGGCGACGCCCGTCACCTTGCGCACGTTCTTCGAGACGGCCGAGCCGATCGACGAGAACCTGACCGTGCCGCAGTATCTCGGCCGCTTGGCCGCCAACGCCACCACCATCATCAACGCCTACGATTACGGCCGCACCATCTACGATCTCGCCACCCGCCGGGCGTTGATCTCGATCGGCGAGGAAATGGTCACGACCGCCTACGATTCGCCGGTCGACTTCCCGCCCGAGACTCAGATCCAGGAGGCCGAGGGACGGTTGTATGAACTCGCCGAAAGCGGCAAGTACGGCCAGGGCTTCCAGGACTTCGGCCACGCGCTCACCGAAGCCATCAAGATGGCCAACGCCGCCTACCAGCGCGACGGCCATTTGTCGGGTGTTTCGACCGGCCTCACCGATCTCGACGGCAAGATGGGCGGCTTGCAGCCATCCGACTTGATCGTGCTTGCCGGCCGTCCGTCGATGGGCAAGACCGCGCTCGTCACCAACATCGCCTACAACATCGCCAAGGCTTACCAGACCGAAAAGCAGGCGGACGGCACGCTCAAGGTGCTGAGCGGCGGCGTCGTCGGCTTCTTCTCGCTCGAAATGTCGTCCGAGCAGCTGGCGACACGTATTCTCTCCGAGCAGGCCGAAATCGCGTCGGAAAAGATCCGTCGCGGCATGATCACCGAGGAGGAATTCCGCCGGCTGGTCGAGGTCAGCCAGGTGATGTCGCGCAGCCCGCTGTTCATCGACGACACCGGCGGTATCACGATCGCGCAGCTATCGGCGCGCGCCCGCAAGCTTAAGCGCCAGCACGGCCTCGGTTTGCTGATCGTCGACTATCTGCAACTGCTGTCGGGCTCGTCGAAGAATGCCAACGCCAACCGAGTGCAGGAAGTCACCGAGATCACCACCGGCCTCAAGGCGCTGGCGAAGGAACTCGGCTGTCCGGTGATCGCGCTGTCGCAGCTCTCGCGTCAGGTCGAAAGCCGCGAGGACAAGCGACCGCAGCTTTCCGACCTTCGTGAATCCGGCTCGATCGAGCAGGACGCCGACGTCGTGATGTTCGTGTTCCGCGAGGAATACTATGTCGAGCGCACCAAACCATCCGAAGGCACCGCCGAGTTCCAGGAATGGCAACAGAAGATGATGATGGTCACCGGCAAGGCCGAGGTGATCATCGGCAAGCAGCGTCACGGACCGGTTGGCTCCGTGCAGTTGGCCTTCGAAAGCCAGTTCACCCGGTTCGGCAATTTGGCGCGCGACCAGTACATGGCGGAGCGGTTGGAGTGAGGGTGCTGCCGAGGTCTGCTCAACTGCCTTCTGGCTGATAGCCCTTCTTGGCGAGGCATTCGCGCGTTGTCTGCGCCACAAAGGCTGCAGTATAATTGGCGCGTCTCTGCTCTTGCTGACTACCCGCGACAGCGAGGCCGATAAGGCCACCACCGATCACCGAGCCGACCATGTTGGCACTGACGTGCTGTTCGACGATCTTCTTTGGTCTTTGGGTCGTTCCTCGTTGCCTCACCGACATTCTTGCATTCCGCTCGATCTGTGGCTTCCTGTTTAGCGCCAACACCCTTCGGCGCGACAGACTTGAGTGGAGGCACAACCGGAACAGATTAGCGCTAGCGTCGCTGTGGCTACCACATTTCATACGCATTACACCAATCCCGTCTTGAGTCCTATTTTTCAACGAAGACTGAATATCACTATGCCGCTCCCGTCTAGCGCACTGCTGTGATTCCGTATATTTCGTTCGTGGCCGGCACGTTCGTGTCACTTGCCGGCACTTGCCGAGTAGACAATACCTCGAGAGCAAACGGATGGGTTGCGTTCAGGTCCATCGACACATGCTAAACTACCGACGCCATTGAGACGCGTTTTTGTCGGTTTGCGCTTGGAGAATCCGAGTTCTCTCGAAGGTATGCAAAATGACCACTCGACTATCCTCGTCGCCCGACACCATCTCTCCCTCCCCCACCGTCCCCGCCGACGCGCGTGCCGTCCTGCGCATCGACTTGGCCGCGCTGCGCGCCAACTGGGCGCGGATCAACCGCGAGGCAGGCCACGCCGAGGTCGCCGGTGTGATCAAGGCCGACGCCTATGGCCTGGGGCTCGAGCCGATTGCACGGGCGCTGACAGAAGCCGGCGCGCGCACGTTCTTTGTCGCGACCCTGGAGGAAGGTCGCCGCACGCGCGCCATCCAGCCGGGGGCCGCGATCTACATCCTCGACGGACTGCTGCCGGGCGCCGAGGCGCACTACGCCGGCTTTGATCTGCGTCCCGTGTTGTCGAGCGAACCGGAATTGCGCGACTGGGCAGCCTATTGCACCCACATCGGCCGGCACCTTCCGGCGGCGGTCCAACTCGACACCGGCATGAACCGGCTCGGTCTACGTGCCGCCGAGGTCGTGCGGGTCGCGGCCGAGCCAGCACTGTTCGCAGCCTTCAAGATGACGCTGGTCATGAGCCACCTCGCCTGCGCCGACGAGCCGTCGAACCCGATGAACGAGGCCCAGCGCGCGCTATTCGACGAATTGCGCGCGAAGTTGCCGCCGGCACCAGCCAGTCTGTCAAACTCCGGTGGCACCTTCCTGGGGGCGCAGTACCACTACGATCTCGTCCGGCCCGGCATCGCCGTCTATGGCGGCCGCGCCTTCGAGGGCGCCGAAAACCCGATGCTGCCGGTGGTCAGCCTGTCCGCCCGTATTCTGCAATTGCGCGATTGTGCGCCCGGCGAAGTGGTTGGCTACGGCGCCACCTTCAAGGTGACGCGGCCATCGCGCATGGCGACCATCGCTTGCGGCTATGCCGACGGCTTCCTCAGGGCCTTGAGCGGACCCTCCGGCCATCCCGGTCCCGTTGGCTACATCGGCGCGCATCCGGTGCCCGTCGTCGGCCGGGTTTCGATGGACCTGATCACCGTCGATGTCACCGACGTGCCGCCGCCACTGGCCGCGCGCGGCAACTGGGTCGAGGTGATGGGCGGCCGTGTCACGCTCGACGACCTGACCGACCGCGCCGGCACCATCGGTTACGAATTGCTCGCCCGCCTGTCGAAGCGCGTGCACCGGATTTATGAGGGGCAGACGAGCGGCACTGGGCTTGGATGATCGATCACGAAACTCCCACTCACCTCAACCAGTTGCGTCATTCCCGCGAAGGCGGGAACCCAGAAGAGTCGCCGCGCGCAGTTTCACTGCGGTTGGATTTGGATGCCGCAACCAACCGTTCATACCGGCATCACAGCGCCAGCACGCCAGCGGGCGCTTGACTGGGTTCCCGCCTTCGCGGGAATGACGGTGGTGGGATTGTGCGAGCGGTGCTCAATTCGAGCCATTGGAGACGACACCTGCCATGGCAAAGCCAGCAAAATCCTCGTTTGTCTGCCAGACCTGCGGCGCGGTTTCGACGCGCTGGTCGGGCAAGTGCGTCGCTTGCGGCGAGTGGAATTCGATCGCCGAGGAAGCCAATGTCGCGGCTGTCCCCGGCTCGGGCATGACGCGCGCGGTGAAGGGCCGCGCGGTACTGCTCGAAACGCTCGACGTGCGATCCGAGGAAGCACCACGCATCCCGACCGGCATCGCCGAACTCGACCGTGTCACTGGCGGCGGCATCGTGCCGGGCTCGGCGATCCTGATCGGTGGCGAACCCGGCATCGGTAAATCAACGCTATTGCTGCAGCTTGCGGCCTCGATCGCCAATGCCGGCCGCAGCGCCGTCTATTTCTCGGGTGAGGAAGCCGCCGCCCAGGTGCGCCTGCGCGCCGAACGCCTGGGCCTGACCAAGAGCCCGGTGAAGCTCGCCGCCGAAACCAATCTGTCGAACATCATCGCCACGCTCGAGGACGGGCGCCGGCCCGATCTGGTGGTCATTGATTCGATCCAGACCCTGTGGGCCGACGCGCTTGATGCGGCGCCCGGCACCGTCAGCCAGGTCCGCGCGGCCACCCAGTCGCTGATCCGCTTCGCCAAGCAATCGGGCAGCGCGCTGCTGCTCGTCGGCCACGTCACCAAGGACGGCCAGATCGCCGGCCCCAAGGTGGTCGAGCACATGGTCGACACCGTGTTGTATTTCGAAGGCGACCGCGGCCACCCCTATCGCATCCTGCGCGCGGTCAAGAACCGGTTTGGCGCCAGCGATGAAATCGGCGTGTTCGAAATGGTCGGGAATGGCCTCGCCGAGGTCGCGAACCCATCGGAGTTGTTCCTCGGCGATCGCGATGCAACGGCGCCCGGTGCGGCAGTCTTTGCCGGCATCGAAGGTACGCGTCCCCTGCTGGTGGAAATCCAGGCGCTGGTCGCCCCGTCGAAACTCGGCTCGCCCCGCCGTGCCGCCGTCGGCTGGGACCCGAACCGGCTATCGATGATCCTGGCCGTGCTGTCAGCCCGCTGCGGCGTCAATTTCGCCGAGCACGACGTGTTTCTCAATGTCGCAGGTGGCTTGCGAATTGTCGAACCGGCGGCTGATCTTGCCGCCGCCGCCGCACTTCTGTCGTCATTTTCGGGTGTGTCCCTCCCTATGGACGAAGTCTACTGCGGCGAAATCAGTCTTTCCGGCGCTGTCAGGCCAGCGGCGCACATGACGACCCGCCTGCGGGAAGCCCAGAAGCTCGGCTTCAAGCGCGCCATCGTGCCGGAGGCCGGCGAACTCGACGCCAAGGTACTCAAACTGAAGCTATCCCGTATTTCCCACTTGAAGGCGCTTGCGGAGGCGCTGACCCCATGCGACTGAACGAATCTGTTAACTATCTATCCGCCGACAGGACCTACGACGCATGATCGGGCCGTTCTCCTACCTGGATATCGCACTGCTGGCGCTGGCCGCCATCTCGGGGTTGCTGGCGATGTATCGCGGCCTCGGTCGCGAGTTGCTGTCGATCATCTCGTGGATCGCCGGTGCTGGCGCTGGCATCTATTTCTACGCCTATCGTCAGGCATTCGCGGCTGACGTCACCCAACAGCTCAACCTGCCGTCGCCCAAGATCGCGCAGATCGGCATTGCCGCGTTGATCGGGTTGATCACACTCATCGTCGTGCACCTTTTGACCGCGCGGATTTCCGATTCGATCCTCGACAGTCGCATCGGCGTCATCGACCGGACCCTGGGGCTGGTGTTCGGCGTGGTCAGGGCATTCCTGATCATCCTGATCCCCTACATGTTCTATCAGCACTTCACGCCCGAGAAGTCCGAACCGCCGGAGTGGGTCGGCCGTTCGCTCTCGCGCGGCATGCTGGATGGCGCCAGCAAGGCATTGAAACCGAGCCTGCTCGCGATCGTCGACAAGGTGTCGAACAAGGTCACCGCCGAATAGGTTGGCGAATAGGCGGGATAACCTCAGCCCTGCGCGGCACGCCTGTCAGTTTCCCGTGAACCATGCCACGACAACACTAGCGCAAGGGCTTGTGTTTCATATATCTGTCACGCGCACGCGGGGGAGTTGCCGAGCCCGCAACTCGCCAATTCGTGTTATCCTTGGTTCCAAGGGATGGCCGTCCCTCGGCCGCCCGTGCTCTGGAGGCTCGCATGCCGCTTCAAGCTGGTCGACACGCTGGCTCCGAGGACCATGGCGATGGTGGTCCGGTTGCCAATCGGCACGACGACGACCGGCTGCGCGAGGAGTGCGGCATTTTCGGTATTCTCGGTCATCCCGATGCGGCGAAGCTGACCGCGCTCGGACTGCATGCGCTGCAGCACCGCGGCCAGGAAGCGGCCGGCATCGTTACCTATGATGGCAAGCGGTTCCACAGCGAGCGTCGTCTTGGGCTTGTTGGCGATAATTTCAACAAACCCGATGTGATTGACCGTCTGCTCGGCGACATGGCGGTTGGCCACGTCCGCTACTCGACCACCGGCGACACCATCCTGCGCAACGTCCAGCCGCTGTTCGCCGATCTCGACACCGGCTTCTTCGCGGTCGCCCATAACGGCAATCTGACCAACGCGCTGATGCTGCGCCGTGAACTGGTGCAGAATGGCGCCATCTGCCAGTCGACCTCTGATACCGAAGTGATCCTTCATCTGATGGCGCGCTCGCGCAAGCGCCGCGTCGTCGAGCGCCTGATCGAGGCCCTGCGCCAGATCGAAGGCGCCTACGCCCTGGTCTGCGCCACCAACGACATGCTGATCGGCGTGCGCGATCCCGTTGGCATCCGGCCATTGGTGATCGGCAAGATCGGCAACAGCTTCGTGCTGGCATCCGAGACCTGCGCGCTCGATATCGTCGGCGCCACCTTCTTCCGCGAAGTCGACAACGGCGAAGTGGTGGTGATCACCGCCGATGGCCTCGAAAGTCATCGGCCGTTCCCGAAGCGCCCAGCGCGCCCCTGCATCTTTGAATACATCTACTTCGCCCGGCCCGACAGCATCGTCGGCGGTCGCAGCGTTTACGACGTCCGCAAGCACATGGGGCGCCAGCTCGCCGCCGAAGCCGCGGTCGATGCCGACGTGGTGGTGCCGGTGCCCGACTCCGGCGTGCCGGCAGCGATCGGCTTTGCCCAGGCCTCCGGCATTCCCTTCGAACTCGGCATCATCCGCAATCACTATGTTGGCCGTACCTTCATCGAACCGACCCAGCGCATCCGCGACTTCGGCGTCAAGATGAAGCACTCGGCCAACCTCGCGGTGGTGAAGGGCCGACGTATCGTGCTGATCGACGACAGTGTCGTGCGCGGCACGACCTCGCGCAAGATCGTCACCATGATGCGCGATGCCGGCGCGCGCGAAGTGCACATGCGGATCGCATGCCCGGAGATCAAGTTCGGTGACTTCTACGGCATCGATACGCCGAGCAAGTCTGAGTTGCTGGCCGCTAGTATGTCGGTTGAAGAAATGCGCGCGTTCATGGGCGCCGACAGCTTGGCGTTCCTGACTGTCGACGGACTCTATCGCGCCATGGGCATCGACGGCCGCGACGATATCAGCCCGCAATTCACCGACCACTGCTTCACCGGCGACTATCCGACAAACCTCACCGACCAAAACGGCGAGCCGTCGTCGCGCCAGTTGTCGCTGTTGGCCGAGGTGCGCTGAGACGGCAATCGTCCCAGCGCAGCATTAGCAAAGCATCAGCGCAGCAGCGCGACGCCAATCAGTTTGGCGTGCCCGCCGTACAGCAGCCATAGGTAGAGCGCACCGCCGACGGAAATCGCCGCAAGGTCGCCGCCAAGCGTTCCGGTGCGTTCACCAAGCGGCCCCCGTGCTCGGCGCTTCTTCGCGGAAATCAGGTCGATCACGGCCCAGGCCAGGAACGACCCGAACAGCACCATCGCGGCGAGCGTTCCGTTGGCCAGCAGATGACCGGCGGCCCAGATCTTGGTGGCGAGCAGCATCGGGTGACCGACAATGTCGCGAATGCGCGAGGGGATGTTTGCTGCCACCAGCAGGATCAGCGCCGGCAGCATCAGGGCCCACAGCAGATGCTTGGTCCACACCGGCGGCACCCAGATCAACGGGTTCTTTGATGGCATGCCCTGCAGCTTGCCATAGCCGTAGACGATGAGTGCCAACCCGATCAGCGACGCTACACTGTAGGCGATCTTGTAAGTGGTCACGCCGAACCGTTCGCGCAGGCCGTCGCGCAAGGCGACGTTCGTCGGTAACAGATGGAGCCCCAAAAATACCACCAGTCCGATGATCAGGGTCAGCATGCCGGTAACTCCGTTCTTGAATTTTGCTGCAATTGCGGCACATTGCGCCATCATGTCGCCGCATACCAAACGTGTAGCTAGCACAACCAGCGTTCGAAGCGGGGGCAGCAGCGTTGGTATCGTCGGCAAGCCGCATGAGTTGCAGCTGCGACGACAATAGGGGTTATCTGCGGTTTGGTATCAGCGTCCGCGCCCGCGTCACTTGCCGCTAAGAATTGGCAAGTTGGTGCCCAATGACGGCTTTGTCGTCAGGCCGCTAAAATACCCGACCATTCGGAAAACTCCGGGCTGCCCGCGTGCGGGCCGATGCATGGGGACACGCATGGTACCAACGATATCGACCAATTCCCTCGCCGAAGCACTCAGCAAGGGAAATCGCCAGGACGCTGCTCGTGGTGGCGATCCGCTGATCGATCGTCTGGCGACTGCGTTGGCGGTATTGCCGCCGACAACACTGCCAGAACAAGCGGACGACGATGATGACGTCGACGAGGATCTCGACCTGCCAATGCTGGTGCAGGGCAGCCGCGTGCCGGCAGTAGTGCCGGTGCCGGTCGTTCGTCAACGCGCCCGCGAAGGCCGTGCGGCCCTGGTCGGTTTTGCTCTCGGACTGGTGTTGCTGGTACCGATCGGCGTGGTGATGAGTAACCGCATGCCCAATTCCGGCACGACAAGAGCCGACCTCTCCGGGCTACCGGCCAACTTCATGCCGGAAACCGTTGCGACCACCGATAGCGGCATTCGCACCACCAGGCGGCCGACCCAGATCGTCCCCGCCTTTGAGACCATGGATGAACCGGCCGTCGCGCAGTCGGCGCCAGCCGAACCGATCCCAACAGTGCCGGTCACTGTCGCGGCCCTGCCTGCACCACCGCCGGTGATACTCACGCCGCCGCCGCCGGCAGCACCAGCCCCACCGCCGCCCGATCATCTGGCCGACGCCGCCACATTGATCGGCAAAGGCGATATCACATCCGCGCGGCTCAAAATCCAGGCCGCCGATCCCGCAACGAACCCGCTGGCCGCGATGGCGCTCGCCGAGACTTTCGACCCCAATATGCTTGCCGCGTGGGGCATTCGCGGCGGTCATGCCGACGTCGACCGGGCTCGTTCGCTCTATGATCGCGCCCTCGGCGAGGGTGTCGTAAAGGCCCGCCAGCGACTCGAAGCACTTGATTGATGTTCGCTTAAGTTGTGCATGAGCACCAGACGGCGACAGGCACCGTCATTGCCGCTCGCTAGTCTCGGCCCCGAATTGGGATCCACCCGGCGGGGAGACGGCGCGTCATGCGCATTGCGAGCTACAACGTCGAGAACCTGTTCACGCGCGCCCGCGCCCTCAATCTCGACAGCTGGGCGGAAGGCAAGCCCATCCTTGAGATGTATGCCGAACTGAATAATCTGTTCGAGGAAGCGACCTACACCGACGTGATCAAGTCGCGCATGCTCGCGATACTCAAGGCGCTGGGCATCGACAAGAAGAACGACAGCAAATACGTAATCCTGCGTGAGGGACGCGGCCAATTCGTCACCTACTCCATGCTCGGCGGCACCAAGATCAAGGCCAACGGCCGCGCCGACTGGGTCGGCTGGCTCGAACTCAAGACCGAACTCATCAACGAGACCGCGACCCGCAACTCGGCCCAGGTGGTGCGCGACGTGACCCCCGACGTCATCGGTATCGTCGAAGTCGAGGATCGCAAGGCGCTGATGCAGTTCTCGAACGTGCTGATGCCGGCGGTCGGCGCCAAGGGCTTCGATCAGGTGATGCTGATCGACGGCAACGACGATCGCGGCATCGATGTCGGCATCATGGCGCGCAACGGCTATCAGGTCGGCTGGCTGCGCAGTCACGTCGACGATACCGATGATCGCGGTGGGCGCATTTTCAGCCGCGACTGCCCCGAATATTCGATCTGGACGCCATCCGGCGCGGTGGTTTGGGTGCTGGTCAATCACTTCAAGAGCAAGGGCTATGGCTCGAAGGATTCATCCGATGCACGCCGCTGGCGCCAGGCGGAAGAAGTGCGACGCATATACGAGCGGTTGAAAACCGAAGGCGCGCAGTACGTCTGCGTGCTGGGCGATCTCAACGACACGCCCGACAGCGAGACGATGTCGCCGTTGTTGAAATCGTGCGACCTCAAGGATATTGCCGACCACCCCTCGTTCATGGCCGACGGCCATACAGGCACCTACCAGAACGGCAGCGAGCGCGACAAACTCGACTACATCCTGCTGTCACCAGCTCTTTATGCCCGCATGCAGCAAGGCGGCTACTGGCGCCGCGGCGTGTGGGGCCGGAACAAGAAGCCGCTGTGGGAGGTCTACCCCGAGATGACGACGAGCTACCACGCGGCATCAGACCATGCTGCGGTGTGGGTCGATGTGGATGTGTGAGGGGTAGAGGGCTTACTGTGACGCACCCTCTCGCAAATCAAAGCAAAGTGCAGAATTCATCCACTGACAGACCTGCGTCATCGATGATCTTGCGCAGCAGTCCACGCTTTATGTCCGTACTTGCATGAACTGGCACCACCGTGCGGCGGCTCGAATCCGAAATGTGCTCCATAATATGATGACTGCCCTTGATCCGAACAACGTTGAAGCCGGCCCAAGTCAAGGCACGAACAACAGCATCGCCTCGCACGGCTGGCAGCCTCGAACTCAAGCCGCAACCGTTACGTTCTCGAGTTCTGGTTTAACGTCTGCCGGCAGCGGCTCACCGCAGGCCAATCGATGTTCGATCACCAATTCGATCGCTTCCCGAGCGTTCGCCATTGCTTGCTCCCGCGTATCGCCCTGGGTGCCGACCTCGGGCAGAGCCGGAACCGTGACGATGAAGCCACCCTCTTCAGCGGGCTCCAGTATGATCGTGTAGGTTCGGGTCATGACAATCCCTTCTTGGTTCTGACCGCCAAGCTGCCGGATTCAGCAATGCTCCGCAATCCACGCCGCCAATTCGGCTTCGCTCACATTGCCGGCTGCCAAGTCCAATATCACTTGCACCGTCTCAGGCTGCGGCAGATCAAGGTCGACGCCGCTCTTAGCCAGAAAAACCACCAGCGCCGCGAACGCCGCCCGCTTGTTGCCGTCGACAAAGGCGTGGTTGCGCGCCAAGCCGAACGCATAAGCGGTGGCAAGCGCGGCCAAATCCGTTTCGCCGTAGCCCCATTTGTTGCGCGGGCGCTCGACGGCCGACTCCAGAAGGCCGCGATCGCGCAGGCCCGGAGGTCCGCCGAAGATCGACAGTTGCTCGTCGTGCATGCGGATGACTTGGTCGACGGTCAGCCAGCGCGGCTCGACTGACGTGCTCATTTGGCCAGGGCCCTGAACACGGAAGCGTACTTCTTCATCGCGGCACGCGCGATGCGCATCGTCTCTTCGTCGTCGTCGCTGTGGGGTGCGATCGTTAGTGTGCGATCAGGCCCCTCGGTCACCAGCACGCTGTCACCCTGCTCCAGCCGCAGGCGGGCGAGCAGTTCCTTGGGCAGGATCAGGCCGGTCGAGTTGCCGATCTTCTTGATTTCGAGGCGCATGGCTGGCTCCACATGTTGTACGTAATGTATAACATGTCGCCCCTCGGATTTCAATCGGACGCTCGTGACTCCTTGCAGATTGCAGCCCAGCGCGGCCCCCATTAGGGTCTCGGCGAATGAAATTATCCGCCCGGAGGCGCCGCCTTGTCGAACCCCATCCTCGTTGAGTTGACGCGCGGACCGCTAGTGGAAAGCGTCCACACCGGTTCCCTCGCTATCGCCCGGTCGAACGGCGAACTGGTGGTCAGCCTCGGCGATGTCCGCCGCCCGGTGTTTCCGCGCTCGGCGGTGAAGGCGTTCCAGGCGCTGCCACTGGTCGAAAGCGGTGCAGCCGAAGCGCTTGGCTTCGGTGACCGCGAGATTTCAATCGCCTGCGCCTCGCACAGCGGCACACCGGCACATGCCGACCTCGCCGCCTCCATGCTGGCGCGGGCCAAACTCACTGAGGCAGCGCTGGGCTGCGGCGCGCATGAGCCGATGTACGAAGCCTCCGCGCGGGCGCTTGCCGCCGCCGGCATGAAGCCGTCGCAATTGCATAACAACTGCTCGGGCAAGCACGCCGGCATGTGCGCCTGCGCCGTCCATCACAAGGAAGATCCAGCCGGCTACTGGAAGCCGGAACATCCGGTGCAGCAGCGCATCATCAAGGTGCTACGCGCGTACACCGGCGAAGCGCTGGGCGCCGACGTGCGCGGCACCGATGGCTGCTCGGCACCTAACTGGGCCATTCCGGTCGCAAACCTCGCCCGTGCCTTTGCCCAGTTCATCACCGCCGAGGGCGCCGGCAAACCGTATCGCGCCGCGTCGGAACGGATCACCAAGGCGGTATGGGCGGCGCCCGACATGGTCGCCGGACCCGGTCGGTACGATACCGTTGTAATGAGCAAAGTGCCGGGCCGCGTGTTCATGAAGACTGGCGCCGAGGGCGTTTATTGCGGCGCCTTCCCGCATCTCGGCCTCGGCTTCGCGGTCAAGATCGACGACGGCACCAAGCGCGCGTCTGAAGCCGTGATCCAGGCGCTGCTCGCCCGAGTGTTGCCGGAGACGAAAGGACTGGGCGAAGGCGCCGTGATCAAGAACTGTGTCGGCACGGAAGTCGGTACCACGCGCGCATCTGGAGATTTGCAGCGGGCGCTGGAGACTGTGACGGGGTGAACGACCCGGCCACCAATCTGCCGATCGTCGTGCTGCCCGGCATGGATGGCACGGGAAAGCTGTTCGAGCCGTTCGTCGCTCGTTTGTCGCGTTCCCGGCGCGTCGAGGTGATCGCCTACCCGGTCGACCAACCACTCGACTATGCAGGGTTGAGCGACTTCGTGCTGCGGCGCGTGCCGCATGAGCCTTACCTGATCGCCGGTAAATCGTTCGGTGGCCCGCTGGCGATAGAAATCGCCGCGCGCGATGCCCATGTCGCCGGCCTCGCGCTGGTTTCAACCTTCGCGCGCCATCCGTTGCCGTCATGGCTTGAGCCGCCATCGCGATTGATCAACACCGGCCGCTTGCCCCGCGCGCTGATCGAGGGAATGCTGCTCGGCAACGAACCGGCGCTTGCCGTGCGTGAACGCCTCGCCCGCATCCTGCCGACGATTACACCCGAGACGATGCGGGCGCGTACCACGGCGGTGCTGCGTGTGGACAAGCGCGATCGGCTCAAGGCGTTGCGATGCCCGATCCTGTGCATCACGGCGACCAAAGATTTGCTGCTCGGTTCGCGCGGTCTCAAGGACATTCACGGCACCCGCCCCGACTGCACAGTCGAGTTGATCGATGGCCCGCACATGCTGCTCGAAACGCGGCCCGAGCAGGTGGCGGGTGTGATCGAAGGGTGGTGCCGGCGACGGGTGGCTGCGCCAGGATAGCGCTGAACCATAGAAAAATGCGATCCATTCGGAGGGCGGTCCCATCGAATGGATCGCACACCTCAAATCGCCTTCACCGCCTGCTTCCACACCGCGATGGTCTCGTCGACCTCGGCTTTGCCGTGCGCGGTCGAGACGTAGTACTTGGTGCCGCCCTTGAGGATGCCGCCGGCCACCACGGCCGCGTTGAAGCGGTCGAGCTTCTTGCCATCGGCTTTGAGGATGTCGCGGTAGTTCTCGATTTTGTCGCCCGTGAAGAACACTTCGAACATCGGCGCTTCGCCGGTGACGCGAGCCGCAATGCCGGCATCGTCCATGATCTTCTGCAAGGCGCTCATCAACGTCCGGCCGGTCTCGAACACGCGCTCGTAGGTGCCGGGCTGACGCAGTACCTTCAAGGTTGCGAGGCCCGCCACCGCCGCCACCGGATTGCCGGACAGCGTGCCGATCTGCGGCATGAAATCCTTGGCTTCCACGCGGGCCTTGTCGAAGTGCTTCATCAGGTCGTCGCGGCCGGCGACTGCCGCCAACGGAAAGCCGCCGCCGACGATCTTGCCCAGCGTGCACAGGTCCGGTGTCACGCCGTAGTATTCCTGCGCGCCGCCGTAGGCGAACCGGAAGCCGGTGACGATCTCGTCGAAAATCAGCGGAATGCCGTGCTCGGCGGTCGCCTTGCGCAACGCCTGGAGGAAGCCCTTGTTCGGCGGGATCAAGCGCTGCAATGGTTCGACGATGACGCCGGCCAGTTCATGCGCATGCTCGGCAATCATGGCGGCGGCGGTCTCGGCATCGTTGAACGGCGCGATCAGCATTTCGCCCTTCAAGACGCCCGGCACACCGGCCGTATCGGGGATCGCCTGCGGGAAGTTGCCCGGCTGTTGCGGCGCCATGCTCATTAGCGCCCAGTCGCCCATGCCGTGGAAGCCGCCCTCGAACTTCATGATCTTGTCGCGGCCTCGGTAGGCACGGGCGAGCCGCATGGCGTAGTGCGTCGCTTCCGATCCGCTCGATGTGTAGCGCACCTTCTCGGCGCACGGCACCGCTTCGCAGATCGCTTCGGCGAGTTCGATACCGTGCTCGTTGTTGGCGAAGAAGGTCGAGCCCTTGGCGACCTGCTCCTGCACGGCTGCGACCACGTCCGGGTGGGCGTGGCCGACGAACATCGGGCCGGAGCCGAGCAGATAGTCGATGTACTCGCGCCCGCTCACGTCCGTGACGCGCGCGCCCTTGCCTTCACGGATGATGATATCGGGACCGAGATTGCCGAACGTACCGCCGGGCAATGCCTTCCTGGCGCGCTCGACGAGATCCGACTGCGACGGCAACGGTGCTTGCATGTTCATGGCGCGAGAAATCCCGGTAGCTCGAGTTGTGGCGATGTGGACCCGGCGCACATTTAGCCACCGACCTCTCCAGATGTCGATGCGGGGCTGGTATGACCTTGCGGCCAAGCGGCATTAACTCAGTGCCGATTTTTTTTCATCGACATGGAACTTTGTCATTGGTTGCTGCGTTTGGCGCCCCATATTCGGCTTTGCGCAACGAATGAATTTAGCGTTCAGCATCGGCATTGCATCAGAGTCGGGAGACGTGACCATGGGCACGATCACCACGCGCGACGGCACCGAGATTTTCTTCAAGGATTGGGGTCAGGGTAAACCCATCGTATTCCATCATGGCTGGCCGTTGACCGCTGACGACTGGGACAGCCAGATGCTGTACTTCCTCGACAAAGGGTATCGTGTCATCGCCCACGACCGGCGCGGTCACGGCCGTTCTTCACAGACGGCAACCGGCAACGAAATGGACACTTACGCCGCCGATGTCGCGGAATTGACAACCGCACTCAAACTCGAAGATGCGATCCACGTCGGCCATTCGACCGGCGGTGGTGAGGTCGCGCGCTATGTCGCTCGCCACGGCCGGGGTCGGGTGGCCAAAGCCGTGCTGATCGGCGCCGTGCCGCCGGTGATGGTCAAGTCGCCAACCAATCCCGGTGGCCTGCCGATCGAAGTGTTCGACGATTTCCGCAAGCAGTTGGCCGCCAATCGGGCGCAGTTCTATCGCGAGGTGCCGACGCCGTTCTACGGCTACAACCGTAGCGGCGCCAAAGTGTCGGAAGGCCTCAAGGACAACTGGTGGCGCCAGGGCATGATGGGCGGCGCCAAGGCGCACTACGATTGCATCAAGGCGTTCTCAGAAACCGATTTCACCGAGGATCTGAAGCAGATCGACGTGCCCACGCTGATCATGCACGGCGACGACGACCAGATCGTGCCAATCGAAAATTCGGCGAGGCTAGCAGCCAAGCTTGTCAAGCACGGCACGCTCAAGATCTACAAAGGCCTACCGCACGGCATGTGCAGCACGCATCCCGAGATCCTCAATCCCGATCTACTAGCTTTTATTCGCGGGTGATCCGGCCATTACTGCGTTGCCCTCAACGAGCGAGGAACACCGATATGATCTATGGCATGTCCGTTTCGACGTTCACGACGTTGCATGTCGCAATCAGCCTGATCGCGCTGGCTATCGGCTTCCTGATGGTGGCGGACCTACTGAAGGACTGGCATCGGCCCTTGGTTGTGAACGCATTCTTCGCCATGACGGCGCTGACGAGCATCACCGGCTTCATGTTTCCGGCCACACCCGCTGTCACACCGGCACAGATTTTCGGCGTCGTTTCGTTGGCAGCGCTCGCGATCGCAATCACGGCGCTGGGCTTCAACGGCAATCGCGGGAACGGCAATGCAGGGCGCGTATTCATCGTGATGTCGCTATTGGCGCTCTACCTCAATGCCTTCGTCGCCGTGTTCCAGGCGTTCCAGAAACTGCCGCCGCTGGCAAAGATCGCACCAACGCAATCGGAAGGTCCCTTCCTGCTGGCGCAAGGCCTCCTGCTGCTCGTGTTCACAGCGATCGGCTGGCTGCTCCTGCGTCGGCCCGCCGCCGGTCTGTCGACGGGGTGAGCGGTTCAGCCACGCTTCAGACCCTTGGCGTCGAGTTCGCTCAAGTATTGCGCCCAGCGCTTGTTCTTCTCGTCGCCGAGCAGCTTCAGGTAGGACCAGGCATAGAGGCCGGTTGAATGGCCGTCGTCGAAGTTGATGCGGACCGCGTAATTGCCGACCGGTTCGAGGTCCTTGATCTTGACATTGCGCTTGCCACCGACCGTGACCCGCTGGTCGGGCGAGTGGCCCTGAACTTCGGCCGACGGGCTCATCACCCGCAGCATTTCGGCGGTGAGATCATAGGCTGCGCCATCGTCGAACGTCACCTTCAGCGTATCCCTCGCCCCATTGGGCTCCAACTTCGGCGGTGCGATGCGGTGGCCCAGCGCCGCGTTCATCTCGGCCCAGGTCTTTGCAGCGATATCGCGGAAGATGCCGGCATGCAGTCCGTCTGGCGCCGACACCGTGATCGGCCGGCCGCTGTCCGAAGTCGAACGGATATCCATGTGCAGCGGAATGCCGCCGAGGAACGGAACGCCGAGGCGCTGGGCCTCGTCACGGGCGCCGCCATGGCCGAAGATATCCGAACGCTCGCCGCACTTCGGGCATAGGAAATAGCTCATGTTCTCGACAATGCCGAGGATCGGCACGTCGACCTGCTTGAACATCGCCAGGCCCTTGCGGGCATCGATCAAGGCCAGATCCTGCGGCGTCGACACGATCACCGCGCCCGACAGCGGCACCTGTTGCGCGATCGAGAGTTGTACATCGCCCGTGCCCGGCGGCATGTCGATCACCAGTACGTCGAGTTCATGCCCCTCGTCGCCCCAGGCGACGTCGCGCAGCATCTGTTGCAGCGCCGACACCACCATCGGCCCGCGCCACACGACCGGCGTGCCCTCGTCGACCAGAAACCCCATCGACATGACCTTGATGCCGTAATTTTCCATCGGCATCAGGCGGCCGCCCTGCATCTGCGGCTTGCCGGTGAGGCCAAGCAGGCGCGGCTGCGACGGCCCGTAGATATCGGCATCCATGATGCCAACTTTGAGACCGATCGCCTGCAGGCCGAGCGCCAGATTGACCGTCGCCGTGGACTTCCCGACGCCGCCCTTGCCCGATGCGACCGCGATCACATGGCGCACGCCCGGCACCGGAGCACCGCGACGCGAAGCTGGTGCCGCTGCTGCCGGCGCCGCCTTGGCGCCGCCGTCACCAGCCGTGCCGCGCGCGCGCGCCTGTTGCACGCGGGAATGCTCTGGCACCGCACCGCCTCGTGGCGCCGAAGTCTGCGCGGTCAATACCGCCGCCACTCCGGTAATGCCTGCGAGTTCCGCCACCACTGTCTCGGCCGCCTTGCGCAACGGCTCAAGCTCGGTCGCCCGCTTGGGATCGATGGTGATCGAGAAATAGGCGCGGCCGTCCTTGATCAGCACATCCGACACGAGACCGAGATCGACGATGTTGCCGTCGAGATCAGGACCCTTGACGCGACGCAGGGCGTCGAGGACTTGCGACTGGGTGGCGGCCATCGGTGTCTGCTCCATTTTTACTCAATCTGTGGCTTAGCGGTGTCATATGGTATCGAAGGGCGCGGCCGTGAACCATTTCTGCTGAATTGACCTGTTGCGCGCTAGACCTTCGTCGCATAGTCAGATTTAGCAGTCATCGAAGACCGCACGGTCGCGATGCAATGGTCGTCGCCCATTAAACAAGGCGGCACTACCGCTCGGCTGGCTTTTACGGGGGAAGCATGGACGCTCATACTTGGCTTTTCACCAATCTCACTGGCGCAGGCGGTCTCGGCCCCCTTGCTGCCTCGTGGCTGCTGATTCTGGCCGGATTGGTCACGCTGCTGATGTTCCTCAAGCCGGCCCTCGGTTTGAGCCGCGCCATCGATAACATGAATACCTGGATTGGCCGCAACGCGGCCTGGTTGATCCTGCTGGCGGTGCTGGTCTCGACCGTCAATGCGATCATTCGCAAGGTGTTCAACGTGTCGTCGAACGCCTGGCTTGAGATCCAATGGATCCTGTTCGGCGCCGTGTTCCTGCTGTGCGCGCCCTGGACCTTGCTGGTCAACGAGCACATCCGCATCGACATCGTCAATTCGCTGCTGTCCAAGCGCATCCGCAACTTCATCGAAGTGGTCGGTCACTGGTTCTTCATCGTGCCGATCTGCCTCGTGATGCTCTACACCAGCATTCCGTTCTTCCTGCGCTCCTTGGGCCAGAACGAGCAGTCGACCAATGCCGGCGGCCTGCCGGTCTATCCGGCGAAGTTCCTGGTGCCATTGGCCTTCACATTGATGTTGGCCCAGGGCATTTCGGAGCTGATCAAGCGCCGGGCGATCATGAAGGGCATGCTTGAGGATACGACGTCGGGTGGCGGCCATCACGCCGCGGCTGAAGCCGAGGCTGAGCGTCTGGTCAAGGCATTGGCCGAAGAAGCCGAAGCCCTGGCCGCAGCCAGAGCGGCGGCGGCGCAGTCGCAAAAAGCCTGATCGTCGATAGAACTCGAAGACCTTCCTGGAGTCATCCAATAATGGCTGCTTTCATCGCGCAGAACATGGCACCGATCATGTTCGCGTCTCTCGTTGTCTTCCTGCTGCTGGGCTACCCAGTCGCCTTCTCGCTTGGCGCCTGCGGTCTGTTGTTCTTCATCCTCGGCGTCGAGCTGGCGCCGTTGTCGAAGGGCTCGATCAACCTGTCCTGGCCGCTGCTGCAATCACTGCCTGAACGCATCTTACGGCGTGATGAGCAACGATACGCTGCTCGCCATTCCATTCTTTACCTTCATGGGGCTGGTGCTCGAACGCTCCGGCATGGCGGAAGATCTGCTCGACACCATCGGCCAGCTGTTCGGCACCATCAAGGGTGGCCTCGCCTACGCCGTGATCTTCGTCGGCGCGCTGCTCGCCGCCACCACCGGCGTCGTCGCCGCGTCGGTGATCTCGATGGGCCTGATCTCGCTGCCGATCATGTTGCGCTACGGCTACGACCGCCGCGTCGCCTCGGGCGTGATCGCGGCCTCGGGCACACTGGCGCAGATCATCCCGCCGTCGCTGGTGCTGATCGTCATGGCCGACCAGCTCGGCAAGTCGGTCGGTGACATGTACGAGGGCGCGTTCGTTCCGGGCATCGTGCTGGCCGGCCTTTATGCCTGCTACATCTGGCTGGTCACGACATTCTATCCGGCAGTCCGGTCCGGGGCTGCCGGCCGACGCCCTGCTCTACAAGGAAACGTCGCCGCAGATGCGCAACGGCCTGTCGCGCGTTAGCAGCCTTCTGATGCTGCCACTGGTGTTGGCGGGCATCTACTTCATCGGCTTGAGCCTGTACGACTCCGTGCTCGGCAAGGGCGCGACATTCGAAGTGTTGAGCATCATCATCATTATTGCCAAGATCGTCGGCTTGCTGTTGCTCCTGCGGTTGCTGATGGGCCTGCCCGGCACCCTCATGAACGGTGGCGACGAGCGCGGTCTGATGTCACTTTTGCTGCTGTCCGTGATCGCTGCCTGCATCGGCGTCTATGTCATGAGCAGCACCAAGTACAACGGCGCCGAGTTCGTCATCCTGACGATGGGCGTCGGCATTATCGTCGCCTTTGCCGCAGCGGTCGTGAACTGGATCCTCGCCCGCCTGACCGGCATCCGCTTCCTGTCGCTGATGGCGCAGCAAGTCACCTTCGTCATGGTGCCGCCGCTGTTCCTGATCTTCCTCGTGCTCGGCACCATCTTCATCGGCGTCGCGACGCCGACCGAAGGCGGCGCCATGGGCGCAACCGGCTCGATCCTGCTCGCCATGTTCAAGCGCTGGCTCGACAACGATCCGCGCCGGTTCAATATGGCGCTGCTGCGCTCGGCGGTGGAAGCCACCGCCAAGCTGTCCGCCTTCGTGGTGTTCATCCTGGTCGGCGCGCGCATCTTCTCGCTGTCGTTCTACGGCGTCAACGGCCACCTCTGGGTCGAGCATCTGTTGGTGTCGCTGCCGGGCGGCCAGACCGGCTTCCTGATCTTCGTCAACATCATGGTGTTCCTGCTCGCCTTCTTCCTCGACTTCTTCGAGCTGGCGTTCATCGTGATCCCGCTGCTCGGACCGGCGGCTGAGAAGCTCGGCATCGACCTGATCTGGTTCGGCGTCATCCTCGGCGTCAACATGCAGACGAGCTTCATGCATCCGCCGTTCGGCTTCGCCTTGTTCTACCTGCGCTCGGTGGCACCGAAGGAGCCGTACAAGGACAAGGTGACCGGCATCATGACCGAGCCCGTCACCACCGGTCAGATCTACTGGGGTGCGGTGCCCTTCGTGATCATCCAGTGCATCATGGTCGGCCTCGTCATCGCGTTCCCGCAGATGGTCATGCACTACAAGTCGGTGGCACCGGTCATCGATCCATCGAAGGTTGAGATCACGATCCCGGGCTTCGGCGGCGCCGGTGGCGCACCGGGCGGCCTCAACATGCCGATGGGTTCACCGTTCGGCGGCATTCCCGGCGGCGCACCTCCGGGCTTGGGCGGTTTGCCCCCAGGCCTCGGCGGTCCGCCGCCCAGCCTTGGCGGTCCGCCTCCGGGCTTGACCCCGCCGGCTGCTCCGGCAGCGGCACCTGCTCCCGCCCCAGCGGCTCCGGCACCCGCTCCGGCGGCGCCAGCGGCACCGGCTCCAACCACGGCGCCGGCGATGCCGGCACCGCTGGGTGGCATGATCGACGTGACTAAGCCGCCAGCGTCGATCGATGCCCTGACGCCGAAGGCGAACTGAAAACCGCACTCGCAACGAAACGCCCGGCAACAGTCACTGTTGCCGGGCGTTTCGTTTTCAGGGCTATGACGACCGATCAGACGTGGGGTACCGAACCCCGAGGGGCGGGCTTGGCCGGCGGTTTCGGTTGCGCGTTGGGTGAACCACCACCGAAGGCCTCGCCAGTGATCTGCGCCAGTCCGGCCAGCGAACCGATCACGCTTGAGGCTTCGAGCGGCATCATGATGATCTTGGTGTTGGGCGCCTTGGCCAGCGCCTCCAGGGCCTTCACATAGTTGTTGGCGACGAAGTAGTTGATCGCCTGCACGTTGCCTTCGGAGATCGCCTGCGACACCATCCGGGTCGCTTCGGCCTCGGCTTGCGCCGAACGCTCGCGCGCCTCGGCATCGCGGAAGGCGGCTTCCTTGCGGCCCTGGGCCGACAGCATCACCGCTTGCTTCTCGCCTTCGGCCTTCAGGATCGCGGCTGCCCGCATGCCTTCCGATTCGAGCACCAGCGCGCGCTTTTCACGCTCGGCCTTCATCTGACGGGCCATGCTGTCGACCAGATCGCGCGGCGGTTCGATGTCCTTGATCTCGATGCGGGTGACCTTGATGCCCCAGGCTTCGGTGGCGGCATCAACGACGTGCAGCAGGCGGGTATTGATCTTGTCGCGGTTGGACAGCAGCTCGTCGAGGTCCATCGAGCCCATGACGGTGCGGATGTTGGTCATCGTCAGGTTGATGATCGACGGCTCCAACGAGTTGACCTCGTATGACGCCTTGGCGGCGTTCAGTACTTGATAGAAGGCGACGCCGTCGACACGGACCATGGCGTTGTCGCGGGTGATGATGTCCTGCGAGGGAATATCCATCACCTGCTCCTTCATATTCATCCGGGAGCCGACCCGTTCCATGACGGGCACCAGGATATGCAGTCCGGGCGACAGCGTCCGGGTGTAGCGGCCGAAGCTTTCGACCGTCCAATTGGAGCCCTGGGGTACGACCTTGACCGTTGCCCACAGGGCGGCGGCGATCAGCACAATCAACGCAAGACCGAAGAATTCGAAGCCTGAAGGAAGAATGGCGGCCATGATTGGCACTCCGCGGTTGAAAGACGATGCCCATTAAAGATGTGGGCCGCTGGCGGGAATTTGAAGGCAAATAGAAAAATTAGCCGTAAATAAAAGCAGCAATTGGCATCCCGAATTGCGCCATATTTATTTAATTTCGGATAACCATTTCCTGGCTTTCAGTTGCCGCGCCGTGCCGGGAGGCCGCGACCAGCAGCAGATACAGCACCACCGCGTTGAGGATGTGCCAGAGCGCGTGCGTTCCCGTCCGCCACCCCGGTTGTATCAGCGTGGCCGGGCACGCCGCCATGTCGATCGAGCGGAATACCAGCGACAGTGCGAATATCGCGGCAGCCATGCTCACCGCTCGCATTGATGGGTGTTGCCGCCTGCCCGCGACGACGGCGACGAGGATCATGGCGACCAGCGCCGGCACATAGCCCAGCGAACCATTGAAGCAGGCGCCACTCGTGACAACGCATTGAACCCGGCGATTGCACCCGCCGCCAGAAAGCAGCCGATTGCCACTGCCGCGCCGGGCCAATTCAATCCGACAAACCGTCTGAGTGCGAATACCAGATAGCCCAGCATGAAAACGCCGATCGGGGCGACGTCGCCAAATCGCGCCCACTTGGTCGCGACTGTGTGAAATAGAAAACTGCCAATTCCGATTAGGAATACCGTGATGATGAGGAGTAGTTCCATCGCTTCGCGCCGTGACCGACGCCAATCGATCAGCGCCAATACCGCCGCGATGATAAAGGCTGCATTGGAAACCGCGTTGAGCGGCTCGGCCCAGAAGCCCGGATCACTGCCGCGCTCGCAATAGGCAAAGACTTTCTCGTTCCAGTTCATGGGCGTTCTGGTTGTCGCGCCCCGATCAAGAAGTCAGCCACTTCTCCAGTATCCGGTTTACCTCATCGGGCCGCTCCATCGTCGACAGATGCCCGCAGTTGGCGATCACCTCGAGCTTCGCGCCCGCAATCAGGCCCAGCATTTCTTCGTGCACCTTCACTGGCGTCAGCGCGTCCTCGGCACCGACCACGAGCACCGTCGGACATTTGATCGACTTCAGGAATTCCCGGTTGTCGGGGCGGCCAAGGATCGCCTGCTGCTGGCGGATGAAGGCATTGACGCCGATGCCGTCCGCCATCAGCAGTACCCGCGCGGTCAATTCACGATCGCCCAACCGGTCCTTGTGAACCAGGAACTTGAGCAGCATGCCCTGGACGGCGCGCACACCAATCACCCGCGCCGCACCCATCAGGACGTGACGCGTCTTCAACTGGTCGGGGCGGTCGGCGCGCGCGTTGGTGTCGAGCAGCGCGACCCGGGTGATGCGCTCGGGCGCCTGGCGCAGCATTTCGAAGGCGATGTAGCCGCCCATCGACAGCCCGGCGAGGGCAAATTTCGGCGGCGCTGCGCGCAATATCGAATGCGCGATGTCGGGCAGGTTGTCGGCGGTGGTGTGATCGGCCACCGTCACCGCCCGATCCCGGCCAAGTGCTGCGATCTGGGCAGCGAACAGGTCGGCTGAGCACAACAATCCGGGCACCAGCACGAGCGGTTCGGCGGCGGCGGTCATGGGGCGGCTCCAAGTTCGGTTCGTTTGATGGTTCAATACCCCATATTGGCGTTCGCTGGGCAGATTGCCTCAATTTTTCGCCGCCGAACCAGCGCCTCCCCGACCGATTTCAACAAATTCGAGGTTTTTGTTGCATTTCACCGTCTTTTCTGTCAGGCCGCTTGTGTGCTGGGCGCAGGGGAACTTCGGTTCATTGATCCCTTTTCGGAAATCCAGCTACGTTTTTTGCCACCAATAGGCAAATACCCCTCCCCTGCGCTCGTTCTGATGCCGTGGTTCGTCACTTCAGGGCGGGCGCGTGGCTTGATAATGGGTGATGGAGACTGCTACTTTTGCAAACGAAAACCTTCGCTGAGCTTGGCCTCAGCCCCAAGGTGCTGGCCGCCGTCGAGGCTTCCGGCTACACCACGGCGACACCGATCCAGAGTCAGGCGATCCCGGTCGCGATCTCAGGGCGCGACGTGCTCGGCATCGCGCAGACCGGCACCGGTAAGACCGCTGCCTTCGTGCTGCCGATGATCACCCGTCTTGAGACTGGCCGCGCGCGCGCGCGCATGCCGCGCTCGCTGATCATCGCGCCGACCCGCGAACTTGCCGCCCAAGTGGCGCAGAGCTTCGAGAAATACGGCGTCAATCATAAGCTGGACGTCGCCCTGCTGATCGGCGGCACGGCGATGGACGAGCAGATCAAGAAACTCGACCGCGGCGTCGACGTGTTGATCGCCACCCCAGGCCGGCTGCTCGACCATTTCGGGCGCGGCCGCATCATGTTGATGGGCGTCGAAATCCTCGTCATCGACGAGGCCGACCGGATGCTCGACATGGGCTTCATCCCGGACATCGAGAAGATCTGCAAGCTGCTGCCGCCGCGCCGGCAGACGCTGTTCTTCTCGGCGACCATGCCGCCCGAGATCACACGTCTCGTCGACCAGTTCCTCAATAACCCGGAACGGATCGAAGTTGCGCCGCCGGCGACGACCGCGAAGACCATCACGCAGCTGTTCAAGTTCTGCCCGGAGCCCGAGGATTTTGCCAAGCGCGAGGTTCTGCGCGAACTGATCAAGACCGAGAACGTCAAGAACGCGATCATCTTCTGCAATCGCAAGCGTGACGTCGCGATTTTGCTCAAGTCCCTGCAGAAGCACGGTTTCAACGCCGGTGCCCTGCATGGCGACATGGAACAGTCACAGCGGACGGCGACGCTCGACGCGTTCCGTGCCGGCAGCATCCAACTGCTGGCGGCCAGCGACGTTGCCGCACGCGGACTCGATATCCCCGATGTCAGCCACGTGTTCAACTTCGACGTGCCGTGGGCCGGCGACGACTATGTCCATCGCATTGGCCGTACCGGTCGTGCGGGTCGCGAGGGACGTGCCCTGTCGCTGGTTTCGGCCGACGATTTGCGGTTGCTCAAGGATATCGAGAAGCAAACCGGCGAGGCACCGGCCTGGATCGGTGATGCGCCGACCGAGCAGGACATTGCCGATAGTTCGAAGAAGAAGCGTCGCGGTCGGATGGCCAGCAGCCGCGGCGAGGAACGTGGTGGCGACCGCCGTGGCGGCCGTGATCGCGATCGTCGTCCCGAACGCGGCCGGCCGAGCGAGAGTGCTCGTCCCGAGCGGGCTCCACGCGTGGCAACTGCGGCCGGCGCTGTTCCCGAATCGGTCGAAACCATCGGTTCCGAGGCGCCCTCCGAGCGCGCAGCGGCGGAGCGGGTACCGGCTCAGCGCCGTGAAGGTGGTCGTCCACCGCGCCGCGAACGTCCGCCACGCCGTGAAGACGGTCAACCCGTGGACGCCCGTCGCGAAGCACCGCGACAGGAACCACGTCGCGAGCCTAGCCCGCGTCGGGATGCGCCGAAGGATCAGCCGAGCCGTGAGGTTCGGCGTGCCGAGACATCCGACCAGCCGGTGGTCCGGGACTGGCCGGTCACCAACCTCGACGAGCAGACCCAGCCAAGGCAGCCGCGCGAGCGGCGGCCCGATCGGGACCGCCCGGAGCGCAATCGCGATGAGCGGCCGCGCGATCAGCAGGCGGCCGCACCAACCCGTGGCGAACGACCACCGCGCGCCCCGGAAACGGGACGCCAGGACCGGCCGCCACAGCAGCGCGAACCGCGTGAACGTCGGCCGCAGCGGCCGGACCGCGAAGACCGTGGCGCGCCGACCGGCTTTGCCGACAACGTGCCGGCGTTCCTGCGTAAGCCGGTGAAAGCCAAGGCCGCCAACGATTGATGGCCTCGATAGTCCGAGGGCGCAGTGACCTACGGGGCACTGCGCCTTTTGCGTTTTTGTGCCACTAACCCGGCATCCATCGAATTCGGAGTGACTGCCCCATGCCGAAGGCCCTGTCGCGCGCCAAGGACCAGATCAAGATCCTGCTGTTGGAAGGGATCTCGGACACCGCGGTCAACGTCCTGACAGGGGCCGGCTACACCAACATCGACCGCCGCTCGACTGCGCTTGACGGCACGGAACTACGCGCCGCGCTGCAAGGCGTCAGCATGCTGGGCATCCGCTCGCGTACCCAACTCGATGCGGCGGCGATGGACGGCGTCCGGTCACTGATCGCGGTTGGCTGCTTCTCGGTTGGCACCAACCAGGTCGATCTTGGCGCCACCCGCACCATGGGCATCCCGGTGTTCAATGCGCCGTTCTCCAACACCCGCAGCGTGGCCGAACTCACCATTGCGGAAATCGTGATGCTGTTCCGTCGCATTTTTCCGAAATCCCAGGCTGCCCATCGCGGTGGCTGGGACAAGAGCGCGGTCGGTTCGAACGAGGTGCGCGGCAAGACGCTCGGCATCGTTGGCTATGGCAATATCGGCAGCCAATTGTCGAATATCGCCGAGGCGCTGGGCATGCGGGTGATCTACTACGACCACACCGACAAGCTCAGGCATGGCAACGTCGAGCCGACGACGACGCTGGCCGAGTTGCTAGCCAGGGCCGACGTCGTCAGCCTGCACGTTCCCGAAACACCGGCGACCCAGGGCATGATCGGTGCAAGCCAGTTCGCCGCCATGAAGCGGGGCGCCTATCTGATCAACAACTCGCGCGGCACGGTGGTCGATCTCGATGCGCTGGCCGCCGCGATCACATCCGGCCATCTCGCGGGGGCGGCAATCGACGTATTCCCGGTCGAGCCGTCGTCGAACAAGGAGGCATTCGCGTCGCCACTGCAGGGGCTCGATAATGTCATTCTGACGCCGCATGTCGGCGGTTCGACCGAGGAAGCACAGGAGCGCATTGGCGCCGAGGTTGCCCGCAAGTTCGTCGAGTACTCGGATGTCGGCTCGACCACGGGCGCCGTCAACTTCCCGCAGGTGCAGTTATCCCCCAGGCCAGCCGGAACGCGGTTCATCCAGGTACAGCGCAATCTTCCCGGCGAGCTCGGCCGGCTCAACCGCATATTCGCCGAGCACAAGGTCAATATCGCGGCCCAGAGCTACCAGACCGACGGCGACCTCGGCTATGTCGTGCTCGACGCGGAAGGCGCGGTGGCTGATGCTGGCGACATTCTCGGTCGAATCCGTGAACTAGACGGCACGATCAGAGCCCGGATACTGCATCGGCGGGCGTGATCCTGTTGGCTATGGCCGGACGAAGAAGCGGAAGCCCTTGCCGAACCTCGCCCGCAGGCGCCAGGGCACCATGCGGCCAAGCCGGATGAGCCACAATAGCTGCCAAGGGAAGGCGATGAACGTGCGTCCCCGATCGAGACCGCGTTTGATAATTGCCGCCGCGGCCTGCGGCGTCAGCAGCAGTGGCAGGGCGCCGACGTGGTGTTCCACTTGTGCCGTCGCGATGTGGCCCGGATAGACGAGCGCCACCCTAACCCCTTCTGGCAAAAGGTATTCCCGCAGTGCTTCGCCATATGCCATGGCGCCGGCCTTGCTGGCGCTGTAGGCGGGCGCATCAGCCAGAGGTTGCAAGGCGGCGAGCGACCCAATCAGTGCGATCGTGCCTTTCCCCCGCTTGCGCATTCCGGGCAGAACCGCGTTCACTGTCGAGATTAGACCGAGCAGGTTGGTGTCAACCTGAGCCTCGATGCCGGGCATCGTTTCCATTTGGCCGGCAGGGCCATGGCCGTCGAATACCCCTGCATTAACTATAATTAGGTCTATCGGTCGCACCCGCTCCCATTCCGCCAATCCAGTTACCATGTTGGTGTAGTCGGTCACGTCGGTAACCAAGACTTCGACTGACGCTCCGGCTGAACGGCATTGCTCTGCTATATTCAGCAACCGAGGCCGGGATCGTCCGATCAATCCTAGGTGAATACCGGGCGCGGCGTAAGCCATTGCTAGTGCTGCGCCTAAACCGGCGCTGGCCCCAGTGATGGCAATTGAGACCGGCGATTTTGGCATATGAGCAAGCCTGTTACCAATCGTGGGGTTGACTTGAATGCAATAAACTACTTGAAGCACGCTACGTTAGCCCTTCATATAACGAAGTTTATTCCGACAATAATAAGTCGGGCATGTCAGTGAAATCGATCGTCACCAGCAAAAGCTCGGCGTGATGTCAGCAATCCAGGGGTAAGAGTTCGATGTCGTCGCAACACAGTCGCAAAGAAGATAACGTCTCCACGACTTCGGTGTCGACGATTTCGAAGGTCGCAATCGCCGCGGTCAAGCGGTGGTATCACGCCCGCCCGCTACCGACGCACAATGCGGATGGCCGCCGCACGCCGACGTTCGCCGAGTTGCCAACTTATCGCTCGATCGCCAAGTACCGCGAATACCAGAAGATGTTTGGTCTGAAGGACCCCTTCTTCCAGGTCCACGAGGAGCGCTCCGGCGCCAAGGCACGGATCGGCGCCGACAGCTACATCAATTTCGCCTCGTATGACTATCTGGGCTTGAACCAGCACCCGGACGTCGCCGCCGCTGCGATCGCCGCCACCAAGCAGTACGGCACGTCTGTCTCGGCCAGCCGGCTTGTCGCCGGCGAGCGTCCGGTCCATGCCGAACTCGAGGCGGCGCTGGCCAAGTTCTACGAAACCGAAGACGCCTTGGTCTACGTCAGCGGCCACGCCACCAACGTGTCGGCGATCTCGACCATCGTCGGTCCAAAGGATATCATCTTCTACGACAGCTTCATCCACAACAGCGCCACCACCGGCGCCAAGTTGTCGGGCGCCAAGCTCGTCCCCTTCAACCACAATGATCCCGACGACCTTGAGATCAAGCTCGCCGAGCACCGCGAGAACCACACCTTCGCGCTGGTGCTGATGGAGGGGCTCTATTCGATGGACGGCGACGTGCCGGACCTCGCCCGCTTCATCGAGGTCAAGCAGCGCTACGGCGCCTGGCTGATGGTCGACGAGGCGCACGGTATCGGTGTTCTCGGCGAGACCGGACATGGCATTGCCGAACACTGCGGCGTTGATCCGCGTGACGTCGATATCTGGATGGGCACGCTGTCGAAGACCCTGTCGTCCTGCGGCGGCTACATCTGCGGCACGCGCGAATTGATCGACGTGCTGAAGTACCAGTCACCCGGCTTTGTTTACTCTGTCGGCCTGCCAGCCGCCTCGACGGCTGCGGCGTTGAAGTCGTTGGAAGTCCTGCAGCGCAGCCCGGACCGGGTGAAGCGGCTGCAGGAGAACGGCCAATTCTTCCTCGCCGAGTGCAAGGCGCTGGGCCTCGATACCGGCGTGTCGGACGGCTACGCGGTCGTGCCGGTAATCGTCGGTGACCCGGTATTGGCGATCCGGTTGACCGATCGCCTGTTTCAGCGTGGCGTCAACGCCCTGCCGATCATTCATCCGGCTGTGCAGCTCAAAACCGATCGCGTTCGCTATTTCATCACGTCCGAGCACACCCGCGACCAATTGAGCTATGCCGCGCGCGTGACCCGCGAGGAACTCGATCTGCTGGCCAACAAGGGCCGCCATTCGTTGCGCGCCAAGGCAGCCGAATAAACGATCCAAGCCGCGATATTCGAACCATATCGAGCCGACGATTGAGCTGCCCGTAAGGGTGCCTCGGTCGTCGGCTCGATGCTTTTGGGCCGACCGTTGGCAATCATGTCGCGCCCATGGCGCGTTTGCGACAATTCGCATCGCCATGACCGTACTTCCCTGCCAGCCGATCTGTCGCTAGACAGTGCGTTAATCAACTCGCCAATGCCGCAATGGTGACATTGGCTGGTGGCTTCGATGACTGTTTGCGCGACTCGCGCAGGGGGACTGGGGACAAGAAGTCTGCGGCGACATTGGCGCCCCCTTTGGGTGGCGAGCCAACCGGCGCCTTTGGCTACAAACTCGCTTTTTGGAGATCGCCTCGCCATGATCCGGTGTGTTCGCCTTGGGCTTTGTATTGCTCTGCTGACCGCGGCTTTGCCATTGTCGGCCGTCGCTCAACAAGCGCCGGTGACGCCGCCGCCCGCCGCTTCCACGCCCGCGCCAACGCCTGCCGCCACGCCGCCCGTTGCGACGCCAGCTCCGCCACCGGCACCAACCGCCGCCGCCTTGCCACCGGAGGTCACCAACCCCGTCGAAAAGCTCGCCAAGAGCATCGAGACGGCGGAGAAATCAATTCAACAGCTCAAGGAGCTGGAAGGCGAGTTGCAGCGACTACGCGGCAACGTCGAGCAGATCATCTATAAATCGACGTCGACGGCGGAGGCATTGCGGCCGCAACTGGCCGAGGTCAAAAGCCAAGTCGAGAAACTTGGGCCCCCGCCGGCCAGTGGACAACCGCCAGAAAGCGCGACGGTGGCTGCCGAGCGCGCGCGCCTCAACGCAATGGCCGGTGCCCTTGATGGCGCCGTCAAGACGACTGAATTGGCTTGGGTGCGGGCCAAACAGCTGATCGATCGCATCACGGTGATGCGCTACCAGATCTTTGCCCGCAATCTGTTCGAACGCCGAACCAGCCCGCTGCTGCCGGCGATTTGGATCGATGTCGGCGAGCGCCTACCGAGCATCGTCGGACGCGCGAAATATTACGGCGGTGACTGGCTGTACTGGGTCGGCCGCAAGGGGATGTCGGTTGCTGGCGTCTTGGCAGGTACAATCACCGCCGCGTTGTTACTCTGGCTCGCCGCGCGGCAACTCGTGCTCGGCCGGCGCGAACGCTTCGCCGGCATCCCCAACTTCTTCGATCGCATCATCTCGGCCGCCAAGGTCGCTCCAGCGCGAATGCTGGCGCCGGTGGCGGCGATCATGCTGCTCTACATCGGCTTCGACCAACTGGACCTGTGGTTCTCACCCTGGGAGCGGGTCGCGGAGATCGGCCTGCAGGGCATCCTGCTATACATCGTCGGCTCGATCCTCGCCGGCGTCGCGCTGTCCCCCCGCGCGCCGCAATGGCGCCTGATCCCGGTGGATGACCGAACCGCGTCCCACCTCCACCTGTTCATCAAGGCACTGTTGGCGATCTATATCGTCGACACCGTGCTGGTCGAATTCGGACGCGCGATCTATGTGCCGCTCGTCGTCACTGTGGCGCAAAGTTTCATCACCAACATCGTGTCCGCGCTGTTGCTCGCCGCTCTTTTGCTGACGCCATTCGTGCCGCAAACCGGTCCGTTGCGCGCTGTCAACGGTCTCGACCATTTAAACATCAATCCCGTCAGCCGACATGCGCCGCTGTGGATCAAGCTGCCGATGTGGCTGCTGGTCGCGTCGATCGTGATCTCCTCCACCCTCGGCTATGTGGCGCTGGGTCGCTTCATCGCCCAGCAGATCGTGCTGACCGGCACGGTGGTCGCCATTGCCGGGCTGCTCTACCTCGCGGTTCGCGCCCTCACCCGCGAGCGCGGTGGCGAGCGCAGCCGTGTCGGCCGCTTGCTGGAGAGCCGTTTCGGCATCGACAGCGGGCGGCAGGGCCAACTCGTCAAACTCGGCGAGGTCGCGGCCACATTCACGATCGGTCTGCTCGCCTTGCCACTGCTGTTGTTGCAATGGGGCTTTGCCGGCGCCGATATCCGTGATTGGGCCAAGGCGCTGTTCTTCGGCTTCGAAGTTGGCCATTTCCGCATCTCGCTGGTGCGCATCCTGATCGGCCTCGTCCTGTTCATTGCGCTGCTGTTCTTGACCCGCATGGTTCAGCGCTGGTTGCGCGAGCGCGTGTTGACCCAGGGCCGGATGGACGCTGGCGTCGCCAACTCCGTCGATATGGCGGTCGGCTATGTCGGCATCGGCCTCGCGGCCTTGATTTCGGTCTCCTATGCCGGCTTCGACATCACCAGTCTCGCGATCGTCGCCGGCGCGCTGTCGGTCGGTATCGGCTTCGGCCTGCAGTCGATCGTCAACAACTTCGTGTCTGGCCTGATCCTGCTGGTGGAGCGGCCGATCAAAGTCGGCGACTGGATCGTCGTCGGCGACCAGCAGGGCAACGTGCGCCGCATCTCAGTGAGGTCGACGGAAATCGAAACCTTTGACCGGGCGAGCCTGATTGTCCCCAACTCGGAGCTGATCTCGGGCCGCGTGCTCAACTGGACCCATCGCAATCTATTGGGCCGTGTCATCTTGAAGTTCGCAACCGACGCGCAGGCCGATCCGGACATCGTCGTCGCCCTGCTCGAAAAGGCCGCCCGTGATCAGCAACTGGTAATGGCTAGTCCGGCGCCAATGGCAGCCCTCGATACGTTCGCTACCGACCGGCTCGAGTTCTCGCTACGCGTGACGCTATCCGACGTGACAGCGAGCGGACGGGTGAAGTCGAACCTGCACATCGCCATCCTCAAGGCCTTCCGCGAGGCCGGCATCTACGGGACGGTGCAGGCGGCTGTTGTGGCGCCAGCGACCGTGGCGGCGGTGGTGGCACCAGCCGCCAAGGCCTGAGGATCGGCCTAACCCTTGGCTTCCATTTCCTTGCGCAGCTTCTCTTCCTCGTACTGGATGAACCAGCCGATCATTTGGCGCCACAGGGCCTCGCACAGGTCAGGCGACACGCCCTTGTCGACGGCCAGGGCCCGCACCTTGTCGATCACCTGCTGATTGCGCCACGGCACGTTGGCTGCGGCATTCTCGGCCAACTTGATCTGCCAGGCGCGCTCGACGTAGCCGAAGCGCTCGGCGATCATGCCGACCAGCGCCGCGTCGCAGCGATCGATCTCGGCGCGCACCTCGATCATGGACGGGCAGTCGGCGGGGGCGCGTGGTGGCATGGGTCGGGCTCCGAATGGAATGTTGCCCCTGCTGCTTACAGGCCTCGCGCCCGATTGTTCAAGTGCCGAGCGGTTACTTCACGGCGGCCGTCGGCGGTTGCCCGCGCTTGAAGTAGTCGCCATCGCGGCGCCAATGCGCATCAACGCGACGGCCCTGTGCTGCTGGGTCAAAGTCGCAGTTGAAACGTCACCCTCGACCTTCGAAGTCTGCGCACACCCGGAAAGGCCGACGGCGGCATTCGCCAATACGCGGAACATGAGTCGACGCATCACCACCGTCGCCTCCCGAGATAGAGGAACGATAGCAGAACACGACCAATCGTGCGCCTAGGAGTCTGCCGAGGCTCAGGCCGCTCCGTCAGGCGTCGACGGCCTTTTTCTTGGGCTTTGCACCGGGCTGCGAGGCGCCGGGCGACTGCGGATCACCGGCCGGCACGCCCGGCAAAGGAGCACCCGGCCTGCACAGCGCCGGCAGCTCCTGGATCTTGCCTTCGGCCTTAAGCTTCTTATGCGGCTCGCATGCGGTAGCGACCTGCTCTGCCGTAACAGGCGGGATCTTCGTCACCGTCATCAGCCGCGCCTGCATCGCGGCGTAGAGTTGTGGCCGCTGGGTCTTGAACCAATTCAATTCCTCAATTGGCCAGTCGCGCACCGAAATGCGCCACGCCGCGATTGCGATCTTCGGCAATACCATCCGCACCGGCTCGATCACCAGGAAGCCGGTGTTGACGACCTCGCCGGCCGCGATCGAGAACGAGGCCAGGCTCTCAAACTTGCCCGACAGGTGCATTTGGCTCGCCACCCGCACCACGCCGCGCGTCGGCGTCACGCAACTGTAGCTCGTGACGTGGTACTCGCCGGGATCGAGTTCAACCTCTGCCACCGCCGGCTGGGTCGGCGAATTGAGGCCGACAACGCGCAACGTGTTGATATCGCGGAACTTGACACCGTCGCGTACGCCGATGGTCACGGTGCCGGTATTGCAGGCGTTGACCGCGGCGCCGAGTTTGACGAGCGCAATACCCTTCTTGGTGCGCGCAATCGAACCCGTCGTCAGCGACGCATCGTCGACGCGCGTCGTCTGCGCGCCGCAACCGGCCAATCCAGCCGCGACCAAGCAAATCGAGAGTAGTGTCGCAGGGCGTCCGATCACAGATCCTATCCTTTGGGCTGTGGATGGGACTTGGATAGCGCACCGCCCGGCGCCGCAACAACCCCAGCGGCGGCGACCGCACATTTTCACTGCGGACGGATCAAATTTGTAGCCGATCCGCCACGCCTCACGCCCACCACTTGGCCGGCACCGGGAACCTTCCGGCGGCGTTTTCGATCGCCTGGGCGGCGCGGAACAGGGTGCCTTCGTCGAACGGCTTGCCGATCAGCTGCAGACCGAGCGGCGTGCCCTGGCTCGAAAGGCCCGCCGGTACCGAGATGCCCGGCAAACCGGCCATGTTGACGGTCACCGTGAAGATATCTTCCAGGTACATCGCGAGCGGATCACCGGATTTTTCGCCGGCGGCGAAGGCTGGCGACGGCGTCGTTGGCGTCAGCACGCAATCGACCGTGTTCCAGGCCTCGTCGAAGTCGCGCTTGATGAGCGTGCGCACCTTCTGTGCCTTGAGGTAGTAGGCGTCGTAGTAGCCGGCCGACAGCACGTAGGTACCAATGAGAATACGGCGCCGCACTTCCTTGCCGAAGCCTGCTGCACGCGTGTTCTCGTAGGTCTCGGTAACGTCGCGGCCGGGCACGCGCAGGCCGTAGCGCACGCCGTCATAGCGGGCGAGGTTCGATGAGGCTTCGGCCGGCGCCACGATGTAATAGGCCGGCAGCGCGTACTTGGTATGGGGAAGCGAGATGTCGTGGATGGTGGCGCCGGCATCCTTCAACCAGGCGATGCCCTTCTGCCAAAGCGCCTCGATCTCGGGCGACATGCCGTCGACGCGATATTCCTTCGGCACGCCGATGCGCAGGCCCTTGATCGACTTGCCAATCTCGGCCTCGTAGTCGGGAACGGGGGCATCGACCGAGGTCGAATCCTTTGGATCGTGGCTCGCCATCGCCTTGAGCAGGATGGCGGCGTCGCGGGTGGTCTTGGCGATCGGGCCGGCCTGATCGAGCGAAGAGGCGAAGGCGACGATGCCCCAGCGCGAGCAGCGGCCGTAGGTCGGCTTTATCCCGACCGTGCCGGTTAGGGCCGCCGGCTGGCGGATCGAGCCGCCGGTGTCGGTGGCGGTGGCGGCAAGGCACATGTCGGCAGCGACAGCCGCCGACGAGCCGCCCGATGAGCCGCCCGGCACCAACTTGTCGTTCGAGATTGCGCCCGACTTCGACTTGCGGCGCCACGGATTGACGACATTGCCAAAGGCGCTGGTCTCGTTCGACGAACCCATGGCGAACTCATCGTTGTTGAGCTTGCCGAGCATGACGGCACCGGCATCCCACAAATTCTGAGTTACCGTCAACTCGTAGGTCGGCGTAAAGCCGTCGAGGATCTTCGAGCAGGCGGTGGTACGCACACCCTTCGTCGCATAGAGATCCTTGATGCCGAGGGCCAAGCCTTCGAGCGCACCGGCCTTGCCGGCGGCGATGCGCTTGTCGCTTTCCTTGGCCTGGGCGAGCGCATGCTCTGGCGTGGTCAACACGTAGGCATTGAGGGCTGCATTGCCGGCCGCAATCGCGTCGTTGAAGGCGCTGGTCAGTTCGACGGAAGTGAACTGCTTTTTCTTGAGCCCGTCACGTGCGTCGGCCAACGTCAGTTTGGTAAGTTCGTTCTTGGACATGTCTCAGGCGATCTCTTTGGTCATGAACAGGCTCAATGGATCAGGCTTGTAATCGCCGAACGGCGGGCTATCGCGGTAACCGGCGCGGCGGTAGAGGTGCACGGCCTGCAAATTGTGAATTCCGGTTTCGAGCGACAACTGCGTGATGCCACGGTGCCGGGCCTCGGCCTCGATTGCGTCGAGCAGCACCCAGCCCAGGCCCCGGCCACGCGCCTCGTGCGGCACGTACATGCGTTTGATCTCGCCATGCGTGGCATCGAGGAACCGAACAGCGCCGCAGCCGATCGCCTTGCCCTCTTGCCGCGCGACGAAGAACACCACGTCCGGCCGGGCCAGAGCCTCGACATCGAGCAGATGATTGCTTGCTGGCGGATACAGCGACTTCGAGAAGTCGTCGAGCGCGTCGATCAGCGCAACCACCTCGGGCTGACGCGGATCCTCCTGCGCGATCTCGACGCGCGGAATCTTGAACGCCGGTTTGGCGTCTTCACTCATTCCACGACCTTCGGCACAACGAAGAAGTGATCCTCGATCTTGGGCGCGTTCCGGGTCACGTCGTCGGCGATCTCGCCATCGGTGACCTTGTCCACGCGCTGGCGCAGCTCGATCGGCACGACGCGGGTCATCGGCTCGACATCTTTTGTGTCGACTTCGTCCAGCATCTTTACCCAGTCAAGAATGCCAGTCAGCTCCTTTTCGAGGCCGCGTGCTTCCTCGTCGGTGACCTTAATGCGGGCCAGCCGCGCAATGCGGTGGACGGTTGCTTCATCGACCTTCATGAACGCCTCGCTAGGCCACCCCGACCGGGCGGCGCTTGTCATTGGCGCACTCTTAGCTTAGGCGGCAATGACCAAGCAACCATTGTCGGATGCCGCCGCGCGGCAGTGCAGCATGAACGACCTGCCCGAAGCCTGCCAACGTGTCGCCGATGCTGCCTTGGCGCTGGGCCTCAACGTCGAAATCCAGGTGTTGGCGCAATCATCGCGCACCGCCGATGAGGCAGCCATTGCGTGCGAGTGCAGCGTCGGTCAGATCGTCAAATCGCTGGTATTTCGCGGTGCGGCCTCGGAGAAGCCCTACCTGCTGCTGGTATCGGGCGCCAATCGTGTCGATGAAGCTGGAGTTGCATCAGCCATCGGCGAACCTCTGATCCGCCCCGATGCGCGCTTCGTGCGTGAAGTCACCGGCTTTGCGATAGGTGGCATTCCGCCATTCGGCCATGCGAGGCCACTCGCGACCTACATCGACCGCGATTTACTGAGGCATTCGACCGTATTCGCAGCCGCTGGCACGCCAAATTCGATTTTTTCCGTTGACCCAATGCGGCTGGCCGACGCCACCAATGCGACGACCATCGTGGTCGCATGAGCCGGACCCGAAGTGACGCCGTTGCTAACCCGACGAGCGGTTACTTGCTGTTCGAAAAGTCATAACGCACGCCAGCCAGGAACAAGAGATCGGTCTGGTACTCGCGACCAATTGGTGAATCGGTCAAGCCGATCTTGCCGCCCAGTTCGAACTCGAACTGCGTATCGGGCCGCCACTGGTAGGATGTCCGCACCGAAGGGATCACCTGATACTCAGAGCGCGTTTCCGATTTGTATTGGCCATATCCGAACCGCAGCATCGGATTGACGCGCCAATCCTGGGTGATCGGATAGTAACTGCCGAACTCCAGCATATAACGGTCCGAAGTCTCAGTGCTGGCATAGCGCACCCCGACCGTTGCACTATCGCCCTCCCTGAGCACGCTGGTGCCGATCAACTGTGTCGCCGCATAGTAGGCCATGCCACTCGACTGGATGGCGTCGACGCCGCCCGAAGCCCGCATGCCGCTCAGATAGTTCACCGTGAGATCGGAGACCCACTGCAGCCGCGAATTGAGCGGCCGCGCGTACGACATCGTCCCGGTATAGCTTTGGGCCGTACGATCAAATGCCAATTGGTCGATCTCAGACAAGGAATAGCGGCGCAACAACTCGGAGAGTGTGTAGACGCCCTGCCCCTGCAAGGCATTTGACGCAAGCAGTACCGGCGACCGGCGATAGTCGAGGTTCACCGAGGCGGAAGACTGATCGGCGAACATCTGGCTGCCGGTCAGCACCGCACTGTTGATTTGACCGAAATGCACATCGTATTCGAACGCCCCATATCCGGCGCCGCTGTTCTTCACGAAGCGCACCTCCGTGCCAACGCTCTGCCGATCGAGTAAACCTTCGGCCCGCTGCTCGATGAAATAGTAGCTCGTCTCCAGCGACTTGCTGAAATAACTGAACTCGGACCCGATGCCATAGAAAAAGCGGTCGTTGCTGAAGGGCGTATCGCGGCTGCGCTCGACCGGCGATCCGGCGATCGCTGTCAACTTGGTTGTGTCGTTCACCTTGTAACCGGCCGCCGCGCCGTCGAACCGGCCGAGCACGCCGCCCGAAGTGCTCGATTGCCGGCCAATCCGTGAGCTGATGCCGCTGTCCTTGATCCGGCCGTCGAGGTAGAGCGTCGAAATTCGGGTATCGTTGCCTTGGCTGGAAATCAGGCTGTTCTGTTGTGAAGCCGAGAACCTGAACCGACCGGCATAGGCGGCATTCTCAAACCGCGCATCGTAGTCGGCGTTGCTCAGAAACGCGCTCTGGTAGGTACGATAAGGATCTTCCTTGTCCCAGCCGACATTGGTTCGCGGCGTCTCGATGAAGCCGCGGCCACCCTGGTTCAGGTTGTAGAAGGTCGAGAGGCTGCCGTATTGGCTGACCGTCCACTCGGCGGGCGATTTCGACGCAAGCGGCAGGTGAGTGCCGTTCGCCGACGCACTGGCGCCACTGCGGCCAACCTTGTCATTGTCACTGCCAAGCTTGATCTTGTTTTGCGCGCGGCGCCAGCAGCCAGCGTCGGTGGAACGACGGCAATCGGAGTGCCAGCCGCCTCGATCGCAGCCAGCCGCTGCCGCACCCGGTCGGCACCCTGGCCGCTCGGATACTGCTTCAGGTATTCCTTGTACTCCGCGCGTGCATGCGCCGTCTGGCCGCGCAGTTCACGCGCATCGCCGAGCATCTCCAGCGCGTCCTGGCGGAATTTGCTATCACCGGCCTCAAGCAGCCGTGGTCAGCAAGCTGGACCGCGCGATCCGGGTTCGATTTATCGAGCGCAATGCGCGCCTCTGCCAGCAGCTGTCCGAGCTGTTCTTGGGATAGCAACTCCGGCGGCGGCACCAGCAGTTTGGTTTTTTGGCTGCCGACCAGACTGCCGCGAAGTCCATTCTGGGATTGCGCCTGCTCTGCGCCGACCGGGGCATCCTGGACGGGATTGCACGAGGCCGAGGCCGTCGGCCCAGCAATCGCGATCACAACGCTCTTGAAATCCACGCCTTGCGCCACCTTGAAGGCGACGTTGCGTTTAAAATAGACAGTTAGCTTTGCGCTAGGCCCAACCTGGTCCAGTTCGATGCCGTGAATCGAAGCCCGCGCGTTGCCAGGCGCGCGCAGTGATTCCTGTTTTGCCAGCACTTGCTTGTCACTCGCGAGCTTGTCGAGTGGGTGGACTTGGATGCGCAGCTCATCGCCAGAACCCGCAGGGAAATGGCTTTGATACTGAACGCGCAGATTGAAATCGATCTGGACGACTGAGCAGCCATTCGTCTCCGCCACCCGGACACCCGAAAGCAGCCGATCGGCCACCGGCTCGGCATGGGCAAGCGAAGGCGGCAGCAGGCCGACGAGGGCCAGCGCTAAGGTCGCCATACGGTTTGTCGCGCGGCACTGCGCCAACATCCAGGATGTTCCAAGCTCAAGATACGGATCTGAGCCGGGGCTGAAGTCTCAACCGAAATCGGAACTAGGTGCGGTATCGAAGCGACGAGCGCCGGCATGCGAACTCAACGCAACAACTAATATGCATACGCGATATCAGCACAAGGACGCTACGCCGCATCACCAATGCGGACAGGGTTCGCACGGCGACTCCGCTGGTTACGAGAAGGTAAAGCTTCGGCAGTTAACAAAGTACGAATGCCTATGGTTCGTCGTAAGACAATAATGCTTTGGTGGCACTTGCCCCTGCTCTTGTCGGTTGCAGCCTGCACAGCATTCTCCTAGAGCGCCGGGCTTGTCAGGCGATGGTGGCCGATACGCCGCGTCTTGATCGTTCGCATCGTCGGGTCGGTGTAGATGTGGCAGGCACCAGCGCAGTCACGCAGCTCCATGACGGTATAATTGAGCGGCGCCGGCGCCTGAGATTTGACGTGCTGCGCGGGTTTAAAGCTCTTGGCGTGACATGCCGCGCAGGTCGGCGCGAGTGTCGGGAAGCGCCAGGCTAGCGTCTCCGTGTTGGCCGTGTGGCAGCTGACGCAGGTCAGCTTGCCGAGGTGTTCACCAGGATAGCGCGTCGAACTGTGACGGTACGTCACGGCCCAGTCTTTGGTCGTATGGCAGGTGTCGCACGAGCGGTTGGTGAGGAAGTGCTTCGCCGGCGCCCGCTGTGCCGTTGTCGAACCATTGTGGCAGCTCGTGCAATTGCCCACCAGCTTGCTGTGATCGACGCGCTTCGCCACGACCCACGTCCGATTGCTGTGGCAGGTTTCGCAGCCTGCGACCGTGTTCACGTGGGTGCGCGACTTGCCATGCGCGGCGATGCCGTTGTGACAGGTGGCGCATGGCCCGGTCGCAGCAGCATGATCGAAGCGAGCCGGTGTCCATGCGCGGGTCAGGTGGCAGGTGTCGCAGTTATTCGAAGTTGGCAAATGACGCGGGCCCTTGGCCTTCGCGGTCGTACCATTGTGGCAGGACAGGCAAGGACCGCGAACGTTGCTGTGGTCGATGCGCACGATCGGTGCGGCGGTGGCCTTCTGCTGCGCGATCGCTGCCGCTGTCACTGGCGCCACTGGTGGGATAGGCGGGCGCGGTTCCTGCTTGGTCTTGCCCCAATCGGTGAAACTGGTGTGGCAAGTATAGCAATCCTTGGTGGTCTGATCGTGCCCCTTGTTCTTGCCTCCCGCCAGCGTGCCATTGTGACAGCTCTGGCAAGGCCCGGCAGTCAAGCTGATGCCGCCTGCGCCGGTGTGATTCATCTTGGTGCCCGGACCCCAGGCAGTGAACTTGGTCGGCGAGTGACACACTTCGCAGCTCTTGGTGATCGGCACATGCTTGGCATAGGCGGTCGTGCCCCCGGCCAGCGTGCCGTTGTGACAGGACGAGCAGGCCGAGACGATGCCCACATGGTTCATCGGTGTGCCCGGTCCCCAGGCGGTGAAGTTAGTCGCCGAGTGACAGGTCTCGCAGGCAAGAGTGGTCGGCACGTGCTTGGCGTAGCTTGTCTTGCCGAGCGCATTGGTGCCGTTGTGGCAACTGGCGCACCCCGAGGTGATGCCCACATGGTTCATCGGCGTACCTGGCCCCCACGCCGACGTACTGGCATGGCACAGCTCGCACGGCTGCGTCGTCACGATATGCTTGGCATAGGCCGCTTTGCCCTTGGCGAGGGTACCATTGTGGCAGGCCGCGCAACCCGACGCGATGCCCGTATGGTTCATCGGCGTACCCGGTCCCCAGGCGACGAAGTTCGTCGTCTTGTGGCAGAACTCGCATGTTTGCGATGTCGGGACGTGGTTCGGGTAGGACGATTTGCCCTTGGCAATGTTGCCGTCATGGCAAGTTGAGCAGCCGGTAACGATACCGACGTGGTTCATCGGCGTGCCCGGCCCCCAGGCGGTGAACTTGGTCGGTGAGTGGCACAGTTCGCAAGGCTGGCTCGTCACCACATGCTTGGCGTAACTCGCTTTGCCGACGGCGAGCGTTCCATTGTGGCAGGTGGCGCAGCCCGATGAAATCCCGACGTGGTTCATCGGAGTGTTCGGACCCCAAGCGGTGAAGTTGGTCGCAGAGTGACAGGTCTCGCAGGCAAGCGAGGTTGGCACGTGCTTGGCATAGGACGATTTGCCGAGCGCGTTGGTGCCGTTGTGGCAACTCGCGCACCCCGAGGTAATACCGACGTGGTTCATCGGCGTGCTCGGACCCCAGGCCGTGAAATTGGTCGCCGAGTGGCAGGTCTCGCAGGCACGCGTAGTGACGATGTGGTTGGCGAATGACGACTTGCCCAACGCCTTGTTGCCATCATGGCAGGTTGCGCAGCCCGAGGTGATGCCGACGTGGTTCATCGGCGTGCCCGGACCGAATGCCGTGTAGTTCGTCGGCGAGTGGCAAGTCTCGCAAGCCCGCGTCGTCGGGATGTGCTTCGCATAGGACGCCATGCCGGGCGCGGTCGCACCGTTGTGACAAGTTGCACAACCGGAGGTGATGCCTGAGTGGTTCATCGTCGCCCCGAGGAAGGAGACGAACCCGGTGTGGCAGCTTTCGCACGCCGCGGTGGTGGTGATGTGGGTGCCTGACTTGCCCTTGGCCTTGGTGCCGTTGTGGCAGGTGGCACACCCATTCGTAATGCCGGCAGCGACGTGATCGAAGGCGGCGGTGCCTTTGAACGTCACGGTGCTGTAATGGCATTGTTCGCACGGCAGCGTGGTCGGCACGTGGGTTGGCGTCTTGCCCTTTGCCAGCACGTCGTTGTGGCAGGTGGCGCAGCCCGCAACGATGCCGGTGTGGTTCATCGGCGTGCCCGGTCCCCAGGCAACGAAGTTCGCAGCCGAGTGGCAGGTCTCGCAGGCAGCCGTTGTCGGTACGTGCTTGGCGTACGACGACTTGCCGAGTGCATTGGTGCCGTTGTGGCAGGTGGCGCAGCCCGATGTGATACCCAGATGGTTCATCGGTGTATTCGGACCAAAGGCGACCGTGCTCTTGTGGCAGGTCTCGCACGGCTGCGAGGTCACGACATGGTTCGGGTAGGCGGCCGTGCCCTTGGCCAGGACACCGTTGTGACAGGTCGCGCACCCGGAAGTAACGCCAGCGTGGTTCATCGGCGTGCCCGGTCCCCAGGCGACGAAGTTCGTCGCCGAGTGGCAGGTCTCGCAGGCGGTGCTGGTCGGCACGTGCGCCGGATACGACGACTTGCCAAGTGCATTGGTGCCATTGTGGCAAGTGGCGCAGCCGGACGTAATGCCGAGATGGTTCATCGGCGTATTGGGGCCGAACGCAACCGTGCTCTTGTGGCAAGTCTCGCACGGCATGGTGGTGGCAATATGTGTCGGATACGCCGACTTGCCGAGTGCCTGCTTGCCGTCGTGACAATTGGCGCAACCCGTCGTGATACCGGTATGGTCGAAGCCCGCGCCGAGGAAGCTCACCGTGCTCTTGTGGCATAGCTCGCACGGTTGCGTGGTGGCGAGATGCGACGGCGATTTGCCGCGCGCCATCGTATTGTTGTGGCAGGTGGCGCAGCCCGTCGTGATACCGGTGTGCGGCATCAACGTGCCGGGGCCAAAGGCGATGGTACTGAAATGACAGGTCTCGCAGGCCTGCGAGGTCGGGATGTGATTTGGATAGGCCACCTTGCCCTTGGCCAACGTGCCATCGTGACAGGTTGCGCAACCCGACGTGATGCCGGTGTGATTCATCGGCGCGCCGGGGCCGAACTTCACGGTGCTGGCGTGGCACCACTCGCATGGCTGCGAAGTCGGGATGTGATTTGGATATGACGACTTGCCCTTGGCGCGCGTGCCGTCATGACAGGTCGCGCAGCCGGTGCTGATACCGAGGTGGTTCATCGGCGTGCCAGGACCAAAGGCCACCGTGCTGGCGTGGCAGATCTCGCAACCCTGGGCGGTCGGAATGTGTTGTGGGTAGGCAGCTTTACCCTTCGCCGTCACGCCGTCGTGACAGGTAGCGCAACCGGTGGCGATTCCGGCGTGATCAAAGGTCGCGCCCTTGAAGCTCACTGTACTGTGGTGACAAGCCTCGCATGGCTGGGTGGTCGTGGCGTGGGTCTGCGACTTGCCGAGTGCAAAGTTGCCATTGTGGCAAGCAGCGCAACCCGACGTGATGCCGGCGTGGTTCATTGGCGTGCCTGGGCCCCAGGCGACGAAATTCGTCGGCGAATGGCAAGTCTCGCAGGCCGTCGTCGTCGGTACATGCTTGGCATACGACGCCTTGCCCAGCGCATTGGTGCCGTTGTGACAGGCCGCGCATCCCGACGTGATGCCGGCATGGTTCATCGGCGTGCCGGGGCCCCAGGCCGTGAAGTTCGTCGGCGTGTGACAGGTCTCGCAAGCAGCCGTGGTCGCGATGTGCCGGGCGTAAGAGGCCATGCCAATCGCGTTGGTGCCGTTGTGGCAGGTGGCGCAGCCGGACGTGATGCCGGCATGGTTCATCGGCGTGCCGGGACCCCAGGCCGTGAACTTCGTGGGACTATGGCAGGTCTCGCAGGCAGCCGTCGTCGGCACGTGCTTGGCGTAGGCGGCTTTGCCCAGCGCCATATTGCCGTCGTGGCAAGTCGCACAGCCCGACGTGATGCCGGCGTGGTTCATCGGCGTACCAGGGCCCCAGGCCGTGAACTTGGTAGGGCTATGGCAGGTCTCACAGGCAGCCGTCGTCGGCACGTGTTTGGCGTAGGCGGATTTGCCCATCGCATTGGTGCCATTGTGGCAAGCTGCACAGCCTGCGGTGATCCCGACGTGGTTCATCGGCGTGCCGGGACCGAAAGCAATGAAGTTCTTGTGGCAAGTCTCGCAGGACTGCGCGGTCGTGATGTGGCTCGGGTAGGCCGAAATGCCCTTGGCCTTGACGCCGTCGTGACAGGTGGCGCAGCCGGAGGTGATGCCCGCGTGGTCGAAAGCGGCGCCCTTGAAGCTGACGGTACTGTAGTGGCAGGTCTCGCAGCCCGCGGTCGTCGTAATGTGGGTCAGCGTCTTGCCGCGTGAGAGTGTGCCGTTGTGGCAGGTGGCGCAGCCGGTCGTGATACCGGCGTGGTTCATCGGCGTGCCTGGTCCCCAGGCCACGAAGTTGGTGGGCGAATGACAGGTTTCACAGGCGGCCGTCGTCGGCACGTGCTTGGCGTAGGATGCCTTGCCGAGTGCATTGGTGCCGTTGTGGCAGGTGGCGCAGCCGGACGTGATGCCGACGTGGTTCATCGGCGTGCCAGGTCCCCAGGACAGGAAATTGGACGTCGAATGACAAGTCTCGCAAGCAGCCGTCGTCGGCACATGCTTCGAATAGGCAGACTTGCCGAGTGCCTTGCTGCCATCGTGGCAAGTCGCGCAACCCGACGTGATGCCGACGTGGTTCATCGGCGTCCGTGGCCCCCAGGCGACGAAATTGGTGGCCGAATGACAGGTCTCGCAGGAAAGTGTGGTCGGCACGTGCTTGGCGTAGGACGCTTGGCCAAGTGCGTTGGTGCCGTTGTGACAGGTGGCACAACCGGAGGTGATGCCGGCATGGTTCATCGGCGTACCGGGACCGAATGCAGTCGTGTTCTTGTGGCACAATTCGCAGGGTTGCGCGGTCACGATGTGCGGTGGGAAATCGACCTTGCCCTTGGCCGAGATGCCGTCGTGGCACGTGGCGCAGCCAGTGGACGTACCGGTATGGTCAAACGTGGCGCCGACGAAGCTGGATGTACTATGGTGACACGTCTCGCAAGCCGCCGTGGTCGTCAGATGGTTGGTCGACTTGCCGACGGCGGTCCGATCATTGTGGCAGGCGGCACATCCAGCCGTGATACCGACGTGGTTCATCTTCGTGCCTGGACCCCAGGCGACGAAGTTCGTCGACGCATGGCACGTCTCGCAAGGTAGCGTCGTCTGGACATGCCGCGGATAGGACGACTTGCCGACGGCACTGGCGCCGTTGTGACAGGTGGCGCAACCGGACGTGATGCCGGCATGGCTCATGCTGGCGATGGCGAAGCTGGCGGTAGTCTGGTGGCACGTCTCGCAGGCAGCCGTCGTGACGATGTGATTGCCGGGCTTGCCGATCGCCCGCACATTGTTGTGGCAGTCGGAACAACCCGACGTGATGCCGGTATGATCGTGGCGCGCGGTCCGGAAATTGGCGGTGGTCTTGTGACAGAACTCGCACGGCTGCGACGTCGCGATATGGCCAGCCGACTTGCCACGCGCCATCTGACCATTGTGGCAGGTGGCGCAGGATTTCGTCGTCGCCTGCGAATGGTCAAATCGCACCGAAGTAAACGTCACGACGACGTGGCATCGCTCACAGGCATTACTGGTTGGCACATGCTTCGGTGACTTGCCCGGCGCCCGCTTACCGTCATGACATGTCGCGCACGTTACTGTTGACTGCGAATGATCGAACGTAAGGCCTGTGACGCTGGTCCAGTTCTGCGTCGTGTGACAAGCCTCGCAGGCATTGGTGGTCTGAACGTGGATCTGGGATTTGCCGACCGTTTGCCGCCCGTCGTGACAACTGACGCAAGTGCCCGTTACCTTGCGATGATCGACATGGACTTTCTTCCAGCCATCGGTGACGTGGCAATCGGTGCAGTTATTGCTCGACCGCAAATGACCGGCGGGCTTGCCCGTGGTCTGCGGACCGCTGGTGCGAAGCCCGTTGTGGCAATCCACGCATTGGGTTGGCAGCCCCTTGAAGACCGCGCCGCGATGACACGTCTCGCAAGCCGCTTGCCGGTGCTTGCCGGTCAGCGGGAATGCGGTCCGACTATGGTCGAAGTTCTTATCGACTTTGGTGACGGATGATCCGGACTGCGCATCTGCTGGAACGGCTGCCAGGAAGACGAACATCAACATCAGCATCAGCTGGCGGGCGCAGGTCCCCATCTGCCGACACACCGTGCCTGCAGCGTTTCTTTCGAATTCATCGATGAAGCGCGGCCCCACCGCCCCCCCTTTTCAGAAGTCAGAATGCAGTTGCCTGACAGGGACGCGGAACAGGACCTGAGCCGAAGCCACCCGCGCGAATTACGAATCGCACGGGCCCGACTTTAGTCGGATTATAGGCGCATACGCCGCTTGGCGACTATTTCCGTATGTATGCGGTGGTAAACGTCGCGGGTGTGTGACATTTGCCACAATCGCGGCCGAAGGCTCCTCGATGCTGATCCTGTGCCTTGTGGCAGCCGTAGCAATCCGCCGCTAGCGTTGCCTTCTGCACCTGCCGCGTTTTATGACAAGCATAACAAGTTGCAGCAGCATGCCGTCCGACCAGCTTGAACTTGGTCTGGCGATCGTGGTCGAAACCGGCGCGCTTCCAATCCGATACTGTGTGGCACTGGGCGCAATTGGCACCCAACCGGCCATCGTGGCTCTTCTTGTCGCTGTGGCAGCCGGCACAGACAACTGGGGCATCCCTGTACGCCTTGGTCTTGTGGCAATCCTCGCATTTGGCGGTGGCATGCTTGCCCTGCAGCGGGAACCGCGAAAGTGCGTGATCGAACTTCACGTCCCTCTTCCACCCGCCCTCACCGTGACAACTCAGGCAATCCTTGCCGAGCTGCCCCTTGTGCGGATCATCCTTGGCGTGACACGAGCTGCATGTCATGGCCACTTTGACACGACGCGGATCTTCCTTGTGGCACTTATCGCAGGCAGTCGCCTGATGTTTGCCGAGCAGCGGAAACTTGGTGTGCGTATCGTGATCGAATGTCGCCACCTGCCAGGAAACGGTTTTGTGGCAGCTGTCGCATTTGGTGCCGTTGCGGCCTTTGTGCACGTCCTGTTGGCGGTGGCAGTCGGCACAGACCATCGTCTGGCCCTTGTAGCGCTCACCGGCGTGGCAGTTCCGGCAGGCAACCTCGGCGTGGCCGCCGGTCAGAGCGAATTTCGTCTTGCCATGATCGAAGCCTTTGATCTGGCTCCAGACTTGCGGATTGTGGCAGCCGGCGCACTGATTGCTTACCTGCCCCTTGTGCGGATCGCTCTGCCGATGGCAATCAACGCAGTTTACTGGCGCATCGCGGAATTTCTTGCCGGTCATGTGGCAGCCGTCGCAGGTGGCCGATTGATGCCGCCCGACAAGTATGAAGTCTGTGGCCGCATGATCGAATGTCGAACGATCGAGCCGCACAATATCGGCATCTCGGCCCTTGTGGTCGCCATGGCAATGCTTGCAGCCGTTGGCCGTGACTTCCGCGCGCCGGCCGTGCATGCCGACGCGTTCCTTGATGTCGGCCGCCACCGACTTGTGGCACTTCAGGCACAAATCATCCTGTGCCTTCGGCGAGAATGGCAAATGACAGTTGGCGCAGTCGGCCTCGAGCTTGGCGTGCCCCTCGATCAGCTTGCCTGGCATGACCAGGCGCTCGAACGTATTCTGCGCCGAGGCGTCTGCGGACCAACCTAGCATTCCCGTCAACAATGCCAGGATTGCAGCAATGACTATAGTGGCGCGACTGATCAAAGTCCCCTCCGTCGTCAATAAAGATGGACTGCAATAACATGCCCGATCGCAACGATGATCAGGAGGAGGAACAATGGCATGTGCAAAACGTGCCAGAGCCGGAACAGACGACCGAAAAAGTGCAGGCTGGTGGCGCGCCGCAGGGTTGCGAAGTAGACGTCGAGGTTCGCCATCGCCGAATCATTTCGCCGGCGATGAGTGGCTGCGTCCCAATGTTCGCGCAACGCCCTTGCCTGGATGACGGCCTGAGCGTCGGACTTGACCTGGCGCTGGAGTTTTCGGCTGCGCGGCGCGAGTAGCACCGTGGCGCGGAAGCTGCCAAATTTCGCTCCCCGTAAAGCCCGCGCGTCGGCTTCGAACGCCAGCAATTGCGAGCGTATTTGTGGCGCATGCTCCATATCGGCGCCGAAGACGTCACGCATCGCCGCGACGTCCGCCAGCAGCCCCCTCAGGGCGCTGCGCTTGCCCGACATTCCGATATGGATCTGGCTGTAGATGTAGCGGCCAAATAGTCCACTAGCGACGACCAGCAGCATGATCACCATGGCGACGGTGGCATTGGTTGATTTCAAAGAGAAATTTGAGTGCACCACAATCAGGGTCGGACCCAACACGCCGAGCAGCATGTGCACCGTGAACCAAGTTCTTACGGAGCCTGATTGATGAAGCCGTTTCCAGCTCTTTCGCAGCGGATAAAGCAGCAGCGCCAGCATCATCAAGCTCCCGACAATGCCGAACGCATAGCCAAGACCGGTTTCCGGTGTGACCTCCTGTTCCTGGCGCAGCCACCACGCCCCCGAGAGCGTTGCCAGCATTGATGCCGTGAACGCCCAGGTTGCGGCGTCGAAGGACGGCCTGGAAGTGTCTTTGTCCGGAAGGTTGTGGTCCGCCACACTCGTGGATGGGCCTGCCGTGGGCTCCGGCACGGAAGCGGGCTCGACTGCGGCCACTTCGCTGTGGATTGGACGCGCTTCGGGCGCACGCTGAAGTAGCGGGGCTCGGCGCGAAGTGCGATAAGCCGCAGCGCTGCTGGTCGAAGTTCGTGAAGCCATCTGGCAGCCTCGGCCGTTCGTTGCGTTCAGTGAAGCTCAGTACGGCCACCGACTCGGTGAATGCGTGTGACGCACTGGTTCGCGAGCGTGGCCTGGTTCGGCAAGGTCGCCCTGGCGATAGTTATGCCGTCTTCATCCTTTACCGAAAGTTAATTGCGCATGGTTCCTGAGATTGGCCACTTTGCATTGCTGCTGGCGCTGTTGATCTCGGCGACGCAGTCGGTGGTGCCGCTCGTCGGCGCCAGGCGGCGCAGCGGCGAGCTGATGGCGTTCGGCGCCCAGGCGGCACTCGGACAATGCGCCTGCATCGTTATCGCCTACGCGGCCTTGACCTACGCCTTCGTGACGTCCGATTTCACGGTCGCCATCGTCACCGGCAATTCGCATACGGCGAAGCCCTTCATGTACAAGATCTCCGGCGTGTGGGCGAACCACGAGGGCTCGATGCTGCTGTGGGTGCTGATCCTCGCCCTGTTCGGCGCCGCGCTCGCAGCCTTCGGCCGCAACCTGCCGGCGACCTTGAAAGCCAACGCGCTCGGCGTGCAGGGCATGATCAGCTTCGGCTTCCTGGCCTTCATCGCCTTCACCTCGAACCCGTTCGATCGGCTCGACCCGGCGCCGCTCGACGGCTCCGGCCTCAATCCGATCCTGCAGGACCCGGGCCTCGCCATTCACCCACCGTTCCTCTACCTCGGCTACGTCGGCTTCTCGATGGCGTTCTCGTTCTCGGTGGCGGCCCTGATCGAGGGCAAGGTCGATGCCGCCTGGGCGCGCTGGGTCAGGCCCTGGGTGCTGGCCGCCTGGTGCTTCCTCACCATCGGCATCGTGCTCGGCAGCGCCTGGGCCTACTATACCCTCGGCTGGGGCGGCTGGTGGTTCTGGGACCCGGTCGAAAACGCCTCGTTCATGCCGTGGCTGGCCGGCACCGCGCTGCTGCATTCGGCGCTGGTGGTCGAGCGGCGCAACGCCCTCGTCAGCTGGACCCTATTGCTCGGCATCCTGACCTTTTCGCTATCGCTGGTCGGCACCTTCCTGGTCCGTTCCGGCGTGCTGACCAGCGTGCACGCGTTCGCCACCGATCCGGCGCGCGGCGTGTTCATTCTCGCCCTGCTGATCGTGGCGACCGGCGGCGCGCTGACGCTCTACACCATCCGCATGCCGAGCCTGAAGTACGGCGCGCCGTTTGCGCCGGTCAGCCGCGAGGGCGCGCTGACGCTCAACAACATGCTGCTGCTGGTGGCCACCGGCACCGTCTTCCTCGGCACCTTCTATCCGCTGATCGTCGACCTCGTGACCCGCGACAAGATCTCGGTCGGCCCGCCCTACTTCAATCTGACCTTCGTGCCGATCATGGTGCCGCTGCTGGTCGCCATGGCGGTCGGGCCGCTGCTGAAATGGAAGCGCAGCGACCTCGGGCAAGCCCTGCAGCGGCTGCGCTATCCGGCGATCGTGGCGCTGGCCGTGCTGGCACTGATCTTCGCGCTGTCGTTCCGCCGTGGCCTGATCGGCATGATCGGGCCGGCGGTCGGCATGGGGCTGGCGATCTGGATCGTCGGCGGCTCGCTGGTCGCGCTTGTCCACCGCATCCGGCTCGGCATGGGGCCGTACGAGACCACCATCCGGCTCGCCCGCAACACGCCGCTGGCGTTCTGGGGCCTCGTCATCGCCCACGCCGGCATGGGACTGACCGTCGCCGGCATCACCGGCATGTCGGCCTGGGCGACCGAGATCGTGCAGTCGATGCGGCCGGGAGAAACCTTGAAGCACGCCGGCTACGACGTGCGGCTGCGCACCATCCAGGTGGTGCCGGGGCCGAACTACGAATCGCAAACGGCGACGTTCGACATCACCACGCGTGGCGGCCGGCCGCTGACCACATTGATGAGTGAACGGCGCTTCTATCCGGTGCGCGAGCAGCTCACCACCTCGGCCGGCATTCGCACCAACCTGATCTCGAACATCTACGTCACGATCGGTGATCCGGAAGCCAACGGCGCCTTCCCGGTGCGCTTCTACTATCACCCGCTGGTGCCGTGGATCTGGCTCGGGCCGCTGATCATGGCGCTCGGCGGTTTCGTGTCGCTGGCCGACCGGCGCCTGCGTGTCGGTAGCCCGCACAGCGCCCGCAAGTCGCCGCCGCCAGCCGGCGCCGGCCTCGCCGTGCCGGCTGAATAGGAGGGTGCCGATGCCTGAGACGAGCGGCCGCCTCGCCCGCTTCGCGCCGATCGCAGCCTTTGCGGGAATCGCGCTCGGGCTCGCCTTCGCGCTGACCAACGACCCGCGCCGGATGCCCTCGACCCTGATCGACCGGCCGATGCCGCCGTTCGCGCTGCCGGCGCTCGAGCCCGGCGGCGCCGGCTTCGCGGCGAGCGACCTCGGCGGCAAGCTGGCGCTGGTCAATGTGTTCGCGTCCTGGTGCCCGGGTTGCCGCGTCGAGCATCCGACGCTGCTGCGGCTCGCGCGCGAGGACAAGATCCCGCTCTACGGCATCAACTGGAAGGACAAGCCGGGCGACGGGCTCAAGTGGCTGAAGGCCAACCGCAGCCCCTATCGCCGGGTCGGCGACGACGGCTCCGGCCGCCTCGGCATCGACCTCGGCGTCACCGGCGTGCCGGAAACCTTCGTCGTCGATCCGACCGGCCGCATCCGCTATCGCCATGCCGGGCCGATCACCGAGGAGGTCTGGGCCGAAACATTCGTGCCGCTGCTGGCGTCATTGAGGACGGAACGATGAGACGACTGATCGCTGTTGTGACTTTGTGTCTGCTCGGGCTGCTGCGGCCGGCCCTGGCGGTGACGCCCGACGAGATGCTGAAGGATCCTGTTCTCGAGGCGCGCGCCCGCGACGTCAGCCAGCTGCTGCGCTGCGTCGTCTGCCAGAACCAGTCGATCGACGATTCGAATGCGCCGCTGGCCAAGGACCTGCGGGTGCTGGTGCGCGAGCGCCTGTCGGCCGGCGACAGCAACGCCAAGGCGATCGACTTCATTGTCGCCCGCTACGGCAACTTCGTGCTGCTGAAGCCGCCGATGCAGATCAATACGCTGTTGCTGTGGTTTGGCCCGGCGCTGCTGCTGGCGCTGGCCGGGTTCGGCTTGTTCCGTATCCTGCGCACGCAGGCGGCGGTGCCCGCGACCGAGGCCGCCCGCCCGCTCGACCAGGACGATGAGAAGCGGCTCGCCCGCCTGCTCGCCGACGAGAAATGAAAGCCGCCGGCGCCGCGCCGCCGCCGCTGTCGAACACGAGGACTTTACGCCCATGCTGCTCTGGATCATCCTGACGCTGATGACGGCGGCCGCGGCCGTCTGGCTGTCGGCGCCGCTGCTGCGCCGGCGCGACGCGCGCGGCGCCGAGGCGAGCGAGCTTGAGGTCTATCGCGACCAGCTGGCCGAGGTCGAGCGCGAGCAGGCCGACGGCGGCATCGACGCCGAGCAGGCGGAAGCCGCCGGCCTCGAGATCAAGCGGCGGCTGCTCGGCGCGGCGCGCGGGCAGGTCAGCGGGGCGGCGGCGTTGTCGCTTGGCGAACGCCACTTCGCGGTCACGACCGTGGTCGGCAGCGTCGTGCTCGGCAGCGTCATACTCTATTCGAACAGCGGTCGGCCGGATCTGCCCTCGGTCGCCCGCGAGGCGACCACGCTGGTGCTCGGCGACCGGCTGCAGGGGGCGACGTTCAAGTCGAAGAGCGGCGCCGCCGCATCGCGGCCGGCGGCACCGGCTGGCGCCGGCGGCACCGCAAGCGGCGCAGCGCCAACGTCGCCGGCCGTCGCCGGCCCAATCGGCGGTGCCGGCAGCAATGGCACCGCCGGCAATATCGGCAATGCCGGAGCAGCGGCGGCCAGCCTCGGCTCGGTCGACGACATGATCCAGCGCCTCGTCGACCGCCTGAAGAAGGACCCAGGCCAGCGTCGAAACCTGGCGCATGCTCGGCTGGTCGCAGTTCTCGACCGAGCGCTACGCCGAGGCAGCCGAGGCCTACAAGAAGGCGATCGAACTGCAGCCCGACAACGCCGGCCTGCAGACCTCCTACGGCGAGGCGCTGGTGCGCGCCGCCGACGGCGAGGTCAAGCCCGACGCCAACGCGGCCTTTGACAAGGCCCTGGCGCTGGAACCGAAGGAACCGCGCGCCCGGTTCTTCAAGGGCCTCGTGCAGGAGCAGGCCGGCAACAGGCAGGCAGCTCTCGACGCCTGGATCGCGGTGCTCGCCGACGCCGGCCCCGACGACGCCTGGGCGGCGGACCTGCGCACGCGCATCGTCGCGCTCGCCGGTGAACTGGGGACCGACGTATCGGCCAGACTGCCGGCGGCACCCGCTGCCGCGACGGCGGCGCCGGTGGCCGTTGCGCCGGCCAGCGGCGGCATCCTGCAGAAGCTGCAGAACCGTGCCACCGAGGCCGAGGCGCGCGCCGCCGTCGGCACCACCAGCACCACTGGCGACCGGCAGGGGCCCGACCGCCGAAGCCGTCAAGGCGGCCGAGAGCATGACGCCGGCCGACCGTCAGGCGATGATCCGCTCGATGGTCGACGGCCTCGCCGCCCGGCTCGAAAAGTCGCCGCGCGACGGCGACGGCTGGCTGCAGCTGATCCGCTCGCGCCGCATCCTCGGCGAGATCGACGCCGCCCGCGACGCCCTCGGCAAGGCGCTCGCGGCCTTCGCCGACACCCCCGCCGAACAAGCCCGCATCACCGCCGCCGCCCAAGAACTCGGCGTGGCGAGGTAGGCGGGCGGCCTTGTCGGTTAACGAGGCCTGAAAACTGGCATTGCAGTTTTATCGATTGCCGTCACGGCATCTCAACCTTTCATCCGCATAACTCTGAATACTTCATGGCAAGATATTCCGAACTCCCCGGACCGGGAATTTTCAGTCCGGCAATTAGGCGTGGCGTCAATGAACATGGATCCGTCACTGGTGGTGTACGCGGTGCCTCTGTTGGCGCTGTTGCTGTTCCACATGCACGGTCAGCACAAAGAAGAAGCGCGCAGCAAATCCGCCCGCGCCGACGCCGTGGCCGCCGGCCTGACCGAGCCAGCATCGCTCCACCCGGTCATCGATCTTGCCCGCTGCATGGGCTGCGGTTCCTGCGTCGCTGCCTGCCCGGAGGGCAAGATCCTCGGCCTCATCGATCGCAAGGCGGAATTGATCGAGCCATCGCAGTGCATCGGTCACGGCGCTTGTAAGACCGCCTGCCCGTTCGACGCAATCAGTCTGGTTTTCGGCACCGAACAGCGCGGTGTCGACATCCCGAACGTCGGCTCCGATTTCCAGACCAACGTTCCCGGCATCTATATCGCTGGCGAACTCGGCGGCATGGGCCTCATCCGCAATGCCATCGAGCAGGGCAGGCAGGCAATGGAGACGATCGCCAAGGCGTCACGCCCGCGCGCCGCCGACGCATACGACGTCATCATCATCGGCGCCGGCCCGGCGGGCTTTGCCGCCAGCCTGTCAGCCATGGAGCGCGGCCTGCGCTACCTGACCATCGAACAGGACAGCCTCGGCGGTACGGTTTCGCACTTCCCGCGTGGCAAACTCGTCATGACACAGCCGGCAACCTTGCCGATCGTCGGCAAGGTTAATTTCCGCGAAACCACCAAGGAGGAACTGCTCGGCTTCTGGGAGCAGGTGATGCGCGACACCCGCGTCGAGGTGAATTTCCAGGAGCGCGTCGACGCAATTACGCCGCAGGCCGACCGGTCATTCGAAGTGCGCACCACTGGCGGCACCTATCGCGGCAACGCCGTCCTGATGGCGATCGGCCGCCGTGGCACCCCGCGCAAGCTGGACGTTCCCGGCGAAGAGTTGTCGAAGGTCGTCTATCGACTGGTCGACCCGGCGCAATACGCCGGCCAGCACGTTATCGTCGTGGGCGGCGGCGACAGCGCAATCGAGGCAGCGGTCAGCATCGCCGAGGAACCGGGCACAACGGTCACGCTTTCCTATCGCGGCGATGCCCTCAACCGCACCAAACTCAAAAATCGCAAGAAAATCGAAAAATGCGTTGCCAACGGTAGTGTCCGGGTGCTGTTTAAATCGTCTATTAAGGATGTGTCCGCAAATTCGATTCGATTGAAGACCGAGGAAGGTCCACTGACGCTAAAAAACGACGCGGTCATCGTTTGCGCCGGCGGCATTCTTCCGACGGGTTTCCTCAAGAGCATCGGCATCGAGATCGAGACCAAATATGGCAAAGCGTAATCGGTACGCTCCCGCAGGGCTTGCGTTGGCAGTCTACGCATTGACGGTACTGCCCGCTGCTGGCGGATCACTGTCGCGTGACGGCGGCGTAATCACCATGATCGAGAGCGACGCGGCGCCGCTAACGGAAAACCGATTGATCTGGAATAAGACACTCAATGCCGCCGCCGGCAACGACATTGCCACGCTGCGTGAGTTGATCGCGGAAAACGCCGATCTCGGTACAACTGATAGCGACGGCAACACACCATTGTTGATTGCGGCAGCGTCCGGTCACGTGTCCTCCGTCCGTCTACTGCTTGAGGCCGGGGTCGACGTCAGCGTCGCGAATGCACGCGGCATGACGCCGCTGATGTTGGCGGCCAGCCACGGCCACGGCGCCATCGTTCGCCGATTGCTCGCCGCCGGTGCTGTCATCGACGCGCGCGCCAAAGACGGCAACTCCGCACTCGGCCTCGCTGCGCACGGATGCTATGACGCCACCCTCGACACACTGATCAAGGCAAGCGCCACCAGCAAGATTGTGCTCGCCGATGGACGCACTCCGTTGATGCAGGCAGCGACCGCCTGCCCCAATTCCGTTATCGACCTGTTGGCGAAGTCAGCAGCCGAAGTGAACACGGTCGACGCGGCCGGCCGGTCGGCGATTTGGCATGCAGCCGAAGCCGGCAACCACGACGGCGTCGTGGCGCTCATCGAGCGTGGCGCCAAGGTCGATCAACCTGACAAGGCCGGCGAAACCGCCCTGATGCGCGCCGCCATGCGCGGCCATGGCAGGCTCGTTCAATTGCTCGTTGCCAAGGGCTCCAACGTCAACCACGTCAGCCGCGAAGGCAACACGGCCTTGATCCTGGCCGCCAGAACAAATGCAGGCGATGTAATTCGCGAACTCGTTGGGCGTGGTGCCAAGGTCGATAATCGCAATAAAATCGGCTATTCGGCGCTGATGATGGCGGCCAGTCTTGGTCACAAGAACACGGTCGCCGCGCTGCTGGAATCAGGCGCCGATCGCAAACTCCGCAACATCCGCCGCGAGTTGGCACGCGATCTCGCCATTGCCGCCGGGCACAACGACCTCGCCAGAGATATCTGATCCAGCGGTATTTCGCATCGGGCCAGTTCGATGCAGACGGTGATGATCTCAAAGCTCGCCCCACCGCGGCCGAGGGCTGCAATCATCTTGAGCGTAGACCGCGCCCGATGCGTTCCAGCATTGCCGCGAGCCCTCCAGGGTACGTCCGCATCATGACGATAACGATCGCCGCGAAGATCACCATGCTCCACTCGCCCCAATCGGTAAGATAAGCCGTCAGGAAGTGGATCGGCGGCGTTGCCAGCAACGGCCCCAGGAACGATCCCATGCCACCGATCACCACCATGACGATGATCTTAGCCATCTCGCTGAAATCCACGATCGAGGGTGTCAGCGTCAGCACGTAATGAGCGTTGAGCACGCCGGCGATGCCCGCCATCGCGCTCGATACCACGAACGCGAACAGCTTGACCCTGATGGTGTCGACACCGAGTGATGCCGCCCGCATCTGGTCGTCCTTCACCGCACGCATGAAATAGCCGATCGGCGATTTCAAGATCACGTGCATGACGAGCAAGCACAGGCCAGCAACGATCGCGAAGGTGTAGTAGTAGACGATGGGCCGGACGTGGCCGTAGAGCGAAGGTACGCTTAGCCCCAGGTCGCCGCGCGTGAACTCATAGGCGGCTGTCAGAAGGATGCGAAAGGTCTCGGCGAACGCCCAGGTGGCGATTGAAAGATAAATCGCACGCATCTTGAGCACCAGTATGCCGATCAACAGACCGGCAAGCCCAGCCGCTGCGATGCCGGCCGGCACGCTCACCCACAGCGGCACTTTCAAGTGGTAGACCAGCAGGCCCGAGGTATAGCCGCCCACGGCTGCAAATGCGTGATGGGCCAGCGAGAACTGGCCGGTGAAGCCCGCAAGCAGGTTCCAGCTTGCAGCCATAATCACGTAATAGGCACTGATCGCCATCACGTGCACGATGTATTCACTGGCAACGAAGGGCAGAACTGCGACCGGCACGGCGCCAAGCGCCGCGACCAGCGCAACCCGCCGCCAATCCACGAACGCGCCCCAATTGGCTGTCAGCCCAACAGACATTCTTGCACCAGTTTGCGCACGCGCGCGTTGTCGAAGTCGCTGCCCTGTCCTTCGGCCTTCACTTGACCGAGATTGAGCAGATAGAGCTGGTCGGCCAGCGGCAATGCCTGCTCGACATTCTGCTCGACGAGCAGGATGGCGGCACCGGTCGCCTTCCGCGCCGTGGCCAGAATGTCGTAGACCTGTTCGACGAGGTTGGGCGCGAGGCCGACCGTCGGTTCGTCGATCAGCAGCAGGCTGGGGTCGGTCATCATCTCGCGGGCGACCGACAGCATGCGGCCCTGCCCGCCCGACAGTGAGCCGGCCTTCTCCTTCCGTTTGTCCGTCAGCGCCGGGAAGGTCGCGTAGACGTGCTCAAGTTGCCGCTTCATGCGCGCGGCGTCCCGGCGGAAGACCCACGCGCCCATGGCGAGGTTTTCCGCCACCGTCAGATGCGGGAAGCTGTTGATATCCTGCGTCACGTAGCTGATGCCGGCGGCCTTGAGTTCGCTCGGCTTGGAACCGGTAACATCGGCACCATTAAACAGAACGCGACCTGTGTGCGGTTTCAAAAGCCCAAAGATCGTGCGCAACAGCGTCGACTTGCCCGCACCGTTCGGACCGATGACAAGCGTGATCGCGTTCGCCTTCGCCTTGATCGACAGCCCTCGCAGGATATCGACACCGGGCACGTAGCCGGCATGAACACCATCGGTCTCGATGATCGTTTGCTCGCTCATGCCGCAGTGCGCCCGAGGTAGGCGGTAATGACATCCTCGCGAACGGCGACTTCGTCGAGCGTACCTTCGGCCGCGACCTGGCCAGCGATCATCACGGTCACGATTGGGCACATGCGGCGGATGATCTCCATCTCGTGGCTGACGATCAGGAAGGTGATCTCGCGCGCCTTGTTCTCGTGCATGATGAGGTCGATAAGCGTGTCTTTGACCACCGGGTTGATACCGGCGAACGGCTCGTCGAGCACGTAAACGCGAAGGTGCGGGATCATGAAGCCGGCGCAAGCCTGAAGCAACATGCGCTGGCCACCGGATAGCGCACTTGCCGGCGCATCGGCCAGTGGTTCGAGCGTCGACAATCGCAGCAATTCGCGTGCCCGCAACATGCCGGCGGCGGTGCCGTCGCGTGCGCCGCTGGCGAAGTACGGGATCATCAGATTCTCGGTAGCGGTCAAATTGCCGAACACGCGCGCCACCTGGAACGAACGGACGAGACCGGCATCGACGATGCGATGCGGCTCTTGTCCGGTAATGTCGCGGTTCCCCAGCCGCACCACGCCGGCATCTGGTGCCTCGATGCCGGTGATGAGATTGACGAACGTGGTCTTGCCGGCGCCGTTGGGACCGATCAGGCCGCGGATCTCGCCGGCGCTGAGCCTCATGCCAACGCCGTTGTTGGCGATCAGGCCGCCGTAACGCTTCACCAGCCCCTCGGCGATCAGCACCGTCATGCCTCGCGCCCCTTCTCGCCGAACAAGCCGTTGGGCTTGAATATCAGCACCAGGATGACCAACAAGAAGCCGTAGGCGTTCTGGTAGGGCGACGAAATGAAAGACGTGCCGAGGCTCTCGACGAGGCCGAGCAGCAGGCCGCCGATCAGCGCGCCGGGGATCGAGCCAAGGCCGCCGATGACAATGATCTCGAAGCCCTTCACGGTCGTGACCGCGCCATTGGTCGGGAACACCATGAACAACGGCGCCAGCAGCGCGCCGGCAAGACCCGCCATGGCGACGCCGATGGCGAAGGCGGTTGCGTCCAGACGGAACACATCGACGCCGGACGTCTGCGCCGCGATCCGGTTCTGCGCAGTGGCCCGCAGCGCCAACCCCACCCAGGTCTTCGTGATGACGAGCCAGAACAGGCCGAGCGCCACGACGGCGCAGAACGACGCCATGACGCGTGCGCCTTCTTGCGGCAGCGGACCCAGCCAGATGATCGGCAGGTTGGTTTCGGGCCGGTATTGATTGGGACCGCCGAGTGCCACCGCTAACGAGCGCAGCAGCAGCAGCAGCGCGATCGTCACCACAGTTGCATAGTCGTCGCGCCTCTGCATGGGGCGGTCGTACATCGGCTTGATCAGGATCGGCTCGAGCAAATAGCCGGCGAGGAACGTGCCCGCCGTCGAGATGATTACCGCCAGCCACCAGTAGTTTGGACCGAGCAGGAAATGAACGGCCACGAACTGGATGTAACTGCCGATCATGTAGAACTCGCCCATCGCCCAGTTGATGGTCTTCACGATCGAATAAATGAAGGTGATGCCGAGCGCCATCAGTGCGTAAAGCACACCCACCATCAAGCCGGATATGACGGTCTGGATCAGCAGCTCGGTCGTGAACATCATGGGTGGGACCGTTGAACGTGGATCGACGAGGCGCCACAGATGCGGCGTAGGTTGGGTTAGGCCGCCCGTTTGCGGCCGTAACCCAACGACTTGCACCGCCCATAGAATGTTGGGTTACGCGCCGGAAATGGCGCTAACCCAACCTACGGCATGGCAGAGCCTTTACTTGCCCAGCACGTAGGACACTTCGGCGTCGCCGACCTTCTGGTCCTTGGCAGTATAGGTCAAAACCATCATCGGCGGCGCCCAGTTGTGCCACAGCACCCCTTCCGCTTTCGGAAAGGTGACCGGCACTGCCGACCAGCCGGTGAACGAACCGGTCTCCAATGCTTCGATCATCGCCTTGGGGTCGCTCGACTTCGCCTTCTCTATCGCCTGGGCGAAAATCAGCGCGTTACCGAAGGCGTTGAGCGCGCCATAGACCGGCGGCTCGTTGAACTTCTCCTGGTACTTCTTGGCGAGCCACTTGCCGGGCTCGGATAGTTCGGACTTCGGCGAATAGAAGGCGATGAAACTCACGCCCTTCCACTTGTCGCCGTGGATCTGCCAGAACTGCGGGCGAGCCGGTGCATCGTAGGAGGTCACCATCTTGACGTCCGGCAGCAGGCCCACCGTGTTGGCTTGGGTGATCATAAGTTCCAGCGGCTGGCCGACCCCGATGTTTATGATCGCGTCCGGCTTGAAGGCTTTCACCTGCAAGAGCTGCGGCAGCAGGTCCGTCGTGGTGCGATCGAACATGATCTTCATGGTCTCGATGCCGCCCATCGCCTTGGCCTGCTTCTCGGTCTCACCCGCAAGGCCGATGCCGTAGTCGGTGGTCTCGCCAACGATAGCGACGCGCTTCCAGTTGTTCTTCTTGATCCAGCCCATCCAGGTGGCGACCCGCGGCGGATCGACGGCGTGCGTGCGGAAGGCGATCGGGTAGTGTTTGCCGGTGACGTCGCCAGCGCCGGTCTGGGTGCCCATCGTGGGCACGCCCATCTCCTTTGCCACTTCATTGACGGCGATATTGACACCAGAGTGCACGAAGCCGAACACGGCGACAGCCTTCTCCTGGGTGACGAGCTTGCGGTAGGCGGCGACGCCCTGTTCGTTCTTGCCGGCGCTATCCTGCACCGAAAGCACAACCTTGCGGCCGAGGATGCCGCCTTTCTCATTGAGATATTCGGCCCCGAGCTCAGCGCCGCGCTTGACCAACTGTCCTAGTGCCGTCTCACCCGGCGGCGACAGCGGCGCGATCACACCGAGCACGATTGGATCCTGCGCCGCCGCCGGATAGGCCCCGAACGCAGCCAGCATCGAAGACGCGGCAACAGCCGCCATCACTGTCCGTCTGTCCATACTCACCACTCCATCGTGTGAATTCAATTGGCGCGGTGAGCTGCCACCGCCCGCCCCGCGACGCGCTATTGTTGCGGCTCTTTTTTGCGTCTGTCCACGAGAACGAGCATTATGCGCTGCGCCCAAGAAGCTGCTCGCGCAGTTGCTGCATCGCAGCGTAGACATCTTCCAGATCGCGAACGTGGAAGCCACGTGCGAGTTCCGGACTGACGTTTGCCAACTCTTCGCGCAGTCTGCCGGTATAGTGAGCCAAGCCTTGCGCATCGACCACGAGGCCGCTCACCTGCTCGTGTGCAAGGTTCCATTCGACCGCGACTTCCCGCGTCAGATCCCAATGGTAAATCGAGCACCAGTCGACCGGCCGTCGCATGCACTGGATAGCCACCCGGCAAGCCCTCCGGCCCCGGCACATGGCCGCGCCACTCGCTTCCATGAGCCAGCGCCAGGAGCAATGGCGCCGCGGCTGCGCCGGATATATCGATCACCGGCTCGGGGGTCAGCTGAATGCTGCTGAAGTGCGTGAACACATCCGTCACCTCCTTGCTGTCGAGCCAAACCCGCGCATTCGGGCCATGCCGCTCGGCTGGCTGCCTCCGCCACGCCGCGAGGTTCTGGTAATGCGCCAGAACTTTGAGCCCACGAGCTTGCTCGGTCGGCAACGCACCGCCCATCGAATGGGCAAGTATCTGGATATTGCCGATGCCGCATGTCACCGGCAGACCCATGGCGGCTAGGATACTGTTGGCGACGTCAGGGAAGCAGGCATTGATGAAATGCGTGCCCGGCAGCACTGCCATGCAGCTGCGGCCGACCCTCGCGGACATCACGGACTGGAATACCGCCGAGGCACTCAAGCCCCCGGCGGCAACCAGCTTCGACCAAGCGTTCCCCTGTGCCGAGATCACCGCGCCCGACTGTAGCGACGCCGCTTGCAGCACCACCGCTGGCCGCAACTTCGAAAGCAATTCGCCGAACGCGTCGCCTTCGCCTACGTCCACGACCCGCGCTGTGATCGTCACCGCCTGCCGGAACATATGCGCGCGCGCCCGCGCCGCCGTCTCGAGCCAGGCCAGCCGCTGGGCGTTGCGGCCGGCGACTGTCACCCGCGTCGGCGCCTGCGCTGTGGCGGCGAGATCGAACAGGATGCGGGCGGCGAATGCACCGGTGCCGGTGATCAGGATGTCCGTGTTCTCGCTCATGCGCCCCTCCATCGCTCGCCCGTTGCCATCGGCCAGTTTACATGACGTCCGAGCCCGGTGCACAGTTTGCCCGGGCTTCAGGCAGGAGGCACGATAACAATGACCGACAAGCAAGCCGATGTCTGCATCATCGGCGGTGGACTGGTCGGACTTTTCAGTGCGCTGTTTCTGCGGCAGCGCGGTCTTTCCGTTGTGCTGCTTGAGAAGGGCCGGTGCGGCCAGGCGGCCAGCGGCGTCAATTTCGGGAACATGCGACTACAGGGTCGCAATCTCGCCGAGTATCCGCTGGCGCTCTCGGCGCACGACTTGTGGGAGCGGTTCCAATTCATCACCGGCGAACCGCTCACCATCGAACGCCGCGGCCAGGCCTACATCGCGCTCGACCTTGACCAACATGCGCGCCTCGACCGCATTACAATGGAAGCCGCAAGCGCCGGCATCAATGTTGATCGTCTCGGCTCCGACGAAATCCGACGCCTGTGGCCGGCATTGTCGCCGCTTGTGTCGGGAGCTACCTGGTCGCCGCGCGATGCCGTATCGGAGCCGCCCGAGGCGACGGCTGCACTCGCCCGCGCTGTGCGTCACGCTAATGTCGATATCGTCGAGGGAGCGACCGCCGCATCGATTACGCGAACTGCCAGTGGACTGACGGTGCGAACCGCTGATGGGTTGTCGGTTACAAGCACACGCGTCGTCAACGCAGCGGGCGCCTGGGCCGGCCGGCTGACGGCAGCGCTCGGCGAGCCAGTGCCGATGTTCCCAGCCGGCCCGCAACTGGTTCTGACAGCGCCGGTAGCGCCGCTTGCATTGCCCTCGATGCTGGCGGCCGATGGCTCCATCATTTTCCGTCAGCGCCCCGACGGCCGCATCCTGACGACGATGTTCCCGCGCCAGCCGGGTGACCTCGACACCGGCGCGCCGCCGGTCGCGCCAGCGCAGGTGGAGCGCACGCTTTCGCGCCTCGCCGAAGTCGTACCGGCACTCCGCACCGTCACGGTCGAGCGCGCGTGGTCCGGCGTCGAAGGCTATTTACCCGATATGTTGCCGGTCCTTTCACCGAGCCGCACAACCGGGGACGTGGTCCATGCCTTCGGCTTTTCGGGCCACGGTTACCAACTCGCGCCGGGCGTCGGCCGCGCCGTCGCCGATCTCATCACGCGTGGCGCTGCCGGCGTCCCCATCGCCGCCTTCGACATCGCGCGCTTCAACGGCGAAGTAACCCCCGACGAACGGCTCGGCCGCGAGTTCACAGCCGCCCAAGTGGACGACGTCAGCAAGACAACCGGAACATCAACATGAACTCGCGAAAGAAAACCTATTACGGTGTGCCTATCGGCATTCTGATGCTGGAGACCTATTTCGAACGCTTCAACGGCGATATCGGCAACGCGCGGACTTGGCCCTTCCCGGTGCAATACACCATTGTCAAGGGCGCGAGCCCGGATCGCATCACCAGCCTCACCACCACCGACTTCCTGCAACCGTTCCTCGATGCCGCGGACGAACTGATCGCCGCAGGCTGCGACGGGATCACCACGACATGCGGCTTCCTCGCCCTTTATCAGAAGGAACTAGCCGAGCATTGCAGTGTTCCAGTCGCCACTAGCGCCCTACTGCAGGTGCCGATGGTCGCGCGCATCCTGCCGCGGGGAAAGCGGCCAGCGGTCGTCACATTTGATGCGCGCTCGCTGACCGCCAAGCATCTTACCAGCGTCGGCGTCGATCCATCGACGCCGGTTATCGGTATGCCACCGTCGTCCGAGTTTCAGCGCTCGATCCGCGCCGGCGACACTTCGGTGTCAATCGAAACACTGCGGGCGGAAGTGCTCGAAGTTGTAGCCGCAGCGGTCGCCAATGATCCGACAATCGGTGCGCTCGTGCTCGAATGCACCAACCTCACCCCCTACTCTGCCAATCTGCGGCGTGCCTTCGGCTTACCCGTCTTCGACGTGGTGAGCCTGATCCACTGGTTCCACCGAGTCCTTGCGCCCCGAGGTGTTCGCGCAAGACTGAGAGGCATGCCGGATCTGCGATTGACACCCGCCCACGCGCCGACCCACGCTGCCAATCCGCCATTCAGAACAGCTCTTGGAGTGCCGCAGATGACGAGCGCCATCATCACCGAAGTTTCAGAGGGGATCGCCACTCTGGCCCTCAACAAGCCGTGGAAGCTCAACGCCTGGGACACGCCGATGCGCGGTGAAGTCGCCGACGTGCTGCGCTCCTGGAACAAGGATGATGCGGTGCGCGCCATCATCTTGACCGGTGCCGGCGAGCGCGCCTTCTGCGCCGGTCAAGATCTCGACGAGACGGAGAAATTCCAGTCGGGCACGCAAGGCGCCACCTGGTTCCAGGGATGGCGCGACTTCTATAATGCCATCCGAGATCTCAATAAGCCGATCCTGGCAGCGTTGAACGGCGTCGCCGCCGGCTCGGCCTATCAGGCGGTGTTGCTGTGCGACATCCGTGTCGGCCACCATGGCTCGAAAATGGGACAACCGGAAATCAACTCCGGCATCCCGAGCGTCACCGGACCGATGTTGATGCTGCCGCGCATCGGGCTTGCTCGCACGACCGAGCTCACGCTCTCCGGTCGGATGATGGAGGCGAGCGAAGCATTTTCCATCGGCCTCATCCAGCATCTCGTCAACACGCCGGCCGAGGTCATGCCAAAAACGCGCGAGGTCGCCCGCATGCTGGCCGACAAAGCCCCGATTGCCATGCGGCTCAACAAGCAGCGACTGCGGCAGGTGACGCAGGAAGCCTTCGATGAAGCGTTCAAGAACGGCGGCGCCTATCAGGCCGAAGCCTTCGCCTCCGGCGAACCGCAGAAGGCCATGCGCGAATTCTTCGCCGAGCGCGCCAAGCGCCGCGCTGCCCGCGACGCCAACGCCAAGAGCTGATGGCGATGCAGCGCAAGGTCACGGTGATCGGCGCCGGCATCGTCGGCGTATGCGCGGCGAGCTACCTGCAGCGTGCCGGCTGCAAGGTGCGTCTGGTCGATGCAGTGGCGCCGGGCATGGCCACTTCGTTCGGCAACGCCGGCGGATTGTCTTCGGGTGCCTTCGTGCCGCTGTCCTATCCCGGCATCATGAAGCAGGTGCCGAAGTGGCTGCTGGATCCCGAAGGTCCGCTGGTGGTGCGGCCCGGATATCTGCCCAGTGCACTGCCGTGGCTCACCCGATTCATTCTTGCCGGCCGGCCGGCGCAGTTCGAAAAGAGCGGCATGGCGCTGAAGCCGCTCACCATGACGCTATTTGAAAACCTCGTGCCGCTGGCGCAGTCGGCCGGCGCCGAGCACCTGATCCGCCGCGTCGGGCAACTGCATCTCTATTCGACCGACGTCGCATTTGCCGGCGATGCGCGCGGCCGTGAACTGCGCAAGGCCAACGGCGTCAAGCTCGACACCCTCGGTGCGGAAGAGATCCGCCAGATGGAACCGGATCTGGCACCGATCTTCAAGCACGCCGTCTATTTCCCCGAGCACGGCCATTGCGCCAACCCACTCGGCCTCACCACCGCGCTTGCCGCAGAGTTGGTGCGCAACGGCGCCGAGATCATCGAGGCCCGCGTCAACGCCATCGAAATCGGCCCGGATGGCGCCCGCGCCATCGAAACGACCATAGGTCGGCTGCCGGTGCAGGAACTGGTGATCGCCGCCGGGGCGTGGTCGAAAGAACTGGCAGCCCAGGTGGGCCATCGCGTGCCGCTCGAAAGCCAGCGCGGCTATCATGCCATGGTCGCCAATCCTGCCGTGTCGCCGAAGCGCAATGTGCAATGGACCGAGAAGAAATTCATCGCCACACCGATGGAGCACGGTGTGCGCTTTGCCGGCACCGTCGAGGTGGCAGGTCTCGACGCCGCGCCGGACTATAGCCGCGCCGACATCCTGCTTGCGCACGGCCGCGAGATGCTGCCCGGTCTCAAAGGCGGCGAAGTGACGAAGTGGATGGGCCATCGGCCCTGCCTGCCGGATTCGGTTCCGGTAATCGGCCGAAGTCCGAAAGTCCGGAACGTGACCTTCGCCTTCGGCCACGGCCACATCGGACTCATCACGTCGGCAAGCACCGGCAAGCTCGTATCCGAAATCGTCACCGGCCGGCCAACCTTCACCGATCCCGCCCCTTATCGTGTCGACCGATTCTAGAGATCGCCATGCTCGCACGCTACGATGGTTTTCTGCCCCTGTTCCAACGCACTGCGGCGGCATCGCCAGGACGCGTTTTCGCGACGTTTCCCGAACGAACGATCACCTTCGCGGAACTCGATCGCATGTCGTCGGCGCTGGCCATCTGGCTTGCCGCGCATGACGTGAAGGCCGGTGACCGGGTCGCCGTGATGATGCGCAACAGCCCCGTCTCCCTGGCGATGCTGTTCGCGATCGCCAAGGCCGACGCGGTGTGGGTGCCGGTCAACGTGGCGGCCCGGGGCGACAATCTCGGCTACATCCTGCAGCACGCAAGCCCGGCGCTCATCGTCGCTGACGACGATGTCGTCGAGGTCCTCACCGCGACTGGCGCCGGTCGCCCAATCGTACCGCTCGCCGATGCCGAACGCGCCGCTACCGCCACGCACACCGCCCGGCCCGCCACGGCGAGCGATCCCGACCGCCCCTATGCCATCATGTATACCTCCGGCACCACCGGCCGGCCGAAAGGCGTCATCGTCTCCCATCGCATGCTGCGATTGTCAGGCGAAGCTGTGGCGTTGATCTCCGGCGCCAAAGACGGTGACGTGATGTTCATGTGGGAGCCGCTGTTCCACATCGGCGGCGCCCAGATGATAATCTTGCCGCTGATCCGCGAAGTGTCACTCGCCCTGGTCGAGCGCTTCTCTGCGAGCCAGTTCTGGTCACAGGTGAAAGAGACGGGCGCCAGCCACATCCACTTCCTCGGCGGCATCCTGCAGATCCTGCTGAAACAACCGACGGGACCGCTCGACCGCTCTCATGGGGTCCGCGTCGCCTGGGGAGGCGGCTGCCCGCGCGACGTATGGCGGCCGTTCGAGGAGCGCTTCGGCATCCCGATCCGCGAATGCTATGGCATGACGGAATGCTCGAGCATCACCACTGCCAATCTTGACGGCACCTTGGGCTCGGTCGGCAAGCCGGTACCGTGGTTCGACGTCACGCTGCGCCGGCCCGATGGCTCGCTCGCGGATGCCGGCGAGCAGGGCGAGATCGTAGTATCGGCATCACAACCAGGCGCCTTGACGCGCGGCTATCTGAACAACCCTGAGGCGACCGCCAAGGCGCTCCGCGACGGCGGCTTCCACACCGGTGATCTCGGCTCGTGGGACGACAGCGGCAACATGTATTTCCACGGCCGCATGTCGGACAGCGCCCGCGTCAGGGGCGAAAATGTCTCGGCATTCGAAGTCGAGAGCGTAGTGGCCAAGCACCCGTCGGTAGAGGACTGCGCCATGATCCCTGTCGCGGCCGACATCGGCGAGCAGGAGATCAAGTTGTTCGTCAAACCGAGGCCAGGCACCTCGATCGAGCCGGCAGAACTTTCGGAGTGGCTTGAGCCTCAGCTCGCGCCTTACCAACGCCCCCGCTACATCGCCTTGATCGCCGACTTCGAGCGCACGCCGAGCCAGCGCATCATGAAACACCAACTTTCCAAGCGCACCGACGACGCCTGGGATAGCGCACGCCCGAGATAGTTAGGAGCGCATTTCACCTCGCCACCAACCGTATTTCCAGCCGTCTCGATATCCCCACTGCCGATCACCGCTTGTCGAAGTAGCCGGCGCGCACCGCCCTGCGAACAAAGTTGGTGAAGAGCCGGTCGGCGGTGATGAAGCTGATCTTCTGGTTGAAGTCGTGTTGCGGTTTGATCTCGACCACGACCATGCCAACGCGGACCTCTCTTGCCCATCGATAGTCCACGGATGGTCCTAGACCAAGGTCCGAAGCCACTTCGCGAAGGCGGACTCTCCCCTCGCCTAGGGTTAAGCTGCGATGGGCTTTCATAATCCTTCAGCGTCATGACGCGATGTCTATTTGTTACTTGGACAATCGTCCGCTACCGCAATAAACACTGCGGTCGCAGTTGGCTTGGCTGGCACCCCGCCGGCCCTTCGCGGGGAGGGTGGACCCTGGAATGGATCCCGCCCATTCGGCCCGGTTGTGATGCTTCGCCTGGGGTTCATCCGTCCATGGGCCCTGGACGACGTTGGACCAAGGTCCATGGTGCCACCGTTAAAACGGATGCTCAATCAAAGTCAGAATGGTCGAGTGTTGATCCGGGTTTTGTATTCTCTCGACCTTATTGCGCGTTGATTTGCGGGGAAGTCATATGTATCTCGGCGAACGGCCTTCGGGCATGCGGCTACGCGAAGCGGAAAATGCGAGGCGTAACAGGCGCGAAATTGTAAAGGCACTTTCGCATGGCCAGATCACTCGCAGAGATTTATTCCGCTGGGGCCTTTTCACGACGACTGGCCTCTTGGCCCTGAAGAATGGCCTGAGCCCTTATGCCACCAGTGCCTTCGGGCAAGTGCCAACGGGTGCCCCACGCAGCCCGGCATTCGGCGCCAAGAAGTTCACGCAACCAATGCCACGCGCGGTGCGACAAACGCCGGTTCCGATGATCGCGCAGCCAAATGGGGACTATGCATTCGACACGCCCGGCGGATCATCGCTCGAGCCGCCAGCGCGACGACTTTCTTATCATGACGATTTCTCGAAATCCGGCGGAACGCAATACGTCAACCCGGTCAGCGGGCGCGGCCCCATGGAAGGACGACCGCCCGGCGAGTTTTTCGCACACCAGCGATGGGACGACTCGGACATGCATCCCGTGAAGGGGTATCTGCTCTCCCTCGGCCAGGTTAAGCCCAACGCCAAATTCCATCCGAATTTTCCCGCGCAAGACAAGAATTCGGTCTGGAGTTTCGGCCAACGCCCGCCCGGCCTACGCGGCAGCGCTACCGGCAGCGAACTTGGCTCGCCGGTGCCGATACTCATGCAGATGCGCTACTACGAGCCTGTCATTTGCCGGATTTATAATGACCTTCCGCTCGACCGGACCCAGAACAACGGCTTCGGCCGCAATGAAATCTCGACCCACTTCCACAACTCCCACAATGGCGCTGAAAGCGATGGCGCCTGCAACGCCTATCATTTCCCGGGCACGTTCTACGACTACCATTGGAAGACCACGTGCGCCCGGCGGGACCAGCCGGAAGGGTGGCCGACAACGGTCCCGGATTGGGAGCGCCGCTGCTCCGGTCCAGACGACGGCGAAGGCCTGCATCCGACGCCGGGTGATTTTCGCGAACTGCAAGGCTCGATGTGGTTCCACGATCATCGCTTCTTCTTCACTGCCGAAAATGTCCATAAGGGCAATTTCAGCCTGATCAATATGTATTCCGGGCCGGACCGTGGCTCCGACACAATCAACGATGGAATAAACCTGCGTCTACCGAGTGGAAATCAGCGAGGGTGGGGCAATATCGACTTCGACGTCAATCTTGCCATCTCCAACCCGGCTTTCGACCAGGAGGGCCAGCTGTTCTTCGACATATTCGACACGGACGGCTTCCTTGGTGATGTTCTTGCGGTCAATGGCAGCCTATTATCCCTACATGGAGGTTCTGCCGCGCCGGTATCGCTTCCGAATGCTAAATGCGTCGATGTCCCGTTTCATCAAGCTGGTTCTGGCAGTCCAAAAGAGTGGCAAATTCCCGACGGGATCGAAAGTGCCGGTCTATGTTATCGCCAATGACGGAAATTTCCTTGTTCGACCGATAAGGCTGACCGACCTTGACGTGCAGGGCGTGGCGGAGCGCTTCGACATAATTGTTGATTTCTCGGCCTTCGCTCCTGGCGACATCATCAATCTGGTGAATGTCCTGAAACAGACGGACGGGCGCAAACCGGACAAGGCCCTATCACTCGCCGACGCATTGCGCGGGGACAGCGAAGATCCGGCCGTTGGCTCCATCCTGCAGTTCCGGGTTGTAGGGACGCTGCAGAGCGTCGACAACTCCAGCAAGACATACGACTGGACGAGGGACTTGGATAACAGCTCCGACCTCAGTCGGCCGGAATGGACCACTGGCAGCAAGTCCCTCACAGTGCAAATCCCAATTGTGGCGCCGGTGCGCGTCCGCGAGATCGAGTTCAAGCGCGGCGGTGGAGACTCACGCAATACCGCCGACGGGCAATGCATTCCAGAGTGCGGGGACATCGAGGCATTCCCCTGGACCATCCGCATCAATGGTCAGGAAACCCACTCGCTGAACGCCAATCGCATCTCGGCATTGATTCCGAAGCCGGGCGAGGTGGAACATTGGGTTCTCATCAATGGAGGCGGCGGCTGGGATCATCCCATCCACCTCCACTTCGAGGAAGGCGTCACGATCGACCGAGCAGGCGACCCCATTCATCCGACTGAACGGCTCGCGCGCAAGGACGTATGGCGGCTCGGCACAGACGGTAAGCGGACGGTGCGCATCCAGGTGCGCTTCGGCGAGTTCGGCGGCGCATATGTGGCCCACTGCCACAATACAACGCACGAAGATTTTGCGATGCTGATGCGCTACCAGGTGCTGACGCCTCCGAAGGGCGACCCCGCCTACAAGGGGCAGCCGCACTATGTGCCGACCGCGACCCCGATTCCGACGGTCGATGGGGTAAGCTGGAAACAGCCCGAGATCCTTCCTGAGGGCGATCCGCGTCCGCGACTTGCGCAACGATAAGGTGCTGGCGATGATCAACCGCAGGGCATCCGGCTATCGGGGGCTGCTCCCATCGCTAGCGTGGTTGTTGTCGCTCGTCTTGGCCGCGCTTGCCTGGGCCGGCCCGGCTGTTTCCGCCGGACCACGTTGGGGCGAAAAATATCTCCCGAATGTGAAACTGGTCACCCAGAACGAACAAACCGTTCGCTTCTATCAAGACGTGCTCAAGGACAAGATCACTGTCATCAGCTTCATCTACACGAGCTGCCGCGAAATCTGTCCGTTGATCACTGCGCGGCTTGCCCAAGTCTACGAGCAACTCGGCTCGGCCGCCGGGCGTGAAATCCAGTTCGTCTCGATCAGTATCGATCCAGAAGTCGACACTCCGGCAAGACTGAAGCAACACGCCGAGGCGTTCCGTGCTGACGCCAAGTGGTTGTTTCTGACTGGAACGTTGGCAGACATCAACAGTGTCCGTCGCAAACTCGGCGAGCGCAGCCGTCGGCTTACGGAGCATGCCGCGCAAGTCATAATGTACAATGATCGCACTGGCGAATGGTCACGCGATTCGGCGTTTGCCGACCTTGGTGCCCTGGCACTTGCGATCCAGTCCATGGACCCCGGCTGGCGCGCGGTGGTGCAATCGTCTTCGGCGCCGGGCGGAAAGCAATCTGCGGCATCGCTTGCGGACGAGTTGCCGGGCCAAGCGCTTTTCATCAAAGCCTGCGCCGCCTGTCACGCGATCGGCCAGGGCGACGGCCTCGGACCAGACCTCGGCAACGTATCGGCGCGTCGCGAAAAAGACTGGCTGGTTCGCTTCATTCGGGCGCCGTCTCGACTGCATGCCGAGAAAGATCCAATAGCCATCGAATTGGCATCCCGCTTTCCAAAAGTTCGCATGCCAAACCTCCAGCTTTCGGAAAGCGACGTTGTGGATATCGTCGCCTACGTTGAGGCCCGCTCATTCGCAGCGGCCGCAAGCGAAGCGGAGGGTGGCGCCGCTCACCATCATCATGGTAGCGCAACGACCGGCCATGCGCACGGCGCCAGTCAGGTGACCGCACCGGACCATGGTGCTGCACATGGGCACCACGGTTCCCACCCGGCGGAGCCTGGTAAACCGCACAAATGAACGAGCATGAAAGTAGATAGGCAAACTGCTGGCGTCATCGCCAAGTCCGGATCGGCGGTTGATCAGGATGAAGCGGGATTTGCCCTGCTCGTTGTCATTTGGTTTTCTGGTTTGCTTGCGCTATTGGCGCTTTCGTTTGCCTCCTCGGCGAGGGTGCATGTCAAGCTGGCCGCGAATGCGGTGGCCAATGCCAATGCCGAGTTGCTCGCCGATGGCGGAATACAGATCGGCTTTCTTCATCTCATCGCAAGTCATGGAAAGCGCGAACATCCAGAGGCGCTATCGCGTTCTTGCCGGTTCTCAACGGGTGATGCGCTTTTGCTGGCCGTGACTGATGAAGCTGGCAAGATCGATATCAATTTTGCCAGTTCAGAGCTCCTGGCGGCACTGTTGGAAGGGATCGGTCGAAGCCAGCAAGAAGCAACACGCCTCGCGAATGCTGTCGTGAACTACCGCGACCACCAGCCAGCATTCACGAAGTCTTCCAACGAAAAGCCACTCGGCCATGAAGCAGCAGCCTGGGGCGGCCCTTTCATATCCGTCCGCCACGTGCGTGGCGTTCCCGGTATGAACCGCGAGATCTTCGACGCGGTGCTGCCCTACATTACCGTCCATTCGGGACAGGAGGGTATCGACCGCGCAGCAGCTTCGCCCGCGCTCGTTGCGCTGCTCACTCGTTCACGCAGCGCAGGTACGGACGATGTGCGGATAGATCGGCACGCCGCTCTATCATCAGTTGACCGGGGCCAGCTATCGCCGAGTTTCACGATTGTTTCTACCCGGCAGGCGTTCCTGGTTCGAGCCGCTGTGGCGACGAAGGCCGGGGCGCACTTCGTTCGGGAGGCTGTAGTCAGCATTGTGCCCAAGCAATCGCGATCACCCCCTATGATGGTTGCATCAGACCCAGGCTTTGGAACAATTGCTCGCGCAAGACGCAGCACGCCCACACCGCCGTCGATGATGGCAAAAGTCTTGGACTGGCGGGCGCCTTTGATCGAACCCAGGGAACGTTCCGTGCTGAGCGATTTTGCCATGCTTCCCGAGTGCTAATACCCGGAGGGACCACGCGATGCCTCTGAAGACGAGGAAATTCAATGGTGACGAGGTCAACGCCCCCCGCGCAACGGCGCTGATGGACATGGTCATGTTGCCTCATAGCCGACACCAGATGCTCGCGAATCGGCTAATTGATTGCAACAAGCATCTAGAGGCATCCCGCTCGTGCATCTGGGATGCAAGGGCCAAATGGAGATCTGGTGCATGCGATGGCCATGGCTTTTCGTTGCCGTCGCTGGATGTTGGTTGGTCGCCGGCATGCTGCCACTGCAGGCTTCTGAGCAACCTAAAAAGCAATTCCGCACCCCTCAAGAGGCGCAGCCGGGCTACTGGGGAGATCAACGTGGTTGCTATTGGCACCGCGGGCGGCGCTTTTGCAGTCGATACTGCTATTGGGACGTTGACGGGCAACGCTATTGCCAGGAGCGCGAGCGACAAGCCCATCCCCAGGGCGATCCATGGTTCATCCCCTACCCTCCCGAGCCGCCGATCTATCTTGCCCCGCCGCACGTGCGGCCACGCTGAAGTGTGGGCGCGATCATGACCGTGCCCGTCTCAAGGTATCATGTGGTTTCCGACCAACCAGCAATTGAGCTGCTTCGTCGGAGCTGGTTCCAGATATTGCTTCAAGCCGTCGTGTACACTGCGATGGCCATGACTGCCATTGCCGGTGCAAAGGCATCGTTGTCCACCATCGCGTTGACGATTGCGCTCGCCATTGCACTCATCGTGATGAGCACGATCGACATCCGGCAACAGCGACTACCGAATGCATTGACGGCAGGGCTGCTGGTTGCAGGCTTCGCCGTTACCGCCGCCACTGAATTCGGCAACCTGAAATGGCATGCGCTCGCCGCGGTTATTGGTTTTGGCGCATTCTGGGGCATCGGCCGCCTGCATGAAATGCTGCGCGGAATTCCAGGGCTCGGATTGGGGGACGCCAAGTTTCTGGCTGCGGCAGGCAGTTGGATCGGCCTAGAGTCCTTGCCGACGCTTGTGCTCGTTGCCGCAGGCACAGCACTTGCTCTCGTGTGCCTTGCGCGGCTTTGCGGCGCCCGGATGCAGCGGAACCAACGCCTTCCCTTCGGCCCCTTCTTGGCTGTGGGCTTCTGGTATTCTTGGTTGTTTGGCCCGCTGATGCTGACCTGATGCGGTATGATGGAGTGCGTTAATGTTTGCGAAAACGAAGTCGGATCGGCACCATGCCAGACGGGATGACGCAGGCTTCACATTGCTCGAACTGCTGGTTGTCCTTGGCATCCTAGCGTTGCTCGCAGCCTTTGCCGGGCCGCAGGTATTGCGCTACCTCGGCCGGGCCAAGACCGAGGCCGCTCGTGTTCAGATCAGCGCCATATCAACCGCTCTCGAACTATATGCACTGGAAAACGGCGCCTTCCCACCGCAGCAAGCAGGACTGCAGGCCCTGGTCCAGGCACCAGCCGGCGCGACCGCCTGGCGCGGTCCGTATATCAAGCGAGCCGATGGACTGGTCGATCCCTGGGGCCGTCCTTATCAATACCGCCACCCCGGCCAGAAGACACAAGCAGAGGTGTTCACTCTCGGCCGGGACAACGCGTCGGGCGGCATCGGTGAGGACCAGGATTTGACGAATTGGTAGAGGAACGAAATCAAGCGGCCAGCCACTCGTTAGCTTCGGGCGATCAGCTTAAGCTTCACGATCTGAACTTCCGGCGGACGATCGGTGTTCGTCGCACGTGCCGGCACGAATGTGACCTCTATCAGTTCCGGTAAGGAGTTCCGCCCGATCCATCCATCTTGCCACGCATCACCCTGCTCGCTGGATAGGACTGGACCGAAATAGCGGAACCCGAGGCGCGCGACGTCCTCGACCAACACGTTCACGTCGGAGTTGGTCGGATCGGCCACTGCCTTCAATCCGAGGTCGGTTCGGAACGGAGCATGACGCAACGTCAGATTCAGTTGCCCCGGCCGTCCTGCCGCGCCCGCAGGTTCGAGCGCCAGTCGGAACCCGCGCACACCGCCGATGGGCAACCCTTCAGGAGCGGTCCCGATGAATGTGACCGCTTCACCACGCCCTTCGAAGATGTTGTCGATCGCGCTGCCCGCAGATTGTGCGGAACCGGCAGGCAGCGCCATGCCCAAGTATTTGCTTATCACCGTGCGCGCACTTGCAATACTCGCGGACCGTTCCAATTGCGCCTCTGCCCGCCAAGCCTGTCGACCCAGCCGCAGCGCCGACGGGATCATCGCCAACATCAGACCGAGCAGCGCCAACGAAACGATGGTCTCGATCAGCGTGAACCCGCCGTCACCTGACGTGCTACCGTCGTTGTTGCGGGTAGCGGCGACTTTCATCTGCCGCCCGCAAGCTTCAATGTCCGCAGCCGTATCGGGGGGCTCGCGCCCAGCGGTGAAAGTGTCCGGGTAACGACCACCGTTACCCAGTAGGCGGCTGGATTTCCTCCCAGCGGCATCTGATCTGGACTTGCATACGGCGCCACATCCACCGAATACGTCAATCCACCGGGTGCCTTCGCTTCCCACGACCCCGCGACCAGAGGCCATTCGACCCCTGCGCGCTCAAGTTCGTTTTTGGCCAACCCAAGCGCCTGCATCCGTGCTTCGGCAGCGGCGATGCCACGCCATCCGCCCGAAAGACTAGAGCCAAATGCCGCCAGCATCCCGGCCAATATGACGAGCGCAATCAGCGTCTCGACTACCGAAAACCCATCGCTGCGCCCGAACATCTGCCTACCTTCCGTTTTCGGTTCGCACGTGTCCTGAAAGCCAATCTACCACAATGCGGGCGCTGCGGCTGCCGGAACGAAGCTGGATCTGGCCACCACTCGCACTGCCATCGGGAAAGAACCTGAACAGCGCCAGTTTGCTTGACATGGCGTCAGAGGCGGTGAGTTCAACAGCGATTTCGGTGTCCGACGGGAGTACACGCCGACTACCTAGCCCCGGCCCGAGGAACGAACGGTTGGCCAGATCGAACACCACACCCTGCTCGGCATTTACCCGAATTGCTTCCAGACGAGCGGTGCGTAGCCTGTTGCCAATTTCGCGGACCGCAACATCGAGGGCACGATCGCTGGATGGCGCGCGCAACAGTGGCATAATCAGCACCGCTGTAAGTGCGCAGAGCGCAATCGCGACAAGTACATCAAGCAGCGTGAAGCCTGCGGAACTGCTGGCCATCGTGCGATCGTCACTGGAAGCGCTGTTCATTGGAAGGCCAGATCATTGAGACCGACGATGGCGCCCATCACGGAGAGCACGATCCCACCGACAATGAGCCCGATTGCAATGGTTAGTACTGGCGCCGCGATCGCAATCAGCCGCTCAAGTTCGCGGTGCAGCGCACTTTCTTCGAGCCTGGAAAGGCGCAGCAGCATGGTGTCGAGTTGCCCGGTACGCTCGCCAACAGTTGCCAGACGCAACGCCAGCGCGGAGAATTGGCCCGAGCGCTCCATAGCCTCCGACAAGGTGCCACCGTTTGCGAGGTGCACTCCCGCATCACGCACCGCGACCTGAAAGAGCTGGTTCGATTGGGTCTCGCCCGTGATCCTCAGCGCCTCTAATAAGGGAATGCCGCTGGCGAGCAGAGTTGCGAGCGTGCCCCCGAAGCGCGAAGTCTCGCGTCGCGCCACCAGGCGACCGATGATGGGCAGCCGCAGCACCATGCGATCCCGCACCTGACCGAAAGCCGGGTTCCGGCGGGCGAACGCAACCAGGATTGAAGCCAGCACTGTGACGCCGACAAGCAGCGGCCAACCATTTATAATCCCAACACGCCAGGCATTCAGCACTGCGATGACGGGCGGCAGCTTGGCACCGGACTCGGCAAAAAGAGGCGCGATGGCCGGCACAAGAACGGCGATGACCAGTGTGATCGTCGCCGCGGCGGCTACAAGCAGGGTCATCGGATAGAGCAATGCATTGCGCAGTCGCGAACGCAGATCCTCCTCGCGCTCGAGATCTGCAGCCAGCGTTGTCAGTGCACTGGCGATATCGCCGCTACTCTCGCTCGCTGCGACCAGTCGGCAATATATCTTCGGTATACTCTCAGGATGCTCCGCCAACGCCTCGGACAAAGACGCACCACCGAGAACGCGCTCCAGAAGGTCGCCAACTAGCCGTTGGGCATTCCGGGGCAAAGATGGCTGCAGCGCTACGATCCGAAGCGAGTCGTCGAGTGGCAGATCCGCCGATACCAACGTCGCCAGTTCTCGCGTCAATGACATCAATGAACCGTGTGATACGGAACGCTCGGCAAGCCAGGTTCCGCGCCGTTGGGCGCTACGTTGGGCGCCAGTGTCCTTGATGTCGACCGGCACAGAGCCCTGTCGGTGCAGTGCATCCAGTGCTGCTTGGCGCGTCGGCGCTGCAATTTCGCCGTCTACTCGGCGTCCATTCCCATCGAAGGCACTATAAGAAAATATAGTCATCCCGGCACCTGCGTCACGCGTAGGACTTCATCAAGTGTTGTCTCGCCGGAGAGAACCTTTTCCAGACCATCGACGAACATCGCAGACATCCCGGCTCGGGCCGCTGCCTCCGCAACCAAACTCTCGCCCCCCTTGCTGACAATTGCTTCCATGACCGTCTCTTCGACCATGAGCAGTTCGCAGATCGCAATCCGCCCGCGAAACCCCGTATTCCGGCAATCCGGACAACCCGATGCTTCCCGCAGACTGCTCCCGTCATACTGCAACTTGGCGCCTTTCGCGGCTGCAACTTCGAGACAGGCACGCAGCGCAACCGAGGCTTTGGTCGGACGCGAACAGCTGCGACAGAGCCTCCGCACGAGGCGCTGCGCCAGGGTTCCCTTGAGCGTCGACGCGATGAGATAGTCCTCGACGCCCATGTCGACGAGGCGGGCAATGGTGGCCGGCGCGCTATTGGTATGGAGTGTCGCCAGGACCAGATGTCCTGTCAGGGCTGCTTGCATAGCCATCTGTGCGGTTTCGAGATCGCGAATCTCACCGACCATGATGATGTCTGGATCCTGGCGCAGAATTGACCGTAGTGCATTGGCAAACGTCAGGCCGATGCGCGGCTGAACCTGCACTTGTGCAACGCCGGGGAGTTGCAATTCGACCGGGTCCTCGACGGTGAAGGTCTTGCGAAAAGGCTGATTGAGCCGGTTGAGGGCTGCATAGAGTGTAGTCGATTTGCCGCTGCCGGTCGGCCCGGTGACGAGGATCAGGCCGTTCGGCCGATCGATCAGCTTGAGGAAATTCTCAAAGATGGCGCCGCGAAAGCCTAGAGCCGCAAAATCCAAAGCGACCGAACCGCGATCGAGAATTCTCAGAACGACGCTTTCACCTTTGAGTGTCGGCATTGTCGAAACGCGCAGTTCCACGTCGCGACCTCGCACATTGATGCGGATCCTCCCATCCTGTGGAAGTCTGCGTTCTGCGATGTTGAGGCGCGCCATGATCTTGATGCGCGAGATCACTGCGCCAGCCAGTTGCGGCGGCAGTTGCAGTGGGGTGTCGAGCAACCCATCGATCCTCTGCCTCACGGCAAGCCCATGCTCGCCCTGCTCGAAATGAATGTCGGATGCTTCAGCCTCGACCGCGCTGACAATAGTATCATGCACCAAACGGATGACGGGCGCCTCACTGGCCAGTTCCGTGAGCCGACGAATATCGTCCTCGCTGGCTTGCGCATCCTTGGCAAGGCCGGGAGCCGTGTCCGCAACCACGCTCACCGGCACGCCATATACTTGATCGATGGCTTGCGTGATTTCGGCCGCCGTGGCGACCAGCAGTTCTATTGGCCGCCCGAGATGGAACGCGAGCGCCGCCTGGGTTTCCGAGCGAAAGGGATCAGCAATCGCGAACAGCAGCGCCTTGCCATTGTCACGGACCGGCAGGCAAGCGGCCCGCCGAAGGTAGTCGGCATCGACGCCGGCGAGGGCCAGAGCTGTCTCGGGCACGTCCGAGCTGCGAAATCGCGGCAAACCGAGGTATTGCGCAGTCAGCGCCGCCATGTGCGCTTCAGAAACAAGCCCGAGGCGTGTCAGAACGAGATCGAAACGCTCGCCCGTCTCTCGCATTGCACTTGCGGCACGTGCCAGTGCCTCCTGGCTGGAGTATCCGTGCGCAACTAGGAATTTGCCGAACTGGCCGGCAAAGGTCTCCGTCCAGGGATCCATCGAGGTCGCGTGATCTGGATCGGGAACTCTCATGATTAACTCTGCAAAGTCAGGAAGAAGGCAATCGAGCGTTCCTTCGAGCTTCAATCTAGCATATTATGGCAGCCGTGGTGCGAACCAAGGTTGATCATGTTATCTGTGGTAAATCGTGATGGGATTGCATCGTGATGGTTCTCGTATACCGGAGAAGCGCGTGCCGTCGGCGAGTGCACCACTTTCGCAATTGCTCAGCCGCTTTCTCGGATGGTGGGTCAGCGAACTCGGTAGTCTTGTGCCGGTCTCCTGGCGAAGCGACGGGCTCCCGGCACGCCGGCTCGTCGTCGTTGCTGGTTCGGATGGTCCGCGGATCTTTGAAGAGCGCAGACGGCGATCACGCGAGCTGACGCAAGCACAAGACCTTTCCGGCCGCGAGACGGAAGCCGATGCCGTACTCTCCCGTGTGTCCACACGCTCCCGGCGCCCTCCTGTGGTACTGCGCTTGCCCTTCGCAGCGGCATTCGCGCGGACTGTCGTGCTGCCCGCCTCGGCCGCGCGTGAAGCGTCTCGAATTCTAAGTCTCGATCTCGAGCGCGCAACGCCGTTTCGAAGACCAGATGTCCTGGCTGCGCACCAGGTTCTGCCGGGCGAGCCATCGAAAGGTTGCTTGGCTGTGCGCCAATTCGTCATCAAGCGGGAAACGGTGCGGCAGGCTCAGCAGGTGCTGACGCGCAATGGCTTGGAACCTGACCGGATCGAGTGCTGTGGCGAAGATGATCGGGCTGCGTTGCCCATGGACTTTCTCGACTGGGACCGACTTCAAACTCCGCCGAGCCGGACGCCACTTCGCGGCATCCTGGTGATCTCCGCGTGCCTTTTGACGTTCGCTGCGGCTGCCATTGCCGTTGCACGTCTGGAACATGCACTTGCCGATGTGGAACGCGTTACCGCTGAATTTCGCATCAAAGTCGCCGCCGTCACGAACGAACGCCAGCGCAGCGAGACTGCCGAACGCCGCACCGCCGAATTGATCGCACTGAAGACAGCCGAACCGCATCGTGCGAGCCTGATTGATCGTCTTTCCGCGCTCCTGCCGGATAGTGACTACCTGACCGCTCTGCGTATTGATGGCTCGGAAATCGAGCTTTCGGGCTACAGCGCCTCGACAGCTGCCCTTGTGCCGCTGATCGAGAGATCGCGAATCTTCACCGGTGCCGCCCTGACGGCACCGGCCGTGGTTGATACACGCAACGGCAAAGAACGCTTCACGCTGAAGGCAACCATTGTAGAGGCTGTGCGTGGAACGGTGTCTGACAGTCTACAGAGGGGCGGTTGATGCCCGTAGCTCGCGCCATCATCAGCAAGTGTGCGGCATTGGGCCTAGCGATCGCCTTGGTTGCGGGCGCCTACCATCTCGCCGTTGCGCCTCTCACTGAAAGAATTTCCCAACTAAGAGAATCCCTTGAGACGCAGCGTGAATTGCTTGGACAATTGAAGCAGCAATTGCTGACTGCACGAGCGCCAGTCCAGGATCGTTCGACTGAAACCGGGCAGGCATTATTTCTGACGGGGGAAAGCAATGCCGTGATGGCGGCACAGGTGCAAACCGTTCTGCGTGCAAAGGAAGAAACATCGGGCTGGCGGCTGATCAGCACACAAGCTCTGCCTGTCCGCCAACAAGGCAATCTGCGGTTTGTTGGAGTGGAGGCCCGGTTGAGCGCTTCCATGGCGGGGCTCCAGCGATTGCTGCTGGCGATTGATGCTGCGCGGCCGGTCATTCTCGTTTCGACATTGCAGATCTCACCGCTCGCCGGGCAGATATCCGATGCCGGTGGCGAGGCCGAGCAACTTGCTGTTCGACTGGAGATCTTCGGCGCCTCGGCGCCGCCGGAGCCGGAGGTGACCGATGCAAAAACACCAAGGCGCTAGTTTCGTATCGCGACTATCAACCGCGGTACTGCTCCTCATCAACGCAGGACTTGTCGGATTGGTGTGGTTCGTTTCAAGCGTCGAGTGGGCTGCCGACACCGAGCAGGCGCCCCGCACTAGCCTGATTGCGGCCAACGGCCCACGGCCCACCACGCAATCGTTACCTCCCGTCCCCACCGCCTCTCAACTCGAAACGACATTGTCGCGACCACTCTTCCTTGCCGACCGCCGTCCGCCGGTTCGGCTGCCAACTGCCGATCGGACCGTCGAGACGGCAGTGCCGAAGAGCGTGGTGCCACCCCCGGTTCCAGGGCTTCCCGCCGATCTTAGGCTCGTCGGCATCGTCGTGTCGTCGGCGAAAGGCACTTATGCGGTCCTCAGATCCGCGGATAACCCGCGTGGAGTATCACTTGTCGTTGGCGATGTGCTGGCGGATTGGCGCGTCGTCGAGATCCGGCCTGGCGATGTGGTGCTGGAAGCCGCCGGTCAACGCCGCGTTCTAAGCCTCTTTGCCGCGACCCGCGTTGCCACGCCGGCGACGGCACGCAAGCCGTAACCGACTGCGGCCGAAGCCCCCCAAAAACTAACAGTGGATAGACGGGCTGGCGTTGTCGCTGGCCGCAGCCGAATCATGAGAGCCGTTGGCAGTTGTGCAACGTGCTGCGTCGGGTTGGTTATGGGTCAGGGGATTGCATGTCTGCGGGTTTCAGGACATTCCGGGATCTTCGCTACATTGTGCGGCGGATGCTGGCTGGGGCTGTCTGCACGACGTTGACTGCGTGCACGCTGCCCGCACAGCAACTCGGACTGCCCGGTCCGGTCACCGGTTCAATCGGCGAACGCGGTCAGGCATCATCTTTCGGCAGATCGAGCTCTCCTCTTTCTAGTCCCGCGAACGCGGCTACGCGTGAACCTCGCGTCTATGAAGGCAGCGGTGTATTCACCGGAACCGCAGGTCCAACGGCCGCCGCCGCTCGGAAAGCCGCAACCGCGACCCAGTCCGCGGATGGCGTCACGCTCAACTTCGATGGCGCCAGCATTCCCGAAGTGGCCAAGGCGGTCCTCGGCGACGTTCTCGGGCTCAACTACACCGTAAGTGAGGGCGTCAAGGGATCGATCACGATCCAAACCTCGCGCCCGATTCCGCGCAGTGAACTACTGGCGACACTTGAGTCGATGCTGCGCGCCGAAGGCGCTGTCGTATTGGTTGAGAATGGGGTCCATCGAATTTTGCCGGCCGATACTGCAGGCGGTGGCCCAATGCGCTCTGCCGGGTCTAGCCGCGGCGGTTTGGGAAGTCAGGTCATTCAGTTGCGGTTTGTCGCACCGGAGGAAATGCAGCGCCTCCTCGCGGCGGTGACCCCTCCAGGCGCCAAACTGACAACGGACCAGAATCGGAATTTGCTGCTCGTCTCTGGCACGGCCTCAGAGATCGTCACAATCCGTGAGATGGTTTCGATCTTCGATGTCGACTGGATGCGCGGCATGTCCTTCGGGCTTTTTCCCGTCGAAAGCAGCGATCCTGAGACGATCGCGCAGGAACTCGATACCATCTTCGCAAACGACCGATCCAGCCCGACAAAGGGTATCGTGCGCTTCATTCCCAATCGCCGTTTGAAGTCGGTACTCGTTGTCTCGTCACGGCCCGAGTATCTACGCAAGGCTTCTGGCTGGTTGAAGCGGATCGACCTTGTCGGCCAGGAAAGCGAGAGACAGGTGCACGTGTATCGCGTGCAGAACCGCCCCGCTGTCGAACTTGCGAGCCTGCTGCAGAAGGTTTACGGGCAGCAGCGCGACGGCCGGAGTGCTGGCAGCGTTGGCGGAACCCCGCCAGGCGTTCCCACGGCGACATTGTCGTCCGACGGCAGCGGATTATTGCCGAGCCCACAACTCGATCAGCGCGGCATGGTCGGCGGCATGCCACGGCCGCAAGCGGCTGTGCAGCCGGTTCCAATCGCACTGCCTGGCCAACCCATCAGTGCGCCGCTCGTGAATGCGACCGAGACTGGCGCTGCGCGGCAGGCTGCGCCTTCCGGCGCCGCTGCGATCGCCGACGATCGCGCTAGCGGCATCGAACTATTGGCCGACGAAGCCAATAACGCGTTGATCATCACTGCAACCAGTCACGAGTACAAACGGGTACGTAAGATACTTTCGCGCATCGACGTCGCACCGGCACAAGTGCTGCTTGAGGCGACCATCGCCGAGGTCACGCTCAACGACAAACTGCAGCTGGGCCTGCGCTGGTTCTTCGAGAACAAGTCGAGTCAGATGACGTTTACCGATAGTATCGCTGGCGCGGTGGCGCCTCGTTTTCCGGGCTTTTCGTATTTTCTGAACACGCCAAATGTTCAGGTTGCTCTCAATGCCCTGAGCGATGTGACCGACGTGAACATAGTCTCCTCGCCATCGCTCATGGTGATCGACAACAAGCTGGCACAATTGCAAATCGGTGAAGAAGTACCTGTCGCCACGCAGTCCGCCGTCAGTGTGATTGCGCCGGGATCGCCAATCGTCAATTCCGTGGCATTCCGAAATACCGGCGTTATTCTCAACATCACGCCGCATATCGGCGACAATGGCCGCATCATGCTCGATATCGAGCAAGAGGTGAGCGATGTCATCCCGACAACCTCGTCGAAGATCAACTCGCCGACAATTCAGCAGCGTCGCATCAGGACCAAGGTAGCAGTCGGCAACGGCGAAGGTATCGTGCTCGCTGGTTTCATGCAGGATCGCGCCCAGCGTGGACGCCAACAAGTTCCCCTCATCGGCAACATCCCTGTTATCGGCAATCTGTTCAAAGACAAGAACGATCAAATCAAACGGACCGAATTGTTGATAGCCATCACGCCGCACGTGGTTACGGATGCCCACCAGATCAGAGGCGTCGCGTCTGAATTTCGGGACAGGATGAACTTCACGACGCGACCCCAGCGCACGGCACCGCCCGATCGCCGCGAACAGATTGATCGCACATTGGTCAGGTGATCTGTTGCGCCAAGCCAGGCACGCGGCCGGCGTGACTTTCCAAGGCGCGCTGAAGGTCGTTGCCAGCCTCGACGATCTGGCGCCGTCACGTCGCGACCGAGACACACGGTCGACGCCATCGGGGCGCGAATTGCTGGCAGTGATCCAGAGCTTTCAATCGTGCCGGTGCCAGCGGCAGCCGTGCACGAAGATCGCCTTGGGTTGAAGGCCGAAGCAGAGGTCTGGACAGCCGGGCAGATCGCGACGATGGAGGCGATAGCGGAAGCCGAGTGCGTGCACCATTCGGCGCACAACCATCTGGCTTCGTGTCCTTGTTCTTGATGCGCCCCATGCGAGCGCTTCGCTCTGCGGGGGTGAGAGTATCCATCCAATAGACCGCCCTTGGGCGGCACCTTGGTGGGCGCTGTAGGATTCGAACCTACGACCCGCTGATTAAGAGTCAGCTGCTCTACCAACTGAGCTAAGCGCCCTACTTGCAAGGAGTTACGCCGTTTGGTCTCGGCGTAATAGTAATAGTCCGTACTATGCTCTTAGGTGATAGATCGGCTAGTTAAGAGCCAATTGCTCTACAAACTGAGCTAACCACCCGTGCCCTCAGCGCTCTGGAGCGCGTCGGACTGTCCGGTCGAGTGCCGACCAGAGGCGTGCATGTATCACCGGTTCGCCACCCTGGCAAGCATCCCTGCGATAGTTTTTTGCCGGCGGATATTTTGGCCCTTCAGGCACCCGCCCTGATACCGTGCGTGCGATTGACATAGGCGCACATGGCGATCGCCATCGCGAACATGATGGTGGTCATGGAAGTGCCGCCGTACGACACCAGCGGCAGCGGCACGCCGACCACCGGCACCAGACCCATGACCATCGCCATGTTGATCAGTGCGTACACAAATACGATGACTCCCGCGCCAGCCGTCACCAACCGGCCGAACTGATTGCGACAGCCGAACGCCATCCACAGCACCAGCAAACCGAGCAGCAGATAGAGCCCGATCAAGCCGACCGCGCCGGTGAAGCCCCACTCCTCTGCGAAAGTCGTGAAAATGAAATCGGTGTGCTTTTCCGGCAGGAAGTTGAGCTGGCTCTGGGTGCCTTGCATGAAGCCCTTGCCGGAAGTGCCGCCCGACCCGAGCGCGATCTTGGACTGCGTGATGTGATAGCCGGCGCCGAGCGGGTCCTTTTCGGGATCGAGGAAAATCTCGACGCGACGGCGCTGATAGTCGTGCATCCGGCTCCAGATCACCGGCGCCATGGCGGCGACGCCAAGTCCGCCACCGACGAAATACAACAGGTTCACCCCGGCCAGGAACATCAACGACACGCCGACGACCGCGAACAATACCGCGGTGCCGAGGTCCGGCTGCTTCAGGGTGAGCAACACAGGCGTCGCGATCATCAGCAGCGGCAGAACCACCCACTGCGGCCGTGATACCCGCCCCGCCCCCAGCCATTGGTAGTAGCGCGCCAGCATCAGCACCAACGCCACCTTCATCAATTCCGCCGGTTGAAATGATGTTCCGGCGATACTGAGCCATCGTCGCGCACCCAGCGCCTCGACGCCGATCAGCGGCACCAGCGCCAGCAGCAGCAATGCGATCACGTAGGCCGGCACGGCAAGGTTTAACCACCAGCGCAACGGCGTCAGGGCCACCACCAGCACCATGCCGATCGTCAGCACGAAGCGAAGGGCATGTTTGTCGGCCCAGGGCGTGAACGCACCGCCAGCGACCGAATAGAGTGCCACGAGTCCAATACTCGCGAGCAGGCACAGCAACGCCATCACCGGCCAGTGAACGCGCAGCAACCGCTCTCCCATACTGCGCGGACCGGCAAAGCTGCCGTAATGGTTGCTCATGATGGCCTCCGACCGGCCGCCGGTTGCAGACCAACACCGAGATTGGGATGGGACGGCCTACCCGCCGGGTCCCGCGCCAGTACTTCGGCGATGATGTCGCGCACCACTGGTCCGGCCGTGGCGCCACCGCCGCCGCCGTGCTCGACAACCACCGCCACGGCGTAGCGCGGCTTGATCGCGGGCGCATAGGCGACGAATAACGCGTGGTCGCGCTGCTCCCAACGCAGTTCCTGGCCGTTGCGATCGGCCGACGCACGTGACACCTGCGCGGTGCCCGTCTTGCCGGCAACCAGCGCCTTGGCATCCTCGAGCCGTGCACTGGCACCAGTGCCGCCATCCTCGTTGACCACCGCCGCCATGCCCTTGCGTACCGCATCGAGCAGCCCTGTGTTGATGCCGAGCAGGGGCGCCTCGGTCACCGGCGCTCCAGGCTCTGGCCGCACAAACCGAGGAATTATTTCACGACCACTGGCCAGCCGTGCCGTCATGACCGCCAGTTGCAACGGCGTCGCCAGCACATAGCCCTGGCCAATACCGGCCAGCAGCGTTTCGCCGCCGAGCCATGGTTTGTTGTAGCGTCCGCGCTTCCAACCGGCGTCCGGCATCACGCCGGGTTTCTGTAAGGCAAGGCCGGTATCGAAGACCTGACCGAAGCCAAGCCTGCGGCCCATGGTGGCAATCGCATCAATGCCGACCCGGCGCGCTATCTCGTAGAAATAGCAGTCACAACTCTCACGCAACGCCCGATGGAAGTCGCACGCGCCATGGCCGGTTCGCTTCCAGCAGCGGAAGACCTGACCGCCGAGTTCGGTCTGTCCCTCGCATTCGATCCGCGCCTTGAGGTCGATGACGCCTGCTTCCAACGCCGCCAGCGCGGTCACCATCTTGAAGGTGGAGCCGGGTGGGTAGTGCCCCCGGATCGCCCGGTTGAGCATCGTCTCGTTGCCGCTCTCCTTGATCTTGGCCCACGTCTTCGCGGTGGCACCCTTGACGATGTCGCCGGGATCGTGCGTCGGCACCGACACCATGGCGACGACGTCGCCGCCTAGCGTGTCGATTACCACCGCCGAGGCCCGCCGCTCGCGCGAAAGTCGCTCGCCGATCACCCTTTGCAGTTCAGTGTCAATCGTCAGCGCAATGTCCTCACCCTTGCCGGGAGCGGTTTCGGAGAGGGTCCGCACGATACGGCCACGGGCGTCGACTTCGTATTTGATGGCGCCAGCCATGGCCGCGCAGCCGCTCGTCGAGACCGCGCTCGATACCGGTGCGGCCGACCCGAAGTCCGGGCAACCGCAATACCGGATCATCATCCACCGCCACCCGCTCGACATTGCCGACATGGCCGACGACATGCGCCACGGTCTCACCAGCGAAATAGCGACGGGTCGCCGCCGCCTCGATCTGCACGCCCGGTAGCTGCGGCGCAAACAAACCAATGCTCGAAATCTGCTCGAAGGTCAGATCGCCCACGACGATCAGCGGCACATTCGGTTGCTGACGCTTGGCGCGCGTTGCCAGCCTGTCGAGTTCGTCAGGGGTGACGGGTACGATGCGCGACAGCCGCTCCAGCACTTGGCGCACATTGCCCGCCAGCGACGGCACGAGCACCGCGCGAAAGCCCTCGTCGTTGCCAGCCAACAGCCGTCCGAAGCGATCGAAGATGCGGCCGCGCACCGGCGCGATCAACTGCACGTTGATCCGGTTTTCGTCAGCCATCGGCGCGTAGAGCGAGCCCTGCATGACCTGTAGCTGGTAGAGTTTGGTGGCCACCGCCGCGAACCCCGCCACCTGGGCGAAACCGACCAACGCCGCGCGCCGCGAGAACTTCGCCCGCTGTTCGTCGTCGTCAAGGTGGCTGCCGAACATCTGGTCACGCGCCCCGCTCGAAGCGGCCGTGGCCGGCACTGGGCCACAGGCGGGCCAGCGGCATGAAGATCAGCGATAACACCGGATAGATTAGAGCAACCAGGATCGCGCCGTGCAGGAACGGACGCCAGTCGATCGCATGCATGAAGAAGGACGCCGCGATCAGCCATTGTGCCAGCGCCAGCAACACCAGCGTGAGACAGAAATGGAGCCAGCGGCCAATCGTGCCCCAACGCTCGCCAGCTCGCGTCGCCTGTACGAACATCAGGCCGAGCAGGAACACCAATGACCAGAACCCCAATGGGCCGTGGGTCAGAACGTCGGTCGCGAGCCCCGAACTGAACGCTATCCATTGCGGCATCAGCGCCGGCCGGTGCACGGCCCAGTAGTGAATCGCGGCATAGGGCAGCATCGGCAGCAGGAACCGGGTGTCGGATGTCAGCCCCCACGGTAACGCCGCCAGCAGGGTCGTGAGCGCCACGATCACGCCGGGAATGACGTTTCTGATCGCACCAGCCGGCATGCTCAAGGCCTCGCTCGGTCGACTGAAGGTGCAAGGTCGAGGCTCATGGCATTTCCGTGTTTCTGCCGGAGCGGCCGAGTGCTGAACGCCGCTGCAGACCGTCATTCGGCTTCGATGGCTTGTCGTCATCGGCGAATTCAATTGTTGGGCTTTCGAACAGCAGGATACTGACGTAGTCGAGTTCGTCCAGGCGGGCATGGGGCCGCATTCTGAACCCGTCCACGTCCTCGACCACGCTACCGATCCGAAGCCCACGAGGCAGCAGGCCGCCGATCCCGGAAGTATAAACCTCGTCGCCGGCCTCGATCGTCGCTTCCGCCGGCAGGTAGCCGAGGCGCGGCTGCGGGCCGTTGTCGCCGAGCAGCACCGCGCGCGTCGCCTGGCGGCCGACCTGGACCGGAATGCGGCTGTTGATGTCGGTCACGAGCAGCACGCGCGATGCCCGTGCCCCGGTCTCGATGAGACGCCCGACGAGTCCGTTGGCATCGATCACCGGGTATCCGGTCTTCATGCCTCGGTCGCGACCGATCCCCAGCATGGCCGAGCGCACGAACGGTCCGCTGGAGTTGGCGACCACGCGGGCGGTGAGGAATTCGATGCCCGGTTCCTCGACCACGTTGGCTAGTCGAGCCAGCTGACTGGCCTTGCGCTCGGTCTCCTGCGCCCGCCACTCCCAGCCGCGCAGTCGCTGGTTCTCGGCGCGCAACCGTTCGAGTTCGCCATGGAGTTCGAAATAGGTTTCGATACGCTGGCCGACGCGCCGCAATGGCTCCAATGGCACGATGGCAGCCTTCAGCGCCGGCGCCATCAACTCGGCAAGCTGCAGCCGTATCTCGGCGATCTGGCCGTGCTGCAGCCGGCTCAACAGCAGCAGAGCAATCGACACCAGCACCAGCATGAACGAAAAGCCGTGCCGGAACACGCGCGTGTGCGCGACCTCACGGCCCCTGGCAAATGAATCGTGTCTGATCAGCCTCATGTGCGGCCTGTGGCACTCTACTCGAATTGGCGACCGCGCCCGCGACGCGACCTAGACATCACGGCTTGATCAACAAGTGCTCGCGCTTCGACAACTGCGCCAGAACGGCGGCGGTTCCCTTGACGACGCATTGCGTCGGCTCCGGCGGCACGATGAATTTTACCCCCACGCGACGTTCGAGTTCGACATCCAGCCGCTCGAGCAACGCCCCGCCACCGGTCAGATGGATGCCGCGCTCGCAGATATCCGTCGACACTTCCGGCGGCAGATCCTCAAGCGCGCGTTGCGTGAACTCGGCGATTTCCTCGATCGGGTCCTCGAGCGCCTCGGCGATGTCCTGCGGTCCGAGTACGATGCTTTTGGGTCGCCCTTGGCGCAGATCGCGACCACGGATGTGGATCTCGGCCGCCCGACCATCGCCGCCGATCATGGCGCTACCGGCCTCGATCTTGATGCGTTCGGCATTTGCTTCACCGATCAGCAACTGATGCTTGCGGCGCACATAGCGGATGATCGCCTCGTCCATGGCATTCCCGGCACAACGCAGCGAGCGTGCCTGCACCACGCCGCCGAGCGACAGCACGGCGATGTCGGTGGTACCGCCGCCGATGTCGACCACCATGACGCCGGCCGGCTCATCGATCGGCAGACCGGCGCCCAAGGCGGCTGCAACCGGCTCCTCGATCAGGAACACCCGGCGGGCGCCAGCGGAAACGGCGGTTTCATAAACAGCGCGACGCTCGACCGGGGTTGCGCCGGCCGGCACGCAAATGAGGATGCGCGGGCGGCGAAAGCCCATCATCGACTTCGCCCGCTTGATAAACTGGCGCAGCATCTCCTCGGTGGCGACGAAATCGGCGATCACGCCGTCGCGCAGCGGGCGAATTGTCTCGATCGATTCCGGCGTCCGGCCGACCATCAGCTTTGCGCTTTTGCCGACCGCCAGCACTTCGCGCGTGCCCTTGTGCGACCGCACCGCCACCACCGACGGCTCGTCGATGATCGTGCCGCGCCCGATCACGTGCACCAGCGTGTTGGCTGTGCCCAGATCGATCGCGATGTCATCCGAAAATACGCCTGTGACAGCCGACAACATAACGCTCTACTACCCCTGCGATCCAGCACGGCACGGTTCGCTAGCGAAACGTTACCACTCATCCTCGGCTGGCTTCATAGCAAAGACCGTGCCTCAGAGGGCGCGCCTTAATTATGGCGGCGCCGTGGAAGGTGTTGTGGGGCTGTATACGGCAGAACCGGTGTGCCGGTTCCGCCGTGGTCGCGCATGGTTAACTCGCCTCCGAGATCAGACGCCGCCGAGCCGTTGCCGCTCGCCGGCCACCGACTGCGGCGTCGCCTCGCGCTGGCGCTTGATCATCAGCTTGTTGAGCGCGCCAATGTAGGCTTTGGCCGAGGCGACCAGGGTGTCGGGATCGGCCGCCTTGGCGGTGACGGTGCGGCCATCCTCCTGCAATCGCACCGAAACCTCGGCCTGGGCGTCGGTGCCAGCGGTAACCGCGTGCACCTGATAGAGTTCCAGCACCGCGCGATGCGGTACCAGCTTGTGGATGGCATTGAAGGTCGCGTCGACCGGGCCGTTACCGGTCGCCTGCACGGTCTTCTCGGTGCCGTCGATGTCGAGCGTCAGCGTCGCCGACTGCGGTCCCATGGTACCGGCGATGATGATCAAGGCCACCACCTTGGTGCGGTCGGTGGCGGTCGCAATGCCCTCGTCGACCAGCGCCTCGATATCCTCGTCGTAGATGTGCTTCTTCTTGTCGGCGAGCGTCTTGAACCGGGTGAAGGCGTCTTCCAGCTGGTTGTCGCCCAACTCGTAGCCCAACTCCTGCAACTTGTTGCGGAAGGCGTTGCGGCCGGAGTGCTTGCCCATCACCAGCGAGGTCTTCGACACGCCAACCAACTCCGGCGTCATGATCTCATAGGTCTGGGTGTGCTTCAGCATGCCATCCTGGTGGATGCCGCTTTCGTGCGCGAAGGCGTTCCGGCCGACGATCGCCTTGTTGTACTGCACCGGAAACGAGGTCGCGGCCGAAACGAGCTTCGAGGCGCGGTTCAGCATCGTGCCGTCGATCCGGCAATCATAAGGCAATATGTCGTTGCGGGTCTTGATCGCCATTACGATCTCCTCGAGCGCGGCGTTGCCCGCCCGCTCGCCGATGCCGTTGATGGTGCATTCGATCTGGCGGGCGCCGCCTTCGAGGCCAGCCAGCGAGTTCGCAACCGCCATGCCGAGGTCGTTGTGGCAATGCACCGAGAAGATCGCCTTGTCGGAATTCGCTACGTTCTCGCGTACGGTGCGGAACAGGGCGCGGTATTCGTCAGGCGTGGTGTAGCCGACGGTATCGGGAATGTTGATTGTCGTCGCGCCGGCCTTGATGGCGGCGTCGACGCAGCGGCACAGGAAGTCCATCTCGGTACGGGTGCCGTCCTCGGCCGACCATTCGACATCCGACACCCAGTTGCGGGCCCTCGTGACACTGTCGGTCACCATCTGCAGCACCTCTTCCGGGTCCTTCTGCAGCTTGTATTTCATGTGCACCGGCGAGGTGGACAGGAAGGTGTGGATGCGCGGCCGAGCGGCGAGCTTTACGGCCTCGCCTGCCCGGTCGATGTCTTTCATGCCGGCGCGAGCGAGACCTGTGACGGTTGAATTCTTGATCCGCTTGGCGATGGCCTGCACCGCTTCGAAGTCGCCATCGGAGGCGATCGGAAAACCAGCTTCAATGATGTCGACGCCCATCGCTTCCAACAGATCGGCGACTTCGAGCTTCTCCTCGAAGGTCATGGTGGCGCCGGGGCACTGCTCGCCATCGCGCAGGGTGGTGTCGAAGATGTAGACGCGGTCTTTGGAAGTCGATGACATGGGATGTTCCGGTTTCGATATGCGAAAAAATGCGGCTGCAGGGCGAGCCCTTCAGTCGGTTGGCAGTTCGTCCCCTGAGCACCCGTTCGCGGCCATCCGGCCCGAACCGTCGATGATCAGGGGCTAATAAGCAGAAGGAGGCCGAGCAGGCACGCGCCGGCGGGGAGCGCGCTGTGCGTCTCCTCAATCCCGGTCATGGCGGCCATCGCTGGCATGAGTTGTAGCGTCCCGTTTGGGGGCGTGAAGCGTGATGGCTGAGATAAAGCCTGAGAGTGCGGGGAAGTGCAAGGGGGGAGCGTCTGCAATGGGCCACTGAATAGACATCTGAGGCGCTGAAAATCCAGCTCCTGTATTGATGCTTTTTGGGTGAGTCCGGACCAATTGTGTTCTATGAGCCACCGATGGAAGCTTCAAAAGGATCGCGATGAGCGGATTGCCCCTCGCCTCTGCATTCGACCGTAGCTTGGGCAATCAACGCGGACGAGGCGCAGGTTGGCTTGCCGCTGCTGAAACGCGCGCAGATTGATCTGCTGCGACAATGCCTCGACACCGACCCGCGCGATGATTCCCAGTTGAGAGTCGCGCCGAGTATTACGCAACATTGGCGATCGAGCTGGGCCTTCCTGCCCGCTGGTTGTCACATCGGTGCCATCACAGACGAATCAGCCGATACGCTCGGACTGGATGTGCTCGCGATCATGGCGAAGCGTGGCGATGCAGGTTCGATGAAAGTACTTTGGCGACGACTCGATGGAAGTGACGGTGGCGAGCGATTGCCCGGCATCTGTTCGAACTGGACGGCGATATCAATCGCTTGGAGGACGTCATTGCCGCGAACGTGCGCGGTGATGAACTCGATCGCATGGAGTACTGGAACAAGCAGTTTCCATGGGAGCGTTGGGCTATACGCCATCCTCACATCGCTAGGCGAGCGAAAGGGTGGCAAAATGGGGCAAAAGAACAGATCCGCCTGACCTGGGAGCACCGCTCGACGTAATCCTTTCGATCGAAGTTTCGCCCATACCGGCAGACTTACTCAATCGGTTCGTGAATCGCGTAACTCCGGAAGAATTGGCTCTCTTACGGCAAGCTGCCGTCGGTGATGATCGACCGGCGCGCTACTTCGCTTTGGCCGTTCTCGGGGCCCGCAAGACCCGTGCGCACTAGAACTGGCAGAGAAGACCTTTCTCGAAAACGATTTCGGGCGAGACCGCGCTACACTCTATCGTTACATCCGCTCCCTTGACGGCAAGCACACCCTGCCGCTCGCCCGGCGCTGGCTTGGGGTCGAGGACAGTCGCGACGGTGTTGCTGCTAAGCTGATGGCCCTCCACAGCGCACCTGAAGATGTGCCCGCAATACGCACCGCGTTCGCGCGCCATTGGTGCGAGACTGAGTGCACCTACCCTTTGTGCGACCTCGTCGAAGCTCTCGGACGACATCCAGAGCAGGTGCCTTATGAAGAACTGCGGCTCACGTTCAACGATGTCGTTACTCGTACGTGCGAGGGAGGGCAGCAGCGTCGATGGCACGCGTCGATCCCCAATTCCAGGATCAATTTGCAACTGAAAGCCTTTGGGATTGTCGAAGCCGGAACACAGATCGTCGGACTAAAAACTGCAAACCTAAAACTGCCGTTTGTTCACTCGGCGAAAGCACTGGCCCTTCATCGGTGTCGACGACGACGAAGAAGTGAAGCGAGTGGCGGCTAGCACAGCTGGCTTGCAGGAAAATCACCTAGAGGCGTAATTGATGGGTTAGCGGACACGCGCGGAACGTTCCGGGAATGGCAGAGATGTCACATCTGCCGTCAGTGGCCGCACAGCCACCCCCTAGTCTTGACAATTGCCTCTCACGGAATGCATCTGTTACTTGTGTCTACACGATACATCCATGCCCACCACTACCGTCCTGTTCAAGAACAACCAGACCCAGGCCGTGGCGCTGCCGTCAGACGTCGCGTTCCCCGAGGGCGTGCACGAGGTCGAAATCGTCAAGGTCGGCGACAGCCGCGTCATCAGCCCGGTCGGCCGCCGCTGGGACGCGTTTTTCGCGTCGGAACAAAAGCTCACCGATGACTTCATGACCGAGCGCGTCCAGGGCACGTTCGAGGGACGCGAGCGCTTTTGAGCGTCCCCTCAAACCTCCTGCTCCCATGCCTTCGGAATCAACCGGTAGCCGGTGTCTTGGCGGACCAGATGCGCGAAGCCGGGGAAATGCAGGTGCATGCCGGTTACCAGCAAACGATCGGTCGCCACCATGTCGAACACCCGGCGCCGGGTCGCCTCTGCTGCGGCCTTGTCGGTGTCGAACTCCAGGCACACCTCGGGCCGCGCCGTCTGCACCTCGGGAACGTGCACGATGTCGCCCCACACCAGCAGCTGGTCCTTGCCCGAACTGATCAGGAACAGGGTATGGCCGGGCGTGTGGCCGAAGGCGGGCAGCGCGGTCACGCCCGGAAACACCTCGCCCTGCTGGAACAGTCGTGTCTGCGCCTTGTAGGGCGTCACCTGCTCGCGACCGGCCTGGAAGTAGAGCTTCTTTTCCCGCTCGCTGCCCCGGCTCATCATCGCGTCGTCGAACCAGTGCCGAGGCTCGTTCTCGTGCACCAATAGTTCCGCATTCGGGTAGTTGCGCCCGCCCGTCGTCATGTCGGTGAGACCGGCGGAGTGATCGGGATGCATGTGGGTCAGCAGCACCGTGTCGATGTCGCCCGGATCGACGCCCGCGGCCTTCAGGTTCCGCATCAGCTTGCCGGCGGTCGGCTGCAAGTAGTTGCCGCTGCCGGTCTCGATCAGGGCAATGCGGCCGGCTGAATGCACCAGAAACGCGTTGACCGGCGTGCGCCGCACGGGGCGGAAATTGTCGGTCAGGATCTTTTCGGCCGCCTTCGGTTCGATATTGCGAAGCACATCCAGATTGCCATCGAGGAAGCCGTCGCTCAGCGCCGTGACGACGATGTCGCCGACCCGGTGGCGATAGACGCCGGCAACCTGTTCGAGCGCATGTGCGGTCATGGCCAACGCCCCCTCACCTCACCCGCACCTTGCCTGCGCTCACCCTGACAGCGCTGCCACCAATCCGCACGTTGGTGAGCTTCCCACTCGCCACTTCCATGCCGACCGCGATGTGGCTCGGCCGGCCCATTTCGAAGCCCTGCTCGATGATCTGCTTGTGGCTGCCGTCACGCAGGCCGTCGAAGTGGTGGATGACGCCGGCGAAGGCTGCCGCGGCCGCGCCGGTGGCGGGGTCCTCGGGCACCCCGGCAGCCGGTGCGAACACCCGCACATGGAACGCCGACGATGAGGCGACGGTTTCGCGACAATAGAGCGACATCTTGCCGGCCCGCGACGATCCGAACGCCAGCGCCCAGTGGGCGGCGTTCAACTCTGCCCGCGCCATCGCCGCCAGTGATGAAACCGGCAGGAACGTAAACGGCACGCCGGCCGAATAATGCGTCGGGCGGTGATTGGCGAAGCCGATCTCGGACGGCTCGAGGCCGACCGCCGGTGCCAGCAATTGTGTATCAGGCGCTGGGCCGGCATCCTCCGGCAGCTTCGGCGTGTCGAACTCGGCGAAGGCGGCTTCGTTACGGCGCAAACGCACGCCGACGCGGACTGTGCCGATCTTTTCTTCCAACACCACCAGACTGTCGAGATCGTGCGCCTCGGCGCCAACCCTGAGCTCAGCCAGCAACACCGCCGTGCCGACCGTCGGATGACCCGCGAACGGCAACTCCATGGCCGGCGTGAAAATGCGCACCTTGGCCGAATGGGCCGGATTGTCCGGCTTCATCAGGAAGACGCTTTCCGACAGATTGAACTCGCGGGCGATGGTCTGCATGGCGGTGGTGTCGAGGTCGTCGGCGCCATGAATGACGGCCAGCGGATTGCCGGCGAAGCGTCGGTCGGTGAACACATCGAGCGTGTGGAAGTCGAGTTCCATTGATCCCCCAAGAACAAGCGATTGGCCGGCACTGTGCCGTATTCGCTCCGGCCGCGAAAGGGGCCGTTCTATCGGCTGGCTGCCGGTTGCGGAATGCGCCACCAGACAGCGCCGAGGATCAGCATGGCGAATACCCCTTCCGCCGCCATCAGCCGCATGGCGTCGACGGTGCCGAGTTGCTCGAACAGATACCCCGTGTGGTAGTGACCGATCAGCGACGTACCTATGAACATCGACAGCACGCCGGTGGCGCGGCCGCGCATTTCCGGGCGCCGAAATCAGATAGACCAGCGCGTATTGGGTGGCCGAGAAGCAGGCCGCCGCGACGCCCAGCAGCACCAGCAGCACCGCCGTCGTGCCAACCACCAGATGCAGCGACATCACCGCGATCAACAGCACGTAGGCGAAGGTGCCGAAGTAGTGGTAACGGAACATCGTCCGCTCGGTCATCACCGCGCCGACCACCAGCGCACCGACAATGCCGCCGATGCCGTCGCAGGCTGATAGCGCACCAACCAGGAACGGCGACAGACCGAAATCCTTCTGCGCGATCACCGGCACCATGCTGACGAACGGGAAGCACCACAGGTTATAGACCGTGGTCATGCCCATGATCACCAGGAACCGGCGATTGCCGATCAGGGCTCGGGGGGGAAGGATCGCAGACAGCAACCCACCCTTGGCTTGCGCCGCGCCAGGAAGCGTTGCGGGCGCGTGCTCGCCCCCCGTGAAGCGCGCCGCCAGCACCAGACAACAAAGGTAGGCGACGCCGATCAGCGCGAAAATGCCGGCGATGCCGACCAGCGCGTAAGTCAAGCCGCCCATCAGCGGGCCGACGACGCGGGTCAGGTACATCGTCGCGTTGTCGAGCCCGAGGCCAGCCGCCATCCGCTCCTTGCCGACCGCGTCGACCATCAATTGCCGCCGCAACGGCATGTCGATGGTCCAGAACGCGCCGGAAAACATCGTCGCGACAGCGACCGCCGCGTAACCGGCATGATCGAGCCAGGTCAGCACCGTCATGACGCCAGCCACCATCGCCATGATGACGAGACTACCCATCAGCAACCGACGCCGGTCGTACATGTCGGCGAGCCCGCCAACGACAAGGCCGAGCGCGACATAGGGCGCCATACGCATCACCGACAGCAGGGCGACGAGTTGCGGCGAGCGGGTCAGCTCATAGGCATAAATCGCGATTGCAACGAACTCGAGCCAGCGCGCGCCACCCGACAGGCCGCCGACCGCCCACATCCGGCGATAGTCGGCGTGCGCCAGCAGCCCGAACGACTTGAAGACCGGGTGCGCCATGGTCAGTGCCCCACCCGCGCGTTGTAACAGGCGCGCCGGCTCACCATCATGTCTCAGGCTTTGCCGGCTGGCTTACTGACCAGTTCGTTTTCGATATCGAGCGCGATCGCCGCCTTGTCGCGGCGCGCCGGATCGCCCATGCCACCGCCACCGGAAGTCTCGATAACGAGGCGCTCACCGGGCGGGATCGTCTGCGTGCCCTTGCCCTTGAGGATCTTGCCCGATCTGAAGCTCGCCTTTCCGGCCATGCCATTGCCGCCACCGTCGCGGCCACGCGGCGGAAAGTCGATGCGATCGAAGGCCGCCAGCAATTCGAATGGCTGGCCAATCCCACTCTCGATCTCGATCACCTGACCAAGGCCACCACGGGTCCGGCCGACGCCGCCGGAGTCCTTGCGGTATTCCTTGCGCCAGAAGATCAGTGGCATGATCTGTTCGGCAATCTCGACCGGCGTGCCCTTGACCCCGGACGGGTAGGCGGTGGTCGAAAGCCCGTCGCCGTGCGGCCGCGCGCCCGTACCGCCGTTTGAGGTGAAGGTCGTTGCGAAGCCATAGTTGCCGGTGTCCTCTTCCGCCAGTCGTCCACGCAGGGTGACGTTCCAAAGGCACGACGTCCCCTCCGCCGGCACCCGGTCGGGCACCGCCTGCTTGAGGCAGCCGAACACCATGTCCGGCAGCATCTGGCCGGTGATGTGGCGGGCGAGCACCGCCGCCGGCTTTTGCGCGTTGAGGATCGTGCCCTCCGGTGCGCTGATCGTATAGGGCGACAGCGAGCCATGATTGTTGGGCACACGGGGGGCGACGACGCAGGCAAGCCCGAACACCGTGTAGGCGGTGGTGTAGGCCATCGGCACGTTGATGCCGCGCCGCGCCGCCGGGCTGGTGCCGTCATAATCGACGGTGATGGCGCCATCGCTAACCGTCACCTTCGCCACCAGTTCGATCGGGCTCTCATAGCCGTCGATCGTCATCCTGTTCGACCACGACCCCTTCGGCAGCTTGGCGATCTCGGCCAACACGGCCGCCCGCGACTTCGAGCAGATGTGCTCGGCCAGGATGTCGAGATTATCGAGCTTGAACTCGTCCATCATGCGGGCCAGTCGCTCGACGCCGACTTCGTTGCAGTTGGCAAGCGAGTAGACGTCGCCGATGGTGTCGACCGGCGTGCGCGTGTTGGCGCGGATCATGCCCATCAAGGTGTCATTGGCGCGGCCCTCCTCGAACAGCTTGAGGAATGGAATGTAGAGCCCTTCCATGAACACGTCCGTCGCGTCCGGTCCGAAACCGATGCCGCCGATATCCATCAGATGCGACGTGCAGGAGAACAGACCGATCAGTTTGCCGCCGCGGAAGCATGGCGTCGTCACCACGAAGTCGTTGAGATGGCCGGTGCCCATCCACGGATCGTTGGTGATGTAGACGTCGCCGGGCTTCATCGTCTCGGCCGGGAAGTGGCGGAGGAAATGCTCGACCGACAGCGCCATCGAGTTGACGTGGCCGGGGGTGCCGGTGACCGCCTGGGCGAGCATGCGACCCGACGGATCGAAGATGCCGGCCGACAGGTCACCGGCTTCGCGCACGATCGAGGAGAACGCTGTGCGCAGCAGCACCTGCGCCTGCTCCTCGACAACCGCGATCAACCGATCCCACATGATCTGCAGTTCAATGGCAGAGAACTTCTTGGGTGCCGATGCCATAGTTCAGATCTCCTTCACGGTCAGGACCAACGCGCCGCCGGCATCGACGAACACCTTGAATTTCGGCGTGATGACGGTCGACGTGCCGGCTTCCACCACCACCGCCGGACCGTCGAAACTCATGCCGGGTGCGAGATCGTCGCGTATGTAGACCGGTTGCTCCACCCACCGCTTGGCCGCACTGTCGTAGACCTTGCGTGAACCCGTGGCCTTAGCGCCAGCGCGCGGCTTGACGGCTGCCAGCACCGGCGGCGGCGGCGCGGTCGTTGTCACCAACACGCTCCAGCTCATGATTTCGATGATGGCGTTCGGGATATGCCGCGCGAACAAGCGGCGATATTCGGTCTCGAACGCCTCGCGCAGCGCAACGGCGTCGGAGATTGCCAGCGCCCGTTGCGGCAGCGCCACCGCGATCTCGTGCCCTTGGCCGAGGTAGCGCATGTTGGCATGTCGCGTCGTCTCCAGCGCCCGGCCGCCAGCCGCCGACTTCGCCAGTCCTTGCGCCTCCGCCGTCATTTCGGCGAGCACCGTGGTCGCGGCCGTCGGATCGAAGCGGTCGAGCCGCATGTGCCGCGAGCGCACCAATTCGTAGGCTGCCGGCGCCATCAGGAAGCCGACCGCCGAACCGACACCGGCATCGGCCGGCACGATGACGCGCGTGATGCCGAGCTTCTCGGCGAGGCGGCAGGCATGCAACGGCGCGGCGCCACCGAACGCGATCAATGTGCGCCCGGCGATGTCGGTGCCGCGCTCGACCGCGTGCACGCGGGCGGCGTTGGCCATGTTCTCGTCGACGATCTCGGCGACGCCGTAGGCCGACCCGAGCGCGTCCAGTTCGAGGACCTTGCCGATGCGGGCAGCCAGCACCTCGCCCGACTTCGCCACATCGAGCGCGATCGAGCCACCGGCGAAGTGCGCGGGATCGATCTTGCCCAGCGCCACGTCGGCGTCGGTGACGGTCGGCTCGGTGCCGCCGCGACCGTAGCAGGCGGGTCCCGGTTCGGAGCCGGCACTGCGCGGCCCGACCTGGATGCGGTGCAGACTGTCGACACTCGCGATCGAGCCGCCACCGGCGCCGATCTCCACCATCTCGATCACCGGAATGCGAACGGGCAGGCCACTGCCCTTCATGAAGCGGGCCGAGCGATCGACCTCGAAGGTGCGCGACTTCAAGGGTTGGCCGTCGTCGATCAGGCAGATCTTGGCGGTGGTGCCGCCCATGTCGAAAGAGAAGATCGCGTTTTCGGCCCGCTCGGCGGCGATGTGGGCGGCAAGGATCGCGCCGCCTGCCGGACCGGACTCGACTAAACGCACAGGGAACCGGATTGCCGTATCGAGGCTCGCCAAACTGCCGCCAGAGGTGATGAGATGGATTGGCGCCTTCGAACCTTTCGCCTTGAACGCTGCATCAAGCCGGCCAAGGTAGCCCGCCATCAGCGGCTGAACGTAGGCGTTGGCGACAACGGTCGATGTACGCTCGTATTCGCGGGCTTCGGGCGCCACCTCGCAGCCAAGCGAGATCGTAACGCCAGGGCATGTTTCGCGCAGGATCGCGGCAATGCGGTTCTCGTGCGCCGGATTGGCGTAGCCGTGCATCAGGACCACCGCGACCGCCTGCACGCCCGCTGCCTTGATCTTGGCCGCCACTGCCCGCACCGCCGCCTCGTCGAGCGCCAGGCGCACCGCACCGTGGACGTCGACCCGCTCCGGCACCGTGAACCGGAGCTTGCGCGGCACCAGCACTTTCGGTCGCTCGATGAAAACGTCGTACTGGTCGAAGCGGCCTTCGTCAGCAATTTCGAGGCTATCGCGGAAGCCGTCGGTCGCGATCAGCGCGGTGGTCGCACCCTTGCGCTCAATGATGGCGTTGGTCGCGAGCGTGGTGCCATGCACGAACACGCCGATTTCGGCGAAGCTCAGCCCCGCCTTGGCCAGCGCCGCCGCCGTGCCATTGATCACGGCCTCCTCGGGCGCCTTGTGCGTCGTCAGCAGCTTCGAGGTCAACCGACCTTTCGGCGTGTCGAGGACGATATCCGTGAAAGTGCCGCCGATATCGGCCGCCAGCCGCACCGCTTCATCTACCGCCACGCGCGCCCCCTTCGATCAACCGCCATTTACGACGGAGCCTACAGGAGTAGCGGCAATGAGGCCAACCACCGCAATCGCATGGCCGGTTCGCGGTCGCGTGGTTTGGCGGGCGCACGGCGGTGTCTAATGCTCGGCACACTCCATGCGGTTACTCGACAGGTCCGGAAGCCGTCACCGGCTCAATCAGCAGTCTCGATAGTGCTCGTGCCTTCAGCATGGTACCACTGGCGAGTTGGCCTTGCCGTGAGCTGACGCTGCTGCGCAGACGGTGCCAGGCTGAAGACCAGGCACCGTTTCACCACTCACCACTCACCACGCACGACTTCACCTGCCACCACCGAGTTATCCACGCCTCCCGCACCCATGCGATACTGCCCATGTTCCGCTTCACTAAAGGGCGCGCTTCGAAGGCGTTCAAAAGTGCGGAGGCGGAATGGACGGTCCGGAGGTGTGCGGTAACGCGCCGCGCACTGCCGGAGGGTTCCGTGCACCCCTTCTTGGCGCGAGCAAGGGGTAGGCCCATACCAGCTCGTCAGCACGGGGGGACCCTAAAATCCGTTCGAGCAATGGGGTGGCCCTGGGCCACTTGAATACAAGAATGCGGAAGACCGCCGTGGACCACGGCCACCCCGCTCTCCCTCGGATGAGGGGAAAAAGAAAACACCCCCCAGATCACTCGGAAAGCATCGAATGTGTTGTATCTCCACCCATGCGCCGGAAATCAGAAATCAGAATTCAGAAGTCGAGCGGCAGAAGTCCCTACTCCCTACTCAATCGAACAGGATCACGCCACGGGCGACGTTGCCTTCGATCATCTGCCTGAAGCCTTCGTTGATCTCGTCGAACTTGTAGGTGCGGCTGATCAGGCTATCGAGATTGATGCGCTTGTCCATGCTGAGGTCAGCCAGGATGCCGAAGTCGACGCTCGGGCGCACCGAACCATAATAAGTGCCGGACAGCGTCTTCTCGCCATAGACCATCAGATGCGGCGCGATGGCGGAGCGGGTCGAGAACGACGGGATGCCGACGATCACGGCGTGACCGCCCGGCGCCAGCGCATCGACGATCTGCACCACGGTCGGCCCGGTGCCAATCGCGTCGAAAGCATAGTCGACGCCGAGGCCGGCGATCTCCTTGACACGCTTCAGAACGTCCTCGGTTTTGCCGTTGATGGTGTGGGTGGCGCCGAATTGGCGGGCATACTCAAGCTTACCTTCGACGAGGTCGCAGGCAATGATGGTCTTGGCGCCGACGAGTTTGGCGCCCTGCACCACGTTGAGCCCGACACCGCCGCAGCCGACCACCAACACGCTCGATCCAGCTTCGACATTGGCATGGCGGATAACGGCGCCGACGCCGGTCGCGACCGAACAGCCGATGATCGCAGCATGCGACCACGGCAGATCCTTACGCACCGGAACCAGCTGTTCGGCCGGGCAGACCGAGTATTCGGTAAACGTGCCGATGCGGGCCATGACGTTGACCGGTTCGCCGTTCAGCTTCACGCGCGACGTGCCGTCGTGCATGCCCCAGCGCGGCGTATCATCGTGACCGGTGCACAGCACCGTGCGGCCTCTGGAGCAATAACTGCAATGGCCGCAATGCGGGCGGAACGAGAAGATGACGTGATCGCCCTTTTTCACGTTGGTGACGCCGGGGCCGACCTCGACCACTTCGCCGGCGGCCTCGTGGCCAAGCACCATCGGCAGCGGCAAAGGCCAGTCGCCGTTCATGATGTGCCAGTCGCTCATGCACACGCCCGCCGCCTTCACCTTGACGCGCGCCTCGCCGAACTTCGGCCCTTCTTGTTCAAGGTCGAGAATTTCAAGCGGCTTGTTGACGGCGGTCAGGACGGCGGCGCGCATGGCTGGGCTCCCTCGGGCTTTTCGATTTGCTTTCCGGCGATGGTAGTTCAAGCCCCAGCGGGTGGCTAGTATTGCGCCGCCAGTCAACGGCGCATGCCTCCCCCTTGTCATTTCAGATGCTCGCGGATGACACGATGCACGAAGCCAAGCTTGTCGTAGGCGGGCGAGGGAATGATGAACGGATAGAAATCGTTGTGGCCCATGCTGCGGCTGAGGCTGTTCAAGGCGATGGTCAGTGGAATCCAACGCTCGCGCAGGGAATTGAAGCTCTCGTCGCGATAGAGGTCGTAGGTCTTGAATGGCCAGATCGCACCAAGGATCAGCCCAACCGCGCGCGGTTCCAGGCCGACGCCTTCCGCGGTGTCGACGGCATCGACCATGTGCAGATAGTGCGCCCAGGTCTCGGCCCAGTCCTCCCAGGGATGGGCGCTCGCATAGGCGGAGACGAAGCGCTCCTGCCAATCGGCCGGTCCGCCGCCTGCATGGTAATGCGACAGCGCCATCGAATAATCGAGCCGCTCATCGCCAAACAGTTCGCGGAATTCGTCAAGCCGGCCGGCGGCCTCGACCAGCACCATCCAGTAGAAATGGCCGCTTTCGTGCCTGAGGTGACCAAGCAGCGAGCGATACGGCTCGCCGAAGAATTGACGCTGGCGCTCGCGCTCGACGGCATCGGCTTCGAGGATGTCGATAGTGATAAGGCCGTCGAGGTGGCCGGTCACCGTATTGCGGGCGAAGTCGAAGGTCAGATGCCCCTTGCCGGCCGTGCTGGCGTCGAGCGGCAACCCGAACCGCAACAGCGAATAAACCAATCGCTTCTTAGCCTGCTCCAACTGGTGCCAAGCGGCGAGGTTGCCGGGCTCGGCGAGATTTGGAATGGTACGGTTCAGATCGCAGGCGACGCAGAACCCCGTCGGATCATTGACCGCCGTAAGCCAGTTGCAGACGCCATGGGCCTCGTTCGAGCAGTAGCGAAAGCGCACCGGCTGCTTGCCACCGAGCGCCGTGTAAACACCGGGCGTGCCCTCGACTTCGGCCAGCGCGATCATGATGCGTCGGCCAGCATCGAAGCCCAGCGCAAATTCGCATTTTACGCAGCGGTCGTTCTCGAAGTAGACCTTGTTGCCGCATTTTGAACAGGCGAAGTTTTTCATTCCAGGTTCCGATGGCCGTGCAGTGCTTCAAACCGACGAACAGCACTTCACACTCTGCCCGCGTAGCATGCCTTAGCACAGCCCCCCTGATGACATGCCCAAATCATGCGCAGCTCCTCGCCAACAAATGGGCGCTTTGCCTAATCGACAGCCGAACTGCCTGAATATGGGAACTTTCCCTCGCTGTCGTGCTTGTCGCTACCGCTCGGGCACGATAACGCAGTTAGAGGCTGATCGTTGCGCGGGCGTTACACGCGACAGCCTATTGCGCTCGCGATGCCCCAAGGAGCCGTTGCCATGACGCTGCACGTCGCGCTGACCCACCAGACGACCTATCGCTACGACCGGCGCATCGGCATGGGCCCGCAGATCATCCGGCTGCGGCCGGCACCACACTGCCGCACGCCCATACTGAGCTATTCGCTGACCCTCGAACCCAAGGCGCACTTCCTGAACTGGCAGCAGGACCCGTTCGGCAACTTCCTCGGCCGGGTCGTCATCCCGGATGAGACCGAGATGTTCTCGGTCACCGTCGACCTTATTGCCGACATGGCGGTGATCAACCCGTTCGATTTCTTCGTCGAGGAAGCCGCGTCCATATATCCGTTCAGCTACGATGACGTGTTGAAGCACGAGCTTGGACCCTACCTCGCACCCGATGCACCGGGTCCACTGCTCGCCAACTATATGTCGACCGTCGACCGCAAGCCAAAAGTGACGATCGACTTCCTTTGCGATCTCAATCGCCGCCTGCAGGGCGACGTCCGCTATCTCATCCGCATGGAGCCCGGTGTGCAGACACCGGAGGAGACGTTGCAGACCGCTGCCGGCTCCTGCCGCGACAGCGCCTGGCTACTGGTGCAGATCCTGCGGCACCTTGGCCTCGCCGCCCGCTTTGTATCCGGCTACCTGATCCAGTTGACGCCCGACGTGAAGGCGCTCGACGGCCCGGTCGGCGCGGCCAGCGACTTTACCGACCTGCATGCCTGGGCCGAAGTCTACTTGCCGGGCGCTGGCTGGATCGGCCTCGATGCGACCTCGGGCCTGCTGGCCGGCGAAGGACACATCCCGCTCGCCGCCACCCCGCATCCGGTCAGCGCCGCGCCGATCACCGGTGCCCATGGCAAGGCCGAAGTCACATTCGACTTCAAGATGGCGGTCACCCGTATCCGCGAGACGCCACGCGTCACCAAGCCATACGATGAGGAAACCTGGACTGCCATCACCGACGCAGGCCACCAGATTGACCAGCGTCTGGTCAAGGGCGACGTGCGCCTCTCCATGGGCGGCGAGCCGACGTTCGTTGCAGCCGACGACATGGATGGCGCCGAGTGGAACATTGCAGCCGTCGGCCCGACCAAGCGGCACTATGCCGAGGATCTGATCCGCCGATTGCAACGCCGGTTCGCGCCGGGCGGGCTGCTGCACTATGGCCAGGGCAAGTGGTATCCGGGCGAGCAACTGCCGCGATGGGCGTTCGCGCTCTACTGGCGCAACGATGCCAAGCCGCTTTGGGAGCAGCCGGAGCTAATCGCGCCGGAAGCCCCGCTGCCGGCCGACAAAGCTGCAACGATCGACGACGCACGGACGTTCGTAACCACGCTTTGCAAACAACTGGAACTGCCGAAGGACGCTGCGATCCCGGCCTACGAGGACGCCGCGCACTTCGTGCTGGTCGAGCAGAAGCTGCCGATCAACGTCACACCGGCCGACAACAAGCTCGACGATCCAGCGGAGCGCCAGCGCATCGTCCGGGTGTTCGACCAGGGTCTCGAACGGCCGGCGAGCTACGTGCTGCCAATCCAAGTCTGGAACACGCGCGATCGCGGCCGGCGCTGGACCACCGAACGCTGGACGCTGAGGCGCGACAAGCTATTCCTGCTGCCGGGCGACTCGCCGGCCGGCTACCGCCTGCCGCTCGGTTCGTTCCCGGTGCTGCCAAAGAGCGACTTTCCCGTCATCCAGCCGCGCGATCCCTTTGCCCCCGCTCCGCCGATGCCCGAGCGCCAGATCCTACTGCAGCGCGGCTATGCCCCGCCCAGGCCGACGCCGACGGTCACCGGCGTCGGCGGCGAGATTGGCGCTGGCGCGGTTCGCACCGCCTTGGCGGTCGAACCCCGCGACGGAAAGCTGTGCGTGTTCCTACCGCCGCTGGAGGACGCCGAGGATTATGCCTCGCTGGTCGCCGCCGTCGAAGAGACCGCACGCACAACCAGCATCGCGGTGCACATCGAGGGCTATGCGCCGCCGCATGATCCGCGCATTTCCGTCATCAAGGTGACGCCTGATCCCGGCGTCATCGAGGTCAATATCCAGCCATCAACTCGCTGGGACGAGGCTGTTGCCATCACCACGGCGATGTATGAGGAAGCGCACCTCACCCGGCTGTCGACCGAAAAATTCATGATCGACGGCCGTCATACCGGCACCGGCGGCGGCAACCACATCGTGCTCGGCGGCCTGACCCCGGCCGACAGTCCGTTCCTGCGCCGGCCCGACCTGTTGGCTTCGATCATCGCCTACTGGCAGAACCATCCTTCGTTGTCCTACCTGTTCTCCGGCCTGTTCATCGGGCCAACCAGCCAGGCCCCGCGCGCCGATGAAGGCCGCCACGAACAGCTCTACGAACTCGAAATCGCGCTGTCGCAGATCCCCGACCCGACCAAGGGCACGGTGCCGCCGTGGCTCGTCGACCGAATTTTCCGCAATTTGCTAATCGACGTCACCGGCAACACCCATCGCGCCGAGATATGCATCGACAAGCTCTATTCGCCGGATAGCCCGACCGGCCGCCTCGGCCTCGTCGAATTCCGCTCGTTCGAGATGCCGCCGCATTCCCGCATGAGCCTCGCCCAGCAGCTACTGCTGCGCGCGCTGATCGTGATGTTCTGGGACAAGCCCTATCGAACCAAACTCGTCCGCTGGGGTACGGGCCTGCACGACCGCTTCATGCTGCCGCACTTCCTGTGGGCCGATTTCACCAGCATCATCGACGACCTCAAGGCTGACAATCTGCCGATCGAGGCCGACTGGTTTCGGCCGCACTACGAGTTCCGCTGCCCGCGCATGGGCAAGATCGAGGCGCAGAATATCGAACTCGAGGTGCGCCAGGCGCTAGAGCCGTGGCACGTACTTGGCGAGGAAGGGGTCGCCGGCGGCACCGCGCGCTATGTCAATTCTTCGCTCGAACGCGTGCAGGTCAAAGTTCGCGGCCTGACCGGCGATCGCTACGTCGTGACCTGCAACGGCCATGCCGTGCCGATGGCCCCGACCGGTACCGTTGGCGAGGCGGTGGCCGGCGTGCGCTATCGGGCTTGGGGACCGCCCTCGGCGTTGCACCCAACCATCCCGACCCACGTGCCGCTGGTGTTCGACCTCGTCGATACCTGGTCGAAGCGGTCGATTGCCGGCTGTCGGTACCACGTTTCGCATCCGGGCGGTCGCAGCCACGAGGTATTCCCGGTCAACGCCTATGAAGCAGAAGGGCGCCGCCTCTCCCGCTTCGAGGCGCTCGGCCACACCGCTGGCACCATGGATCCGGCGCCCGCAACTGTGAACCCTGATTTCCCGCTCACCCTCGACCTGCGGAGGATGAACTGATCTACCCCACCTGAATGCAACACCTTCACCACGACCTGCGCCGACGGGTTGTCCCCGGGTCAATTCGGCGTGATAATTCTAACGTAATGACAGAGGCCTGCAGGCGGCAGGGCATAGGCGAAGGGCAGGACCCAAGGACGATGACGAATACGGCACCGTCCATGGTCGACAACGAAAACGACCTCCTCGCCTCCTACCGCGCCCCCCCCCACCCCGGGGGCTACGATGAGCTGCTCGATGGGCACGGCGCCATCCGCCCCCATTGGCGACCGTTGCTGAACGGCCTCGGCGCTCTGTCCGAATCCGACCTCGCCAGCCGGGTGGAGCGCCTGGAGCGCCGCGTCCGCGACACCGGCATCGCCTATGACATCTTTGCCGATCCAACCAAGGCGTCGCAGCGGTGGCAGCTCGATCTGACGCCGATCGTCATTTCGAATGCCGAGTGGCGCTGGCTGCAAACCGCGTTGGTCCAGCGCGCCCGCATCTTCGACGCCCTGCTGGCCGATCTATACGGCGAGCAGAAACTGATGCGCGACGGCCTGTTGCCGCCCGATCTGATTTTTCCGACAGCGCCTTCCTGCGCCCCTGTCAGGACATTCTGCCGAACGCCGGGCAACTGCAGTTCTATGCTGCCGACCTCGCGCGCGGTGCCGACGGCCAATGGCGCATCATCGACAATCATACCGAAACGCTGGCCGGCGTCGGCTTCGCGCTCGCCAACCGGGTTGTGCATACTCACTTTACATCCGACCTGTTCAAACAGTGCAACGCGGTGCGCCTCGCCGCCTACTTCCAGAACCTGCAGAGCGCGCTGACCCAGCATAGCGGCCGCGACAACGCCCGCATCGCGCTGCTGTCGCCAGGCCCGCACCATGAGGACTATTTCTCGCACACCTACCTCGCCCGCTACCTCGGCTACCTACTGGTCGAGGGCAACGATCTGCGCACGCGCGGCAATCAGGTCTACTTGAAGACGCTCGAAGGACTGAAGGAGATCGACCTGATCTTGCGCTGCGTCGATGGTCGTTCCAGTGATCCGCTCGAACTCGACCCCGGTGGCTTCGACGGTCCGGCAGGACTCGTGCGGGTCAGTCGCAAGACACCGCGGCTCGTCGTCAACGCCATTGGTTCAGCCTTGGCCCAGAACCGCGGCCTCGGGCCTTACCTGCCGAAGCTCGCCCGCCACATTCTGGGCGAGGAACTGGCACTGCCCGATGCGCCGCGCTGGTGGCTCGGCGATCCGGCGTCGCGCGCGCATGTACTGGAAAACCTCGACCACCTCGTCATCCGCAAGTCACAGGAAGGCACCGGCCGGCCGGGGCAGGCAGCGCTTGGCCAGGACACCCGCCAGCTCGCCGGCCCCGAGCGCGAGCTGCTGAAGCGCGAGATCGTGCTGCATGGGCCACGTCTCGTCGCCGAGGAAAAGATCCGCTTTCACCAGCTTCGCCCCGGCATTTGGCCAGCAAGGCCTGACGCCACAGCCGTTCGCCGTCCGCTTCTTCGTTGCCCGCACCTCCAACGGCTACGAGGCAATGCCGGGTGGCCTCGCAATGACCGTCGATCCAGAACGCGCGGTGGCACTGAGCGCACCTGATGGCCACACCCGCGACGTCTGGGTAACAGCGGAAGCCGAGCAGGCGCCGCATGTCAGTCTATGGCGGCCGACACTTGAAACCGCCCGCGTGCAGCGCTCGCAGCGCGCCATTCAGAGCCGCGTCGCCGATGATCTGTTCTGGCTCGGCCGCTACAGCGAACGGGCAGATTTGGATCATGCGCGTGCTCCGCGGCGCACTCAGGCGGGTTG
>CAVTAL010000011.1:0-15281 GCA_963732635.1 uncultured Alphaproteobacteria bacterium
ACCGCTGCCCATATCTCACCTTCCGTGGCCGCGCTAACCCAACCTACGGCCGCGGTGGCTTTCAGTGCGTACCCAGATGCGCATCGCGTAGGTTGGGTTAGCGCGCACTCTGCGCGCTCCACTTGCTCCGACGCTCGACGCGCGTAACCCAACACTTATTCGCGGCCGGCCCAGTCGGGTAGCGGTGGCATACCATCGTTGCCCCAACTCGGATCGTAGACACCCCTTTCCAGCCAAATCTGAAACGTCGAATGAGGCCAATCGCCGGGCCGCTTGACTGCCCCGTGCTTCACCGGATTGAGGTGGATGTAATCCAGATGAGCCTGAAAATCGGCTTCATCCCTGATCAGATGCTCCCAATAGCGACGCTGCCAGACATCGCGCTCGCCCCTGCTTGCTCGGCTTTCGTTTGACGTAGCGCCGCCACTCCATCGAACCAAATCCTTCGTAAAGGCAGTTTTGATAAGGCGCAGGCGAGTTGCATAATCGGCATCGGCTTCAGGCAACGTCCAGATCATATGCAGGTGATCCGGCATAACCACTTCGGCTTCGACGACAAAGGGGCGGACACTTCGAACCTTCTGAACGGCGCGGTGCCAGCGAACTACATTTGTCGCGTCGGAGAAAAGCCGTGCGCGCTGATGCGTGATCAGCGTGAAGAAGTACGTCGCTGCTGGAACAACAATTCGACGGTAGCGCATCGGGAAGACCCAAGCGTTGGGTTACGCGCGGATTTCAGCTCGGAGATCATATTCCACCTTACGTGGCCGCGCTAACCCAACCTACGAAAACCTCCATTTCCTCAGAGGACGGCGCAGACGGTGGCACGCTGAAGGCCAGGCGCCGCTCTCACCACTCACGACCTCACGAATTCACCATTTCAATTGGCTTCACGCCCCGCCGAGTTATCCACGCCTCCCGCACCCATGAGATACTGCTCATGTTCCGCTTCACTAAAGGGCGCGCTTCGAAGGCGTTCAAAAGTGCGGAGGCGGAATGGACGGTCCGGACGTGTGCGGTGACGCGCCGCGCACTGCCGGAGGGTTCCGTGCACCCCTCTGGCGCGAGCAAGGGGGAGGCCCACACCAGCTCGCTCAGCACGGGGGGACCCTAAAATCCGTTCGAGCAATGGGGTGGCCCTGGGCCACTTGAATTGAAGAACGCGGAAGACCGCCGTGGACCACGGCCACCCCGCTCTCCCTTCGATCGAGGGGAAAATGAAAAAGCACTGATGCCGCGGAGCACGAAAGGGCGATTTGACTTGTATCACCATCCGACAGGCCGGCTCACTCTCCCGCAACGCCGCTTTTTCCCCGCTCGTTCATGCGCGCGACGTGGAAGCGCTGGAAGTTGCGGTCGGTCTCATAGACTTTCGCGCGTACCCAGACGAACAGGTCGTAGAACGTCGCGGGTCCGAAGCCGAGGCTCATGCGGGTGACTTCCAGCGGCTGGCCCCACGCGGTCTTGTCCGCTGGCAGATCGTCCTTGAAGAACACGATGGTCGGCGTGAACATCACGCCCCAGCGCTCGGCCAACTTGGCTTCGCTCATTTTCTTCCCGTCGAAGTCGGTGACCTCGCGCGCGCCGAACAGGTCGAGCTGCACAATCGCGAAATTGTCGCGCACGTAGTCGTTGATGTAGCGCTGCGACAGCACTTCGGTGTGCATCTTGGTGCAGTAGATGCAGCCGCGCTGCTCGAAGATCACGGCGAAGCGTTTGGCCCCGGACTTCGCCTCGGCGGCGTCCTCGCGCAGGTCGAGAAACGAAGTCACCGCCCAGGCCTGATGGAACATGCCGTCGTCGGAGCGCTTGGGCACGACCTTGGGCTCGATCGGACCCGAGACCGGCGGCAAGGTCGGCGCGGTTTGCGCCATGACGGCAGCACAAGACATCAGCAGTGCCAGCACTGCACCGAACATGCGCATCAGCGTCCTCCTCACCAGATCAGCGCCACCACGAAGCGCGAGGCGACCGCCAGCAGGAAGCAGCCAAATGCGATTTCGAGTGTTCTCTTCGATACACCATGGGCGACGCGTGCGCCAAGCGGTGCGGTCAGCACGCTGAGCGGCGCGACGAGGGCGACCGCGATCAGATTGACAAAGCCGAGCGATCCCACCGGCAATCCGCCGGCCGCGACGTCGGTGCCCATCAATCGCCAGCCGGCCCACATGAAGCCCAGCATGCCGGGAATGGCGATGATCGGCCCGAAGCCGGACGACGTGCCGATGCCCTGCTTCAGGGGGCGGTCATACAGTGTCATCAAGGTCGCGATGAAGGCGCCGCCGCCGATGCTCATCATGGTCGAGATGAAACCGACGGCGACGCCGTACAGTTCCACAAGCCGGCTCTTGGGGATCTCACGTCCGAGCCGCCAGCTGTCCTTGCCAAAGAACAGCTTCGACGACAGCAGGAGCGCAAACACGATCCAGATCCACTTGAGTACAGCCGACGGGCTCGATTTCGCGACCAGAATGCCGATCAGAACGCCCGCGATCACCGGCAAGGCCAATCGCCAGATCACGCTCACATCGACACCGCCGCGCGCCCGATGCGCCATGAACGACCGCATCGAGGTCGGGATGATGACCGCCAGCGACGTGCCTACCGCCATGTGCATGCGGATCGATGGGTCGACACCGACGGCGCCGAATGCCTCGTACAGCACCGGCACCAGGATGCCGCCACCACCGATGCCGAACAGGCCGGCGAGAAAGCCTGTCGTGAGACCGCCCACGGCCAAGAAGGCCAGCAGCGGCGCTAAAGTCGCAGCGCCAGCGAACAACCCTGATGTCAACGTTCTGCCTCCGCCAGCGCAGCCGGAGCGCGATCGCGCAACCGGGCATCCGACTTCCGCAGCGCGGATTCGGCAATCACAATGGCCTCTTCGAGCACGGCAGCCGGCGCGCCGACGCGCACCCCTTGCTCGCTCAGATGGCGACGAAAGGCGCGGCCACCGGGCTCGCCGTGATAGATGCCGAGGACATGCCTCGCCACATTGTGCAGACGGCCGCCGCCGGCGATGTGGCGCTCGATGTAGGGGATCAGTTGCCGCAACACGTCGCCGCGCGTTCGTGTCGAGGGCGGCGCGCCGAACAAGCGATGGTCGACATCGGCCAGCAGCCAGGGCGTCTGGTAGGCGGCGCGGCCGATCATTGTGCCATCGACGTGGGCGAGGTGGCCGGCCGCCTGATCGAGGTCGCCAATGCCGCCGTTGATGACCACGGTGAGCTCCGGATGAGCCAACTTCAAGCGATGGACGCGATCGTAGTCGAGCGGCGGGATCTCGCGGTTCTCCTTCGGCGACAAGCCCTGCAGCCAGGCTTTGCGCGCATGAACGATAAAGATGCGGCAGCCGGCATCGGCGACTGTCTTGATGAAGCGCTCGAAATCGGCCTCGGCGTCCTGATCGTCGATACCAATGCGGCACTTGATGGTCACCGGCACTTTCACCGCCGCCTGCATCGCCGCCACGCACGCAGCGACCAGCGCCGGCTCCGCCATCAGGCAGGCGCCGAAGTTGCCGCCCTGCACCCGGTCCGACGGGCAGCCGACGTTGAGATTGATCTCATCGTAGCCCCATTGCTCGCCGATCGACGCGGCAGCGGCGAGCTTGGCCGGATCGGATCCGCCAAGCTGCAGCGCGATCCGGATGCTCGCTCTCATCGAACCCCAGCAGTTGATCGCGCTTGCCGTGCAGGATCGCCTCGGCTGTCACCATCTCTGTGTAAAGCAGCGCACGCGCCGTCAGCAGACGATGGAACACTCGGCAATGCCGATCCGTCCAATCCATCATGGGGGCGACGCAGAATTTGTGCGCGGAGTTGTGCACGGGGCCTTCAATTGTTGGTGATCATGAGAGGTCGAAACGCTTGAGAACAGGGCTATAGCGCACTCGCGCCGCCTGACGCGAGTGCCGAAGCACCATTGTGGGAAACGAACGCACCGGCCTAAGCTTCAATGATAACCAAATCCGGGAGGCCAACAAAATGGCGGCGACCAGCAAGAGCGACAAGCGACTGTCCCGGCGCGGCTTCGTCGTCGGCGCCGCTGGCACCGTGGGCGGCCTTGGCTCTCGGCTTCCATGTTCCCGACGGCCTCACTGGGGCAGTCGCCCAGAAGGGGCTTGCCGCCACCGGCGCCGAGGTCAACGCCTGGGTCGTCGTCAAGCCTGACGACACCTGCGTCATTCGCATCGTGCGCTCGGAAATGGGTCAAGGCACCATCACCGGCCTTGCGCAGCTCGTTGCCGAAGAACTCGAATGCGACTGGAAAAAGGTGCGCTACGAGTATCCAACACCTGGCCAGAGCCACGCCCGTAAGCGCGTGTGGGGTGAAATGTCGACCGGTGGCAGCCGTGGCATTCGCATGTCGCACGACTATGTCCGCCGTGGCGGTGCGGCCGCCCGCATCATGCTGCTCGAAGCCGCAGCCCAACAATGGAAGGTGCCCGCCGCCGAACTGACGGTGGCGGATGGCGTTGTCTCCCACGCCGGGTCGAAGCGAAAAATCAGCTACGGCAAACTGGCTCAAGCGGCGGCGAAACTCACCCCGCCCGACCCGAAGTCGATCACTCTGAAGGACCCGAAATCCTGGAAGCTCGCCGGCAAGCCATTGAAGCGGCTCGACACGGCGACGAAGTTGAACGGAGCCAAACAGTTCGCTATCGACGTCAAGCTGCCGGGCATGCTCAACGCCGCAATCAAGGCCGCGCCGGTGCACGGCAACAAGATCAAGAGCTATGACGAAGCCAAGATTGCGAGCCTTGCTGGCGTAAAAAAGGTGGTCAAGGTGGACGCCTCGACAGTCGCCGTCGTCGCCGATACTTGGTGGCACGCAAAGAAGGCGCTCGACGCGCTGCCGATCACATACGAGGAAACGGTCAACGACAAGGTATCGAGCGCAACCATCGCCGCGCATCTGCAGGAGGGGCTCGCACCCGGCGCCGGCAGCGTACACGCCGGCAACAAGGTCGGCGATGTTGCCAAAGCGCTTGAAACGGCTGCGAAAAGGATCGAAGCGGTCTACAGCACCCCGTTCCTGGCGCACGCCACCATGGAGCCAATGAACTGCACCGCGCGCTATACGCCCGAGCGTGCCGAGATCTGGGTGCCGACCCAGAATGGCGAGGCATCGCACGCCGCCCTTGCCGAGGCATCGGGACTGCCGCTCGACAAGTGCGAGGTCTACAAGCAGGATCTGGGCGGCGGCTTCGGCCGTCGCGGCGGAACCCAGGACTATGTCCGGCAAGCGGTCGCGATCGCCAAGCAGATGCCGGGCACTGCGATCAAGCTCGTGTGGTCGCGCGAAGAAGACATGATGCACGACTTCTACCGGCCGATTTCACAATGCCGGATGGAAGCCGGGCTCGACGCTAGCGGCAACATCACCGCGCTGCATTTGCGGATCTCCGGCCAGTCGATCAATTCCTGGCTGTCGCCGGGTGCCATTAAAGACGGAAAGGACGACCGCCAGCTGCAGGGGCTGCTGTATTCGACGCCGGACAATCAGTTCGGCTACACCGTGCCGAACCTTTCGATCGAATATGCCATGCGCAATACCCACGTGCCGGTTGGCCCGTGGCGCGGCGTCAATACCAATCAGAACGGCGTCTACATGGAGTGCTTCATCGAGGAGGTCGCCCGCGCCAGTGGACGAGACAGCCTTGAATTCCGTCGCGCGCTGATGGGCAAGCACCCGAAACATCTAGCGGTGCTCAACGCCGCCGCCGCCAAAGCCGACTGGGGCAAACCTTTGCCACCGGGCGTGCATCGCGGCATTGCCCAGTTCATGGGCTATGGCAGCTATTCAGCTGCGGTCGCGGAGGTGTCGGTATCGGCGGTTGGAAAGCTCAAAGTGCACCGCCTGATCCTGGCCCTCGATTGCGGCCATGTCGTCAATCCGGATCAGGTCGCCGCCCAAGTCGAGGGCTCGGTCGCCTACGGCCTTGCCGCAACCATGTATGGCGAGGTCACCGTCAAGGATGGGCGGATGGTCGAAACCAACTTTGATACCTATGAGATCCTGAGATTGGCGGAATTCCCAAAGGTCGAGACGGTGTTGTTGCCTTCCGGCGATTTCTGGGGGGGCGTCGGCGAGCCGACCATCTGCGTCGTCGCGCCGTCGGTGTTGAACGCGATCCATGCGGCCACCGGCAAACCGGTGCGATCGCTACCCCTCAAAAACTTGAAGCTGGCCTGATGGCAGAGGCCAGCCGAGTTGCCGTTGGCCACCACTGCTCTTGACGAGCACATATTCAATGAACGCTACATCAAATGTTATAACGGCCACAGGGGCTAATTATTCCCTGTGAGGGATCAAATTCCGGTGTGGTAGCTGAACGCCAATCAGCCTATTGTTAACCGCAATACTTTCGAGGCGCCGGCATTGGGGGCGGAATGAATTCGGTATCGATATCGCCTCGGGGCGTCCGGCCTCGTTTGGCGCGACGTTGGCAACTGAGCTACGTCATCGCGGTGTGTGCGGTGACGCTGCTTGGTATTGCCGATGCGGTCGTTCAAGCCACCGGCATTGCCAACACCGGACTTCGGGCCCACGCCGGCAGCAAAGACAATGACCGCTTGCGGCAGATGCAGGAGCGCGCAGCTGAAAAGGCCCGTGAACTGCAAGAGCGCGCTGCGGAAAAGGCCAGGGAACAGCAGGAACGTGCCGCCGAGCGGGCCAGAGAACAGCAGGAGCGCGCAGCCGAACGGAGCCGCGACCAGCAGCAAGACAACAATCGTTCGCAGACCGCAGGCAGCCAATCCGACAATAAATCCACTGCTTCGACGTCGTCAAAATCGGATAGCGATGAAAAGTCGTCGAAGAGCGACGAGCAACTCTCGCAAATCAGAGCGGCGTAACGACAGCAACGACAACGACAGTGTGGAAGCCTCGCCGCCCAACACCATTGCCGAGTGGCTCAACAAATTGGCGCCCGTGAAGGCCGAGCGGAAGGAAACGCAGGAAACCAGGCCTGCGCAGACGATACCCGCGTCAACGCCGGCGCCCGCCATTCGACCGGCGCAAGGGGCAAACGCCCCGGCAACAAAGTCTGCGACCGCGCCGCAGCCCAAATCGGCGACCGCACCCGTTGAGAAGAAGGTCCTGCCCAAATCCGTACAACAGGTTCGGCCAAACCCATTTCCAGATCGGCTGCCCGCTTCCGAGGTACTCGCGATCAACATGAGTCCGGCAATGATGGGCCGGGCCCAGGGACTTGGCTTTAAGCTTCAACAGACCACTTTGCTGCCAAGCCTGGACATGACGCTTCAGCGCCTGTTGCCGCCGCCGGGCATGGATGCGATGCGCGCCAGGGACGTACTTGGACAGCCGGGTGGCAATGCGTCGGTCGCCCTCAACGAAGTCTATCGACCAATTCGTGCCGCGACCGCTACCGAGCCGGACGGCACCCCGCTACGACGCACACCTCAACCGGCTGCAACTGGCGGCTGCAGCGCCGAACGGTGCTTCGGCATGAAGGCCATTCGTTGGGACACCCAGTTGCAGAGTTGCTCGCAGGGCGTTCGGATCGGCATGATCGACACGATGGTCGACCAGCAGCACCCGGCATTGCGAGTAGCCTTTGGCGACAAGCGGATCGAAGCTCAGAGCTTCATCGGCAAGGGTCGCCGGGTGGCACCTTCCGGGCATGGCACTGGCATTTTATCGATCCTGGCCGGCGCCGCGCAAAGCGGAACTCCTGGCCTCGTTCCAAACGCCAACTTCCGCGTCGCCGACATTTTCCACGCCGATGCCAATGGCCAACCGCTTGCCGACACGGCGTCATTGCTCGCGGCCCTGGACTGGATGGCCAAGGAGCAGGTCAAGGTCGTCAATCTAAGTGTCGCCGGTCCACACGACGAACTGATGGAGCGCGCCATCGAACGACTGGCGAAGAAGGATATGATCTTTGTCGCCGCCGCCGGGAACGAGGGCCCAGCCGCCCCCCCGATGTATCCGGCAGCCTATAAGAGCGTGATCGCGGTGACGGCCGTTGCAAAAGATCTGCGTGGATATCGCCAGGCCAACCGAGGCGACTACATTGACGCTGCCGCACCCGGTGTCGATGTTTGGACGGCGCTTCCGGACAGCAAGGAAAACTTCCAATCGGGCACGTCTTTTGCGGTGCCGTTTGCGACGGCAGTCGTCGCCACCGTCTATGCGCAAGTCAAGCATAAGACCAAGGAATCGGTTCTGGCGGCCATCGAGTTCAAGGATCTGGGGTTGCCTGGGCGCGACACGGTGTTCGGGCGCGGCTTGATGATGGCCCCGCAGCGCTGCTCGGGATCAGGTGGCGAGGTAGCCCGTGCGCCGAGCTTTACCCCTGTGATGGCTTTGCCTTCCGGTGTTGGGGCCTCAAGCGTTGGCTTCGGTTTCGCATCCGGTAAGCCCTGAGCGACGCGAGGTCGCCATTCGCTCGCAGTCCGTTGTCGATGCGATGATCGTGGCCCTTTGGCCTCCCATTCAGGAACGACCAAAAGCAGGCGTGAAAGTTTCTGACCTGTGGTCAAACTTTGCACGGCGGTATTCTCATTTTGGCTGGCGCCCGGCCACCACGCCAGCCCGGCTCGCGAATACCCGCTGGGCCGCTGCTGCAAACCCCTTCGAGGTTGGGCGAGCCGTTTGGCTCGACGTCTGGAGCCGTGACGCAAAATTGGGCGCCGACGAATTCGCGCCGACGCCCGACAATGAATTATCGCATGTAGAACCGGCGACGTGGATGCCAGCGGCCGGAGCCCCTGTTTGTCAGGGCTTCCACTTACGCGCGATCAACTCTGCTTCGCGATCGCCAGCCAGATAGTCGCCGTCCATGATCTTGTTGACGATAGCGCCGAGGCTTTCCCCGCCCTGTTCGCCTGCCGCTCTCATGCCGGGATCAACCTTGCCTCGCGCCGTCTGAGTGAATGCCTGCTGCGCCAGCACTTGCCACGAACCGGTTTGGTCGCGACACGCCAAGCCTTCCACGGCGGCCAATGCATCGCCCGTCAAACGGTACCGCCTGCAGAAGCGCTGATCCTTGTCGACGAAAGTGACTGCGGGCATTACGCGAACCACACCTGCCGCGCCATTCGGCAATGCGACTTCGCTGTCGCTCCTGACGCTCTCCACGGCAATCTGAACCAATGCGGCGGTACGCTCTTGCGCTTGCCTCGATTCCAACGCCGAGCGTGCCGCCCACCCCCCGCCGGTGCCTATCACGGCACACACGGAAGCAGCCACTGCCAACGCCCCCCAGGAAAGCTGCTGCCCACGTTTCGCGGCAGACTTGGCTTTGGTCTCGTTTCGCGCCTGACGGACTGCTGCAAAATCCGTAACCGTGGCAGTCGCGCTACCGATCGGAGCACGGCGAATCTGCTCGAGAAGCGCGGCTGGTACCGGCTCATTCAGAACTGCATCGTATGCTTCTTGAACGGGTCGCCGGGTGCGCTCGAACTGCCCGACCTTTGCCATCAACTTCGGGCTTTGCGCCAGGATAGCATCAACCCGCGCACGCTCGGTCTTGTCGAGCACGCCATCGGCGTATGCCATCAATGTTTCATCGGTTACCTCGGCCACGTTGCCACCCCGATCCCTTACCACCGTCGTCGCCTGATGTGTCACCGAACACCGCCTGATGTAGTGCGAGTCGCGCCCTACTCAGGCGGCTCATTACTGTTCCTATCGGCAGCCCCAAGACCTCAGCGGCCTCCTTGTAGGACATGCCATCAACACAAACCAGCGCCACCAGAACCTGTTGATCGACTGCCAACTTGGCGATGCCCCGATTGACCTCCTGCAAGGTCAACCGGTTTTCCGTCACGTCCCGACCATCGGTATCGACAATGTCATAGGCAGTGTCGATATCTACGGTCTGGCCGTGTGACTTCTCCGATCGCATTCGATCAAACCAGATATTCTGCGCAATCCTGAACAACCAGCTGTCGAAGCGAGTTCCAGGTTCCCATTGCTCAAGCTTCGAAAGCGCACGTGCACACGTCTCCTGAACAAGGTCGTTGCACTTGTCGCCATCTCGGCTCAATGAATATGCGAAGCGCCTGAGGCGCGGCAGAAGCCGAACCAACTCTTCGCGCATGTCATCGTTCATTCGATCCCGCTGCTGTTCGGGAAGACAACGGTCCACCTTCCCAGATATTCCGCTCGCGCTGGCGCCATTTGCGAGGCGAGCCGCGATTGGTTCTTCGGTGGGGCTCAAAATCCTCATCGGCGGACGGCCTTCTTCATTTATGAAGTTGTCGTGCGGCATTGTCCCCTCGCGGGCTTGAAGACGTGGCAACGATTGTAGTCGGAATGAAGCGGCGCGCCTTCCGACTTTGCTGGATGATTACAGCGTCCATGCCCAGAAATTTGCGGGATCATAGCCCGTCTCGGCCGATGACAGCAGCAACTGGCCGCGCCACGCATGCGTCGAACCGGGCCGCTTTTCTGCTGGCGCGGCGATCCCCCGACGTAGCCAACAGCGACAGTTCAGCCATATCGCCCCTCCCCCGTAGTGATCATATGCGCCACCAAATCGGACGCTCAGTCACCTTTAAGAATACATTGAAACTGTATCACATAGGGGTATGGCAATCTATTCCGTCAGTCCTCATGCCTGATCGCGGCGAAATTGGGGCTCAGTGGCCAATCGTGCATCGCAAAACTCCACCCGGAAATAAAATCGAACTTCGTGGGCCTAGTAGGGAATAACCATCCGGCAAGCACGTTGTTCAATTCAAGTCGGCAGTGAGCGCTCGACGAAAGTACGGAACGACGCGCAAACAGCGACAAGTTCAGAAGAGCGTGTTTTGCGTTAGGTCGCTCTCTGCCCGCCGAAATTTGGGACTGGGCCCCCGCCCCGGTCTCAAATGACGACCTCGTCGCCCACACGGCGAGGTCGTCGCTCGGCGTCGGGGAAAATGCCTGATGGCAACCCCGGCTATAAGTAGCCTGCGACGCTCCGCGTCCCGGCCAATGTCAATCCCGCCGATTGAATACCGCAGGTCGCTTCGCCAGAAATGCGGCGACGCCTTCGGCATAGTCATCACCATATCCAAGCGTGCGCTGACCATCGCGTTCGCAATCGAGCTGGGCATCGAGAGTCGCGGTCGCGGCAGTATGGATTGCCTGCTTGATCGTGGCGAGCGCCGCCGTCGACTGCGCCGCCAGCTGAGCGGCGATCCGCCGCGCCTCAGGCATCAATTCGCCATCGTCAACGACTTTCCAGATCAAGCCCCATTGCGCCGCCTGCTCCGCCGACAGTGGCTCGCCAAGCATGGCCAATCCTTTCGCGCGCGCTTCGCCCACGACCTGGGTCAGCGACCAAGTACCACCGGCATCCGGCATCAGCCCGATCCGGGCAAACGACTGGATGAATTTCGCCGACCGCGCCGCCAGGATGATATCGCCTTGTAGCGCCAAGTTTGCTCCGGCCCCCGCCGCCACGCCGTTCACCGCGACGATTATTGGCTTCGGCAGGTTGCGCATGCGCCGGATCAATGGATTGTAGCGCTCATCGAGGCTCGTACCAAGATCGCGACGCGGTGCCCCCGGCGTCACCGCTCGTTCGGAAAGATCCTGACCGGTGCAAAAGCCGCGACCAGCACCCGTAAGGATCACCGCGCGGCAATCCGCATCACTTTCCACTGCCGAGAACGCAGCCGACAATCCCTCGTGCATTTCGACATTAAAGCTATTCAGCCGGGCTGGCCGGTTCAGCGTGATCGTGGCCACGCCATGTTGATGTTCCACCAGGACGGTATCGGTCATGGCCCTCGGCCTCCTCGAAACTTGTGCGGCCGCAGACTTGCATTCGCCGCCCCTTCGAGCAATGGCCGCATAACCTCGTCGGCCTCAAGCCTGCAATGCAGCCTCGGCATCCGCCCGGATTCGCTTGATCATCGAAGCGAGGCCATTCGATCGTTGCGGCGTCAAGTGCTCCTTCAAGCCGAGTGAGGCAAGTGCTGCCTCGGCATCGAGCGTGATGATTTCGGCGAGCGGCAGCCCTTCGTAAAGCGCGATGGTGATGGCGACGAGACCACGCACGAGATGAGCATCGCTATCACCGACCAACACCAGCGTCCGGTCACTTCCGCTGGCGGTCGGGGCTATACGGGAGGCAATCCACACCTGACTTGCGCAGCCACGAACCTTGTTGGTGTCGGTGCGCAGCGCCTCGTCGAGCGGCGCCATGGCGCGGCCGAGTTCCATAACGTAGCGATAGCGGTCCTCCCAGTCGTCGAGGACTTCGAAATCGTCGCGAATGTGGTCGATCGGCATGGTGCGTCTGGGTCTCGAATGGGTCGCGCCCAACTGGCGCGGCTTCTCATTCGACATATGACCTCGTCCCTCGCCACCGCAAGAGGCATATCGCGTCGGCGCGTCCGGCTCAGCCGGCTGCAGTCACGTCCCGGTGCGGGTCAGGCCACCGCGCCAAGCCGGCGCCATATCACTCGGCGCGAGCGTGCCCCGTCCCGGCTCGATTACCCGTGCCGGCGATGGCTGCGGGCGATGGCTCGGATCGAGAGGCTGCGGCCGGTCGCCTTCGGCGGCAGCGGTGCGCGAATTGCCCTTCATGTAGTCCTGGATCATGTTGCCAGCGAGCTTGGCGCCAAACTCTGCTTTCTTAAGGAAGGTTGCCCACAGCTCTGCGCCAGCGGCACACGTCGCCGGATTGCGTTCGCAGTAGCTCGCCGCACGCTCCACGGCAGCGCCTGCGGAGCCCGCAACCTTGGCCTGCTGAGCTTCATCGGTCGGCAAAAGCATAACGACAACCGCCAAGCCGAATGCTGCACGAAGTATGAACATGGTCGGTCGTCCCATTGCTCCCAACGGGACCGCCATCAAGGCGACCCCTATCGACCGTAACCTTACCAAACGCAACTTACAGTTGCTTGTACTTTGGCGATGCACTTTGCCTCAAATTTCGATCAAATTCGATGTATCCGGCCCATGCTCGGACAGGCCGGTTAACAGCCCGTTTACGAGCCTTGCTCCATAGTGCTCTGGTGGCGGCCATTCCCTGCTCGGATCCAGCTTTAATGACACCAACCCATGCCAGATTTGCCGTCTGCGCTTTCGTCCTGCTGAGTGCGGGCGTCGCGGGTAATCTCATGCTGTTTCAAGACCAGCAGGCCGCCAACAAGGCGAACAATCGCCGCGCCACTCTTGAGCGCCAAACAAAATCACTGGTTGATCCGGCCGTCGAGCGGTCCGCGACCGCACCCGTCGGTACTACCAGTCAGCCAATGATCATCAATGCGCAGCCTATGGTGACGTCACCGGTGATCCCCGCGAAAGCCGCGATCAGGCCCGGCCAAGAGGGCGACCGCAAGCCCTTGCCTGTGGCCATTGACCCGGCGGTCGCGGCAGCCGGCGACGCACCGGAGGTTATCGCCGCGATTCAACGCGAATTGCAGGCTCGCGGTTATGAACCCGGCACGCCGGATGGTGTCGCTGGCGCCGTGACGCGCGCCGCAATCATGGCCTGGGAGCACGACCACGGGCTACCGCCAACTGGCGAGCCCACCGAAGCCGTGATGAAGGCGATCGTGCTTGGAGTGTCAGCCCAGGCCGCTGGCCAGATCAACGCACAGTGGCAGGGGCTGCCCAAGGAAAAGCGCGCCCGCCCTGAACAAATGATGCGCATGGTGCAGCAATCATTATCGGCGCTCGGATACAATCTCGGCAAGGTGTCCGGCCGCATGAACGACGACACCGAGCGGGCGATACGCGAATTTGAGACCGACCAGAACCTCGCTCCCAGCGGGCGCATATCCGGTCCGTTGGTCGCCAGGTTGACGCGGCTCACAGCCGCCGGGCGTGCGCCGATGCTGCGTTAGCCGTCGCTTCGACTGCAGCCCTTGCATCGGGGAATTACTCGGCCTAGTTCCATCATATGCGTCTGAAATCCGAGATCTGGGCCAAGAGCTACGTTCGTCGCTGCAATTCAGCGGGGGCGCCGGCGATGGTGGTCCGTCACGGCGACGACGATGCCGGCGCCATTTTTATCAAGATCGCGCATCTCGATGGAAAAGCAGCGTTGTATGGCCCGGCGCCGGCCGGCTTCGACGAGGGTCAGACCGATCGACAATGGTCGCTGCACCTCGATGCCACAAAAGCAACTGACGCCGACGTCGAAAGTTATCTCGCGCGTCAGGCCGAGTTCGATCCCGACCTTTGGGTTATCGAAGTCGAGGATCGGCAAGGCAGACACTTTCTCGACGATTGGTTGTAGGCTGCCGATCGCCGACACAAGCGCCGCCAAAGCCGTGGAGGTAACCCATGACCGAGAATGCCAAGCCGTTGCTCACCGGTGGCTGTCAGTGCGGCGCCGTTCGCTACGCGCTCTTTGCCCAGCCCAATAACGCGTCGATTTGCCATTGCCGCATGTGCCAAAAAGCGAGCGGCAACCTGTTCGGCGCATTCGGCGGCGTGAAACGGGGTGAATTCTCCTGGACCCGCGGCACCCCGAGGCACTTCAACAGCTCGGAAGTTATTGCCCGCGATTTCTGCGGCGATTGCGGCACACCGTTGACATATCGTTCGCTCGATAAGGACAGGGTCTCGATCACCTTGGGCAGTCTTGACCATCCCGAGCGGGTGCCGGTTACGGTGCAGTATGGCACTGAAAGTCGCCTGCCGAGCTTCGAGCATCTGTGCACCTTGCCAGGCCAGGCAACCGCCGAATGGATGCCGCCCGAGCGGATTGCGCATTTGGCTTCCCGGCAGCATCCCGATCATGACACCTGAACGGCTTCAAATCCTCGACAAGCTGATTGATACGCCGCGCAGTGCATTGCCGGAAGTATTGATCGACACCTGCTGGGTGCTGCTGCCGAACGAGACCGACATCGAGCCGCTAAGGCCGCCACCCGCTATCGCCACGGCGAGGTTGCCAGGACTGGCACGGCCGACGACGTCGCCGCTGGCACTGAATGTCTGTTCTTCCCAACTGCCAGTCACGCGTCCCCCGGAGGATGTCAGCGTCGACCGCAGGTTGATGGTGTAGCTGGTCGATGCGCACCGCAGGGCAATGCCGACGCCGACGCCGCCGTCCTTTGGCGTATAGTACGCCTTGCATGTTATGCGCTCGTTCTTGCCACCCTCGATCCGCACCTGCCCACTGCCGCTCCAGGTGCCGGTCAAGGTCGCGAACGGTGTGTCTGCTTTCTGCGCCGTCGAGGTCCAGGCAGGAAGCGCCACGATAGCCGCCACCAGCAATGCCGCACTCACTCTCGATCTGACGAAAAAGACCGGTGATGCCACGGCAATCCTCACTATGCTGGGTTTCGCAATAAACCCTA
>CAVTAL010000012.1:0-72783 GCA_963732635.1 uncultured Alphaproteobacteria bacterium
AGCGTGTCCGACGTGCCGGGGCTGCTGGCGGCCAGCGATCTGCACATTCATCCATCACGTGAAGACGCGTTCCCCAACAGCGTGTTGGAGGCGATGGCGGCCGGTCTGCCGATTGTAGCAACCAACGTCGGCGGTATTCCCGAGTTGGTCGAGGGACGGTTCACGGTGGATTGTTGGTTCCGCCGCAGGCGCCGATGGCGTTGGCAGCGGCGATCATGCGGCTGGCGCGAGAGACAAGGAGTTGCGGGCAAAGGGTTTTCGAATGGAAATTCAGCGCGCGCGCACCGCGGAATTCTCGATCGCGCGGAAGTATCGAAGGCTACGAAACGCTATATCGAACGCTGTGGCGAGCGGGAGGCCGAGGCCGTACACGGCTCGCTCCAATCTAGCAGTTACTCGGCAAAAATAGTCTCGTCTCCGCCAAAAACGAGACCAACGGGATCCGTCTATTCTGAAAAATTAACTCCTTCAGCATCTCCCGTGCTCACCTTTTTGACTCATTAAGCTAACTTCCAGCGGAGGGAGTTTTAACGCGTGTTTCAATATAGAAGGTCATATTCTTGCGGCGAGCGCTGCCTAGCCGGCGCCCGCGTGAGTAGCAGCATCCCAGAGTGAAACGAGACCCTAGAAGTGCCACTTGAGTTCCCCGCACAGTTTGAGAACCGTCCAGCAAAACGCCCATCGAGGAGAAATTGTCATGGCAACTTTTACCCGCACTACGAATAACAATCCGTCGGGAGCCTTGGGACTGGGATGCCCGTATCTCGCAGTGGGGTGGCTCGTGGCGCGGCTCAACGAGCGCGACTTCGGTGTCGCTGCTCAATACCGGAATGGCACCGTCAACGAATCATCGCCGGCACCGGATTCACGTTCGATAGGCAGCGGTAACCCGACTGACGGGCAAAAAACCATTACTTCGATCACTCAGCAGACGAGCACGGTATCGACCATACCGATCGAACTTTGACGTATGCACCGAGCGACCCCGTAGCACACCCTCACCGGTCTTTTTGGCAGCGCACCCCAATTTCGGCGCCTATCTTCTCGACGCGGGTGACACGATCAATGGCAACAATGGCGGCAACAATCTCGCTGGCTTTTCGCCAGCAACGAGCCCGGAATTTCGCGGCTATCGGCTGGCAACTGATAATCATCGATGGGGGATGCCGGCTTCGACGAATTGTCGCCGATGTGACTCGAACGCGTCAGGAGGTTCCTGCCGACAGCCGGCATGACCGTGACCTATACCGCCGGTACTAGTTTTGATGGCGCCGTCAGCGTCGACGGCTTCGGCGGTACCGACAAATTTCTGAGCATCGAGCGCATTCGCGGCACGCAGTTTGTCGATACCTTCAACGGTAACGATGCCGACAATAGTTTCCGCGGCTTGGATGGTGCAGACATTCTGAATGGTGGCGCCGGGTTTGATCAGACGAACCACGGGCAGGATTCGAACTACGGCGGCACCGCAGGCGTGATTGTCGACCTGTCGGGGGCATCGGTAACGGCGACCATAGCGGCGGGTACATTCACGGTTGCGTCGAACACGGCCCGTGACGGCTTCGGCGCCACCGATACGCTCAACAGCATCGAGAACGTTGTCGGCACAAGCGTCAACGACGTAATCGTCGGTGGTGCCTGGGACAACGATCTCAACGGCGGCGGCGGCAATGATACGATCACAGGTGGTGATGGCTTCGACTTCTTTACGCCCGGCGGCGGCACGGACACTCTAAATGGTGGGCCGGGGTCGCATCCCGACCAAGCTTACGACGACCAGGATTACGTCAGTTACAATGACGGTACCAACGGTGTCGGCGTCATTGTAAATCTTTCGAACGCAGCGATCACTGAGACCATTGGGGCAGGCACATTCACTGTCGCGGCGACTAGCGCCCGCGATTTCAATGGCAACACCGACACCCTGATCGATATCGAACGCGCGCGCGGCACCAACCAGGCAGATTACCTGCGTGGCAGTGATACGGCGAACCTGCGCAACGAGTTGCTCGAAGGTTTGGCCGGCAACGACGTGCTCAACGGCGGCTTGGGCGCCGACACGGCTCGGTATGACCGGGATACCAACAACGGCGGTAACAGCGGTGTCATCGTCAACCTTTCGGGCGTGACGATCAACGGTACAATCCAGGCCGGCACGTTCGCGGTGGCGTCCAACACCGCGCGTGATGGATTCGGCAACACCGATACGCTTATCGGCATCGAGGCCGCGCGCGGAACCGAGTTCGACGATGTATTCGTCGGCGATGCCAATCGTAATACGTTCCGCATCGTCGGTGGCAGTGACACGATCGATGGTGGTGGCGGCATCGATATCATCAGCATGTATGTTGACGATACGTTCCCGGCAGTCGGCGCCACCGTTAATCTCGCCAATAACACGGCGACTGCGATCGGCGGCGGCACCTCGACCTTGGCTAGCATCGAGGACGTCGACGGATCGACTGGCGCCGACACTATCACCGGCGACGGTGGCGATAACTATTTGTTCGGCAATTTCGGCAATGACGTGATCGATGGTGGTGCTGGCGACGACATTATCGACGGTGGTGCTGGTAGCAATACGTTGTCCGGCGGCGCGGGCATTGATGATATTCTGACGTATATGTATGACCCGGCATATGCGCAGAACTACAATCTGCAATACCCCACGCAGTTGTCGGTTATCGATCAAGGCGTGACGGTGAACTTAGGTACAAATACCGCGACCAACTGGTCGGGCGGCACCGACACACTAAGCGGTTTCGAGAACGTAATCGGCACGTTCTTTAACGACAACATCACCGGTGATAGTGGCGACAATGGCTTCGACGGCTTGTCGGGCAATGACATCATCGACGGTGGTGGCGGCATCGACACGATCTACTACGGTACTTGGGACAACAACGGCCGATCTCTCACGCTGCTCCCCGGCATCAACGGCTCTGACCCCAACGGGGTCACGGTCAATCTCGCTGCAAACACCGCCAGCGACGGCGAGGGCGGCACCGATACGCTGACCAATATTGAGAACGTCATTGGCAGCAAAGGTGCCGACACGATAACCGGCAACGGCGCCGACAACCGCATCGAGGGCGGTGCTGGCGGCGATATCATGGACGGTGGCGCAGGCAGCAACGATACCGCGAGCTACGAGGACTCGCAGAGTGGTGTCACTGTCACCGTCAACGGCGCGGCATCCGGCGGCGATGCTCAGGGCGACACGCTGGCGAACTTCGAGAACTTGCGCGGCAGCTTCAATAGCGACGTTCTCACTGGTGACGTAGGCGCAAATCGCCTTGAAGGGCAGGACGGTAACGATAACTTAGCCGGCCTGGACGGCAACGACGTCCTCGATGGCGGCTTTGGTTCGGACACCGCAAACTATTTCTTAGCCCTGAACGCGGTCACTGCAATTCTCGCCAGCGGTACGGTGAGCGCAGCGCCGAGGTCGGCTCCGACGCGCTGATTTCGATCGAGAATGTCATTGGCGGTGCCGGGGGAGACAGCCTCTACGGCGACGCCAATGACAACGTGTTCACCGGCAATGGGGTGCCGACGTGATGTTCGGCGGCGATGGCAACGACACCTTGCTCGGCGGTGACGATGCCGACACGTTGGTCGGCAATGCGGACATCTTCGCCCAGGAGAGCGACATCATCGATGGCGGCGCCGGCAACGACATCATCAACGGCGAGTTCACCGACATCATCAACGGCGGCGCCGGCACCGATTTCCTCTACGCGGTCAACTCTTTCAACTGGTCGATCGACCTTGGCGCCACCAGCATCGAGTGGATGTTGGCCGGCTTCGGCGACGACACCATCAACGCGGCGTCACAAACGGTCGGCGTCGAGGTGTACGCCAGCGGCGGCATCGACATAGTCACGCGGCAGCTCCAAGGCGACATGTCTGTGGGCCGGCGTCGGCGATGACGTCGTCTCGGCGGCGGCGGCGACGACATGCTGTTCGGCGACCTCGGCGCGGACAGCCTGTCCGGCAGGGGACGGCAACGACCGGCTCTACGTCGACAGCAACGATACGCTGATCGACGGCGGTACCGGCACCGATGCGGTCTACATCACCACCGGCCCCGGCATGAGCCTCGACATGGCAGACGCAGCGGCATCGAGATTCGTCGTCGACTTCGCCGGCGGCAACGATACGCTGAACGGCGCCGGCCTTGACCGTCGACATGACGGCCTACGCCAGCGGCGGCACCGACATCATCACCGGCGGCTCAGGCAACGATTTTCTGTGGGGCGAGGCGGGCACTGACACCATTACCGGTAATAACGGCGGTGACGTATTGGTCGGCGGCACCGGTGCCGACGTGATGACCGGTGGCGCCGGCATCGACGTTATTTATATGAACAGCGGCGGCGGTACCGATGGCGCGCTCGATCGGGCGGTGTTTGGCGCCGGTTGGGGCACTGATTTCGTGTTCGATTTCGTTCACGGCGAGGACAAGATCGACCTCACCGCTCTTGGCACCAGTTTTGCCGCGCTGACGATCACCAGCGATTCCGGTCGTCCATACCCACATCCATATCGGCGCAGGCACCGATCTGATCGTGGTGGCGAACAATGTCGCCGGCGGCTTCACTGCAGCTGACTTCATCTTCGTCTAAGTGCCTCCGGCGTTAGCGAGCCAAGCCCGCCGGCGCGAGCTGGCGAGGCTTTCGCGTGACGGTGGCCACTTTCCTGTTCGCCACAGGCGGCCTACGATGGCCGCCATGACGAATCTGTTCGAAGCCGCCGGCATGGGTGGCAAGGCGCCACGTCCGCTCGCCGACCGGCTGCGGCCAAAGAAACTGTCCGAGGTTGCCGGTCAGGATCAGCTGGTCGGGCCAGAGGGCACCCTCACCCGCATGCTGGCCAGTGGCCGCCTGCAGAGCATGATCCTGTGGGGCCCGCCTGGTTGCGGCAAGACTACAGTTGCCCGCCTGCTGGCCGACGAGACCGATCTTGAATTCGAGCAGTTGTCAGCGATCTTTTCCGGCGTCGCTGAGTTGCGCAAAGCGTTCGATCGCGCCAAGATCCGCCGTGAGACTGGCAAGGGTACACTGCTGTTCATCGACGAGATCCACCGCTTCAATCGGGCGCAGCAGGACAGCTTCCTGCCCTACATGGAGGACGGCACCATCACGCTGGTCGGTGCCACCACCGAAAATCCGAGCTTCGAACTCAACGCCGCCGTGCTGTCGCGCGCCGCCGTGCTCGTCTTCAACCGGCTCGACGAGGCGGCACTCGACGACCTGATCAACCGTGCCGAGGCTGAGGGAGGCCGGCCGCTGCCGCTTGATGCCGACGCGCGTTCGGCTCTTAAAGCCATGGCCGATGGCGACGGCCGCAGCGTAATCAATCTGGCCGAGGAAGTTTTAATGGCGGTGAAGATCGGCGCCAAGCCGCTCGGCCGCGATGCACTCGTCAAACTCGTCCAGCGCCGCGCGCCGCTCTACGACAAGGGCGGTGAAGGTCACTACAACCTGATCAGCGCCCTGCACAAATCGGTGCGCGGTTCCGACCCCGATGCCGCTTTATACTATCTCGCCCGCATGCTCGACGGCGGCGAGGACCGGTTGTTCTTGGCGCGGCGGCTGGTGCGGATGGCGGTCGAAGACATCGGTCTTGCCGATCCGCAGGCCCTGACGATCGCGCTAGCCGCCAAGGATGCCTTCGATTTTCTCGGCAGTCCGGAGGGCGAACTGGCGCTGGCGCAGGCGACCATCTACCTTGCCACCGCGCCGAAATCGAATGCCGTCTATGTCGCCTACAAGGCGGCGATGAAGCTCGCCAAGATCCAAGGCTCGGTGGCGCCGCCCAAGATCATTCTCAATGCGCCGACCAAGCTGATGGAGGACGAGGGCTATGGCGACGGCTACGCCTATGACCACGACGACCCGGATGCGTTCTCCGGCCAGAACTATTTCCCTGACGGGCTGAAGCGCCCGACTCTCTACGATCCGCCCGAACGCGGCTTCGAACGCGAGATCCGCAAGCGGCTGGATTATTGGGCGGGGTTGAGGAGGAAGAAGGGCGGGCAGTAGATTTCGATGGCTGAGACTTTAGCGTTTCGATCACGGACAATCGAATGTTGCCAACAGGAGAGTGTCAGATGGATAAAGCTGCAAATTTGACAACCAGTCGCCGTGTGATGTTGATCGCAGGTTCGGCGATCGCTGCAGCGCTCTTTGCCGACAGAACGGCCCTCGCGCAGGCGGCGAAATCCGCGAAGCCTGCACCAGCCCCCACGCCGCATGCCGCATTGATCTCGGCCGCGAAGAAGTGCGGCGCCGTCGGCGAGGTTTGTCTGAAGCACTGCATCAAACTAACCAGTGCTGGTGACAAATCGCTCGCCGACTGCATGGGCAACGTGCGGGCGATGCTGGTGGTCTGCAACGCCGTCGGCCGGCTGGCAGGCCAGGACGCCAAGCGGCTCAAGGACTTGACCAAGGTTTGCCTCGACGTCTGCACGGATTGCGAAGTCGAGTGCCGCAAGCATGAGTCGCACCATGTCGAGTGCAAGAATTGTGGGAACACTTGCGCCGCCATGATTGTCGAGGCCAAGAAGCTGCTGGCGGCCTAATGCCAGAGGAAATCTGGCAAAGTTTTGCGGAGGATTCTTAGCTGGCTGCGTCAGAGGACGTCGCCTCGTGCTTCGCCCGGTTCCGTGCCATCCACTTGTCTGCCTTCGCGGACCAGATCGCTGCGGATCACGGAATGACTGCCAAATTGCAAGGTTCAAGTTGTCTTGCGATCGGCTCTTGATAAAATTGGTAGCCGTCCCTGTTGGTCAACGCGGCTTTTGATGCCGATTTAGCCGAATTGACTTGTCGCCCTATATCCATGTGTGAGCCAATGCGCCACAGGCACTTCACGGAGGCTCGGTCATGCGCGTCTGGACGATCATAATTCCGGCCATCGGCCTCGTAGTAATGCTCTATTTCCTGGCCAAGCCTGCGCACAAGACGACCAAGAATTCACTGTTCGCATTGGGTATGTTCGGCTTGCTGTGTCTCAATGGATTTGTGGCTTACAAAGAACACCGGGTCAGTCAGGAAATTGCCGAGATCAGCCTCGCCATCGATGCGATCAAGGCGGAAGATGCCAGCGGACGCCGCCTGACCGCCGAAGACTTGAAAAGTCGCTCAGAGCGCCTCAGTGCCTTGGCCGAGCGACTGGCCGCAATTCGCAGCCGTTGAGCATGGGGTGGCAACGGTAACGGTCCCCGATCGTTTCAGCGGGACTACCGCGCCGTCCAGCCACCGTCGGCGAATAGCACCGTTCCAGTGCAGAACGAGCTTTCATCGCAGCTGAGAAACAGCACGGCTTTGGCGATTTCTTCTGGCGTACCGAGGCGGTCCATCGGCTGGCGCACTTCGAGCGAGCGGCGGAAGCCTTGCGGATCTGGATGCGTCTTGAGGATCTTGGCGAAATACTGGGTCTCGATGGTACCGGGACCGACCGCGTTGATGCGGATGTTCTGGTGTACGTGGTCGAGCGCCATCGCCCGCGTCATGGCGGCGACCGCGCCTTTGCTCGTCACATAGGCCGCGCGATCCTTGATGCCGGCGACCGACGTCGTCGACGCGGTGTTGACGATGACGCCGCCGCCCTGTTTTGCCATGTGCGGGATCGCATGCTTGCAGCCGTAGTAGACGCCGTTGATGTTAACGGCGAGCAACGCGCTCCAGTCGTCCTCGCTGGTCTCGACAACGCTCCCCGTTATGCCGTAGCCGGCGTTGTTAAACAGGATGTCGATGCGGCCGTGCTTGGCAACCGTGCCATCGATCAACGCTTTCACCGACGCCGACTTGGCAGTGTCGACCTCGACCGCATAAGCACCGTGGCCGATCGCGGCGGCCACCGCTTTCGCGCCGTCCAAGTTCTTGTCGGCGACGATGACGGTGGCGCCTTCCTCGGCGAAGCGCTGGGCGGTTGCCTCGCCGATGCCGGAGCCGCCACCGGTGATAACCGCAATCTTACCCTTGAGCCGCATTTGTCCTTACCCCTCGCACTTGCTGGCGAACTTGACGATCGCGGCGACGAAAGCATCAGTGCGCGTGATCGGGTACATGTGGCCGCCCGTTGGGAACATCTGCAGTTCGGCATGCTTGAGGAGTCCGGCCAGTTCCCGATTGAGGAACTGCGGCACGATCAGGTCGTCCTCGGCGCCTTGTACCAGGGTAGGAACGGTGATCTTGTGCACGTCCTTAGCGCGATCGAATTCGAGGATGGCGTGGATGCGCTCGACGACCACTGCCTGTTGCGCCGGCGTCATCGGTGCTGTTGCCTGCATCAGCTCGAATTTATCCCAGTTGGCGTTCAGCCAATCGGCGGTGAAGCCGAGAAAACCTACCATCGCCGAATACTCGCGCGGCGTCACGGCCAGGATCTTGAGACGCGAGCCGAACAGTTCGGCCATGTATCGGTTGGGCCGGGCCCAGGTGCCGCTGAGGATCAGGCCTGAAATCCGCGCCTCGCTGTCGAGCGCCATCGACTGCAGGATGACGCCGCCGGTCGAATGGCCGAGCAGCAAGCAACGCTTCGAGCCGACGTGATCGAGCACCGCGTTGGCATCGCGGCCGAGTAGGGCGATGTCGGTATGCGCGGTGCCGCGCGTGCTGGCGGCGATTCCGCGTTGATCGAAGCGGATAACGCGGAAGTGCTGAGAAAGGGCTGGGATTGTCGGATCCCAGAAGGCGGCGGTGCCGCCGAGGCCGGTCACCAGCATCAGGTCAGGGCCGGCGCCGTCGACGGAAATGGCGAGTTCGGCCCCGTCGGGAAGGGTCAAGCGAGATGCTGTCATGTGCGGTCCTTATTGCTTCTGGTCGAAGGATTTGTCGGTCCAGCCGAACACTGTGCGGGCCTCGATCTCGGCGATGTTGGCGGGTCTTGGGAATGGCTCGGGCGCCGGTTGCCCCGGAATGCGGTCGCGGCCGATCTCGGCGAAGAACTGGTCGAGCCCACCTGGGATCATCATGACGACGAAAGTCAGCGGCTCATCGTTGGGATTGAGAAAGTGGTGCTTGCGGCCCTTTCCCACGTACACCGTCGTGCCGGCCGCCATCGGATGCTCGACGCCGTCGATGCGGGCAATACCCCGCCCCTCGACGACGTGGATCACCTCCTCTTGTTGGGCGTGTATGTGCTCGCGGATGAAGCACTGCGGTGCGACGGTCTGGGTGCCGAGTGAGAAGTTCGCGGCGCCGCCGGTGGTCTGCTGATTGAGGATGTTGCAGACAAAGCCATTTGCCGGCACCGGCTGCCAGTAGCTGCGGGCCTCGTCGCGCCCGATCACAAGCGCCCTTTCCTGCGGGGTATCACTCTGATCCATGCCGCTCCGTCCCAAACTCGCTGAAGGCTTTCGCCTCAGGCTCGGGTCGAAAGGCCGGTCATGTCAAGCTGGCAAGCTTAAGCTCAGCGCTTGACGCAGCCCTGCATGCAGGCCTGAAACTGGGCGTCGCAACTGGCGCTGCCCTTGGTGCGGATGCGGCAGTCGCTATGCGCGGCGCGGCAGGCTGACACGCAGGAATTGCCTTCGGCATTGGCGCACGACACCGCGCCGTCGGTGAGGGCAGCGCCGAAGCCGGTCAACGCCGTGATCGATGCCAGGCCCGCGAGCATGATAAAAGAACGTCTGCGCATGGCCTACTCCCTTGACCGGGAAGAATTTTATTTGAATCGGAACGGCCAAGTTCACATGTCCAAAGCCGCCGCTCGGTGTTGCTTCCAGCCGACTACGCCCTCTACGATGAACGGAACCTGAACCGGATTTGAGCGCCAAGGATAGCTTGGACCCGCGCGCTGTCAGTTCACGATTTCGCGTGCTCGATCCGGATCGTACTCCAAGGCTCGCGCCGTGGCCTGGATCGCGCCTCGTAGCTGTCTGCATCTGTCGGGCATTTGACCTTGGCCGTTGCCCCCCGGCCCTAGCTCTCGTAAGTAGCGACACCTGTTGAACGAAAAGCCCCAAGGCCGGTCACGCCCATGTCCGAACTATTGCTCGAACTATTCTCCGAGGAAATCCCCGCCCGCATGCAGGCGCGTGCCGCCGAAGATCTGGGCAAGTTGGTGGGCGACGGCCTGAAAGCGGCGGGCCTCGCGACTGGTGAAATGCGTACCTACACGACGCCGCGCCGCCTGACCCTGGTGATCGACAAGGTTGCAGCCGGGTCGGACGCCGTGCGCGAGGAAAAGAAGGGGCCGCGCACGAACGCGCCAGATCAGGCAATCCAGGGGTTCCTGAAAGGCGCCGGCTTCAAGTCGCTTGATGAGGCGACGTTGGTCAAGGACGCCAAGAAGGGTGACTTCTACGTCGCAGTCATCGAGAAGCCGGGCCGGCCAGCCGCGGATATCATTGCCGCTGTGGTGGTGGATACCATCGCCAAATTTCCGTGGCCGAAGTCGATGCGCTGGGGCGCGGGGATGCTCGCGTGGGTTCGGCCACTGCATTCGATCTTGTGCCTGCTCGGCGGTAAAGTGGTGCCGGTTGTAGTCGGCGGCATCGAGGCGTCGGATTCGACCGAAGGACATCGCTTTCTTTCGCCCGGCCGTTTCAAAGTCCGCGATTTCGCCGACTACGAAAAAAAGCTGAAGGCCGCACATGTGCTGATTGATCCGGCAGAACGCAGCCGGATGATCGGCGAACAGGCCAAGGCGATCGCGAAGGCCAACAAGCTCGAATTGGTCGAGGACGAGGGCTTGCTCGCCGAAAACGCTGGGCTCAACGAGTGGCCGACCGTTCTGATGGGCACATTCGATGAATTGTTCCTCGACGTGCCGGCCGAGTGCCTGACAACGTCGATGAGGGCGCACCAGAAGTGCTTTTCACTACGTGATCCCAAGACCGGAAAACTCGCCAATCGCTTTTTGCTGGTGTCTAACCTCATCGCCAGCGACGGCGGCAAGGAAATCATCCACGGCAACCAGAAGGTGATCCGGGCTCGGCTCAGCGATGCCAAGTTCTTCTGGGATCAAGACCTGAAACGCAAGCTAGAGCCGATGCACTTCGAGCTCAAAGGCATCACCTTCCACGAGAAACTTGGTTCGCAGTGGGACCGCATGGAGCGGATCACCGAACTTGCCCGCCAGATCGCTGGTGCGGTTGACGCCGAACCGGAACTCGCTGGTCGTGCCGCGCAGTTATGCAAGGCTGATCTCGTATCCGGCATGGTTGGCGAGTTCCCCGAGCTGCAAGGCTTGATGGGCCGCTACCTCGCCGAGGCCGAGCATATGGACCCGCGCATCGCGCGCGCCATCGAGCTGCACTACAAGCCAAGGGGCGCCGGTGACACGGTGCCGCGCGAAGACCAGGGCGACGCAGTCGCGATCGCGGTGGCGCTGGCCGACAAGCTCGACACGCTGGTTGGCTTTTGGGCGATCAACGAAAAGCCGACCGGTTCCGGCGATCCCTATCAGCTGCGCCGCGCGGCGCTGGGTTTCATCCGGATCGTGCTGGAGAACGACCTGCGACTGCCACTGCTGCCGGCAATCCAAAAGCATTATACTGATCGACTCACCAAGCCGACGTCGACACTGTCGCCGACCGAGGTACTGGTGCGCGGCGTCGACGCCCATGCGCTGGGACTCGATCTGTTGTCGTTCTTCGCCGATCGTCTCAAGGTCTACATGCGCGATCAGGGCGCGCGGCACGACCTGATCGACGCGGTATTCGCGCTCGGCGGTCAGGATGACCTCGCGCTGATCGTCAAGCGGGTCAACGCGTTGGGCGAATTCCTCAAGACCGACGACGGCGCCAACCTGCTCGCCGGCGTCAAGCGCGCGGCAAATATCCTAGGGCTCGAGGAGAAAAAGGATAAGGACAGCTATGCTGGTGCCTATGATCTGAAGCTCCTGAAAGAGCCGGAAGAGCTGAAACTCGCCGCCGCCATCGAGAGCGTGAAGCAGGACACCACGGCCGCGATCAATGTCGAGAACTTCGCCGGCGCCATGCGGGCGCTGGCCGAATTGCGAAGTCCTGTCGACGCCTTCTTTGAGAAGGTGACCGTTAATGACAAAGACCCCGACATCCGCCGCAATCGGCTCAAAATGCTGTCCGAGATCCGAACCGCGACCCTGCAGGTTGCGGATTTTTCGAAAATCGCGGGGTGAAGTTGTGCAGCACGATTCTCCCGGCTTGCCTTCCCAGAAGGGCCACGGCGATGGGCGTATCCGGGGGCGTGTCCCATTGGTCAGGCCGCGATTCTGGGTCTTGTCGCTTACGCGCGCTTCCGGGCATGCAGAGGCTGGTATTGCCTTATGTTGTTGACGACGGTGCGTGCGCCCCATGACTTCCGCCCCACAAATCTTCGATACGGCTCAACTCGCGCGCTACCGGCAACGCGCGGCGGCGAAGATTGGCGCGCATGATTTTCTGCTGCAGCGGGTTTCCGAGGATTTCGCCGACCGGCTCGATGCGGTGAAACGGCAGTTCAGGCAAGTCCTCGATCTCGGCGCGCATCACGGTGTCATTGGCCGCGCGCTAGGGAACAGGCCGGGTATCGCGAACGTCATCAGCGCCGATGCGTCGCCGGCAATGCTCGAACAATGCCCAGAGTCGCGCGTGCTGTGCGATCTTGAGGAACTGCCGTTCGCCGAGGCACAATTCGACCTCGTGGTGTCGGGTCTCGCGCTTCACCTCGTCAATGACCTGCCCGGCACGCTGATCCAGATCCGCCGCATCCTGAAGCCGGACGGACTGTTCCTTGGGGCGGTGCTTGGCGGTGCGACGCTCACCGAACTGCGTCAGGCCTTCGTCGAGGCCGAATCCGAAATCGAAGGTGGAGCAAGCCCGCGCGTCGCACCATTCGCTGACGTGCGCGATCTGGGCAGCCTGCTGCAGCGGGCAGGCTTCGCGCTGCCGGTGGTCGATGCCGATATGATCACCGTTGCCTACGCGACGCCGCTGCACCTGATGCGCGAGATCCGCGCGTTTGGCGCCGCCAACATGCTGGTCGAGCGGCGGCGCACGCCACTGAAACGGGCAACCTTGATGCGCGCCGCCGAAATCTATGCCGAGCGGTTCTCGCGTGCCGACGGCCGCGTCACCGCGACGTTCGAGATCATCACGCTGACCGGCTGGGCGCCGCACGAAAGTCAGCAGAAACCGTTGCGCCCCGGTTCAGCCAAGACGCGCCTCGCCGATGCCTTGGGAGTGCCTGAGTACAAGCCCGACGAGAAATAGCGCGAACTACTTCAACACAACATCCGTTGCGGCCTTCGGCACGATCGCGCCGCGATGCTGGATGACGACGCCGGCCAGCCGATGGGCGAGAACGGCAGCATCGGCCGGCGCATCACCGGCCAGCCGGCGCGCGAGATAGCCTGCGTTGAAGCTGTCGCCGGCGGCCGTGGTGTCGACCGGCTTCACGGTCTCGGGACAAGCAACCAGCGTGTCGTGGCCGGCGGATCGGATCAGCGCGCCCTCGGCTCCCTGTTTGACGATGATTTCCGATACCCCGAGCGCAGAAAGGCGGTCAGCGGTACTATTCGGTGTGGCGTCGTTCCATAGCGCCTGTTCGTCGTCGAAGGTCGGCAGCGCAATGTGGCTCAGGGCCCAGAACCGCGCGAACGTCGACCGTGCGCGTTCAATATCCCCGCCCCAGCCGCGCGGCCGGTAGTTGCTATCCATGGCGATGGTCGCACCACGCGCACGCGCGCGCCCTAGCGCTTGGGCAAAAGCGTCGAGGCCTTTTGGCGCATAGAGTGACAGTGTGATGCCGGAAAAATAGACGAGGCGGGCGCTGGCGACGGCGTCTGCAACCGTGGGTGCGTTCGCGCATTCGAACAGCTCACGGGCAGCGGCGCGGTCGCGCCAGTACCAGAACGAGCGTTCGCCCTCGGGTGTGGTCTCGATCAGATATAGGCCCGGCATGCGGCCCGGCAGAATGGTGATAAGGTCGGTCGAGACCTGCTCGGCGCGCGCAGCAGCCACAATGCCTCGACTGTAGGGATCGTCGCCGATTGCTGTTGCGTAGGCAACTGCGACGCCGGCGCGGACCATGTAAGCCGCAGTATTGAAAGTGTCACCGCCGAAGGCCAGGGCGAAACGGCCATCGGTACCGCGCGACAATTCGACCATGCACTCACCGATTGAAATCACGGCGCCGGATGGGCGGATGGCAACGGCGGCTGCGGGTTTGGGCATGGCGATGTTCGGGCTCGGTGGTAACGGTGATGGCGGTTGGCAGCAAAGCACGGCGGCCCCCGCCTTGAAAGGTCCGCCGATCTGGCCTACGCCTCGCCCATTCGGGACGCACTCGCCTCGGGGATTCGCGATGAAAATCTGTATGATTGGCGCCGGCTATGTCGGGCTCGTCTCGGCGGTCTGTTTTTCAGAGTTCGGCTGGACCGTGACCTGCGTCGACAAGGAGCAGTCGCGCATCGACAGTCTGCTGCGCGGCGAGGTGCCGATCTACGAGCCCGGCCTCGACGATCTGATGGTGCGCAATGTCGCGGCCAAGCGACTGTTCTTCACCAAGGATCTGGCGGCGGCGGCGAGCGACGCCGATCTGATCTTCCTCGCCGTCGGCACGCCGATGCGCCGGGGCGACGGCCACGCCGACCTGTCCTATGTGTTCCAGGCGGTCGAGGAGATCGCGCCGCACTTGAACGGCTTCACGGTGCTGACCACCAAGTCGACGGTGCCGGTCGGCACCAGCCGCGAGATCGAGCGCCGGCTGCGCAGCCTTCGCCCCGACGCCGACTTCGCCGTGTGCTCGAACCCGGAGTTCCTGCGCGAGGGCTCGGCGATCCAGGACTTCACCCATCCCGACCGGGTGCTGGTCGGCTGCGACGAGCCGCGCGCCAAGGCGGTGATGGAGCGCCTCTACAAGCCGCTCGCCTTGCGCAATGCGCCGTTGATGTTCGTCAATCGGGAATCGGCGGAGCTGGCGAAGTATGCCGCCAACGCCTTCCTTGCCATGAAGATCAGCTTTATCAACGAGGTGGCGGATCTTTGCGAGGAAGTGGGCGCCGACGTGCAGGAAGTGGCGAGTGCCATCGGCAAGGACCGGCGGATCGGCGACAAGTTCCTGCATCCGGGGCCGGGCTATGGCGGCTCGTGCTTCCCGAAGGACGTGTCGGCGCTGGCCCGCACCGCCCGCGAGCATCGCGCGCCGCTGTCGCTGATCGAGCAGGTCGGCCGCGTCAACGACGAGCGCAAGATCGCGATGGCCGGCCGCATCGAGAAGGCCGCCGGCGGCTCGGTGCGCGACAAGACGGTGGCGATATTGGGCGTCACCTTCAAGCCCAACACCGACGACATGCGCGACGCGCCGAGCCTCGTTATCGTGCCGATGCTGGTCGAGAGGGGCGCGCGGGTGCAGGTCTACGATCCGCAAGGGCGCAAGCACGGCGAGAAGGAACTCGAAGGCGTGGCGTGGTGCGAGGATGCGCTGGCGGCGGCGGCGGGCGCCGACGTCACGGTGGTGCTGACCGAGTGGAACGAGTTCCGCGCGCTCAGTCTCGAGGCGCTGAAAGCCGCCATGCGTGGTAATGCGCTGATCGACCTGCGCAACATGTTCCAGCCGCAAGACGCGATCGCGGCCGGCTTCAGCTACACCAGCATCGGCCGGCCGGCGAAGGTTGGGTGACGGGGATGCGGGCGGCGGAATCCGGCCGGCGCTGCAACTCAATTATCGGTAGACGGGGTTTGTCATTGTCATGATCGAACTGCATGCCGATCCACCCAAGGCGCCGCGTGTTGCGGTCACGCTTGGCGGCGCGTTGAACTGGTTCCGGCAGGCTTGGGACCGTACCTCCGGCGGCAATCCATGGCTGCTGACCGGCGCGCTCGTACTGTGCGCCATCGTGGCGCTGCCGATCCTCACAGTGCTGTCGAATATCTTCGCAACGTCGAACGGCACCCTCGGTCACCTCGCCCGCACCATCTTGCCGGGGATTCTGTTCAATACGATTGGATTGCTGCTGCTGGTTGGGATCGGCACGGCGGTGATCGGTACCGGCTGCGCCTGGCTCGTCACCATGTACAAGTTCCCACTGAGCAGCGTTTTTGCATGGCTCTTGATGCTGCCAATGGCGATGCCAGCATATATTATTGGTTATGCCTATACCGATTTCCTGACCTTCGCCGGACCGCTACAGAGCGGGCTGAGAGCGGCGTTCGGCTGGACCCGTGACGATTACTGGTTTCCGAATCTGCAGAGCCTCTGGGGCGTCAGCCTGATGCTGACGCTTGTGCTCTATCCGTACGTCTATTTTCTGACGCGCTCGGCGTTCCTCGACCAGTCGCTGACTGCGCTCGATGTCGCGCGCACGCTCGGCCACAGCGGTCGCGACCGCTTCTTCAAGGTGGCGCTCCCGCTCGCCCGGCCGTCGATCGCGGCTGGGCTGGCGCTCGCGCTGATGGAGACGCTGGCCGACCTTGGCACGGTGCAGTATTTTGGCATCGACACGTTCACGACGGCGATCTACCGCACTTGGTTCGGCATGGGCGACCGCATCGCCGCCGGCAAGCTCGCCAGCGGCCTCTTACTGTTCGTCGCCATCCTGGTCGTGCTTGAGCAGTGGGCGCGCCGGCAGAGCCGGTTCCACGCCAAGGGCCGCAAGCAGTGGGTGATCTCGCGCACCAAGCTGACAGGTTGGCGCAGCGCTCTGGCGGTTGCCGCGTGCGTGACACCGGTGCTGCTCGGCTTCTTGGTTCCGGTTGCCATCCTGCTAGGACTGCATTTCGAAGGCGGCGATAATCTGTTCGGCACGCGTTTCCTCAGGCTGGCCTGGAATACCTTTTCGCTGGCTGGTGTCGCGGCAGTGATCGTCACCGCCGCCGGCTTGTTCGTCGCCTACACCCTGCGGCTCGCCACATCCGAGCGGCTACGCAGTCTACTCAGGCTCGCGACCTTCGGATATGCGCTGCCCGGCACGGTGATCGCGGTCGGCATCCTGGTTTCGCTCGGTGCCATTGATAGAGGTCTCGATGGGGCGTTTCGAAGCGTGTTCGGAATCTCGACCGGGTTATTGTTGAGCGGCAGTATCGCGGCGCTGCTTTTTGCCTATCTGGTTCGGTTCCTGGCGGTGGCGGTCGGTGGGCTCGAGGCCGGCTTCGGACGGATCCCGGAAAGCATGGATCAGGTCGCGCGAACGCTTGGCTGCACCAGTGGCGAAGTGATGAGGCGGGTGCATCTACCACTACTCAGCCGACCACTGATGACTGCTAGCGTGCTGGTCTTCGTTGATGTGCTGAAGGAATTGCCGGCGACACTGATCATCCGACCATTTAATTTCGATACGCTCGCCGTACGGGTTTACCAACTGGCCGCCGACGAGCGCCTCGCCGAAGCGTCGACCGGTGCACTCGTGATTGTTTCCATCGGGTTGTTGTCCGTCGGGCTGCTGGCCAGTCTGGTGCGCGGCGCCAAACGAAGTATGAGATAGGTGACGGTGATGCCGAAGGCGGTCGTCGCGGAATTGTGGTCACAGCGGGCGCGTCGCCTGGTCCATCACGCCTTGGAAGCGGGGTTCGGTCACTCGCTGACCGGCACCTTCGTGAGCGGCTTCGTGATCTCATTGGCAATGGCGAATGTGCTCGCCTGCGCGGCATGGTCAGTGCCGGATATCCGCGCGGCGTATGGACCTTGGATCTCGGCCTTCGATGTCGTGTCGGCGCTGATCTTCGGAGGTGAGTACCTGTTGCGTCTATGGTCCTGCACCGAGTTGCCGTTTTTCGCTCAAGGCGCGCCTTGGCGTGAGCGACTGCGCTATGCGGCGCAGCCGATGCAGGTGGTTGATCTGCTGTCGTTCGTGCCAACCATGGTTGGGTTGCTTACTGGCATCAGCATGTGGGCGGCGATGATGCTACGCTTCCTCAAGATTGCGCGCTACAGCCCGGCGCTGCATACGCTCGGCCGAGTCATCGCGGCCGAGCGTGGCGCCCTGTTCGGAGCCCTGGTGATCATGTCTGGGCTTGTGATGTTCGCCGCGACGGTGATGTATTTCATCGAGCGCCACGTGCAGCCGGTGACTTTCGGCAGTATTCCGGCGGCGGCCTGGTGGTCGGTGGTGACACTGGCCACAATCGGTTACGGAGACGCGGTGCCGATCACGCCGCTGGGCAAATTGTTCGCCGGCGTTATGGTGATTGCCGGTATCGCCGCTTTCGCCTTGCCGTTTGGTATCATCGCCACGGGTTTCGGCCGTGAGGCGACGCGGCGCGACTTCCTGGTGTCGTGGCTGCTGGTGGCACGGGTGCCGTTGTTCGGCGGTCTCGATGCGGCGGCGGTGTCGCAGATCATCACACTGCTGCATTCGCGGACTTTCGAGACGGGTGATGTGATCGTCAGGCGCGGCATGCCCGGCGACAGCATGTTCTTCCTGGTCTCCGGCGATGTTATCGTTGAGACCGAAACCGGTGAAGTGCTGTTGAAGGAGGGCGACTTCTTCGGCGAGATGGCGCTGCTTGAGCATCGGCCGCGCTCCAGTACGGTGCGGGCGTCGACGCGGGTCCGCGCCCTGGTGCTTGATCGCGAGGATCTTGAGCGGCTCGCCCGCCGGCATCCGGCGATCATGGCGCGCATTCGCGAGGTGGCCGCCAGCCGGCGCCGCACTGACAAGGGGCAGATCGCCTGAGGCTCAAGCGGCGGCGGCCAGGTTCAAGCGGCGGGCAAGACTTGGCCATTTCAGGGCAATGTGGCGGGCGCACCTGGCCTTCATCCGATGCTTGATCGGCGCGAATGCCCAGCGGTCGATCTGGTCGCTCATGCACTTGCAGGCGAGATAGGCGCCGAACGCCTTGGCGAACTCCGCCCAGCTGAGCCGCGGAAACCAGACCACGATATCGACGATGTCGAAATCGAGCAGCCACTTGTCGAGCAGACCGGAGAACGGGACGACGATCGCGAGATCGCAGGGAAGAAAAATCGGCATCGGGCACCATCCGTTGAGGATCGGGGGTGAAGCCCGGAGGATCGAGGGGTGCGCGGCATGCGGGGCCTGCGAAGGCGACGGAGGTGCGGCGAGGCGTCAATCGGCGAATGATGGGCAATCCCGCCATTGCGAGTGCGGAGCGATCGGTCGAAATGGAATGAGTGCTGATTGGTTTCTGAAAACTTCCAGCGTCCTTAATTTCGCGGAAAGTCATGGCCTTAGGCCAAGTCGGCTCACGTGCGAATGCAACGAAATGCGATGCAATGCATTGAATTGCCATTGAGAAAACGCATCTGCAATGTGCAAAATATCGAATACGCCGCACAGGAAAGCATCGAATGCTCGAGCATGGTGATCGCGTCGGCTCGCAAGGTGAAGCGCAAATGGCCGCTGACGGTTTTGAACCCGATTTTTCCTCGCCGCTCGTCGCCGCGTTCGAAAAGCATGTGCAACTGCCGCTGATGGCGCAGGCTGGAGCATTTCCCGCCGAGGTGTCGGGGCTGATCGAAACCTTTCGCAATCGGTTGGCATTGCTGGAGCAATTGGTGCCGGGCCAGCCGGTGGCGCGCGCCACCGTCGCCGCCAACGGCAGTCATGCCCCGGAGCCACCAATGAGCTTTGCGAACGAGCCCGACGACATCGGCCGCAATCAGCGCAGCCGGGTGCGCGAACTGATGCTGTTGGAAGCGCTTGAGGCCGAACATCACGCGCTGTCGCTGCCGCAGTTGACGCGGGCGCTGACCGAAGCCGGCTTCGACGACACCAGTGCCGCGATCGTCTCGCAACTGCACCGCCTGAAGAAGCTCGGTGTCATCGCCCAGCCGGCCAACGGCATGTATGTGCTGACCCAGGATGGCGTGCTGCACGTGCGCGAACTGCGCCGGAACTTTGGCCACTTGAAGCCGCGTTGAAATGGCGACCGGCGCGCTCGCCTGTTCCAATCTCCGCCGTATTCAGCTTCAATATGAGCAGCAGCGAATTCGAGCCCTGGCGCTTGCGGCCAGGGGTGAAACGGGGATTGCCGCCATGTGCCGCTGGATCGCCTATGTCGGAGAGCCGGTATTCGTCGAGGACTTCGTCTGCGTGCCGTGCCAGTCACTGATCGCGCAGTCGCGACGTTCCCGCGAGACGCATGTCGAGACCAACGCCGACGGGTTCGGCATCGGCTGGTACGGCGAGCGGCCGACCCCCGGCGTGTTTCGCGACATCCGTCCGGCCTGGAGCGACGAGAACCTGAAGAGCCTCGCCCACCAGATCCGCGCGCCGCTCTATTTCGCCCATGTGCGCGCCTCGACCGGCACCGCCACCACGCGCGCCAACTGCCATCCCTTCAGTCACGGCCGGCACCTGTTCATGCACAACGGCCAGATCGGCGGCTTCGACAAGCTGCGGCGCCGTTTCGATGCGTTGATCCCGGACGCGCTCTACGAAGCGCGCGGCGGCACCACCGACAGCGAGGCGATCTTCCTCATGATGCTGGGCGATGACCTCGACCGTCAGCCGAAGGCGGCGTGCGACCGCATGATTGCGACCGTCGCGCGGCTGCAAGCCGAGGCCGGTATCACGGAAGCGTTTCGCTTCACCGCTGCCTGGAGCGATGGCAGCACGATCTATGCCGCGCGCTATGCCAGCGACTTGCAGCCGCCGTCGCTCTACACCAAGACGCTCGGCGCCAACGCCGGCATGCTCGTGGTTTCAGAGCCGCTCGACGATGTCCGCGACGGCTGGCAGGCGGTGCCGCCGCAGAGCTTCGTGACCGTGACGCGCGAGCGCGTTACGGTGGAGCCGATCAGTGTGCCGATGCTCGCGGCGGTGGCTTGAACGGGAGGTCGTAGATGCTGGTGGTGGTCGTATTCTTCGAGGCCGAGCAGGATCACATTACTGATCTCGGCATGGCGCTGTTGGAGCACGCCCGCAACAGCCTCGCGCTGGAAATTGGTTGTCGCCAGTTCAACGTGGCGCAGGACCCAATCGATCCGGCCGGCTATTTTCTCTACGAAGTCTACGACGACGAGGCGGCCTTCAAGTTCCATTGCGACAGCGACCACTTCGCCGCGATGGCAGCAAAGTGCACGCCGTGGATCGCGTCAAAGAAGGTACTGACCTACACCTTGCTGCAAGGCCAGCACGTGCCCGACGCCGGGCGGGCCTGAGCGCCATTACTCTGCCGCCGTCAACCGCCCGGCTGACAGACCGGCGCGCACGCCAGCCGAAAGTGTCCGGGCCGACGCTGCGCTGATAAGTATGCGCCACCGCCGGAATCGGCCCGCTGCTCCAGCGCCTCGATGGTGGCCGCATTGACGATTTCGAGGGCGTCGAAGCCCGAGCGCAGCATCAATGGCAATTGGTCAAGCAGGACATCGCCGGTGGCGCGGATCTCGCCCTCGAAGCCCCATTGCTCGCGCAGGCGGCGGGCGGTCGAATAGGCGCGACCGTCAGTGAATTTCGAAAACGACAGCGCGATTACGCCGAGCCGGTCGAGATTGTCGATCGCCGGGTCGAGTGTGTCGCCTGGCTCGACGCGGATGCCGATCGCCTGGCCATTGGAGGTCAGGCGAAGGCTGCTCGGCGCGCCACCGCTTCAGCGAGACGATGGCGTGCCCGTTGATCGGCGGTTCCTGATCATCGGCAACCGGTCGCCAGTCGTCGGCAGCGAAACGGTTGTCCTTCCAAAGCCGCGCTTCGGTCGAAGCGGCGCGCAGCGGCGCCAGTAAAGGCTTGGGCTCAGCCATCGATGGTCTCCAGATCTTCGGCCGGAATGCGATGCGCATCGGCGCCGTAAAGGGCTAAGCGGAACGGTGTCTTGCCGAGCCGGCGATAGGCTGCGAGGAAAGTTTCCGAGCGATCGAGGCGGCGGTCGAGATAGGTCTCGACGATGGTCTCGATCGCGCCGGGCAGATCCTGCGCGGTGAAGCTCGGGCCGACGATGTCGCCGATCTCGGCGTCGTCCTTCGGGCTGCCGCCGAGTGTGACCTGGTAGTGCTCGGTGCCCTTCTTGTCGACGCCGAGAATGCCGATGTTGCCGGCATGATGATGACCGCAGGCATTGATGCAGCCGGAGATGTTGAGACGGAGCGGCCCGATCGCCTCGGCTTTGATCGGGATCGGCGAACTTCTTTGCGATCTCCTGCGCGATCGGAATGGCGCGGGCATTGGCGAGGTTGCAGTAGTCGAGGCCGGGGCAGGCGATGATGTCGGTGATCAACTCGGTATTGGCGGTGGCGAGGCCGCTCGCGATCAGGCCGTCATACACCGCCGCCAGATCGCGCACGGCGACGTTCGGCAGCACCAAGTTCTGCTGGTAGGTGACGCGGATCTCGTCGTGAGCAAAGCGTTCGGCAAGTTCGGCGACCGCCTCCATCTGCTCGGCCGAGGCGTCGCCGGGGATCTTGCCCGGCTCCTTCAGCTGGATGTTGACGATGGCGTGGCCGGGTACCCGATGCGGTGCAACGTTAAGGCGAACCCAGCGATCGAAGCTGTTGTCGGCGCGGCGACGCGCATCGATGCCGGCATCGCGGGCGGGCGCCTTCTTCAACGGGAGCGGCTTGAAGTGGGCGGCGATGCGCGCCTGCTCATCGGCCGGCAGATCAATCGACGGAGCATCAAGGGTCGCCCACTCGGCCTCGACTTGCCGGCGGAACTCGTCGAGCCCGAGCGCATTGACGAGGATCTTGATGCGCGCCTTGTAGATGTTGTCGCGGCGGCCGTGGAGGTTGTAGACCCGCATGATCGCTTCCAGATAGGACAGCAACCGCTCGCGCGGCAGGAAGGCGTTGATCAATTGCGCGACGTAAGGGGTGCGGCCCTGACCGCCGCCGACATAAACCTTGAAGCCGGTGACGCCCTTCGGACCCTTGACGATTTTCAAGCCGATGTCGTGGAACAGGATAGCGGCGCGATCCTCGGCGGCGCCAGTGATTGCGATCTTGAACTTGCGCGGCAGGAACGTGAACTCGGGGTGGATGGTCGACCACTGGCGCAGCACCTCGGCCCACACCCGTGGGTCCTCGATCTCGTCGGCGGCGACGCCGGCATAGGGGTCTGCAGTGACGTTGCGAATGCAGTTGCCGCTGGTCTGGATGGCGTGCATGTCGACTTGCGACAACGCATCGAGGATGTCGGGCGCATCTTCCAGGCGAGTCCAGTTGAATTGGATGTTCTGGCGGGTGGTGAAGTGGCCAAAATTGCGGTCCCACTTGCGCGCGATCAACGCCAGCTGGCGCATCTGTCTGGCTGCCAGCACGCCATAGGGAATGGCGATGCGCAGCATGTAGGCGTGCAGTTGGAGGTAGAGGCCGTTCTGCAGTCGCAGCGGCTTGAATTGCTCTTCCGTCAGCGCGCCGGACAGGCGGCGCTCGACCTGGCCGCGGAACTGTTGGGCGCGTTCGGTAACGAAGTCGCGATCGAAATTGTCGTAACGGTACATCGGACTGATCCTCAGACGCTGGGCACGTGGGCGGCGCGGATCCATTCGCGCACCGACACGGGGCTCGGGCCGGCGTCGGTAACGCGCACCTGCATGGCGTAAACGGCGGTGACCTCGGTGCGCAACACGGCGTCGAGCGCCTGGGCCTCAAGGGTTTCGAAATCTCCAGAGTTGGCAGCAACGGTTGCGTCGGCCAGATCGCGAACCCAACGGGCCTCGGGGCCAAGATAGACGACGAGGCCGGAGCGCAGGTCGTTGGCGGTGATGACGCTAGGCATGGGAGTGCTCCTGCAGCGAGGGCTGGGCGGGGACGCGCGCGATGTGAGTGACACTGCCGGCGGCGGGCAGGCTTGCGACCTCACCAACGATCAACAAGGTTGGCCCGGATAGGCCAAGGCTTTCTGGGTTGAGCGAGAGCTGGTCGAGCGAGGTCGCAACTCGACGTTCGTTCGGCTGCGAGGCGCGCTCTATCGCCATCACCGGCGTTGCCGGCGACCAGGCAGCGGCAATCAGTGTCTCGGCCAGGATGCCGGCGGTGGCGAGGCCCATGTAGACCACGAGCGTCGACCGGCCATTGGCAAGGGCCGCGAAATCGCATTGATCGAACGCAGGTGCGCCATCGCCAGCCGCGTGGCCGGATAAGAAGGTCACCGAGCGCGATACGTCGCGATGGGTCAGTGGGATCTGCAGCGACGCCGATGCAGCGGTTGCAGCCGTGATGCCGGGAATGACTTCGACCGGGATGCCGGAAGCACGGAGGATGTCGATCTCCTCGCCGCCGCGACCGAACACAAACGGATCGCCACCCTTAAGCCTCACGACGGTGTTGCCCTGGCGCGCGAACCACACGATCAAACCGTTGATCTCGGCCTGGGTCTTTGAATGCCGGCCGCGCGCCTTGGCGACCGATATCACCTGGGCATCGACGCGGGCATGATCGAGCACACCTTGCGAGACGTGGCCGTCATGCAGAATGACATCGGCATCGCGAATGGCGCGCACCGCCTTCACGGTCAACAAGTCGGGATCGCCGGGGCCGGCACCGACCAGCAGTACGCGTCCGATGGCGTCAGGTGCTGTCATGGCTCAGCCCGCTACCCAGTTGGTCTGCGGAATCAGACTGTCGGGCTGCAACTCGACTTCGAGGCCGTCGAGTTCGTCCGTCATCATTAGCTGGCAGGCGAGGCGGGAGGTTTCGTCGGCACCGGGGATCTCGTCGAGCTTGGCGAGTTCCTCATCGGATGGCGGCGGCAAGAGATGTTGCCAGGCTTCTGGTACACGGACATGGCAAGTGGCGCACACGCAGGCGCCGCCGCACTCGGCCTTGATTGGCAGCCCGTAGGCCCGCATCAAATCCATGATCCGGAAGCCGGTGGCGGCCTCCGGCTCAAAGTGCGTGCCATCGGTCAGGCGCACATGCAGCTTCAGGAACGCCGGCTCGGTGATGCTGCTGTAACCGTGTGGGACATCGAAGGGCATGGCGGTAACTCCAAAATTCGATCCCTAGAATACAGAAAAATATTCTAAATAATAGGCCATGAAGCATATAAAAATAGAAAATCATTCCTATGCGAGGCGATAAATTCACCTTCTAGCCGGCAATCTCCCGCCGATGCGCGCATTTCGCTTTGCGGCAAGGTGCGCAAAGCGGTTCCTCCATCCCAGGCCGTAAAATCGATCGCAACCCGCTTGCGTTAAGGCTATTGCCAGAACGCCGTTATCCATCAAATGAGCATTCTAACTCGCTGATTTTGGACATATTTCGACTTCATCAGCAAAGCTCGAAGCCGGGGGCATGTAACTGCGTTCAATCCCCGTCACAAGGAGAGACCGCATGCGAAACAAGATTTCACTCACCGCCTTGACCCTTGCCGGCTTGATGTCGGCCGGCGCCGCTTCGGCCGCCGATCTCGGCCCCTATCGCCGGGGTTCGGTCAAGGACGCTCCGCCGCCGGTTGCCTATAGTCGGCCGTTTAGCTGGACCGGCCTCTATGTCGGCGCCCAGGTCGGCTATGGCTGGGGCAATACCGATGCGAGTTCGGGGCCGCTGACCGGCTTTGATCAGTCGTACAGCTATGACACCAACGGTTGGGTCGGCGGCGTTCATGCCGGCTACAACTGGCAGTTCCAGAATCTCGTCTACGGCATCGAGACCGACATCGAAGCATCGAGCATCAGTGGCGGCGGACTCGGCTCGCTGGGCTTTGCCCACAATACCGAACTGAACTGGGTCGGCTCGACCCGCGGCCGACTCGGCATCGCCTATGACCGCACGCTGTTCTATGCCACCGCCGGTTGGGCCTACGGCGACGTTCGCATCGACAAGACTTTTGCCAGCTACAGCGACGTGCGGCATGGCTGGACCGCCGGTGCCGGCGTTGAGCACGCGATCAGCGACCGCATGACCATGCGTCTGGAATATCGCTACACCGATCTCGGCTCGACGAATTTTTCGAGCAACAGTGCGAACTCGATCGACAAGAGCGAAGTCGACTTCCACACGGTTCGTGCAGGCGTAAGCTTCAAGTTCTGATGTGTTTCTTCATGCAAGTGACTCTTGCATGGAATGTTTTATGCTCGCGTGAAGGGTAGTCGAGCCGCTTGAGTTTGGCTTTGTTGGATGACTATCCCCGACACAGTGGAGGGCACTGTGTCGGGGATAAGCTCACGCGGGGTGAGTTGGCGGGCTGTCATCGCAAGATGGCGGCCCGTTCTGCTTTCCGAGCCTCGAATGCGCCACCAACGAACGAGGCCCCGGTACCTTGCGGTACCGGAGCCCCATGGCATTCAGGTGACAGTTCGCCCGATTATTACTTCACGCTGACCAGGGTCTTGATCGCGTCGAAAGCGTCCTGCGGGATCACCTTCTTGGCGGTCAGATCGTCAACCGACTTATAGGGCCGGCCGGCGACGATCAGCTTGGCGCGGGCCTCACCGATCTTCGGCAACTTTTCGAGGTCGGCGGCACTGACCGTGTTGATGTTGACGAGCTTGGCGACGGCCGCAGCGGGGGCAGCGGTCTTGGTCGCGGCCGGCGTGGTGGCGGTCGTGGCCGACGGGGTCACGGCGGGCTTGGCCTCGACCTTCGGCGCGGTCACGGGAGCTGTCGCCGGGGCGGGCGCGCCGACCTTCTGCATCGTCTCGGGCGCCAGCACTGGCTTGGCGGCGGCGTCGGCGGGCTTCGCGGTCGGGGTGGTGACGGCAGGCGCAGTCACGGCGGCCGGTGCGGTCGGGGCAACCTTGACGTCCTGGGCGAAGGCCTGGGTGCCGAGGGCGAGGACGAGAGCAACGGCGGTCATCGTGGTTTTCATTGCAGTGGTATCCATGTTTCGAGCGCCCTCATTGGTGCGCGGGATGGATATGACTGCTTCGGCTTGTCGGCCGTGGGGAGGTTTGAGGGTGTTGTGGCGGCGGCCAGCTAAACAGTGGCTAACCGCGCCATTCACCAGCCGTTCACGCGGCGGCGGCGCATGCGGTCGTGTGCCGGAAGCAGCCCATCGCCGTCGCCTCGGGGAGGGAGGTGTGGCGGAGCGGCGAACGATGATTTGCTTCCGGCAGCTCGTATCCCGGCGCCGTCGCATCGGCTGACGATGTCTGGCACCGGGATCGATGCCGGGCGTAAAGGAAGCGGGGGTTCCTCGGCGCCCGGTTTGGCGTCGCGCAAGCGCGCTTCGCCAACTGATTGTGTCGTGCTGGGACCGCTGTCATCGCGTAGCGGTCTCGCGGTTTCGAGTGCCGGTTTGGCGCTCTATTTGAGCTGCCGGCGTTGGAGCGATGCCGCGTGTGGCTTGCCCAACCTTCATCGTGCTTATTCGGTGATCAAGCACCTGCAATGTGGAGCGAATGTGGAACAACTGCGGCCCTTGTGGGACCACAAGAGCCTAGTTGATCAACTCGGTTGTCGCGATGTTGCGAAGCGGTTCAGTTGAAGTGGTAGGTGAGGCCGGCGCGAAAGGTGTCGGTCGACATTGCTGATGACGCGTGCGGATGACGCGAAATTCATGGGACGATCCTGACGCGGTAGGTGACAGGGTCGCAGGGTTGCACGCAGAAGGGTTTAGAAGTGGTTAAAGTTACCGAGACACTAACGGCGGCGCGCAAGGGGCGAAGAGTGCAGCGGATCGAACGCGGCGACGTGCGACGGGTGGCAGCGTGCCGATTGCAGGTTGGCAGTGGCGAGTGGGCCTATGCACGCGCGCACAAACTTCAAATTGCGGCGGAGTTTGAACGCCAGCGCGAGATCAAGCCCGGTTACTTCAACGGCCCGATCCAGATCCTGCTCGATCATCGAATTGAGCACGACACGTTCGTCGGCGATTTCGCGACCTCCGATTTCGCGAGCTTCGTCTATTGGCGCGCCCAAGGGCTGATCGACGATAGCGTGCGCGACTGCTTCGGCTGCGCCGTCGTGCGCTCGCGCGAAGGCCACGTTTTGCTCGGCGTGCAGGCCGGCGGCAACCTCAATGCCGGCCGCGCCTATTGCCCGAGCGGCTTCATCGATCCGGCCGACGTTCGCGCCGACGGGACGATCGACATCGACGGCAGCATCGCCCGCGAGATCGGCGAGGAAACCGGTCTCGATCTCGGCGCATTGACGCGCGTGGCCGGCTACATTCTGGTTGCGGCCGAGGCCTCGATTGCAATCGGCGTCGAATATCGTTCGCCCCTGGCGGCCGACGAATTGCGGTCGGTAGTGGTGGCCAACATTGCCCGCCAAACCGATCCTGAACTTGCCGGTGTGCTGCTGGTCGCATCGCCGGCCGACCTCGACGGGATTGCGACCACCGCCCATATCCCGCCGCTGCTGCGGGCGCTATTGTGATCGACTGATTGCGAAAGGACATATGATGACGGATCGCCCAGGCGAACACGGCAACGCGGCGGACGTCGCTTTGGCGCGGATTGAGGCGCGTCAGGCGGTCGCCGGTGTTATCGGGCTCGGCTATGTCGGGCTGCCGCTGGCGGCCGCCATTGCCCGGATCGGCCTGAAGACGATCGGCTTCGATATCGATGCGACGAAGCCACGTCTGCTCAATGCCGGTACGTCCTACATCGACGCGGTCAAGAGCGCCGACCTGGCTTTGCTTGTCGGTGAAGGCCGATTTGTCGCGACGAGCGACATGGCGATGCTCGCCCAATGCGACGTGATCGTGATCTGCGTGCCGACACCGCTGACCCGTCACCGTGAACCGGACATGAGCTATATCGAGGCGACGTGCGCGACCATTGCGCGGTACCTGCGCGCCGGACAGCTAGTGGTGCTGGAATCTACAACCTATCCCGGTACCACCGACGAACTGGTGCGGCCAATCCTGGAGGTAGGCGGCCTCAAATCCGGCCGCGATTTCTTCCTCGGCTTTTCGCCGGAGCGCGAGGATCCCGGCAATCGCGACTTCGAGACGGTCACCATTCCGAAGGTCGTGGCCGGCGACGGCGCGGACGCGCTGCGGCTGATGACGGCTTTCTACGGGGCAGTGGTAAAGCGTGTGGTGCCGGTGTCGTCGCCAGCGACCGCGGAGGCGGTAAAGATCACAGAGAACATCTTCCGGGCAGTGAACATCGCGCTCGTCAACGAATTGAAGGTCGTCTACGACGCCATGGGCATCGACGTGTGGGAGGTGATCGAGGCAGCCAAGACCAAGCCGTTCGGCTATATGCCGTTCTATCCCGGTCCCGGTCTCGGTGGTCATTGCATCCCGATCGATCCGTTCTACCTGACATGGAAGTCGCGCGAGTTCGACACGCCGACCCGCTTTATTGAACTTGCCGGTGAGATCAACACGGCGATGCCGCGTTATGTGGTCGGGCGGTTGGAAGAAGCACTTGATCGGCACTCCGGCATTTCGCTTGGCCGTGCGCGCATCTTGATGATCGGCCTCGCCTACAAGAAGAACGTCTCGGACATCCGCGAGAGCCCGTCGTTCAAGCTGATGGAGTTGATAGAGAAGCGCGGCGGCAGGTGCGACTATCACGATCCGCATGTGGGCGAAATTCCGGCGACCCGTGAGCATGCCGAGTTCAAGGGACGGCAGTCGGCGGTGCTTTCATCGGCAACGGTCGCAGCCTACGACGCGATTCTGATTTCGACCGATCACGACGCAGTCGATTATGCGCTGCTCGCCGCCGATGCCCGCCTGATCATCGACACCCGCAACGTGTTTGCCAAGAAGGGGCTGACGAATGAGCGGGTGGTGAAGGCGTGATGCGCGATCCTACCGCTCGACTTCCACCAGCAGGCCGTCCTCCAGCCTGAGCGTGCGATGCATGCGGGCGGCGAGGTCCATGTTGTGGGTCGCGATCAACGCCGCGACGCCGGTGGTCTCGATCAGCTTGATCAGATCCTGGAACACGTGCTCGGAGGTTTTGGGATCGAGGTTGCCGGTCGGCTCGTCGGCGAGCAGCAGTTTCGGCGCGTTGGCAAGCGCGCGGCAGATCGCGGTGCGTTGCTGCTCGCCACCCGACAACTCGGCGGGGCGATGGTCGAGCCGCTTCTCAAGGCCGACGCCGGTCAGGAGTTCGGTCGCGCGCGTCTCTGCAACTTTGCGACTGCGGCCCCGGATCAACTGCGGAATGATCACGTTCTCCAGCGCCGAAAACTCAGGCAGCAATTGGTGGAACTGATACACGAAACCCATTTCCGCCCGGCGGACGCGCGTGCGCTCGTCGTCGTTCATGCGAGCGCAGTCCCGCCCCTGGATGACGACTTGGCCGGCGTCGGGCGTCTCGAGCAGGCCGGCGATGTGCAGCAGCGTCGACTTGCCAGCGCCCGACGGGCCGACGAGTGCCACCGCTTGTCCGGGATAGAGCGCGGCCGAGGCACCGGCCAGCACGCGGATCTCGCGGTCACCGGAGCCGAAGGTGCGGCGCAGGTCGGCAAGTTTCAGGATCGGTTCGATGCTCAGGTCTTTCATTGGCTGATCCATCCCTACTCGTAGCGCAGCGCTTCGACTGGATCGAGCCGAGACGCGCGCCAGGAGGGATAGAGCGTCGCAATCAGCGTCAGCACCAGCGCGAACACGACGATGCCGGCGGTCTCGCGCGGATTGATGTCGGCTGGCAGGCGCGTGAGGTAGTAGACCGTCGGGTCCATCAGCGTCTTGCCCGTTACCCATTGCACGAACTGGCGGATGGCCTCGATGTTCCAGCAGAACACAATGCCGAGGATCAGGCCGGCGAAGGTGCCGACGACGCCGATCGAGGCACCGGTGATCAGGAAGATGCGCATGATCGCGCCTTTGGTTGCGCCCATGGTGCGGAGTATGGCGATATCGCGGCCTTTGTCCTTCACCAGCATCATCATGCCGGAAACGATGTTGAGGGCGGCCACCAGGATGATCAGCGACAGGATGATGAACATCACCGTTCGCTCGACTTCGAGCACGGTGAAGAACGTCGAATTGCGCTGCCTCCAGTTGGTGATGACGAGGTCCGTCCCGCCGATTTTCTCGATCTCAGTGGCATAGCTGTCGACCGCCTCGCGGTCGTCGACGACGATCTCAAGCACGTCGACCTGATCGCCCTTGTTAAAGTATTTCTTGGCCTCGGCGAGCGGCATGAACATCATCGTCCGGTCGTATTCGGACATGCCCATCTCGAACAGTGCTGAGATGCGGTAGACTTTGGAGCGTGGCGAGGTGCCGAACGGGGTCTGCGATCCACGCGGCGAGATCAAGGTGATGCTGTCGCCCAACTTGACCCCGAGGGCGGACTGCGAGCCGATTGCCGACTGCGATGCCATCCTGGGCGTCGAAACCGTCGATCGTGCCCTGGAGAATGTTATTGGCAACCAGTGGCAGCGAGCGCATGCCTTCCTCGTCCATGCCGCGCACGAGGCCGCCGAGACCTGCGATGCTGGACGACACCAGCACTTGCCCTTCGATCAGCGGCACGGCGGTCTTGATGCCGGGAATGGTGCGGATTTTCGTTGCCAGTTCATCGTACTCATTGAACGGGCCGGCGCTGGCGATCTTGTAGACGACGAGATGGCCGTTCAGCCCTAGGATCTTTTCGAATAGCTGGTTGCGGAAGCCGTTCATGACAGCCATGACGATAATCAGCGTGGCGACGCCAAGCACGATGCCGACGAACGAGAACCCGGCGATCACCGAGATGAACCCCTCCTTGCGGCGAGCCCGAAGATAGCGCAGCGCCAGCAGCCACTCGAAAAACGAGAATGGCTGGGTGTCGATGGAGTTCTGCAGTTGCTGTTGCGGTTGTCATCCGGGCTCCAGTCTCAGAACCGTAGGTTGGGTTAGGCCGCCCGATTGCGGCCGTAACCCAACATTCCGCGGGTGGTCATCGAAGTTGTTGGGTTACGGCGCAAGAGCGCCTAACCCAACCTACGCCCTTCGTCGGTTCATCACGCCAAAATCCGCTGCGCCTTGATCTCCGGCGACGACCTTCGCCACAGCGGCATCCATCGGCATTGTTTCGCGGGCGCCGGTCTTGCGGTTCTTGATTTCGGCTTCGCCGGCCTTGACGCCCTTCGGCCCGACGATGATCTGATAGGGCAGGCCGATCAGGTCCATGGTCGCGAATTTGCCGCCGGCGCGCTCGTCGGTATCATCCAGCAGCACGTCGATGCCGGCCGATTCGAGCTGCTTGTAAATGCCGTTCGCCGCCGCATCCGTATCCTTGTCGCCGGCTTTCAAATTGATCAGGCCGACCTCGAACGGCGCCACCGGCACCGGCCAGACGATGCCGTTGTCGTCGTGGCAGGCTTCGATGATGGCACCGGCAAGGCGCGACACGCCGACGCCGTAGGAGCCCATCTGCACGGTGATCATCTGGCCATCCGGTCCCTGGATCTTGCAGCCCATCGGCTCGGAGTATTTGGTGCCGAAGAAGAAAATATGGCCGACCTCGATGCCGCGCGCCGAAACCTGTTTCTCCTTCGGCACTTCGGCGTCGAATTTCGCCGCATCGTGCTTCTCGTCGGTCGCCGCGTACATCGACGTCCAGCGCTTGACGATCGGCGACAGATCACCGTCGAAATCGATGTCGATCGGCGGCGGGGCACCCTCGATCAGGTCCTTGTGGCAGTACACTTGGCTCTCACCGGTGTCGGCCAGGATGATGAATTCGTGGCTCATGTCGCCTCCAATGGGGCCGCTATCGGCCGCCATGGGGATGGCTTTGAGCCCCATGCGCGCGAAGGTGCGCAGGTAGGCGGTGAACATCTTGTTGTAGGACAGGCGTCCGGCTTCGGCGGTGAGGTCGAACGAATAGGCGTCCTTCATCAGGAACTCGCGACCGCGCATGACGCCGAAGCGCGGGCGCACCTCGTCGCGGAACTTCCACTGGATGTGGTAGAGGTTGCGCGGCATGTCCTTGTAACTTTTGATGCCATCGCGAAAAATGGCGGTGATCAACTCCTCGTTGGTCGGCCCGTACAGCATCTCGCGGTCGTGCCGGTCGGAAATGCGCAGCATTTCCTTGCCGTAGGCCTCGTAGCGGCCGGACTGGCGCCACAGATCGGCGGACTGGATGGTCGGCATCAGCACTTCGATGGCACCGGTGCGGTTCTGCTCCTCGCGCACGATGCGGTCGATCTTCATCAGCACCTTGTATCCGAGCGGCAGCCACGAATAGATGCCGGCTGAGGCTTGCCGCACCATGCCGGTGCGCAGCATCAGTTGGTGCGACACGATTTCTGCTTCCTTCGGCGTTTCGCGAAGGACTGGCAGAAAATAGCGGGAAAGGCGCATGGGTCGGAGTTCCGGTGGTTGGGTGCGCGTGATGCGACAAACAGGCGGCCAGCCGGGCGGCCACCCTGCGTGCCTTTACAACCAGGGCAGATAACGGTTTCAAGGGGGCGAGGCAATCCCGCCAGGGTGCGCGGTGGCATTTCCCGTGTCATTGTCGGTGGAGAATCATTGCGATAAGTCGCAGGGGCAGAAGTAAGAGGGATCGAAATGGCGGCTCCAGAGCGTAGCGGCGGCATCCAGTACATCGTCGAGGGCGGGCATCGCCTGTCGGGCAGCCTGGAGCCGGCCGGAAACAAGAACGCGGCATTGCCGATCATCGCGGCCGCGCTGTTGACCGACAAGCCCGTACGGCTCACCAACGTGCCGCGCATACGCGACACCGAGACGCTAGTCGAGCTCGTCCGTTCGGTCGGTGCCGAGGCGACCTGGACCGAGCGCAACACCCTCGATATCCACGCGAAACAGGTCCGCGCCGTCGATCTCGATCCGATCCTGTGCGCCAACATCCGTGCCTCGATCCTGCTCGCCGGGCCTTTGCTCGCCCGCTGTGGCAAGGTGGTGCTGCCGCCGCCCGGCGGCGACGTGATCGGCCGCCGGCGTGTCGATACGCACTTCCTCGCCCTGCAGCAGTTGGGCGCCCGGGTCGACGCCGACAACAACTATCGCTTCGAGGCCGAAAAGCTGATCGGCGCCGACGTGTTCCTGGACGAGCCGAGCGTCACCGCGACTGAGAACGCGCTGATGGCGGCCGTCTTCGCCGAAGGCACCACGATTCTGCGCAACGCCGCTTCCGAACCGCACGTCCAGGATCTGGCGCAGTTTCTGGTGGCACTCGGCAGCCGCATTGATGGCATCGGCACCAACACGATGACCGTGCTTGGTGGCTTGCCCCTCGGCAGCGCCACTCACCGCATCGGCCCAGATCATATCGAAGTCGGGTCGTTCATTGGGCTCGCAGCGGTGACGCGCTCGCCACTGCGCATCATCCGTGCCGGCACCCAGCATTTGCGTTCTACGCTGATGGGCTTTGATCGGCTTGGCATCATTTGTCAGATCGACGGCGACGACCTGATCGTGCCCGGCAACCAGACCCGCAACATCCGCACCGACCTCGGCGGTCATATCCCGAAGCTTGAGGATCAGCCATGGCCGGCGTTTCCGGCCGACCTGATGTCGATCGCGATCGTCACCGCGACGCAATGCGACGGCGTGATTTTGATGTTCGAGAAGATGTTCGAGAGCCGGATGTTCTTCACCGACAAGCTGATCGCCATGGGCGCGCGCATCGTGCTGTGCGACCCGCATCGCGCACTCGTCTCGGGGCCTGCCCGCTTGCGAGCCGGCCGCATGGAAAGCCCCGACATCCGCGCCGGCATGGCGATGCTGCTCGCCGCCCTGTGTGCCAAAGGCACGAGTACCATAAACAATGCACAGCAAATCGAACGCGGCTACGAGCGCATAGACGAGCGGTTGAATGCGCTGGGCGCCAGGATCACGCGGGTGCCGGCGCGGTAACGCTGCAGCCGGTACACCTCGTGCGCGCCACCACTACCAGCCCGACATGCGGCTGATTTTGGTGCCTTCGAGGGTGAGGTTATACATCAGCCCCTTACCGTCGAAGATGAAGCCGACGACCGGGCTGGTGATGCGGTCGGTGTCGATCGAGCCACCAGCGCCAATCGTGATCAAGGCCACCGAGCCGTCGACGCCGACCTTCCAGCCGTCGGTGCGGCTGAACTTGGCAAGCGCCTCTTCGGTCATGAACAGGATGACGACGGATCGCGCCTGCGCGCCGAGTTGGAAGCCGATCGAGCCGGACACGATATTGTAATAGCCGGAGGTGCGGCCGCGAACGAGCAGCGCGCCCTCGCCGTACTCGGCGCCGATGCCGATGCCGGCCTTGATGACGGTCGGAAAAACCAGCACGCCGAAAGCGCGCCGGATCAGGTCACTTGATCCATGCACGCGGTGACGCAGACGTTCAAGGGTGGCGTCGACATTGCGAGCAGGCGACGCCGAAGCGGAGCCGGCGCCGAATGAGGCGATACCGGATGACAATGCGAGCGTGAGTGCGGAACGGCGCGAAATCGATTTCATGGGATCCCCAGTCGTCAGATTTGATCGGCCGGCGCGAGCCCCCGCTTCGCAAACCGAATTCGGCGGTAACTGCGTCGTGTGGCGACATTCGGGCAAAACGTGGCGACCTTACGTCATGGCAACGCTTCGAGCGGCACGACGAAGGCGACGCCAGCACGGTCGCCGAGACGATGTTTCAGTAAGCAGTCGATTTCCGGCCCACCATCGATAGCGAGCAGGAAGCGACCGGTCAGGTAGATGCGGCGGTCGATTTTCAGCATGGCGCCGGACAGCGAGATGTCGGTCACGGTACAGGCTGCATCTGGCCGGCAGATCATTTCAATATTTGCCGGCAAGTCAGCGTTGCATCGCACGATTTGGCGGCGTTCTGGGGTCGAGGAGGGGACGCGTTGCATGACGCATGTCCTGTAAAATGTGAGCCCCCCGCCCAAGCTCGATCATGCAGCAAGCGCGTATACAAAGTGCAAATGAATTCATTGCAATTTGCAGGAAACAGGCATTTGCGGTCGCATTGACCGATCACATCGGCGTCAAGTTCCGAGGAATGCCTCCGTCTCGGTCATGAACGCGTCGAACTGGTCGTGGTGGACCCAGTGGCTGGCGCCGGCAATCGTCACTACGCGGGCGGTCTTGAAGTGGCGGACGCGGCCGTCTTTTTCTGGATTGGATGCCCAGCTGTCGCCACCGTAGACCAACAGTGTCGGACAGGTGATGCGCGACCACAGATGCTCTGCTTCCGCCGGCGTCATGTCGGACGGTGGCCAAGACCGCAGGTAATTGTCGAACTTCCAGCTAAAGGTGCCGTCCTCGTTCTGGTTGACGCCGAAGCGGGTGAGGTGGACGGCCTGGATCTCATTGAGATGCTTGTTCTCGGCTCGCATGCGCGCCACAGCCTCGTCGACGCTGGCGTATTTGCGGGCTGAGCGGCCGGCGAGACCGCGCTGTTCGGCGATCCATGACGCCATCCGCTCGGCGTATGGCTTGGCCTCGCGCTCGGCCTGCATCTTGGGCGAAATGCCGAGGCCTTCGATGGCGACGATGCGCTTCACCTTGTCGGGATGTACTCCGGCATAGCGCAGCGCGATCATTCCGCCGAGTGAATGGGCGACGATGGTCACGGGGGCGAGTTTCAGGCTCTCGATCAATTGCGCCAGATCATAGATGAAGGATGCCATCGGATAGCTGCCACCGGGCGCCCATTGGCTGTCGCCGTGACCGCGCAGATCGGGCGCGATGATGTGATAGCGCTCACGCAGCCTTGCCGCGACGAAGTCCCAGTTGCGGCAATGGTCGCGGCCGCCGTGCACCAGCAGCAGCGGCGGCGCGGTCGGGTTGCCCCAGTCGACATAATGCAGGCGCAGGCGCTGCGAAAAGAACGTGCCCGAAGTCGGGCCGGCGTGGTCTGTGGGAGTTGGGCATGAGTGAGCTCGCGGTCTGCTTATTCGGCTGCCGCTACGCTACCCCTGCTCGCACTACCGTCAACCGCTCCTCGCGCATGCCCGCTCTCACCCCACAGGCGGCGGTGCAAACGGTCGAGCAGCAGGTAAATCACCGGCGTCGTGTAAAGGGTGAGGATCTGCGAGATGAGCAGTCCGCCGACGATGGTAATGCCGAGCGGCCGCCGCAGTTCGGCGCCGGGGCCGGTCGCGAGCAGCAATGGAATTGCCCCCAGCAGGGCGGCAAGCGTCGTCATCAGGATCGGTCGGAAGCGCTCGATGCACGCCTCAAAAATGGCGTCTTGCGGCGAGCGCCCATGCTCGCGTTCCTGCTCGAGGGCGAAATCGACCAACATGATACCGTTCTTCTTGACGATGCCGATCAGCAGGATGATGCCGATTAGCGCGATCGCGGTCAGCTCGGCGCCGGCGATCTGCAACGCCAGCAAGGCGCCCAAGCCCGCCGACGGCAGTGTCGAGATGATGGTCAGCGGATGGGCGAGGCTCTCGTAGAGAACGCCGAGCACGATATAGACCGCAATCAGCGCGGCGAGGATCAGCAACGGCTGAGCCGACGCGCTGCGGGTAAAGGCGGCGGCGTCGCCAGCAGCCTCGGCGCGGATTGAATCCGGCATGCGCAACTCGGCGGTCGCCTGCGCGATCGCCGCTTGCGCCTGCTGCAAAGTCGTGCCGTTCTCCAGATTGTAGCTGACCGTCACCGATGGGAACTGCCCCTGGTGGTTGATGACGAGCGGCGCCAATCCCTTTTCGAAGTGCACCACGCTGCCGAGCGGAACCTGCGCGCGATTGGCGCCAGTGACATAGACGCGGTTGAGGTCGGACGGATCACGCTGGAACTGCTGGTCGACCTCCAGGATCACCTTGTACTGGTTGCGCGTAGAAAAGATGGTCGAGATCTGGCGCTGGGCGAAGGCGTTGTTGAGCGCGGTGTCGATGTCCGAGATCTTGACGCCAAGTCTTGATGCCGCCGTGCGGTCGATGACCGCGTTGATCTGCAGACCGCCCTGCTCGCGATCGTTGTTGACGTCGGTGAGGCCGGGCGTGCGCTGCAGCCGGTCGATCACCTTCGGCGCCCAGGCGAGCAGCTGGTCGAGTTCCGGACTCCACAAAGTAAACTGGTAGGTCGAGCGCGACGATCGCCCGCCGGCGCGAATATCGACCGCCGGTGTCATGAACACCTGCATGCCGCCGACGGCAAGCAGCTTGGGCCTGAGCCGAGCGATCACGTCGGCGGTGGCTTCACCGGTGACGCTGCGTGGCTTCAAGTTGATGAACATGCTGCCCTGGTTGACCGACGCTGAAAACCCGGCACTGCCGACCGACGAGCCGACGGCCTCGACCGACGGATCGTTGGTGATGATCTCGGTGACGCGCATCTGCAAAGCCGACATCGCCTGGAAGGAAATGTCGGGCGACGCGCGGGTGCTGCCGAAGATCAAGCCGCTGTCATCCTGCGGGAAGTAGCCCTTTGGGGTCTTGATATATAGGTCAACGGTAATGGCGATGGTGGCCAACATCACAACCAGCATCACCGCCTGCCAGCGAAGCGCGAACCGGAGCGAGCGTGAGTACCCCGAAACCAGCCGCCTCAATCCGCCCTCGATGATGCGGTCAAAAATTGTCGCGTCCGGACTCGGCGGCAGCTTGACGAACTTGGCGCAGATCATCGGCGTCACCGTCAGTGAAACGATCGTCGAGACCACGATCGCGAACACCAGCGTCACCGAGAACTCGCGAAGCAGCCGGCCGACCACGCCGCTCATGAAGATCAGCGGAATGAACGCCGCCACCAGCGAGATCGAGATCGAAAGCACGGTGAAGCCGATCTGCCTCGCGCCGTCGATCGTCGCCTGCAACGGCGATTTGCCCTGCTCCAGGTTGCGGAAGGCGTTCTCGATCATGACGATCGCGTCATCGACGACGAAGCCGACCGAAACCGCCAGCGCCATCAGAGTCAGATTGTTGATCGAGTAGCCGGCGACCCACATAAGCGCGACGGTGCCGGCGAGCGACAGCGGCACAGTGATGCCGGCGGCCAGCGTCGCCGCACCCCGGCGCAGGAACACCAGCACGACCAGCATCACCAGCACCACGGTCAGGGCCAACGTAAACTGCATGTCGTGCACACTGGCGCGGATCGTGCGCGTGCGGTCGGACAGCACGGTCACGTCGATGCCGGCCGGGATCCACTTTCGCAGCTCCGGCACCAGCGCCAGAACCTTGTCGACGGTATCAATAACGTTGGCATCGCCCTGCTTGGTGATGATCAATAGTACGCTCGGCTGGGCGTTGAACCAGGCGGCGGAGCGGGTGTTGCGGGTACCGGCCTCGATGGTGGCGATGTCGGTCAGGCGAACTACCGCCCCGGCCGAGGTCTTGACGACGAGGGTCTTGTAGTCGGTGGCATTGCGCAGTTGGTCGTTGGTGCCGATGGTCTCGGCGAGGTCGGGACCGTCGAAGGTGCCCATCGGTCCCATCGCGTTGGCGTTGGCGATGACGGTGCGCACGTCTTCGATTGACAGGCCCATGCTGGCGAGCCGACCGGGATTGACCCGGACCCGGATCGCCGGCTGCTCGGCGCCGCTGACCGACACGTCTGCGACGCCGTCGATCTGCGAGATGCGTTGGGCGATGACGGTATCGGCGATGTCGTACATCGCGCTGGGAGCGAGTGTCTTCGAGGTCAACGCCAGGATCAACACCGGTGCGCCGGCCGGGTTCGCCTTGCGGAACGTCGGTACCGCCGGCAAGTCGCTCGGCAGATCGGAAAGCGCCGCGTTGAGTGCCGCCTGCACGTCGCGGGCGGCACCGTCGACATTGCGCGACATGTCGAACTGCACAACGATGCGCGAACTGCCGAGCGAACTCGACGAAGTCAGTTCGGTGACGCCGGAAATCTCGCCGAGCCGTCGCTCAAGTGGCGCGGCAACAGTCGAGGCCATGATCTCAGGCGCCGCACCCGGTCGACTTGCCGAAACCATGATGGTCGGGAAATCGACGCTCGGCAGGCTCGCGACCGGCAGGCTGACGTAGGCAGCTAGCCCGGTGAGGAACAAGCCGACCGCCATCAGCGTGGTGCCGATCGGCCGGTGAATGAATGGCAGCGCGACATTCATGACGCAGCTACTCCGCCGCCAGAGGACTGCCCTCGGTATTGCCGGCGAAACGCTGCCCCAATCGATCGAGGGCGAGGTAGATCACCGGCGTAGTATACAGCGTCAACAACTGCGACAGCACGAGGCCGCCGACAATGGCGATGCCGAGCGGGTTGCGCAGTTCCGAGCCGGTGCCGCCTTCGAGCGCCAAGGGCAGCGCGCCGAACAGCGCCGCGAGGGTCGTCATCATGATCGGCCGAAAGCGCAACAGGCAGGCCTCGACGATCGCCTCGCGTGGGCTCATGCCGCGATGCCGCTCGGCTTCGAGCGCGAAGTCGATCATCATGATCGCGTTCTTCTTGACGATGCCCATCAGCAGGATGATGCCGATCAAGCCGACAACGGAAAGGTCGTGCCCCGTCATCATCAGGGCGAGCAATGCACCGACACCAGCCGATGGCAGCGTCGACAGGATCGTCAGCGGATGGATGAAGCTCTCGTACAGAATGCCGAGTACGATGTAGATCGTGATTGTCGCCGCCAGCAGCAGCCACGGCTGGTTGGCCAGCGACTTCGAGAACTCCGAGGCATCGCCGAAGAAGCTGCCGACCACCAAAGGCGGCATGCCGATCTCGGCCTCCGCGACACGGATGATCTCGACGGCCTCACTGAGCGAACTGCCGCGCGCCAGATTGAAGCTCAGCGTCACCGCCGGGAACTGTTCCTGGTGGGCGATGGCGAGTGGCGCGGTGGTGCGCTCGATCTTGGCGAACGAGCTGAGCGGCACCTGGGCACCACCGCTGGCGCCGACATAAAGGGTGGTGAGCGTTGCCGGGTCGAGCAGGTAGCGCGGCATCGCTTCCAGCACCACGCGATACTGGTTCGACTGCTCGTAGATGGTCGAGATCTGGCGCTGGCCGAAGGCATCGTTCAAGACATCGGTGATGGCCTGCATCGACACGCCGAGGCGGCCGGCAACTTCGCGATCGACCTTCAACAGCGCGCGCAATCCGCCTTCCTGCGCTTCGGAGGAGACATCGCGCAGTGCCGCTTCCTGCTTCAGGCGGGTGCCGAGCTTCGAGGCCCACTGGTTGACCTCGGCGGCGTCGGTGCCGGACAGCGTGTACTGGTACTGGGCGCGTGACGAACGGGTGCTGATCTGGATGTCCTGCACCGGTTGGAAATAGAGCGTGACGCCGGGGATCGGCGCAACCAGGGTCTGCAGGCGCGGCACGATTTCAGCCACCACTGCGGTCCGCTCGGAGCGCGGCCGCAATGCGATGGTGATGCGGGCGACGTTTGGCGTCGCATTGAGCGGACTGACGCCGACCACCGACACGGTGCCGGTGACATCCTTGTCTTGCTTGATCGCCGCCAAAACCTGGCCTTGCAGCCGCTCCATCTGCGCGAACGAGACTTCGGGACCAGCTTCCATTACCGCAGTGATGAGACCGGTATCCTGACTAGGCAGGAAGCCTTTCGGCATGATGACGTAGAGCCAGACGGTGGCGGCGAGTGTCAGCGCGGTAACAACAAGAGTGGCAGGCTGATGCTTCAGCACCCACAGCAGCGTGCGATGATAGGCGTCGACCGTTGCGTCTACCAGGCGCGTGAACGGGCCCGGCTTCTGCGAACCCGCCGTGCTCTTGCGCAGCAGCTTGGCGCACATCATCGGTGTCAATGTCAGCGACACCACCGCCGACACCACCACTGCGATTGTCAGCGTCAGCGCGAACTCGCGGAACATGCGGCCGACAAGCCCGCTCATGAACAGCAGCGGGATAAACACCGCAATCAGCGACACGGTGAGCGAGATCACGGTGAAGCCGATCTCGCTGGCGCCCTTGATCGCGGCTTGATAGGGATTCTCGCCGTCCTCGATGTGGCGGACGATATTCTCGATCATGACGATCGCATCATCGACCACGAAGCCGGTGCCGATGGTCAGCGCCATCAGCGACAGGTTGTCGAGCGAAAAGCCGGCCAGCCACATCACACCGAATGTGGCGATCAGCGACAGTGGCAGCGCGACACCGGCGATGAAAGTCGCCCTCAATGTTCGCAGGAACAGCAGCACCACCAACACCACCAGTGCGACTGACAACACCAGCGTGAACTGCACGTCGCGCACCGAGGCGCGGATGGTGCCGGTGCGGTCATGTACGACGGTCAATTCCACCCCGGCCGGCATCGCCCGCTTCAGGCGCGGCAGTTCGGCCAGCACCCGGTCGACGGTCTGGATGACGTTGGCGCCGGGCTGGCGCTGAATGTCGACGACGACGGCGGGGCTGCCGTTGTACCAGCCGCCGACCTTGTTGTTTTCCAACCCGTCGACGATCTCGGCGACGTCAGACAGGCGCACCGGCGAGCCGCCGCGATAGGCCAGCACCAAGCTCTTATAGGCGTCGGCCGAGCCGATCTGGTCGTTGGCGGCGATGGTGTACGACTGGAACGCGCCATCGAGTGAACCTTTCGGGCCCGACACGTTGGCGCCTGTGATCATGGTGCGCAAGTCGGCCATCGAGATGCCGTAGGCGGCGAGCCTCGACAGGTCGGCCTGAATGCGTACAGCGGGCCTGATGCCGCCTTGCACCGAGACTTTGCCGACGCCGGTCAACTGGCTAAGCCGGGGCGCCAGCAACGAGTCGGCCATATCCGACATCTGGCGCAGTGCGATCGAAGGCGAGGTCAGTGCCACGGTGACGATGGCGGCGTCGGCCGGGTTCACCTTGGTGTAGGTCGGCGGGTATGGCAGGTTGCGCGGCAAGGTCGAGCCGGCGGCGTTGATCGCCGACTGCACATCCTGCGCGGCGGCATCAATGTCGCGGTTGAGGTCGAACTGCAACGTGATCTGGCTGACGCCGAAGGACGATGACGAGGTCATCGTCGACAGCGACGGTGTGCGGCCGAATTGGCGCTCAAGCGGCGAGGTGACCAGCGCCGCCATGGTGTCGGGATTGGCGCCGGGTAGCTGCGTCGTCACCTGGATGGTCGGAAAGTCGACCTGCGGCAACGCCGACACTGATAGCCCGAAGTAGCCGAGCATGCCGCCCAGCAGCACCGCGATGCCGAGCAGCGAGGTTGCGATCGGGCGGCGGATGAACGGACCCGACACGCTGCCCGACAGGCCAGCCGCGGACGGACCCTCGGGCGCTGAAGGGGTCTCGTTCATTGGGCGGCGGCCTCCGGCGCCTTCTGGTCGGTCTTCTGGCCGACCTGCCCCCTGAAGGTCGGATTGGCATCGGACGTGGGCGCCGGAGCGGCAGGTGCGGGCGCGTCGGCGCTCGGCGTGGCGTCTTGCCGCTTGCGGCGGCCTTCGCCTTTACCCTTGCCTTCGCCGCCTGGTGTGGCGGCCGGTGTCTGACCATCGGCGGGCGCGGCGCCGTCACGCTTACGCTTGCCCTGACCCTTGGTGCTCTCGCGCTTCGGCGCAACCGGTGTCGCGTTCAACTCCTCGGTGGTGGCGACGGCGACCTCGGTGCCTTCCTTGAGACGCGCGAAGCCGCTGGTGACGACCTTGTCGCCGGCCTGGACGCCGCTCGCCACGACGGCGCGGACGTCGTCCTGCTGCGGCACCGTGACGGGACGAGCCGCGACCTTGTTGTCGGTGCCTGCGATATAGACAAACGTGCCGGCCGGTCCACGTTGGATGGCGGCCGTCGGCACCGTCACCGCTTGCGGCAGGGTTTCGATCAACAGCCGCACGTTGACGAACTGGCCCGGCCATAGCTGCAGGCTTGAGTTCGGGAACTCGGCCTTCATGCGCACGGTACCGGTGGTCTGGTCGACCTGATTGTCGACGACCTGCAATTGACCGCTGTCGATCGAGGTCTTGTTGTCAGCTTCCATCGCCTCGACCTTCACCAGGCCGGCGGCGGCGGCGCGATTGACTTGCGCCAGCTGCTGCTGCGGCAGGTTGAAAATGACCGAGATTGGTTGCACCTGGGTGATGGTGACGATCGCCTGGCCGCCAGAGCCTGAGACGATGTTGCCTTCGTCGACCTGCCGGATACCAGTGCGGCCGGTCAGCGGCGCCACGATTTGAGTATAAGACAGCTGCAGTTGCGCTGCATCGACGGCTGCTTTCGAGGACGCGGCCTGACCGGTGAGTTGTGCGACGAGCGCACGCTGGGTGTCGACAGTCTTGACCGGAATGGCGCCGGGTATCTTGGCATAGCGCTCGAGGTCCAATCTGGCGTTGGCCAGTTGCGATTCGTCCTGGGCAAGCTTGGCTTTGGTCTGGTCAAGGGTCGCCTGATAGGTGGCCGGGTCGATGCGGGCGAGCACCTGCCCCTTTTGCACCGTCTGGCCTTCGCGATAGCCGATTTCCAGGATCTTGCCGCCGACCTGCGGCTGCACCGAAACCGTATTGAGGGCACGCGCGGCGCCGACGGCATCGAAATAAACCGGAACGTCGGCCGCCAAAGCATGGGCGACGCGCACCGGCACCGGGCCGTCGGTCGCCGCCCAGCGGCCGCCTTTTGACTGCACCACCGTCGCCGGCCGCTGCATGAAGTAGTAGACGCCGCCGAGGATCGCCAGGCTGGCCAGGATGGTCATAAGTGCGCGACTTGACTTGGTCATGGCATCCTTCCAGCCTCGCGGATGTGCTCTTGAGACGTGCCCACCCTCCGCAAGGTTCGAGCTTACACCTGTTGAACGCGGCGTGGATAACTCATCCGTCGATTACAATTCGGTAATCCGATCAACGGCTAACAAGCACCCACTGCCCGCCAGAAGTGAGGCCGAAATATGCGGCTGCGGCGCTGAACAGGGGCTGAAGGGTTTGTTCATCCAATCAAGCTACGGCCGCCGTCCCAGATCAGTTTCATCGAAATCAGCAGCAGGCAGCCATAGACAACCTCGTAGAAGGCGCCCTGAGACACCCGCCGCGTCAGCCAGATGCCGGCGGCCATGGCCAGCATGCCGGGGATCATCAGCACCAGCGCGGTCTTGAGATTGATGGCGTCGAACTGGCCGAGGAAAAGGTAGGGCGGCACCTTGATCAGGTTGACGGCGGTAAAAAACATCACCGAAGTGCCGACGTAGACGGTATTCGCCAAACGTTGAGGCAGCATATACACCGCGAACGGTGGGCCACCGGTATGGCTGACGAAGCTGGTGAAGCCCGAGATTGCACCGAACAGGCTGCCTTTGAGCCAGTTTGGTTCCGGCGCCACTGACCTCGGCCTGAGGCCGAGCCACCAGTTGGCCGCGAACAGGAAGCCGATGGTGCCAACCATCAACTTCACATGCTGGTCGTTGATGACGGCCGCCAGATACCAGCCGAGCAGAATGCCGACGGTAGCAGCCGGTAGCATGATCTTGAGATTCGGTGCGCTCCAGTCGCGGCGGTAGGCCCAGACCCCGGTCCAGTCCATGGCGATCAGGATAGGCAGCATTATCGCCGCCGCCTGCACCGGAGAAATGACGAGGCTCATGATCGGTACCGCGATGCCGCCGATGCCGCCGAGAAACCCGCCCTTCGAAAGGCCGGTGATGATGACGGCCGGCACCGCGAAGGCGTAAAACCACGGATCTGTGAGCATGGAGGCGTGGTTCCGCAGTCATGGTTGTTAAGGCGGCGCAACATACCGCCATTTCGGCTGACGACCATAGGTGACGGCTGACAACTGGCATGCGATTGAGGTCGGCCAGCAAGGAGCCCCGCCATGTCCGACCCGCGCGTAGTCAAGACCATGGCTGAACTAGATGCCCTCTATGGGGAGCCGGCGCTCGGTTCGATCCTGAAGGAGTTGCCGGTCATCAATGCCGCGTACCGGGCGATGATCGAGGCCGCGCCCTTCTGCGTGTTGGCGACCAGCGGTCCCGAGGGGCTCGACGCCTCGCCGCGCGGAGACAATCATGGCCTCGTTCGTGTAGTCGACGAAAAGACGCTGCTGCTGCCCGATCGGCGTGGCAATCAGCGCATCGACAGTTTGCGCAATGTGGTGCGCGATCCACGCGTCGGTCTGCTGTTCCTGATCCCCGGCGTCGGTGAGACATTGCGGGTGAATGGTCGGGCCGAACTTACCACCGATCCTGAACTTTGCGCGTCGTTCGCGGTCGACGGCAAGGAACCCAAGTGCGTGTTGAGGATCACGGTCGAAGCGGTCTACTTCCAGTGTGCCCGCGCCATTGCCCGCTCGCGGCTGTGGGAACCGTCGGCGCGGGTCGATCGAAAGTCGCTGCCCTCGACCGGCACGCTCACCGTCGCCGCCCGCGACTTCAAGGGCCGCACCGACGCCTTCGACGCCGCCGCATACGACGCCGCACTTGCCGAGCGCCAGAAGGCGACGCTGTATTGAACGTGAGCCATGGTCTGAGGCGTCGCCGCGATTGCGTGGTCCCGCCACATCCGGCCGGGTTCGCAAAGGCGGATTTGGATGCGGCAATCAACTATGCTGCCCTGAACAGCCGGATCGCTTCGTCGCATTCGAACAGGTAGAGCAGCGTGCGCACCGCCTGGCCGCGCGGGCTCAACAGCTTCGGGTCGCGCGACAGGATCAAGGCCGCGTCGTCGCGGGCGGCGGCCAGCAGGTCGGCATAGCCAGGTACATCGGCAACACGGAATTCCGGTAGTCCCGACTGCCGCGCGCCCATTACCTCGCCGCCTCCGCGCAATTCGAGATCTTTCTCGGCAATGAGGAACCCGTCCTCGGTATCGCGCATCATCATTAGGCGGGACCCGGCTGTCTCGCCGAGCGGCGCCTTGTACAGGAGGACGCAGAACGACTGCCGGCTGCCGCGCCCGACCCGGCCACGCAACTGATGCAGCTGGGCGAGGCCGAAGCGCTCGGCATGTTCGATCACCATGATCGATGCATTGGGGACGTTGACGCCGACCTCGATCACCGTCGTCGACACCAGGATCTTGAGTTCGTTGGCGGTGAAGGCCGCCATTACCGCGTCCTTGGCGGTGCCGCTCATGGCGCCATGCAACAGGCCGACGGCCGAGCCGAAGATCTGGCCGAGGTGGGCGGCGCGCTCCTCGGCGGCGGCGAGTTCGGACACGTCCGAGCTTTCGATCAGCGGGCAGACCCAGTAGATCTGCGCGCCTTCCGAGACGGCGCGGCGCAGGCCGTCGGTGACCTGCTCCAATCGGTCGAGCGACACCAGCGTGGTCTGCACCGGTTTACGGCCAGCGGGCTTCTCGGTCAGGCGCGACACGTCGAGATCGCCGTAGTGGGTCATCAGCAGTGTGCGCGGAATTGGCGTCGCGGTCATGACAAGTACATTGGCGCCGCCGTCGCCGCCCTTGGTTTGCAGTGCGAGGCGCTGGTGCACGCCGAACCGATGCTGCTCGTCGATCACCGCGAAGGCGAGATCCTTGAACACGACGTCGTCCTGGAACAATGCGTGCGTGCCGATCAGGATATCGATCTCGCCGGAGGCCAAGCGTTCCAGCACTTGTCTGCGCGGCCGGCCCTTCTCGCGACCCGTGAGCAGGCCCAAACGCAGGCCAGCCTTCTCGGCCAGCGGCGCGATCGTGTCGGCGTGTTGACGGGCGAGTACCTCGGTCGGGGCCATCAGCGCTGCCTGCGCGCCAGCCTCGACCGCGACCGCCATCGCCATCAAGGCGACCACCGTCTTGCCTGAACCGACGTCGCCTTGAAGCAAACGAAGCATTCGATTTGGCGCGGCCATGTCGCGTTCGATCTCGGCCAGCGCCTCACGTTGTGAATTCGTCAGCGCGAACGGTAGCGCCTCCATGATTTTGGCCCGCAACCGGCCATCGCCGGTGACCGGTCGGCCGCGTTGCGCCTTGTAGCTCTGCCGCACCAGGGCGAGAGCCAATTGCCCGGCCAGCAGTTCGTCATAGGCGAGGCGCTGCCAGGCGGGGGAGGCCGGCGAGATATCGGCGGCATCAGTCGGCCGGTGCAACGACTGCAGGGCGGCTTGCGCGCCCGGCCAGCCGCGCGCCGAGAGCCAAGCCGCGTCTTGCCATTCGGCCATTGGCGGTACCCGGTCGACCGCCTGCCGGATTGCCTTGAGCAGCACCTTGCCCGACAGACCGGCGGTGAGGCCATAGACCGGCTCCAGCATCGGCAGTTCGTCACGTTTTTCAGGAGCGACAACGTAATCCGGGTGCGTCATCTGCAGTTTGTCGCCGTAGGCCTCGACGCGCCCGGAGATGAATCGAATGCTGCCTTCCGGCAGTAGATTTTCGATGTACTTGCGCTCGGCGCGGAAGAACACGAGGTCGAGGGCGCCGGTGTCATCCTCGGTGGCGATTTTGTAGGGCGCCTTGTTGTTGCCACGCGGCGGTGGCCGATGCTTGAGGATGCGCACCTCGAACGTTGCGATCGTGCCCGGCGTGGCCCCGGCGACGGTCGGCTGGGCGCGACGGTCAATGACGCCCGTCGGCGTGTGCCAGATGAGGTCGATCACGCGTGGCTCGGTAGTGCCCGGCTGCAACCGCACTGCTTTCTTCAACAGCGCAATCAGCCGCGGCCCGATCCCGGCCAGCGACTGCGCCGACGCAAACAGTGGTGTGAAGATGTCTGGGCGCATGCGATCGTTGTGAGTGGGTTCTGACAGAGGTGTCTAGGGCGATCGAGTTCGCGAACCAACTACATTGAAGGTGTCATCCCGGGGCTTGTCCGCGGGACCCATGGAGCAGCATACTCGAACAACTGGGGGGTGGCACAATAGGTTCTGGGAACAAATGCCGGGATGACTGGCGGCGGTGGAGCCTGCCGCTGACGAGACGCGTGGTGGCGCGTGCCGACAACTCACAGCCAGGCGGGGAGTTGGTCGCGTGCGCGGCCGGTGCGCAGGGCTTCGGCGCAATCGGCGAGGCTGCCGAAGCGCACGCCGCGTCCTGACAGGCCCGGCGCGTAATGCGCATATTTGCCCGAATTGGTCATCAGCGTGCGTGCAGAAGGCGGAAACACCGGCTCCGTGATGGAGCACCAGCACAGGTCTAGCACGACGCGAATGCCGGCGGCTTCCAGCCGCGCCAGCACACCTTCTGCGCGGGCCGCGGCAGCGGTGTCGCGGCCGAGGGTGACGATGCCTGTCACCCCGGCGGCGCAATGATGACCGTCCACCAGCAGCGCCAGCGCCCGGCATTCGTCCAGCGAAAAATGCGGGCTGCCGAATGCCACCAGATCGATCTCGGCGGGCGCGGCATTGAGTTTGCGCCACGTCTGCGCGAAGTCGGACCGCGAGATACGCGCACGATCCGCATCGGGCGCCACGGCGCCGGCTTCCGGTGTGATGCCGGCGATGTGCAACATCGGCGCCGAAGAGGTGGTTCCGAACGCCGCGCACAGTGCTTTCAGGTCATCCGGACTAGGAGCGAGGCCTTCGATCCCGTTTAACAGCGGGATACGGTCGGGCGCTGCGAGACCGGCGAGATAGCCGAGCATGGGCCAGAAGGCATCGTCGTGGTTGGCCGTCGGCTCGACCGCGATGATGCGACGGGCTCGCCGGTTGTCATCGACATAGACACCTGCCAGTGGCGCGCGGCCGGTCAATGCAATGCACAGGTCGAGGAAATCGGCGTGTTTGGGCGTGCGTGCGCCGAGCACGCTATTTGCATAGATGACCGCGTTCAATTCCGCCCACGCGATTGTCTCCCCCTGTGCCGGCGCGCTGTCCAGCAGATAGGGCGCGCAGGTGAAGCTGGCACGGGCACCCATTTCGACATAGGCATCGGCAAGCGCGCTTGCCGGTCCGCCAAAGCTGGCCGGAACCCCCTGTCGACGCCAGTTGGCGTGGTCGACCGAGATCGCATTCATGGTGGTGGGCACGCGCACCCGAGCGCCCTGATCGGCGAAGTATCTGGCGAACCGCAGGAACGCTGCTGCGGCATAGATGCATCCGTCGATGTGCACCTGCGCGACGTCGACGAGTCGGCTGGCGCCCTGGATCGCGGCGACGGCACAGATGATCTGCATCGCGGTCTGGGCTGCGGACCCTGCGCGCCCATCGAGCATCGCGCTGTCGGAAGGCGTCAGTTCGAGATCGGCGCCCGGCATCCCGGACAAGCCGATGCAGAGACCAGGACCGCGGATTTGGTCGTCGTCGATCGAGACCTCGCGGGCTACGGAAACGGCGGCGAATTTCGCTGGCGCCAGGCGCAGGACTGGAAGCGTCTTGCCGAACACGTCGCGGGCCACGAGCGCGCCCAGGGTCGCGACCTCCTCGGGCTCGCTGAACACCAGGGCCGCTGGGGCATGGCCATTCTGAATCAACTCGAGCAGCACGCCGCTGCCTGTACATGATCCCCGCGTCGTCGGCATCACCAGCACAGCGCCGCGGACGCATTGACCGTGCAAGGGGTGATGTGCGTCGATAACGCGTCCGCTGCTCGGGTCGATGCCGCCCCAGAAGCTCAAACCCTCGGTGGTCGCCAAGACTGGCCCGGTGGCGGTGCCTGCAACAATCTTCATTCCCAACGGGACACCTCTCGACGTATTCAGGAAGCTGCGGCACTATCGATCGCTCCCCCGGCACAATCAAGCCAGTCCCCACCCTTTGCACCTCCAGACATCGGCGCTATATCAAACCTCGTGCCGCCATCACGGCGCGTCGACCGGGGTCTTTTTCGGGGCCGTCCGGGCAAATTGCGTTTTGCGAGCCAGGAACTCTTGATCCATGTCTGACGAACCCGATGCCCGCCGCCGCCGCGCTGGCTTTCGCGCCAATCATCGCGGCACCAAGGAGATGGACTGGCTGCTCGGCAAATTCGCTGACGCCAAGCTTGCCGGCATGAGCGACTTGGATCTCGCACTGTTCGAGAAGCTCATTCAACTCCCCGATCCCGACCTGCAGACCTGGATTCTGGAACCGGCGCCGATGGCTGGGACTGAATTTGCTGCTCTATTGGCCGAACTACGCACTTTCCACAACCTCGACCAGCCGGTCGCCTGAACGGCACTCACAAGCACATGAACGACGTTGCGGTTCACCCGAACGAAATGACGCTGGCCGGCGTGCCGGAAGGACTGGACGCACTGGTGCTCGCGCAACTGGCGCGTGAGGCTGGTAGCGCCGCCGCGCCCGGTATTATACTGCATGTCGCCCGTGATGATCGCCGGCTTGATGCGCTCGAAACCGCGCTCGGCTTTTTCGCGCCGAACCAGCGTGTGATCTCGGTGCCGGCGTGGGACACCGTGCCCTACGATCGCGTTGGCCCGAATGCCGAGATCACCGCCAAGCGCATCACGTCGATGGCCAAGCTCGTGATGGGCGGCCGCAAGGAACCGACGATCGTGTTGACCACGGTCAACGCGATGCTGCAGAAATTGCCGCCGCGCGCCTTCATCCGCCAGTCGCTGCGGCCGATGGCGGCCGGCCAGCGTATCGACCTCAACCGGCTGATCCAGCGTCTGACCGCCGCTGGCTTCGTGCGCACGGGGCAGGTAATGGAGCCCGGCGAGTTCGCGGTGCGCGGCGGCATTCTAGACCTCTACCCGCCGGGACGTTTGAGCCCGGTGCGCCTCGACTTCTTCGGCGACACGTTGGAAAGCATCAAGTCGTTCGACGCCGAGACGCAGCGCACTTCGAAGGTGGTGCAGAAGCTCGTCTTGATGCCGATCAGCGAGGTCGCCTTTGGCGCGGAAGGCGAAAAGCTGTTCCGGGCCGGCTATGTCGAACTGTTCGGCGGCAACACCGGCGAAGACCCGCTCTATCAGGCGGTCAGCGCGGGCAGCCGTTACCCCGGTGTCGAGCACTGGCTGCCACTGTTCCACGACAAGCTGGAATCGCTGTTCGACTACGTCGCCGGCAGCGATATCTCGTTCGACCAGGGCGCCGACGAGCAGATGCGGCGACGCTTCGAGCAGATCAAGGAGCATTACGAGGCACGGCTTGAAGGGCTCGAGCAGTCGAAATTCGGTGCCGCGCCATACAAGCCAGTGCCGCCCGACCGCATGTTCCTCGACGGCGCCGACTGGAAGGCCGCGCTCGAAGTCATGAACGTGCGCCGGTTCTCGGCTTTCGAGCATCCGGCCGGACCCAGCATCCGCAGCTACAACGGCCGCGCGGCGCGCACGTTCTCGATGGAGCGCACGACCGATGGCGCCGATCTGTTCGGTTCCGTGGTTGCGCACATCCGGGCGCTTATCGAACAGAAAAAGCGGGTGATGATTGCCGCCTGGACGCCGGGGGCGCGAGAGCGCCTCGGTACTTTGCTCGCCGACCATGGCTTCAAGGACGTGCGCAAGGTCGATACCTACGCCGACGCGCTGGGTCTGCCCGGAAATCTGCCCGCGATGTGCGTGCTGGGTCTCGAACACGGCTTCGAGACGCCCGAAATGGTGGTGATTGCCGAGCAGGACATTCTCGGCGATCGTCTGGTGCGCGCCCGCCGCAAGCCGCGCAAGGCTGCCGACGTCATCACCCAGGCGACGAGCCTGGGACCAGGCGACCTCGTCGTCCACGCCGACCACGGCATTGGCCGTTTCGAAGGCCTGAAGACGATCACCGCGCTCGGTGCGCCGCATGACTGCCTCGAACTGATTTATGCCGGTGGCGATAAGCTCTACCTGCCGGTTGAGAACATCGAGCTTTTGTCGCGGTTCGGCGCCGAGAGTGAAGGGGCGCAACTCGACAAGCTCGGCGGTGCGGCTTGGCAATCGCGCAAGGCCCGAATGCAGAAGCGGCTGCGCGAACTCGCCGCCGAACTGATCAAGATCGCAGCCCTCAGGCAGTTGAAGGAAGCACCCGCGCTTACCCCCCCGGCCGGCGCCTTCGACGAATTCATAGCCCGCTTCCCCTACGAGGAGACCGAGGACCAGCAGGCCAGCATTGATGCCGTGATCGATGATCTAGGCACTGGCCGTCCAATGGACCGCTTGATCTGCGGCGACGTCGGCTTCGGCAAGACCGAAGTGGCATTGCGCGCCGCGTTTGTTGCGGCGATGGCCGGATTGCAGGTGGCCGTCGTGGTGCCAACGACGCTGCTGGCGCGGCAGCATTACAAAACCTTCTCGCAACGCTTCCATGGCCTGCCGGTGAAGGTGGTGCAAGCGTCTCGCCTCGTAAGCGCGAAAGACCTCGCCGACGTTAGACAAGGCCTCGCGTCGGGCGTTGTTGACATTGTCGTTGGCACGCATGCGCTGCTGTCGAAGTCGATCGAGTTCGCCCGACTTGGCTTGCTGATCATCGACGAGGAACAGCACTTCGGCGTCCAGCACAAGGAGCGACTGAAGCAGTTGAAGGAAGACGTGCACGTCCTCACCCTTTCGGCGACGCCGATCCCGCGCACCTTGCAGCTCGCCTTGTCGGGCGTGCGCGAGTTGTCGCTGATCACCACGCCGCCGGTCGATCGCCTCGCGGTGCGTACCTACATTTCGCCGTTCGATCCGGTGATCCTGCGCGAGGCCATGCGGCGCGAGCGCTATCGCGGCGGTCAGACGTTCTATGTGGCGCCGCGCATTGCAGACCTCGATGAGATCGCCGAGTTTCTGGCCGAGGCGGTGCCGGAGCTTCGCGTCGCCCGAGCCCACGGCCAGCTGACGCCGACCGAGCTCGAAGACATCATGACGGCGTTCTACGAAGGCCAATACGACGTGCTGCTATCGACTGCGATCGTCGAGTCGGGCCTCGACGTGCCCAATGCCAACACCATGATCGTGCATCGCGCCGACATGTTCGGCTTGGCCCAGCTCTACCAGTTGCGCGGCCGTGTCGGGCGCTCGAAGACGCGCGCCTATGCCTACTTCACGACGCCACCCGGCAAGGCAATGACCGAGATGGCCGAGAAGCGCCTCAAGGTGCTGCAGTCGCTCGACACACTCGGCGCCGGCTTCTCGTTGGCAAGTCACGATCTGGATATCCGTGGTGGTGGCAACCTGCTCGGCGAGGAGCAGTCGGGCCACATCCGCGAAGTTGGCTTCGAACTCTATCAACAGATGCTGGAAGAAGCCGTTGCGAGCCTCAAGGGCGGCGATCTGGGCTCGCCCCAGGACCAGTGGAGCCCGCAGATCTCGCTCGGACTGCCGGTGCTGATCCCGGAAACCTACGTCGCTGACCTGCCGCTGCGGCTCGGGCTCTACCGGCGGCTGTCATCGCTGGCAACGCGACCTGAGATCGACGACTTCGGTATCGAGTTGGTCGATCGCTTCGGGCCGCGTCCCGAGGAGGTCGATGCGCTGCTCGACGTCATGGAGGTGAAGGGGTTGTGCCGGCAGGCCGGCATCCAGCAGATCGATGCGGGTCACAAAGGCTGCGTGCTGCAGTTTCGCGGCAACAAGTTCGCCAACCCGGAAGGCCTCATTGCCTACATGCAGAAATCGGGCGGCCGGGTAAAAATGCAGACCGATCACAAGCTGGTATTCAAGGCGGATTGGGACCTGCCCGAAGCGCGCCTCAAGGGTGTGCGCGAACTCGTCACCAAGATTGCGGGATTGGTGGCAGTGGCGAAGAAGGCGGCTTGAGCCGACAATTGCTCAGGCGCCGCAGATTGGGGTGAGCGATCTCGCGAAGCCCAACACTTCACGAACGGTGGTTGCCAAGTTGGGCTTCGCAGACCGGTTTGATCCAACCTACGAGCACTCGATGCGCGACACGTCTACTTCAGCGCCGCCAGCGCTTGCGCGAAGCCGTTGAGTGAAATCGGGATGCCGATGCCGGCTTCTTGCGTTTGGAAGATGATGAAGATCGCGTTCTTGCCGGTCTTGAGCTGGTCGACGAGCTTGTCCTCGGCAACGACTTGGGCATAGCAGGCGAAGTTGTGGCAACGCAGGAATGGCGCGTGGCCGACGTCCTTGTCGTCGATCTTGAGGCCGAGGCCCGGCGGCAGCAGCACGCCGAGTGGCGCGAACACGCGCAATACCCGCTCGCCGGTCGAGAATTTCTGGAAATAGACGGTGAGGCCGACGTTGTTGCGGTCTTCGGCGGTGACACTCTGCACCAGGGCACAGGTTTCTAGTTTGGAGCCGGCAGCTGGCGGCTTGCATACAACTTGCCAGTCGCCATGCTGGGCCTTGATGGTGCCGTCGGGCGCCGCCGAGTTGGCCTGGTTCTGCGCCTGGGCTGGCGATATGGCGGCAATGCCCAGCATTGCCAGGGTGGCGAGATTGATCGCGGCCTGTCGCAACCGTGCGAGGTTCCCGACAGCAAAAGTGAAATGACCCACGTCGCTCAACCTCCCGCCAAATCAGCGCGCACCCGTTCTGTCGAAATAGCACTGAACGCGATGTCATTGGCGCGACAATTCCGGCTGAAATGGGACCTGGGCCGGCAACATGGCGCGGCGGCGTCGGATGAGCACACGGCTGGCCCTGCGCAACACAACGCCTCAGCCCGCAACGCCACCCTCGCGGCTGGCACGTAAAAAACGGCCAAAAACAGGCTAGGCGAATGGCTGGGGAACGGGCATAGACTGTCGCTGCGCGTAGATTTGCCGCAGGTAGACGTGCACGGAGTTGACTTGAGTCAAATTGGTCGCTTGTGTTCTTTGCACAAGTGGCGGATTTGGCAAAAAAATTGGCAATGCGTTTTCACCGCCGTGTGAGCGAACGCAACTGGAGTGCTTGAATGCTCGGGAAAAGTGCAACGCGCGCAACGGCTTGCGCGACATTTTTGGCCATTGCAGCGGCGATTTCGACTGCCGCACTCGCCGGGACGGGCCAGCCCTCGCCTGGGCAGATGGGTCTGCAGGACCCGGTGACCGAAGTCGCCGACAGCATCGTCTCGTTCCACAATGCCGTGTCTGCGATCATCATCGCGATTGCCGTGTTCGTCGGCCTGCTAATGGCTTACGTGATGGTTCGCTTCAGCGCCAAGAACAACCCGACGCCGTCGAAGAACACGCACAACACCATGCTCGAAGTGGCGTGGACCGTGGTGCCGATTTTGATTCTCCTGGCCATCGCCGTACCGTCGTTCAAGCTGCTGTATCTGCAATATTCCTATCCGAAGCCGGACGTGACCGTGAAGGCCACGGGCAACGCCTGGTTCTGGGAGCACGAGTATCTCGACGGCGGCCCCAAGGTCACGTCGAACATGGTGACCGACGAGGATATCGTATCAGCCGACATCGGCAAGGCTGAGTTCGAGAAGCGCTTCGGCAAGCTCGAAGGCATCGACCGTATCAAGCAGATCTATCAAGCTTCGACGCCGCTGTGGGCCAAGACTAAGCAGGTCCGTCAGCTCTCCGTCGACAACGAGATCGCGGTGCCGGTCGGCAAGGTCGTGCATCTGCTGGTGACTTCCAACGACGTCATCCATTCCTGGACGATCCCGTCGTTCGGTTCGAAGATCCAGGCCGTCCCCGGTCGGGTCACCACCACCTGGTTCCGCCCGATGAAAGTCGGCGTGTACTACGGCCAGTGCTCAGTGCTGTGCGGCAAGGCGCACTCGGGCATGCCGATCGCAGTTCGTGTGGTGCCGGAGCCGGCCTATAAGGAATGGCTCGTCGCGGCGAAGGCCAAGGACTGGAAGAAGGCGCGCGGCATCCTCGTTGCCGCCACCGAATCGGCCGATCAGCCGAAGTACGCGGAAGTGGCGCCGCGCTGATCCGATCCCGTCAGACACGTCCGATCAAAGATTGCAAGTTCTAGCGAGAAGGCACTTCAGATGGCGAGCGCAGCGCACGCGGGCTACAATGAGAACGGGGCTCCAACGAGCTTTGTGAAGCGGTGGTTGTATTCGACCAACCACAAAGACATCGGCACGATGTATCTCATCTTCGCGATGCTGGCCGGCGTGGTCGGCAGCGCGTTGTCGGTTGGGATGCGCATGGAATTGCAAGAACCGGGCATGCAGTTCTTCGCCAACTCGCACACATTCAACGTGTTCGTAACGGCTCACGGCCTCATCATGGTGTTCTTCATGGTGATGCCGGCAATGATCGGCGGGTTCGGCAACTGGTTCGTGCCGCTGATGATCGGTGCGCCTGACATGGCGTTCCCGCGCATGAACAACATCTCGTTCTGGCTGCTGCCGGTGGCGCTCGCCATGCTGGTGCTGTCGTTGTTCGTCGAAGGCCCGCCCGGCGCCAATGGTGCCGGTACAGGCTGGATCGTGCTGGCGCCGCTGTCGAGCAAGGCCGGGCATCCGGGCCCGGCGGTGGACTTCGGCATCCTCGCGCTGCATCTGGCCGGTGCCTCGTCGATCCTTGGTGCCATCAACTTCATCACGACAATCTTCAACATGCGCGCCCCGGGCATGACGCTCCACCGCATGCCGCTGTTCGTGTGGTCGGTGCTGATCACCGCCTTCCTGCTGCTGCTGTCGTTGCCGGTGTTGGCCGGCGCCATCACCATGCTGCTGACCGATCGCAACTTCGGCACTATGTTCTTCGATGCGAAGGGTGGCGGCGATCCGGTGCTGTACCAGCACTTGTTCTGGTTCTTCGGTCATCCGGAAGTCTACATTCTGATCCTGCCCGGCTTCGGCATGATCAGCCACATCATATCGACCTTCTCAAGGAAACCGGTGTTCGGTTACCTCGGCATGGCCTACGCCATGGTGGCGATCGGCGTCGTCGGTTTTATCGTGTGGGCGCACCACATGTATACCGCCGGCCTTAACGTCAACACCCAGGCCTACTTCGTGTTCGCGACCATGGTGATCGCGGTGCCGACCGGCGTGAAGATCTTCTCCTGGATCGCCACCATGTGGGGCGGTTCGATCACGTACAAGGTGCCGATGATCTGGGCGCTGGGCTTCGTGTTCCTGTTCACCGTCGGCGGCGTTACCGGCGTGATGCTGGCCAATGCCGGCGTCGATCGTGCGCTGCATAATACTTACTACGTCGTCGCCCACTTCCACTACGTGCTGTCGCTTGGCGCCGTGTTCGCGATCTTCGCCGGCTGGTACTACTGGTTCCCGAAGATGAGCGGCTATATGTATTCTGAGTTCCTGGCCAAGCTGCACTTCTGGCTGACCTTCATCGGTGCCAACGTGCTGTTCTTCCCGCAGCACTTCCTTGGATTGGCGGGCATGCCGCGCCACTACGCCGATTACCCGGATGCGTTTGCCGGCTGGAACAAGGTGTCGTCGATCGGCGCCTACATTACGACGCTCGGCACAGTGGTCTTCTTCATCGGCTTGGCGCTGGCATTCATGCGCAAGCAGAAGGCGGTCGACAATCCGTGGGGCGAGGGTGCCACGACGCTGGAATGGACCTTGTCCTCACCACCGCCCTACCATTGCTTCGAGACGTTGCCGCGCTTCAAAGGTGGCGATCATCACTGAGACAAGTTAATCCGGGCCGGCCTGTCGGCCCGGATTTGGCGGCTGATCGGCGCTCCGGCGTCGCTACTCAATCGATCCGACTCACGATCCGGCACAACTGACGTCATGGTGTTTAATTGACCGACACGACCCAGATCACAGCTGAGACGTCGCCCTTGGACGACCTCGCCGGCGGCTCGGTCAGCGACTTCATTGCGCTATTGAAGCCGCGCGTGATGTCGCTCGTGGTGCTGACGGCGTTGGTCGGCATCGTCGCGGCGCCCGGCCACATCCATCCACTGCTAGGTGGGATTGCGCTTTTGGCCATCTCGGTTGGTGCCGGCGCCTCGGGTGCGCTCAATATGTGGTACGATGCCGACATCGACGCACGGATGGCGCGCACCGCGGCCCGCCCGATCCCGCGCGGACGAATAGCTGCCGGTGAGGCGCTGGTATTTGGTTCGGTGTTATCGTTCTTCTCGGTAATGACGCTCGGCCTGCTGGTAAATGTGTTTGCCGGCGCGTTTCTGGCCTTCACCATCGGCTTCTATATTTTCGTCTACACGATGTGGCTGAAGCGGCGCACGCCGCAGAACATCGTCATCGGCGGGGCCGCAGGCGCTTTCCCACCAATGATCGGCTGGGCGGCGGTAACTGGCGGCGTAAGCCTCGACAGTGTGCTGCTGTTCGCGATCATCTTCATGTGGACGCCGCCGCACTTCTGGGCGCTGGCGCTTTATCGCTGCCGTGACTACGAGCGCGTCGGCGTTCCGATGCTGCCGGTAGTGGCAGGAGGCGATGTCACCCGGCGCCACATCATGGCCTATTCGGTTCTGCTCGCGCCGCTAGGCGTCATGCCCTACTTCACCGGGCTCGGCGGACTGGCGTACCTGACGATTTCGGCCACCCTCGGGGCGGCGTTCGTCTGGTACGCGGTCCGGGTGTTCCAGGTGCGCGAGGGCCGCGAGGCGGATGCGGTGGCGCGCAAGCTGTTCGCCTTCTCGATCCTCTATCTGTTCGCGCTGTTCATCGTGCTGCTGGCCGAGCACACCTTGCGCATCGTGCAGGGCGGGTGACCCGTGGAGAAAGCCTTGGAGCACAACGAAAGCGAGAAGCCGAGTGCCGCTTGGCTGCGACAGCGCCGCTTGCGCTCGATCGCGATCGCGGTTGCGCTGCTGACGCTGACGGCATTGTTCTACGCCGCGACGATCGTGCGTCTCGGCGGCAATGTCCTCAACCGGGCGCTGTGACCACCATGGGCGAGCACGAGAACGCGGCTGATCGGGAACTGGCGGGCGCCACCATGGCACGGCGCCACCGCCGTGTCGGCGCCTGGGCCGCGACCGGCGCCGCCGCCATGCTGCTGCTCGCCTTCGCATCGGTGCCGTTGTACCGGATATTTTGCCAGACTACCGGCTACGGCGGCACGCCGAAGTCAGCGGTGCGCGGCGCTGACAGCATTCTTGATCGGCAGATCACGGTCCGGTTTGATGCCACCGTGGCGCCGGGCCTCGCCTGGTCGGTACAGCCGGTTGAAGCAACCAAGACCGTGCGCTTCGGCGAAACCACGGTCGCTCACTACCGTGCCACCAACATGTCGGATCGCGCGATCGTCGGCACGTCAAGTTTCAACGTGACGCCGGATCAGACCGGATCGTATTTCAACAAGCTGGCCTGCTTCTGCTTCACCGAGCAGCGGCTGGAGCCGGGCCAGACCGTCGACATGGCGGTGCAGTTCTTCGTCGATCCGGAAATGGTCAAGGACAAGGATACGAGCCATATCGGGCTGATCACGCTGTCCTATACGTTCTTCGTCGTCGACAATCCAAAGCTGACAGCCGCTGGTTCGGTCGCGACCGGCCGGGGATCATGAGCGCATACTGAATTCTAGGGGCATGAGGAACGGCGCGTTTGATTGCCGAGCCTCCAGAGACATCAAGGAAGACGGAGAAGACCATGGCCGATCACAGCCACGCCAAGCACCATGACTACCATCTTGTCGATCCGAGCCCATGGCCGTTGCTGGCTTCGCTTGGTGCGTTCATCATGGCGATTGGCGCCATTGTGCTGATGCGATCGCAAGCTGGCGGCGAGGGACTGTTCGGCATCAAGGGGCCGACCATGTTCCTGGTCGGTTTCGCAGCCGTGTCGGCGGTGGCGTTCATGTGGTGGCGCGACGTCATCAAGGAAGCGCACAAGGGCGACCACACGCCGGTCGTCGGCATTCACTTGCGCTATGGCATGATCATGTTCATCGCCTCGGAGGTGATGTTCTTCGTTGCCTGGTTCTGGGCCTATTTCGACGTATCGCTGTTCCCTGCCGGTGTCACGACGCTTGAGAATTCGACGCAGGTAATAGGCATGGTCGAGCGCAACGCTTTGACCGGGGGCGTCTGGCCTCCGAAGCCCGCCGAAGGCTTTAAGAGCACCTTCGATCCCTGGGGTTTGCCGCTGGTCAACACGCTGATCCTGCTGCTGTCCGGCACGACCGTCACCTGGGCCCACCACGCGCTGCTCAAGAATGACCGCAAGGGATTAATCTGGGGACTGTTCCTCACCGTCATCCTTGGCGTACTTTTCACCACCTGCCAGGTATATGAGTACGGGCATGCCGCGTTCAGCTTCGCCGGCCACATCTACGGCTCGACGTTCTTCATGGCGACCGGCTTCCATGGTGCCCACGTCGTCATCGGCACCATCTTCCTGTTCGTGTGCCTGATGCGCGCGCTCAAAGGCCACTTCACGCCGCAGCAGCACTTCGGCTTCGAGGCCGCCGCCTGGTATTGGCATTTCGTGGACGTGGTCTGGCTGTTCCTGTTCGCCTGCATCTACGTGTTGGGCGCTGGCCACTACGCGCCGGTCGCGCATTAATTGCTGGTCGCAACCGACTCCCCTCCGGGGAGCCGGCCGGTTGCGACGGGCCATCTCGTTTGTTCAGACAAGCGGCCGGCTCGCATCATGCGGGCCGGCCGCATGGCATATCGGAGGGTGCGATGAGCGATCCAGTGGTGTCACCGTTTGCCATCGGTCTCAAGTGCGGGTGCCCGCGTTGTGGAAAGGCACCGCTGTTCGCCAGTTGGTGGTCACTCAACCTCGGCAAGGGCTGCACCGCCTGCAAGCTTGACTACGCTTTCGTCGACAGCGGTGACGGCCCGGCGATTTTCGCCATTTTCCTGCTGGGCTTCATTGCCCTCGGGGGCGCCTTGATCATGCACCTGAGCTTTGGCGTACCGTTATGGCTGACCTACGTCTTCTGGGGCATCGCCACGCCGGTGATCGCGATCGTGCTGCTGCGGTTCCTGAAGGCGACGATGATCGCGCTTCAATTCCGCAACAAGGCCGAGGAGGGCCGCCGTGCTTCCGAATAACCCGGACGCATGGCAACAGGCACTTCGCCAAGGCACGCACCGATAATTTCGAGCCCACCGATGACCGCGCGCGGCATCGTTAGCCGGGAGCCGCCGACGTGTTGGCGCTCGTCGATCGACAACGGTAGGTGAATGAAGCCTGCCCGCTCGATGCCGTTCTGACGGCGCGCGACCTCCAGCGAATGATAGAGGGCGGCGTTGCAAAGATAGCGACCAGCATCGCGCGAGATCTCGACCGGCAGGCCGCGGTGCCGCAAGCGATGCGCGATCAGGCTTGCCGGTAGCTTCGCGGACAGCGTCGCGGGAGCTTCATGCACGAGACAGTTGCCGGCTTGCGGTGTCACGCCGCAGGCGTCGGCCACAGCGCTGTGCTCATTATAGCCGCGCGTCTCGATGACGAACCCCGACGCCTTGCGCGACACCCCGAAATGCAATGCCACGACCGGCGTCGTCGCGTGGAGTAATTCGATCAGCCGATGCGTGCCGCCATGCCATTCGGTCGACAGCATGTGCGCTTCGAACCGGTAGCCCGGAAACGCCCGTCGCGCCGCCGGTGCCAACCGTTCCACCAGTTTCCACGACGCATTGACCGGCACGCTCGGAAACGGCCCGAAGCCGGTGAGCAGGATGGTCGGGCGGTGGTGGTTGGTTGACATGGGATCAAATTGTTGGCCTCGCATATCGGTTGGGTCAAGCCCCTTGCGCGGCCTATGGCAATTGCACGGTCGCGACTACCGGCAGATGATCGGAGCCCAGCCGTGGTCCGGTCGCGAACCAGACGGACTTGATTTGTGGTGACGTCATGACGTTGTCAATTAGGAAGGCAGGGATGTTCGGCCAGTTGTCCTGGGCCGGCCAGCTGCGCGCCCACGTGCCGTGACGGACGAGTCCTGTTCGATAGCCGAGGCGGAAGAGTTTCCACGACCAGGGCGTCAGGTTGAAGTCGCCGATCACGACGACGGGTTGCTTCAGTCCGGCGAGTTCGTTTTCGATCCATTGATACTGGACTGCCTGCTCGTTCGGTCGATAGGCATAATAGGGCCGAAGCCCGACGATCCGTAGCCTGCCGGCGGAACCATCGGCAAACTCGATCCACGACCATGAGGGCACAAACGCGGTGCGCGTCTGTCCGCCTGAATCCATAAATGGCTGCTTCGCTGCAATGACGATGTCATTGCAGCGGCAATCATGAATGTGAGGATACGCCAGTTCGAGCAAGGGCAAGAGCTTTGGCTTCGAACGCCATGTCATCTCTTGCAGCACGACGACGTCAGGGTTCTGGTCGAGGATCCAGCGCGCTGCCTCGGGAAGGCGCTCGTTCGCGCCGAATACATTGAAGGTCAGCAACTTCAGCTGGCGCTTGGCTGAAGTGCCTGTACTCGAATCGATTTTGGTGGAGGCCGCCATATTGCATGCGATGGCCATTATGCCGGCATTGAGACACGCCATCGCCATCAGCAATCGGGCCGCATGCCGCTTGCGCAATAGCCAAGTCAAGACTGTCGCAGCCAAGCAACCGGCCAGAGTTGCGGGGCGAAAATGGTTCGTGAGTTCCAGCGCTGGAACGACGGAGGCTAGCAGGCCAAGTCCGGACATCGCGGCGCCAACGACGACAATCGCGGCCATGAAGAAATCGGCAGCCGCAACGGTAGGCCGGCGCTCCACCATCAAATATCGAGATCCTTCGCGAAGGCAGCGCGCTCTTGGATGAACTTGAAGCGCAGTTCGGGCTTCGAACCCATCAACGCGTTTACCGCATCGGCGACGTCGGCGCGATCGTCGTTGGCGAGTGCGACCTTCAACAATAAGCGCTTGGTCGGGTCCATGGTGGTCACCTTGAGGTCGCCAGCGTTCATTTCGCCGAGGCCCTTGAAGCGACCGATCTCGACTTTCTGATTGGGTTTGAACTCGCTCTTCGTCAGCCGTTCGCGAGCCGCCTCGTCACGGGCGTAGATCGTCTTCGATCCCTGCGTCAGGCGGAACAGCGGCGGCACCGCCAGATAGAGATGGCCGTTCTCGATCAACTCCGGCATCTCCTGGTAGAAGAACGTGATCAGCAGCGACGCGATGTGGGCGCCGTCGACATCGGCGTCGGTCATGATGATCACGCGCTCGTAGCGCAGATCCTCCTCACGGTATTTTGGCCCGGTGCCGGCGCCGAGCGATTGGATCAGGTCGCCCAGCATCTGGTTCTGGCTGAGCTTGGCGCTGGTGGCATTGGCGACGTTGAGGATCTTGCCGCGCAACGGCAGAACGGCTTGGGTCTTGGGGTTGCGCGCCTGCTTGGCAGAGCCGCCGGCGCTGTCGCCTTCGACGATGAAGATTTCGGTGCCTTCCGCCGACTGGATCGAACAGTCGACCAGCTTGCCGGGAAGTCTGAGACGGCGGGTGGCGGTCTGGCGGCCGATCTCCTTCTCGCGCTTGCGCTTGAGGCGATCCTCGGCCTGCTCGATCACCCATTCGAGCAGCCGGCTGGCCTGCTGCGGGCTCGCGGTCAGCCAATGATCGAAGGCGTCGCGCACGGTGGTCTCGACTATGCGGGTGGCTTCCTGGGTGGCGAGCCGATCCTTGGTCTGGCCCTGGAACTCGGGCTCGCGGATAAACACCGACAGCATCGATGCGGCCGTGCCCATCACGTCCTCGGCGGTGATCTGCGCCGCTTTCTTGTTGTTGACGAGTTCGCCGTACGCCCGCAGGCCCTTCGACAGCGCCGCGCGCAAGCCGCTGTCGTGAGTGCCGCCGTCGGGTGTCGGCACGGTGTTGCAGTAGGAGCGCGAGAAGCCGTCCTCGCTGGCGGTCCAGGCGACGGCCCACTCGACGTTGCCGTGACCGGCTTGCTTGATGATGCGGCCCGCGAAAATATCCTTGGCGACAAGGGTTTGACCCTCGATTGTGATCGTCAAGTAGTCCTTGAGGCCACCGGGGAAGTGGAACACCGCTTCCGGCGGAGTATCGTCCTTGATCAGCTCCGGCGCGCAGAACCAGCGGATCTCGACGCCGCCGAACAGGTAGGCCTTCGAGCGCGCCATGGCGAGCAGCCGTGCCGGCTTGAAGGCGGCGCCCTTGCCGAAGATCTTTTCGTCGGGCAGGAACCGTACCTTGGTGCCGCGCCGGTTCATCGTCGAGCCGAGCTTTTGCAGTCGGCCCTGCGGCACGCCGCGCGCGAACACCATGCGATAGAGCTGCTGGCCGCGCGCGACCTCGACTTCGCAAATTTCCGACAGCGCGTTGACGACCGATATGCCGACGCCGTGCAGGCCGCCCGATGTCTGGTAGGCCTTGCCGTCGAACTTGCCGCCCGAGTGCAGCGTCGTCATGATGACTTCGAGCGCCGACTGGTTCTTGAACTTCGGATGCGGGTCGACCGGAATGCCACGGCCATTGTCCATCACTGACAGATAGCCGTCGGCCTCATAGCGCACCTCGATCCAGGTGGCGTGGCCGGCAACCGCTTCGTCCATCGAATTGTCGATGACTTCGGCGAACAAGTGATGCAGCGCTTTCTCGTCGGTGCCGCCAATGTACATGCCCGGGCGGCGGCGGACAGGCTCCAACCCCTCCAGCACCTCGATATCGGCTGCCGTGTAGGCGTCCGAAGCGTCGGCCGGTTTGCGTGCGCGCGCGGATTTGTCACTCATGTCTGCGGCCGTATTCCCGAAGAGATCGCGTGAAGTTGTCATGAAAGAGGTCCGAACTGGGGCGAGCCCGCGCTGCTGCGCGATGTCCCGCTGATTCTGCCTGCGTTCATCGATTGGAAGGGGGTCGCACGGACGCCTGTGGATTGGCAAGATGCACCACAGTGACAGGTGGTGTTTCGTTTTGAATGTGCAACTTGGGCCCGCTCGGATGCAAAGCACATGTTGGTCGGTGCTGCGTTAGCTCCGTTACAAGACGAGCTGTGTGCGGTGCCACTTTTGAGCTCGCAATTCAATCGTGATTTGATAGGCTTAGCTTGAACGAGCTGCGAAAAGTGTTGTGTGTCCGTAAGCGATTGTCACGCCTGGAAGAACGGGTTGAACGTGCGGCACTCGTTCCACGACCGAAGCATAAACAGCAGGGAGATACCGCCAATGATCGACCATCACGCTGATCTCAAGAAATACGCGCCCGCCGCCGACGACAAGGCGGTCAAGGCAATCATCAAGCACCTCGGTATTGCGTTGAAGGGCGACGACACGTCGATGGTCGCCTGCTCGTCGAAGGACGAACTGACCCGCGTGCGCGAAAGCTGGTGCAAGAAGAAGCTCGCCCTCACCGATGCCGACGCCGACCTCGACAAGGCGATCAAAGGCGTGTGCGACACCATGAAAGGCGACAAAAACAAAAGCCGCGTCGTGTTCTACTACCTGCTCGCCGAGAAGTACGGGAAGCTGGCGGGGTTGTGAGACGGGGGCATCGCAAAGCAGGCCGGGTGGCCGATATGCCACCTGGCGTCACGTTCGCTGTTGAACAAATTGATTTTGCTGATCGCCTCGACTTGATGATCTTGCATAACGAATAGCCGAATGCTTGATTGGCGCATGATCTGTGCACCCGTTTTTTTCGTGTTCTAGGGACACGCATGCGCCCGTATTTCGTTCTGTGGCTGTTCTTGGCCGCGATTCAAGTCGCTTGCACGTCGGCGGTCGCTCAGCGGCATCGATTTGTCGAGACGCTGCAGCGTCTGGCCGTCAAGGTGCCTGAGGTCGCAATTGCCAACAACGGCGTCTACAACGCTCTCGACCAGCTGACACGGGAGCCCTGTGACCAGGAGGCGATCGTCGGTCTTGGTGCGGCATTGGAAAAGGCAGGATACCGGCGTGAAGCGGCCAATTCGCACGTCGGCTTTTCCAAGGCTTGCAACGGCCACCCGGTGTCGCTTCGGCGCGCGGTCAATATACTGCTGGGATTGTCGGACTACCCGGCTTCGATCCGTGTCGCCACAGAACTGATCGAACTCGAGCCGCTGCTCGACAACGGCTATTTCCTGCGGGCAGTCGCGCATGAACGTGGCGGCGACGCCAAGAAGGCCATCGACGACTACATCACCGCGACGCAGCTCTTCCCGAACAAGGACGAGATAGCCAATGCCAGCTACTTCGCGATGGCACGATTGCACGACAAACTTGGCCAGCCCTGCGATGCCGTGAATGCCATTGCTTCATGGGTGGCGCTGCATCCTCGCAACGACAGCAGTCAGACGCGGACGGCAATCCAGAACTACTCGGCCAAAGGCAACTGCAAGGTGGTGAAGAACGAGGCCGAGGAGGTGATCACGATCTCGAAGCCGGGCAACGTCGTGCGGTTGACGGCCACCATCAATGGCGTGCGGGGTACATTCGTTCTCGATACCGGCGCCAGCTTTGTCAGCGTCAGGCGAAGCTTTGCCGAAAAGTCCAAGATTGAAATCGATGAAGACAGTAGCATCCAGTTGCACACCGCAAACGGCGTGACCGCAGGCAAGCGCGGCCGCGCCAAAGCGGTTCAGTTGAAGTCGCTCGATGCCAAGGACGTGGCTGTCGTTGTCCAATCTGATGACAAGGCCACCTACGGCAATGGCATAGATGGTCTGCTCGGAATGAGTTTCCTTTCTCGTTTCAATGTCACGATAGAGCGAAATTCGGTCAGGATTTCAAGCCGTGCGCCGCGTTGATCTTCGTGTGGCGACAACCTCAAGTTGGCATGTGATCAAAACGATCGAAAATTAGGTCAACATAGCTGACCTAACTTGCCAAGACGTCGCAGCCGAACTATGTTTCTATTGCAGCCACAGCGCGGTCAACGCGCGGGTAAGAAACATTCGAGGTCAGGGCCATGGCGAAAAGCGGTGTCAGCCTCAGTGACAAGTTCGATCTCGGCGAAACGCGGCAGATCCTGACCGGCACCCAGGCGATCGTTCGCCTCGCCCTGATGCAGAAGAGCCGCGACGAAGCGGCCGGACTCAACACCGCCGGCTATATTTCCGGCTATCGCGGCTCGCCGGTGGCCGGCCTCGATGCCGCGTTTGGCCGCGTCAAATCACTGACGTCCAAGCACAACATCCACTTCCATTCCGGCCTCAACGAAGACCTCGCCGCCACCGCAATCTGGGGCACCCAGCAGGCCGAGTTGCGCGGCGAAGGCAAATTCGACGGCGTGTTCGGAATCTGGTTCGGCAAGGGCCCGGGCGTTGATCGCTCCGGCGACGTCTTCCGCCATGCCAACCACGCCGGCACCTCGAAGAACGGCGGCGTCATCGCGCTGATGGGCGACGACCACACCTGCGAAAGCTCGACCTCGGCGCACCAGTCGGAATTTGCGTTCGTCGATGCCATGATGCCGGTGCTGAACCCCGCTGGCGTGCAGGAAATCCTCGATTACGGGCTGCTTGGCTTCGCGCTGTCGCGCTATGCGGGCGTGTGGGTCGGTCTCAAGTGCGTCAAGGACAACATCGAGTCGACCGCGACGGTCGATGGCGCCACCGACCGGGTGAAGGTGGTCATCCCCGACGACTTCACCATGCCGCCGGGCGGGCTCAACATCCGGCTTGGCGATCAGGCGCTCGACAAGGAAGCCCGCCTGCACGACTACAAGCGGGCAGCCATTCTGGCCTTCGTCCGGGCCAACAAGATCAATCGCACCGTGATCAGCGGCGGTGCGGCGCCGAAAGTGGGCATCATCACCTGCGGCAAGAGCTATCTCGACGTGCGCCAGGCGCTCGACCAGCTCGGCCTCGACGAAGTTGAGTGCAACCGCCTCGGCATTCGGCTCTACAAGGCCGGCATGACCTGGCCGCTGGAGCCGCGAGGGGTCGCCAAGTTCGCCGAGGGCCTCGATCTCATCATCGTAATCGAGGAAAAGCGCTCGCTGCTGGAAACCCAGGTCAAGGAGCAGCTTTACGGCGCCGCGCACGCGCCGCGTGTGATCGGCAAGAAGGACGAGCACGACCAGTGGCTGTTCCATGCCAAGGGCGCGCTCGACCCGACCGACATTGCGATTGCCGTAGGCGAGCGGCTGATCAACTACGGCGCCGGTGAATCGGTGAAGGCCGCACTCGCCGAGTTGAAGCGGCTCGAAGGCAACGCCGCGCTGGCAACTGAAAGCTTCTCGCGCACGCCCTACTTCTGCGCCGGCTGCCCGCATAATTCCTCGACCGTGGTGCCGGACGGCGCGCGTGCCTATGCCGGCATCGGCTGCCACTACATGTCGCAGTGGATGGACCGCTCGACCGACGGCTTCACCCAGATGGGCGCCGAGGGCACCAACTGGATTGGCGAGTCGCTGTTTTCCAAGCGCCGTCACGTATTCCAGAATCTCGGTGACGGCACCTACATCCATTCGGGATCGCTAGCGGTGCGCGCGGCGGTCGCAGCCGACGCCACCATGACGTTCAAGATCCTCTATAACGACGCCGTCGCCATGACCGGTGGCCAATCGCTTGATGGGCATATCTCGGTGCCGATGATCGCCAGCCAAATGGCGGCCGAGGGCGTGAAGAAAATCGCCATCGTCACCGACGAGCCGGACAAGTATCCGCCGGGCGTCGCGTTCCCGAAAGATATCGCCGTCCACCATCGCCGCGACCTGCAGGCGGTGCAGATGGAACTTGCCACCCACGACGGCGTCACCGCGCTGATCTACGACCAGACCTGCGCCGCCGAGAAGCGCCGCCGCCGCAAGAAGGGTGAGTTCCCCGATCCGGACAAGCGCGTTCTGATCAATGCCGCGGTCTGCGAAGGCTGCGGCGACTGCGGCAAGAAGTCGAACTGCGTCGCCGTGGTGCCGCTCGAAACCGAACTCGGTCGCAAGCGCGCCATCGATCAATCGGCCTGCAACAAGGACTTCTCCTGCATCGAGGGCTTCTGCCCGAGCTTCGTGATGGTGCATGGCGCCAAGGTCGAAGAAGGCCAAGGGCGCGGCCGGCGACAGCGCCATCGCGGCAATGCTGGGATCGCTGCCAGAACCCAAGTTGCCGGAACTCAACGGCCCCTATTCGATGATCGTCACCGGCGTCGGCGGCACCGGCGTGGTCACCATTTCAGCGGTGCTCGGACAGGCAGCGCACATCGAGGGCAAGGGCTTCGGCTCGATCGACATGACCGGCCTCGCGCAGAAGGGCGGTGCGGTCGCCTGCCACATGCGGGTGGCGAAGTCGGCCGACCAGATCCATGCCATTCGCGTCGGCGTCGCCAATGCCGACCTGATCATGGGTGGCGATCTCGTCGTCACCGCCTCGAACAAGATCCTCGAGACCATGCGGCCGGATCACACCGCCGTCGTGGTGTCGACCCATGAGATGATCACCGGCGACTTCACGCGCAATGCCAAGTTGTCGGTGCCCGGCATGAAGTTGCGCCAGGCGATCGAGGATCGCGTCGGCTAAGGGTCCGCTCGCCATGCTCGACGCGCACGAAGCGGCGGTCAAGCTGTTCGGCGATTCGATCGCGTCGAACATGTTCCTGCTCGGCTTCTCCTATCAGAAGGGCTTCGTGCCGATCGGGTCGGTCGCGATCGAGCAGGCGATCGAGCTCAACGGTGCGGCGGTCGAGATGAACCGGCAGGCGTTCCGCTTCGGCCGGCTCGCAGCCCACGATGCGGCGGCCGTCGATCGGCTGATCAAGCCGGCTGATGCGGCATCGACAAAGCCGCGCACGCTCGACGACACGATTGCCTTCCGCGCAGCTCAGTTGACGGCCTATCAGGATGCGGCGCTCGCCGAGCGCTATCGTTCGAAGGTCGCCTGGATCGCCGGGGTTGAAAAGGAGAAGACGCCGGGCCGCAGTGGTCTCGCCGATGCAGTCGCGCGCGGCTACCACAAGCTGCTCGCCATCAAGGACGAGTACGAGGTCGCGCGGCTCTACACCGACGGCACGTTCGAGAAACAGATGGCGGAGCAGTTCGACGGCGTGAAGTCGATCGAGCTCTACATGGCGCCGCCGTTCCTCGGCTGGTGGCGCCGCGACAAGGTCACCGGTCATCCGCGCAAGATCAAGCTCGGGCAATGGATGCTTCCGGTCTTGAAGCAGCTTGCCAAGGGCAAACGCCTGCGCGGCACCGCGTTCGACCTGTTCGGCTATTCGGCCGAACGCCGCCTCGAACGGCAGATGATCGCAGACTACGAGAAGACCCTCGATGAGATTGCAGCCCGCCTGTCACCGATCACGCATGCGACCGCGGTGACGCTCGCGAGCCTGCCCGAAGACATCAAGGGCTTCGGCCACGTCAAGCATGCGAGCTTCGAGGTCGTGAAAAAGCGCGAGGCGGCGTTGATCGAGCAGCTGAGAGATCCGAAGGTTGCCGGAGTTAGGGTGGCGGCGGAGTAGGTCGTTAGTTTAGCGGTGGCCGGCAACATTGATCGCGAGCGAAATCGTTCCAACCACGATCAGGCTGACCGCCCAGACCCCATCGAGGTTGAACCAGCTGCGCGACACGAACTTGAGACCGAGGTGGCGATAGACCAGCCAGGCCGCAACGCCACCGGCTGTGATCATCGCGAGCGAGTGGACGACCGACACCAGCACGGCCATGCCGATATTGGCGCCGATGAGGGTGCTCGCGGCCGAAGTGGCCACCATCGAGTTCCGACGCCCGGCACAATCCCAGATAGATCGGGACCAGCATCAAGCCTGCCCCATGCGCGATAGCGACGGCGAACGACCACAATCCGAGCTGCGTCGGTCTTATCCGCGCCAATGCGCGCGGATGCCGACGATTGGCAAATCGGAAAAGTCCAAAGCCGATCAACAGCAAGCTGGCTGCGATCTGGATATGCCGTTGCCAATAGACCAGCGTGATCAGCAACGAAAACGGAAGGATAATCACGAGCATCGCCAACAGGTGCCCGATCGTAAGCGGCCACAACGCCGCCACCAGCGCGCGTGCACTCTTTTCCATCAACCCGGCCGACACCGCGAGCGGCCAGCCCATGCCGGGATTGATCCCGTGATAGAGGCCGCTCGCAATGACCGCCAGCCAGAGCCATATTGCCGGCTGTTCGACTGCGCTCACCTTCAAGCCGACGGGTAGCAGAACGAATCCGTCGAGCAGTCGCCGCCTTCGAGCCGGATCTGGTGCGCCCGGTAGCCGTCGGGGAAATTCACCCAATAGTCCTTCGCCAGCTCGAGACCGCCGTTCGGGCCGGCGTTGGCCATGACCTCGGCGCCAGGTACGCCACCGGGATAGAATTGGTCGTCCCAGGTCGAGTAGAGCGAGTTGGTCCAGTACACGCGCTTGCCATCGCGGCTGATCTCGACCATCTGCGGGCCGCCCGCAAACACCTTGCCGTTCGAATGCGGCGTGCGCCGCGCTATGCCGCCGATATGCACCGAGCCGGAAAGTTTGGGCTTCCTTGGATCAGTGACATCATACTGTCGCATCTCGCCGGTGCCCCAGCAGGCGACATAGAGAAACTTGTCGTCGAGCGACAGGTCGATATCGGAGATCAGCGGCGGCACCGCGCCAAACCCCTGCAGCAGCGGCGGTAGCTGGTCCTTGGCTGCGGGTTCCGGTGGGATCGTCGCCGTCTTCTCGATGTGGAATTTTCCGCCTTCGCGCCACCACGTCCAGATCGAGCCTTCGAGATTGGTGGTGTCGACCACTACGCCGAGGAAGCCATACTCGCGGACCGGGTCGTGGGCGGGGCGGACCTCCAGCGCCATCTGGTGGTTGGCGCCGAGGTCGATCGTCTGCACGTTGCGGCGTGCGCGCAGATCCCAGAAGTGCAGCTGTGGCCGTATTTGTTGGACAGCAGGTCCTCCGGCACGATGCCGTTCTCGAACTGCGGCGGCAGCCCCCATTCGCTCGACACCATGTAGTCGCGCGGCAGGTTCCACCAGAAGTCATAGTGCAGCTTCTGCGGACCGCGGTCGATTTCCCAGCGGCCGATGATGTCGAACGTCTCGCAGTCCATGATGAAGACGCCGGGCGGGCCATCGGTGCCGTTCTTGCCGGCGCCGCCAAGCGTGCTGATGTAAATGCCTTCCGGCCCGCAATGGACGGTGTGCGGGCGCGAATAGCCGGTCTTGCTGAACACTTCCTCCGGCTCGATGATCTTGTGGATCTTCGCCTGGGTCGGATGCGGCTTGGTATCGATCACGTAGATGCGCGAGGAGCGAATGCCAGGAATGATCAGGTAGCGCCGCTCGAGGAAGGCATGGCCGGTCAGCGGCGACAGCGCGGAGGAGCAGGCATTCCAGCCGAAATGATGAAACTCGTCGCCCTTGTTGGGCATCACCACCGTGTGGACGATCTGGCTGTAGGTCGGCGAGTCGGGCTTGACGTCGATCACCGCGAGCGCGTCGGGTTGTGAGAAGTCAGGGCTCAGCAACAAGGTATATGCGAAATTTTCCGGTGGCGCTTGCATGGCCAGTTTCGGCGAAGCGTGAAAGGTCGGATCGGGCCTCATCGTCATCGAAGTGCCTCCTTGTTCTGGTCGAGGTGAACCTCGACAAGCGGGAAACCATCAAAGCCGGGCGCGTCTCGAAGTGTATGAGTGCGAAGGTTGCCTGCTATCGAACCGCGTTGCGCGGCGTCATGCGGGATAGATCCCTGCGAATGCGAAGGCAGCCGATAGCATGTGCAGCATATGCCATGCTGTCGGGACTTCAATGATTATTGCAGCCTCCTGTCCACGCCTCACCACCCATACAGCCGTGC
>CAVTAL010000013.1:0-76908 GCA_963732635.1 uncultured Alphaproteobacteria bacterium
AGTTCGCCTACCTGCCGCAGAATGGGCTCATCGGTCGGCGGGGTCGTGTTCGCGTCCATGTTGCCTCCCGTAGACTGACCGCGTCCGTGGCATTGATATGAACAGGAGGTTTGGCCGCCGGTTGTCGCGTTGGATGGCTAACGTTGGCTCTGACGATAACCAATCCATCGCTGCAAGTGCAAGTTCCGTCAACGCCATTGACCGGGTCACGTGCAGGCACACGCCTACAATTTCATCATGACCGCAGTTCGCCAACAAACCGACCAACGGCTTGACCATCGCGCATCGCCCCGGCGCGTTCGACGCGGAACATTCGAATTCAATTGTCGGTGGGGTTGAGGGCGCTGCTTTATGACGGTTCCCTCAGGGACAACGGGCGGCTGAAAACAGGTCTGGTTGTCAAACCTAGCCAGGACTAGTGTTGCTCAGCAGCCTTGGCGTTCGAGCAAGACAAATAGCCACACTGAGGGCGCTGACGAAGACTTAAGCCAGCGGCACCACTGTTCGACGACCCGGGCTGACAAGGTGATCACATGATAAGCCGACGCACTTTCAATACGGCGTTAGCAAGCGCGGTCCAAGGATGGCCTCTCGTGGCGCGTGCGCAGCAGTCCGCCCAACTTAGACGGATCGGCGTATTGACGGGATTGAACGAAAACGATCCGGAAGGACAAGCACGTTTAGCGGCGTTCCAGCAGGAACTCGGGAAACTGGGTTGGCTGGAAGGAAATAACATTCGCTTGGACATTCGTCGGCGTGGCGGTGATGACGGCAATGCTCGACGCCATGCAACTGAACTGGTCGCCACTGCTCCGGACGTGATCCTGGTGAACGGCATTACAGCACTGGAAGCACTCGTGCTGGAGACCCGGACCATTCCAACGGTCTTCGTCAATATTTCCGAACCTGCTACCCAACGCTGGGTCGCGAGCTTTGCCCGTCCAGGGGGCAATATAACAGGGTTCGCGTTTTCAGAGTTGGGCCTGTTCGAAAAATGGCTGCAAATGTTGAAAGCCGCCGCCCCCCGCATAACCCGTGTGCTGTACCTTAACGGACCTCGGTCCACGCAGTGGGTTGGCTTAGCACTCGAAAAGTCTGCGCCATTACATGGGCTTGAGTTGACCACATCGATTGTGCGGACTCCGACCGAAATCGAGCAAGCCATCAAGAGATTTCGCTTCTCAGCCGAACGGCGGCATGGTCGTAATGCCAAGTACTGTGACTACGGCTAATCGTAGGCTATCAGTGATTTGGCGCTGAAATACAGTTTGCCAGCTATCTATCCGTATCGCTATTTTCCAGAGAGCGGTGGCCTGATGTCTTACGGGGTTGATGTCGTCGAATTGCATCGGCTTGCCGCAACTTATGTTGACCGCATCCTGCGCGGTGCAAAGCCAGGTGAGCTGCCAGTGCAATTGCCAACCAAATTCGATTTGATCTTGAACCTCAAGACCGCGAAGGCACTCGGGCTCGATTTCCCGCAGACGCTTCTCGGATTTGCCAATGAAGTGATCGACTAATCAGTCAAGTTAGCGCCCGTATTGCTGCGATGCAGTGATGCACGCTCGGGGTCAACTGGGCGGCGGTTCGGCACCGGGTCTGGGCCCAGGGGTGATTTCAGCCGTATGAACCGCGCTGATTGCCACCGCTAGGGGGAGCCCGCTGCCAATGCCCTTCAAACCAAGATCGGCGCTGGGTTGAAAGTGCTACAATTGAGTGCTACAATCCCAATTGTTACAGTCGAGAAAAAGCCCGCAAATACGGGGCCTTTGGGGTGCTCTGCTCACGTCCTACCCGCGGAGCCATTTCCCGTTGATTTCATTGATGTTCTTCGCCTGAACGGCAACCAAGTCCCACAAAAACACCCCATAAGAGATTTGCGACCATTCGCCGCGACGTGAATTTCGTTGCGGTGATTTCCCTCGCCGTCGATCTTTGTGGTCGCATCGGTGTCAGCCTCCAATCCAAGCATCCGCGTCGCGCCTCCGTCGCGATGGCAACCTGTGAACAGAAGCCGGCGGTTGACCCCATCCTCGCACTCGAAAGCGCGCCGATTGACAGTCCAGGACTTTCCACCGCAATCCGCATTGGTTAGGAAGGACCAAGCGGAGCCGAACTGGCGGGACTATTGGTGGGACCGACCACAGGAAACGCGAAAAACATCAATAAAATCAATGATAAATGGCGGAGAGAGAGGGATTCGAACCCTCGTGACCCTTGCGAGCCAACACGCTTTCCAAGCGTGCGCCTTCAGCCACTCGGCCACCTCTCCAACAGTGGGGGTCTGTATCCGGCCAGGGCCGCCGGCGCAAGGCGAATGACCGAAGAAAACATCCAAATGTGAAAATTCCCAACACCCACCGGTGGTCCGGGGCGTGCATCGGCCCCAATCACAGGATAATCGGAGCCAATGATCGGGATTTTTGATTCTGGCCTCGGCGGCCTTACCGTGCTGCGCGCACTCCACGCTCGGTTTCCGCGCGAGCATCTGGTTTATTTCGGCGATCAAGCCAACGTACCGTACGGCAACCGGCCGGCAGAAGAAGTTGTGGCGCTGACCCGCGCCGGTATCACCTATCTGTTTGAGGCCGGCTGCCGCCTCGTCCTGCTCGGCTGCAATACCGCGACCGCGGTCGCCGCCCGCACCTTGCAGCGCGATTGGCTGCCGAACTCGCCGTTTTCCGATCGTCGCATACTCGGCATCATCGCCCCGACAGTCGAAGCCGCCACCCAGACCCCATGGGCGGTGGCGACGCCGCAATACCCGCAGAAGTACAACACCGACGTGATCGCCATCTTCGGCACCGCACGCACCATCGCATCGAACGTCTACCCTGAGGAAATCGGCAAGCGCTGCCCGCGCGTGCGTGTCGTTCAACAGACCTGCGCGCAGCTTGCCGGCGCAATCGAAAGCGGCGCGCCGGAAGCAAGGCTCGACGCCATGATCGCTGACGGCGCCGCAGCACTGCTCGGCAACATCGGCACCCTGACACCCGATCGCGCTATTCTCGGCTGCACCCACTTTCCGCTGGTCGAGCATCTGTTCCGGCGCCATCTGCCGCCGGCAACAAGGATCCTGTCGCAACCTGAGATCGTCGCCGACAGCCTGGAGGACTACCTGCATCGGCACCCCCGGTTCAGCGACGACGGTGCACTCGCGCCGCTGCCCCACCTCAATCTGCGCACCAGCGGCGTGCCGGCGGAAGTGCATCGCCTGGCGCGGATCTTCTGGCCGACCTGCCCGGCCTTTGCTGCGGCGTGAGGCGGCCTTGTCGGGCCGGCTGACTTGTATTCAAGTGATGGCCGTTCGAGAATTTCCAGCATCGCGAGGCTATCATGGCAGCCGTCTATCAGATCGAAGGACTGCATTGCGGCAACTGCGCCGCCAGCGTGCAAAAGGCGCTGCAAGCCAAAGGCGTCGTGGCGACGGTGACGGTCGAGCCGCCGCGGGTGCGTATCGACGGCGCCGGGTCTGTATCGCGCGAGGTCATCGCCGCAACCATCGCCGCTGCCGGTGACTACAAGCTCGGCGCCGAAGTCGAAGAATCCGTGCCCGCAACCGGACTTTTTCTCGAAGATCAGGCAGGTTTTCAATGGGACGTGAGGCGCGGCGCGCGCGCCTTATCAAATTATACATTGTACATACACAAAACGGTTTCCAACGGCTTCACTCTCACGGGTGGTTCTTGAAAAATTCCCCTCATCCGAGGGAGAGCGGGGTGGCCGTGGTCCACGGCGGTCTTCCGCAGTATTGAATTCAAGTGGCCCAGGGCCACCCCATTGCTCGAACGGATTTTAGGGTCCCCCCGTGCTTCAGCGAGCTGGTGTGGGCTTCCCCTTTACTCGCACACTTGTGGGGTGCACGGAACCCTCCGGCAGGGCGCGGCGCGTGACCGCAACACCCTCCGGACCGTCCATTCCGCCTCCGCACTTTTGAACGCCTTCGAAGCGCGCCCTTTAGTGAAGCGGAACATGGGCAGTATCGCATGGGGGCGGGAGGCGTGGATAACTCGGTGGGGCGGCCATTTTTGACCCAGAGCAGGCATAGATGCATCGCCGCAAAGTCCCTTTCGAACTTTACTCGATCACCTCGTCGGCTTGCGCGAGCATCAAGGGTGCGATCGTCAGACCGAGCGCCTTCGCCGTCTTCAAGTTGATCGCCATCTCGAACTTGGTCGATTGCTGGACAGGCATCTCGCCGGGTTTCTCGCCCTTGAGGATGCGGCCGACATAGGCGCCGGCCTGGCGGGTGGCGTCGGTTATACTGGTGCCGTAGCTCAAGAGGCCGCCAGCCACGGCGAAGTCCGGAACTCGTAGATGGTCGGGATGGCGTGGCGTGCCGCCAGCGCGACGATCGTGTCGAGCTTGGTGCGGAAGAACGGGTCGGCGCAGACCAGCAGCGCCGCGGCGCGCAATTGGGCAACGGTCGCAAAGGCGGCCTTGATCTCCCCTTCATTGCTGGCTTGCAGGATGTGGATCCGGTGCCCGGCGGCGCGCGCCGTGGTCTCGATGTCTTTCAACACTAGCTTGTAGGCTAAAACATTCGGATTGACGATCGCGGCGATCAACTCAGCCTTTGGCACCAGCTCACGCAGCAACCCCAGCCGCTTGCCCTCCAGCTCGGACGTGAGAAAGTACATCCCGGTCACGTTGCCGCCCGACCGGGCGAGGCTGGCGACGAGCCCCAGCCTGACCGGATCGGAGCCTAAGGCGAATACGATCGGAATCGTCGTGGTCGCCGCCTTGGCGGCAAACGCCCCGCCGCCGCCGCCGGTCGCCACGAGCACGTCGACCTTGCGGCGGATAAGTTCCGCGACGAGCGCCGGCACGCGGTCAAACCGACCCTCGGCCCAAAGGTATTCGATCGCCACGTTCCGGCCCTCGACGAAGCCGGTTTCGCTCAAGCCCTGGTGAAACGCGGCCACCGGCATTGCCCATTCCGCGGCCGAAAAGCCATTGAGAAATCCGATCACCGGCAGCAATGACTGCTGGGCCCGCGCCGTGAGGGGCCACGCGGCCGCCGTGCCGCCGAGCAGGGTGATGAAATTCCGCCGCTTCATAAGAACCCCTCGTGGCACCATCGGAACAATCCGGTTCAGCGTAGGCGAACGCTAGCACAACTCTGACGTGCGTCACCATTTCAGGCATCGGAAGCGACTGCGGCAGAGCAACAATTGATCAACTGCGATTTCTGTTGTTGGCCCAAAACAGCCCCCTGCTTGCCGACACCCGTTCGATCTTCGCGCCTGGCGCGATCAACCGCTCGTCGATAGGCACGCAGCTACGCTCGACCTGCTGGACGTCGTCGACGGCGCAGGTGTCTTTGACACAGCGTGCGGCCAACACATCAGTTCAGACATTGACCACCGCCCCTACCCCCGCTGCCTGCCGCCATTCGCATCGAACAGGGGCGTGGTGTGGACGGTCGCGGTTTTGTCCTGGCCGAATATGGTGATCGACAGTTGCTCGCCGTCGCGGGCGAGATCCGCACGCACGTAGGCCATGGCGATGCTCTTGTCGGCCCAGTGGGCGAAACCGCCGGAGGTGACCTGGCCAACCGCCTCGCCGCCTTTCATCACGCTCTCGTAGCCAACGACATCGACGTCAGTATCGACGATCAACGGCACCAGCTTCTTCGTTGGTGGCGTGTCGCGATCCTTGCGGGCGGCGGCGCGGCCGACGAAGTCCGGCTTGTCGTAGGCGACGAAGCGGTCGAGACCGGATTCCATCGGCGTGTAGTCGGGCCGGAACTCGCGGAAGAATGCGCCATACCCCTTTTCCAATCGCATCGACATCACCGCGCGGTTACCAAAGTGGACGAGCCCTAGATCACGGCCGGCTTCGACCAGCGCTTCATGGAGCGTCACCTGGTAGTCGGCGTTGACCCAGATCTCGTAGCCGAGATCGCCGGTGTAGGAGGCGCGCAACACGGTCGCCGGACACAGGCCGACCACCATTTCGCGGGCGGCAAAGAACTTGAACTTGTCAGCAGACACATCTGTGAAGGTCAGCTTCTGCAAGAGTTCGCGCGATTTCGGCCCGGCGATCATGAAGCCGGTGAGCGCGCCGGTCAGCGGCCGGATATAGGTGCCGACGGGTGGCGGATACTTCTCGAACCAACGCATGTGATAGATCTCGGCGACGCCCGAACCGATCATCAGGAAGCGGTCTTTCTCCAACCGGGCAACCGAGAAGTCGCCCATGATGGTGCCGCGCTCGTTCAGCATGGGCGCCAGCACCATGCGGCCGGGCTTCGGCATTTTGTTGGCCAGAACCTTGTCGAGCCAGCTTTCAGCATCAGGCCCGACAATCTCATATTTACCGAAGCCCGAGATTTCCATCAGGCCGACGGCCGATCGCACGGCCTGGCACTCGGCCTTGACGATCGGGAACGCGTTCGATCGGCGGTAGGTCGGCGTCTCGACGGGCTTCCGTGCCTTTCGGCGCATACCACAGCGGCACTTCAAGCCCGAAGTTGGCGCCGAAAACCGCGCCCGCGCTCTTCAGGCGATCGTAGACCGGCGTGCGGCGCAGCGGCCGGGCTGCCGGCAACTCCTCGTTCGGATAGGCGATGCGGAAGCGGCGGGCATAGTTCTCCGGCACCTTGATCAAGGTGTAGGGATGCGTCGCGTAAGTACCGAAGCGGGCGACGTCCATGGCGAAGATGTCGGCGCCGGGATCGCCGTCGACCATCCAGCGCGACAGCGCGAGGCCGACGCCACCGCCCTGGGCGAACCCGGCCATCACGCCGCAGGCCGACCAGAAATTGCGCAGGCCGCGGACCGGCCCGACCAGCGGATTACCGTCAGGCGCGAACGTGAACGGGCCATTGACGACTCGCTTGATGCCGGCGCGGCCAATCGGCGGAAAGTGCTGAAAGCCGATTTCGAGATGCGGTGTCAGGCGTTCGAGATCGTCCGGCAGCAATTGCATGCTGAAATCCCAGGGCGCGACGTGCGGCGACCAGATCCGGCAGTCCTTCTCGTAGGTGCCGAGCAAGGCGCCCTTGCCCTCCTGGCGCATGTAGATCTCACCGGAATAATCAGATGTCGGCAGCAACTCCTTGGACAGCGCGGCGACTTCCGGGATTTCTTCGGTGACGACATACATGTGCTCCATGGCGAGCACAGGCAGTTCGATGCCGACCATGCGGCCGACCTCGCGCGCCCATAAGCCGGCGGCGTTGACGACGTGCTCGGCGTGGATATTGCCCTTATTCGTGATCACGTCCCAAGTGCCATCAGTCCGCTGCTTCAAATCCTGCACCATGGTGAAGCGATGGATCTCGGCGCCGGCCTTGCGCGCGGCAATGGCGTAGGCGTGGGTGACGCCATTGGGGTCGACGTGACCGCCGTCCTCGCGATGCAGCGCGCCGACGAAGCACGCCTCGTCGATCAGCGGATTGAGCGCCTTGGCCTCCGATGGCGTAATCAGGCTCGTTGCCATGCCGAGGTATTTGGCTCGGGAGTGCATCAGGCGCAGGTTGTCGAGAATCTCCTCGTTGGCGGCGAGCACGAGGTTGCCGGTCTGGTGGATGCCGCACGACTGGCCGGATATCTGCTCGATCTCGCGATAAAGATCGATCGTGTACTTCTGCAGCTTCGAGACATTGGCGTCCGAGTTGTAGGTGTGGACGCCGGCCGCCGCATGCCACGTCGAACCGGATGTCAGTTCGTGCTTTTCGAGCAGCACGACATCGCTCCATCCGGCCTTGGTCAAATGATAGAGGACGCTTGCACCGACCACGCCACCGCCGATCACCACTGCTCTCGCATGCGATTTCATCTGTGCAAATTCCCTGTTATTGGCCGGCGCGGCGACAGTCGGCGCCATTATGCCGGCCGATCACCGCGCCCTGTCAACCGACCCACGGCAACGGCTGGCATAACCCGTCAGCACACCACAATCGTCCTAATGCTGACATAGAGCGTTGACGATGCCTGCCCGAATCAGTCAGCGCTATTGTGCGAGGCAAGTGGAATTCGGTCGCCAAACAGCAAAAGCAGTTGAAAACGCGCAACTCCGCCCGGTGCATCAGCGTCGGCGGAGACCTACGGAACCGATCAATTGGCCGACAACGCGGAGCGGGAGCAGGAAGAATGGCTGGAGCGCCTTGGCGTCGCCATTGCCGCCTCGCCTGAACCGCCTGCGCTTGGCGAAGCCCCTTCAGCTGAACCGAGCGCGCGCGCGGATCGCGCCACGCTGCCTTCCTGGCCATGGGCAATTTCGAGCCTCGGCCTGTGTCTGGCATTGCTCGTCGTCGAACCGAACAAAAGCGAAAAATCGGACGAACTGCCGCAACCGAAAGCCACGACGCCGCAGGTGCACGGCTGGCGCGGCACCGCCTCGCCTTCAGCGAACTGGCCCGATGGCGTGCCGCTCAATGGTTACCACGGCATTGAGCCAACCCGACCACAGCCAGCGCCGCAGGCCGCACCTGTGATCGCACCAAGCCCGCCGGTGGCTGAAATCATTCCGGCGCCGCTGACGCAACTGCCGCCAGTGAACGTCGCCGCTTTCGCGCCAGTTCCCGTGCCGGCGACCACGGCGACAGCGGAAGCGATAGCGCCTTCGTTCACGCCAGCCGCGCCGGAATGGCTAGCCCGTATGCCACTCGGCGCCCCACCTCCGACGTCGAATGTGCCGCAACAAAAGGCACCGGAAAGGCAGATCGCCCCGCCGCCATCGACCGAAGACGCGTCGGCAAGACCCAGGAAGGCCGCTTCCAGGCCGCAGCCACGCGAGCGCAAGCCGGCAACGCCGACCGCCGCGACAAACGACCTGTTCTCGTCCGGCCCGGTCTGGGTCGAAAAGGTGTTCGGCCCGCCGCGCAGTTAGTGGTCGCGCGGCGTACCTTCGCTCCCGACGGCACTCATCCACCTCTTGTGCGTGCCGGTGTCCGGGCACTAAGCTGATGCGAGCGGCTGGCTTGCCGTCCATCACTGCCGGGCTTCCAGGGAGGTTAGTATGACCGATAAACTGCATCCGATCATCGGACACGCGGGCGCCGAGTTGGCCGATGGCAAGATCGCCCGGCGCGAGTTCCTGCGCATCGCCACACTGCTTGGTGTGACGGCGCCGGTGGCCTATGGCATGGCCGGACTTTCGCTGCCGGCGATAGCCCAGACGGCCGCGCCGAAGAAGGGCGGCATCATCCGCCTGGGCATGCGCGTGCAGGACCTGAAAAGCCCGCATACCTATTCATGGATCGAAGGCGCAAACGCCACTCGCCAGGTGCTCGACTACCTGACATTCACCGGCGCCGACAACGTCACCCGTCCGAACCTGGTCGAGAAGTGGACGGCGAGCGACGATCTCAAGACTTGGACCTTCTCGCTGCGCAAGGACGCCACCTGGCGCAAGGGCGACCGCAAGTTCAACGCCGACGATGCGATCTGGAACCTGAAGCGCCTGCTCGACGCCAAGACCGGCTCGTCGACCGTCGGCCTGCTCAAGGGCTTCATCCTCGAGGAGTTCGAGACCGAGGAGATCGACGCCAAGACCCAGAAGAAGAAGAAGTCGACCAAGCTGTGGGACGCGAACGCCATCCAGAAGGTCGACGATTACACCTTCAAGCTGAATGGCCGGGCGCCGAACCTCGCCGTGCCGGAAGCGCTATTCCACTATCCGGCGATGATGATGGATCCCGGCCGAGAACGGCGAGTTCAAGGTCGGCTCGAACGGCACTGGCGCCTTCGAGATGGTCGAACTCGAAGTCGGCAAACGCGCCGTGTTCGTCGCGCGCAAGAGCGGCCACTGGGGGGGCGGCGCCAACATCGAACGCTTCGAGGTGATCGACATCGGCGAGGACAGCGCGGCCCAGGTCGGCGCGTTGGCGTCGAAGCAGGTCGACATGATCTACCAGGGCGCGATCTCGACCCTGCCGGCGATCGAGAAGCTGCCGCACGTCACCGTCAACTCGGTCGACACCGCCTATACCGCCGTTGCCCGCGTGCAGCCGATCAAGCCGTTCGACGACAAGCGCGTGCGCCAAGCGTTGCGTTATGCGACCGACAACGAGGCCGTGCTCAAGGCCTCGCATCGCGGCCTCGGCAAGCCCGGCGACCATCACCACGTGTCACCGGCCCACCCGGACTACGTCGATGTCGGCGCCGTCAAGCGCGACGTCGCCAAGGCAAAGGCGTTGCTCACCGAGGCGGGCTATCCGAACGGCATCGACACCGAGATCGCGGCCCGCCCGGCGCCCGACTGGGAACTGCTCGCGGTGCAGACCATGGTCGAGCAGTGGAAGGAGGCCGGCATCCGCGTCAAGATCAACGTGATGCCGTCGGCGCAGTACTGGGACGTGTGGACCAAGGTGCCGTTCGGCTTCACGACGTGGGCGCATCGTCCGCTCGGAACGATGGTTCTGGGGCTCGCCTATCGCACCGGTGCTGCCTGGAACGAAAGCAAATGGTCGAACGCCGAGTTCGACAAGCTGATCACCGAGGCCGAGGGCTATCTCGACATGGCCAAGCGCAAGGCGGTGGTCGAGAAGATCGAGAAGATCATGCTCGACGACGGCCCGGCGGTGATCCCGGTGTGGCGCGCGGTGTTCAACTACTCCGACAAGAAGATCAAGGGCTACAAGATCCACCCCTCGATCTATATCGAGGCGAAGGAACTGTGGGTGGACGCGTAAAGCGCCAGACACGTTGTAACGTTTGAACGATCAATCGGCCGGGCCTGCGAAAGCGGGCCCGGCTAAATTGTTTCCGCGCGGACAAGCCACATTGTGTGGCGCTTAAGGCACCTCCACCAGCAAACTCCAAGCGATCCGGGCGCGTCATTGTTCGGCCGCAGAATTTCTATTAGCCCTCGTACTCGATACGCATACCCCAATATCGGCGGGGTCGAAGATGGAACGAGACGATGCCATTACCAAACTTGTTGTCCGTTTTGGCCCCGACCTTGGGCTCCCTCACCATCGAGGCGGGCGCGTCCGTATATTTTAGCTATGACATACAAAATGTTAGCACTAGCTCAACGACGTTGGGCGGCAACTCCGGGCCCTCGAGTGTTGGTATTTATTTGTCGACCGACAGTACGATAACAACATCCGATACCCTCATTGCCATCAATTCTATTCCCGGCATCCAAGCAGGTTTCAACCTTACGGTAGGAACCTTCACGCATCCCAACTACATCACCCTCCCAGGCTACCTGAGCCCCGGAACTTATTTCATCGGTGTCGTCGCCGACTACAACAGCGCGATGGTCGAAACTAGCGAGACCGACAACGCCTCGCCGGGCATTGCCATCACGGTAACGGCCGGCCGACCCGATCTGGATATCTATTTCACGCCGATTGTGAGTTCGACAACGGTATCCGCCGGTGGCCACGTCACGTTCACGTTTGACCTCGACAATCTCGGTGGCTCTGCGTCGGTTAGTTCCACAACCGGCATCTATCTATCGACCGATAGCACCATCTCGACATCGGATGTGCTGATCACCACCAGAACGCACCCGTCGTTTCCCGGTGGATTTTATCAAACCAGCAACGTCGACCTGCTCCTGCCCGCCGATCTGGCGCCTGGCACCTACTATGTCGGCGGTATCGCCGATTATGCCAACCTGATCAACGAGAGCAACGAAGCCAACAATCCATCGGCCGGTGTTGCCATCACGGTGACCGCACCAGCGCCGACACCTGACCTCGCCATCACCGCATTGCCTTCGGTTGATACGACGACCGCCACTGCTGGCGGGCTAATTTCTTATTCTTTCAGCGTCGACAATCTCGGCCCTGCGGTTGCAAGCGCTTCGACCACCGGCATTTATCTATCGACCGATGCAACGGTAACTGCGGGCGACATTCTGCTGAATTCGGTTGGGATGGCTTCCATCACTAGTGGCGGCTACCAATCGGCAATTGCGGACCTCGTCCTGCCGTCAAACCTGGCGCCAGGCAACTATTATATCGGCGCCATCGCCGATGCGACCAATGCTGTGGCCGAGAGCAACGAAGTCAACAACTCTTCGAGCATCGTCACCATTACTGTCACATTGCCGCAGGCCGACCTATCCTTCGTCGGGATACCGATTGCAACTGCCAATTCAGCTAGCGGAGTGTCGCTGGTTTCGTATTCTTTTGACCTGACGAACTCCGGCAGCGCAACTGCGATGCCATTTGTCGGGCCCATCACAACTGAGATCTATCTTTCGACCGACAGCACGATCACGTCCAGCGACCATTGGCTGACCATGCTGACCACACCAAGTCTTGCTGCCGGTGCGCATCACGAGGTTGCTTCGACGGTTGCGCTGCCGGAAGACCTTGCGCCAGGGACCTATTACATCGGGGCAATAGTCGATTCCCACAATTCCGTGGCCGAAGCGAATGACGCCAATAATACGTCAAGCGTGGTAGCGATTACCGTGGCAAACTCAAGGCCCGACCTGACGATCATCACGCCGCCATTCCTCACGTCAGACATTGTTGTGGCGGGCAACGGCATTGGGTTCATATTTGCAATATCCAATATCGGGTCTTCGCTGGCAGCACCTTCGACGACCGCTATATATCTGTCGACCGACGCAACCATCGATGTCACCGATCGGCTGCTGATGACGGTCGATCAGGGGGCTATCCCAGCAGGCTCATCCGAACACGATTTCGTAGGCATTGACCTACCCTCCGATCTCGCCAATGGCACTTATTTCATTGGTGCGATCGTTGACGCCGCAAACGCAATCAGCGAGAGCAGCGAAGCCAACAATGCCTCCATCGCAACGCCTGTCACGATCACCAACTTCTACTTTACCGAGGCAACCGATATCGCGACCCTTCCCTTTGCCGGTGGTACCTGGGCCTCCCTCGGCGGCGATGATGTCGTCAGCGGCACCGCTGGATTGGACATCATATCGGGCGACGGTGGCAACGACACCCTGTATGGTGGCGCGGGCGTCGACACGCTGATGGGCAACGACGGCAACGACACTCTCGTCGGCAATGCCGATATCTTCGCGCAGGAGGCCGACACACTGATCGGCGGCGCCGGCGACGATACCATCTACGGCGATTTCACCGATACCATCGACGGCGGCGACGGCTACGACGTGCTCTACGCCGTGAACAGTTATCCTTGGATGATTGACCTTGCCGCTACCGGTATCGAATGGATGGAATGTGGCTTTGGCAACGACATTGTCCTGGCGCAGAACCAGACCGTAGCCGTCACAATTTATGGCGGCGGCGGAAATGACTGGTTCCTCGGTAGCGGATTTGACGATATTATCTGGGCTGGTGCAGGTGATGACTTTTTGACCGGCGGTGCCGGCAATGACGTGCTATTCGGCGACATTGGGATCGATTGGCTTGCAGGCGGCGACGGCGACGACCTGCTTTTCACCGACGGCAGCGATATCGCAATCGAAGGCGGTAGTGGTTTCGATGCGCTCTATGTTGTCGGCGGCTCCGGCCTGACGATCAACATGGTTGGCGACCAGATCGAGTGGCTCGCCGATTATGTCAATGGCAACGACACGGTGACCGCCGAAAACGCCTCGGTGGACGTCGTGGTCTACGCCGGCGGCGGTACCGACATCATCACCGGCGGCTCGGGCAACGACTTCCTGTGGGGCGAGGCCGGTACCGACACCATTACCGGCAACGGCGGCGGCGATACGCTTGTTGGCGGCACCGGCGCGGACATCCTGACCGGTGGCACCGGCACCGACGTTCTGTACATGAACAGCGGTGGCGTCAGCGACGGCGCGCTCGACCGCGCGGTGTTCACCGCCGGCTGGGGCACCGACTTCGTATTCGACTTCGTCGTCGGCGAAGACAAACTCGACCTCACCGCGCTCGGCACCAGCTTCGCCGCGCTGTCGATCACCAACTCGTTCGGGCACGCCTACATCACGATCGGCGCCGGCCCCGACTTGATCGCTGTCGCCGGCAACGGTGGACTACTGACTACGGATGACTTCATTGTTCTGAAGTCGCGGCCGTCCGCAGTTCACAAGGCCCGCTCAAGGAAATCCAAGCGGTCCTGACCCCAGAAGAACTCGCCCGACGGCAGCATGTAGGTCGGCGCGCCGAACACGCCGCGCGAAATTGCTTCCTGGGTGAAGGCGTCGTTCATGGCATCGAGTTCGGCGTCGGTCGGGCCGGCGGGGATCTTGGCGGCATCGATGCCCGCTCGCGTGGCAGCGGCGGCCAATACCTCGGGCAGCGCGATATCCTGCTCCATCTCCCAGATCGCGCAACCTATCTCGCTCGATAGTCGCACGGCATCGAGCCCGGCGAGCTTCGCACGTAGGATCATGCGCGTGCCCGGCGCTTCATTCGCCGGGAAGAACTTCGGCTCAAGCACCAGTGGCCGATCGCGGAATTTGCGCCAGCGATCGAGTTCCATCAGGCGATAAGCGCGCCGCGCCGGCGCCCGCTTCGGCCAGCGGCAGGCCGCCAGTGACTTCGAATACCGGGCCGAATTTGGTTGGCTTGAGGTCGATAGTGGCGCCCTTGGCCTTGGCAATCTCGATCAGGCGCCGGCTGCCGAGATAGGCCCAGGGCGAGTTCAGTGTCATGAAGTAGTCGATCTTGGTCATCGTCGAAGCCTCGTTTCAGGAATAGAGTTCGGGCAGGGCGGAAAGCGTGGCGAGCGTGCGGCCGGCCGGCATGTCGGGATATTCGTCAGGCGCATCCGAGCGGTTGACCCATACGGTGCGGAAGCCGAACGCCTGCGCGCCAGCGACGTCCCAGCGGTTCGACGACTGGAACGAGACATCCTCGGGGCCAATGCCGAAGCGCTCCGTCACCAGCCGGTAGACGGCGGCGTGCGGCTTGAAAATGCCTGCCTCGGACACGGTGATGACCGCGTCGAGCAGCGGGGAAAGCCCCGCCGATTTCACCGCGTCGTCGATCATGTCGGGATCGCCGTTAGTCAAAATCGCGGTCTTAGCCCCGCGTGCCTTCAACGCCGAAAGCACCTCTGCCACCTCGGGGTAAGCGCCAAGCGTGCGATAGGCCGCCAACAGCTTGTCCTTCAAGTCGTCGGACAGGCCGCCGGTCGAAGTTGCGGCGAACTCGAGGCTGCGGCGGGCCAGCGTCCAGAAGGTCTCGGGCCTCCCGGTGGCGGCGTGTATCCAGGTGTATTCTAGATGCTTCGCTCGCCAGATCTGCGACAGCCGCTCCCATTGTGGGCCGATCGCGGCGGCGTGACGGCTCGCAGCCGAATGCACATCGAACAGCGTGCCATAAGCATCGAACACGAAATGCTGCATCAATCCTCCCGTGGCGCCGGACAGGGCCGGTCGCACGACTGAAGACAATTGCAGGGCCGGTGTCGAGCCCTTTGGTCGTTTCATCGCGAGAGCGTGATGCGCGCTGCGGGCTTAGCCCCCGTGCGCGTGGCCACTAGGCAGAAGCGCGCATCTGCGACACGATGCGGCGCAACAAACAACAGCCAAGTTCGAGGAAGCCCATGCCGACCATCCGCGCCGACGCGCTGCAGAAGCTCGTGTCCGACATCTTCGTCAAGGCCGGCACTTCGCGTGCCCAGGGCGACCGCATCGCCGAAAGCCTCGTCGGCGCCAACCTGACCGGCCACGATAGCCACGGCGTGGTGCGGGTGCCGTGGTACGTACAAAAGCAGGTATCGGGCGAGTTCGTCACCGACCAGAAGCTGAAGGTGATCTCCGAAACACCGGTGCTGGCGGTGGTCGATGCGCAGTACGGGTTTGGCCAGTCGATGGCGCCGCAGGCGGTGCGGATGGGCCTCGACAAATGCAAGGCCATGGGGCTGTCGGCAATCGCGATGCGCAATTCCGGCCACGTCGGCCGCGTCGGCGAATGGGCCGAGATGGCAGCGGCTGAAGGCATCGTCTCGATCCACTACGTGAACGCCGCGGCGAGCCAGTTGGTGGCGCCGTACGGCGGCGTCGACCGCCGCTTCTCGACCGCGCCTTACGCCTGCGGCATTCCTCGCCCCGGTACCGATCCGCTGATTCTCGATTTCGCAACTTCGATTGTCGCCGAGGGCAAGGTGCTGGTGGCGAGCCAGGGCGGCAAGAAGCTGCCGGCCAATGCCCTGATCGCCCAGGACGGCCAGATGAGTGGCGATCCGCACGTGCTCTATGGCGACTTCGACCCGAAGGCGATGCGCTCCTACAAGAACGGCAAGGGCGCCATTCGCGCCTTCGGCGAGCATAAGGGCTCAGGCCTCGCCTTCATGTGCGAGATCCTCGGCGGCGCGCTGACCGGCACCGGTGCTGCCAACGAGGCGCGGCCGCAATGGGCCAACGGCATGCTGTCGTTCTACATCGACCCGGCCAAGATTGACCCGGACGGCTTCTTCCCGAAGGAAGTCACGCGCTATACGTCGTTCGTGAAAAGCTCGAAGCCGTCGGTAAAAGACAAGCCCGTGCTGGTGCCGGGCGAACCGGAACTCGCCACCCGCCGCGACCGCCTCGCCAATGGCGTGCCGCTACCGGACGACACCTGGCACCTGATCGTCGGCGCCGCCAAAGGCGTCGGCATTGATGAAGCGCGCTTGAAGGAAGCGCTTTCTTGATTTGTCGCATCCGACACGCGTTCCGCGCGCCGGCCGGATGCGACGGAGCACCATAAGAACTGAAAAAGGGAACATCTTCAATGACCAAGCATCCAGCCGATCTGCTCGAACAACTCCGCGCCGTCGATACGCCGACGATCTGCAACGCGTTGGAATTGATCGATGCCAAGTATCGCGTCACCGGCTTCACGACCAAGCCGCTGGTGTGTCCGTTCCCGGATTTGCCGCCGATCGTTGGCTATGCGCGCACTGCGACGATCCGCGCGACACACGCCAACGAACTCGAAGGCAAGGCGGCCAAGGCCCAGCGCGTCGGCTATTACGAATATGTCGCCGAGGGTGGCCCGGCCCCCTCCGTCATGATCATCCAGGATCTCGACGGCGCCGACATGGGTTTCGGTGCGTTTTGGGGTGAAGTGCAGAGTGCGGTCCATAAGGGCCTCGGCTGCGCCGGCGTCGTCACCGACGGTTGCATTCGCGACATCCCGCAGTGGGCGCCGGGCTTCCAGGCACTAGCCGGCTCGGTGATGCCAAGCCATGCCTGGGTACATCTTGCCGACTACGGCCGCGAAGTCCGCGTCGCCGGCATGGTGGTGAAGTCGGGCGATCTCATCCATGCCGACCGGCACGGCGCCTGTGTCATCCCGCATGAAGTGGCTGCAAAAATACCAGCCGCCTGCGACGTGCTCACCCGCAAGGAAGCGGTGATCCTAAGTGCTGCCCGCGCCAAGGGTTTCGGCATCGCCCAGTTGCGCGACGCGCTCAACAAGATGGATGAGATCCACTGATGAAGAACCGAGCGCGCTGCCACGACAACGGGCGGCGCGCACGTCTTCCCAAGTCGCGCCCCTGTGTTATCGTCTTGTCGTGACTAACTGCTCTTGTCCTCGGATGTCGAAACACAATTGGAGGTTCGTCGTGAGTATGTCGCGTCTCGTTTCCCGCCTCGCACTTGGAATTGTAGTCGTCGCCGCCGGCACGACTGCCGCCGTCGCCCAGAAGATTGATAATAGCGCCCTCGCACCACCTGCGTTCCGCAAGCACGTCGCCACCTACGGCGTCGTCTATCGGCTGCCGAAAGAGGTCAACGACGTACTCGATGCCAAGATAAAGAAGCCGCTGACTGAACAGCTGATCAAGAATGGTCTCACGGCCGAGACCAAGGTGTCGAACATCCCGCACGTCACCGTGCTGCACATCCACAGCGCGGACCGCGGCACGCCAGCCAAAATGCTGAAGGCGATGCCGAAGCTGCCAGGCCCAGTCGCGCTGACCTTGAAGACCTTCTACACCACCGAAGCTGCGAAGGGCGCCGGCGCTCCCTGGTGGTTCGACCTCGGCATCGTCAAGACCGGTGACGGCTACGAGGCGATGCATGCATTCAACACCCGCGCCACCGCAGCCCTGACACCGTTGCGCGACGGTCCGCTGCCGCGCTGCACCGGTCCGGTCTACGCAGTGATGAGCGAGGCGGCGAAGGAACTGACGCGCACGGTCGGCGCCAGCGGCCTCAATGTCATGAAGGACGGCAAGGAAGCGCGTGCCCACAATCCCCACAACACCATGGTCTACAGCATGGCGAAGTTCACACCCGCCGTGCAGACAGCCTTCAACGCCGTGGCGGAAGACTTCAACAAAGTGCTGCCAGACGGCATCAACACCACCTTCAAGGATGTCTCGATCGTCGAGATCGGCTTTGCCGGCAACGTGCTGCGCGAGATCTATCGCATTGATCTCGCCACCGGCGCGGTTACCGACGTGAAGTCCGGCAAGGCGCTGGCGGCCGTCGGCAAGTAAAGGGTCGAGCAGGGCGGCGCCCACTTGCCGTCCTGCACCCGACGCGCAGCTTCGGCCCACTCCCGGAAGATGACGATGTGGGTCGGAGTGGTAAGGTCACGAGAAGTTCGCGATGCAAAGTCGTCGTGACTACAACAACAAAATGGAGGACGCCCGATGAGACCTAATGGATTGAAGAAATTGCTTGCCGAAGGCAAGACCGCCATAAACGGTTGGGTGTCGATACCGAGTCCGTTCGCGGCCGAGATCTACGCCGCCCAGGGCTTCGAAAGCGTGACAATCGACATGCAGCACGGCAACGTCGATATCAACGACGTGGTCCCGTTGCTGCAGGCGATTTCGCTTTCGGGTGCAACGCCGATGGCGCGGGTGCCGTGGAACAATCCGGCCGACATCATGCGCGTGCTCGACTGCGGCGCCTATGGCATCATCTGCCCGATGATCAACACCCGGAAAGAGGCCGAAGCACTGGTCCAGGCCGGCCGCTACGCGCCGATGGGCGCACGCAGCATCGGCCCGTTCCGCGCGGCTCACTACGGCGGCGCCGACTATCCCCAGCACGCCAACACGGAAGTGCTGCTGCTCGCCATGATCGAGACCACCGAGGCAATCAAGAACCTCGACGAGATCCTGTCGGTCAAGGGCCTCGACGGCGTCTACGTCGGTCCAGGCGACCTATCGATGACGATGGGGCACCCGGCCTCGCTCGACCCGACCGATCCGAAGATCCTGGCCGCCATGGCCGAGATCGCCAAGAAGACGCGCGCCGCCGGCAAAATTGCGGGCGTTCACTCCGATACGCCAAAGACGTTCGCCAAGCGATATGCCGAAGGTTACCAGTTCTGCACGTTGCTGAACGACATCCGCGTCATGGCCAACGCCGTCAACGGCCTCGTCAAGGAAATCAAGGGCGCCGGCCCCGGCGAAAAATCGAAGATGTATTGAAGGCATGCGCAACGCATCAACCCCACTCCTGCCGTCGCCGGAGTGGGGTTGAATAAATCACCGTAAAGACTTGTTTATCAATCTGCCCGGAACACGCGCTCGCGGCGTTCGTGGCGTTCCTGGGCTTCGAGGCTGAGCGTCGCAATCGGTCGCGCTTCAAGCCGACGCAGACCGATCGGCTCGCCAGTTTCCTCGCAATAACCGTAACTGCCATCTTCGATGCGCGCGATCGCCGCGTCGATCTTCGATACCAGTTTGCGCTGGCGATCTCGCGCCCGCAATTCCAGCGAACGATCGGTTTCCGAGGTCGCACGGTCGGCGATGTCGGCGTGCTGTGTCGAATCCTCGTTCAGACCCTGCACTGTCTCGCGCGTCTGCCGAATGATCTCCTCTTTCCACTCGACGAGTTTGCGGCGGAAGTAGAGCTTGTGCCGTTCGTTCATGAACGGCTCTTTCTCTGAAGGGCGATAGTCCTCAGTCAGCACGATTGCGGACACGGTCGCCTGCGACTGCTTCGATTTTGAGGCGCCCGATGCAGCCTTCGACGAAGTTGGCTCAACCGTTTTGCCTACGACTTTGGTCGCGATTTTCGGCGCCGGCTTTGGGGCTGGCTTCATATCTTTGGTGCCCATGACGTGCCTCCGAACCGTGGCCGTCGCAGCCGATGCGAAGCGACGGCTATGTTGTCGCAGCCCCTTTTAAGTGGCTGTTATTCCAAGTCAAGTGCTTACGATCAGCTCCTTCTCGTAAGCGCTGGATACGGTTGAGAATGGCACTGCGGCTGCCAAATTCAGCCGTTCTTGAACAGCGTTTGATCAAGCGCACATCAGTTGCATCTGCACATATTTCCACTAGTGCGTGCACCAAACGAGCAACCACTCGCCAAGAGCGAGCGGGCCCGCAGACTTTGCCGAGGCGGGGACGCTATCAGTCCACCGCGACGACGCCAGTCGCCGCCTCCCTCTGGTGACGAATGAGCACTTGAAGCTGCCATCTCCAGCCGCTTTAAGTGAGCGGGACGCAGCCGAGGGAGCACACTTCGACGTGACAGCCAAGTTCAAGGGCACTGCCCAATACGTCGCCACCGACGACCTCAAGATCGCCGTCAACGCCGCCGTAACGCTGCAACGGCCGCTGCTGATCAAGGGCGAGCCCGGCACCGGCAAGACCGTACTCGCAAACGAGGTGGCGCAGGCGCTGAATAGCCCGCTGATTGAGTGGCACATAAAATCGACCACCAAGGCCCAGCAGGGCCTCTATGAGTATGACGCCGTCTCGCGCCTGCGCGACAGCCAACTCGGCGACGCCAAGGTCAAGGATATCAAGAACTACATCAGGCGCGGCAAGTTGTGGGAGGCGTTCGAGGCGCCGCAGCGGCCTGTCCTGCTGATCGACGAAATCGACAAGGCCGACATCGAGTTTCCGAACGATCTGCTGCAGGAACTCGATCGCATGGAATTCTACGTCTACGAGACCGGCGAAACCGTGAAGGCGAAGGTGCGCCCGGTGGTGCTGATCACATCGAACAACGAGAAGGAACTACCCGACGCCTTCCTGCGCCGATGCTTCTTCCACTACATCAAATTCCCCGACGCCGAGACCATGAAAGCGATTATCGAGGTCCACTTCCCAGGCCTCAAGGGTCGTCTCGTCAAGGAGGCACTCGCCGTGTTCTATGAGCTGCGCGAGGTGCCGGGCCTAAAGAAAAAGCCGTCAACCTCGGAACTGCTCGACTGGATCAAGCTGCTGCTCAACGAGGATATCTCGCCCGAGACGCTGCGCGAGAGCGATCCACGCAAGGTGATTCCGCCACTGGCCGGCGCACTTCTGAAAAACGAGCAGGACGTGCATCTGTTCGAACGGCTGGCGTTCCTAACCCGCCGCAAGAGTGAGTAGCGCGGCGAAGCGCAAACGTTTCCTGTTCCCACTCAATCGAGGACTTCGGTGATGGCCACTTCGCGAACGTTGACCATTGGCGCGGCGGCCCTGGTCGTGGTCGGGCTCGGTGGATACGCCGCGACGCACGTCATGCGGCAGCGCGTGGTGGCCGAGGTCGAAAGTCAATTTGCAAGCCTCGGCACCGTGTTCGCCAAGGCCGAGCATGGCCCGATCGACTTCGACCTTTGGAACCGCACGCTCGAAATAAAGCAGATCATCCTGCTGCCAAAGGATGCCGCACCGGACGCCGCCACAACCATCGGCAGTATCAAGGCATTTGGCGCGGCCAGTCGGGATGGCGGTATCGCCGCCGACCGGATGGAAATCCGCGATCTCGCGGCTACTTCGACTTGGTCTGCGGAGGTCGTGCCGGTAGCGAAATACCAAATTCCGCTGATCGTCGCTGAAGCTTTCGCAATGCGCCCGATTGCTCCGGCGATCGGGGCCAACGACACGTTCGAAAGCATCGCACGTGTCGTCGGTGCGATCAGCGCAAAGTCGATGTCGGTTGACACGATGACATCCACCACAACTCCACCCGCCGCCAAAAAGGCAGGCACCGCGCCATTCGCCGGCGATATCCATCAGACGCAGCACGACATCCGCATCGAGGCCCTGCACGACGGTCGGATCGCCAAGGCATCGGCCGGGCGCATGACCATGACCGGCAAGATGCAACCACCAGTGGCGGGCGACATGCTCGTCGAGGCGCGCGACGGCTACGTCACCGACTACGATCTCACCGGCCTGCTGGCGGCGTTGTCACCCGCCGGCACGAGCAAGCGTCCGGCCGGCCAGACCGTGCTCTGGCAGACCGCCGGCGTAGGGCCGATGTCGATAAAGGTCGGCAATCAGATCAGCGTTGTCATCGGCGGCGCGACAATGGACAAGGTCGGTGTCGATGCCGCGAAGCTGCGTCCGGCGTGGACCGCCTTCAAGGCCAATCAGCCGACCGCCGGCCGGCAGGCTCCGGGGCAGCAATTGGCGTTCGCCAACGCCATGGCGGACGTCTACGGAAGCATCTCATTCGGCAAGCTTGAGTATCGCGGCATTGTGCTCGAAGCGGACCGGCATCGCGCCAATCAAAATCGACAAACTTGCAATGGACGACTATCAGGCTGGGCGTTTGGGTATCTTCGCTCTCACCGGCCTCGACACTACGTCGCCGAAGAAGGAGGTCATTCACCTCGGCCGCTTCGCCCTCAATGGGCTGAAGCTGCCGCAGATCCTGAGAATGACGGGGCAGATGACCCCGGCCACGATGATGCGCCCGGCACAGTTGTATTCTGACGTCCTGCGCGCGCTCGACGGCATCGAGATCAGTGACGTCAAGTTTCCGCATCCGACGACGGGGCAGCTGATCAACCTCGAAACGACAAACTTGAGTTGGGGTGCTTTCGTCGGGCAGATGCCGACCGTGGGTCAATTCAACTTCAAGATGGACATGCCGCTCGCCGCCAATGCGCCGGAGCCACTTGCCTCGCTCGCCCGGGCCGGTCTACGCACCGCAAAGCTTCGACAAGACGGCAAATGGAGCTGGCAGGAGCCGACGCAATCGTTTGTCCAAACGATGGAATTCGAACTCGCCGATGTCATATCCGCATCGGCGCAAATCGAACTCACCAACGTGACTCGAAAGGCGCTGATGGCCGGCCCGGAGTCCCTCGCCCTATCGGCCCAGGATATGCGACTTGGCCCGATCGCCATTTCCATCCGCGACCTCGGCTTGATGCAACTCGCCGCCACTGACGCCAGATTGGGCATACAGCGCCTGCAGGTGCTCCAATTGCTGAAGTCGCCTGACCCGGCACTGCCGCCGGATGGCGTCGAGGTTGCCGCAATCAAAGCCGGCATCGCGAAATTCGTCGATACGCCCGGCCAGAGCCTCACGATCGAATTCGTACCGAAGTCACAGCCCAACCTCGGACAGTTGTTGGCGGCAGGCAGGACCGGCCCCGAGTTGGCGACGTTCCTGGGAAGTGCGTTCGACGTGCGGGTGACATCGACAAAGGGTCAATAGCTCCTGTATGCAGCATACTTGACGATCAGCAGGGGCGCCCGTACGTTGCCGCCACCGCATTGTCGGTGACGCTTTAGCGAGACCCCGAGCCATGACCGCCCACAAGCCGTGCCTTGCCCACGCCATCGGATGCCCTGCTGGCGTCGCCCCCGAGTTGAGTGCACGCATCCTGGCCGACAAGGAGATCACATCGGCCGCCCGCATTATCGTGATCGGCGACGCCAGGGTATTGGCGCGCGGCGCCAAAGTATCAGGCGTCACCCTCGACATTGCCACCATCGGCGCGAACGACCCGCTGCCGCACGACGACAAACCGGTGCTGATCGACCTCAAGCACCTCGACCCGGCGACGATCCCGGTTGGTCAGTTGGCAAAGCCGTCCGGCGATTTTGCCATGGCGAATTTCCGCAAGGCCCTGGCGCTCGCCAATGCCGGCATCGTCGATGCGGTGACGTTCTCGCCCTTCAACAAGGCGTCGATGCGCCTGTCGCATCCGGCCTACGAGGACGAGGTGGTGTTCATGAATGAGTTCCTCGGCTTCAAGGGTACTGCGAGCGAGTTCAACATTCTGCCCGGACTGTGGAACGCGCGCGTGACGTCGCACGTGCCGATCTCGGGCGTGGCGGCGCTGATCAAGAAGGCCACCATTCTGCGCAGTCTGATGCTCACCCACGAAGCGATGAGCGCCGCCGGTTTCTCGCCGCCGCGCATCGCCGTCGCCGGCCTCAATCCACATGCCGGCGATGGCGGCAATTTTGGCCGCGAAGAGATCGACGAGATCGCTCCTGCAGTCGCAGCCGGCAAGGCCGCCGGGATCATTTGCGAGGGACCCTATCCTTCCGACACAGTGTTCGTGCGGGCCACGAAGGGTGACTTCGACGGCGTGCTGACGATGTACCACGACCAGGGCCAGATCGCGATGAAGTTGATCGGCTTCGAGCAGGGCGTGACCGTGCTCGGCGGCTATCCGTTCGCCGTAGCCACCGCCGCCCACGGCAGTGCCTACGACATCGCCGGCAAGGGTATTGCCAAGGTCGACGCCATGCGCAATGCCATGATGATCGCCACCCGCATGGGCGCCTCGCGCCGCGCCAAGGCCGCAACCTAAACAGGCAGTGCCTTTAGGCGTCAGGCGATCGCCGGTTGCCGCCGCATCAGCCGCATCACTAGTGGCGACAACAGGAACGCAAGTCCGATCAGCATCAAGGTCGTCACCAGCGGGTTCGACCAGAAGATCGAAAGCTGCCCCTTCGACATGATCATCGACTGGCGGAACGCATCCTCGGCCTTGTCGCCGATCACCATGGCGAGCACCAGTGGCGCAATCGGATAGTCGAGCTTCTTGAATCCATAGCCGACGAAGCCGAAGATCAAGGCGAGCCACAAGTCGAACGGCCGGCCGGCGATGGTGTAGGCACCGATGAAGCAGACGACCACGATCGCCGGCCCGATCACCGCGAACGGGATGCGCAGGATCGAGGCGAACAGCGGCACCGTTGCCAGCACCAGGATCACCGCTACTACGTTACCGAGATACATGCTGGCGATCAGGCCCCAGACGAAATCTGGCTTCTCGATGAATAGCATCGGGCCGGGATTGAGCCCCCATATCATCAAGCCGCCCAGCATCACGGCGGAAGTTGCCGATCCGGGTAGCCCCAGCGCCAGCATCGGCAGCATGGCGCTGGTACCAGCGGCGTGGTCCGCGGTTTCCGGCGCGATAATGCCGTCGGCTTCACCGGTGCCGAACTTGGCGCCACTGCGCGAGAACCGCTTGGCGATGCCATAGCTCATGAACGAGGCTGCTGTCGGCCCGCCCGGCGTTATGCCCATCCAACAGCCAACCGCAGCGCTGCGCAGTAACGTCACCCAGTGTCGCGGCATCGACAAAGCTGTCCGCCAAACGTCGCGCGGCGTAATTCGGGCATGCAGCCCCTTCAGATTGAGCCCTTCCTCGATCGTCAGCAGCAATTCGCCAATGCCGAACAGGCCGATGACGGCGACGAGGAAGCTGACGCCTGATAGCAACTCGTCGAAACCGAAGGTCAGTCGCAGACTGCCCGACACAGAATCCATGCCGACCGCCGCCAAAGCGAAGCCGATGCCGATCGACACAGCCGTCTTCAATGGTGGCGCGCCGGATAAGCCGACGAAGCTCGCAAAAGCCAGGAAGTACACGGCAAAGAATTCAGGCGATGAGAACTTCAGCGCGAAGTTGGTCACCCAACCCGACAGTAGCGTGATGAGGATCACACCGGCCATTGCGCCAAATCCGGCCGAGAGGAACGCGTAGCTCAATGCCTCCGTCGCGCGGCCTTGCTGCGCCATCGGATAGCCGTCGAAGGTGGTGGCGACCGATGATGGTTCGCCGGGAATATTGAACAAGATCGACGTCGTGGAGCCGCCAAACAGCGCGCCCCAGTACATGGAGGTCAGCAGGATGATGGCCGCCACGGGATCCATGCTGAAGGTCAACGGCAACAGCAGCGACACGCCGTTGGGCGCGCCCAGGCCCGGCAACACACCGACCAGAATGCCGAGCAGCACACCGACGATCATCAAGCCGATGTGATACCAGGTCAGCGCCACGCCGAAGCCGTGCATCAGGTTAGCGATACTGTCCATCGCTTACAGCCCCAATGCCGCTTCGAGCGGCCCCTTGAGCATGCCAACCTTGAAGGTGCGCTCGATCAGAAAATAGAAAAACACCGGCAGGCCCAGCGCGATGATCGAGGCTCGCCCCCAGGAATAGCCGTTCTGCAGCGCGAGCGTGCCGAACATGTAGAGCGCGATGCCTACATAGAGCCCCAGAAAGAGACTCGCGATTACAAACCCGCCCATTGGCAGCGCAAAACCGGCGACGAGTTTCAGTTGCTCAGCTGAGATGAATGACGTGCTGCCCGCTGCCTGCGACGCGCCATGCAGCAACGCGATCACCGCATTGCCGAAGCTCGCCAGCGTCACCATCAGTCCGATGTAGAATGGAAACGCGCCGGGCTGCGGGCCGGACGGGCCCCAGCCAATGCCGTACTCACTGGCGCCGATCATGGTCGCCAGTCCGAACAGCGTGGTCAAGGTCGCCATGCCGACCTCAGCCGTCCGACGCGTAATCATGTTTTCCTCCGTCGGGGAGCCGGGCGGGTGCCCTTACTTTACGATCCAGCCTTCACGCTCGAACACGTCGCGTGAACTCTTCTCGTCTTTGGCAACGAACGCCTTCATGTCTTCACCCGCCATGTAGCGGCCGGTCTGGACCGTGCGGGTGATGTATTCCTTCCACTCGTCGGTCTCGCTGACTTTCTTCAGCACACCGGCATAGAAGGCGGTCGCTTCGGCGGGCGCACCGGCAGGCAACCAAACCGTGCGCGGCATCTGGAACTGCTCGATCGGAATGCCTTGTTCCTTGCAGGTCGGAATATCCTGCCAGCCTTCGGTGGCGGTGACGTTGGCGCCCTTCGGCAGCCGGGTCGGGCTGAACACGCAAACCGGACGCACCTGTCCGGCCTTCCACTGGCCGATGCTCTCGTTTGGATTGTTGGTGTGGCTGTCGACGTGGCCGCCGGCGAGTTGGGTGCCGACGAGGCCGCCGCCCTGGAACGGCACGTAAATGAACTTGGCGCCGGTCACGGCCGACAACATGCTGGTCAGTGTCTGGTCGGTATCCTTCGACTGGCTGCCACCCATCTTGAAGGTCTCGGGCTTGGCCTTGACCGCGTCGAGGTATTCCTTGCTGGTCTTGTAAGGAGCGTCGTTCTTGACCCAAAGTAGGAATTCATCGAGGGCGAGCGTCGCGACCGGTTGCAGGTCGGCGAATTTGTAGCCCATTTTGGCCACGTACGGCAGCAGGTAGGCATTGTTGGTGCCGAAGATCAGCTTGTGTGGGTCGCCAGCCGATGTCTTGGCAGTGAGATAGCCCTCTGCGCCGCTGCCGCCGCCCTTGTTGACCACCACCATCGATTGATCAATCAGCTTGTACTTGGCGATGATCGACTGGATCATACGAGTGAAGTTGTCGGTGCCGCCGCCGGGCGAAGATGTCACCACAAACTCAATCGGCTTGGATGGCTGCCAAGCCGATGCCGGCGCGGCAAACGAAGCCAGCACTGCTATTGCGCTGCCTGCAAGTGTGAGAAACTTCATCGCGATGTCCTCCGCGTTGCCTCTGGGATCTGCTCAAATGCGGCGTCTGCGCGCCGTTGGTCCGCCTTGTCGTGGATAGGATAGCTTGAAACTGGCCGTAACACGCGGCCGATTGCCATTCAAGTATGCTGTATGCAACATGCAGAAAATAAACTTTGGGGACATCGATGAACTATCACGCACGTTACGCCAGCATCCGCCATCCGATCGAAACCTGCATCGTCGGTGGTGGCGCCTTCGGGCAAAGCTTCCTGGCGCAGGCGCGCTTCATCAAGAAGTTGTCGGCGCGGATCGCGGTCGATTTGTCGACCGAGGCAGCGGCGCGGGCCTTGTTGGCGGCGGGCGTGGCTAAGACGGACATCCGGCTCTGCGAGACCCCGGCCGAAGCTCGCCTCGCCTGGGACGCCGGTCGCTACGTCGCCGCCGGCCGACTGACGACCGTGATTGGCTTGCCGTTCCAGATGCTGGTCGAAGCGACAGGTCATCCGGAAGCTGCCGCCGATCACGCGCTGCTGGCAATCGCGGAAAAGCGCCATGTGCTGCTCGTCACCAAGGAGACCGACAGCGTCGCCGGTCCGATGCTGGCTACGCATGGCACGCGAGGCCGGCGTCGGCGTTACACCAGTCGACGGCGACCAGCCGAGCTTGTTGATTGATCTCGTCACGTGGGGTGAAACGCTCGGCTTCGAGATCGTCGCGGCGGGAAAATCCAGCGAGTACGACTTCGTGTTCGATGCCACGACTGGCAACGTAACCAGCAATGGCGTTGTCGCCGCCCTGCCGCAACTACTTGAAACTTGGCATCCAGGCGACCGTTCACTGCGCGACGTCTCGGCAGCCCGCGCCGCAATCCTGCGCACCGCCTACCCGTTGAAAGCCGTACCCGACCTGTGTGAGATGACGCTGGTCGCCAACGCCACCGGCTTTGCCGCCGATACACCACCTTTCCACGCCCCAGTCGCGCGCATTCCCGAAGTGGCCGCACTACTGTCAATGTCGCGCGAGCACGGCATGCTGAGCGGCAATCGGCGTCTCGACGTATTCCATCATCTTCGCGCACCCGATGAAGCGAGCTTTGCCGGTGGTGTGTTCATCGTCGTGTCGTGTCAGGATCGGGCAAGCTGGCAGGTACTGGCCGAAAAGGGCCACGCCGTCAGCGCCGACGGCGCGACCGCGATGATCTACTTGCCGCGCCATCTGCTCGGCCTGGAAGCCGCGACGAGCGTCCTCGATATGGCCGGGCTCGGCCTTTCGGGCTACGGTGACGACTATCGCCCCCACATGGACCTGGTGGCGGTGGCGACGCGCGATCTCAGCGCCGGTACGCAGCTCGAAGCGCGCGGCCATCATCACACCATCGACGGTGTCACCGCCGAAATGCGGCCGATGAACCCGATCTCGGCCGACCGGACCACGCCCTACTATCTCGTCGCCAACCGCCGCCTCGCCCGTCCGATCCGCGCCGGCGAACCGATCCGCCTGTCTGATCTCGAATTCGATAGCGGTTCGACATTGCTCACGCTGCGCCAGCAACAGGACGAGGCATTTGCTTTGACGTGAGCACCAGTGACACCTTGGTGTATGACTGCTCGGCACGACGCAAACGAGATTGGGACTTCATGGTTGCCAGACCGGTCGACAAGGACGCGGGCGAAGTACAGGGTGGGGTGACGCGCATCACGCGCGTTACGCTGCACGACGCCGTGCTGAACCAGATCCGTGACATGATCATCGAAGGCCAGCTGATGCCGGGCACGCGCATCAACGAAGGGCAGGTCGGCGCATCGCTCGGTGTTTCGCGCACCCCGCTGCGCGAGGCGATCAAGACATTGGCCAGCGAAGGTTTGGTCGAGATCGTACCCGCCAAGGGCGCGGTGGTGCGCCGATTCACCGTGCAGGACATCGGCGAGATCCTGGAAGTCCTGAAAGCGCTGGAGCAGGCCGCCGCAAGAGCTCGCCTGCAGAAAGGCATCGGACGCCCAGATCAAGAAAATCCGCCAGATGCACGAGCGCATGCTTGAGCATTATGCCAAGCGCGATCGCCTGGCCTACTTCAAGCTCAACCAGGCGATCCATTCCGCGATCGTGCAGGCCGCCGGCAACGCCGTGCTGGCGCAGACGCACGAGACGCTGCAGGCCCGCATCAAGCGCATACGCTTCATAGGCCACGAGGGACCGGAGCGATGGGCGGCGGCAGTTGCTGAGCACGACGAGATGATCGTCGCACTGGTCGCTCGCAATGGCGAAGCGTTGGTCGAGGTGCTCGGCCGGCACCTCGACATGGCTGTCGATCGGGTGCGCGACGCGATCGAGCCCGCAGCCTAGCTCAGCACCTCGGGGTTGATGACGTTCTCGACGATCGGCTGGCCGTCGAACACACTGAGGATGTTCTTCACACTCTGAATGCCCATCCGCTCAACCGCCTCGCGGGTGACGCCGGCGATGTGCGGCGCGACGATCACATTCGGCATATGCAGCAGCGGATTATCGGTTGCCGGCGGTTCCTTGTCGAATACATCGAGGCCGGCACCGGCGATCTTTTTCGCGGTGAGCGCCGCATGCAGCGCCGGTTCGTCGACGATGCCGCCACGCGCGGTATTGACGATGAACGCCGTCGGCTTCATGCGGGCCAGTCGTGCGGCATTGACCATGCCGATGGTCTCTTTGGTGCGCGGGCAATGCAGCGTAACGAAATCGGCGCGCGCGAAGGCGGCATCAAGATCGCTCACCGGCTCGCAGCCGGCGGCCCTGATGGCGTCGGCCTTCACGTAGGGATCATAGACCTGCACGGTCATTTCCATCGCGAGGCAGCGCTTGGCGGTGCGCGTGCCGATGCGGCCGAAACCGACGATCAGAACCGTTTTGCCGCCGAGATCGGACGGCAGCATGGCGAAGCGGTTCGCCCAGGTGCCGTTCTGAACCATGGCATGCAGATCGTTGCCGCGCTTGGCCAACTGCATCATGAAAAACACCGCCTGCTCGGCGACCGAAGGCGAATTGGCGATGCCGGTGGTCATCAACGGCACCTTCACTTTGGTCAAGGCCGGAACGTCGACCGCGTCATAACCGACGCCGATGCGGGCGACGACCTGCAGGCCCTTGGCACTGTTGATTTCGCTTTCGCCCCACGGCGTCGGCCCAAGCAGGGCCGCATTGACGTGACTGTAGGACGCCAGCGCCTTATTGAAGTCGGCCGATGACATCATGTTGACGAAGCGGTGGATTTCGATATCGCCGCGCGCTTCCAGCATCGCAACGGCGGGTGCCGCCAGTGCATCCGGCACGAACACGCGCTTCTTATTCGTCGACATTCCAGTTTCCTCCGTCGCTCTGGGTTTTGAGGCGGAGTATGGCGCAGGTCATGGAAACGAAAAAGCATCGATCGCGAGGGTCTGATGTGAAGAAGCAGACGAGGATCGATGCCAACCGCTCAGCCAATCTGCTTGCGGTACTGTACGAAGCCGGACTTCTCCGCCACTTGATCATAGAGCACCATCGCCTGGGCGTTGGTCTCGTGTGTCATCCAGTAGACACGGGTTGAGCCCTTGTCGCGGGCGGTATCGTAGACCGCTTCGATCAGCGACCGCCCGACGCCCTCGCCCCGCGCCAGTTTAGCCGTGAACAGGTCCTGCAGGTAGCAGACCGGTTCGATCATGCTGGTGCTGCGATGAAAGAGGTAGTGCACGATGCCGATCAACTGCCCTTCGCGCTCGGCAACGAAAGCATGCACCGGTTCGTAGGCATCGAAGAACCGCGACCACGTCGTGCGGGTGATTTCTTCAGCCACGATGGGTCGATTGTAGAACAGATTATAGCCAGCCCACAGCGGCAGCCATTGGTCAAAGTCGTCGCGATGCACGGCGCGAATGATTATCTTGGACATGCTCGGCTACCCCTGCACTTGCAGCTGCATGAGACGACCGCCGCGGTTGATGCCGAGCGACCACGTCCGTTGTTTCTGGCCGAGCATACGCTCAAGGTCGACGACATTCGCCGCCGCTTCGCGGCCTACCTGCACAATGATGTCGCCCGGCTGGAAGCCGAGCCGCTGAGCGGTCGAGCCCTGGCGCACCGCCAACACGACGACACCGTCCTGGTCCTCAAGACCAAGCTCGTCGGACAGCGCAGGCGACAGGTTGGAAACCTTCGCGCCGTCGAACGGATGCACGCCCTTGAGGTCGCGAATGTCATCCTTGGTTGGAGGCGGCGCGGCACGCAGGCTTATTGTCATCGTCACCGGCCGCGTCTTGCGCAGCAGATCGATCTTCACCTTGTTGCCGACGCCGCGCGTCTGCAGGCGGTAGAGCACACTACGCGCGTCCGCGACCTCGACACCATCGACGGCGGTTATCACGTCGCCGGCTTGCAGGCCGGATTCTGCCGCCGGTCCCTTGTCCCAAATGCGGGTGACGAGCGCACCCGACGCTCGATCGAGACCAAGCCCATCAGCGACCTCGCGCGTCAAAGCTTCGAGCTTAGCGCCGAGCCACGGCCGCTCGACCTTGCGCCCCGACAGTGCGCTGTCGACGTAGACCCGCACCATGTTCGAGGGGATCGCGAAGCCGATGCCGTGCGAGCCGCCAGATTTGGAGAAGATCGCGGTGTTGATGCCGACCAGCCGGCCCGCCATGTCGACCAGCGCGCCACCGGAGTTGCCAGGGTTGATCGCGGCGTCGGTCTGAATGAAGACCTGGGCTTCCGACTGCGTGATCTCGGAGCGCGCCAAGGCGGACACTATGCCCTGCGTCACCGTTTGACCGACGCCGAACGGATTGCCGATTGCGAGTACCATGTCGCCGACTTCGAGATTGTCGGAATCCTCGAATTCGAGCGTCGGAAACCGGCCATCGCCGCCCTCGATGCGCAGCACCGCGATGTCGGTCTTTTCGTCCTGCAGGATCACCTTGGCGTCGAACTCGCGCCGGTCGGCGAGCACCACCTTGATCTCGGTCTGACCGCCGCCTTTGATGACGTGCGTATTGGTGACGACGATGCCGTTCGGACTGACGATCACGCCAGAACCCAGGGAGTTCTGCTGCCGCTCGGTCGGCTGGCCGAGGCGGTTGCCGAAGAACTGCCGGAAGAATGGGTCGTCGGCGAATGGCGATGAAAACGACTGCACGCGACTACGAACATAAACATTCACCACCGCCGGCGCCGTCTGCTTGACGATCGGCGCGAACGAGAACTGCACCGCCTCCTTCGATGGCGGCGGGATCCGTGCGCTGCGCGTCGGATGGCGCACATTGCGCGATGAAGAGCAGGGCGGCGGTCAGCAACAACCAAACGGTTTTGTGAAAACTGAACATTGCGACCAGCCTCCATGCGTCATTCAACTTACGTGGTCAGCATAGAATAGGCAGTTTGTGGCGCGGATTGAAGAGCGCACGAAGCGGCATTCCAATTCATTGTTCGTTATATTTCCCGGACAGCATCTTGACGATGGCCTCAATGTTTTCTTCGGCCCAATCGGCGAAGGCTGCCATGTCGACGGCATTGTCGAAGGCCCGCAACGGCATAATCAGAGCCTCGCCGGGTGCCGTAAAAACGAACACATGATCCGGCGTGGCGATAATATCTCCGACGCGCTCCCAGGCGCGCAGATCGGCGCGGCCATCGCAGCTCCAGGCAATGTGATCGCCGAAGACATCAACGACCATTTCGCTAGCCGGCAGTGGGTGACGCGCCGTGCGCCAGAGGCGACGCAGCCAATTCATGCCCCACGCGACAACGGAACCCAGGCCGGCGACGACTAGGCCCAGCATCGTTTGCCGGGCAGCACCGCCGGCATCGAATGGCAGTTGCGGTTCAAGCCACTCGAAGTGCCAGCCGACCAGCGCACCAACGACCACCACTGCCAGTAATAGCGGCGCCAAACCATCCCGCCGCAGCGACTGGAATGCCGCAACGTCGGCGCGGGTCAAGCGATAGCGATAGTGCCAAAGGGGAGTAGCGGCCAGATCGGTCATAGGTAGACGCCACAAACAGATCGAGCGGCCGAAGCCGCTCGATCCGAATTCAAAATTGGATTGCATTGCCGCGCCGATCAAGCGGCAGCGGCGGCGCCCTTCTCGGCTTCGACGCGGGCCTTGTCTTCCTTACCCTTGGCGGCGACGTCGCGATCAACGAGTTCGATCACGGCGCGGGGGGCGCTGTCGCCGAAGCGGAAGCCGGCCTTCAGCACGCGGGTATAACCACCGCTACGGTCCTTGTAACGCGGCCCAATCACGTCGAACAATTTCTTTACCATGTCCTCGTCGCGCAGCCGGGCGGCGCACAGGCGGCGCGAGTTGAGATCGCCGCGCTTGGCGAGCGTGATGAACTTCTCCACGACGCGCTTCAGATCCTTCGCCTTCGGCAGCGTGGTGACGATCTGCTCGTGGCGGATCAGGGCAGCGGCGAGAGCCTGGAACATTGCCTGGCGATGGCCGGGATCGCGGCTAAAACGACGGCCTAGTTTTCCGTGACGCATTTGGTTTGGTCCTTAGAGTGGGTTTGGTTTGTTTCCCGGGGAGGTTCTTCGGCCTCGCCTCGTCTTCTGAGTTGCGCATGGCGACTCCACTCGGTGGAGCCGGCCGCCAAGCGCGACTTGCTGCATTGGCGTGCGACTGCACGCCCGGCGCGATGCGCCGCCCCCGCGGAGGCTGCCGGCGCAAAGCGCCGAACAGCAGCCGCGAGCGCATATTAGTACTGATCCTCGAAGCGCTTGGCCAGCTCTTCGATGTTGTCCGGCGGCCAGTTCGGCACTTCCATGCCAAGGTGAAGACCCATGGCGGCCAGCACTTCCTTGATCTCGTTGAGCGACTTGCGGCCGAAATTCGGTGTCCGCAGCATCTCGCTCTCGGTCTTCTGGATCAGGTCGCCGATGTAGACGATGTTGTCGTTCTTCAGGCAGTTGGCCGAACGGACGGAGAGTTCCAATTCGTCGACCTTCTTGAGCAGGGCGGCATTGAACGCCAGCTCCGGATGCGCCTTCTCCTCGGTCGGCCGCTTCGGCTCCTCGAAGTTGATGAACACTGCGAGCTGATCCTGCAGGATGCGGGCGGCGAGCGCGATCGCATCCTCGGCGCGGACCGAACCGTCGGTCTCGACCTGCATGGTCAGCTTGTCGTAATCGAGAATCTGGCCCTCGCGGGTGTTCTCGACCTTATACGAAACTTTCTTGACCGGGCCATAGAGGCTGTCGACCGGGATCAGGCCAATCGGCGCATCGTCCGGACGGTTGCGGTCTGCGGGCACGTAGCCCTTGCCCATGTCGGCGGTGAACTCCATGCGGATCGAAGCGCCCTGGTCGAGGGTGCAGATCACATGCTCGGGGTTCAGAATCTCGACGTCCGAGCCGGCTTCGATGTCGCCGGCCTTCGCGGGGCCGCGACCCTCCTTCTTCAGCACCATGCGCTTGACACCCTCGGAGTGGACGCGCAGGGCGATCTCCTTGATGTTGAGCACGATGTTGGTCACGTCTTCGCGAACGCCCGGGATCGACGAGAACTCGTGCAGTACGCCGTCGATCTGCACGGTCTTGATCGCGGCGCCCTGCAGCGACGACAACAGCACGCGGCGCAGCGCGTTACCGAGCGTCATGCCGAAACCGCGCTCCAGCGGCTCGGCGACGATGGTCGCCACACGGTCACGATCGCGACCGGCTTGGATTTCTAATTTGGCCGGCTTGATCAGGTCTTGCCAGTTCTTCTGCAGAATTGCGGTCGTTGCCACGGATAGCCTCACTTGGCTGGGGACAGCACGCCGGGGGAAAGGCGGCCATCGAGGGACTTTGCGTAAACGCACACGGGCGCCCCTGTACGAGGCGCCCAGAAGGCATGTATCTCGAAGCGCGGCCTAGACGCGGCGGCGCTTGCGCGGCCGGCAGCCGTTATGCGGGATCGGAGTAACATCGCGGATCGAGGTAATCTGCATGCCAACGGCCTGCAGCGCGCGCAGTGCCAACTCGCGACCCGAACCCGGGCCGGTCACTTCGACCTCAAGGATCTTCACGCCATGTTCGGACGCCTTCTTGCCGGCGTCTTCGGCGGCCATCTGGGCGGCATAGGGCGTCGACTTACGCGAACCCTTGAAGCCACAGGTGCCCGAGGACGACCAGGCAATGGTGTTGCCCTGCGCGTCGGTGATGGTGATCATGGTGTTGTTGAAGGAGGCGTTCACGTGGGCGACGCCCGACGTGATGTTCTTACGCTCCTTGCGCCGGATTTTCGCCCGGCCCTGTGCTGCTTCCTTAGCCATACGTCTCTACTCCGCGGCCGCCTGGGCCTGATGTTTGGCCCCTCGGCGGGGCAAATGGTATTGGATACCGATCGATAACCACGCCGCAAAGCGGATTACGAGGCCTTCTTCTTGCCAGCGATCGCCTTCGCCGGGCCCTTGCGGGTGCGGGCGTTGGTATGGGTGCGCTGGCCATGTACCGGCAGGCCGCGACGATGACGCAGACCGCGATAGCAACCCAAATCCATCAGGCGCTTGATGTTCATCGCGACTTCACGACGAAGATCACCTTCCACGGTGTACTCGCGGTCGATGGTCTCGCGGATCTGCAGCACTTCGGCGTCGGTCAGCTGATTGACCCGGCGGTCGGCGGGAATGCCGACGCGGGTGCAGATCTTTTCGGCGAAATTCTCGCCGATGCCATGGATATACTGCAGCGCAATGATGACGCGCTTCTGGGTCGGGATGTTGACGCCTGCGATACGGGCCACGTTCTATTCTCCTGCAAAGTCTCGATCGGGTGCGGAATTTCGTGTTAACGCCGCCAGCCGCACCCGGCAGAACGACAGTTATTGGCTATATCCACGACAAACGAGCCCATGAGCCGGCCTGATCAGGCTCGGGTCCGAGGCTTCCTCGTGGCTGCGTCAGAAAATCGCGGTTGTTTTAGACACAATTGTCAACGCTCGTCAACGCCCGTGCCCCCGCGTCATCCCGACACTATCCTCATTTCAGTGCCTTCTCGATCTCACCGGTAACCTTTTCGACCGGGGCCAGGCCGTCGATCGAAATCAAATTGCCGCTCTTGAAGTAGTAACCAATCAGCGGCGCGGTTTCCTTGTAGTAGGCCCACAGCCGCGTCTTCAGCGCGTCGGCGTTATCATCGGCGCGCGGCTTGTCGCCAGCGGCCAGCGCATCCTTGGCGCGCTTTTCGATACGCGACAGCAAGGCACCGTCATCAACCTTGAATTCAATCACCTGGTCGAGTTTGCGGCCCATGGCGGCGAGCAGCTTATCGAGCGCGGCGGCCTGGGCCAGCGTGCGCGGGAAACCATCGAGAATGAAACCGGCCTTGCAATCGGCCTCGGCGATGCGATCCTTGATAATGCCGATGACGATTTCGTCCGACACCAGCTTGCCGCTGTCCATGACAGCCTTGGCCCGCTTGCCGATCGGCGTTCCAGCCTTCACGGCGGCGCGCAGCATGTCACCGGTGGACAGCGCGACGATGTTCTTCTTGGCGGCGATCACCGCCGCCTGCGTACCCTTGCCGGCGCCTGGCGGCCCGAGAAAAATCACATTCATCAGCGGCCCTTCCCCCCCCTGAGCTTGGACTTCTTGATAAGTCCCTCGTACTGGTGGGCCAGCAGATGGCTCTGGATCTGCGCGACCGTATCCATGGTCACACTGACCGCAATCAACAGCGAAGTACCGCCGAAATAGAACGGCACCGCCGCGTATGAAATGAGCAACTCCGGCATCACACAGACGACGGCCAGATAGAGGGCACCGACGACAGTAATACGAGTCAGCACATAGTCTATGTATTCAGCCGTCTGCGCACCGGGACGGCGACCGGGCAGGAAGCCGCCGTACTTGCGCAGATTGTCCGCCGTTTCCTGCGGATTGAACACGACCGCCGTATAGAAGAAGCAGAAGAAAATAATCATCGCGACGTAGATGGCGATGTGCAGCGGTTGACCGCGCCCCAGCGCCGCGACGATTTCACGCAGCCAATCAGGACTCGAAGATCCAGGACCTGCCGACAATTGTGCGGCGGTGATCGGCAGCAGCAGCAGCGAGGAAGCGAAGATTGGCGGAATGACGCCGGCCGAGTTGAGCTTCAGCGGCAGATGCGAGCTATCGCCCTGGAACATCCGGTTGCCGACTTGTCGCTTTGGATACTGGATCAGCAATCGACGCTGCGCCCGCTCGACGAACACGATCGCGGCAACCACGGCCAGCATCAGCACCAACAGCGCAATCAGCAGGATGGTCGACAGCGAGCCGGTGCGCGCCAGTTCGAACAGCGACACCATGGCGCCAGGCAGCCCGGCGACGATGCCGGCGAAGATGATCAGCGACGTGCCGTTGCCGACGCCGCGGGCGGTGATCTGCTCACCGAGCCACATCAGGAACATGGTGCCACCGACCAGCGTGATCACCGTGGTGATGCGGAAGAAGAAGCCAGGATCGAGCACCACCGCCGCGCCGCCCGAGCGCGTACCCTCGAGACCGACGGCGATACCATAGGCCTGGAACGCGGCGAGAATGACGGTCAGATAGCGGGTATACTGGTTGATCTGCTTGCGGCCCTGCTCGCCTTCCTTTTTCAAGGTTTCGAGCTTGGGCGATACCGACGACATCAGCTGCATGATGATCGATGCCGAGATGTACGGCATGATATTGAGCGCGAAGATCGCCATCCGCTCGACGGCGCCGCCGGCGAACAGATTGAGCATGCCCAGGATGCCACCGGCATTGTTCTTGAATGTCGCGGCGAAGGCGACGGGGTCGATGCCCGGCATGGGAATGAATGTCCCGAGCCGATAGACCAGCAATGCGACCAGTGTGAACCAAATACGGTTCTTGAGTTCGGTTGCCTTCGAGAAGGAACCAAAGTTCATATTAGCGGCCAACTGCTCGGCGGCGGAAGCCATGAGTGTCGTCTCCTAAGCTCGCGTTCCGGGCGGCTTCAACCGCACACTACCACCCGAACTCGAGTGCATGTCGTTCGCCGTCGTCGATGCAGCAAGGCCGACAGGGCCACGGCGAGGGAAATAACTGCCGCTGTGGCAGAAACGCGCTGCACGCAGGCGTCTATCCGCCACCATCAGCCCACCACGAGCTGACGGTATGCGACGTTCCGTGCTATTCGTCGCCGCCACTCTTCTTCGAACCGCCGGCGCCACTCTTGGCTGCTTTCTTGGCGGCGGTCTTCTTGCGCTTGGTCTCGTCGGCGGGCAGCACCTTCTTGACGATCAGTTTGATCGAGCCGCCGGCCTTCTCGACTGCAGCCGTCGCGGCGGCCGTCGCGTGATCGACGGTCAACGACAGCTTGGCCTTGAGTTCGCCGTTACCGAGCAGGCGCAGACCGTCCTTGCCGCGACGCAGCACGCCGGCCTCGACGAGCGAAGCAACAGTCACCGGTTTGGCGGCGTCGATCCGCTTCTCATCGATCGCCTTCTGCAGGTCGCCGACGTTGATTTCGTTGTAATCCTTCGGGCGCCACTTGTTGAATCCGCGCTTCGGCAGACGACGATGCAGCGGCATCTGGCCGCCTTCGAAGCCGCCGATGCGCACGCCGGAACGGGCCGTCTGACCCTTGCCGCCGCGACCAGCGGTCTTGCCGAGGCCGGAACCGATGCCGCGACCGACGCGCACGCGCGTCTTCTTCGAGCCTTCGTTGTCTTTGATATCGTTGAGGCGCATGTCCTCTAACTCCTGGTAGCCGGCTGCCTTTGAGGCACGCCGTAGCTGAATGTCTTCAAGCCTTGTCTTCGACGATGCGCACGAGATGCGCTACCTTGTTGAGCATGCCGCGCACTTCCGGCGTGTCTTTGATGTTCCTGCGCCGATGCAGCTTGTTGAGCCCAAGCCCAACCAGCGTGCCGCGCTGACGCTCCGGCCGGCGATTTGGGCTCGCGACCTGCTCGATCGTGATCATCTTGCCCGTATGCGGTTTCGACATCGACTTAACCCTTTGAATTGAATGATGCAGCGCCGTCACCCGGCGCCGCATCGAAATCATGCCTCGCTGGCAGCCTCGGCCTCGCCACCCGAGCCGTCACGGCGGCGGGCTACGATATCGCCGTACTTCTTGCCGCGACGGGCGGCGACGCCACGCGGGTTCTCTTGATGCTTCAGGCCATCGAACGTGGCGCGCACCATGTTGTATGGGTTCGACGAACCCAACGACTTGGCGACGACGTCCTGCACGCCCAGCATTTCGAACACGGCGCGCATCGGACCGCCGGCAATGATGCCGGTGCCCGGAGGCGCCGAACGCAGCACGACCTTGCCAGCGCCGTGACGGCCCTCGCTGTCGTGATGCAGCGTGCGACCTTCGCGCAGCGGCACCCTGACGAGGCTGCGACGTGCAGCTTCGGTTGCCTTGCGGATCGCTTCCGGCACTTCGCGCGCCTTGCCATGGCCGAAGCCGACACGGCCTTTGAGGTCGCCGACCACGACGAGAGCTGCAAAGCCGAACCGCTTGCCGCCCTTCACAACTTTCGCGACGCGATTGATGCCTACCAGCTTGTCCGAAAACTCGCTGTCAGCCTTCTCGCGTTCACGACCGCGATCTCTACCACCACCACCGCCGGGGGAACGTGCCACGGGTTAGTCCTTTCCGTTCAGAAGTCCAGGCCGCCCTCGCGGGCGGCATCGGCCAGCGCTTTCACGCGGCCGTGATAGATGTACTGGCCGCGATCGAACACGACCTGCTTGATACCTGCCAACGCGGCGCGCTCGGCGACGAGCTTGCCAACGGCGGCAGCAGCGGACTTGTCGGCACCGGTCTTGAGACCGGTGCGAAGGTCCTTCTCCATGGTGGAGGCGGCAGCAACGGTTACACCGAGCTTGTCGTCGATCACCTGGGCATAGATATGCTTCGAAGAGCGATGCACGGACAGACGCGGCCGGCCGTTCGCAACCAGTTTGAGGTTGCGCCGGACCTTGGCTTTGCGCCGGTCGGCATTGTTCAAATGTACAGTCATGGCACTGTGCGTCCTTACTTCTTCTTGCCTTCCTTGCGGAAGATGTATTCGCCCTGGTAGCGGATTCCCTTGCCCTGGTAGGGCTCAGGCGGGCGGTAGCCGCGAATGTCGGCCGCCACCTGCCCGACAAGCTGCTTGTCGGTGCCGCTGACAGTAATAATTTCCTGCTTCGCACCGGCGACCTTCACCTCGACGCCGGCGGGCAACGCGTGCACCACGTCGTGGCTGAAACCGATCTGCAGCTGAAGTTGATCCTTGCTCTTCATCGAGGCGCGGAAACCAACGCCCTGGATTTCGAGGATCTGGCTGTAACCTTCCATGGTGCCGTGCACGAGGTTGGCCACCATCGTCCGCGACATGCCCCACATGGCACGCGCCTTCTTGGTGTCGTCGCGCGGCTGCACGGAGATCCCGGCAGGGGTCATCTCGATCTTGATATTGTCCGGCGCCGTGAAGGACAACTCGCCCTTCGGCCCCTTCATCTTCACCGTCTGGCCGGCAACCGTCGCCGTCACTTTCGACGGAACAGGCACTGGCTTCTTTCCGATGCGCGACATGGTAGTGACCTTTTCGCAATCGAGCAGTGACGGGCGAACCCGCCAAGGCCCCTTAGAAGATGTTGCAGAGAACTTCGCCGCCGACGTTCTCTTCCCTGGCTTTCCAATCCGGCATCACGCCCTTCGGCGTGGAGACGATCGCGACGCCGAGCCCGTTGGCCACCGTCGGCAGATCCTTCACCGGAGTGTACACGCGACGGCCGGGCTTGGAGATCCGCTCGATCTCGCGGATAGCCGGCTGGCCGTTGTTGTACTTGAGTTCGATCTCGAATTCCGGGTTCGCACCCTTGAGTTCGATTCGCGAGTAATCGCGGATGTAGCCTTCATCCTTCAAAACGTCCAGCACGCGTGCGCGGAGCGCGGAAGCCGGCGTCGAAACCTTCGGCCGCTTGCGCATCTGCGCATTGCGGATGCGGGTCAACATATCGCCGAGCGGATCATTGATTGCCATTTGCGTGCCCTCCTTACCAGCTCGACTTGACCATGCCCGGGATCATGCCTTGGCTGGCAAGTTCACGGAGCTGGTTGCGGCACACGCGCAATTTACGATAGAATCCGCGAGCACGGCCGGTGATCTCGCACCGGTTGCGAATGCGGACCTTGGACGAGTTGCGCGGCATCTCGGCGAGCTTCATCTGGGCGGCAAAACGCTCCTCGCGGGGCTTCGCACGATCCATGATGATCTCTTTCAAGCGCTTCCGCTTGCCCGCCTTTTCGGCGACGAGCTTACGACGGTGCTTGTTCTTTTCGACTGAGCTGGTCTTCGCCATCTAAATCCTCCAAAGGCCTTTCGGGCCGTATGACAACGGGCCGAGGTCCCTCAGCTGCGGAAAGGGAAATTGAAGCCGCGAAGGAGCTCGCGGGCCTCGTCATCATTGCGCGCGCTGGTGCACACGATCACGTCCATGCCCCAGATCTCGTCTACCTTGTCGTAGTCGATTTCCGGGAACACAATGTGCTCCTTGAGGCCGAGCGCGTAGTTGCCGCGACCGTCGAAGCTCTTGGGGTTCAGACCGCGGAAGTCCTTCACGCGCGGCAGCGCGATCGTGACCAGGCGGTCGAGGAATTCGTACATCCGGTCGCCGCGCAGCGTGACCTTGGCACCGATCGGCATGCCTTCGCGCAGCTTGTAGACCGCGATCGCCTTGCGCGACCGGGTCTGGATCGGCTTCTGACCAGCGATGAGGGCCAAGTCGCCGGCGGCGTTGTCGACCTTCTTGCGATCGTTGACGGCCTCGCCGACGCCCATGTTGAGGACGATCTTTTCGAGACGCGGCACTTGCATCACGTTGCTGTAGCCGAACTTTTCGGTCATGGCCGCGCGCACAGTGGCCTCATAGAGGGCCTTCATGCGCGGCTTGTAGTCCTTCGGACGCGAGAACGAACGCTTCTCGCCCGTCGGGGCGGCCGCGACCTTCTTCTTGGCATCCTTGGGAGCCTTGGCACCGCCCTTGACGGCGGCAGCGCCGCCGGCGGGCTTAGCCCCCTTCTTGGCCTTGTCGTTATCAGCCATGACTTACTTCCTATCCGGGATGTTTTCGCCCGAACGCTTCGCGAAGCGGGTCTTGGTGCCGTCTTCCAGAACGCGGAAGCCGACGCGGGTTGGCTTGCCGTCCTTCGGATCCTCGATGGCGAGGTTCGAAAGATTAATCGGCCCTTCCTTCGAAATAATGCCGCCTTCCGGGTTCTGCGCGCTCTGCTTGGTGTGGCGGCGAACCATGTTGACGCCACGCACCAGGGCGCGACCTTCGGTCGGCATCACGGCGATGACTTCGCCCTGTTTGCCTTTGTCACGGCCAGCAAGGACAATGACCTTGTCGCCCTTCTTTATCTTGGCGGAAGCCATTACAGCACCTCCGGAGCGAGCGAAACGATCTTCATGTGGTTCCTACCGCGCAGTTCACGAGTGACCGGCCCGAAGATGCGGGTACCGACCGGCTCGCCCTGGGCATTGATCAGCACCGCGGCATTGCTGTCGAAGCGGATCAGTGAGCCGTCGGGACGGCGCACACCCTTGGCGGTGCGCACGATCACGGCCTTCATGACCTGACCCTTCTTGACGCGACCACGCGGGATCGCTTCCTTCACCGTGACGACGATGGTGTCGCCAACGGTTGCATATCTACGCTTCGAGCCGCCAAGCACCTTGATGCACTGGACGCGTCTCGCGCCCGAGTTATCGGCGACGTCGAGATTGGATTCCACCTGGATCATTGGACCAGTCCCTTATGCTGGGCTCACGTGAGGAACGTGAAGCCCTCGTCTCGCCCTTGTTCAATTATCTTGCGTCGAGCTTGCTCAAGCAGGCTTTGCGAGCACGACCCAACGCTTGTTCTTCGAGATCGGCGCGCTCTCTTCGATACGCACCTGATCGCCGACCTTGAAGACATTGTTCTCGTCGTGCGCATGGTACTTTTTCGAACGGCGCACGGTCTTGTGCAGCAGCGGATGGGTGTAGCGACGCTCCACTTCCACGACTACAGTCTTGGCATTCTTGTCGGACACCACTGTGCCCTGCAGGATGCGCTTCGGCATCGCTCTCTCCTCAAGCCTTAGTTGTCTGTGCGCCCGCCGCCTTCTGGCGGGCGATCGTCTTGATGCGAGCGATGTCGCGACGGACGGCGCGCACCCGAGACGTGTTCTCGAGCTGGCCGGACGCCCGCTGGAAGCGCAGGTTGAACTGCTCTTTCTTGAGCGCGAGCAGCTGGTCATCCAGCTGGTCGAGCGTCAGATCACGAACTTCCTTGGCCTTCATCGCGTCCATCCTTGAAACAAAACTTGCGTACCGGGCAGGCAGCCCGCCCTTACATCAACCGCGTCACGATGCGGGTCTTGATCGGCAGCTTGGCGGCACCCAGTTCGAGCGCTTCCTTGGCGACCTGGTCGGTCACGCCGTCGAGCTCGAACATGATGCGGCCCGGCTTCACTCGTGCCACCCAGAACTCCGGCGAACCCTTGCCTGAGCCCATGCGGACTTCGGCTGGCTTCGACGACACCGGAACATCCGGGAAGATGCGGATCCACACCCGGCCCGCACGCTTCATGTGACGGGTGATGGCGCGGCGGGCGGCTTCAATCTGGCGCGCGGTCAGGCGCTCCGGCTCCACAGCCTTGAGGCCGTGGCTACCGAAATTCAGCAGTGTCCCGCCCTTGGCCTTGCCATGGATCCGGCCCTTGTGGGCCTTGCGAAACTTCGTGCGCTTAGGTTGCATCATGGTCGTATAGTCCTTGAATTCTCAAGTAGCGCGTGGCGTCAGTTGCGGTCGCGATCATCGCGCCGGCGACCACCGCCGCCACCTTCCTGCATGTCGGTCATCTTCTTCTCGGACGCCATTGGATCATGTTCCATGATCTCGCCCTTGAAGATCCAGACCTTGATGCCGATAATGCCGTAGGCCGTCTTGGCCAGGCCGTAACCGAAATCGATATCGGCGCGCAGCGTGTGCAACGGAACCCGGCCCTCACGGTACCATTCGGTGCGCGCGATTTCCGCGCCGCCGAGACGACCAGCGACGTTGATACGAATGCCGAGCGCGCCGAGACGCAGCGCTGACTGCACCGAGCGCTTCATCGCGCGCCGGAAAGCGACGCGGCGCTCAAGCTGCTGGGCGATACCTTCAGCGACCAGCGTGGCGTCAATCTCGGGCTTCCGGATCTCGACGATATTGAGATGCACTTCCGAAGTCGTCAGGGCCGTCAGTTCGCCCTTAATCTTCTCGATATCGGCGCCCTTCTTGCCGATCAGCACGCCGGGACGAGCCGAATAGACGGTCACGCGGCACTTCTTGTGCGGGCGCTCGATTACGACCTTGGAGATGCCAGCCGTGCGCTGCTGCTTCATGATCTGCTTGCGGATCGCCATATCCTCGTGGAGGAGACGGCCATACTCGCTGCGGCCCGCGAACCAGCGGCTGTCCCACGTGCGATTGATGCCGACGCGTAGTCCGATTGGATTGACCTTGTGACCCATGGGATTAGGCTTCCTTCTCGGCGACGGGCTTCACTTCGCGCACGATAACGGTGATCTGCGAGAACGGCTTCATGATCGCGCCCATGCGGCCGCGGCCACGCGGATGCATGCGCTTCATGACGAGGTTCTTGCCGACGTGCGCTTCGGCGACGATGAGATCATCAACGTCTAGCCCGTGGTTGTTCTCGGCGTTGGCAACCGCCGACATGACGACCTTGCGGACGTCGTCGGCAATGCGCTTCCTCGAAAATTCGAGGTCGGCCATCGCCTGATTGACCTTCTTGCCGCGGATCAGGCCGGCGACAAGATTCAGCTTCTGCGGCGACACCCGGAGGTTCTTCGCCACAGCCTGAGCTTCCGTGTCTTTCAGGCTGCGCTCGCGTTTCGGCTTGCCCATGGGATTTTCTCAGCCTCTCACTTCTTGACGGCTTTTTTGTCGCCGCCGTGGCCCGTGAACGTACGGGTCGGGGAGAACTCGCCAAACTTCATGCCGATCATCTCTTCCGAGACATTGACCGGAATATGCTTATGGCCGTTATAGACACCGAAGGTCAGCCCGACGAATTGCGGCAGGATCGTGGAGCGACGGCTCCAGATCTTGATCACTTCGTTGCGGCCGGAATTGCGGACCTTATCTGCCTTCTTCAGCAGATAGCCGTCGATGAACGGGCCCTTCCACACAGAACGTGTCATCGTAGTGAAACTCCTCGCGCCCGATTATTTCTTGGCCTGACGGCCGCGAATGATGAACTTGTCCGTGCTCTTGTTCTTGCGCGTCTTGTAACCCTTGGTCGGCTTGCCCCACGGCGTGGTCCAGTGCTTGCCGCCCTTGGTACGACCACCGTTCGGATGGTCAACCGGGTTCATCGCGATCGAGCGAACGGTAGAACGAATGCCTTTCCAGCGGGTGCGACCGGCTTTGCCGATCACGGTGTTGGAATGGTCAGGGTTCGACACGGCGCCGATCGACGCCATGCACTCGGCGCGCACCTTGCGGGTCTCGCCGGAATTGAGCTTCAGCACCGCCCAGCCGCTGTCGCGGCCAACAAGCTGCACATAGGAACCAGCCGACCGGGCTAGCTGCCCGCCACGACCAACCTTCAGCTCGACATTGTGGACGATGGTGCCGATCGGCATCGAAGCAAGCGGCATCGCGTTGCCCGGCTTGACGTCGACCTTCTCACCCGACACGACGCTGTCACCAATGGCCAAGCGCTGCGGCGCCAAGATGTAGGAAAGCTCGCCGTCGGTGTACTTCACCAGCGCAATGAAAGCGGTACGGTTCGGATCGTACTCCAGTCGCTCAACCACTGCCGGCATGTCATGCTTGCGGCGGCGGAAATCGACCAGGCGATACGACTGCTTATGTCCACCACCGATGTGGCGCATGGTGATGCGCCCGTCGGTATTGCGGCCACCAGTCTTCGGCTTGCCTTCGACCAGCACCTTGATCGGAGCGCCCTTCCAAAGGCCGCTACGGTCGATCTGCACCAGATGGCGCAAGCTCGGGGTGGTCGGACGATATGTCTTTAATGCCATGTAACTACCCTCACAGGCCCGTCGTGACGTCGATGGCGTGACCCGCCTCGAGCGTGACAACTGCCTTCTTGGTGTCGCTCTGCAGCGCGTGCAGTCCGCGGAACTGCTTCAACTTGCCCTTGCGGACCAGCGTGTTCACAGCCTTCACCTTGACGTTGAAGAGCTGCTCGACGGCCTTCTTGATGTCGGTCTTCGACGCGTCGGGACGCACCTTGAACACGACTTGGTTGTATTCGGATGCCATCGTCGCCTTTTCGGTGATCACCGGCGCAATGATGACGTCATAATGCTTGAGCTTGTTCATTTGAAGCGCGCCTCCAGCGCCTGGACCGCCGCCTTGGTCAGCACCAACTTCTTGCGACGCAGGATGTCGTAGACGTTGATGCCCTGAACCGGAAGCACGTCAATGTTCGGCAGGTTGCGAGCAGCGCGGGCGAACGGAATGTCGAGTTCGGCGCCATCAATAATAAGCGCGTTGTCGAAATGCAGCTTACCGAAGTGCTGACGCAGATCGCTGGTCTTGCCAGAGGCCGACTTGGCGGCGTCGAGCACAAAAATTTCACCAGCCTTCGCCTTGGCTGACAGCGCATGACGCAGCGCCAAAGCACGGACCTTCTTGGTCAGTCCGATCGCATGACTGCGTGGCTTCGGACCGAAGGCTTTGCCGCCACCGCGCCACTGCGGCACCGACTTGTCGCCGTGACGGGCGCTGCCGGTACCCTTCTGCTTGTACATCTTCTTGCCAGTGACGTTCACTTCCGAACGGTCCTGGGTATGATGCGTACCGGCCATCCGCTTCAAGAGCTGCCAACGAACCATGCGCTGGATCAGATCCTGCCGCGGCTCAAGGCCGAAGATGGCGTCGGACAGCTCAACCGTGCCAGCCGAAGCATTTTCGATTGTCGTTACGTTCGCTTGCATGACGATCACTCCTTCGCCGCGACTGAGGCGGCCGAAGCGGCAGCAGCTTTGAACGCGCCTGGCTTCGGCGCATCCTTATGCAGCGGCTTCTTGACCGCGTCGCGGATCAGAACCCAGCCGCCCTTTGTGCCGGGAACCGCGCCCTTGATCATGACCAAGCCGCGTTCGACATCGGTCCGGACGACCTGCAGGTTCTGCGTCGTTACCCGCATGTTGCCCATGTTGCCGGCCATCTTCTTGCCCTTGAACACCTTGCCGGGGTCCTGGCGCTGACCGGTCGAACCGTGACTACGGTGGCTGATCGACACGCCGTGCGTGGCGCGCAGACCGGAGAAGTTCCACCGCTTCATCGGGCCCTGCATGCCTTTGCCCTGGTTGGTACCAGTGACATCCACAAGCTGGCCGGTGACAAAGTGATTGACGGTGATCTCGGCGCCGACGTCGATCAAGTTGTCGGGGCTGACCCGGAACTCGACGACCTTACGCTTCGGCTCGACGTTGGCGACCGCGAAATGCTGCCGCTCCGCCTTGCTGACGTTGGTCGGCTTACGGCTGCCAACGCCAAGTTGCAGCGCGGTATAGCCGTTCAATTCGGCAGTCCGATGCGCAACAACCTGACAGGTATCCACCTTCAGCACGGTCACAGGGATATGTTCACCGCCATCTGTAAAGATGCGGGTCATTCCCACTTTCTGAGCGATCAATCCGGAGCGCATCTTATGCGGTCCTCTTCCTGTTAGGCGGCGGCGGAACGGTAGTCGTCCGTCGGTGACCCGTCACTTCGGTTCAGAGCTTGATTTCGACATCCACGCCGGCCGCGAGGTCGAGCTTCATCAGCGCGTCCACGGTCTGCGGGGTCGGATCGACGATATCGAGCAGGCGCTTGTGTGTGCGCATCTCAAACTGCTCGCGGCTTTTCTTGTCAATGTGCGGGGAGCGGTTCACGGTGAACATCTCCTTGCGTGTCGGCAGCGGGATCGGCCCGCGGACTTCCGCGCCGGTGCGTTTCGCGGTATTCACGATCTCGCGCGTCGACGCATCGAGTATTCGATGATCGAACGCTTTGAGCCGAATGCGGATGTTTTGACCGTTCATAGTCGCAAACTCACAAGTTCGAGTGAAGAACCGGGCGCCCTCGCCCGGTCCCAACTCGCGTTTTCAGTTTATTCGACGATCGAGGCGACGACACCGGCGCCGACCGTGCGGCCGCCTTCACGGATAGCGAAGCGGAGCTTCTCTTCCATGGCGATCGGCTGGATCAGTTCGACGTCTACAGTGACGTTGTCGCCCGGCATCACCATTTCCGTGCCTTCCGGCAGGGTGACGACACCCGTGACGTCAGTGGTGCGGAAGTAGAACTGCGGACGATAGTTGGTGAAGAACGGCGTGTGACGGCCACCCTCTTCCTTGGTCAGAATGTAGGCTTCGGCCTTGAACTTCTTGTGCGGCTTGACGGAGCCCGGCTTGCACAGGATCTGGCCGCGCTCGACACCTTCGCGATCAATACCGCGCAGCAGCGCGCCAACGTTGTCGCCAGCGCGACCCTCGTCGAGCAGCTTGCGGAACATTTCGACGCCAGTGACGGTCGACTTGACGGTGTCGCGGATGCCGACGATCTCGACTTCCTCGCCAACCTTGACGATGCCGCGCTCGATACGGCCGGTGACGACGGTGCCGCGACCCGAGATCGAGAACACGTCTTCGATCGGCATCAGGAACGGCTTGTCGATCGGACGGTCAGGCTGCGGGATGTAGCTGTCAACGGCTTCCATCAGCTTCAGGATGGCGTCGTGGCCGAGTGCCGGGTTCACGCCGTCGAGGGCGGCCTTGGCCGAACCCTTGATGAACGGAATGTCGTCGCCCGGGAACTGGTAGGACGACAGCAGCTCGCGCATTTCCATTTCAACGAGTTCGACGAGCTCAGCGTCGTCCACGAGGTCGATCTTGTTCATGAACACGACCAGTGCCGGCACGCCGACCTGGCGGGCGAGCAGGATGTGCTCACGGGTCTGCGGCATCGGGCCGTCAGCAGCCGACACGACCAGGATCGCGCCATCCATCTGGGCGGCGCCGGTGATCATGTTCTTGACGTAGTCGGCGTGGCCGGGGCAGTCGACGTGTGCGTAATGGCGGTTCTTGGTCTCGTACTCGACGTGCGCGGTCGAGATCGTGATGCCGCGCTCACGCTCTTCCGGCGCCTTATCGATCTGATCGTAGGCGGTGTAGGTGGCTCCGCCGGTCTCGGCCAGCACCTTGGTGATCGCGGCGGTCAACGACGTCTTGCCGTGGTCGACGTGGCCGATGGTGCCAATGTTGCAGTGCGGCTTGGTCCGCTCGAATTTTGCTTTGCCCATGGAGGCTCTCCTCAGTTCGACTTAATGGTTCTGGTTGGCTACGGCATGGCCTTATCGAAGGTGCCTTGTTGATCAGGCTCATGCCCGATCACCGGCACCCTGGCGATCAGGCATACTTCGCCTTCACTTCATCGGCCACGTTACGCGGCACATCCGCGTAATGGGCAAACTGCATCGTGTAGGAAGCACGGCCCTGGCTCATGGACCGCAACTGACTGACATATCCAAACATATTGGCCAGCGGCACGAACGCCCGGATCACCGCGGCGTTGCCGCGCATCTCCTGGTTGCGGATCTGACCACGACGGCTGTTGAGATCGCCGATGACGCCACCGACGAAATCCTGCGGTGACACGACTTCGACGTCCATCACCGGCTCGAGCAGCTTGACGCCACCCTTTTCGCAGGCTTCCTTCATGGCGGCGCGCGAGGCGATTTCGAAGGCGATCGCCGACGAGTCGACTTCGTGGTACGCGCCGTCGTAGAGCGTGACCTTCATGTCGACCATCGGGAAGCCGATCAGCACGCCGTTGTCCCAGACGCTATTGACGCCCTTTTCAACACCCGGAAGGTATTCCTTTGGCACCGTACCGCCGATGACGGCCGACACGAACTCGTTGCCTTTGCCGACTTCGTTTGGCTCAAGCTTGAACTTCACGCGGGCAAACTGGCCGGTACCGCCGGTCTGCTTCTTGTGCGTGTAGTCGATCTCAGTCGCACGAGCGAGCGTCTCGCGATAGGCCACCTGCGGTGCGCCGACGGTGACGTCGATGTTGTGCGGCGGACGCTTCATGATATCGACTTTAATGTCGAGATGAAGTTCACCCATGCCCTTCAGAATCGTCTGGCCGCTCTCCTGGTCGACGGAAACGCGGAACGACGGATCTTCGAGGGCCATGTTGTAAAGAATATTGGCCATCTTTTCCTGATCGGCCTTGGTCTTGGGCTCGACCGACATTTCGATGACCGGATTCGGGAAATCCATTTTTTCGAGCAGCACCGGCTTCTGCGGATCGCTCAGAGTTTCCCCGGTACGGGTATCCTTGAGGCCGGCCAGCGCGATGATGTCGCCAGCATAAGCCGAGTCGACGGCCTCGCGCTTGTCGGCGTGCATCTCGTAGATCATGCCAACGCGCTCTTTCTTATCGCGCGTGGTCTGAGCGAGTGCCATGCCCTTTTCGAGCTTGCCCGAATAGATGCGGCAGAACGTCAGCGAACCAACGTGCTCGAAGTTCATGATCTTGAAGGCGATCATCGACAACGGCTCGCTGTCGAGCGGGCGACGCTGCGTCTCCAGATCGGTCTTCATGTCGATGCACTTATAGGCTTCACGATCGGACGGTGCCGGCAGGAAGTCGACAACGGCGTCGAGCAGAACCTGGACGCCCTTGTTCTTGAAGGCCGAACCGCACAGCATCGGATAGAAGGCACGGGTCACCGTCGCCTTGCGGATCAGGCGCTTCAACGTCGCGATATCGGGCTCGACACCATCGAGATAGGTCGCCATCACGTCGTCGTCCATTTCGACGGCGGCTTCGATCATGGCGGCGCGGAATTCATTGGCCTTGTCGACGAGGTCGGCCGGGATCTCCTGCTCGGTGAACTTGGCGTCCTTGCCGTCGCCATCCCAGACGAGCGCCGTCATCTTCAGCAGATCGACGATGCCACGGAAGTTGTTTTCAGCACCGATCGGCAACTGCAGCGGCACGGCGCGGGCGCCAAGCTTTTCCTTGATGTCGTCGAGACACATAAAGAAGTCGGCGCCGGTCTTGTCCATCTTGTTGGCGAAGATGATGCGCGGCACATTGTACTTGTCGCCCTGGCGCCAGACGGTCTCGGTCTGCGGTTCGACGCCCTGGTTCGAATCGAGGACGCAAACGGCGCCGTCGAGAACGCGCAGCGAACGCTCGACTTCGATCGTGAAGTCGACGTGGCCTGGGGTGTCGATGATGTTAAGACGCTTGCCGTTCCAGAAGCAGGTGGTGGCAGCCGACGTGATGGTGATGCCGCGCTCGGCTTCCTGGTCCATGAAATCCATGGTGGCAGCGCCGTCGTGCACTTCACCGATCTTATGCGACTTGCCGGAGTAGTACAGAATCCGCTCGGTGGTCGTGGTTTTCCCGGCGTCGATATGCGCCATGATCCCGAAGTTGCGGTAGTCTTCAATATTGTGCGTGCGAGCCATGGCTCGAGCCTCCGAAAGGAATTACCAGCGATAGTGCGAGAAGGCGCGATTGGCTTCCGCCATCTTGTGCGTGTCTTCCCGCTTCTTCACCGCCGTGCCACGGTTGTTGGCGGCGTCGAGCAGCTCGCCAGACAAACGCTCCACCATCGTATTTTCATTGCGGGCGCGCGCCGCAATGATGATCCAACGAATTGCCAGCGCCTGACGGCGCTCGTTACGAACTTCAACCGGGACCTGATAGGTGGCGCCACCGACGCGACGCGACCGAACTTCGACGGCCGGCATGACATTCTCAAGTGCCGAACGGAACATAACGATCGGATCCGACTTTGCCTTCGTCTCCATGCGCTCCAGCGCACCATAGACGATCTGCTCGGCAACCGACTTCTTGCCCTGCTCCATCACTGCGTTCATGAATTTGGTCAGCACCAAGTCACCGAACTTTGGGTCCGGATTAACTTCGCGCTTCTCTGCCTTGTGACGACGGGACATGACTGACTGCCCTCAACTTCCAAATTGAAACGAGTTGCATAGATCGGCGAGCCAAAGGCCGCCAGACCGGCTATTATTACTTCGGCCGCTTGGCGCCGTACTTCGAGCGCCGCTGGCGACGATCGCCGACGCCTTGGGTATCGAGCACGCCGCGGATGATGTGGTAACGGACGCCGGGGAGATCCTTGACGCGGCCGCCGCGGATGAGCACAACCGAGTGCTCCTGCAGATTATGGCCTTCGCCCGGGATATAACCGATGACTTCGAAGCCATTGGTCAGACGGATCTTGGCAACCTTACGGAGCGCCGAGTTTGGCTTCTTCGGTGTCGTCGTATACACGCGGGTGCACACGCCACGCTTCTGCGGGCAGGCCTCCATGTGACGGGACTTCTCCCGGTAGATCTTCGGCGTCCGCGGCTTGCGGATCAGCTGCTGAAATCGTTGGCATGATGCCCTTGTCCGTTCTACGAAGTCGTTTGCACGCGCAAACGCCCTCAAGCCTATAAGCCAGGCATCGCGTAATGCGATCGCCCAGCTCGAATTCCAGAGGACCCGTGCTCCTTGCGAAGCAGCGGGTCGTGGGCCCGAATATGTTTCTCTGCTTGGATACGGCAGTGTTTGGATCAACCCGGCGCAAGCGCCTGAGCAACTAAGATCCACGACCTGTCCGTGAGAGTTGATGTGGTCATATACACACGATTAAGCTGGGTCAACACTTCTCAGCCATTGCATGTGCTTTTTTTTGCCTCGCTCGCTGCCACAAGTCGCCGCAGGTGGAATTTAGGGTCACAAACCTTCGAATTTTTCACCTCAAACGAAAACGAGGGCCGAAGCCCTCGTTCAAGTTTCGATTATTCGGCGGCGTCTTCAGCCGGACGACGGCGGCGACGCTCGCGCGCGCCCTCGCTGCCTGGAAGCGCCTTCAATTCACCCTTCGCCTGCTCCTTGGCGATGAGTTCGTCGCGCTTGCCGGCGACGCGGCGCATCTGCCGCAACATACCGCCGGTGCCGGCCGGGATGAGACGACCGACGATGACGTTCTCCTTGAGGCCTTCGAGCGTATCGACCTTGCCGTTGACGGCGGCATCGGTGAGTACGCGGGTGGTCTCCTGGAACGACGCAGCCGAGATGAACGAGCGGGTCTGCAGCGACGCCTTGGTGATGCCGAGCAGAACCGGCTGGAACTGCGCCGGCCGCTTGCCCTGCTTCTCGATGCGCCGATTGACCTCCTCGACCTCCGGCCGATCGAGGTTTTCACCCTTGATCAGATCGGTATCGCCGACGTCCATGATCTCGACCTTCTGCAGCATCTGGCGAACAATCACCTCAATGTGCTTGTCGTTGATCGTCACGCCCTGCAGACGGTAGACGTCCTGGATCTCGTTAATCAGGTAGTTGGCGAGATGCTCGACGCCCTTGATCGCGAGAATATCGTGCGGCGCCGGATGGCCGTCGTACACGAAATCGCCGCGCTCGATGCGGTCGCCGTGCTGTACCGCGAGGCTCTTGCCGCGTGGGATCAGGTATTCGACCGCTTCTTCGGTTTCGTCATCGGGCTTGATCGTGATGCGCTGCTTGTTCTTGTAGTCCTTGCCGAACTCGACGGTGCCTGAGACTTCGGCGATGATCGCGTGGTCCTTCGGACGCCGGGCTTCGAACAGCTCGGCGACGCGCGGCAGACCGCCGGTGATGTCACCCGACTTGGCCGACGCGGTCGGGATACGGGCAAGCACGTCGCCGGCCTTCACATGCGAACCCGGCTCGACCGACAGAATGGCGTCAACCATCAGCAGGTAGCGGGCATCGCCGCCACGTTGCACCTTGATCGGCTTGCCCTTGCTGTCCTTGATGATCACCGCCGGCTTCAGGTCCGACGTGCGCGGCGACGCGCGCCAGTCCATGACGATACGGTTGGTGGTGCCCTTCATTTCGTCAGTCTGCTCGCGCACCGAAGCGCCTTCGACGAGATCCTCGAAGCCAACAACGCCATCAACCTCGGTCAGGATCGGACGCGTGAAGGGATCCCATTGGGCAAGGCGCGCGCCGCGCTTGACGGTATCGCCTTCATCGACCAGCAACCGCGCGCCGCCGGTGACCTTGAGCAGCGCCAGTTCCTTGCCGCCCTGGTCCTCGATCGCGATCGCGACGTTGCGGCCCATGACGATCAGACGGCCCTGGCTGTCCTTCACGACGTTGCGGTTCTTGATCCGCACCACGCCGTTGAAGTTGCTTTCGATGAACGACGTATCGACCGTCTGCGCGACGCCACCGATATGGAACGTACGCATGGTGAGCTGGGTGCCCGGCTCGCCGATCGACTGCGCCGCGATCACACCGACCGCCTCGCCGATGTTGACCTTGGTGCCGCGAGCAAGATCGCGCCCATAGCACTTGCCGCAGACGCTGATCTCGGTCTCGCAGGTGAGCACCGAACGAATCCGGACTTCCTGCACCTGCGCCTTTTCGATCGCCTCGGCGTCGCGCTCCTCGACCAGTTCGCCGTTCTTGATGATGATCTCGCCGGTCGCAGGGTCGAGCACATCCTCGGCGACGGTCCGGCCGAGCACGCGCGCGCCGAGCGCCACGATGACGTTACCGGCGTCGACCACCGCCTGCACCTTGATGCCGTTCAGGGTGCCGCAGTCTTCCTCGGTGATGATGCAGTCCTGCGCCACGTCGACGAGACGACGCGTCAGGTAGCCCGAGTTCGCGGTCTTCAAGGCGGTGTCGGCGAGACCCTTGCGGGCGCCGTGAGTCGAGTTGAAGTACTCGAGAACCGACAGGCCTTCCTTGAAGTTCGACAAAATCGGCGTCTCGATGATTTCGCCCGACGGCTTGGTCATCAGACCGCGCATGCCAGCGAGCTGCTTCATCTGCGCCGGCGAACCGCGGGCGCCCGAGTGGCTCATCATATAGACGGAGTTGATCGGGCTTTCCTTGCCGGACGCGTCCTTGGTGGTGGTGGAGATGCGCTCCATCATGTCCTTGGCGATCTGGTCAGTGCACTTTGACCAGGCGTCGACGACCTTGTTGTACTTCTCAAGCTTGGTGATCAGACCGTCTTGATACTGCTGCTCGAAGTCGCGCACCTCGCCGGTCGTGCGCTCGACGATCTTCGGCTTCGAGTCCGGGATCACCATGTCGTCCTTGCCGAACGAGATGCCGGCCTTGAACGCATGATAGAAGCCGAGCGCCATGATCCGATCGCAGAAGATCACCGTCTCCTTCTGACCGCAGTTGCGGTAGACGGCGTCGATCAGACCCGAGATCGCCTTCTTGGTCAGCAGCTGGTTGGTCAGTGCGTACTTCACGCCCGGCTGCTTCGGCAGCAATTCGCCGAGCAGCATGCGGCCCGGAGTGGTCTCGTAGACCTCAATCAATTCCTTGCCTTCGGTGTCGATCGACTTGTGCCGGCCCTTCACCTTGGCATGCAGCGACACGGCACCTGAATCGAGTGCGCGCCGCACTTCTTCCACCGAGCCGAGCATCATGCCCTCGCCCTTGACGTTCTCGCGCATGATCGAGACGTAGTAGAGGCCGAGCACGATATCCTGCGACGGCACGATGATCGGCATGCCGCTCGCTGGATGCAGAATGTTGTTGGTCGACATCATCAGCACGCGGGCTTCGAGCTGCGCTTCCAGCGACAACGGTACGTGCACCGCCATCTGGTCACCGTCGAAGTCGGCGTTGAACGCGGCGCAAACCAGCGGATGCAGCTGGATCGCCTTGCCCTCGACCAGCATCGGCTCGAACGCCTGGATCCCCAGGCGATGCAGCGTCGGTGCGCGGTTCAAGAGCACCGGATGCTCGCGGATCACCTCATCGAGGACGTCCCAAACCTCCGGCTTCTCCTTCTCGACGAGCTTCTTGGCCTGCTTGACGGTGGCAGCCTGACCCAGCGCCTGCAGGCGGGCATAGATGAACGGCTTGAACAGCTCGAGCGCCATCTTCTTCGGCAAGCCGCACTGGTGCAGCTTCAGTTCGGGACCGACGACGATCACCGAACGGCCGGAGTAATCGACGCGCTTGCCGAGCAGGTTCTGGCGGAAGCGGCCCTGCTTGCCCTTCAGCATGTCGGCGAGCGACTTCAGCGGCCGCTTGTTGGCGCCGGTGATGACGCGGCCACGACGACCGTTGTCGAACAGCGCGTCGACCAATTCCTGCAGCATCCGCTTTTCGTTGCGGATGATGATGTCCGGCGCGCGCAGCTCCATCAGCCGCTTCAAGCGGTTGTTGCGGTTGATGACGCGCCGATAGAGGTCGTTCAGATCAGATGTCGCGAAGCGGCCGCCGTCGAGCGGCACCAGTGGACGCAGTTCCGGCGGGATCACCGGCACCTGGGTCAGGATCATCCACTCCGGCCGGTTGCCCGACTCGAGGAAGGCTTCAATCACCTTCAGGCGCTTGCCGAGCTTCTTCGGCTTCAGTTCGGTGGTCGCCTCGGCGATTTCCTGACGCAGGTCGGCCTGGATCTGCACCAGATCCATGTTCGACAGGATCTCGCGGATCGCCTCGGCGCCGATGCCGGCGGTGAAGCTGTCCTGGCCGAATTCGTCGAGCGCCTGCGTATACTGCTCTTCGCTCAGCAGCTGGCGTTCCTTGAACGTCGTCACGCCCGGCTCAAGCACGATGTAGTTTTCGAAATACAGCACGCGCTCAAGATCCTTGAGCGTCATGTCGAGCAGCAGGCCGATGCGCGACGGCAGCGACTTCAGGAACCAGATGTGGGCGACGGGAGCCGCGAGTTCGATGTGGCCCATGCGCTCGCGGCGCACCTTGGCGAGCGTCACTTCGACGCCGCACTTCTCGCAGATCAGGCCCTTGTACTTCATGCGCTTGTACTTGCCGCACAAGCACTCGTAGTCCTTGATCGGGCCGAAGATGCGGGCGCAGAACAGGCCGTCGCGCTCCGGCTTGAAGGTCCGGTAGTTGATGGTCTCGGGCTTCTTGATCTCGCCGAACGACCAGGACAGGATGTCCTCAGGCGACGCGATCGAGATCTTGATTTGGTCGAACGTCGGCAGCGGCGCCTGCTGCTTGAAGAGGTTCGTAATTTCGTTCATCGGCTGATCTCCTGTCGGCGAAGGGGGCGGCTTCGCTTGGGGCTCATGGGGGCAGCATAGTGCCCTGCGATCGGCTTTCGATCGAAGGGAAGGTGCGAGGAAAGGCGCCGGCGCGACCCGGCCCGACTTTCCTCGCTCTGGACTTTTACTCAGCCGCCGGCGGCAGCTGTGGTTGCGGCAATGCACCGGGCTCGACCGGCGCCGCCGACGGTGGCGGCAGCATCTGTTCGGCCGAGTTCGCGAGATCGACATTGAGGCCGAGCGCGCGCATTTCCTTGACCAGCACGTTGAAGCTTTCCGGGATACCGGCTTCGAACGCATCGTCGCCGCGCACAATCGCTTCGTAGACCTTGGTGCGGCCGGCGACGTCGTCCGACTTGACGGTCAGCATCTCCTGCAGCGTGTAGGCGGCACCGTACGCTTCGAGCGCCCAGACCTCCATTTCGCCGAAGCGCTGACCACCGAACTGGGCCTTGCCGCCCAGCGGCTGCTGGGTAACGAGGCTGTACGGACCGATCGAACGGGCGTGGATCTTGTCGTCGACGAGATGGTGCAGCTTGAGCACGTACTTGAAGCCGACGGTCACCTTGCGGTCGAAGGGCTCGCCGGTCCGGCCATCGTGCAACTGCACCTGGCCCGAGGTGTCGAAGCCCGCGAGCTTCAGCATCTCGACGATATCGCCTTCATGCGCGCCGTCGAACACCGGTGTCGCAACCGGCACGCCGGTCTTCAGCTTCTCGGCCAACGAGACGATCTCGTTGTCCTTCATCTTCGCGATGCCGTCCTGCTCGCCGTAGATCGACTTCATCGTCTCCTTCAGCGCCTTGGCATCGTTGGTCTCGTGCCACTGCTCCAAAGCCTTGTCGATGACGCGGCCAAGGCCACGGCAGGCCCAACCCAGATGCGTCTCCAGGATCTGTCCGACATTCATGCGCGACGGCACGCCGAGCGGATTAAGCACGACGTCGACCGGCGTGCCATCCTCGAGGAACGGCATGTCCTCGCGCGGCACGATCATCGACACCACGCCCTTGTTGCCGTGGCGGCCGGCCATCTTGTCGCCAGGCTGGATCTTACGCTTCACGGCGACGAACACCTTGACGCGCTTCATCACGCCGGGCGGCAGTTCGTCACCGCGCTGCAGCTTGTCGACCTTGTCGACGAAGCGGCGTTCCAGGCTCTTCTTGGCATCCTCGTATTGCTTCTGGATGGCTTCGAGTTCGGCCTGCGCCTTCTCGTCCTTGAGGCCGATTTCCCACCACTGGCTGCGCGGGATGTCGTCCAGGATCTCGATCGTCGCCGACGGGCCGCGTTTGCCGCCCTTCGGCCACTTCGAGACTTCCTTGTTTGCGAGGCTGTCCTTCAGACGGCCATAGACGTTGCGGTCCAAAATCTGCAGCTCGTCGTCGCGGTCCTTGGCGAGGCGTTCGATTTCCTCGCGCTCGATCGACATGGCGCGCTCGTCCTTCTCGACGCCGTGCCGATTGAACACGCGCACCTCGACCACCGTGCCGGTAACACCCGGCGGCAGTCGCAGCGAGGTATCGCGGACGTCGGACGCCTTCTCGCCGAAGATGGCGCGGAGGAGCTTTTCCTCCGGCGTCATCGGGCTCTCGCCCTTCGGCGTGATCTTGCCGACCAGGATGTCGCCCGGCTGCAGCTCGGCGCCGATGTAGACAATGCCGGCTTCGTCGAGGTTCTTCAGCGCTTCTTCCGAGACGTTCGGAATATCGCGCGTGACTTCCTCCGGCCCGAGCTTGGTGTCGCGGGCCATCGCCTCGAATTCCTCGATGTGGATCGAGGTGAAGACGTCCTCCGACACAACGCGCTCGGACATCAAAATCGAGTCTTCGAAGTTGTAGCCCATCCACGGCATGAACGCGACGAGCACGTTCTTGCCGAGAGCGAGGTCGCCGAGATCGGTCGACGGGCCGTCGGCGATGATTTCTCCAGCCGCGACGATGTCGCCCACGTTCACCAGCGGACGCTGGTTGATGCAGGTGTTCTGGTTCGAGCGCTGGAACTTGCGAAGGCGGTAGATATCGACGCCGGGCTTCGAGGGGTCGGCCTCGTGCGTCGCGCGGATAACGATACGCGTCGCGTCGACCTGATCGATGACGCCAGCACGCCGGGCAGCAATCGCGGCGCCCGAGTCACGCGCCACCACTTCCTCGATGCCGGTGCCGACCAGCGGCGCCTCGGCACGGATCAGCGGCACCGCCTGACGCTGCATGTTCGAACCCATCAGGGCGCGATTGGCGTCATCGTTCTCAAGGAACGGGATCAATGCCGCGGCAACCGAAACGAGTTGCTTCGGCGACACGTCGATGTAGTCGACCTTGTCGGCCGGCACTTGCAGCACGTCACCCTGATAGCGGCAGGTGACGAGGTCGCCGGTCAGTTTGCCCTTGGCGTCGATCACGGCGTTGGCCTGCGCGACGTGGTGGCGCATCTCCTCCATGGCGGAAAGATAGACCACCTCGTCCGTCACCTTCTGGCCGACGACCTTGCGGTAGGGGCTCTCGATGAAACCATACTTGTTGACGCGGGCGAAAGTCGCCAGCGAGTTGATCAGGCCGATGTTTGGGCCTTCCGGCGTTTCGATCGGACAGATCCGGCCGTAGTGCGTCGGATGCACGTCGCGGACTTCGAAGCCGGCGCGCTCGCGGGTCAGACCGCCCGGTCCAAGCGCCGAAAGGCGGCGCTTGTGGGTGATTTCCGACAGCGGGTTGGTCTGGTCCATGAACTGCGACAGCTGCGACGAGCCGAAGAACTCGCGCACAGCGGCCGCCGCCGGCTTGGCATTGATCAGGTCCTGCGGCATGACGGTGTCGATATCGACCGACGACATGCGCTCCTTGATCGCGCGTTCCATGCGCAGCAGGCCGACGCGGTACTGGTTCTCCATCAACTCGCCGACCGAACGCACGCGCCGGTTGCCGAGATGATCGATGTCGTCGATCTCACCGCGACCATCGCGCAGGCCGACCAGCGTCTTGACGACCTCAAGGATGTCCTCTGGACGCAGCACGCGCATCGTGTCCTCGACCTGCAGGTCGAGACGCATGTTCATCTTGACGCGACCGACCGCCGACAGGTCATAGCGCTCCGAGTCGAACAGCATGGTGTGGAACAGCTTCTCGGCCGCTTCGATGGTCGGCGGCTCGCCCGGGCGCATCACCCGGTAGATGTCCATCAGCGCTTCGACGCGATTGGCGTTCTTGTCGATGTTGAGCGTATTGCGGATGAAGGCGCCAATCGTGACATGGTCGATGTCGAGGATCGGGAATTCCTTGATCTTCTGGTCCTTGATCTCGGCCAGCAGCTTGTCGTCGAGCTCGTCGCCGGCTTCACCGAAGATCTGGCCAGTGGCCATGTCGACGATGTCCTCGGCCAGGTAGCGGCCGGCGAGATCTTCCGACGACACCAGCACTTCCTTGAGGCCGCTGTCGGCAAGTTCACGCGCCTTGCGGGCGGAGATCTTCTCACCGGCGCGGGCCACGACTTCACCAGACTTGGCATCGATCAGGTCGGCGAGCGGGGTTGAGCCGCGCATCTTCTCGGACGCGAACGGCATGCGCCAGCCGCGCTTCAATTCCTTGATCGGGATCGACTTGTAGAACGTCGACAGGATCTGCTCGTCGTCGAGTCCGAGCGCGTACAGCAGCGTCGTCACCGGCAGCTTGCGGCGGCGATCGATGCGGACATAGACGATGTCCTTGGCGTCGAATTCGAAGTCGAGCCACGAACCGCGGTAGGGGATGATGCGGGCCGCGAACAGCAGCTTGCCGGAGGCATGCGTCTTGCCACGGTCGTGGTCGAAGAACACGCCCGGCGAGCGATGCATCTGGCTGACGATGACGCGCTCGGTGCCGTTGATCACGAAGGTGCCGTTCGACGTCATGAGCGGCATGTCGCCCATGTAGACGTCCTGCTCCTTGACGTCCTTGATCGACTTCGAGCCGGTTTCCTCGTTCACATCGAATACGATCAGGCGCAGTTTGACCTTTAGCGGCGCCGAGTAGGTCATGTCGCGCTGCATGCACTCGTCGACGTCGTACTTCGGCGGCTCGAAGTCGTAGCGCACGAATTCGAGCGTGGCGCGGCCGGAGAAATCCGAGATCGGATAGACCGAACGGAACACGGACTGGAGGCCGGCATCGGTTCGACCGCCAACTGGTTCCTTGACCATCAAAAAGTCGTCGTATGAGCTCTTCTGAACCTCGATGAGGTTCGGCATCTTGGCAACTTCCGTCATGTTGCCGAACTTCTTCCGGATGCGCTTGCGGCCGTTGAATGTCTCAGCCATGCCTGTCCGCTCCTTCATATGCTGGCTCGTCTCCGGAAGTGGGGACCCGGAACCCGCCAGATGCTGCATTTGATCGCAATTCAACGGCCCGCCAGGTAGCGGGCCGTTGAATTGCGATTCGCGAGCGGCGAATAGGTTGTAGCGAATAGAGGCTGCCCCCTATTCGCCATTGGCTATTCGCCACTCGCTCGGTTCTTACTTCAGTTCGACCTTGGCGCCCTGATCTTCGAGCTGCTTCTTCAGCTTGGCGGCCTCGTCCTTCGAGACGCCTTCCTTCACGGTCTTGCCGCCGGCCTCGACGAGGTCCTTGGCTTCCTTGAGGCCGAGACCGGTAATGGCGCGGACTTCCTTGATCACGTTGATCTTCTTCTCGCCACCCGAGATGAGGATCACGTTGAACTCGGTCTGCTCTTCGACGACGGCAACAGCAGCAGCTGGGCCGGCAACGGCAACGGCAGCAGCGGCCGAGACGCCCCACTTCTCTTCGAGCATCTTGGCGAGGTCGGCGGCTTCGAGGACGGTCAGCTTCGAGAGATCGTCAACGATCTTGGTGAGATCGGTCATGGTCTAGTTTCCTTATCGGTTTGAACGTTCATATGGTGTCAGTTTGCATGAGCATCGAGTGCCCAGCGCTTTTGTATTCGTCATTACCCTTGGGCGACTTTCGCCTGGATGACACGCGCGAGCTGTGCGCCCGGCTCCTTGACTGTGCGAGCGATCTTGGTCGCCGGCGCGTTCAGGAGGCCGATCAGCTTGGCCCGCAGTTCATCCAACGAAGGCAGCTCGGCGAGTGCTTTCACATTCGCGGGATTGAGGACGGTCTTGCCCATGGTGCCGCCGAGAATGACGAGCTTGTCATTCGTCTTGGCATACTGGACTGCGACCTTCGCAGCCGCGATCGGATCCTTCGAGTAGGCAAGACAAGTCTGGCCCTTGAAGAGATCGATGATGGTTGCGCTGTCCGTATCCTTTGCTGCGATCTTCGCCAGCCGGTTCTTGGCCACCTTGACCGAACCACCAGCCGCTTTGACTTTGCGGCGGTAGTCGGTCATTTGAGCGACCGTCATACCGGCATAGTGGGCAACAACGACCACACCCGTGTCCTTGAACACGTCGTGGAGCGCGGTCACGAGCTCTGCTTTCGCAGCTCTGTCCACTTATGCTCTCCTAGCTAGTGCCACGAATTGCAAGCAATCCGCAGCCGGTTGCAGTTTGACCATTCAATGCACCCGGAGCTTGCTCCAGATGCCTTCGTGGTCGCTTCACCTGTCCGCTCGACTGGCCGATGATTGGCCAGACAGAGCGTGCCCGGAGAGTTCAAACCGTAAACGCCGCGGCCTGTATTGGTCGCTGCAATTTCCGGGTTGTCTCCCGTCTCATGCTGGCCCCCGCGGTAGTGGCCGGGGATTAAGCAGCCCTCCAGTGGAGCGCCGCGCCTGCAGTCTCGGACAGGGTCGGCGCGACAACCGATCTTCTGGCAGCCGCGCCTTGACCGGGCTCTTGCAAGCCCGCCCATCGATCGAGAGCCCGTCGCCGGGCATCTCGCTATTTCATCAGTTCTGCGTCGAAGCGGTCAGGACGGTCGCCTGATCGATCTTCACGCCGGGCCCCATGGTCGACTTGATCGCGACCTTCTTGAGGTAGGTACCCTTGGAGCCGGCCGGCTTCGCCTTGTTCACCGCGTCGACGAACGCGCGGATGTTCTCGGCGAGTGCCGCTTCGGTAAAGCTCACCTTGCCGACGCCTGCATGCACGATGCCGGCCTTCTCGACACGGAACTCGACAGCGCCGCCCTTGGCACCCTTGACAGCAGTCGCGACGTCCATCGTCACCGTGCCAACGCGCGGGTTCGGCATCAGGCCGCGCGGACCCAGCACCTTGCCGAGACGGCCGACGAGGCCCATCATGTCGGGTGTCGCGATGCAACGGTCGAAGTTGATGGTGCCCTTCGATACCAGCTCCACCAGATCCTCGGCGCCAACGATGTCGGCACCTGCGGCCTTGGCTTCTTCAGCCTTGGCACCGCGCGCGAACACGGCGACCTTGAGCGTGCGCCCCGAACCGTTCGGCAGGTTGCAGACGCCACGCACCATCTGATCGGCGTGCTTCGGATCGACGCCGAGGTTCATGGCGATATCGACGGTCTCGTCGAACTTCGCCTTGGCCCGCGACTTGATCAGCTTCAGTGCCTCTTCGAGGCCGTAGGACTTATCGCGATTGACACCTTCACGGGCGGTGCGGATGCGCTTTCCAGCTTTGCTCATGTTCTTTACTCCGTCACCTGAATGCCCATCGACCGGGCAGAACCGGCGATCGTGCGAGCAGCCTGCTCGACGTTGTCGGTGTTGAGATCCTTGAGCTTCGTCTTGGCGATCTCCAGGCACTGCGCCATCGTCACCGTGCCGGCGCTGGTCACGCCCGGCGTCTTGCTGCCGGCGTTGATCTTGGCGGCCTTCTTCAGGAAGAAGCTGGCCGGCGGCGTGCGCATCTCGAACGTGAACGAGCGGTCCGAGAACACGGTGATCTTCACCGGGATCGGGGTTTCCGGCTCGATGTCCTTGGTCTTGGCGTTGAAGGACTTGCAGAATTCCATGATATTGACACCGCGCTGGCCGAGCGCGGGACCGATCGGCGGCGAAGGATTCGCCTTGCCGGCCGGCACTTGCAGGTTGATATAGCCGTCGATCTTCTTCGCCATGTGATCTCCCCTGGCATTGACGGAACTGCCTTTCGGCACTTCCCGGGTTAGCGGTCAGCGGGAATTCGGACCATTCCGAATGCCCTCCCGCACGAACAACCGGCTCTACCGCCGGAACTCTCTGCCTGCTGCGTCCGACCCCACTGACGCGGAGTAAGCCGAATGCGGCAGTAATATAAGCACCGCTCAGCCGGCGATTTTCTCGACCTGACTGAACTCAAGCTCGACCGGCGTCGGCCGACCGAAGATCGACACCGCGACCTTGAGACGGGCACGCTCCTCGTCGACCTCTTCGACATGGCCCTGGAAGGTCGCGAACGGCCCCTCGGCCACCTTGACCTGCTCGCCGATCTCGAAGGTAACGGTCGGCTTCGGCCGCTCGACGCCCTCTTCGACGTGACGCATCATGCGCATCGCCTCTTCATCGGGAATCGGCGTCGCCTTGTTGTCAGTGCCGAGGAACCCGGTGACCTTGGGCGTGTTCTTGATCATCAAGAACGCGGCGTCGGTCATCTCCATCTTCACCAGCACGTATCCAGGCAGGAACTTGCGCTCGGTTTGCACCTTGCGGCCACGACGGATCTCGACCACGTCCTCAGTCGGAACGACGATCTCCTCGAACAAGTGCTCGATATTACCCTGCTTCGCGCGCTCGCGGATGGCGTCAGCCACCTTGCGCTCGAAGTTGGTGTAGGCGTGCACGATATACCAGCGCTTCGGCTTCGCCATTCTCGTTACTTCAGTCCTGAGTTGCCAAGCTCGCGCGACCTACGCGCAATCGCCTCAAACAAAATTCCAACGCCGCCAGCAGCGTCAGCCGCCGATCCCGAGGATCGTCTTAACAAACCAGCCGAGGATCTGATCGGCCGCGGTAAAGAACAACGATGCCAGCACCACCATGATCAGCACCGCCACCGTGGTAATCCAGACTTCCTTGGTGCTCGGCCAAGTGACCTTGGAAACTTCCGAGCGGACTTCCTGGATGAACTCGATCGGGTTGTATTTCGCCATCAAACCTTCATCCCTGCCCTGCGGGCAAAACAAAATGCCCACCGGGCGCAGCCTGCATATCCACCGGGCGATCTTGCCGCGCTCACGTAGCGCAAACATCCGCCCGACATCAGACACATACAAAGGCCGGTGCACGGCCTTCACCGTACATCCAGCCTCGATCATTCATGGCAGGGGCTGGGGGGATCGAACCCACGACCTTCGGTTTTGGAGACCGACGCTCTACCAGCTGAGCTAAACCCCTCTAGGACACGAGCCTGCCCAGTCCATGGCGGTGCTCATAACGCAATCCGAACCGCTTGTCACAACAATTTTCTTGACAACGCGTCGCGGACATCAGCCAGCGACGGTCGACAGAAAATTCCCAACTTAACCAGCAATTTAGCATAAGCGCGACGCCCGCTCAAGCCCATCGCCCCGGCATCGGGCAGATGGCACGCCCTCTTGGGCTTGTTTAGAGCATAATGGCGAACAACTCGCCGCGCGCCGACCTCAAGACGGGAACTGCGCCTCGACGTTGCCTAGGCATCGGCATATTGCCTCTATCAGTTGCTCCGCCGAGTAGGGCTTGCTGATAAATTCGTTCATCCCCGCCTTGATACAGGCTTCGCGGTCCCAATCGAAGGCATTGGCAGTCAATGCGATGATGGGAATTGCTGGGCTGCCGCGCTCGCGTTCGTCGGCCCGGATCAGTTTCGTCACTTCGACGCCGTCCAATCCCTGCAACCGGCAATCCATTAAAATCAGATCGTACGCGACATGCTCAAGTTCCGCCAACGCCGGCAACCCGTCATCCATCACGGTCACCTTGCAGTGCGCCCGCTCCAGAATTTCCCGGGTAAGTCCCGCCAAGGTAGGATTGTCCTCGACCAGTAACACGCGCTTGCCGGCGAGTTGGGCGGCGTGCAGTTCGGCGGTGTCGGCGATCTGCTCCCCAGAAGCGCGACCGCCGGTGCTGGCACCGCCTACAACGTTGAGTGGCAGGGAAACGAAGAACACCGTACCACCGCTCGGCTGAAGTCGAAAATCGATCGAACCGCCCATCTTCTCAACGAGCATTCGGGAAATCGGCAGCCCCAGCCCCGAACCTCCTTTGCGCTCGATCGGCGAAGGTCGCCGCGTTCCCTTTAGTTCGAAGATACTCCCGCCATCCGCTACCGGTATCCCGCGCCCGGTATCGGCGACCTCGAAGTATAAACTCGGCCCGCCAGCACCCTCCACAACATCGACATGAATTGAAACGCCGCCTGTATCGGTGGCGCTGATCGCGTTGGCCACCAAGTTGATCAATACCTGCCGACAACAACCGGCGTCGATCCAGACCGATTCAGGCACCCCACTGGTGACATTCGTCGTCAGGTGCAATCCCTTGCCTTGGGCTCGCGCCTCGAAGAGCTGGGCGACCTCGGTGATCAGCGTGCGAAGCTGATGTTGTGCTGGCGACAAGGCCACGCGCCCGGTCTCAACAGCGGCAAGGTCGAGCATTTGATTGATGAGATCGATCAGCGCCTGTCCGGAACTGCGGATGACGCGCAGATGCTGAGCTTTGGGCGCGTCAGTCTCCGAACGCATCAAAAGATCGACCGTGCCGATCACCGCACTCATTGGGGTTCGGATCTCATGGCTCATATGCGCGAGAAACTGGGTCTTGGCGAAGCTTGCCGCTTCGGCTGTCTCTCTCGCAGCTTCAAGCGCCTCGGTCCGTTCATGCACTCTCGCCTCCAGCAAGGCGTTCTGCGCCTGGACCTCGCGATGCCGTTGCGCTGACAACCGCACAATCGAGAACATCGCCGCAAACGAAATCAGGATTGCAAGATGTCGATGGAATGCTTTGTCCTTGCTCGCCATCACGTCGCTGCTGGCTTCGTATGAAGCCTGCGATGTGAAGCTGGAAAGCGTCCAGCCATCGGTGATGTCGCGCAGCGAAAGTGGCAGGGTATTGATGCTTTCGGCCGATGTTGACTGCGCCATGACAGGGCGCTGCTCTTGTAACACCGACGACGAGCCTGGGTGATCGATTTTCAGATCATAATAGGAGTTGGCAAGCAAGTAATCGCCTGGGGGAAGCAGTTGCCTGATCGTCGATGTCAGCATCACTGCAGAGACGATGCCGCGCATGCGACCATCGAGATCGTAGAACGGAATGGAGAATACCAGACCCTTGCGAGCGGCGTCATCGGAATGAGAAGCGGAATAGAATGTGTTGTCGCAGGTGACGACCTCGCTGCCAAGGACAGCAGGATAGGCCAATTCCTTGATGGCGGAGTCGACTTCGTACCTGGACTTCAGCAATGCAATCTGCCGCATCATTAGCCGGTACTCGTAAATCTCGATCTCCTCAAGCACTGCCGCCCCGGACGGCGTGGCCGATTTTTCGGCTGTCTTCCTGTCGGCCGAACGCCCGATGATCAGCTCATCGAACATTGCGATCGGTTCCTGCGGCTTGCCAGTTGCTGGATCGATCGCGTCGGGGTCGAAGTCAATCGGCAGGATATAGACCTCCGATATCCGCGCGGTTTCGGCGAGATTGTTGTAGATTTCCTGAACGCTCGCCCGCGCGAACAGATGGAAATTTTCCGCATGCCGATCGATCGTTCGTACGCTCGGCAGGCGCGCGATGGTACGCAGCCCCCGGTAGATCTGATCGAAATAGCGCTCCACCCTTGCCGCGACCTGGCGCGTTTCGGTGAGCCCGCGCTCGCGCTGATCTAGCAGGGCTCGTTGAAGGGCATTGTGCTTTTCGACCTCGACGTTGATCGCAAAAACCAAGGCAATGGCCGCCAGCAACAGGTAGACCGGCCATTCGCCGACCAACCTTGCCACCTTGGCTGTCGCACCATGCGCAGTTTCAGCCATTCACGCTTCATCCCGTCCGATTGGTGGCGGCGAGCCGCAGGACAACTCGGGCACCGCCGAGCTCGGACTTTGTCGCCTCCAAGTCACCACCATGCAGACGAGCAACCTCGTTCGCGATCGTCAATCCGAGGCCGGCACCGGCGCCGGGCGACCGGCCAACCGCAAACGGCGCCGCTAGGCTGTGCGCCGGATGTTCCGGAAAGCCCGGTCCGTCGTCGTCGATCGTGACAATCGGCCCAGGCCCATTGGTCACGATGATGCGCCGGCCAGAAGGCGAATGCCGGTAGGCATTTTCCAGCAGACAACAGATCGCCTCACAAACAAAATGCTGGTGACCGTGGATCATGCCGCCCTGGTCCACCCACTCGACATGCATGTTGCGCGATTTCTGCGCGGCGCTAACTCGTGTCAACGCCACCGACGTAATCGCGGCGATATCGATGTCGACCATCGGCGCCTCGACGCCACCGGTCAGTCTTGCCAGTAGCGCCAGGCGATCGACGGTCTGGCTCAATGCACGGACTTCGGATTCGATCTGGCGCGCCGAACCGTCGGTCAATTTGCCAAGCTGCAGCAGGATGATGGCGAGTTGATTGCGGATTTCGTGCGCACCTTGCAGAAGCAGCACCTGCTGGAGTGCCAGCCGTGCCCCGGCAGCGGCCAGCACCGCACTTTCTGGATTGCCTGTCGTGGCAGAGCTTTCCATGGCAACCATTTCAAATGGGTCGGACGGCCGACCGCACGCTACGCCTTGTTGGTCAATCTATAGCCGCTGCCGCGAATTGTCTCGATCTTCAGACCGGGATCAAGCCGCTGCAGTAACTTGCGCAGACGGGATATCGCCTGCTGGGCCGCGTTCTCGGTCACGTCACGTCCTTGGTCGACGGAAAGCTGCTCAATGTCCGCCGCCGACACGATGCGATCACCTCGACGCAGGAACAGCGAAAACAGAGCGCTTCTCGGTGGGCGACAAGCTGATGGCGCGACCATCACAGAAAATTTCACTCGTGTGCAAATTAATAGACAGACGCCCGACCTGCCGGCCGGTATCGGCGATCACAGCAGGGCGCCGCAGCAACGCGCGAACCCGCGCCAGCAGCTCACGTTGATTGAACGGCTTGACGAGAACATCATCCGCACCAAGATCGAGACCGGAAATGCGATCTTCGACCCCTGCACGCGCAGTAATTACGAGGATCGGCTGATGGACATCGGCGCCACGCAATCTGGCAATCAACTTCAGGCCGTCCTCGTCGGGCAGGCCCAGATCGATTATGAATAAGGCGTAGTGGTTGGTGGTCGCCAGATGATCGAAGTCTTGCGCCGTGCACGCAAGATCCGTGGAATGCCCTCCGGCACGCAGGGCATCGACGAGCAATGGCCCCAGGCGAGGACTATCCTCCACCAGCAGCAGGCGCGTGGGATCGAGTAAAATCGGTTTGTTGGCGGAGAATGACATCGCAACTTCCAACGGAACTCCCCCCTGTCCCCACTAAATCACTGCCGAGTTACCACTTTTCTGCCATAAAGAGCAAATTTCGGCGTTAACTGTTCTTTGCCACACGAGCAGCAAAAATCGGTAAACTTTCGGTTAATGTCAGGTTTTTGTCAGGTAGAGGCTGCAGACTGATCACATTGAGCGCGTTTGGCGAACCATGCGGGAATGGTGTTTCTTGCCAGTGGTTTGTCTTCGAGCATGCAGTGTGGGTGTGAGTATGCGCGAATTCCATTTTGAAGTCTCAGCCGTAGGTTTATTCTCAGCGCCGCGCTGGCCAAGGGCCATCGCAATCAAGATGCGACGCCTCGCGCCGCGATCGGACCATCTCCGACGTCCAGAACCGGGATAACCGGCAGCCGAACCATAACCTGAATTGCCCTCATCGCACATGGGGAACACCGCGTTTCGCGACCGGTGACAGCGTCTTCGTATCCGTTCATTTTGCAGGAGTTCAGTCATGACCGCGTACCAGCTCAAGCCATTCACTTTCAATCTTGCGGATCTGCAGTTCATTCTGGATCAGGTCAACTTCGTCCCCCTGTTCGATGCCTTCGGCAACGCCATCATCGCCTGGGACGGCACTGGCGCGATCTACAAGACCTCGGCCGGCGCCTCGATCCCGGACAATCAATACGACACGACGGGGCTCGATCCGGCAGCCGCGATCGCTGCAGTACGGCACCTCATATGACACGCTGACAGCGGCCCAGGGCCTGCGCAACGTCAGCGGCATCGACAACAACCTGCTGCTCGTCAACCACAACTGGGCCGCGGTCGACCAACCGTTCCTACGCGATGTCAACGCCAATTTCGACAACTACGTCGCGCCACTTGAGAGCGGCGACCTGAATGCGAACTACGGCGCCAAGACGTTCGGCGTTTCGACCGCCGGCAATCACGATTACAGCCACTCCAGCGGTGATCCGGCTGCCAATGTCGTCGACTACACGCCGCGCATGATCAGCAAGACCATCACCACCGGCGGCGCGACGCCACTGCTCGATGCCAACGGTCAGGTGGTTCATTTCGACAAAGATCTATACGATGCCGGCAGCAACACCACCTACAATGCCCTGGTCGACGCAGTGTCGATTGGGGGCGTCGGCTTGATCGACGGCGCCGCTATCGTCGCGGACTGGGGCATCCTGGCCGGCGGCCAGCACGACCCGCAGGATCCGACCAACGGCGAAATGTTCTTCGGCGCCATCAATCCAGGCGTCGCGCCCGGCAACAGCTGGCTCGCCTACTTCGGCCAGTTCTTCGACCACGGCCTCGATTTCGTCAGCAAAGGCGCGGCTGGCGTTAAGATCACCATCCCCTTGGCAACCGACGACCCGCTCTACCGCGCACCCATCGGATGCTCCCGGTGACCAGGGCAACACCAAGATCACCGTGTCGCGCGCCGACGTCAGCGGCTACGACGCCAATGGCAATCCCGAATATGTGAACCACACCTCGCCCTACATCGACCAGAGCCAGACCTACGGCTCGCACGCACAGATGACCAACCTGCTGCGCGAGTGGGTGACGACCGACGGCGGTGCGTCTTATCACGCTGGCGCCCATCTGCTCGACGGCGAAACCTCGGTTGCATGGATCAACTCCTGGGGCGAGGCCACGAACGCGACACTGCCGACGCTCAACGAACTGCGCGCCCATCTGGTAGCCACCGGTCGCGACGACCTGACCTGGCAGGACGTGCTCGACCTGCGCAATCGCGACGAAAATGGTGACGTGATCGATACTGATCTCGGCACGGCCGGCATTCAGTCGACTGGCAGCGGCCAGGCCCTGCTGCTCGACATGAACCCGCACTTTGATACCGCGCATTTCACCCAAGAATTGATCGACGCGCTGGCGCTAGAAGGCATCGTCGCGGGCCTTGACGGGAAATATGCCCTTGGCGGCCCAGGTTCACTCGGCACCATCATCAACTTCGCCACCTTCGAGCCGATGATCGAGCAACGCCTCGGATCCGCTCAATGCCTTGGCGCAAGAAGTTCTGCTCGAATCGGTCGGCGACCACTACATCGCCGGCGATGGCCGCGTAAACGAGAACATCGGCCTGACCACGATCCATCACGTATTCCACGAGGAGCACAACTTCCAGGTCCGCAACCTGCAGGATGCCATTCAGGCCCAGGACGTCCGCGCCGTCGCCCTCGGCGACGAAACGCATACTGTCGCCCACGACTGGCAGGTCGGCATCGACAACGGCGCGGGCGGTCTTCTTCACCGACGCAGCCGGCAACTACACGGTGTCGGCCGGCGGTGCCATCTCCTGGGATGAAGGCAAGCTGTTCGATGCCGCCAAGCTGACCGTCGAAATGGAATACCAGCATGCCGCGGTCGACCAGTACGCCCGCACCATCACGCCGGATATCCCGGAATTCGTCGGCTACAACAGCGGCGAGAACGCCACCGTTTCACTTGAATATGCGCAAGGCGCCTTCCGCTTTGGTCATTCGACCATGCGTGAGACCATCGACTTCATGGACCCGACAGGCGGCATCACCGGCAAGGTGATGAGCATCGCGCTCGAGCAGGCATTCCTCAACCCGCAGCTCTACTCGCAGACCGGTGCCGCCGCCATCGCGTTGGGCATGACCCATCAGCAGATGAACGAGATCGACGAACTGCTGACGCCAGCCATGAACCAGGGCTTGCTGGGGCAGCCGCTCGACCTCGCCGCCATCAACATCGCGCGTGGCCGCGATATCGGGCTGCCGACGCTGAATGACTTCCGCGAGGCCGTCGGCCTGACCCGCTACAACAGCTGGTTCGACTACGGCAACAACATGGTCCACCCGGAATCGCTGGCGAACTTCATTGCCGCCTACTCGCTCGACGGCAACGTCGCCAAGGCGAACGCCATTGTCGGGCTGGAAAACGGAACGATCTTTGAAGGCGACCTCGAAGCCATGGGGCTGACCGTTGGAGAAGCGGTCGATTTCCTCAACGGTGGCGATCTCGGCTTCAACAAGATCGATACCTGGATCGGCGGCTTGGCCGAAGTCCACGTCATGGGCGGTCTGCTCGGCGAGACCTTCAACCTCGTATTCGTGGATCAGATCAACCGGTTGATGGATGGCGACCGGTTCTACTACCTCTATCGCCTCAACAACCTCAACATGGGCGATGAGATCGCCAACGCCCAGTTCAAGGACATCGTCGAGCGCAACACCGGCCTCGAACATCTGAACGGCAGCGTCTTTGCTTATGCCGACCAGTACGTCGATCTGTCGGCGGCGGTCGATCCACTCGACACGACGGGCAGCTTCAAGACCGACCACAAGTATGCCGACCAGCTCACGGCCAATCCCGGCATGGGCATCTACTCCACGGGCGGCGTGAGCACGGCTGGCAACGGCACAACCATCACCATCGGCGGCGTCACAGTACATCCGCGACGTTCGCGCGGAAGGCGCCTACGGCAATGCCAACGTCAACGGCGAGAACCTCGACGGCACGCCGGATACCGGCGCCAATTCGAACGAAGTGCTGATCGCCACCGACAACAACGACCTGCTCTACATGCAGGCCGGTGACGACACCGCCTACGGCGAGGGCGGCAACGACATCATCTACGGCGGCGCCGGCATTGACCGCCTATACGGTGGCGATGGCCACGATACCATCTACGGTGGCGACAGCGGCGATCTGATCGATGGCGGCGCTGGCGACGATATTCTCTACGGCGAGAGCAGCGGTACAGCCGCTGCCGGCCTCGACCAGATCATCGGTGCCGCAGGCAACGACATCATCTACGGCGGCGTCGGCATCGACAAGATTTCGGGCGGCGCGGGCGACGACATCATCTTCGGTGGTGGCGATACCGATGCCTTCACCCACGGTGGCGACGGCAACGACTACATCGACGGCCAGAGCGACGGCGACCTGCTCTGGGGCGATGGCGGCGACGATCTGATCGTCGGCGGCAATAACCAGGATATCGTGGCCGGCCTCGATGGCGACGACATCCTGCGTCCAGGCAATCCGTCATCCGCAATGGGTGGCGGTCCAGACGAAGTGCTGGGCGGTGACGGCCGTTCCGATGCCGGCAATGACGGTCAGGGCATCGGCTTCGACCTGATCGATTTCAGCGACTACGCGACGGCGACCAATGGCGTCAATGCCGACTTCGCCACGCAGACCAACCCGCTGGTTGCGATCGACGGCACCACGCCGTTCCCGGCCTGGGTCGGCATCGAAGGCATCATCGGCTCGCGCAACAACGACACCGTCCTCGCCGATGCCAACGACAACTGGCTGATCGGCGGCAGCGGCAACGACCAGCTCGAAGGCGGCATCGGTGACGACCTGATCATTGGCGACGGCATTCGCCTCGACAGCCTGATCGGCACCTATTCGGGCACCTATACTCACGACTTCGACGGCGCCAGCCATCGTGCCTTCGACGGATCGAGCCCGGCCGAGCGAGCGCGTCATCGGCACCAATGGGCTTCTCGACGTTGTCGGCTTCGACAAGCACTTCACCACCATGCTGCAGTCCGATATCTTCAAGGATCTCGAACTCGGCGGCAGCACGATCACGACGCTCAATGGCGTGGCTGGAACCAGTGCCGGCGATGGTGGCGTCGCAGGCTCGGATACGGTGGTCTTTACCGGTCAGCTGGCTGATTACACGATCCAGCGCATCGACTTCGTCGATGCTCACGGCACTTCAATCGAGGCCTACAGGGTAACCGACAACGGAAGTCTCTACCCGGGCAGCGTCCGATGGCTCCGACGTGGTGGTCGGCGTCGAGTTCTTCAAGTTCGCCGACGCAACGATTTCGCCCGTCGTGATCGCGGGTGGGGCAACTGCAAGTGTAAGCGTGCAAGAAAACCAGATCGGAGCGACTTCAGTTGCCGCAACGTCATCCGGTGGCGGCACGATAGCCTACACACTGAGTGGCGCCGATGCGGGTCTATTCGATATATCGGCCGCTGGCGTCCTGACATTCAAGAATGCGCCGAACTTCGAGCTTCCAGACGATACTGGTGCGGACGGGGGTTACAATGTCACGGTCACCGCAGCCAATACCTTGACGGGGTTGTTCGACACGCAGGATGTGACCGTCAACGTCACCAATATCGACGAAGCTGGTTCAGGGGATCTTCATATTTCCACAGCCGGGTATGTCGATGCTGGCACCAGTGGTTCGGTGACAGCGGTGAGCACAGTGGTTGATCCGGACCTGGTGAACACTGGCAATCTTTCAGGGGCATTGACGACCTATCAGTGGCAGCAAAAGGTCGGTTTGGGTTGGACCGATATCGTCGGCGCGACCACGGCAACACTGGCTGGCGTAGTGGCATGACCGCCCGTGTCACCCAGAGCTACACAGACCTCGGTGGCGTGCATTCGTTCACTTCGCCCGAGACCTTCATCGTGGGCACCGACGGCAATAATGCGGTCGCATCGCTCACCGGCACCAGTGGCGTCGACATCATCCTCGGGCTCGATGGTAATGACACGCTGAAAGGCAATGATGGCGATGACACGCTCGTCGGAGGTGCTGGCAGCGACAACCTGAGCGGCGGTGCTGGCATCGACACGATGATCGGCGGCGATGGCGACGACTTCTACTATGTTGATAGCGCCAGTGACGCGGTCACCGAAAGCAACTCTTTGTTGGCATCCGGTGGGTACGACCGCGTATACAGTTCGGTCAGCTATGGACTTGGAGCGAACGTCGAATACCTGGGCCTGACCGGAACGGCGGCCGATGCCACCGGTAATGACCTCAACAATACGCTCGTCGGTAATGCACTGGCAAACACACTCGACGGCGGCATCGGCGCCGACGTCATGCGCGGCGGCGATGGCAGCGATACCTACATTGTCGACAGCGGTTTCGATCAAGTTTCCGAACTTGTTGGCCAAGGCACTGATCTAGTGCGGTCGTCAGTGACCTACACGCTAAGCTCCAATGCTCTCAGTGGCTTCGTCGAAAATCTGACTTTGATCGGAGCCGCCAGCATCAACGGCACCGGCAATGGTCTGGACAACGTCATTACCGGTAACGATGGCGTCAACATCCTCACCGGCAACGATGGCGACGACACGCTGTACGGCAATGGAGGCGCCGATGACTTGCGAGGTGGCATTGGCAACGACACGCTGTTCGGCGGAGCCGATGCCGATTTGCTCAGCGGCGGAACCGGCGACGATAACATGATTGGTGCGGACGGCAGTGACATCTACTACGTCGACAGCATTGCCGACGTTGCAACGGAGAGCAATGCGTCGCTGGTGTCTGGTGGCTACGACCGAGTGTACAGTTCAATCACCTACGAGCTTGGTGACAATGTCGAATATCTGGCGTTGACCGGCAGCACAGCCATTAACGGCACAGGCAATTCCCTCGACAATACGCTGGTCGGCAACACTGCCGACAACACGCTCAATGGCGGCAGTGGCAACGATATTCTTCGTGGCATGGGCGGCAACGACACGCTAATCGGCGGATTGGGCAACGACTGGTTCGTTTTCAATACCGCACTTGGGCCGGTCAACATCGATACCATCGCCGACTTCGCGGTGGTGGACGATACGATCCAACTCGATCACCTGATCTTCAGTGCGCTCGGTGCCAACAGCGGCACTCTTTCGGCAGACGCCTTTGCCTTCGGCAGCGCTGCCGCTGATGCGACCGATCGCATCATCTACGACGATCTGACTGGCGCTCTGTACTATGACGTTGACGGCATCAATGGTGATGCAGCGGTCCAGATCGCCAACATCGGTTCCGGCCTGCAGCCCACCGGCTTGTCGCATTTGGACTTTGTAATTATCTGACAACACGTGGCGGCAAATTTGGCAGCGGCTCCGGGATAAAAACCGGAGCCGTTGTCGCATTCGGAACAGGCCACGTTGTCTGGGCGTAGTCCTTCGGTGGCGAGCCCGAGCGAACTTCCCAGTCGCGGCATTGCCAATCTACGACCCACGCATCAGACGTTGCGCGTGGCCGGCTCGCTTAGCCAGCCAAGCTCACCCCCATTGTCCGCTTGCGCAGGATTGTCGGTGTTTCGGCCTCGTTGAGTTCCGCCAACAAGCCTGCATTAGCCCCAATGAAATTCCAGCATATGGACGCGATGCGGGGGCCGGTCAATCGACCGGCCTTCGTCGTTTCTGGTCCGCCCCCCC
>CAVTAL010000014.1:0-314071 GCA_963732635.1 uncultured Alphaproteobacteria bacterium
GCCTGATCGAGATCGGCGATGATGTCGGCCTTGTCTTCGAGACCAATCGACAGACGCACCACGTCATTGCCGGCGCCGGCCGACGTCCGTTGCTCGTCGGTCAACTGCCGATGTGTCGTCGACGCTGGGTGAATGATCAGTGAACGCACATCGCCGATGTTGGCCAAGTGCGAGAACAGCTTGACGCCTTGCACCAGCTTGACGCCCGCGTCATAGCCGCCCTTAAGACCTATCGTGAACACCGCGCCGGCGCCCTTCGGGCAAATCTTCTTGTGCATCGCGTGATACTTGTTATCCGGCAGGCCCGCATATTGCACCCACGATATCGCCGGGTGCTTCTGAAGATGCTGGGCAACCGCTAGCGCGTTCTCGCAGTGGCGCTGCATGCGCAGCGGCAACGTCTCAATACCGGTGAGGATCAGGAAGGCGTTGAGCGGCGCGATCGCCGGCCCCATGTCGCGCAGACCCATGACACGGCATGCAATGGCAAAGGCAAAATTGCCGAAGGTCTCGGCGAGCTTCATGCCGTTGTAGGAGGCATTTGGTTCGACCAGCGTCTTGTAGCGATGCTTGGCGCCCAACCAATCATAGGTGCCGCAATCGACGATAACGCCGCCAATTGAGTTGCCATGGCCACCCATGAACTTGGTCAGACTGTGCACGATGATGTCGGCGCCGTGCTCGCGCGGCCGGCATAGGTAGGGCGAGGCCATGGTGTTGTCGACGATGAACGGCAGGTTGTGCTTTTTCGCTATCGCGGCGATTGCGGGCAGATCGACGATGATGCCGCCGGGATTGGCGATCAACTCGCAATAGATGGCACGGGTCTTCGGCGTGATCGCCTTTTCGAAGCTCGCCGGATCGGTCGAGTCCGCCCAGGCCACATTCCAATTGAACTTCTTGAAGGCATGGTTGAACTGGTTGACCGAGCCGCCATAGAGTTGCCGGCCAGCGACAAACTCGTCGCCGCTTTCCAGCAAGGTGTGGAACACCAGGAACTGCGCTGCATGGCCGGACGCGACGGCGAGCGCCGCAGTGCCGCCTTCGAGCGCCGCCACCCGGCCCTCCAGCACGCCTTGGGTGGGATTACCGATTCGCGAATAGATATTGCCGAAAGCCTCCAACCCGAACAGGCTGGCGGCGTGATCGGCGTCGTTAAAGACAAACGAGGTGGTCTGGTAAATCGGTGTGACGCGAGCACCGGTCGAGGGATCAGGCGTGGCGCCGGCGTGGATCGCCAGCGTGTTGAACCCCGGGGCGGCTGCGGGCTTGTCCGTCATGGCTTGGAACTCCTGTCCTGATCACCTAGTTTGACGCTCAAGGTGCGGAGGCACGCTCCCGAGTCAACGGTTTTCGTGTGCGACGATGATCGCAACCGGACTGCTGAATTTCAATGGTCGCGGAAACCACGCCAAATGCCGTGCGCATGCCACGTTCGTGCCGCAACGGATATTTCACCGCCAACACGTTGCCGGGTATGGTATTTTGCATTGCAACATGTCGTCGCAGCTTTTCGGCAACCGATGATCGGACGAACTGATGTTCAGACTTCGCTTCGCAGCTTTGATCGGCTGCCTGACCTTGAGCTTCGGCGCACCTGCGACCGCGCAGACGGCAGGCAAGGCCTGCAGTCAGGCCGACCTCGCCGCCGTCATCTCCGACATGAGCCTCAAACTGCGGAAGGCCAATGTCGATAGCCAGACACGGCTACGCGCCAGACTGCGCGAATTCGCGAAGCTCAAAGGCTGGAGCGAGAGCGAAACCGAAGAGAAAGGTCTCGATCTACTTGAGGACGACGAAACCAAAGTGCAGGACGAGACCGCCAGCCATCTGCTCGGTCAAATCGACAAGCTCGGCCAATCGAACGATGCCGCTCCGTCCTGCAAGCAGATCGACGAACTGAAAGCGGTGGCGGCTCAGCTGCTTGAAGTGACGTCGGCGAAGGCCGCCCATGTTTCGGCCAAGCTCGATGGCGAATTGCGCAATGCGCGTCCAACGATTGCCTCCCCGTCCGCCATTCCACCCGCGTCTGAGCCGAAGCGCGTCGCTCCGGCAACGGAAACCGCAATCCCGCCCGCCAAGACGCCAGTGAAACCCAGCTGGGAAACTGCCGTTCGTCCGAGCGACGCCTACGTTCCGCCGCCATTGGCGCCGGCCGCACCCGCACCGGTATCAGCCAACGCCGCAGAACTACAATTCTCGGTCGACGACATCCGCGCCGCCGGCCGCGGCTTCTTCGGCTCGATATCGGCCGAACTCGCGGCCGTCATCGAATACATGTTCAAGAGCTATGGCCGACCGACCGGCTATATCCTAGGCACCGAGGGCGGCGCGGCGCTGCTTGCCGGACTGCGCTACGGCGATGGCATGTTCGTGACCAAGTTCGCCGGCGAACGCAAAATCTATTGGCAAGGACCGTCGGTCGGCTACGATTTCGGCCTGACCGGTTCACGCACCATGATCTTGATCTATGGCCTGACGAACCCCGACGAGATGCTGCAACGCTTCGGCGGCGTCGACGGCTCGGCCTATTTGGTCGGTGGCGCCGGTGTCACCATCATGAAGAATGGGCCGATCATCCTGGCGCCCATCCGCACCGGCCTCGGCCTGCGACTGGGCGCCAATATCGGCTACCTGAGGTTCACCGCCAAGCCGCGCTTCAATCCACTATGACGAATGCGCGGTCAGCTGCGTAACCGCATGTTGTCCGGATCGAACGGGCTTTCGGCGATCACCACGGCGCGGTGGCTTTTGCCAAGAATTGTGATGTCGAGTTCCTGGCCGATCTCGCCGAGATCCGGGCGCACCATGCCAAGTGCCAGCGACTTAGCCGACCCGCCAGCCGTAACCGCCGTTGGTGGCGCGGCCGATCATCTGGCCCTGGTGCAGGATCGGCTCGGAGCCGCGCACGTCCGAGCCATCGTCGGTCACGCCGTGGATTTCGAGGGTAACGAAGCGGTTGGCGAACCCCTTCTGTTGCCACGCCACCAGCGCATCCCGGCCGATGAACTGGCCCTTGCTGAGATTGACAAAGCGGTCGAGGCCCGACTCGAGCGCCGCATACTCGATCGACATTTCGCGGCCGATCAGCCGGTACGATTTCTCGATCGACAGCGCGATCATCGCCTTGATGCCGTAGGGCCGGATACCGGCTGCCTTGCCCGCATCCATCAGCTTGTCGAAGATGTAGTTCTGTGTCTCGATCGGATGATGCAGCTCGAAGCCGAGTTCGCCGACGTAGTTGACGCGAAGACACTTCGCCACCGCCGCACCGACCGAGATCGCCTGTCCCGACAACCAGGGGAAGGCTTTGTTCGACAGATCGGTATCGGTCAGCTTCTGCAGCACCTCGCGTGAGCGTGGACCGGCGATCACCAGCACACCCATCTGCGTTGTGATCTTTTGCAGATCGACCGAGCCGTCGCGTGGGCGCGCCTTCTGCAGGTAATCCCAGTCGTGCCGCTCGAGTGCGCCCGGCCCGACGAGATAGAACTGCTGTGGCCCCTCGCGGAACACCGTGAACTCGGCGCGCACGCCACCGTTCTTCGACAGCATGTGGACGAGACCGACGCGCCCGATTCTGCCCGGCAGCTTATTGGCGACGAGTCCGTCGAGCCAGGCTTCGGCGCCCGGTCCCGACACCTCGTATTTGGCGAACGGCGTCATGTCCTGCAGGCCGACCGCTTCGGACACATGGCGGCACTCGTCACCGACAAACTTGAAGTAGTTGGAGCGGCGGAAGCTCCACTTCTCGCGCGGTGCCTTGCCATCGGCCGGGGGCGATGGATGATTGTGGTTGAGCAGCACGTCCGGATAGGCCTTTTCGGCGTCGCTGAGCTGATAGCCGGCGGGCGCGAACCAGCCCGGACGTTCCCAGCCGTAGACCGAGCCGAACACCGCGCCGAGCTTGGCCATCCGGTCGTAGCATGGCGCCTGCTTCAACGGCCGCGCCGCCAGCCGCTCTTCGTCCGGATAATGCATGGTGAAGACGTTGGCGTAGGCTTCCTCGTTTTTCTCGCGAAGGTAGCCGCGACCCGCATAGGGGCCGAACCGGCGCGGATCGACGCCCAGCATATCGACCGAGCTTTCACCTTCGACCATCCATTCGGCGAGCTGCCAGCCAGCGCCGCCCGCCGCCGTGATGCCGAACGAGTGCCCCTCGTTGAGCCATACGTTGGGCAGGTCCCAAGCCGGGCCGACGATCGGTGAGCCGTCGGGCGTATAGCAGATGGCGCCGTTGTAGACCTTCTTGATGCCGACCTCGCCGAACGCCGGTACGCGGGCAATCGCGGTCTCGATGTGCGGCGCGATGCGTTCCAGGTCCTCCTGGAACAGCTCGAACTCGCTTTGCTCGCTCGGCCCATCGACATAGCAGCACGGTGCGCCCGGCTCATAGGGGCCGAGGATCAGGCCGCCATTCTCCTCGCGCATGTACCAGGAACTGTCGCTCTCGCGCAGCACGCCCATCTCGGGCAGCCCTTGGCTTTGGCGCGCAACGATCGCCGGATGCGGCTCTGTCACCACATACTGGTGCTCGACCGGGATCACCGGAATGTCGAGCCCGAGCATGCGCCCGGTCTGGCGCGCGAAATTGCCTGTGGCTGAGACCACGTGTTCACACGTGATGGTGCCCTTGTCGGTTACGACCTGCCATTCACCCGAAGTCGACCGCGTGATCGCCGTCACGGTTGTATGTCGATAGATCTCGGCACCCTTGGCGCGCGCGCCCTTGGCCAGTGCCTGGGTCAGGTCAGCCGGCTGGATGTAGCCGTCGTCAGGGTGCTGGATGGCACCGAGTATGCCCTCGACGTTGGCAAGCGGCCAGATCTCCTTGACCTGCCCCGGCGTGAGCACATTCACCGTTACGCCGAGCGTCTCGGCGATGCCCTTGTAATACAGGAACTCGTCCATCCGGTCGGGCGTGCGGGCGAGGCGGATGTTCGAAACCTGCTTGAGGCCGACCGGTTGGCCGGTCTCGGCTTCGAGTGTCTTGTAGAGAGCGACCGAGTATTTGTGAATCTGCCCGACCGAATAGGAAAGGTTAAAGAGTGGTAGCAATCCGGCCGCGTGCCAAGTTGAACCAGAAGTGAGTTCGCGCCGCTCGACCAGCACGCAGTCGCTCCAGCCCTTCTTGGCCAGATGATAGAGTGTGGAGACGCCGACGACGCCTCCCCCGATGACGACGACTCGTGCGTGAGATTTCATGTTTATCGCCCCAGGAATTGCCGTGAACAGCACCATCACGACCGACCGTCAATCCGTCTAGCGGGCAGCCGACGAGCACTAACGCCGCGACGACCAATGCGATCAGGCATGATCGCTCTCATGCGGCTCAATCCCGCGACGCCAGCGATCCGCAGACGGCATTTAGCCACTTGTAAACAATTACTGCTGCAATGATCGACACAGGGGACCATTTCGCCTCAGTAAGACTGATCGCGCAGCGAGTGACATGTCCGTCAACCTAGTGCTTTTCGACGATCTCGGCACCCATTGGGACGGCGGTTCACCGCGCCTGCGCAACTCCTTTGGCAGCCCGGTGTCCAACGATGAATTTTCGACCTATGTCGTAAAGAACATGGGCTTCATCGCCGTCCACGGTTATGGCCGCTCATGCGAGATCAGGCTGCGACCTAGTCTGGTCAGCCCGGCCGCTTTCGCGGCGCTTCAGCACTACCTTAAGTCGCGCGTATTCGAACGGATCGTGACGGCGCGATACGATACCGATTGGGTCTATGGCCTGCATGCCAACAAAGATGCGGCGCTGGCCAAAATCGAGGCGTCACTTGCCGCGTCGCTAAGTCCGCGCCCTGGGGACTATCTCATGCGGCCACTGACGAAAGCCGAACTGCCCCGCAATACGCCGATGCATCAGGCATTGCATTCACTGATCGAGAACTGGCCAACGCTGTCCAAGTCAGTTCACCGCGATGGGTTGTCCAATATCATCAAGCAGTCGCTGCTTGGAAGATACACCGTAGTTGATAGTGGGTCCGATGGGCAGAACCTGACATTCCGCGAAATCGGCACCGGGTTCATGAGTTACAATGACGACTGGGTCGCACGCTCGCAAGGACGGCCAGTCGACAACCTTGAAGATGCTGCTTACGGTCGGTGGGCAGCTTCCGGCTATCGCGAGGCGCTACAATCAGGGCTACCTACTTTGTGTCAGGTCGATGCAATCATGAACACACCCAGGCTCGGCCGAGCACGCGTCCGGTATGCGCGCGTGCTGCTTCCGGTCAGGTCAAATGGCGGCGCGATGCTACTAACCAGTTCTATACTCGACCCGACGATCGACCTGCGTGCTGAACTGCTCAAGAAAATCGCTTAGATCGTCAAGCATCTGATCAGACTTCATTTGCAATAGAGCGCATCTGAATGTGCCCAGTCGGGTGTTGCGCAACGTCACGTCCCAATCAATGTCAGTGTAGCCACAACGCTCGGCCACCCCTTTGTTGACTAGCTGCTCTGCCATCAACGTCGTCGTAACGTCGGTATACCAGCGGGTGAATGCGTACGCTCGCGAGATCCTGGGAAGGATTCCCGTTAGGAACCTGCCACGATAGTCGGGCCTAAACCACACCCCACCCGAATAAGCGACCTGCCCATTAAGTCGATCCGCCGACTTGGCAGTCACGTCTATCCGTTCATCTGGCAAGCGCTGCCGTTCCGGATCTGGGTAGAATATTCCGAGCGTCGAAGCCTCATCTGCAAATGTCGTGCTGGTCCACGAGTAAAGTCTTGCAGCCTGCGTCGCGACTACGTCGCCGGTCCGATCGCGACCCAGCAACGCGAACGTGTTGTCGTCATTGATCCCGCCAAAGCTCGGATCAAACACTGTTACTAGTGGCCGCCATGTATTCGAATTGCGACGGTTGACCTCAATCAGGTCATCAAGCGTCGCGAATGACAGGGTAATACCGCGCTCGCGCAGCGCCGCATCGGCCTTAAGAAAAAATCGGCCCAGCAGATCGACCGGGCCGTAATCAATGCGCAGACCTTCGAGCAGTGACTTACCGGCCAATCCATTCAATGCTGGCGCCAACGGGACCAGCGGCTCGACCGCTTCCCGGTTGCCCAGTCTCGCAACTCCACTCATCTTCACTTCCCCTCGGCCATGCCCCAATTCTGGCCGAAGGTTAACTCCTTGTTCGGTAATGACAAGCAAGAGTTAAGGCGAAGCACCATTTTTGGTCAGCGGGCGAGATAGGTGCGATGGATTTCGGCGCCGTCAGCCCGACGCGTTGCGACAGCGAGCGCACCAGCGCCTTCGAAAGCCTGGCGCGACAGGCCGGCTGCAATCGGTGCCACCGGTTCGGCCTTGCCGCCATCAGCCGAAGCCAGAAATGCGGCGACGTTCGCGGTCGTCGGCACCGCGCCCGCGACCTCATGTTGATCGCCGATTGCCTCGGTGGCGCTGGCATCAAGCAGCTTCGGCCACATCTTGGCGAACAAGCCGTGCGACGGATAAACTTCCGCGCTGGAGATGCGGCCGTTGACAGCGAAAACCACGCCCACGAACTCACCATTGCTGGCCTGATCCTGCAATGCATTGACATAGGCAGCCTTGGCCGCGCTCAACGCCTCGTTTTCCAGCGACAACTGCAGACTCGAAGCCGATGCCCCGGACGAGACTTTGGCCTTGAGATTGCTCGATAATTTCTCCTGAATCTTGCCGACGTTGGCCCAAACCTCGCTTTGCCGGCTGCCGGTGTCGGAGTTACCACGACCAAGCGCCTGCGGACGTACGCGTGCGGATTGGGCCGGGTCACCAGCCGGTGCGAGACTGCCAGTTGCAGTGTCGGGGCGAGGCTTCGCCGGCGCCAGCATGGCGAGCTTGGCCTCGCGCGACGGGACCGCTTTGTCCGAACTGGCAAATAGCTTCACGTCTTCCTTGCCACGTGCCGACCAGCGGCCCTGCTCGACGCAGAAGGCCCCAATCGGCATACGACCGGACTTGGCCGACAGCAACAAACTAACGGTCAACACCCGGTCCTGCTGGCCGCCCTTTACGATATCTCCGGCTTGGATGAATACTTCGCCCGGGCCAGAATTCTCGACTTCGAGTTGATTTACGTCGCCGGTTTCGTGCACCGTGACCATGCCTTTGGCCAGGGCTTCGGACAAAGTTAACGGCACCGGTCCGGAAGTCGAGGCGCCGCGTAGGAAGAAAACCGACAAATTGGCGTGAGTGACAGGTTCCGCAACGCGCGGCGCTGATTGAGCCTTGGCACCACCAATACCGAAAGCGGCGGCCGCGACACCGACGGCAATTGTAAACGTCAATGTGGATAACGACATCGATTGCGACATCCGTGCTACTCCCTGGAATGACAGTTTTCGCCTCAAGAGCGGTCATAGGCCGGATTTAGGGCGGAAGCGGGCGTCGGGCGCGGCCGGACTGTGACCAGACGGCGGCAATTGAGATAGATCAAAATATTCGTCGACATTTCGCTCTTGTGGATGCAACGAAGCCACAGCGACGCCAAATGCTGTGCGTCCGCGACGAGTTGGCATCTCCCATTTGCCGCGAACATGATAGCTGGAATGCCTGTCAGGAATCGCCTGAACCAGGCCTGATCCGCGAGGACCCGCACTGTCTATGAACAGATCCACAAGCTCGGCCGTATTGGACCGGAAGAATGTCTCCATTGACCGCGCCAGCATGGCGCAGAATGCCGCCAGTGAAATGAAGGCTTTGGCGCGCAGAATGGCAGCCCATTGCAACCAGTACCGTGGCGCTTCCTCGAAGGCCGCGATCTGGCAGATTGCCTCGACCGCGGCCGCCTTCGTCGTGCTCATCGGCCTGATGCTGAAGTCGCTTGAAATCTCATACCTGATTACACTGGTTCTGGCATTGCCGGCAGCCGGACTGCTGCTTCGCTTCTTCATCATGCAGCACGACTGCGGTCACGGCTCATTCCTGCCGACCCGGGCGGCAAACGATATCCTGGGCCGACTACTCAGTGTGCTCACGCTCACGCCCTATGGACTGTGGCGGCGCGAGCATGCGCAGCACCACGCGGCCTCAGGTAATCTCGACCGTCGCGGCATCGGCGACATCACGACGCTGACAGTCGCGGAATACGGGGCGCTGCCGCTGAGTGGCCGCATCAAATATCGAATTTACCGCAATCCAATCTTCCTGTTCGGCTTCGGCCTGCCGGTCTATTTCATGATCCTGCAGCGCTTGCCCTGGCTTCATCCCTACCCAGCCAGCCAGACCTGGGGCAGCGTCATGCGTCTCAACGCGGGCCTTGTGGTGTTCTATGCCCCCCTGATGTGGTCGTTCGGATGGGCCAACATCCTAATGATCGCAATCCCAATTCTGATTTTGTCCGCGTCAATTGGTGGCTGGCTGTTCTTCATCCAGCACCAGTTTGAAGGCACGCATTGGGAACAGGGCAATTCATGGGACTTCCAGGTCGCGGCCATATACGGCAGCTCGTACTACGTGTTGCCCCCCGTCCTGCAGTGGTTCACGGGTAACATCGGGCTGCACCACATTCACCACCTGTGCAGCATGATCCCGAACTACAAGCTGCAGGCCTGCCTCGATGCCAGCCCGGAGCTGAAATCGCTGAATCGGTTGACGTTGTTGGAAAGCCTGTCCTGCGCGCGATTGACGTTGTGGGACGAAGCCAACCGCAAGCTGATCGGCTTCCGCGAGTTCCGCACCCGCCACGCACACGCGTAGGCCTTGGACCAATTGGCGAATAAGAAAAAGGCCCGGTCATGCACCGGGCCTTTTTCATATCCATCGGTTAAAGCAACTGCCGTTATTGTGCCGCGGCCTTCTTCTTGGCAGCCGGCGCGGCCTTCTTCTGGCTCGGTGCGTCCGGTGTCGGATCGAGCGGGCCACGTCGCGGACCGGCACTGGCGGTTTTGGTGCCGTCGTGCAGTTCGGCCAGCCCACGCGGGCCAATGTAGGGCACGAAGCCCAGTCCCTTGATCTTGCCCACCGCGTCGCTGATCAGCTCCGGCTTCGTCAGGTACTCGATGACGAAGATCGCCTTGCCGGCCTTCTTGGCGCTGCTGAGCAATTTGCTCGAGTGCGCGATGTCTCCCGCCGGATTGATCTTCTCCGTATGGCTGATGCCGTAAACAAGGTCTTCCTTGGCAATGCCGTCGATCGACTTCACGTAATTCGGGTAGTCGAGCAATTCCTCGGCATTCTGGGCGAGGATCAGCGCATCGGACTTCTTGGAGCGGATGTAGTTGGCGAGCTTGATGATGAACTCGGTCATCTGCACGCGCTTCTCGGTGGTGTCGCCGTAATAGTAATAGGCATCGACGCGATCGATATAGAAGCCATCGAAGCCGGAATTGATCACTTGGTCGGCAAACGAATTCGGTCCGCCCATGATGATGTTCTGCCAGGTCGGATCCCAGTACTTGACCAGGAAGTTGCCGCCCCACTGCTTGTTTTCCTTGCCGACCCAGGCCGGCTTCGCCCGGTTCCATTCCGGCTTCCAGTAGTAGCGGTAATTCTCCGCCTCGCCGACGCTGAAGTAGGCGATGACGAGCCGTCGGCTGCCATCCGGCTTCTTCTTCATCCGCTCGACCTCTTCGCGGGTCAGCGGGATTTCCTTTTCTTCGGGGAACTGCTCGCTGTCGATGACGACGAGGTCATAGGGCGAGGCTGCGATCTTGGCTTGCTGCTCAGGCCCCAGGTTCTTCAGCTGAAAGGCCCAGGATTTGGCGTCGAGCAGACCGTTCTTGCGCTCTTGCGCGGAAACGTCGCTCACCAGCAGGGCACAGGCGCCTGCAACGGCGGCAAATGCCGCCAAACCGGTACGCAAGATACGCATAGTGTCAGAGGCTCCCATGTGGACGATACGTAGACGGCAATAGGCCAACTGGCGGGCCATGACAAGCAGGGCGAGCCCCGCTGCCTCTACCACGCCTTGCCCTTTTCGCAGTTGGCCTTGGTGTACTCCGAAGTACCGACATCCTTTGCAAGATCGATCGGCGCGGTCGGATCGGCCCCGTCAAGCGCGCGGGGTTGAAAAGTAGGCACCAGACCGCGCGCCATCATCTCCTTGCGGGCTTCCGCGATCGCGGTCGGCGTCTGCAAGTATTCCACGGCAAGGACCGGCTTCCACTCCCACAGCAACTGATCCATCCGCTCCTGCGCGGCATTGATTTCATCGCCGGGATTGCGCTTGCCGGTGCCGCCGACGCCATGCAGCAAATCCTCGCGGCCAAGGCCATCGATCGCCGCGCGGTAGTTGCTTTCTGTCAGAAGGTCATCGGCATTCTGCGGCAGAACGAAGAATTCCGGCTTCAGCTTCTTCGCCGTTTCGGAAAGATCGATGACGAATTGGATCATCTCCGCCCGCCCAGTCTTGCGTTCCGGATAGACGTCGTAGATGTCGACCCGGTCGAGATAAACGCCGTCGAAGCCGGCATCGACGATTTGTTTCAGGTAGGACTTGCGGCCGCGCCAGACGATATCCTTCCAGCTGTCGTGCCAGAACTTGACCTTATGGGCTCCCGGCCACGCGCAATTCTCCGCTTCGAGCCATTCCGGTGGATCGGTCTTCCATTCATCCCTGAAGTAGAAGCGATATTGCTCGGCCTCACCGACCGACATGTAGGCAATCACGAACCGCTTCTTGCCGTCCGGGCCAATCTTGAGCCGCGCCACTTCCTCCCGCGACAGCGCGACCTTGCCACCCATCTTGGCGAAATCGGTCACGATGACATCGGCCTTGACCTTCGTGAGTTGATCAACGTCGACCTTGTCGAGCTGGTAGTGCCAGGTCTTGGCGGCATAGAGCGGCCGCTTGCCACTCATGTGGGCGAGCCAGTTGCCCGGCACTTCGCGCCAGGTCCAGGCATAGAGCAGAACAAAAATGCCAGCGACGACCCCAAGCACGCGGCGCTTGCTCGTCCAATCGAGCCGGTGCCACCAAGCCCATACTCCGTGCAGTGCATCGCGCAGGCCGGCCACAAGCGCCATCACGAAAGGCTTCGCCATCAGCCACGTCGCGCCGCCGATGATGTAGAAACTCTCCGCCAACTCGGTGGCCTTCTCGCGCCATCCGCCCGACCGCTCCGTCATGCCGCCGCTCCCATCCGCATCGTGTCGTTGGAACGCTATCTAGCGGGCGAACCGGCAAAACGCCACCGCCGGCGGAGCGATCGAGCGAGTTCGTTAATTCGGTGGTCCGAATGCGCTTACATCTTCTGGCCGAACACCACTTTCGCGACGCCGATTGGCGCCTGGGTAGTGGCGAGATAGCCTAAACCCACCACGATCAGCGCGACCGCGAACCAGAAGATCTGCCGCTCGCGGCGAAACGCGATCCAGGCCAGCAGCACCGAAGGCACACCCATGATCAGGCAGCCGAGAATGGTTGGGATGTAGGCGCTCACGAAGTCTCTCCATCGCCCCGTTCAGATCGTTCCCGACTAACTAGGCGATCTCGCGGGCATTTGCTATCCTTAGGCCCTGAGAGGTACGCCGATGTCTGCACGTCCGAAGTTCGCCCCTGATGACCAGATGACGGTCGAGGAGTTCCTCGCCTTTACCGCGACGCGGCCCGACGAGGAGCGGTGGGAACTGATCGAGGGGGTACCGGTCTTGAATGCGACGCCTGTCGATTATCATCAGATTGTCTGCGGCAATCTCGTTGCTCACTTGTTGGCACAAAAAGTCCGCATTGAGGCCGAATGGCTGCCGATGATCGGAATCGGCACCCGGGTACCCGTCTCGCCCAACAGCCTGCCGACAGCCTGACGTATTCGTGATGGCTGGCAAGCCGTCGGGACTACCCGAGACCCGCGACGCATTGGTCATCTTCGAAGTCCTCTCCCGCAGCAACACCAAGGCGGATCAGGCGTGGCGGCGCCGGGTCTACGCCAGCGTGCCCAACTGCCAGCATTACGTCACGGTGTCGCTGAAGGCGCCGGAGTTGACAGTCTATGATCGCGCAACCGGCTGGCAGGAACGCGCGGCCAGCGGCACCGAGGCGCGCCTGCCGCTGCCGGCACTCGACCTCGAGCTGTCGCTCGCCGACGTCTACCGCTACACGCCGTTGGGTGAGGCATAGATGACGCGGCATCTATGCACCGATGGTCGTTTTCAATCGCGCCAAGCGTAGATCATGATCTGCGCCGCATCTTTCGCCTCGACGCTGTAGCCCATGCCACGAAGCCGCTTGCACAGCGACTCGCGGGATTGCCCAAGTTCGTCTGCGTATTCCGCCTCCAGTACGATATTGCGCACCTTGGGCAGGTCGGTGACCGCGATGCCCTCCAGCACCTCCACGAAATGCCCCTCAACATCGATCTTCAACACATCTATCGCCGTAAGCCCATGCGCCGCGATCTCTTGTGACACGGTGGTGCTTTGCACCTTGTGCGTGATCAGTTCTCCCTTGCCACGCAACTCGTCGACCCACGGCAACTTCGATCCGTCAACCAGCGTCGAGAAACCCGAGTTCCACGGCGGCTGGTTCAAGGTCAACTCCTGCCCTGCTACCCGTGAAACTGCGCGATTGAAGCACGACGCCGTTGTCGCCGCGACTTCGACATGCCGCGCGACGTTTTCAACCAGGCATTCGTAAGTTGTCGGGCTCGCTTCATAGGCCAGAAGCCGGCGTGGCCGATACTTGCGTGCCGCCCAGATCGAGTAGAAACCGACATTCGCGCCGACGTCGAGGATGGTTGGCCGTTCGGATAGCTTGATATGGGGATGGTCATACGCAGCTCCGAGAAAGATCTCGTCGTAGATGTATTTGATGTCCCGCTCGAACACATCGCGGTGGGAGATATCAAGATCACCAAGTCGCATGCGCTGCATAGATGTCATTGCCGCTCCTTGCGCCACCAGGATCAGATGGCCGGATTCCTGACGCTTGGCTAGCAGCGTTCCACAATCGGGTGCAAGCGTTGGCGACAATCTGGACCGACTGACATCTGTTGCCGGCCTCTGACAAACTCTCGCACGTTCACGTGTCCACTCCCGCACAGGCACATTTCATCCGTGCATTGTTAATCAACCTACGCCCCGCCGCCTTCCGTCTGCAGCCAGGCCGCGCAGCAGGCTTTGGCGAGTTCGCGCACCCGCAGGATGTAGCTCTGCCGCTCGGTGACTGAGATCACGCCGCGGGCGTCGAGCAGGTTGAAGCGGTGGCTCGCCTTGATGCACTGGTCGTAGGCCGGCAGCGCCATGTCGTGGCGGCCTTCGCGCTGGCCCTTGGCGAGCAGCGCCTTGCACTCGGCCTCGGCGTCCTTGAAATGCTGCAGCAGCAAATCCGTGTCGGCATGTTCGAAGTTGTGGCGTGAGTACTCCTGCTCGGCCTGCAGGAACACGTCGCCGTAGGTCAGCTTGCGGGCGTCGTCGCGGCCGTTGAACGACAGATCGTACACCCGGTCGACGCCCTGGACGTACATGGCGAGGCGCTCGAGGCCATAGGTCAACTCGCCCGACACCGGATTGCAGTCGAAGCCGCCGACCTGCTGGAAATAGGTGAACTGCGACACTTCCATGCCGTCGCACCACACTTCCCAGCCCAGGCCCCAGGCGCCGAGCGTCGGGCTTTCCCAGTCGTCCTCGACGAAGCGGATGTCGTGCTTCAAGGGATCGAGGCCGATGGCGGCCAAGCTCTTCAGGTAGAGGTCCTGCAGGTCCGGCGGCGACGGCTTCATGATCACCTGGAACTGGTAATAGTGCTGCAGCCGGTTCGGGTTCTCGCCGTAGCGGCCATCCTTCGGCCGGCGCGACGGCTGCACGTAGGCCGCATTCCAGGGCTTCGGACCCAGCGCCCGCAGGGTGGTAGCGGGATGGAAGGTGCCGGCGCCGACCTCCATGTCATAGGGCTGCAGAATGACACAGCCCTGCGCCGCCCAGAACTGCTGCAACGTCAGGATCAGGTCCTGGAACGCGGCGGCAGGGCGCAGCGGGGCAAGTGCTGCGGCAGCGGACTTGGTGGTGGCGGCTTTTGGCATCGCTGAAGCGTCCCGGGTCGAGTTTCGCGGCGACTATAGGCATAAGGCCACCACGATCAACCGTCTACGCGCCGCCCCGATGATCCAATGCCTACAGGATCGCATCCAGGCCCTTGGCCTTCACCAGTGAAAGCAGCTTGAGCGATGCGCCGCTCGGATGCTTCTCGCCGCGCTCCCATTTCGACACCAAACTCGTCGTGACGTTGAGCACGTTGGCAAATACCGCCTGACTGACGCCGGCCTTCTCGCGGATCGCGGCGATTTCGGACGGTGCCAGTTCGGTGATGGTGGTCAGGCACGACAGGTCGAATTCGCGCATCGTGGCTTTGTCGATCAGGCCAACTCGGTGCATCCCGCGCGCGGTCTCATGCATTGCCTCGGCAATTGCACTTCTGAACCGTGGCCTAGCTTTTGTCGTCGCCATTTTGCACCTCAATGACTTCCTTTTCGGTGATCGCCCTGGTCATCGCTTCGGCAGTTCCATTCAGAAAGCCTTGTGCCGCGCGCCTCAGATCTTCGATGTCCTTGTTGCTGATATTGTCCAAATCGCTTTTGGCAAAACCGAATAGAAAGACTGCGAGATCACCCGACCGGTAGGCAATGATCGTGCGATAGCCGCCGGACTTACCCTGGCCTCGCCGCGCCACCCGCTGCTTGACGATGCCGCCGCCAAGATCGGCGTCGACCCGGCCGGCCTCGATCTGCCGAATGGCCGCCACGAGCGCCGACGTCCTCGACGCCTTCCTTGCGAGCGAACCGTGCGAACCACTTCGTCTTGAAGATTCGCACGCCGGGCTCCGTTACATCACCGGCTTATATAGCACTAAGTGCCATAAATCAAGATCGCTCAGGTGTCGTGCCGCGGCTTGTAGACGCCGTTGGCGGCGTCCCATTCGAGTGACCCCAGATCCTTGGGCTGGCCGGTGGCGGCATCGGCGGCGCGCCGCAGTTCGGCCTCGGCGCGCTCGGCGGCGGCCTTCGCGCCGTCGATCTGTCGCGAGAACCAGCGGTAACCGGCAATGGCGCCGGCCCCAAGCAGGGCGAGAGCGAACAGTTGCGGCATGGCGCCAGGCTCCTCTCAGGCGATCGGCGACTTAAAGGCCGTAGCGCGCCCACAGCGCGCGCGCTTCCACCGTCGACATGATGTCGTCGGCGAACTCCAATTTTAGATCATTCCCGTGGCTCGCGATACTGGGCATACGGCGCAGGCGACCAAGCAGCCCCGTTCCGCCGGCCGGGATCACCCGTAGTTTGACCTTGTCACCATAGAGTTCGCGCATTTTCGAACGCATGTCGGTGACACCGTCGATCAATCCCAGCTCAAGCGCCTTCGGCCCCGACCAGAAAGCGCCGGAAAACAACTCACTGTCCGGCCCCTTGAGCTTTGCCGCGCGCCGATCCTTGACGACGCCGATGAACACGTCATGCACGTCGCGCTGCAGGGCTTTCAGACGCTCGATGTCGTCGGCCTTCTCGGGCAGGAACGGGTCAAGCGAACCCTTATTGAGGCCGCTGGTGTAGACGCGACGTTCGATGCCGAGCTTCTCAATTGCTTTCTCGAAACCGAAGCCCGACGAGATCACGCCGATCGAGCCAACAATCGATGAGGCATCGGCATAAATCTCGTCACCGGCGACCGCAAGATAGTATCCGCCCGATGCCGCAACGTCCTCGCAGAACACGAACACGCGCTTCTTCTTCTCCTCCGCCAACTGTCGCACGCGCTTGAAGATCAAGCTCGACTGCACCGGCGAACCGCCCGGCGAGTTGATCGATATCGCCACCGCCGGCGCCTTCGACATGCCAAACGCCTTCTCGATCTGGCCAGCAGCGGTGGCGAGCGACAACCCCGGCCGCAGTGGCGTCACCATGCCGATGGCGCCGGTAAAACGCAGCACGGGGATTACGGTCGATTTGGAAAACGGCCACATGCTGGGGAACTGCCTCGGATTGGTGGGAAGTCGTCCGTCGTATTTAGGTCGCGTCGGTGCCCGGCACCAGTAGCGGCGCACCTGCCGCCCACAAATCGATGCCCGCGCCGTGACGCAAGATCGCTTCCAGCATCGGCGAAAAGCCGTGGCTCTTGTCGTCGTGCACGACGAGCCCCGGTAGAAGCTTCATCGGCGCCTTTGAACCTTTGCGCCCGGCGATGATAACGCGGCCGGCGGGCTCGCCGGCGCGCGGATGAACGGGCAGCACCGTGATGGCGCCAAACCGGCCTGTAAAAGCCGGCCAGCATTTCCGGCAGTGCATCAGCGCGGTGCACCATGGCGACGGTGCCATCCGGCTTCACCAAGCGCGCCATCGCCCGCGCCCAGCGCTCGACCCCACCCGCCGGCATGACATGTGACATGGCCTTCAATGGGTCGGGCGGGTTCCGGCCGTTACCTTCGATCTGGAACGGCGGATTGGCGACGACATGGTCGAAGCGATCGGCTGCGAGCCCGAGTGCCTCCAGTTCCGCCGCCGGCTGGATCTCGAAATCGGCGACGATCAGGTCGGCGCGAGGACCCAGATTGTTGCGGGCGATATTGTCGCAGGCGAGCGCGGCAAGTGAGGCATCTCGTTCGACCAGAACTGCATGAAGGCCCGAAACGCGTGTCACCGCCGACAAACCGACGGTGCCCACACCCGCACCGAGATCGGCGATGATTGCCCCTTTACCGGCCGGCACCGTCGCCGCCAGCAGCACCGCATCGAGCCCCGCCCGATAGCCGGTCCTGGGTTGCAGGAGCACCAATTTGCCACCGAGAAATGCGTCGATTGTGCGACCGGCACCCGCCGTCGGCGCTTCGGTTCTATCCATCGCGCCAGATCCATTCGCCGAGGTCCGCCTCGACCAGAACGCGCTCGGCTTTCAACCATTCGTCCGATAAAACCAGCAGCCGGCGCGGGAAAACGCCGATTGATCCCTCCATGATGCTCATATTTTGATCCGCCACCACTGTTTCCATGCCGGCATCGCGCAGTAGAACCTGCGCAAAGCTCATGAGAACGGGGTCATTGGAGCGAATTATTTCTCGCATCTGCCGATTTTGGGCCTATAGCTGCACAGCGTCTCTGCGGCACTATGCCGGACAGGTCCTTGGAGCGTAAGTTCGTTACGATATCACAGGCATACATGACAGACAGGATGGCAAAAGTGGGCCTTGCCGCAACCCTCGAAGGGCGCCCTCGCAAGGCGAACGAGGGACTAACTCTGATACTTGAGCTGGTGGCGGCCGACATGGAAGGCGTCAACCGCATTATTCTCGACAAGGCAGTGTCCAACGTCGAGCTGATCCCCGAGCTTGCCCATCATCTGATCGATTCCGGCGGTAAGCGCCTGCGGCCGATGCTGACCATCGCCGCCGCCAAACTCTGCAATTATTCCGGCGACGGCCACATCCGGCTCGCCGCCGCCGTGGAGTTCATGCACACAGCCACGTTGCTGCACGACGATGTCGTCGACGAGAGCAATGTCCGCCGCGGCAAGAAGGCTGCCCGCATCCTGTGGGGCAACCAGGCCAGCGTGCTCGTTGGCGATTTTCTGCTCGGCCAATCGTTTCGTATGATGGTCGACGTCGGCTCGCTGCCGGCGCTGAAGATCCTATCGAATGCCGCGGCCGTGATCGCGGAGGGCGAAGTGATGCAACTCGCCGCCGCCAAGAATATGACCACCAGCGAAGACGACTACCTAGCCATCATCGATGCCAAGACGGCGGCCCTGTTCGCCTCGGCAACCGAGGTTGGCGCAGCGATCTCGAACCGACCGGAAACAGAACAGCAGGCACTTCGCGCCTATGGTCGCTCGCTCGGCGTCGCGTTCCAGTTGGTCGACGATGCCCTCGACTACGGCGGCGACAGCAGCAAGCTCGGCAAGTCGGTCGGCGACGATTTCCGCGAGGGCAAGATCACGTTGCCGGTGATTCTGGCCTATCGACGGGGAAGCACGGAAGAGCAAGAATTCTGGACCCGCACGCTGTCGTCAGGAGAGATCCGCGAGGGCGATCTCGAGCATGCAATCGCGCTGATGCGCCGCCACAAATCGATCGAAGCCACCGCCGAGCGCGCTCGCCATTACGGCAGCGTCGCCCGCGAGGCGCTCTCGGTGTTCAAGGACAGCCCGGCCAAGAGGGCTATGCTCGAGGTCGTCGGCTTTTGTGTTGCGCGGGTCTATTAGAGTGCTTCCGGGAAAAGTGTGAGCGGTTTTCCCAACACGAAGCACGACAAAACAAGGACCGAGGTTCCGTCATTGGTTCAATCAAGGTCGGACGGACGCTAGTCGCCAAGCGTCACCGGCCGCACCCACCAAGTCGGCTCCTCGGCGGCAAGGCGTGCGGCGGCCTCGACCGGATAATCGAAGATTCCGAAACAGGTCGGACCACCGCCTGAGACCGCCGCATGGCGGCAGCCGGGCGTGCCGAGCAACGCCGCCTTGACCGCGGCCGCAATCGGCATCACGGCGATCGCCGCCGGTTCGAGCATGTTGCCGCGCGCACCAAGAAAATCGATTGCCCGCTCCCCCGACGACGGCGGCTCGCATCGCACCCCGGCGACAAGCGGCTTCGCCGCCAATCGCCTAAACACCTGCGCCGTTTTGTCGGCCGGTGCCGGCACCAGCGGATTGACCAGTACGGCACCAAGCGTCGGCCAACCGACGAGTGGCGTCACCCGCTCGCCGATGCCGGTCATCCAGGCCGTGCGATTGGCGAGGCAGACCGGCACATCGGCACCGAGGCCGGTGGCGATCTGGCTCCAGTCTAGGCTCAGCCCCAGTTCAGGATTGGCTCGGCGCACGGCTCGCAACAGCGCCGCGGCATCAGCGGAGCCACCGCCAATGCCGGCCGCGACCGGTAGCTGTTTGTCGAGAGTTACCGATCCCAGCCGAAGGCGCGGCTCAAACTCGGCCAAGCGACGCAACGTCACGGCGATCAGGTTCTCGCCGGCAATGGTTGGAGCAAACGGTCCAGAAACTTTGATGTCTTGCGTGGGGCCGGTTTCAAGTGTCAGGCGATCGCCAATGTCAGCAAAGGCGACGAGGCTCGCCAACTCATGAAAGCCATCCTCTCGACGCCCCAAAATCTCGAGCGTCAGGTTGACCTTCGCCCGGGCCAGTTCGGTGATCATGACCTATTGAAACGGATTGAACGATTTTGCCGGCTCAAGCTTAGTCTGCACGCGTTTGCGGTTCGGATCGGCCTTGGCCTGCTGCCGAGTTTTAACCGGTGATGCCTGCTTCTTTTCCGCCAATCCGTTGTCGATCTTGCGCTTGGTGCGGTTGGCGTCTTCCATCTCGGGCTTGAGTGTGAGCGACTGCTCCCACTGGTACCGAGCCTCCCGTTCGCGGCCCACACGCCACAATGCATCGCCAAGATGATCGTTCAAAACTGGATCTTCGGGGCGAAGCTCCACTGCTCGCTCAAGATAGCGAACCGCTTCCTTGTAGTTGCCTACCTTGTAGTGCGCCCAACCCAGGCTATCGACAATGTAGCCGTCGTCCGGCTTCAATGCGACCGCCTTCTCGATCAACGCCATGCCCTGCTTCAGGTTCTTGTTCTGGTCGACCCAGGAGTAGCCCAGATAGTTCAGCACCATCGGCTGATCAGGATATAGTAGCAGCGCTCGCTGAAGATCGGCCTCGGCCAGTGGCCACTTCTTCACCCGCTCGTAGCTGGTGCCACGCGAATACCAGTAGGCCCAATGCCGCTTTTCCGGCTTCTGGATTAGGTTGATCGCACGCGTGTAGTAGCCGATCGCGTCGTCATATCGCTTGCGCGCACGCATGATCGAGCCCAGCGCATCAAGCGGCTTGATGTCGTTCGGCGTGCGCTTAGCCAGCCCTTCAAGAAGGATTTGCGCTTCATCGACCTTGTCGAGGAGATTGAGATTGATCGCCTTGCGGATATCGATCGATGCCGCCAACGGCGTCCCAGCCGGAACCCGAGTATAGACCTCAAGCGCCGTTTCGTAACGCTTGGTGGTCTCGTAGACGTTGGCGAGCGAGACCAGTGCAAGCGGAAATTCCGGCTTAAGATAGAGCGCCATCTGCAAATACTGCGCGGCGATGCCTACACCGCCTTCGCCAATCAAGGCATCACCCAGACCATAGAAGACCTCCGCCAATCCATCCTGCGGTGTCTCGATCATCAGCGGCAGAGTGCTGGTGCCATTCAACTGATCTCGCAAATCAAGTGCAAGCGGATGATTGTCGCTCGACAGCTTATCCATATGCTCCTTGAGTACGGAGCGCGCGAGCTTCAAGTCACCAGAATTGGCGGCATGCTGCGTATAGGCAAGTGCCGTGCGCAATGTCCGATTGTCGGACTTGAAAATGCGTTCGTAGTTTAAACGCGCCTCCGCCCGCCGACCGCCGACATCGGCGATCAAGGCTCGGTGATAGCGCAGAAACGACTGTGCCCACTCGGGCTGCTTCTGAACTTCAATCAGCTGCAGTGCCTCGTCCGCTTCCATTCGGGCCTGCAACGTCCAGGCCCGCGCGAGGACGCTGGTCAACTCGCCGATCGGATTGGAACTCGCCGCCTTGAAATGCTTATCAGCCTCAGCCCAGCGTTTCGCCTTGAAATCAACCAGCCCCAGGAACAGCTCGGTCATCCGGCGTTCCTTCGCGGCTGGCGAAACCTTCCTTGCTAGCTCGATCGCGGAATCGAACCGCCCCTCGGTCAACTCCATGACGAAGGTTGGCTCGATCAACTGGTCGTTGCTCGGATCGAGCGCGAGCGCGTTGCGATAATAATCAGCCGCCGCGGCGGTGTCGTTGAGCCCGCGCGCATGGCGCCCAGCGAGGTAGCTGCCAAGCAGCGACACGTCGGTGGATTTTGCGCCAGAGGCGGCTAACGTTGGGCCGCAAACTAGTATGGTCGCGCATGACACCGCTACGACAGCGGCATACCGCGCCAACTTCTCGGCCGACTTTGCAAACGAAGGCATCCGACCTCTTTCGAGCAGACCCGAAGTCCGCAAGTGATTCTGTAAGTTAGCCGTAGTGTAGCAAACACAACTACTGTTTGGCAACTCTAAGGCCAAAACTTCAGCCGCGCTTATGCCTTCGGCGTGTTTCCCGTCAAAACCTGTGAAAAAACCGGTGCGTCAATGTTGCCACCGCAAAGTATCACCGCCGCTTTCTGGCCTTGCAACAGGGTGCGCTCGCGCATGAGCCCGGCAAGCGGTGCCGCTCCCGCGCCCTCGGCCAGATTGTGGGTATCGCGGTAATAGATGCGAATTGCATCGGCGATTTCGTCATCGGTGAGCCGCAGGATGTGCGACACGCCGGACTTGATCATCGCAAACGCCTCCTCGTTCGGCACCCGCACCGCCATGCCGTCGGCGAACGTCGCCGCGGTATTGGTCGACACCACATGGCCCGCTTCCAACGACAACGCGTAGGCAGCGGCTGCATCGGCGACGACGCCGACCACTTCGGTCTTCAGTCCCAGCAGATCGCGCACAGCGATCACCCCGCAAATGCCTGATCCGAGCCCGATCGGAACATAAACGCGTGCGATATCAGGTACCGCGCGGAATAGCTCGAGAGCATAAGTCGCGACGCCCATCACCAATTGTTTATCGAACGACGGCACAAAATGTAGGTTGCGCGCCTTCGCCAGCTCCGCGGCATGAGCCTTGGCGGCGTCGAAGTCGCTGCCATGGGTGATCAGTTCCGCACCGAACGCCTGCATGGCGGCGTTCTTCTCGACGGAATTTCCCTCCGGCACGACGATCACGCAGGGCAGCCCAACCCGCGCCGCCGCCGCCGCGATCGACTGCCCATGGTTGCCACGTGTCGCCGAGATCACGCCGCTTACATCCAAGCCGCTGTGTTTCAGCCAATCCATATAGACGATGCCGCCACGCACCTTGAAAGCGCCGGTCGGCGTGTGGTTCTCGTGCTTGACCCAGACTTCGACACCGGTGCGCTGCCGCAACAACGGCCACGCGAACTGCGGCGTCGGCGGCACATGTGCATGCACCAGATGAGCGGCGGCCTCGAGTTCTTCGAGCGTGAATAGTGTCATCGGCCAAGGACCTTCCAGGTGGAGCAACGACCGGCCAACCAAAATCCAGCCGCCGCAAGCATTGCGTTATGCGAAACGGCACGGCATACCGCAAGTCGACAACGCAATCGGGCCGCACCCCGCAGCAACATCGCGACACCGCACCCCAATCCCAGCACCGAAAATGCCCAGCCGCACATCCAATTCGGTCGACTTCTGGCGCGGGATCGCCCTGATCATGATCTTCATCGATCACGTTCCTGGCAACGTCTACAGCTCCTTCACGCTGCACAAGCTGGCATTTTGCGACGCCGCCGAACTGTTCGTCTTCCTGGCCGGTTGGTCACTGTCGCACGCGACTGGCGGCCCACAAGCCCCCCAGTCGGCCGGCCGCGTGATTATCCGGCTGGTCGCACGCGCAATCGAGATCTATCGCGCCCAGATTGTGCTCACCGCCATCGCATTGGCGATGCTGGCGGCGACGGCGCTGTTGCGCAACAACCCGATTTTCCTTGAATGGCACAACGCAGGACCGGCGTTCTACGATCCGGTGCGCGCCACAATCGGATGGGTGTTGCTCACTCACCACCTGTGGTTCTTTGACATCTTACCGCTGTATGTCGTGGTGCTGCTGATGGCGCCGCTGTTCGTGATCCTGACCCGGTGGAACCGAATGGCAGGGCTGGCCGCCTCACTGCTCCTTTACGGCGTGACACTGACCTTCAATCTCAAGTTGCCGACCTGGCCCGGTGATACCGGCTGGTTCTTCAACCCTCTTGCCTGGCAGCTCCTGCTGGTCCTTGGATTCCTCAGCGCGGAGATGGCACAAGACGACGAAAGGTTTCGCACCATAATGCGCCGTTGCATCCCAGCGGCTGCGATTCTAGTGCTGATGTTCACGATCTTAACCATCTCGGGTTTCGATCCCGACCCGCTGTCGGTGCCTGAACCACGCTTCTTCTTTCTGATTGATAAGACCAACCTTTCCCCTTCACGAGTAATCAGCCTGCTAGCCTTGGTGCTGGCATTCAGTCAGGTTTTTCCGTGGCTGCAGCAACGGATCGGCTGGTTCGGCAGCTGGTTGTGCGGCCTCGGACGCAACTCGCTGGCAGTGTTTGCGGTTGGTTCATTGTTAAGCCTTGCCGCCCAACTTTTGCGCTTTATCAATGGTGGTGGTTTGACGATTGACACTTTTACGATACTATGTGGTCTCGTAGGGATGGGGTGGACTGCATGGTTCGTGGAATGGCGCTCCCGATCGCCGGGCTCTTCTTCTCGGCTATCATAATTATTCCCGCTGCGGCATCCGCTCAGCAGGTGGCAGTCGCGACCGTCGAACAGCAAATCGCGACGCTGGCCAAGGTTCAGCCTGCCTATTCGCGTGACTGCCGCATCACTGCCCCCGCGCACGAAGGCCGCACAGCCCTTCGCACCATGCGTCGCGCGCTGAAGGAAAACCGCGTCGTCAAGGTTCTGGCCGTCGGTTCGTCGTCAACCTCAGGTATTGGCGCGACGTCGCCGTTCGCGACCTATCCAGTGCGACTTGAGAGTGATCTGGAGGTCCTGTTCAAGGGCGTCGACATCGACGTGGTGAGCCGTGGCGTGCCAGGCGAGGCCGGCCTAGGCGCCTGCAGCCGCATGAAGCGCGAGGTTGCGGAAACGAAGCCCGACCTCGTCGTCTGGCAAGTCGGCACCAACGACGCGATGGCCCGCGCAGATATCGACGAGTTAAAGATCAATCTCGCCAAGACGCTGCAATGGCTGGCGAAAAACCACATCGATGTGGTGCTGATCGACCCGCAGTTCACGGCTCGCCTCGCGAATGACGACCACTACACCAAGGTCGTTCGGGCGATCGAGGACGTTGCGCGGCAGGAGCGTGTGATGCTGGTCCACCGGTTCAGCGCCATGGCCGATCTCGCCAATCAGAAGGGCGAGGACACACTGCTCGCCAACGACCGCTTCCACCTCAACGATCTTGGCTATCGCTGCATGGCCGAATACGCCGCTGGCGCCATCGTCGCTGGCATCATACAGGCGCAGACCGATGCCGCTCCGGCAGTACCGGCAAAGCCGTAGCAATTTGCTAGCCTGTCAGCTGTACTGCTTCGGCGAGGCACGATCAGCGCCTCGCCTTTCTCGTATACCGGCTCACATGCCGGCATAGTTCGGGCCGCCGCCGCCTTCGGGGCAGGTCCAGTTGATATTCTGGCTCGGATCCTTGATGTCGCAGGTCTTGCAGTGCACGCAGTTCTGCGCGTTGATCTGGAAGCGCGGCCGGCCGGCGTCGTCCGTCAGGATCTCGTAGACGCCCGCCGGGCAATAGCGCTGCGCCGGCTCGGCGTAGTCGGGCAGGTTGACCGCGACCGGCACGTGCGGATCGGCAAGCTTCAGGTGGACCGGCTGGTCCTCCTCGTGGTTGGTGCCTGAGAACGACGACGTTGGTCAGCCGGTCGAAGGTCAGCACGCCGTCGGGCTTGGGATAGTCGATCGGCTTCGACCGCGCTGCGCCTTGCTCCAGCGTCGCGTGGTCGGGCTTGCCGTGCTTCAGCGTGTAGCCGAGGCCGATGCCCGGAATGATCGTGTTGAGCCACATGTCGAGGCCGCCGAGCGGCGACGCCGAGCGTGGTGCCGAACCTCGACCACAGCGGCTTGGCGTTGCGCACGCGCTTCAGGTCGCGCGCGATCGGGCCGGTCACGACGGCGCGTCTCGTAGGCGTCGAGGCGTATCGTGCGCGCGGCCGGCGCCGATCGCCTCGAAGGCGGCCTCGGCGGCATGGATGCCGGACAGCATGGCGTTGTGGCGAGCCCTTGATGCGCGGCACGTTGACGAAGCCGGCCGCGCAGCCGAGCAGCGCGCCGCCGGGGAACACCAGCTTCGGGATCGACTGCCAGCCGCCCTCGGTGATGGCGCGCGCGCCATAGGCGATGCGCTTGCCGCCCTCGAAGGTCGGCGCGATGCCGGGATGCGTCTTGAAGCGCTGGAATTCCTCGTAGGGCGAGAGGTAGGGGTTCTCGTAGTTGAGGTGCACGACGAAGCCGACCGACACCAGGTTGTCGCCGTAGTGGTAGAGGAACGAGCCGCCGCCGGTGCGGTTGTCGAGCGGCCAGCCGAACGAGTGCTGGACGAGGCCCGGCTGGTGCTTCTCGGGCTCGACCTCCCACAGCTCCTTGAGGCCGATGCCGAACTTCTGCGGCTCGCGGCCCTTGTCGAGATCGAACTCTGGCGATCAGCTGCTTGGTCAGCGAGCCGCGCGCGCCCTCGGCGATCAGCGTGTACTTGCCGCGCAGCTCCATGCCGCGCGTGAAGCTGTCCTTCGGCTTGCCGTCCTTGCCGACGCCCATGTCGCCGGTGGCGACGCCGGTGACGCGGCCGTGGTCGTCGTAGAGCACTTCGGCGGCGGCAAAGCCCGGATAGATCTCGACGCCGAGCTCGGCCGCCTGCTCGCCGAGCCAGCGCACGACGTCGCCGAGGCTGACGATGTAGTTGCCGTGATTGTTCATCAGCGGCGGCATCAGGAAGTTCGGCAGCCGCAGCTCGCCGGCGGGTCCGAGCACCAGGAACTGGTCCTCCGTCACCGGGGTGTCGACCGGCGCGCCCTTCTGCCTTCCAGTCGGGGATCAGCGCGGTCGAGGCCGATCGGATCGATCACGGCGCCCGACAGGATGTGCGCGCCGACCTCGGAGCCCTTTTCCAGCACGACCACGGAGACCTCGTTGCCGGCCTCGGCGGCGAGCTGCTTCAGGCGGATGGCGGCGGCGAGCCCGGCCGGGCCGGCGCCGACGATCACCACGTCGAACTCCATGCCCTCGCGTGCCGGCAGTTCCATTGCATCATTCGCCATCGACGTCCCGCCCTTATGCGCCCGAAAAGTTGAAAACCGTCGGTATCATATCTCCAGGCACATACTGCAAAGCAACCCCGGTGCCGGACCAAATCGTCGCGCCTGAGCGGTTGGATGGGCTGCATGTAGGTTGGGTTAGGATGCGCACTTGCATCCGTAACCCAACAACTTCGATCATTCCCCGTGCAACTGTTGGGTTACAACCGGCAAGTAGCCGGTTTAACCCAACCTACGCCCCTGTTCTGGCCTTACGAGTTGCCGCTGAACGCCGCACGCAACTCACGCGCGATCCGCAGCGGCTTACCGGAGACCGAGACCAGTACCACCATCACCTCGGCTTCGAACAGCAGCTGCCCGTCGCGGGCAATGCGCTGATCGAGCAGCAGACGAGGCCGCGCCGGTCTCCTTCAGCGACGTGGTGACTTCCAGCACCTCATCGATCCGCGCCGGGCGCCGGTATTCCATGTTCATGCGGCGAACGACGAAGGCGGCCGGCTCGCGACTGCCCGAGCCGTCGATCAGGCCGCGATGATCGTTGCCGGCGAGGCGCAGGAAGTCCGACCGCCCCCGCTCGCACCAGCGCACGTAGGAGGCATGATAGACAAGACCGGAGAAATCGGTGTCCTCGAAGTACACCCGGATCGGCAAAATGTGCCGGCGAACGCCCGCCTCGTCGATCAACCGGCCGGCAAGGTCGGGCCAGGGATTGGCGGGCATCATGCGATGGCGTCCAACCCGCGCGCATTGACCAGCGCAAGCAGCTTCAAGGATGGTCCGCTCGGTCGCTTCTCGCCACGCTCCCACTCACCGACCAACTTAACCGCGACATTGAGGTAGCGCGCGAACACCGCCTGACTGACGCCTTCGCGCTCACGCAGGGCCACGACCTGAGCCGGTGTCATGGCTTCGACCCCGGTTAGACAGGAGGCGTCGAACTCACGCATCGTGCGCTTGTCGACCAGCCCGGCATCGTGCGCATCCTGCATCGCCTCATGCACGGCAGCGAGTATCTTGCTCTTATAGGTCTTGATCATGCGCAAATTACCTCTAGCCATTTACCCGCAACGACCATCTCATCGGCGCCCTCATCTCCCCAACCAAGCATCTCCACAGCCGCCTTGCGAAGTGCGCGCAATTCGTCCTGATCGATGTTATCGCTATCCTTTTTTGCAAACCCGAACATGAAGACGGCCCGCCTCTCGAACCGAAATGCGATCAGTGTGCGAAACCCGCCTGACCTTCCATCTCCAGGCCGCGCGACTCGCTGCTTGATCACACCGCCGCCAAGATCGGCGTCGACCAAACCGCGCACGGCACGGTCCACGGCGTCGCACAGCGCGCCATTCTCGACGCCTTCCTTGCGGGCGAACCGCGCAAAGGCCTTGGTCGCGAACACCCGCATGCATGGCCTGCCAATGTTCGAGCATAATATACTACCCCTAGGGTAACACATCAAGCGCGTTTCCGGCAGCACGCCGAACCGCGCCGGCATGATCGAACCACCCAACCCACCCGATACCACGCGGTGACGCGGCGCGCTTCTATCTCCGGGCCCGCCTGTTTCGACGATATGCCCTCAGGCTATCGATTGCGGTAGCGCAAGGGAACGACCGGCGACCGTCGCCGGGTGCAGCCGCAATGTCTATACAAGGAGTTGGACGCATTGCTGTTCACGCTTGCCTTCGAGTTTCAAATTTCCCCTCATCGAGTGAGGGGGGCGAGGTGGCCGGAAGCCGCGAGCGGACTTCCGCAAGGTATTGGAAGCGGCAACGGGCCGCCTCACGGACCAAGATTTTAGGCATACCCACAGCATTCCTCCGGATTACGCCCGGACGACGGGTCGCACGTCGCCCGAGCGCGTAGGCGCCTTAAAGCCAAAATGGAGGCACTTGATCGTGCTCGGGCCTTGTCTGGGCAGCAGATTTATGCCTTGCAATTGGGCAAGGCGATCAGGTGCCGTGTGGCGAGCCTCGGTAGCCCGGGGCGCGTCCCCCTGCTGTACCTACCGACCTGTAACTTCGATCCTCGGCCTTCAATGGTCGCCACCGGTTGACGGCCCCTCTTCGCATGCGGTCGAGGGGAAGTATCGCATCGGCGCGGGTGCGTGGATAATCGGCGGTGCGTGAAGTCGTGAAATGGTGAATCGTGAGGTCGTGAGTGGTGCGTGGCTTTGGCGAGCCGCCGCCTCCCCTCCGTCACCCCCGCGAAGGCGGGGGCCCACCCAGGCCAGCTGTTTGACCTCTCAAGGAAAATACGGGCAAGAATAAAGCTTTAAACTATCTACGAGGTGTCACGATGTTCCTCGACAAGACCCCTTGCGTCTACATTCTCGCCAGCCGCACCTACGGCACGCTCTATATCGGCGTGACCAGCGACCTGCACGGCCGCATGCAGGAGCACATCCAGGGCATCTTCGAGGGCTTCACCAAGAAGCCAGGGCATCGAGATACTTAGCAGCGTGTACACCGCAGACCCATACCAACGTGAAGGCCGAATCCGACGGGAGAAGCTGAGCTCAAACATTGGAACCGTGCATGGAAGCTGCGCCTGATCGAGAGCATGAACCCAGCTTGGGCAGATCTATACGATGCAAAGCAAGACGTGGTGCTCGCCGGCCCTGCTGATGTCAGGCGCAGGTGTGGCGGCAGCGCCGACGACATCGGCCTGGATGGGCCCCCGCCTTCGCGGGGGTGACGAGTTGTGGGGAGGTTGGCGGCGCGTATCACCGCGAAGTCGGCCGGGGACGGTCGGCCGGGGACAGTTGCCGATCTGGCGAACAGCAAGTGGCAGCAGTGTGTTGATCGAATTCGGGGCCGTCCCCGTGCCACCGCCATTGCACTTCTAGGCCCCGACCTCGATCTCGACGATTTCGGGCGGTACTCCGAACCGCACCGGCATGATCGAGCCACCCAAGCCACCCGATACCACGAGGTGGCGGGCCGCGCTCGCGTCTCCTGGACCGCCTGATTTCGACGATATGCCCATAGGCATATCGATTGCAGTAGCGCGATGGAACGATGGGTGAATAGCCAAACATCCGGACTTGGCCGCCATGGGTATGCCCGGACAACGTCAGTCCAACACGGCTTGGCACTCTCGGAAAAATGTCTGGTTCATGCGCCATCAAAATTATCGGAGCGGCATCCGTGATGGTAGCAAGCGTTGCCGGCAAATCATCAACGCCTTGCAACCGTAGTCGCCCATACCTTTGCCCCGGCAGCAAAGCAATCTGGTCTCCGAGGCCAGCTAGCCAAAATGCCTGATCGCCCTTCACCAATCGCAACACGTCATTTTCATAAACGCGAATACCATGGCGTTCGAGTGCAGCCCGCGCGAAGATCGGACCACGTCCGGCCCGCTGCGCTGTCTTGTCTTCCCACCAATCGTGATTGCCGAGAATTGCGTGAACACCCAACGGCGCACGCAGTCCCGACAGTGCCTTGGACCAGTCGTCCGAGTGGACCCAATTCGTCACCCAATGGTGGCCGGCAACGTAGTCGCCCAGCAAAAGAATGATGTCGGCGCCGAGACCGTTGCATTGATCGGCAATCCGCCTCACCCGGGCAGCCGTCATCCAGGGCTCGCAGGCGTGAATATCGCTAAGGATGGCAATCTTGAGCCTGAGATTGGCAGGCCAACCAACCGGCATCACATTGTAGCGCGTCACAACAGTTCGCATCGGCTCGATGCCGAAGGCGTACCCACCCAAGGCAGCGCCGCTCGCCAGGAAAGCCGCCGCGCCCTTGAGAAACGCGCGCTTCGAAATCAAGCCCCGACCTCCACCAGCACGATCTCCGGCGGCCGGCCGAAGCGGACCGGCAGGCCGGAGCAGCCGAGCCCGCCCGAGACGACCAGATGGCGGTCGTCCTCGACGATATGGCCATAGGCGAAGCGGCTGCCATAGCGGCGACGGCACCACCGGCGCATAGCCGAAGAACTGCACCTGGCCGCCGTGGGTGTGGCCGGACAGCGTCAGCGACACCCGCGCCGGCACGCGCGGAAAGATGTCCGGCTCGTGCGCCATCAGGATCACCGGCGCGTCGTCGGTGACCTTGGCGAGCGTGCCGGCAGATCGTCGACGCCGATATAGCCGAAGCGGTCGCCGCGCTTGCGGCCCGGTTGCGATAGAAGCCCACTGGTCGCCGAGGCCGGCGAGCCAGAACGGCTGGCCGTCCTTGTCAGGCGCAGCGCGTCGTTCTCGTAGACCGGGATGCCGGCCCGCTCGAGCGCCGGCCGGCCTTCGGCGGCCCCGCCTGCGCATCTGCACGTCCGGTCGTCCCACCAGTCGTGGTTGCCGAGCACGGCATGCACGCCGAGCGGCGCCTTCAGCCGGCCGAGCGCGCCTGCCCACGCTCGGGCACGGCGCGATGCACCAGCTTGTGGCCGGCCGCATAGTCGCCGAGCAGCAGCGATCGCATCGGCTCCGAGCGCATTGGTGCGCTCGACGATCGGCTGCGACGCGCGTCGACCGGCATCCAGGGCTCGCAGGCGTGGATATCGGCGAGCGCCGCGAGCGCAGATTGAGACCCGGCGGCCAGCCCGGCGGCGAGATGCGATAGCGCGTCACGCCGAGCCCACCACGGCTCGACGCCGAAGGCATAGCCGGCGAGCGCCGACGCCACCGCGCCGAGAAGCGCCGAGGCCTTGCAGGAACCTGCGTCGCGAAATCACGTCGCGCTCCCGTGCCGGCCGTTCGCCGGACGATCGCGACACGCGACATGACGCAGAATCATGGCGGATGCAGCGGCAACGGCAGCGCCAATCTGCGGCGCATGGCTGATCGCGAACGTTAGCCGGCTGCCGGTCTCGTCGTCGTCCCTTGTCGTCATCGAACAAGCCGAACTGCGGCGCCGACGCGCGCGCCGGGCCGGACAGCCCCAGGTGCTGGTAGGCCCTGCAGCGTCAGCACGCGGCCGCGCGGCGTGCGGCCGATGAAGCCCTGCTGCAGCAGATAGGGCTCGACGATCTCCTCGAGCGCATCGCGCGGCTCGGACAGTGCCGCCGAGATGGTCTCGATGCCGACCGGGCCGCCGTCGTAGTTCCTGGCGATGCAGTTGAGATAGCGGTGGTCGAGCGCGTCGAGGCCCTTCGCGTCGACCTCGAGCTGCAGCAGCGCCTTGTCGGCGACCGCGGCTCGATCGATCCGCGCACCGTCGACCGCGGCGAAATCGCGCACCCGGCGCAGCAGCCGGCCGGCGATGCGCGGCGTGCCGCGCGAGCGCCGGGCGATCTCCATGGCGCCGTCCTGCTGCATCGGCGCGCCGAGCACGCGGGCGCCGCGCGCTGACGATCAGCTCCAGCTCGTCGTGGGTGTAGAAATTGAGCCGGACCGGAATGCCGAAGCGGTCGCGCAGCGGCTTGGTCAGCAGGCCGGCGCGCGTGGTGGCGCCGACCAGCGTGAACTTGGCGAGATCGATCCGCACCGAGCGCGCCGCCGGCCCTTCGCCGATGATCAGGTCGAGCTGGAAGTCCTCCATCGCCGGATAGAGGATCTCCTCGACCGCCGGATTGAGCCGGTGGATCTCGTCGATGAACAGCACGTCGCGCTCTTCGAGATTGGTCAGCAGCGCCGCGAGATCGCCGGCCTTGGCGATGACCGGCCCGGAGGTCGCGCGGAAGCCGACGCCCAGCTCCTTGGCCATGATCTGCGCCAGCGTCGTCTTGCCGAGGCCCGGCGGGCCGGCGAACAGCACATGGTCGAGCGCGTCGCCGCGCGCCTTGGCGGCCTGGATGAACACCCGCAGGTTGGCGCGCGCCTGCTCCTGGCCGATGAACTCGTCGAGCGACTGCGGCCGGATCGTCGCCTCGAAGGCGTCCGCTCTCTTCTTGGCGCCGGTGACCAGGCGGTCGGTCATGCTTTGTTCCTGACGGTGTTCGCAGTTTCCGTCAAGTCTATTCCCCGCCCATGGCATCATGCTGAAGCCTTGGCCGGCCTGCCCCGGCATCCTCGCCGAGATGTCGCACATAGTCCCTCCCCCCCCCCCCCCCGGTCGTCACGTCGGCAGTGGCCCGGTCACGACCTCCGGCAGCATTCTTGCGAGCATCGCCCCCAACGACGAGCCCGCCGCCGCTGGCCTCGCGACACCCGAACCCCCCTTTCTCCCCCCCCCCCACACGATCCACCCTTATCCTACGCCGAAGCGTCCGACCAAATGACGAACGAGGCCCACATGGAGAGGAAGCGAACATGACACTCACGATCAAGCGACGCGATTTGCTGAAACTCGGCGCGGCCACCGCCGCGGCGACCGGCCTCGGTCTTGCGCCTGCCGCGGCGCAGGCCAAGGTCGTCCTGAAGGCGACCGATGTCCACCCGACGGGATATCCGACCGTCGCCGCCGTCGAGGCCATGGGCAAGAAGCTTGAGGCCGCAACCAACGGCCGCATCTCGATCCAGATGTTCCCGTCGATGCAGCTCGGCGGCGAAAAGGAAATGATCGAGCAGGCCCAGGTCGGCGCCCTGCAGATCGCCCGCATCTCGGTCGGCCCGATGGGCCCGCTGGTGCCCGAGTTCAACGTCTTCAATCTGCCGTTCGTCTTCCGCGACGTGGCGCACATGGAAAAAGTGATCGATGGCCCGATCGGCGCCGAGCTGCTCGACAAGCTGAGCAACCATCCGACGGCGAGCCTCATCGGCCTTTGCTACATGAATGCCGGCGTGCGCAACGTCTACAACTGCAAGAGGCGATCACCAAGCTTGAGGACCTGAAGGGCCTCAAGATCCGGATGATGGGCAATCCGCTGTTCGTCGACACGATGAACTCGCTCGGCGGCAATGGCGTCGCCATGGGCTTCGATCAGCTCATCAATGGCATGCAGACCGGCGTCGTCGATGGCGCTGAAAACAACGAGCCGAGCTACGATGCGGCCAGCACTATCGCTATGCCAAGTTCTATTCGAAGACCGGTCACCTGATGATCCCCGAGATCCTGGTGTTCTCCAAGAAGTCCTTCGAGGCGATGTCGAAAGAGGACCAGGCACTGGTCCTGAAGTTGTCCAAAGAGGCCCAGAACGAGCAGCGCAAGCTCTGGAACGCCCGCGAGAAGCCGCAGGAAAAGATGAAGGCGGCCGGCGTGGTCATCAACGATGTCGCCGACAAGAAGTCGTTCCAGGCCGCGGTGAAGCCCGTCTGGGACAAGTACGGTGCGGCTCACAAGGCGCTGATCGAACGGATCCAGGCAGTGAAGTAATCGCCATCGCCAATTGCCGGCCGCCACGTCCATTGGGCCGGCGGCCGGTGCTGCATCGAGGGGGTGCATGATTTCCGCCTACTTCCGCGCCATGGATCGGCTGGCGAGGCGTGCGTGTTCTTCGCCGGCCTCGCGCTCGTCGTCATCACGATCATCATTCCGTACGGCGTGTTCACGCGGTTCGTGCTCAACAGCGCCTCGTCATGGCCCGAGCCGCTGTCGATCCTGCTGATGATCTGGCTATCGTTCCTGTCGGCGGTGGTGTGCTATCGCGAGCACCTGCACATCAGCGTCGGCATGCTGCCGAATGCACTGACCGGCGCCGCCCGCACATCGCTCGGCCTGCTGATCGAGATCAGCATGCTGACGACCAACGTCTTCCTGCTCTGGTTCGGCACCAAGCTGTGCGAGAAGACCTGGTACCAGTCGATCGCCGAGTTCCCCGACGTTTCCGTCGGCATATCGTATCTCCCGGTTCCGATCGGCGGGCTCATCACCGTGCTCTTCATCATCGAGCGACTGCGCGGCAACTGGTTCCCGGAGCCGCACGAGCACGACGACATCGCCGCCAGCACCATCTCCAGCGAATAGGCGGGAACCGCCAAAATGGACGCGCTCGCTCTCATCGGCACCTTCACGGTGATGTGCCTGCTCGGCATGCCGGTCGCCTATGCCCTCGGCATTGCGGCGGTTGCAGCCGCGCTCTGGATGGGCATTCCGCTCGAAGCAATCGCCCTCAAGACCTCCGACGGCATGGACGATTTCCCGCTGCTGGCGGTCCCGTTCTTCATTCTCGCCGGCGCCATCATGGGCGAAGGCGGGATGGCCGAGCGCATCATCAATCTGGCCAAGATCTTCGTCGGCTTCATTCGCGGCGGCCTGGCGCTGGTCAACCTGCTCGCCTCGACCATGTTCGGCGCATCTCGGGCTCATCGGTCGCCGACACCGCCTCGATCGGCTCGGTGATGATCCCGCAGATGATCAAGGCCGGCTATCCGCGCCTGTTCGCGGTCAACGTGACGATCTCGGGCTCGCTGCAGCCGCTGCTGATCCCGCCGTCGCACAACATGGTGATCTATTCGCTGGCGGCCGGCGGCACGGTCTCGGTCGGCGCGCTGTTCATGGCCGGCATCATTCCCGGCCTGATGCTCGGCGCGTCGCTGATGATCCTGGTGCTGATCTACGCCTACCGCAACAACCTGCCGAAGGGCGAGCCGATCCCGTTGCGGCAAGCCTGAAGATCGCGGTCGACTCGATCTGGGGCCTGGTCACCGTCATCATCATCATGGGCGGCATCCTGTCGGGCATATTCACGCCGACCGAAAGCGCCGCGGTCGCCTGCGTGTGGGCGTTCTTCGTCACCATGTTCATCTATCGCTGTTACAAGTGGAGCGACCTGCCGCTGCTGATCGGCCGCGTCGTCCGCACCGTCGGCATGGTGATGATCATGATCGGCTTCTCGGTCGCGTTCGGCTACATGATGGCCCTGATGCGCATCCCGGCCATGCCGCCGAGTTCTTCACCAACATCTCGTCCGACAAGTACACGTTCCTGCTTTACGTCAACATCCTGCTGCTGATGCTCGGCACCTTCATGGATCTCGCGCCGATGCTGCTGATCTGCACGCCGGTGTTCCTGCCGGTGATCCAGAAGTTCGGCATCGATCCGGTGCACTTCGGCATCATCATGATCTTCAACCTCGGCATCGGCCTGCTGACGCCGCCGGTCGGGCCGACGCTGGCGGTCGGCTGCGCCATCGGCAAGGTCACGATGGAGCAGGTATCGCGCTCGATCATGATGTTCTACATGCCGATGCTCATCGTGCTGCTGCTGGTCACCTACATTCCGGCGCTGACGCTGTGGCTGCCGAAGGCAGTGGGATATTAGGCTATTCCGGCTATGCCGGCGCGATGATCCTGGCCCGCAGCAGCACGAGCCAACGCCAAGGCTCGACAGCGCGGCGATGAACGCCAGCGGCGTTGTGGTTGGGCAGCAGCCCGGGGATCATGACGCTCGCGATGCCAAATGCCGCCACGCCGGCGACCACCGTTATGATCCACGACACGTGCCCCTGAGCGAAACCCAGGCTGCCAGCGCCGCGCCGGCCAGCCCAGCCGGCATGGCGGCCCACATGTACGAATGCAGCGCCCAGCCGCCGGCCTTCGCCACAACGGCCGCCATCGGCAGGCCGATGATGCTCGGCGGTCCCATCTGGACGATGCCGGAGCCGAGCGTCAGCAGCGCAACGATCAGCGCGGCAAAGAACGGCCCGGCCAGCGTCGAGATGAAGAACGTGAACATCGCTCGCTCGCCATTGGTGATTTTCTTCTTCTTGCCATCATGCCCCGGTTCGATGTTCATTGCCACCGCCGCGTCAGCCGCGTGCAGGCGACTGCCGCCAGGACGTGCGACGGGAGCCAGACCACGGCAAGCGTTGGCTGTCCCGCCAGTTCGGCCTGCGGCCGCCATTCGCAGCGTCATCAGTCCCATCCCGCAATGCCCGCCACGGCGCCGAAGGCAAGGGCACGCGACCTCGCCAATGCGCAACGCCGCGACAATGGCGCCGGCAATCGCCGCCGGCACGAGACCGACAAAATGCGCAAACAACCAGCCGTAGAGCAGCAGAAAAACGTGAATGCCCGCCACCGCAGGAACGCCGCCCACCGCGATCGCCAAGCCGGCAAGCGCCGCCGCCGCCAACAGGCCAATCAGTGGTCCGACAGCGACGAACACCAGCATGATCACAGCAAAGTGGCCCAATCGGCGCTAGGTCATCGAGTGCCCTCAAACACCGCGCTTGATCGCCTGCATCGCCGTTTCCAGCGCCTGCAGGAACTTGGAGCGGTCGGCCTTGGTGAAGCCGGCGTTGTAGGTCTGCATGTTGTTCGCCTCGCGCAGATCCTGCATCAGGTTGCGCATGGCGACCGCCATGCCGATGCTGCCGTCGTCGAGAACCTTGCCGTCGGAGCGGATGACGCTCGCGCCGGCCTTGTGACAGCGGTGCGCCAGCGGAATGTCGGAGGTGACGACGACGTCGCCCTTGCCGGCTCGCTCGGCAATCCAGTCGTCGGCCACGTCGGGACCGTCCTGCACCACCACGCGATTGATCAATGGATGCGCCGGCAGCCGCATGAAGCTGTTCGACACCATGAACACTGCCAGCCGTGCCGCTCGGCCACCCGCAGCACCTCGTCCTTGACCGGGCAGGCATCGGCATCGACATAGATCGGCATCTATCTCGCCAGCTCCTTCAAGCCCCGCCGGATCAGTTTGGCTGTGTCGGCGGCATCGCCGAGTTCGTTCATGGCAACCGCCACGGCTTGTGCAGCCTGGCTCGGCTGGTAGCCGAGGTTGGTCAACGCTGAAATCGCTTCGGCGGCGTAGTTGTCTTCCGGCCGCGACGGTGCCGCCGACTTCGACTTGCCGGCGGATGCAATTGGCGTATTCAATCCTGCGACGCTAAGCGCTGGCGCCTTGTCCTTCAACTCCATGACGATCCGCTGCGCCAGCTTCTTGCCGATGCCGGGCGTTTCTTCGATGGCGGCCCAGTTCTGCAGTGCGATGGCGTTGGCGAGGTCCTGGGTCGACATCGTGCCGAGCAGCGACAAGGCGACCTTGGCGCCGACCCCCTGGATCGTCTGCAGGGTACGGAACCAGCTGCGCTCGACCTCGCTCGTGAAGCCGTAGAGCTTGATGGCATCCTCGCGCACATGCGTATCGATGACGAGGCTGATCTCCTGGCCCTGCTCCATGCGTCGCAGCGTGCGCGACGAGGCCGACACTTCGTAGCCGACACCATTGACGTCGATGATGCAGTACTGCTCGCCGATCGCGTCGACGAGACCGCGCAACTTGCCGATCATAACGCGCCCTCCTTCATCGCTCTGAGCGCTCTCGCCTGCGGGCTGGTGCGGTGATTGGCATGACAGATGGCGATGGCAAGCGCATCCGCCTCGTCGGCGCTGTCGAACTTTGCTCTTGGCAGCAGGAAACCGATCATCGCCTGAATCTGCTTCTTTTCCGCATGGCCGGCGCCGACCACCGTCTTCTTGATCACATTGGCGGCGTATTCGGCAACATGCAGTCCCTTCATCGCCGGCGCCAGCAGCGCGATGCCGCGCGCTTGCCCAAGCTTCAGGGTCGAGCGCGCATCCTTATTGACGAACGTTTCTTCGACCGCCGCCTCGGCCGGCTTCATCGCCGTGATCACCGAAGTCAGACCCTGATAGATTTCGCGCAGGCGGAAGGCGAGACTTTCAGCGGCGTCGGACGTGATCATGCCGGAGGCGACGTAGACGAGGCGCACGCCGTCGCTTTCGATCACGCCCCAGCCGGTACGGCGCAATCCCGGGTCGATGCCAATGATGCGAATCGGTTGTCGGTTCATGGGCGCTGACTAGCACGACCGGTGGACGACTTGCAGGGGCCACGATCGGCTGGCAAACAGTAGACGGACGCGATTGCACGGGAGCTACACTTGCCAACCCTCCACCATCCATATCTGCTCGTGGCCGGCGCCATCGGCCTCGTCATCGGCTGGCTGCTATTTCGCTGGTCCGGGCGGCACGACATCAAGGGATTGGCGATCGACGCCGCCTGGACGGCCGCCAAATCACGCGGCAAGACCGCCATGACACCGGAAATTCAAGCCAAGCTCGACGCGCTGAAGTCCGACGGCTCGACGATCGGACGTGGCAAACAGGTAGCCGGCATGGCGGCTCGGCATTTCATAGCGCAGATCGTCGGCATAGCCAGCTACGTCGCCATCCTCGGCAGTCTTGGCATGGCGGCGGCGGCATTCTGGTGGAACTAGCCCGACCTTCTCACAGAGTTGGGGTCGGGCTAGGCACAAAGATGTGATCGCTCGTTAGTCCATTACGTGAGCCCTTGCATTGCCGCACTGTCACAATAAACTAGCCCAGACAAAATGACAGGCGAGCCGGGCAAACCTGCCGCCAAGACCAATCTGACTCAGGGAGGTTGCATGCTCGGGAACATCCACCGTCGTTCGATCGCGGCACTCGTCGTTGCCGTTTCATCACTGCTCTCGCCCATTCAAGCCCACGCCCAATCCTGGCCGACAAAGCAGATCACGCTCGTCGTGCCATTTGCGGCCGGTGGGCCTTCGGATGTGATCGGCCGGCTGATGGCCGACTACCTCGGTCGCACGCTCGGACAACAGATCATCGTCGAGAACGTCGGCGGCGCCGGCGGCACCCTCGGCATGGATCGGGTGGCCAAGTCCGACGCCGACGGCTACACGCTCCTGACGCACCACAGTGCCTTCACCGCAGCACCAGCGCTCTATTCAAACTTGAAGTTCGACGCCCGCACCGCCTTCGAGCCGATCGGCCTGATCAACACCGGGCCGATGGTGCTGATCAGCCGCAAGACACTCGAGGCCAAGAACGCCGCCGAACTTGTCGCTTGGCTCAAGGAGAAGGGTGACAAGGCGACCATCGGCTTTGCCGGTGTCGGCTCGAACTCCTTCATCTGCGCCACCGTGCTGCAGAACCTGACCGGCACCAAGCCATCGATGGTGCCGTATCGCGGTACCGGACCGGCAATGAACGATCTGGTCGGCGGCCAAATCGACGTGCTCTGCGACCAGTCGACGACCGCGGTGCCGCAGGTGCTGGCCGGTTCCGTCAAAGCCTATGCAGTGACCTCATCCGAGCGCTCGGCCAGCCTGCCGGATGTGCCATCGAACAAGGAAGCCGGACTGCCGGGCTTGCAGGTTACCATCTGGAATGGGCTATATGCACCCAAGGGCACGCCGAAGGCCGTGGTCGAAAAGATCAACGCGGCCCTGGGCAAGATGCTGACCGACCCCGAGATGCTGAAGCGCTTTGATAGCACCGGCACGGTCGCGTTCGCCGCTGACAAGCGTTCGCCGCAAGCGCACGCCGCCCACGTCACCGAGCAGTTCGAGTTCTTCAAGACGATGTTCGCCAAGGCCGGCATCAAGCAGCAGGAGGCGAAATAGCCGCCAAGCACTGCACTTCCGGGCGTGCATGGTGTTATGGCCGCCGATGAACTATGTGATGGACCCGTGACTTCAGTTCGACCGGCAGGAACCCCATGACCATCTCGATGTATCAGGCAAGCGTCCCGACCTTTGTCCACACGCTGGAGGCCTTGTCGAAGATCCTCGACAAGGCGGAAGCCTTTTGCACGGCCAAGAAGGTCGACCCGACCGTGATCGTCAACGCCCGCCTGGCGCCTGACATGTTCGCACTTGCCCGCCAGGTGCAGATTGCCTGCGATTTCGCCAAGGGTGCCAGTGCCCGCCTCGCCGGGGTGGACGTCCCCGCCTACGAGGACAGCGAAAAGACGATCGCGGACCTCAAGGCCCGCATCAAAAAGACCGTCGACTTCATCAAAACGTTGTCGCCGTCCCAAATTGACGGCTCCGAGGAGCGCGACATCAACCTCAAGATCGCCGGCAACGCGCACACCTTCAAGGGCCAGCCTTACCTCATCACCTTCGCGATCCCGAACTACTACTTCCACTTGACCACCGCCTACGCGATTCTGCGCCACAATGGCGTCGAACTCAGCAAGGGTGACTTCCTCGGAATGTCGTTCAGCCGCTGATCGACATGGTTGCAACCCTAGATCCGAAATCGCCGCGCCCGCGCACGTTCGACGTTTCCAAGTCGGACGTGCTGTCGGCATGGCTGTCGCGGGCACTCGCCGCGTCGGTTGAGATCACCTCGTCGAGCCTGCTCGGCGGCGGCGCGGTGCAGGAGAACTGGCGTATCGACGTCACGGTGGCCGATGGTCCGCGTGCCGGTCACCATGCCTGGATCTTGCGCACCGACGGCGCTCAGCGCCTTAGTGTCAGCATCGATCGGGGCGCGGAAGCCGCCGCGATCATGGCCGCGCATGCGGCGGGCGTGCCGGTGGCAGAACCGATCGCGCGCTGCGATGATGGGGACGTGATCGGCCGGCCGTTCCTGATCCAGCAATTCATCGCTGGCACCTCGGCGGCGCGGCAGGTTGCGCGCCATCCGGAACTCGCGACTTTCGGCGACGCACTCGCCCGCGACCTCGGCCGGGCATTGGCCAGGATCCACAGTGTGACCCCGACCGGCGGCATGCTACCCGCCCTGCCGATCCCGATGATTGCGCCAGCGAAGGTCGAGGTGGCGCGGGTTCGCGCACCGCTCGCCACCGCATCGCAAGCCCGGCCGGCGCTGGAATATGCACTCAGCTGGCTCGACGCCAACGCGCCTCAGACACCAGCCCTCACGCTGGTGCACGGCGATTTTCGGACAGGCAACTACATCCTCGATGGCACGAACGTGGCCGCCATCCTCGACTGGGAGTTCGCCCACTGGGGCGATCGACATGAGGACATCGGCTGGATTTGCGCTCGCTGCTGGCGGGTCGGCAACGACGAACCCCATCAGGAGGCCGGCGGTATCGGCTCCCGTCGCGCCTTCTACGACGGCTACAATGAGATCTCGGCAATCAGGATCGACGAAGCCATGATCCCCTACTGGGAGGTGATGGCCGCCGCCAAATGGGCGGTGCTCGCGATCCTGCAGGGCGACCGGTTCCTGACCGGCGGCGAGACCGCGATCGAACTCGCACTCACCGGATTGATGGCGCCCGAGATGGAGTTCGACGCATTGGCGGGCATCGCCGCCATCGAGCAGCGAAGGAGCGGCGGATGAGCAAATCCTCCAAGCAGCAGAAGACCAAGGCCAAGCGCCTCAACGCCGAGACGCTGATCGCACTCGCTACCGAGACGCTAAAAGCCGAGATCGTGCCCGGCCTCGACGCCCGCTCAGCGTTATGCGGCGGCGATGATCGCCAACGCGCTCGACATCGCCCGCCGCGAGATCACTACCGCCGACGAAGCGCCGCTGTGGACGATCCTCGATCAGGTCTATGACGACGGTGACGGCACGCCGCAACAGTTGGCGATCGACATCCGCGCCGGCAAAATCAGCGAGGCGACGCATCCGGGCCTCGGCATCAAGCTGCGTAACGTGCTGGTCGGCGAGTTGAAGGTCCGCAATCCACGCTTCCTGCGTTCGCGCGGCTTGAAGATCTGACGATGCGCTGCCCCTGCCGCAAGAAGAGCGAAAGCGAGGTTTACGCCGAGTGCTGCCAGCCGCTGCATGACGGGGTACGCAAAGCCACGACCGCCGAGGCATTGATGCGCTCTCGCTATGCCGCGTTTGCCCTCAACAATGCACGCTATCTGAGCGCCACCTGGCACCCGTCGACCCACCCCGCCGAAATCACGTTCACGACCGGACAGGAGTGGTTGGGGTTGCGGATCGTCGCTGCGAGAACCGACGGAGATACGGCAATCGTCGAGTTCATTGCCCGCTCGCGCATCGGCGGCCGCACGGACGCGCTGCACGAAACGTCCCGCTTCCGGCGTGAAGGCGGCAAGTGGTTCTACGTCGATGGCGTCACGAGATAGGACATCGCGACAGTTAGCGATCTCTGCAGCCATCGCGCCACGGCGACTGATGGTCAGATCGTCAGCTACAGCCGAATGTCATGTACATTACCGGACTACAGCTTCGCGGCCAACTTGGGCATCAATTCTGTTCGCTGGGCAGCGTCGCCAACCAAACGGTCAGCTGCATCTTGTATGCATGCATTAAAAAGTGCATCCGACCCAGATCCCACATCCGACGCTACCAAGCGAGGTATAGCCGATCCAGTAGCGATCACTTCGAGAATGACCTGCTGCGCTTGCTGTAGAATTCTGACGGATAGACGGTCGTTGGAACTTTCTGCGCGAAAAATTGATCCCTCCAGTTGCGCGACTGCCTGCTCAAGAATGCTCATGCTTTGTCTCCTCGAAGCCACCTGAAGCAGTTCCATTGGCAGCTTGCACTGGGCAGTGCACATCACCGACCTTGAATGCCCAACGCTGCAGTCGAACAAAAGTTGCATTGCAAAATGCACGATGGTTCGGCAACCGGCGTTGCGAACCCTCCCGCGGCATTGGAACGACACGCCCCGCACCACATCCTTACTCCCGTCTTGCCGCCATGCCTCGGTTGCGGGCACACTCCCCGACGGCCGCGAAGCCGGCCGAGCAGGTGTGAGGAAGCGACAATGGCGTTTGCAGTCGAGCGGCCGGAACTGGCCAAGAACAATGCCAACTATGTCCCCCTAACCCCGATCAGCTTCCTCGCCCGCGCGGCCAGCTTCTTTCCCGAGCGCTCGGCCGTCATCCACGGCGACCTGCGCTTCACCTACGGCGAGTTGTATGCCCGTTGCCGGCGGCTGGCGCATGCACTCAGACCGCCGGCATCCAGCGCGGCGACACGGTCGCGATCATGGCGACGAATACGCCGGCAATGCTCGAAGCCCACTACGCGGTGCCGATGCTGGGTGCCATCTTGAACCCGATCAACATCCGGCTCGACCCGGCGGCGATCGCCTTCTGCCTGGAGCATGGCGAAGCCAAGGTGCTGCTCGCCGACCGCGAGTTCCATGCCCAGATCAAGTCGGCGCTGGAGTTGCTGAGGCGACCAATAAGGTCGTCGACATCGCCGATGCCGAGACCGCAGGCGCGCCCCGCATCGCGACACAAGAATACGAGAATTTCGTCGCTTCGGGCGACCCGGCATTCGCCTATCCCGGCATCGTCGACGAGTGGGAAAGCATCTGCCTGCTCTACACGTCAGGCACCACCGGCAATCCGAAGGGCGTGATGTTCAGCCATCGCGGCGGGCATCTGGCGGCCATGTCGAACGCGCTGACCTTCAAGCTCGACCACCACACCCGGTACCTGTGGACGCTGCCAATGTTCCACTGCTCGGGCTGGACCTATACCTGGGCCGTCACTGCCGTCGGTGGCACGCATGTGTGCCTGCGCAAGGTCGATCCGAAACGCATTTTCGAACTGATCGACGAGCACCACGTCACTCACATGTGCGGCGCGCCGATCGTGCTGACGATGCTGATCCACGCGCCCGACGAGCACAAGCGCAAGCTGCCGGTCCGGCCACGTCTGATGACCGGCGGCGCGGCGCCGCCCTCGCAGGTGCTGCGCGACATGGAGGCGATGGGATTCGATGTGCTGCACGCCTATGGCACCACCGAAAGTTATGGCCCGTCGCTGTTCTGTGCACCCGGCGACGGCTGGGACGACAAGCCGACGGCCGAGCGCTACGCGTTGATGGCGCGACAGGGGGTCACCACCGCGATCGTCGAGGACATCATGGTTGCCGATCCGGAGACCATGCTGCCGGTCAACCGCGACGGCGCCGCCATCGGCGAGATCATGCAGCGCGGCAACACCATCATGAAGGGCTACCTGAAGAACGAAAAGGCCACCGCGGAGGCCTTTGCCGGCGGCTACTACCATTCCGGCGACCTCGCGGCCTGGCATCCGGACGCCTACATCGACGTCAAGGACCGCTCCAAGGACATCATTATCTCCGGCGGCGAGAACATCTCTTCACTGGAAGTCGAAGAGGTGCTGTATCGCCACCCGTCGATCATGGAGGCTGCCGTCGTCGCCAAGCCCGATGCGAAATGGGGCGAGACGCCGTGCGCCTTCGTCACCCTGAAGCCGGGCGCCGCGCCGCTCACCGAAGAGGAAGTGATCGACTATTGTCGCGACCACATGGCCGCACTACAAGATCCCGCGCACGGTGATCTTTGGGCCACTGTCCAAGACCTCGACCGGCAAGATCCAGAAATTCGTGCTGCGCGATTGGCGAAAGCTCTCAAATAGTCCGTCGCCACCACCGGGAGACCACCTTGCCAGACCTGTCACCGCTCTCAGCCAACCACCTGCCCGCTGGCATCCGCGCGCGCTTTGTTGACGGCATCCACGGTTTGCGGATGCACATTCTGGAAGCTGGCCACGAGGTGCCGGGCCGACCGCTGCTGCTGTTGCTGCACGGCTTTCCCGAACTCGCCTATTCATGGCGCAAAGTGATGCTGCCGCTGGCCGCCGCCGGCTTCCATGTCGTGGCGCCGGATCAGCGCGGCTATGGCCGCACCACCGGCTGGAACGATGCCTACGACCAGGATCTGCGGCCGTTCTCGATGCTCAGTCTCGCGAGCGACGCGCTGGCACTGACCTACGCCATCGGCCACCAGACCGTATCAACCGTGATCGGCCACGACTTCGGAGCGTCGGTGGCGGCTTGGTGCGCGCTGACCCGGCCGGACGTATTCAAGTCTGTCGTGTTGATGAGCGCGCCATTCGCCGGCCCACCGCAAATCGAAATCGGCACCACACCGCAGGCGACGCCACGCGACGACATCAACGAGCAATTGGCAAACCTTGAGCGCCCGCGCAAACACTACCAGTGGTACTATTCGACGCGCGCCGCCAACGCCGACATGCAGGATTGCCCGCAGGGCGTGCATGCGTTCCTGCGGGCCTACTTCCACCACAAGAGCGCCGACTGGCCCGAAAATCGCCCCTATCGCCTCAGCGGCTGGACCGCCGACCAACTGGCCCTGATGCCGACCTACTACATCATGGACCGCGACCGAACGATGGCCGAGACGGTGGCGCCGTTCATGCCATCTGCGGCCGACATCGCCGCCTGCCGATGGATGAGCGAAGCCGAGATGGCGGTCTATGCCGGCGAGTTCGGCCGCACCGGCTTCCAGGGTGGGCTCAACTGGTATCGCACGCGCTTCGATGCCGTGCTGGCGCGCGACTTCGCGCTCTACGCCAACCGCAGAATCGACCAGCCGTCGATGTTCATCGCCGGCCGACAGGACTGGGGCATCTATCAGGTGCCAGGCGCGATCGAACGCATGCAGCAAACAGTGTGCACGCGCATGACAGGTTGTCATCTCGTCGATGCCGCCGGCCACTGGGTGATGCAAGAACAGCCCGACAAGGTGAGCGCGTTGCTCGCAACTTTCTGTGCGTCGGTTTGATCAGGATCAAACGCCTTCCTCCGCGTTCGGTCGACGCTCTATTCGAAATAATCGGAGGAAGCGATGCCCAGGCTCGACGTTTCGGGTGCCCGGTCTGCGGGTCACTCTCGCCCCAAAGGCGCCGCGCTGCTGCGCGACCCACTACACAACAAGGGCACTGCCTTCACCGAGCAGGAGCGTGATGCGCTCGGGCTGCGTGGACTTTTGCCGGCGCACGTGCTGACGATGCCCGAGCAAGCCCAGCGCTTTCTCGCAAATCTGCGCCATTTGCCAAGCGACCTCGACAAATTCGTCGCGCTCAACGCCCTCCACGACCGAAACGAGGCGCTATTCTTCCGTGTCGTGTGCGACAACATCGATGAAATCCAGCCGCTGATCTACACCCCGACGGTCGGGCTCGCCTGCCAACGCTTCGGTCACATCTTCGAGCGACCGCGCGGCATGTACATCGGCGTCAACGATCGCGGCCGCATCGCCGAGACGCTGGCCAACTGGCCATACCCGGCCAAGCTTATCGTTGTCACCGACGGCGAGCGCATCCTCGGGCTCGGTGACCTCGGCGCCAATGGCATGGGCATCCCCGTCGGCAAGCTGTCGCTTTACACCGCCTGTGCCGGCGTGCACCCGGAATTGTGTCTGCCGATCACGCTCGACGTTGGCACCAACAACGAGGAGCTACTGGCCGATCCGTTCTACATCGGCTTGCGTCAGACGCGCGTGCGCGGCGAGGCCTACGACAGCTTCATCGACGAGTTCGTAACCGCCGCGCGCGAGGTGTTCCCGGGCGTCGTGATCCAGTTCGAGGATTTCGCCAATCACGCAGCCTTCAGCTTGCTGCACAAATATCGCGACCGCATTTGCGTCTTCAACGATGATATCCAGGGGACGGCGGCGGTGGCGCTGGCTGGCATCTTTTCGGCACTGCGCGTGACCGGAGCCAAGCTCGCGGATCAGAAGCTGCTGTTCCTCGGCGCTGGCGAGGCCGCTACCGGTATCGCCGATCTCGTCGTCGCGGCGATGGTGGCGCAGGGCAGCAACGAGGCGGCGGCGCGCCATCGCATCTGGCTCGTCGATTCGCGTGGCCTCGTCGTCAAGGGACGCGACAATCTAAACGAACAAAAGCTGCGTTACGCGCATGACCATGCTCCGGCCGCTGATTTCCTGTCGGCGATCCGGGCGTTGCAACCCACTGGCATCATCGGCGTCGCCGCGTCCGGCGGCGCATTCACGCCTGACGTGCTGCGGGAGATGGCACGCATCAATCAGCGACCAATCGTATTCGCACTGTCGAACCCGACATCGAAATCGGAATGCACCGCCGAGGAAGCCTATCGCCACACCGCGGGCAAAGCCCTGTTCGCCTGCGGCAGTCCCTATCCGTCGGTCAGCCTCGATGGGTCGGTCTTCGTGCCGCGACAGGGCAACAATTCGTACATCTTCCCCGGCGTCGGGCTCGGCGCGATTGCCAGCGGCGCGCAACGCATCACCGACGAAATGTTCATGGGCGCGGCACTGAAGCTCGCCGAACTCGTCACCGAGGCCGACCTCGCACAGGGCAGTCTCTACCCGGCGCTGCCGCGCATCCGCGAGGTTTCGACTGCCATCGCCGCCGAGGTCGCCCGCATTGCCTATGCTCGCGATCTCGGCACCGGCGCGGCCCCGAACGACCTGATGGCGCTGGTCAAGTCGCACATGTACGAGCCGCATTACGTTGACTACGTGTAGGTCTGCGGTCCGCCAATGCTACACAAGCAGTTCGTTCAACGGCTCGACGCCTCGGCTGTCGGGGAAGACCTTCGACGCGAGCGCGCCTGCTGGAATGCCAAGGTGGTCGCGCAGCACACCCTTGAACACCGCCCGCAAATCCATCGTCGGGTTGAGATCGCGGCCTTCGTAGAGATCCTTATCGGCGAGGCCCGGCCACTTGGCGAGAACGCGGCCTCCCTTGACCGCACCGCCAACCAGCAGCGATGCCATGCCGGTGCCGTGGTCGGTGCCCTCGGTGCCGTTGGTATGTGCCGTGCGGCCGAACTCCGTGACGATGACGACGACCGTGTCTTTCCAGGCCGGCCCCATGCCTTCGGCAAAGGCTTTGATCGCGGCATCGAGCCCGGCCAGGCGGGTGGCGAGTTGGCCCTGCACGGCGCCTTCGTTGGCGTGCGTATCCCAGCCATTGTAGCTCAGCGCCCCCACGCGCGGACCATCGGCGGCGGACAGGAACTTCGCCGCCGTCTCCGCCGTCTCGATGAAATCGCGGAATGGCCGTGGCGGCTGGGGTTGCGTTGGCGCAGTGGCTTTTGCCGGCACCATGCCGACCTTATCGATCTCAAGGCCCTCGGCGAAGGCTTTCGCCAGCTTCGGATCGGTCTGGCCATAGAGATCCATCAAGCGCGCGATGGTCGAGTCGCGCAGCTGGATGCCGTAGGCCTTCGGTATCCAGGTCATCACCGGCGCCGCCCCGCGCATCACCAGCGGGACCACCGCGCCCATCGCCAGACCCTTGGGATCGGCCTTGCCTGCAACGGAAAGCCCCGAAAGCGCGCGATTAAGCCACCCGTCCTCGGTCCGTGTGACGCCGGGAAGACCGCTCTCCAACATGTCCTGGCCATCGAAATGTGATCGCCCTCGATAGGGCGTCGCCACCGCATGGAGCCCAAGCGCCTCGCGCTTCTGATAGAGCGAATGCAGGTACGGCATGGCGGCATTGAGCAAAAAGAAATCATCGAGCGGCAAGCCCGGCGTCGGCCCCTCCTTCGACAACGCCAATCTTAGGCGGATGCGCTGGTAATCCGGATCGCCCACCGGCGCGATCATCGACAGCCCGTCCAGGCCACCACGTAGCACAATGGTCAACAGCCGCGGGTCGCGCGTACCGGCGATCGCGGCCTTCGGCACGAAGCCCCACAGCGCCAGGCTCGCGGTGCTGCCTTTGAGCAGTTGGCGGCGACTGAGGATTGAATGCTCGGTGCAGGACATGTTGCTATCTCCTCAGGAACTCGGGCGACATCACAAGCAATTCGAGCCCCTGCTCGCGCGTCTCGGCTCGCGCGATGGCCTGCCGGGTGTGCTCACCTAGCCCCGGCCCCAGCAGGTCGCTGGCGGCAATGCGCGGATCGGTCAACCGGTCGACGTCGCGGGCCAGTCGCTCGGCGATCCGCAAGCGCTCGCGAATGGCAGATGGTCCCATCCAGGCATCGTCATCATCGGGCCAGCCCTTCGGCGAAGGCACTTGCCAGATCGGCTGGCCCAGGTGACCTGCGAGCCGCACCACCTCGCCGGGAGCTGGCTTCAAACCCAGCCCGCGAATGAGCGAGATCGTGAAGTCGTACGGCGGCACGATCTTGGCGGCCGGCGGTTCCCAGGCTTCCGGCGCCGAAACAAGCGCGCGCGTGACGGCGACCAGATCGCCGTCACTGTCGCGGAAGGTTTTCTCCAAGGTTGCGACCAGCGCGGCGGGCGGCTTGTCGGATACGAAATGGCGCGCCAACTTGGTGGCTATATGGCGCGCGGTCGCGGGGTGGCGGGCGAGATCGGCGAGCACCTTCTCGCCAGTGCGTTGACCCTCGTCAATGTACCGCTTGCCAGCGACGGTCCAGCTTCCAGGTTCGTGGCGGTTGGCTGCGAAGAAGAACTTGCCGGGCTCTGATTGGGGAATATTGGGCTGGCCAACCGCCCACCCCGTCAGCACGCGGGCAAGGTTGGTCACATCCTCCTGCCCATAGCCGCCGGCCACACCAAGAGTGTGCAGTTCGAGGATCTCCCGCGCCAAGTTCTCATTGAGGCCGACGCTGCGATTCTTGCCGGCGCGACTGTTCGGGCCCGTCGACACCTGGTTGTCGAGAAATATCAGCATCGCCGGATGTTGCTCGACGGCCTTGAGCATGTCGGCGAAGCGGCCGAGCACGTGCGGCCGGATCGCCTCGCGCTCGTAGCCGCCGGCAAGGCCGCGCACAGGCCCCTTGGCCGATGACACGCAGAAATGGTTCGACCAGAACATCACCAGCCGTTCGACCAGCGCGTTGTCGGTGCTGGAAGCCCGATCGATGCGTGCAGCCAGTTCCTCGACCAGAGCGTCGCGGCGCACTTGACCGGCGGTCGCATTCGGCAGCGAGATGGTCGGCTTGGGCGCGGCTGTAGGGGCCATCGGCGCGGGCACGGCCGACGCCATCGGTCGCGGCGGCTGGGTTGCCTTGGGCGATCCGGCATCCTTCGCGACCTCGTTGGCCAGCGCCCTGGCGAGGCGCTGCGCCATCTGCGCTTCCTGCGCTTCGGCGAACACCGCATGGCTCGGCTGCAGTTCGGGCTTGTCGAGCCGGGCCGAAGCCTTGTCCGCCAGTCCGGCCAGCAGAAAACCGCGCGGATCATTGGCGATCTTGAGCATGTCACCGGGCTTCGGGCCGAGACCGAACCGGCGCAGTGCGGTAACAGCGTCGTGCTGCGGCATGGACAGGCCCCTCGAAAACACTCGGATCGGGATCGGTGACGGTCGGCGCTCGCGTCCAGTTGTGCCAGCAGCCCGTTAGGACTGGCTTAACGAGACCAAACCGCGCCTTCCGTCGGACGCATCACGATATCAAGACCGGCACCTGGTGTTTTTTAATGACCAATGCCGCGACACCCTGCAAACTGGTTTGGCGGAACGCGGCAGCAGCGACAGGACGATTAGCTCTTATGGCCATCGAGATCATTTCTGAAGCTGACGCCCGCCGCCTGGAAGAAGAGCTCGATCCCGAGATCAGTTTTCGCAAGATGGCCCGAGGCCCCGGCCTGCTGGTCGGTGGCCTGCTGCTCGCGCTGTCGTGCTTCCACTACTACACGGCGGGCTTCGGCCTGCTCGAGGAGACCACCCATCGCGGCATCCATCTCGCGTTCGTCATCGGCCTGATTTTCCTCGTATTCTCTTTCTTGCCGGGCAAGGGCCGCGTCGTGCAGCCTTCGAGCGCGTTAGCGCCGGGCGGCATTCCAATTATCGACTGGGTGCTCTGCATCGCGGCAGCGGTGGCTAGTCTCTATGTGCCTTATGTGTTCCACGACCTTGCCGACCGGGTCGGTAATCCGAGCACCCTCGACGTCGTGATGGGCTCGATCATCATCGTCGTCCTGTTGGAAGCGACGCGGCGCTCGATCGGTTGGGGCCTGCCGATCATCGCCATCTTCTCGATCATTTATGCAATTTTCGGCCGCTGGTTCCCCGGCATCTTCCTGCATCCGGGTTCGAGCTGGAGCAACCTCGTCAATCACCTGTACCTCACCAGTCAAGGCGTCTACGGCGTCGCCCTGGGCGTTGTCGCGACCTACGTATTTCATTTCGTGCTGTTCGGCGTGCTCGCAACCAAGATCGGGTTGGGCCGGTTGTTCCTCGGCGTCGCAGCATCGGTTGCAGGCCGCTATGCGGGCGGGCCGGCGAAGGTGTCGATTTTCGGCTCGGCGCTGTTTGGCATGATCTCAGGCTCGTCAGTCGCCAACACCGTTACCGTCGGCTCGCTCACCATCCCGATGATGATCCGGCTCGGTTATCAGCGCCATTTCGCAGCCGCCGTCGAGAGCACGGCTGCGACCGGCGGCCAAATCACGCCGCCCATCATGGGTGCCGCCGCCTTCCTGATGGTCGAATTCCTGAACCTGCCCTATGGCACCATCGTCATTGCCGCGATCGTGCCGGCCTTCATGCACTTCTTCGGCGTGCTCATGCAGGTTCATTTCGAAGCCAAGAAGACCGGCATGCGTGGCCTGACCGACGCCGAGATCCCGAAGCTCTCCGAAGTGTTTGCCCGCGACTGGCCGACGATTGCACCACTGCTGGCGCTGATCGTGGTTCTGTTCACTGGCTACACGCCTTATCTCGCGGCGTTCTGGGGAATAACCGGGTGCATGCTGCTGGCCCTGGCGGCCAATCGTACGATCGCGAGCGTGGTATTCGCCGTGACGCTGTGCGGGGCGGCAATCCTCGGACTACTACGCGAACAACTGGCCATCGGCCCACTTGAGATCAGCGTCAATTTCATTCTGCTGTCGATTGCGATCGGCTTCATGGCGCACGGCCTGATGACCCGCAAGGACGGGCGCGAGCAGGCCAATGATCTGGCCGACGCCTTCATCATGGGCGCCAAGTACGCGATTGGCGTCGGCGCGGCGGCGGCCACCGTCGGCATCATCGTCGGTGTCGTCACATTGACCGGCGTCGGCTTCAAGATCTCGTTCATCGTCACGTCGCTCGCGCAAACCATGGCGGATGCCACGCTCGGTTTCTTGCCCTTCCTGCCATTCGACATGAAGAGCGCGACGCTGTTCTACACGCTCATTCTGACGGCGATCGTGTGCATCCTGCTCGGCTGCGGCGTGCCGACCACGGCGACCTACATCATCATGGTGACGGTGGCGGCGCCGACGCTCGGCCTGCTTGGCGTCGCGCCGCTGGTCGCGCACTTCTTCGTATTCTACTACGGCGTGCTCGCCGACGTAACGCCACCGGTCGCGATCGCCGCCTATGCCGGCGCCAGCATGGCCGGCGCCGATCCGTTCAAGACCGGCAATACCGCCTTCCGCCTCGCGCTTGGCAAGGTGCTCGTGCCGTTCGTATTCGTGTTTCAGCCGTCGATGCTGATCATGGTGCAAGGCTTCACCTGGAGCGCCTTCTTCGCCTCGACCATCGGCTGCATGCTTTCGATCACGGCGCTGTCGGCGGTGTTCACGCGCTATGCGCTGGCGCCGCTCGTTTGGTGGGAATGCGTGATCCTGTGCGCGGCCGCCGTACCGATGATCGCTGCCTCATGGCCCAACATCGCGGTCGGTCTCCTGATCGCATCGCCAGTGATATTCAGACAAGTGATCGCCAGCCGCGGTTAAGGCTTTGTTAAGCAACCCTGCGCATGCTCTCCGGCTACCTGTACCGCGTCCGGAGAGTTCATTATGCGTCGACTATTGCCCGCTCACCCGCTCGTCCTCGTTGGCCTCGGCTTGGCCGGTCTGGCGGCATTGACCGCCTCGGACGCATCGGCGAAGAGAATACGCCTCGGTGGCGGTCATCCCGTCGTCACGGCGAAGCCGAACGCCAATTCGGCAAGCACAGCGCCCGCCGCGGCAACGACAGCCCCAGCAGCAGTGGGCAATTCGAAAGACCGGGAAGCCGAGCAGGCAGCGGCCATCCAACGCGCACAGGCCAAGCTCGCGGCCGAACGTGGCACCGGTGGAACGACCACGACCTTCGTCAGCGAGCAGGTCAATACCAGCGCCAGCGGCAATACCTTGGTCTGCATCGCCGGTTGCTACAAATAGCGCCACGGGGCGCGGTTCCCAGTGTTCCCAGTCAGCCTTTTTATGGCGGCGAAGGGCATCGACGGTGCTATAATCGGCCTTCCCAGCAGGAAGCCCCGAGAGCGCCGCACACCATGTCGTTCGTCAATCCCAATCAATTCACGACCCGCCCCGAGATCGACGGCACGTTTGGTGTCGCGGCGACCACGCACTGGATCGCGACCGCCGTCGCCATGGGCATCCTGGAGCGCGGCGGCAACGCCTTCGATGCCGGCGTCGCGGCGGCCTTCACGCTGCAGGTGGTGGAACCGCATCTGAACGGTCCCGGCGGCGACGTGCCGGTGATCCTGTTCGATCAGAAGCAGCACAAGGGGGCGAGTGCCCCGACAATTGTGTGCGGTCAGGGCCCGGCGCCAGCCGGCGCCACGATCGCGCACTATCGCGGCCATCTCGGCCTCGACATCATTCCCGGCACCGGTCTGCTTGCCGCCTGCATTCCCGGCACCTTCGACACCTACATGCTGATCCTCGAACAGCACGGCACCATGCATCTGCGCGACGTGCTCGAAGCCGCCATCGGTTACGCCCGGCATGGCCATCCGCTGGTCGAGCGCGCGGTGGCGACGATCGACACCGTCAAGGATCTGTTCCGCGACCACTGGCCGACCTCGGCCGAGGTCTATCTGCCGGGGGCCAAGGTGCCGAAGCAGGGCACGTTGTTCCGTAACATTCGCCACGCCGAAACCTACGAGCGCATCCTTGACGAGGCCGAAGCCGGAGGCGGCGGTCGCGAGGCGGTGATCCGGCGCGCGCGCAAGGTTTGGAGCCAGGGCTTTGTCGCCGAAGCGATCGACAAGTTCTGCCGCGACACGGAAGTCATGGACGTCAGTGGCCGTCGTCATCGCGGCGTGCTCACCGGTCAGGACATGGCGAATTGGCAGCCGACTGTCGAAGCTCCCGTGCATCTCGACTACAAAGGCCTGCGCGTGTTCAAGCCGGGACCGTGGACGCAAGGCCCCGTGCTGCTGCAGCAATTGGCGCTGCTCAAGGGCTACGACCTCGACAAGCTCGCGCCGACCGATCCGGACTTCATCCACCTCGTCATCGAGGCCGCAAAACTCGCCTATGCCGACCGCGAGAAGTTCTATGGCGACCCGCTGTTCGCCGACGTACCGATGGACGCGCTGCTGAGCGACGCCTACAACGCCGATCGCCGTCGCCTGATCGATCCGGCGAGCGCCAACATGGAGCAGCGGCCAGGCACCATCACGGGCTTTGGCGGCGACGTCATCATCAAGGGTACATCGGAAGGCCGCACGGCGGTCAGCGCTTCCGGCGCCGGCGAGCCGACCGTCGGCCGCATGGGCGAAGTCGCGAGGCGACACCGTCCACATCGACATCATCGACAAGGCCGGCAACATGTTCTCGGCGACGCCGTCGGGCGGCTGGCTGCAATCGTCGCCAGTAATCCCGGCGCTCGGTTTTCCGCTCGGCTCCCGCGCCCAGATGTTCTGGCTGGAAGACGGCCAGCCCGGCACGCTGATGCCTGGAAAAAGACCGCGCTCGACGCTGTCGGTCGGCATGGCCTTCCGCGACGGCACACCGTACATGAGCTGGGGCACGCCCGGCGGCGACCAGCAGGACCAGTGGTCGACGCAATTGCTGTTGCGTCACGTCCATTGGGGCATGAACCTGCAAGAGGCGATCGACGCGCCGGCATGGCACATCGAGCATTTCCCGGCCTCGTTCTGGCCGCGAGCCGCCCGTCCCGGCGTGGTCGCGCTCGAGGATCGTTTGCCGAAGGCCACGATCGACGAGTTGAAGCGTCGCGGTCACAAAGTCGAGATCAGCGGCACCTGGAGCGAAGGCCGGCTGACCGCCGCCAGTCAGGACGGTCCGCGCCGCAAGGCCGCCGCCAACCCGCGCGGCATGCAAGGCTACGCGGCCGGGCGATAAGGCCGGCTGATTTGGATCATCGCGCCATTTCGTGCATGATGGCGCGTCGCACGCTCGACACGAACCGGGAGACCGATGCACCTCGACGTCACCGATCTCAGGGATTTCTACGCCCGCCCCCTCGGCCAGATCGCCCGCCGCGTGCTGGCGCGCCGTATTCGCGAGCGTTGGCCGAGCGTTGGTGGCCAGACGTTGATCGGATTGGGCTTCGCCTCGCCTTTCCTCGGTGCGTTCAGAGGCGAGGCCCGCCGCATCGGCGCGCTGATGCCCGCTTCGCAAGGCGCGATGATCTGGCCGCCGAACGGCGACACGATGAGTGTGCTGGTCGACGAGGAGCGGCTGCCGCTGCCCGACAATTCCGTCGACCGGCTGCTGTGCGTGCACTGCCTCGAGGTCGCCGAACGCATCCGTCCGCTCCTGCGCGAGATCTGGCGAGTGCTCGCCCCCGACGGCCGCTTGTTGATGATCGTGCCCAGCCGCCGCAGCATGTGGGCACGCCGCGACAACACACCATTCGGGCACGGCCGGCCCTATAGCCGAGGGCAGCTCGAAAAGCTGCTGGCGGACGCGCTGTTTACACCGATCAACTGGACGCACGCCCTGCACATGCCGCCGATCGAGCGGCGTTTCATTCTTCGTTCCGCATCGAGCTTCGAGCGTCTCGGCGCCCGCGTGACGCCGACGTTTGGTGGCGTCATTATCGTCGAGGCCAAGAAGGAAGTGATGGCGCCGATCGGTTCGGGCCTCGAAGTCGCCCGCAAGGTGCCAGTTCGCGGGACGCTGGTCACCGCCGACGGCAAGCGGGTTGCACTTCGCAAACGGCGCGCTAACCGCGATTGATTGTCGTCTTGCCCGGAGGCTGGGCCGGAACTTGGGCCGGAACTGGGGCCGTTGTCGGCGCGGTGTAAAGCCGGCGCGCCAACCAATCCTGGGCTTCGGCGATCTCGGCCGGCGTCAGCCGTTCCAGCAGCTGGATCGCATGATTGAGTTCCTCGGCCCGATCGGGCTGCTCGGCGGCGAGATCTGACACGCTGACGCCCATCGCCGCCGCCAGTCGTCGCACGACCAGGAGCGAGGCATTGCCGGCGCCGCGCTCCATCTCGGCGAGGTATCGCTCCGACACCCCCGACGCCAACGACAGCACCTTGCGCGACATCGCCCGGCGCGAGCGGATCAACCGCAAGCGCTCGCCGATCCGCGCCAGGTACTCTTCCTCGGCCGGCTCGTTGCCACGCCGTGGTTCAGCCTGCGTCTCGTTGGGTCTTGCCATGCTTGTCCGAACCCGCCTCTCGCACCGCGCCATTTTATGGTGCGTCGCACAATTACACCAGCGGAAGTTTGCGTCGAAGACATGACAAGGTCTTTGCAATTGCTGAAATATAGTGCAGTCGCGGCGCCCGCCTGCGGGGTTTTACAAGCGCACGGCGACCGGCATACGATTGCATTTCGAGCCAATATGGCTGGCACCAATGACGAGGCTTCGAGATGTCCAAACGGCCGCATTCCATCGCCCCTCAAGACGCGGCCGCGCGTCGTGCCATCAAGCCCCTCGTATGCTACCCGGTCGAATCGCTGGCGGCCTACGACGAGGCATTCTACGAGGCCGCGCGCGCCAGCATGTCCAAGGTCTCCGAGTTGATCGTGCCGCCGCGCGACGGCCGCACCTTCGAGGTTCCGGCCGGCCATCTGTTCCGCATCGCAAGCATCGAGGGCCCGCAGGTCGGCGACCTCAATTTGTGGAATGCGCATGACCTCACCGAGCGGTTCTTCAGCGGCAAGACCCGTGCTCTGCACGCGACCCACGTCAGCACCGGCGACCGGCTATGGAGCACGCTGCCGAACCTGCGCCCGATGGCGACCATCACCCACGACACCCTCGACTGGTACGGCTGGGACGAGTTCGGCGGCGGCATCCACGATGTCATCGGCACGCGCTGCGATCCCTACACCAACAAGCTCTTGAGCGGCGGCGAGTATCATTATTGCTGTCACTCGAACCTGACGCGGGCGCTGGCCAAGGGCCGCAACCTCCCGCTCGCCGAGGCGGAAATGCACGTCCACGACGTGCTCAACGTGTTCATGTGCACCGGCTTCACCCGCGATACGCACCAGTACTTCATGAAGGCGAGCCCGGTGCGGCCCGGCGACTTCATCGAGTTCTTCGCCGAGATCGATCTGCTTGGCGGCCTCTCGGCCTGCCCCGGCGGCGATTGCAGCGCCACCCATTCCGGCGACGTCGCCCAATGCTATCCGCTGAAAGTCGAGATCTACAAGCCGGCCGACGGCGCACTGAAAGGCTGGAAATCGCCGCCGCGCAATGCCTACTCGCGCAGTCATGGGGTGTGATGACTTGCCGCCGCGGGAGGCATGCATTGGATGATATCGGGACGCGCATTCATCATAACAATTAACGACTTGTATCGATGTCCTAGCAATGCGTCCGAGTTGCGGGCACGATTGAGTTGGTCACGCGCGTGCGCTGGCGTGACAAACCGCTAGTTTTCGCGAGTTCGAAATGACGCCAACGCTGAAGGCCCCGGACAGATCGCGTGTCACAGACCTGGCGCCTCGCACCTGCGTCAGTCTGCTGCTTGCGGGCCTGATATTCTTGCTGATGGGGCAGTTGGTTAGCGTCGCGAAGGCTAAGAGTGCACCGGCGACCAAGGAAGCCGGCATCGATACACTGGTTCGGCAGCTGACGAATGGCTCCTACACCCTCGTCAATGATGGGTGGCAGGTTCTGGGCCAACGCTTCGTGCACACCGCGACGCCTGAACTGTTGACCGAGCAATCAATCGTCGAAACCCTGCAGAACGCGGCGCTGTCAGACAGCCAGGCCGTCAGTCTCTGGCGCTTTTTTGGTGACGACTTGAATGCACGAATGGCCACGGTGCCAATTGTGAAGGCGCTCATAGGCGCCACCCGCAGTCCTCGTGCACGTACACCACTCTGGAGCGCGCTGGTCGCCCTGGCGCGCGAGCATGACGTCGGCTCTCGCGATCGCGAGAACTCCCTACTCGGCCTCTTTGAACGCAGCAGGAGCGAGTTTCTGCCGCTGTTCGGCGAGGCGCGCGAGATGGAGGACTCTGGCGACGAAATGGTCGAACTGCTGCTGGAGACGGAAATATTCGGTGCCGACTTCGACAAGGGTGTCGACTGGCTGAGCGCCTACGATCCAGCACCGCTCGCGCGGAAGATGGAGCGTGAGCGCGCGTTAGGAAAGCCCGTGCCATGGGAAGCAGCGGCCTTCTGGTCGATGGTACGCTGGAAGGACGCACGGCTCGTCTCCAAAGCCGCGCAAGCGCCACAAAGGCTGACGGCGCTGGACCATGTGGGCGAGTCCTTCATCATCATTTTCAATTGCCTGCATGATATGAACCCGAAGTATCGCGAGGCCATGGTCTACGGCCTCGGGCCGATCGAGGTTTTCAATCTTGCTATTGGTGGCGAGGTGGAACTCTACAGGCTAGGGACGTCAACCTATCGCAATCATTTGCACTCGGTTATAATGCGAGGCATCAAGGAAAGCGGCTCCCTCGAGGCTTTTCTCGACAAGGCGACACCAAAGTGGCTTGGCAAGGAGGCTGCCGCCGCCGCCCCGCGGCGCGCGATGATCTTTTTGCGGATCGTCTCCGCTTTTGGCTTGCTGGAACAAGTTCTCGGCCATGTCCAGGACCGCAACCGCTTCGTGGCAAATGGCATTGCTTCGCTGAGCGACGCACGCTACTTCGAAGGCAACAGCCGGGTCGTGATGGACATATTGACTTCGCGCGCGAACTCGCCGGCAGCGGTGCAGTTCAAGCGCGTACTGCTCGACCAACTCTACATGCGCCATCATAATGAGACGGATTCGACGACTAAAAGTGTCTACGGCAGCATGCTGTCGGTCTATCAAACCGTAACGGGCGATCGGCGCGACCCCGCGATCAGCCAGACGTTTCCACTCGATGACGCGATCATCCGACTGCCGTTCGACAGACTTTTTACGGCGGATGGCACGGGTGGATACGTGCATCGCATGTTCATGCGGATGGACCATGACGTCGATGCCGTCACGACTTACACAAACTTCCGCAACCTGATGCGTGCGCGCGGCGCGTCGGTGCGCGAGGAACGCGATCACGCCGTTTACCGAGTCGCAGCACGCCGGCGGCTGATTGAGATCTATGTCAACAAGCCAACTTCGCGCGGCGTGAAGGAGGGCATCGACAGTATCTCGGAGATCCTTCGCGGTTTGCGGGTAGAGACGGTGATCGGCCGCGGCCATACCTCTATCGTGAAGCCAATGAAGGAAAGTGCGAGGCGTATACTCGGCGATCGCATAGGCGGTGTGGCGACGGTCTTCGTGGGTAGCTGCGGCGGCGATGCCTCAGTGCGCGGTCTCATCGATACTTTCGGCTACCGCTCCTACATCGCTGCGCGCTCGACCGGTCGGTTGGTGATCAACAACGCGCTGATCGACAACTATATGAATGCCCTCATGGCGTTGCCGGAGGACGGGCGAATGGCGCTGGAAGACGTGCTAGCCCGGGCGATCGCGCCCTACATGCGAGCCGGCGTCAATGAGGACTTGCAGCACGACGCCAGCCTATACCGAGTAGCCACCACGATCGTTCTAACGGCATATCTCTTGGATACACATGTGCGGCGCATTGCACCTCCGGATCAGCATTCCCTTGAGTGGTGAGGTAGAGAGAGCGGCAAGCTGCCTTTTGCCGATTTCCCGCCTGAGCCGGCAGCAGCACACGCGTTGAGCCTTGAAATCGGTATGCTGTCCCCATTGCGGCCGCCCTACCGCACCAAAGGCGCGGTAGGGAGCAAGGATGCGGGTCTACTTCTTCTCTGCGAACTTCTCATAGGTCCCAGTTATGGTCGCCTTCACGGTGATCGGTTGTTTGGTGCGGTTGCGCCATGACCAGCCATGCGTTCCATCGTAGCCAGCCTTGAACTCTCCCTTATCAGTCGCAGCGACGCCCTTGTTATATTCGGTGTATTCACTGGCAGGGGCGTTATGCTTCTCGCCGTGGAAATTGAAGTTGATGGGGCTCGATGCTGTCCAGGTGAACGTGTAGCCGTCACCTTTCTTCATCCAGGCCTTTAACTCCATCTTTGCACTCGGCTGCAGGACGATTTCGAGCGTGTCCGTCTTCTGCCCCGCTGCCGGCGCCGCTACAGCACTTTTTGCGGCAGGCGCTGGCGCAAGCTGAGCCAATTGCGCCCAAGCCTCGCCGATGGGGGCGGCGTCGCTGATGACCCGCTGGTCATTGATACTCGAATTGATGTTGCCGACGACGAGCGCCGCTGGAAGCTGCGTCTTCTTCGCCAGTTTGGCTTCTGCGTCGAGCTTGATTTGGCCCATCTGGGTGAGGCCAAGCACGCGGCCAATGCCGGTCGGATCAATAGCGTATTCTGCTGGTAGAACGCAGGTGACGCCAAGTACGGCCGCAACCGCCGTGGCAATAACCGTCGAGCGCACGAGGTGTGACGTGCTCGGCAGGTGCTGGACGACATTAACCGTCGACTCGCTCGTGGCGATTGTTGCAGCAGAAGTCTTGGCAGTGGTTGTCATTGTTTTGGTCATGGTAGGTCATCCTGTTTTGGATTGATTGGTGTCTAACGCATCGCGTCGGGGTAGGCCTCATGCGGGCGGATGCATGCTGTGGAAGTAGCCCTGCAACTGCATGGTGGTGAGGGCGAACCCGGCCACCATCAGCGCGACATTCGAAGTCACGGCCAGTTTCGAGAAGCTGGGCGTCCGCCGCCAGAACCCCATGAGAATGAGGATCGCTGACAGCGCCATCAGCTGCCCGAATTCGACACCGATGTTGAACGAGATGAGGTTCGGAATCAGGCCGTCTGGCGACAACTCGAAGTCTTGAACCTTGGTCGCCAGTCCGAAGCCGTGGAATAGACCAAAGATCAGCACGGCCGCCTTGGCATTCGGCTGGAAGCCGAGCCATTTCTTGAAGAGGTCGAGATTGTCCAACGCTTTGTAAACGACCGAGAGCCCGATGATGGCGTCAATCAGATACGCGTTGACTCCGGTGCCATTGAGAACGCCGAACAGCAGTGTCGTGCTGTGCCCGATCGCGAACAGCGTCACGTAGAGCCCGACGTCCTTCAGCCGATAGAGGAAGAAGATCACGCCAAACAGAAACAACAGGTGATCGTAGCCGGTCACCATATGCTTGGCGCCGAGGTACATGAAGGGGATGAGATTGCGACCTTCGACGGCCTCGATATATGCCTGATCGCCCGTTGGAACGCCGTGTGCAAAAGCTGGTTCGCCCAGCGTCGCCGCCACGACGAACGCAACGGTAGCCAGCACGGCTTGTCCGCTTCGTTGATGCATGAGGTCTCTCTATGGTTCACGCCAAAGCGATGCCGCTGACATCGTCAATCGGTGACGCTGGCGCTGGTTGCATTCTTCGGGTTTAGATGGTGCAGCGGACCGACGCGCATGAGCTGCAAGCCGCTTCTGCGGCAAGGCTCATGAATGTGAGGCGCGTGATCAGCGTGCTGCGACAGCTATATACGCCGCGGTGGACGTTCGCTGGGGCCGACGTCGAACACGACAATCGTTTTGCTTCGCGACGGCGACCAGGACGTATCAACGACCGGGAACTTCCATGCGACAAGCGGCGTCATGCTGAGTGCGAGGTCCGCCGGGTGCTCGTGCGTTTGATCCAGGCCGCGCGTACCGCTTGTGTCTCCAGCCTCAAGGCTTGCCACGTCGACTGAACTATCGACGTCGGAAGCGGTGTGCTCGTCGTGATGATGGTCGGATTGCTCATGCACGTGCTCATGCGCGTGCACCATTCCCGAATAAGTGCTTGCAATCAGATTTATCGCGAGCGCCAAAACAACAATGATCGTCATCGCCGCACGGCTGTGCGCAGCGAACCGACGATGCTTGTTGAATGGCAAGTACTCCGACAATGGCGAGCCCCTCATTCGATGATTGCGGGTAATAGAACCACTCTGTGCCGTCAATGCGGCAGGCCTCGTTCCAAGCCGCTGTTCATTGCGCCCATAGGAAAAATAGCACTCCCGACCCTCACTAAAGCTGACCGAAGGCACGCAAGCCTTGGACAACGGCGAACAAACCGATGCCAAAAACGACAGCCGACGAAAGATACGGAGCCCAGTAGGCGAACCGATCGAATGCGCCCGACTTCGACTTGATCGCCGTTACACCCCACGCGGCCGCGACACCAACCGCAACCATCGTCAGTGCCAAGCCGACACTGAATGCTGCGACCATTACAATACCAAGGCCATACGCTTGCTGATGCAAACACGCGAGCAACACGGCGAATGCGGCCGGACACGGTAGCAGTCCGCCCGTGAATCCAAACCAAGCGATCTCACCATTGGTGACGGCGCCGGCTTTACCAGTAAACTGCTTCTTGATCTCGGCCTCATGGAACGCCGCGTGCTCGTCTTCGGTGTTGAATGTCGCGTGTGCGTGGTGATGATCATGCGCGGGCGTGCTTGCATGCCCATGATTGTGACCGTGGCCGTGATGATCGTGGCCGTGATGATGGTGTCCGTGTGCGGGCGCTGGCACCAATCGCTTCAAAATTCGGAAGGAGAGTGCGATCAGTAGAAGACCACCGAGAACCAAGAGCCAGGGCTCTGCCCGCTCAAGGACACCTGCATCACCTAGGCGCCATGCTATGACCGCGAGCGCCCACACGACGATTGTGTGCCCCAAGGTTGCCGACAGTGCGAGCAGCGCCGCTTGGCGCGCTGTACCATGAACGGCCACGATGAACGCGATCATCATCGACTTTGAATGCCCGGGCTCGAGCGCATGGAGTGCACCGAGCACGAGGGCCGTTGGCAACAACAGCCAGGCATTGGCAGCCCCGGATTGAATGATGCTCGCAATATCCGGCATGTCAGCTCACAAATACTTGCTCAGGGCCTTGAACTCGGCCAGCGCGGCGCGCGCTTCCTTGGCGTCGCCACCGATCCCGTCGGCCAAGCAATGGTCGATATGGTCATGGATGAGTTCGCGCTTGGCATTGCCGACCGCGTTCTCGACGGCATGAAGTTGCTGTGCAAGTTCGGTGCACGGTCGGCTTTCCTCCATCATCGCAATGATCGAGCGCAGATGCCCTTCGGCCCGCTTCAACCGCTTGATGATGTCAGGGTGACTATGATGGCGCATTCTGCTACCTATCCTAGGGGATAGGATAAAGGCAAGCTGCAATGTGGGAATGGTTCCATTCGGCAATCAGCCAGATGCAGGGCGGTATCATGCGCTCTCTGGCTGCGGAATTGCGAGCCGGCGGGATGGGCGCAGTCATGTTCGCTTTTGGTCTTGGTGCTCTGCATGCCTTGACCCCGGGCCATGGCAAAGCGGCCCTTGCAGCTTATTTTCTGGGGCGTGAGGCACACATTAGGCAAAGGGATCCGCGTCGCCTTGTCGGCCGCTTTGCTGCATGTGCTGTCGGGATTTGCGGCTTTCCTGGTGTTGCGCTTCGTTGTTGGACAGGTGCCATCCATATCGGGGCGTGGCTCACCCGGCTTCACCGCGTTTGGATACGGCCTCATCGTGTTGGCTGGCGCGATGATGCTCTATCAAAGTGTTCGTCCTTCTCAGGACCATACGCATGACGGGTCCCGCGCAATGATCGCAGGCATGGGCCTGCTGCCGTGCCCGCTGACGATTTCTGTCCTCGGATTTGCGTGGTTGCAGAGCAGCGGCATCATGGTTGGCCTGATGCTCATCTCGCTCGCGCTCGGGATATCTCTGACGATCGGCCTCGTCGCCGTCGCTGCCATAGTTGGACGAGCCACGATGGGGCACGCGCTTGCAACCCGACTGCCTCAACTCGATCGCGGAGCGCGGATCGTTCAGGGCATTGCCGGTTCGACCATCGTTCTGATCGGAATCTACACGCTTGTTGGCTTGCAGAATTGAACGAGGCGTTCAACCGACGCCTCAGATCAAGAGACGGCATCAAGTTCTCAGATCGGCTTTTGACAGAAAGAAAACGTTGGGGCCCCAGAGAAGCATGACGATAGCTCCTGCCCCACACCGACCCACCGTCCACGAACAGCCATCAGGCCGGTCCGGGCGTGAAGCGCCCGTCGGCACACTGTCAGCGCGCCCCCTAAACCGGCAACGGCACTCCGGCTGCCGCAAACGCCCCCCGCTGGCGCTCCGCCACCTTCGCCACATCAAATCCGGCTAGCTGTTCGTTGAACAGGCGGAACCAGTTCTGCCGGGCGTCGAGGTGCAGGAACACGCCGCCGAGGCCGATCGCGGCGCGGTCCATGAACACGAACTCGCGCGGCACCGTGACCGGGCCTTTTTCCTTCAGGATCTTGTGCACGCCGAAGGCTTCGCGGCGGCCGTACTCGCCGGGCGTCGTGCCCTCGGCAAGCGTGCGCTCGCGGTCGTCGAGCAGCGGGCCGTAGATGAACCGCGCCCACATATTCATGGCGTCGATGATATCCTTGTTGAGGCCCTTGAAGCCCCAACTCTCGTAGGCGTGCACCACGCGCGCGGAATCGCCTTCGAGCAGGCCGTTGTAGAGGTCGACCACGCCCTGCACGAACTTTGTCGGGAACGTCCGGATGCAGCCGTAGTCGAGCAGGTTGATGCCGGCCGGCCGGCCGTCGCCGCCTTCGAAGATCGTGTAGTTGCCGAGGTGCGGATCGCCGTGGATGACGCCGTAATGACAGAACGGAAACCACCAGGCGCTGAACATCGCCCGGGCTATAGTGTTGCGGTCTTCCATTGGCGCGGTCTTGTAGTCGAGCAGCGGCCGGCCTTCGAGCCATGACATCGAGAGCAGGCGCTTGCTTGAAACTTCGGGCAGCACATCCGGCACGCGGATCGCCGGCTGGCCAGCCAGGATATGGCGATAGAGCGCGATGTGGCCGGCTTCCAGTTCGTAGTTCAGTTCCTCGCGCAGGCGCGCCGCGATCTCCTTCATGATCTCGCTAGTGTCGATTGCCGAATTCATGCGCGCCTGGATGCCGAACACCACCTTCAACTGGGTGACGTCGGCCTCGACCGCCGATTGCATATCCGGGTATTGCAGCTTGACCGCCAGTGCCCGGCCATCGAGCGCCACCGCCTTGTGCACCTGCCCGAGCGAGGCCGACGCAGAGGCCGCCGGTTCGAAGCTCGCGAACTTGGTCGCCCAGTCGGGGCCGAGCTCGGCCAGCATGCGGCGTTTGACGAAAGCCGGCCCCATCGCCGGCGCCTGGGATTGCAGCTGCGCCAACTCACGGGCGTATTCGGGCGGGAGCGCCTCGGGGATGGTCGACAGCAACTGCGCGACCTTCATCATCGGCCCCTTGAGGCCACCGAGCGCGGCCGCCAGTTCGATGGCGTTGCGGCTGTCGTCGGTCGCCATGCCGAACAGGCGCTGGCCGGCCACCCGCGCCGCCACCGACCCGACATTGGTGCCGACCTTCATGTAGCGGGCGGCGCGCGCCGAGAAGCGGTTGTCTTCGTTGTCCATGAGCGGCCAAATCTCCGGTCGGCAAAGCACTGAGTCTCGAACTGCATATGTAGGCGTTCGCGAGCCATCTCGACAGGTGTAGTACGCTTTGCCGGATGGGCGGATCAGCGCATTGGGCATGGTGCCGCGGCTAGCGGATCGGTTACGATTGCTCTCGTCGACGATATTCCGCGAGATCACCGCTCACGTGCAGAAGCGCCCTGAAAACCCCGATCCAGCGCCGCGACCGATCAAAGGTGGCTGGCTATCATGGTTGTGCGAACCGATGCCGCGCGCCGTGATATCGCTCGGGATCACCCAGATCATCGGCTGGGGCACGACGATCTATGCGCTCGGCGTGCTGGCGAAACCGATCGCCACCGATACCGGCTGGCGGACGGATCTGGTGATCCTGGGCATCACGGTGGCGCTGCTGGCCTCCAGCCTGGTGTCGACCACGGTCGGCAGGTTGATCGACCGGCGTGGCGGCCGCATGGTCATGGTCGCCGGCTCTGCCTTCGTCGCCCTGATGCAGGTCGCGATCGCCTTGACCCCGAACCTGACCGGCTACCTCGTCGCCTGGGCACTGCTCGGCCTCGCCATGCGGCTCTGTCTTTATGATGCGGCCTTCGCGGCACTCGTGCAGGTGACACCATCGCGCGGCCGCATGGCAATTTCCTATCTGACGCTGTTCGGCAGCTTCGCCTCGTCGATCTTCTGGCCGATCGGCCATATCCTGGCCGAGCAGTTCGGCTGGCGCACGACATTCCTGATCTTCGCGGCGATGAACTTGATTATCTGCCTGCCGCTGCATTGGTGGGGGCTCGCCGCCAAGGAAGCCGTTGACGCGCCGAACGACCTGCCGGCTGCCGCCCAGCCGAGCGCCGCCAGCGTGATAGCGCCGGTGCTTGAGGGCCGGGCCAAGCAGATCGCGATGGCGGTGTTCGCGGTGGTGATATCGTGCTGCGCGTTCGTGTTCGGCGCGCTCGCGGTATTATTGCCGGCGGTGCTTGAAGCCAGCGGCGTGACGGCGGCCGAGGCCGTGGTCCTCGCCTCGATCAAGGGTGTCGCCCAATTCGGCGGTCGGGTCTGTGATATTCGCTTTGGTCGGAACCTCGGCGTATTGACGGTCGGCCGCATCGCCGTTGCCTGCCTGCCGATCTCGTTCGCGGCACTGCTGTTCGGCAGCGGCGGCTTCGGCTGGGCGCTGGTGTTCACGATCCTATTTGGCATCTCGAACGGGCTGCTGACCATCGTGCGCGGCGCGGTACCGCTCGTCCTGTTCGGGCCGGTCGGCTACGGCGCGGTGCTCGGCCTGCTCGCCACGCCCTATCTGCTGATGAACGCGACCGCGCCGGTTATGCTGGCGGCGCTGGTCGAGCGCACCGGCTACATCGCCGGCGAGTGGGTGCTGTTCGGCTTCGGCATCATCGCCGTGGTCGCGATGGAGCTTATGACGATCTGGTATCGGGGACTTCAGAAGCGACGCTGAGCGGTGCCTGGCTTGAGCCCGGCACCTGCTACACCGCCACTTGCGTGCCGACCTCGACCACGCGATCGGTCGGGATCTGGAAGTAGGTGGTCGCGTCCTGCGCCGATCCGGCAAGCACGATGAACAGCCGCTCCTGCCAGCGCGGCATCTCCGACTTCACGGTCGGCCGCAACGAGCGGCGTGACAGGAAGAACGAGGTGCCGGCCATCTCGATGTTGAGATCCTTCTTGCGGCACAGCGACAGCACGCGCGGAATGCTCGGCGTCTCCATGAAACCGAACATGCAGGTCACCCGGACGAAGCCGTCCGAAATCTTTTCCACCGTCACGCGTTCGCTGTTGAGCACGCGCGGGCTGTCGGCGACCTTGATCGACAAGATGATGTTGCGCTCATGCAGCACGCGATTGTGCTTGAGGTTGTGCATCAGCGATGTCGGCGCCGCGTCCGGATCGCCGGTCAGGAATACCGCCGTGCCGGAGACGCGATGCGGCGGCTTGGCTTCGAGTTTGCGGATCAACCAGTCGAGATCGGCTTCGCTCTTGCGCGTTTCCTTGGTCAGCAGCCGCGAACCACGGATCCACGTCAGCATGGTCAGGCCCATGGTCAGCGCGATCATGATCGGGAACCAGCCACCCTCAAGCACCTTCAGCAGGTTGGCGGCGAAGAAGATCTGCTCGATCATCGCCAGCGGCACAATGGTGAGCATCGCCTTCCACAGCGGCCACTTCCAGTATTTCCAGATCACGAAGAACGCCATGATGCTGTCGATAACCATCGCGGCCGTCACCGACACGCCATAGGCGGCGGCCAGATTCGAGGAGGTGCGGAACAGGAACACCACCACCACGACGCCGGTGAACAGCATCCAGTTGACGCGCGGCAGATAGATCTGGCCGGCCATATTCTCCGAGGTATGCTTGATGGCGAGGCGCGGCAGCAGGCCGAGCTGGATCGCCTGCCGGGTCAGCGAGAACGCGCCGGTGATGACGGCCTGACTGGCGATCAAGGTCGCAATCGTCGCCAGGATCACCATCGGGATCAGCGCCCATTCCGGATAGAGCCGGTAGAAGGGGTTCTCGATCGCGGTCGGGTCGGTCAGGATCAGGGCCGCCTGCCCCAGGTAGTTGAGGATCAGCGCCGGCAGCACCAACGCCAGCCACGCCACCTGGATCGGTTTGCGCCCGAAGTGCCCGAGGTCGGCATAGAGTGCTTCCGCACCGGTCACGGCCAGGAACACGAGGCCCATCACGGTGAGCCCGATGAGGCCGTGCGACAGGGCGAATTTCAGGCCATAAATGGGATTGAACGCAAAAAGTACGCTCGGATCGTCGACGATATGGCTCGCGCCGCCGATCGCCATGGCGAGGAACCAGACGACGGTGATCGGGCCAAAGAACGCCGCCACCTTGGCGGTGCCGCGCGATTGCATGAAGAAGAGCCCGAATAGCGCGATGCCCGAAATCGGCAGAACCGCCTTTTCCAGCGCCGGCGTAACGAGTTTCAAGCCCTCGACCGCCGACAGCACCGACATCGCCGGGGTTATGACCGCATCGCCATAGAAGAATGAAACACCGGCAATGCCGAGCCCGAGCAGCAGCGGCGCGCTGCGCTTGGCGACCGACTGGCCGAGCGCCATCAGTGCGAAAGTGCCGCCTTCACCCTTGTTGTCGGCCTTAAGCAGGATCAGCACGTACTTCAGGGTGACGATCAGGAACAGCACCCACAGGATCAGCGACAACACGCCGATGACAGGCTCGCGACCGACCACGCCATGCTCCTTGGCCGCGACGATCGCTTCCTTGAAGGCGTAGAGTGGGCTCGTGCCGATATCACCATAAACCACCCCGATCGACCCAACTGTGAGCGACCAGAAGTTCTGATTTTGATGATGATCCTGAGAAGCTGGCTCAGCGCTTTGGGCGGCCAGGGAACCTTGTGCCATTCGTGGCACCTCTTAATGCAAAACGCTGCCCAGCAGCGCGATTGGCGGGCTGTATACGCTGACCTAAATCGGAAGGATAGCCATAATTTCGCCTAGAGTTGACAACTTCACGGGCGCACCAAGTCACCGAGTAAGGAATTCACCCAATCCCGCCCGCCAGGACCGCGATTTCGGCTGGCGAGAACCCCAGTTCGCGTAGCAGTTCAGCGTTTGCCGCGCCCAGTGTTTGCGGCGCCCGGTCCGCTTGCGTGGCAAATTCATCAAACCGCACCGCTTGGTTGAGGGTCCGCACAACCGGCGTCGGCGAATCGAAATTGGCGTCGAACAGTCCGACGGCCTTGAGATGCGGGTCATCGAGCAGGTCGGCCGGCGTGTTGCACAGACCACAAGGCACATCGAGGCGCGTAAACACCTCCAGCCATTCGGCCGTGCCCCGCTGCGAGAGCGCACGTTCCAGAACCTGATAGAGTTCGGGCGCGCGCAGGTTGCGCTGCCCGGCGTCGCGCAGCCAAGCGGCCTCGGCGAGTTCGGACTCGCCGATCTCGTGCAGCGTGCGCTGCCAATGCCGCAAAGTGTAGGGCAGGGCCGCGATCCAGCCGTCCGCCGTCCGATAGGGCTTGCGCTGCGGTGCCAGCGCCCGCGCGTAGCCGAAGGTGCCGTCCTGTTCGAACGATGCCCGGTCGAGATGCTCGTTCATCGAGAACGCGGCCATCGTCTCGAACATCGGCACCTCGATCGCCGTGCCGTTGCCGCCGTTGCGTTCGCGATTGAGCAGTGCCGCCAGAACCGCGTAGGCGACGTGCAGGCCGACGACCTTGTCGGCAATGATCGACGGCGCCAGCGCCGGTGCGCCGTCGCGCATTTCGAACAGCCCGGCGAACCCCGACATCGCCTGGATGACGTCGTCGTAGGCTGGCCTGCCCGCATAGGGACCGTTACTGCCGAAGCCGACCGCGGCGCAGTAGACGAGCTTCGGATTGATCGCGCGCACCACCTCGACACTGAAGCCCAGCCGGTCGAGCGCGTCCTGCCGCATGTTGTGCACCAAGGCGTCGCCGGTCGCGAGCAGCCGCGTCAGAACCGCCTTGCCGGCTGCCGACTTCAGGTCGAGGGCCAGCGAGCGCTTGTTGCGGTTGTTGTTGACGAACAGCGACGAGATGCCGGGCGCGGCCACCGGCGGAATGGCCCGCATGCTGTCGCCGTCGAGCGGCTCGATCTTGATCACATCGGCGCCGAGGTCACCAAGGATCTGGGTCGCATAGGGGCCGAGGATGACCGCCGTGATGTCGATGATGCGAAAACCGGAGAGCAGCGGGATCATCGAGCCACCAACGTGAGCCAATACTTCTGTCGCCACTCTGGCTTACGTCGGTTCGAACTGTCCTGCTAGCCCGACCTTCTCACCACCCTCCGCGTTGCGCGCCCGCAAGCACAGTGGTCGCAATCGGCCAAGGCGCACCAACTTGCTGTCGACGTCGATCGCGGTCCACGCCCAAGTGTCACCAGCGCCGTCAACCGGCTTCGTCATGCTGGCGAGCTTCTTCTGCTTCGCCGCTGTGAAACTCCAGATTTCGTCAAACTGAACTCGCTGGGAACTGACGTTCCGCACGGCTCATCGTGGAACACCGTGCAGACCTTGCCGGCGTCATCGAGGATCTAAGAACGGTATTGACCGACAGGTCGCACACTCGTGAGATCAAACGCATGCCCCCTAGCAGAGCATCGAGAGGATTTGGACGCGCTTGACCATGCGGAGCGTGTTCACAGCCGCAATCCATGAATGTCAGCTTCGCTAAAGCAGCTATGTTCTTGCATAGCTCCAGTGGAGGAAGAAATCGCTGCAGCTGCTTAATTGATGAATCGCTTAAAAGTCAATACGATCGATAGATGACGTGACCGCATCGATAAGCCGGGTTGAGCCGCAATGGCGAGATCCGACAGCGCTGTCACCGCTCGTAAGATGTGCGGCTACTCGCGAAGAATGGCTACTAGACCGACCTACGGGACGCATGCACAAATATCAGCAGGTTACAGCAGCCCGGCAGGAAAATATTGACCGCTTCGTAGGTCGGGTCAGAGCCCATGGCGAGACCCGACGCGGCTGGCACCGCTCGGGAATGTCGGCTCTCGCAAGAGGGCTCTAGCCGAACCTACAAGGGACCAGAAACACGATGCTTACAAGCCCTACGAAAATAATGCATCGCCTGCGTAAGTCCGCTGCGTACGAGCCCAATGCGCGTAGACAGTCACGCTGCGGTACCGCATCGCGGACATTCGGCCTGCGAGTGCTGATAGCACGACCTACGGCACCAAACTATAGCTCAAGCCCACAAGAAGATCGACCGTCATAAGCGCAGAGCTCAATGGCGAGAACGCCAGTACAGCAGCCGTAGGCATCAAATCGCTCGTAGGACGATACGGCCGCTGCGCATCAGCGGGCATCGTAGCACGCCAACGCGGGCCGTAAATTCATAGCATTATCACCGCGCAACGAAATATTCGACCGCTTCGACGTCAAGCATGCTCCCGATCAGTTATACGCCGGCTGTCAATCGCCTGGAATATCTCGCAATTCGCGCCAGGACCTACGGGTCACCGCGCAGTAAGCCAGTAGTTCTGTCTACACACCACGACTATCATCAATTGTCGACCAGCTTCGTCGCCTTGTCCAGGTCGGCTATAACGAGCTATGCGTCAACGACGCCCGAATGCGCAAGAAGTGCGCCGCGAGGCGTCATCCACTTACATCGAAGTTACGGAGGCATATTAAGCATAAGAAATTCAACGAGCCATGCGGACGTACTCACAGCTATGCAAGAGAGCTACGACCTACGCGATAACTCAGTAAGCTTGAGGCAATCAGCCCACGACACGATGGACCGCTATCGCTAGGCATGATCGGTGGATAGCAGGCACCGAACATCGAAACACGATCGCGACTCGCATGGCTGCGCGAAAAGTCGAGCTCTGCGTCAGCAGCAAGGCATGCTATTCGCTGCTACGGGCATCTGCGCAGAAATACAGCAACACAGCCTCCGCAAAATGATAGGAGCATCGCCACGCATCTAGAGCTCTTGTATGGCACAGAAGACAGAGACTGAGCCAACTCGAAAGAATGTCGATTCTCAAGAGATCCGCTCTAGCAGACCTTAGGGTCTGTAGGCTGACAACATTCAAGCTACCCATGATTTTGTATGCGTGATATCACGACATACGGGAGAAGCGATAGTGAGAGCTGTCCACGAGATTCCGATCAACTAACGCTTTCAGACGGACAGAGCCCAAAACACTCACCAACGACTGCTGAAAAACCCTCCGCTGCATGTAAGCTAAATCACACATCAGCAGACGGAGTCACACTGCGATCGCGCGCTCGACCTAATCGTTGCGGCTCGCATTCGGCCAAGGCGCGCAAAGGCCTCTCGATCAAGAGTGCCGCCGCAAAGCTTGGAGCAAGCTTCGCGACTGACTTGAGTTTTGCAGGAGGCACCTTCGAACGTGAAGTTCGAGCCCTCACATCTTCTCCAACTCGTCGATCATACCCTCGATGACCTTGAGGCCCTTGCCCCAGAATTCGGGGCTCGACGCATCGAGGCCGAATGGCGCCAGCAGTTCGCTGTGATGCTTCGAGCCGCCGGCTTTCAGCAGGTCGAAGTACTTGTCCACGAAGCCTGGATGCGCCTCGCTGTAGAGCCCGTACAGCGAGTTCACCAAGCAGTCGCCGAAGGCATAGGCGTAGACGTAGAACGGCGAATGGATGAAGTGCGGAATGTAGGTCCAGAACACCTCGTAGCCGGGCTTGAAGTCGATCGCGGGTCCGAGGCTCTCGGCCTGGATGCTCATCCACAGTTCGTTGATCTTGTCGCTGGTCAACTCGCCTTCCTTGCGCGCCAGGTGGACCTTGCGTTCGAAGGAATAGAACGCGATTTGACGGACGACCGTATTCAGCATGTCCTCGACCTTGCCGGCGAGCAGCGCCTTGCGCTCCTTCTTGTCTTTCGCGCCGGCAAGCAGCGCCTTGAAGGTCAGCATCTCGCCAAACACAGAGGCCGTTTCGGCTAGCGTCAGCGGCGTCTGCGACAGCAGCGGGCCTTGTTTTGCCGCCAGCACTTGATGGACGCCGTGGCCGAGTTCGTGGGCAAGCGTCATCACGTCGCGCGACTTGCCCTGGTAGTTGAGCAGCACGTAGGGGTGGGCCGAAGGCACCGTCGGATGCGCGAAGGCGCCCGGTGATTTGCCGGCCCGCGTCGGCGCGTCGATCCAGCGCTTGTTGAAAAAATCGCCGGCGATGCCGGCCATCTCCGGCGCGAAGCCGCGATAGGCGTCGAGCACCATGGTCTCGGCTTCGGCCCACGGGATCACCCGTTCCGGCTTCTCCGGCAGCGGCGCGTTGCGATCCCAGTGCGCGAGCTTGTCGAGGCCGAGCCATTTCGCCTTCATCGCGTAGTAGCGATGCGACAGCCGCGGATAGGCCGCTTGCACGGCCGACACCAGCGCGTCGACCACCGGTCCTTCGACCTTGTTCGACAGATGGCGGGCGTCGGCGATGTCGTTGAAATTGACGCCAGCGGTCGGAGATCTCCTTGTCCTTGGCCAGCGTGTTGGTGATCAGCGTGAACAGCCGGATGTTGTCCTTGAACGTCACCGCCAAGGCTTCGGCGCCGGCCTGGCGCTTCGACCGGTCGGCACTGGTCAGCATGTTGAGCGTCGGCTCGATGGTGAGCGGCTCGTCGTTCCCCGCGACCTTGAAGCGAAGCCCGGTCATGGTCTCGTCGAACAGGCGATTGAAGGCGCCGCGCGAGGTCTGGCTCTTCTCGTGGAACAGCTTTTCCAGCTTCTCGTCGAGCTGGTGCGGCTTCTCCTTGCGCAGATCGTCGAGCCACGGCTTGTAGCGGGCGAGCGCCGGGACTTTCAGGGCGGAGGCCAAGGCCGCGTCGTCGATCTGGTTCATTTCGAGTTCGAAGAAGATCAGCTCGGCCGAGATGTTGGTCAGCTGCTCGGAAATGTCGCCGTAGAACTTGGCGCGCGCCTGATCGGACTGATCGCCAGCGTACAGCAGCCCGGCATAGGAACCGAGCCGCCCCATGATGTCCGACAGGTCTTCGTAGGCCTTGATCGCCTCGGCCAAGCCCTTGCCGTCGAGACCAGCCAATTTGCCCTGATAGCGCTCCTGGATTCGCTTTGCTTCCGTCCCGGACTTGGCGAGATCAGCCTTCACTTCCGGCCCCTCCATCGTCGGATAGAGGTCGGCGAGGTTCCATTCCGGCATGGCGCCGAGTTCGGCAGTGGCACTCGAGTTGGCAGCAGTGGCGGCGTGGACGCGCATGGGCTCATGATCCCTGAATTGTTTCGGAAAAGACCTTGGCAAAGCTATGCTGCCGGATCAAGGCGGGCGGATTGGCCTCGTAGCGAGGCGGGAGTTATATCAAGTGCGATCAAGCGGCAAGTTTGCCTCTATTCAATGCCTGCGAGCGGTGGCGGCGGCGAGCATCGTGCTGCTGCACGTGATGGCCGAGGCATCGAGTATCGCTGGCCTTGCCGGCCGATCGCACCCGCTCGAACCCATTCGGTTCGCGACGCTCGGCGCCGGTGTCGACCTGTTCTTCGTCATCTCCGGCTTCGTGATGGTTCATGCGTCGCAACGCCTGTTCGGTATCGATGGCGGGTGGCGGCGGTTCCTTGCCCATCGTATCGCGCGCATCGTGCCGTTGTACTGGCTGACGACGACGCTGTTTCTTTTGGTCGGTCTCGTGTTGCCGGCCGTGCTCAACAGCGATCAGCCGACGGCGGGCCAGATCGCGGCATCCTATCTGTTCTGGCCAATGACGCGCACCGACGGCTTGGCCCAGCCGGTCTACGGCCTCGGTTGGACGCTCAATTATGAGATGTTTTTCTATGCGCTGCTGGCGGCGTGCATGGGGTTCAGGCGCAACATCGCGGTCGCCATCGTCGGCATCGCGTTGGTGGTGCTCGTGGCGGCGGGGCCGACGCTGCGCCCTCTCGGCATGCCGCTGGCATTCTGGAGCGATCCCCTCGTTCTCGAATTCGTGGTCGGTTCGCTGATCGCGATGGTGCATGGCGCGGGCTGGCGGCTGCCGTTGCCGGGCGGGATCGCGCTCGCGACCGCTGGCGTTGCCTTGCTGGTGGCCGATCAGTCGGCCGCGCTGCCGCGTGTCGTGGCCTGGGGGCTGCCGGCGGGGCTGCTGTTCGCCGGCATCGTGCTTGTCGAGCGCGCCCCGTCGCGAGGCTGGCTGGGTCGGGCCTTGGTGTCGATCGGCGATGCCTCCTACGCGCTCTATCTCACCCACCCTTTCGTCATTCGGCCGGTCGGGAAGTTGTGGCTCAAGATGGGCCTCGGCGGGCTACTGCCGGTTTGGCTTTTCATCGTCGCGGCGATGGCGCTGTCGATCTGGGCGGCGATGCTGGTCTTTCGTTGGGTCGAAAGCCCGCTTACGGCGGCGCTCAACGCGCGTCTGGATCGGCGGGGCAAGGCGCGGATCTGGCCCGGCATTGGAACCGATCCATCGCCGCCGCGTTGACCGGTCGGACCAATCAATTGCATTTCATGCATCAGCGAGGGCGAGCCACGTGACACATAGCACCCAGACCGCAGCAAGCCGGGAACATGGCGACTTGCGCGCGAGCGTGGCGGCGTTCGACGAACCCGGCACCATGAGCACGGGGCAGTCGCGATCGGCCGGCAGTGTCCAGCCGACGCTATTCGACGAGGTTATCGGCGCGGTGCAGCGCAATCCGGTGCTGGCCATCGGCACCGTCGCAGTGTTGAGCGCGATCACCGTCATGGCCTTGAAACCGTCGCGCACGCCGCCGTCAAAGTTGCGGGCGCTGGAACGCCGGGCGGTGCGGCAGATCAACAGCGCCGAGAAGCAACTGGCATCGGCGCTCGACCGGTCTGGTGTTTCGAGCGGCATGGAAAATATCGCCGCTGCGTTGACGTCGCGCCTCGCCGCCCTCGATGCAAGTCAGCTCGAGCCGTTGAAGCAGCGCGCGTCGGCGGTGCTGAACCAGACGCTCGATCGGCTCGGCACGATGATGAAATAGGCTTGTGGGGCGTGCACGCCTGATCTATCAGCGCATTGTTGCCAAACGCCGGCGGTCCAAGCCAGTTGTGGACGGGCCGGCGTCTGCGTGTCAGTTTCCCATCGAAACCAGCACCGGGAAGGATCCCGGGCGGATGCTTTGGGAGAACGTTCATGACGAAGCCGATCAACACGCTGGTATTGGGCGCATCCTATGGGTCGCTGCTCGCGACCAAGCTGCTGCTTGCCGGGCACAACGCGCATCTGGTTTGCCTGCCGGCCGAAGCCGATCTGATCAACGCCGAGGGCATGCGGGTGCGCATGCCGGTCAAGGGGCGCGAAGGCTTGGTCGAAGTCGACAGTCGCAAACTGTCCGGCAAGGTATCGGCATCGGCGCCCGGTGGCGTAGATCCGACGAAGTATGACCTTGTCGCGCTCGCCATGCAGGAGCCACAGTATCGCTCCGACGGCGTTCGCCAACTGCTCGACCGGGTCGCGGTCGGTCGCGTGCCATGCATGTCAATCATGAACATGCCGCCGCTGCCCTATCTGGCGCGCATCCCAGGTCTTGCCCTCGACAATCTCAAGCCATGCTTCGCCGACGCCACCGTCTGGCAGAATTTCGATCCGAACTTCATGACGCTGTGCAGCCCCGATCCGCAGGCGTTCCGGCCGCCGGAGGAAAAGACCAACGTGCTGCAGGTTCGGCTGCCGACCAATTTCAAGGCGGCGCGCTTCGCCTCAGACGCCCATACCGCAATCCTGAAGACGCTCGAAAAGGACATCGAGGCGGCGCGCTTCGATGCCGGCGATGGCAAGCCGATCGAACTGCCGGTGAAGCTCAAGGTGCACGATTCGGTGTTCGTGCCGCTCGCCAAATGGGCGATGCTGTTGGCCGGCAACTACCGCTGCGTCGAGAAGGACGCGATGCGACCGATCAAGGACGCGGTGCATTCCAACCTCGCCGAGACCCGCGCGGTCTATGAGTGGGTCGTCAAGCTGTGTGTCTCGCTCGGAGCCGACGCCGCCGACATGGTGCCGTTCGAGAAATATGCCAACGCCGCGCTGTCGCTCGGCAGTCCGTCATCGGCGGCGCGCGCGCTGGCGGCCGGAGCACCGAACATCGAGCGGGTCGACCTGCTGGTGCAGTCGATTGGAGCGCAGAAGGGCATGCGGCTGCAGGCGGTGGACGATACCGTGGCGCTGGTCGAGTCGTGGCTCGCAAGGAACCGCGCCAAAGCCTGATTTTATCGCATCGAGGACAGGTCGAAATTCTAGCCCGACGGCCTCAGTTCTTTTCCCATGGCGGTATCGGCGTGTACCAGTCGACCGCGAAATCGAGGAAGGTCCGCACCTTGGCCGACAGATGGTTGCGGTGCGGATAGACCAGGTAAACGCCGTAGGTCGTCGGCACCAGATCGTCGAACAGCGTGACGAGGCGACCGGCCTTGATGTGTCGCGCAACCGCGAATTCGGGACAGAAGCCGACGCCGATACCGCCGAGCAACGCATCCCGCACCGCACTGGCGCTGTTGACGCTAAAGGTTGGCCGCACCTTGACGATCAGGGCTGCGCCCTTGCGCTCGAAGCGCCAGCTTTCGCGCCAGCGGATGTTGGTGTCGACGATACAGTGATGCTCAACCAGTTCCTCAGGCGACTTGGGCGCGCCTTTGCGTTTGATATAGTCGGGCGAGGCGCACAGCGGTATGCGCATTTCGGCGAGCTTGCGAGCGATCAGCGAACTGTCGTTCATGGTGGCGACCCTCAACGCCACATCAAAACCCTCGGCGACGAGGTCGACGGTGCGGTCGGCGAGCAGGATATCGAGCGACACCGCGGGATACTTGCGGCGAAAGGCAGTCGCCATGTCCATCACCGCCATCTCGCCAAGGGTCTGCGGCGCGGTGAGTTTCAACAGTCCCCTGGGTGTGCCGGAGTGCGACCGGATCTCGTCCTCCAGACTATCGAAATCGGCAACGATTTGTTGCGCCCGCTCGTAGTAGGCGCGGCCGATTTCGGTGATGCCGATGCTGCGCGTGGTGCGATGAAGCAGACGCGCGCCGAGCCTGGCTTCCAGCTCCGAAATGTGCTTCGAAACCAGTGCTTTCGACTTGCCGAGTTTCTTGCCGGCGGCGGTGAAACTGTCGGTGTCGACCACCGACAGATACGTGCGCATCAGGTCGAGGGTGTCCATCTGTCAATGCCATGTTGACGATAAGTGTTCGCGTAATCCTATTGTTTTGGCGGGTTCCGATGTCAAGTTCCGTTTCAACTCAATGACCCCAGACTGGAACTGTCATGTCACGCATGCCAACTCTGTTCGTTTCGCATGGTTCACCGGAAACGGCCGTCCGCGACACGCCCGCCAGCCGCTTCCTCAAGGGTATGGCGGCCACGTTGCCGCGACCGCGCGCCATACTCGTCGTGTCGGCGCACTGGGAGACGCCAACGCCGGTCGTCGCGACCGCCGAGCAGCCGACAACGGTGTACGATTTCGGCGGCTTCGATCCGCGGCTGCGCCAGATCAAGTATGCGGCGGCCGGCGCGCCGGACGTTTCGATGCGGGCCGGCGAGCTTCTTGCCGCCAGCGGCTTTAAGGTCGCGGCTGATCCACGTCATGGCTGGGATCACGGCGTGTGGGTACCGCTGCACCTCATGTACCCGGCGCACGACATTCCCGTCGCCCAGGTGTCGATCCAGCCGCACGAGAACCCGGCGCACCATTACCGTTTGGGCAAGGCGCTCAAGCCGCTACGCGACGAGGGCGTGCTGATTCTCGCTTCCGGCGCACTGACACACAATCTGGCGGCGTTTCGCGGCCAGCCGATCGACGCGCCGGCGCCGGCTTGGGTGAGCGAGTTCGCTGACTGGTTTGAAGCGTCGCTCACCACCGATCGCCGCCTCGACACACTCGATTATCGGGCGAAGGCGCCGCATGCGGTGCTCAATCACCCCGAGGACGAACATTTGCTGCCGCTCTACGCCGCGCTCGGCGCTACCGACGAAGCCGAGCCGATCGTCAGGGCGCATGCGAGCTACGAGCACGCGGTGCTTGCCATGGACGTCTACAGATTCGGCTAGAATCGTTCCGATCGAGGCTCAGCCGAAGCTCAAGAGTTTCGCCTCCGGCCCCGCGTGCCTCACGTATCCAGAACGAAGTCCGAGGCGAGCCCAGCGGTTGGCCTAAGCGAGCAATGCCAATGCTTGGACGAGATCGTCGCGATCGTTGCGGCCCTGGTTCAACCAGCCGCCAATTCGATCAGCACGCCGGTCGCCGCCGATGGCGGGATCGCGACACGACCGGATGTGACGAGCTTGGCGGAGGGACCAGCGGCGGCGAGTGCTGCCGCGGCGTCATCGACACGCAGGCACAGCGATACCGCGCCTTCGGTTGGCAAGGTGCCGATGTCGAGCCCCCGATAGCGTGCGCGCAAGGCCGCCTCGGTCAGAAACACGAAGGCACCGCGCGTCGATCCGGAAGCCACGCGAAAACCGTCCACCTCGGTCACCACCACCTGGTCGATCAACCGCGCCATGTGCTCGGCCGATCGCCTCGGATCGGCGCTGACGATCTCGACCCGATCGATGCGCTTGGCCGTGTTCTGATGAACCTGCAATTCGGGGATCCACACCACCTCGCGGGTCAGATGTTGGCAGGCGAAAATTCGCATACCGCCGGGCTTCTCGTCCTGCGGCCAGTGCATAGTGGAGAACCGCGCCTCCGACTTGGCCCCGTTCGGCAACTCAACCGGCCGGCTGAAATCGAGTGGCCCGGTGACGGCGATGCCTTTCGATCGCAACTCGGCAACGCCCTTCGTGGCATCAACGGCGGTGAAGGCGGAGCGCTCGAGCCCCTCGCGCTGTTCCAGGAATGCGCGCGTGCCTGCGTTGTGCTCGGTCGGCGTGACAATGCCGAGCAACTCGACATAGTCGGGCCCGAACATGATCGTGTAATTGCCGGACCCCAGATGCGCGCTATGCAAGCCGCGCGGTGAAATCGTGAACCCAAGAGCGGCCCACGTCTTGGCCGATGCGTCGAGATCGCGAACCGCTACAACGACATGGTCGAGACCGACGACTTGCGACAGCGGCATTAGAACACCCTTGGGTCGTACGGAATGAAAGACTTGTGAGCCAGCAGATTGGCCAAGCTCGCGCGCACTTACAAGTCCCACGCTTCACGCGGGCTGAATTCGGTGAAGGATGCCTGTCGACAGCGGGCTCGCGGCAACGACGATCCAACCGTCGCTGGTTCGTGACAGGCCGATATTGCAATCGGAATCTTGCGACAAAAGTCATTCCAGTCCATTGGTCCGCGAGAATGCAACAACCGACTTGCAAAATCAGCGATTGCGCATCGCTTCCTTTTTGTCGTCCAACTCGCGCATTCCTCCCGGATCGGAACAGAAACCCATGCCTGCATCACCCGTGGTCTGGCCACCTTCGTTATGGGCGAGCGTTACCGCTCCCAATGCTCCATTCCCGAGCCTTGACGGCGCCGTCACGGCCGATGTCGTTGTAATTGGCGCCGGCTTTACCGGTCTTTCGACCGCGCTTCATCTGCGCGAAGCGGGCGTCGACGTCACCGTGGTCGAAGCTCAAGAGCCCGGCTGGGGGGCCTCTGGCCGCAATAACGGCCAGGTTATTCCGACCATGTCACGCGCCGATCCGGACGTGCTGGTAAACCGATATGGTAATGCTGGCGAGCGGTTCGTCGGACTTATTCGCGACAGCGCCTCGATCCTGTTCGACCTTGCGCGCAAGCATGACATGAAAGCCGAAGCCGAGCAGACCGGCTGGGTGCAACCCGTGCACACGCCTGGCCGCATGAAAATCGCAGAGCGCCGGGTGCGCGAATGGTCGAAGTGGGGAGCACCGGTCGAGTTATTATCGGCCGAGCGCGTTTGCGAAATGACGGGATCATCGCAATGGCACGGCGGCTTCTGGAATAGAACTGGCGGACATATCAATCCACTGGCGCTCGCCCGGGAAATGGCGCGCGTCGCCGTCGGATGCGGGGCGAAACTCTACTCAAGGTCGCCGGTGCTGCATTATGTACGTCACGGCGATCGCTGGATCGTGACCACCGCCGCCGGCACCGTGACGGCGCGCGCGCTGGTGCTGGCGACCAACGCATATACCGGTGAGTTCTCTAGCCGGCTTGCGCCCGATATCGCTCGCGAAATCGTCCCCGTGCTGTCGTGGCAAATGTCGACGACACCACTTAGCGACAACGTAAGGCGCACCATCATACCCGGACGGCAAGCATTGTCCGACACTCATGGCGAGCTCTATTTCACTCGGTTCGATGCGCGCCATCGCCTGATCACCGGCGGTGCCCTGGCGCTGCCGGTAAATCGCGCCGAGCGCCTGAAGCCTTATATTGCCCAACGCCTGAACCGGCTGTTCCCACAGATTGGCGAAGTCACCTTCGATCACGTCTGGAACGGTTATGTGGGCATGACAAGGGATTACATTCCACGGGTCCATAAGCTCGGTCCCGCCGCCTACGCCTGGGCCGGCTGCAATGGTCGCGGCGTGGCGCTCGGCGTTGCGTTAGGCCGGGAATTGGCCGCTGCGGTTCGCGGCACCCCGGAAGACACGCTGGCATTGCCGTTTTCTGACCCAACACCTTTGCCCATGCACGGCATAATCCGGCGCGTTGCACCATTAATGCTACTGGAATATCGACGCCGGGATGCTCGTGAAATATAATGAACGTTGGTTCTTGAGATTATCAATTGCGTCAGCAACAATTGTAGTTGCCTGCTGTTGCGTCCCCTGGAACCCACCTTGCCGTTCGCGGCCAATCGGTATTCATGTTTAATATGCGCGACTACCCAACGTACAATTTTGCGCAATCGATCGATCAAACCTGAATTTCCACTTGTTTTTCTCAAAGAACTATTGCAAATGAAATCCTTGAGATCCGAAAACCGAAAAAGGAAAGACGACGCCCATGGCTGTTCCGCAAGTAGATAAACTCACGCTCAAAGAGCTTCTGGAACTGCGCACCCGCGTCGAAAAGGCGATCGTGACGGCACAGGAGCGCGAGCGCGCCGCCTTGCGCGCCAAGTTCGAGACAATGGCCAACGATGCCGGCTTCGGCCTGTCCGATCTGATCGGCTCTCGCTCGACCAAGGGCAAGCCGGTCGCCGCGAAGTACATGAACCCGGATAACCCGGCCGAGACCTGGAGCGGCCGTGGCCGCAAGCCGAAGTGGCTGGTCGCCAAGCTCGACAAGGGCAAGAAGCAGTCCGATTTCGCGATCTGATCGCAGACTTTCGATCTTATTCCACCCGGCAATGCGATTTTGTCATCGCGTTGCCGGGTTTTCTATTGGGCGCGATTATTTGAGCGCCAACAATTCCGCAAGCACGCGCGGCAGCATCTCGGGCAGGTCCTCGGCAATCAACCCCGGCCCAAACATCCGGGCCGCCTCGCCATGCAGCCAAACCGCCGCGCCAGCGGCATCAAGGGCCGGCATTTTCTGCGCCAGCAAGCCAGTAATGAGCCCGGCCAAAACATCACCGGAACCGGCGGTCGCCAGCGTTGGCGGCGCATTGTCGTTGATCGCGGCATTGCCGTCGGGATGAGCAATGACGGTATCGGCGCCCTTGTAGACGACGATGGCGCCGCTCAGCGCCGCCGCCGCCCGCGCCGCCTCAAGCTTTGACGCCATTCCGGCTGCTTGCGGGAACAGCCGCCGGAACTCGCCCGCGTGTGGCGTCACAACGACAGCTGCGGATCTCTTCTTGATACTTGCAAACAGTATTTCACGATCACCTTCAGCGGCGAAACTCGTCAGCGCATCGGCATCGAGCACCACCGCGGCTTCGCTCGCCAGAATTTCCAGCACCCGACCTCGAGTTGCCTGACCAACGCCCGCAGCCGGTCCGATCAGCCAAGTATCGTGACGCTTGTCGGCCAACAGGGTCGCGAGGCCGGTTGCCTCATCGAAGGGCGCCACCATGATCGCTGTCAGTTGACTGGCATTGACCGCGACCGCATCGCTGGGTGACGCAACCGTGACCAGTCCGGCACCGATCCGTAGCGCGCTCCGTGCCGACATCCGCGCCGCTCCAGTTGCATGCAATGGACCGGAAATCACCACGGCATGGCCGCGATTATATTTGTGACCATCGTTGCTCAGACGCGGGAATTCAGACAGCCAAAGTTCCGGTCGATTGGCGAACGTCGATGGTGCGATATGGCCAGAACACGCTGGCGGAATGCCGATATCGGCCAGCACCAGCAGCCCGCAATGCGCCCGCCCTGGCATCAAGAAGTGCCCCGGCTTCTTGCGAAAGAACGTCACCGTGCGCGTTGCCTTGACGACATAGTCGCCGAGCGCCTGCCCGGTAGTGCCGTCGATGCCACTCGGCACATCCACCGCCAGCACCGGCACGTCGTCAGTCGGCGGCCTGATTGATCAACTCGATGGCGGCTGCGAAATCGCCAGCGGCGCGGGCGGGTTAGCCCTGCGCCGAAAATCGCGTCGATGATCAGCCAGGATCGATGCTCCTCCCGCAGGTCGGCGGTGGGCAGAACATGCGGCCATTCGCTCAAATTGCAGCGGCAGTTTGCAGCGCCGGGCCATTTCGGCAGCATCACCTTTCAATCGCGCCGGATCGACGAGGCACGCCACCACGACCTCGAACCCGCGCTCGGCCAGCAACCGCGCCGCGACGAAGCCGTCGCCGCCGTTGTTGCCGGGTCCGCACAAGCACCGCGATGCGGCTCCCCGCCGGCACCATTTTCATCGCCTCGTCGGCCACCGCGCGACCGGCATTCTCCATCAGGGTGAGCGAGGGCACGCCGGCCAGTACAGCCAAACGATCCGCCTCGCCCATCTCAGCGACAGTCAACAATTCCAGCTGGCCCACGGCTCGTTTCTCCACCCGCTCAATGCTCAATCAGTCGCTGCATAATTTTCGATCTTAGTGCTATGTTTTTGATCATTCTCCATTTGAGACGCTGCCGTGAAATTCGGCATGAAGTTGCCAAGTCGTTGATTCAGCACGCGACGATCTTTCCCTTACCAACTGGCACGAGGCATGCTTAATAGATTCCTCAACACGGAAGCCGAGGCTCGTACAGCCTATTGGGTGGGCATGTCGCATGAAGAAGATCGAAGCTATCATCAAACCCTTCAAGCTCGATGAGGTGAAGGAGGCGCTGCAGGAGATCGGCCAGCAGGGCATCACCGTAATCGAGGCCAAGGGTTTCGGCCGCCAGAAGGGCCATACCGAACTCTATCGTGGCGCCGAATACGTTGTCGACTTCCTGCCGAAAGTGAAGATCGAGATCGTGCTTGCCGACGAAATGCTTGAAAAAGCAATCGAGGCAATCCAGAAAGCCGCCAAGACCGGCCGCATCGGCGACGGCAAGATTTTCGTTTCCAACGTCGAGGAAGCCATCCGCATCCGTACCGGTGAAACTGGCTCGGACGCTATCTGACCTTAGAATTTCGCGCGCAATCAAAGCTTCGGCGGATGGGTTTCATCCGCCGAAGCATGCTTTTCGCGGGAATGAGTTTTTCCACGTCACCTCAAACATCACTAGCCAACGCAGGGGAGCTGCAATGACCACAAGTGCCGACGTCCTGAAAATGCTCAAGGACAAAGACGTCAAGTTCGTCGATCTGCGTTTCACCGACACCAAGGGCAAGATGCAGCACGTCACGGCTGACGTCAGCTGCATCGACGACGCAGTGTTCGCCGATGGCTATGCTTTCGACGGCTCGTCGATCGCCGGTTGGAAGGGCATCGAAGCCTCCGACATGACGCTGAAGCTCGACCCGTCGACCGCCCATCTCGATCCGTTCTTCGCCCAGACCACGCTCGCCATCTTCTGCGACGTGCTCGAGCCGTCGACCGGTGAAGCCTACGAGCGCGACCCGCGCGGCATCGCCAAGAAGGCCGAAGCGTTCATGAAGTCGACCGGCGTCGGCGACACCGTCTACTTCGGTCCGGAAGCCGAATTCTTCATCTTCGACGATGTGCGCTTCACCTCGGAGCCGCACCACGTATCGTTCAAACTCGACTCGAACGAACTGCCATCGAACACCGGCACCGAATACGAGATGGGCAACCTCGGCCATCGTCCGCGCACCAAGGGCGGTTACTTCCCGGTGCCACCGATCGATAGCTGCCAGGACATTCGCTCCGAGATGCTGACGATCATGTCCGAGATGGGCGTCCAAGTCGAAAAGCACCACCACGAAGTGGCTGCTGCCCAGCACGAACTTGGCGTCAAGTTCGGCCCGATGCTGAAGCTCGCCGATGGCATGCAGATCTACAAGTACGTCTGCCATAACGTCGCCCAGTCCTATGGCAAGTCCGTCACCTTCATGCCGAAGCCGATGTACGGCGACAACGGCTCGGGCATGCATGTGCACATGTCGATCTGGAAAGACGGCAAGCCGATGTTCGCCGGCAACAAGTATGCCGACCTCTCGGAAACCTGCCTGTTCTACATCGGCGGCATCCTGAAGCACGCCAAGGCGATCAACGCCTTTACCAACCCATTGACCAACTCCTACAAGCGCCTCGTGCCGGGCTATGAAGCTCCGGTGCTGCTCGCCTACTCGGCGCGCAACCGCTCGGCTTCGTGCCGCATTCCGCACGTCACGAGCCCGAAGGCGAAGCGCATCGAGATCCGATTCCCCGATCCAGGCGCCAACCCCTACCTCGCGTTCGCGGCACTTCTGATGGCTGGCCTCGACGGCATTGCCAACAAGATCCATCCCGGCGAGCCCATGGACAAGAACCTTTACGATCTGCCGCCGGCCGAACTGGCAAAGATCCCGACCGTTTGCGCATCTTTGCGTGAAGCGCTGCACAACCTCGACAAGGATCGTGCGTTCCTGAAGGCCGGTGGCGTGTTCACCGACGACATGATCGACGCCTTCATCGAGCTGAAGATGCAGGAAGTGGCGCGCACTGACATGACACCTCACCCGGTCGAGTTCGACATGTACTACTCGGTCTGATCGCGGCCGAAAGCCACGAGGGGACTAGCGAAGGGGCGGCCGCAAGGTTGCCCCTTTTGCTTGTGCCCGCCTTCCGCCGCAATCCAGCTGCCTGCTGATGATGAATGTTGATCCATCGGCGGAGATTTCATGAGATCTTTTTTGACTGCCGGCCTCGCCGGACTTGCAGCGCCATTTGTGCTGGCAACTGCCACGGCTGCATGCAGCCTCGCGGTGAACGATCCCGCCACGCCGTTTCGTGTGATGCCGCCGAGCGCGCAATCGATCACGGCGACGTTCGGCATCAGGAAGCACCCAGTCCTGGGCTTTGATCGCCGGCATAACGGCATCGACTTCGATGGACCGGTCGGGGATCCTGTATTGGCCGCGGCTGTCGGCCAAGTGGCCGAAGCAAAGTGGGCCGGAGAATTCGGCAATCGCATCGACATCGATCATGGCAGCGGCTACGCGACCTCGTATAGCCATTTGGTTCGCTTTGCCGCGCCGCTCAAACCCGGCGACTGCATCGAGGCTGGCACTGTCATCGGCTTCATCGGTGTGACCGGCCTCATAGCCACACCGCACTTGCATTTCGAGACCACCCACCACGGCGTCTGGCTCGACCCTCAGCTGTTTCTGCCCTGAGCCGCTACTTCCCCTGCCGCTGCCAAAGTTCAAAGGCGCCGAGCATGGCGACCAACACGCCGACCGTGACTTGCAGCGGCCGTAACTGGCCGCCATAGCCGAGCACAAACGGCGAGGCCGCGACCCATGCGCCGCAGGCCAACAGGCCAACCTCGGCCCATCGGCGAACCGCAACGAGATCGAGTTCGGCCAGCACCAGGATCGCGAGGCCAGCAATCGCGGCATTGGTCAATGCCGGACCATGGGAAATCTCGTTTACGAACCACGGCGACAGCATCACCAGGACGCCGAGCGCAATACCGAGCCAATCCTCCCACGCGCGGTGGGACCGCAGGAATTTTCCGTCCGCCATGCCTTCCTCCAATTGATTACGCGCTGCATGATAACCCTACACCGGATCGGGCGCTTGACCTCCCGCAATCGATAGCCACGCGCTGGCATCGGTCGATTGATCCCGCACAACCTCCTGCCCAGCCCGCCCCGATAGGCTATGGTTCCGGCCCAACCGTCAGGAGCGACGCATGTCGGATGCGGTTTTCGAGGTCGAACGCCTGAGCAAGATCTACCGCTCGGGCGCCGTCGAGGTGCGCGCCCTCGACGGCGTCGACCTCACCATGGCTTCGGGCGAACTGATCGTACTGCTCGGGCCGTCGGGCAGCGGCAAGTCGACATTGCTCAATATCCTGGGCGGTCTCGATCATGCCACCTCCGGCACCGTGCGATTTCGGGGCGAGGACATCACCCGGCTCGATGATCGCGGCCTCACCGAGTTCCGCCGCGCGCACATCGGCTTCGTATTCCAGTTCTACAATCTGGTGCCGTCGCTGACCGCGCGTGAGAACGTCGCCCTGGTCACAGAAATCTCGCCCGCCCCGATGACACCCGAGGAGGCGCTGGACTGGGTCGGGCTCAGCCCCCGCATGGATCATTTTCCGGCCGAGTTGTCAGGCGGCGAGCAGCAGCGTGTCGCCATTGCGCGCGCCATCGCCAAGCGTCCCGAAGTGCTGCTGTGCGACGAGCCGACCGGCGCCCTCGACAGTCGCACCGGCGTTCGCGTGCTCGAAGCGCTGGAACGCATCAACCGCGAACTCGGCACCACCACCGTCGTCATCACCCACAACGCCGCCATCAAGGACATGGCGCACACCGTGATCTCCTTCGCCGACGGCCGCGTCAGCGACGTCCGCCACAACGCGACCCGCCGCGCGCCGTCCGAAATCAGCTGGTGAGGGCCGAATGCGCAGCCTCGACAAGAAGCTCTTTCGCGATTTCCGCCGCATGTGGGCGCAGGTACTGGCAATTGCGCTTGGTGCTGGCGTCCGGGGTCGCGACGCTGGTGCTGGCGCTCGGCGCACTGAGGTCGCTGGAGGAGACGCGCGCCGCCTACTACGACCGCTATCTGGTTCGCCGACGTGTTCGCGACCGCGACACGGGCGCCGATGAGCCTCACCGAGAAGCTCGACGAGATCCCCGGCGTCGCCACCATCGACACCCGCATCCGCAAGCTCGCGCTGCTCGACATCGAGGATTTCGCGCAGCCAGCCACCGGGCTGTTCATCTCGCTGCCCGACCAGGGCGGCGAAAAGCTCAACCGTCTCTATCTGCGTTCAGGCCGCTTGGCCGAGCCGGGGCGGGTCGACGAGGTCGTCATCAATGAAGCTTTTTCGAAAGCCCATGCCTTGCTGCCCGGAGCGAAGGTGAAGGCAATCCTCAACGGCCGCATGCGCACGCTGACAGTGGTCGGCATCGCGCTGTCGCCCGAATTCATCTACGCTCTGGGTCCGGGCGACCTGATGCCGGACGACCGGCGCTTCGGCGTATTCTGGATGTCGCGGCAGGCGCTCGGCTCGATCTTCGATCTCGACGGCGCCTTCAACTCGCTCACCGTCAAGCTGCTGCCCGGCGCCAGCGAAGCGGCCGTGATCGATCATGTCGATCGGCTGCTTGAACGCTACGGCGGCACCGGCGCCAGCGGCCGCAAGGACCAGACCTCGCACGCCTTCCTCGATGCCGAGCTGAAGCAGTTGGCGGCCCTTGCCCGCGTGATGCCGCCGATCTTCCTGCTGGTCACGGCCTTTCTGATCAACATCACGCTGTCGCGCCTCGTCGCACTCGAGCGCGAACAGATCGGGCTGCTGAAGGCGATCGGCTATTACCCTTCGACCATCGCCATGCACTACGTCCAGTTCGTACTGGCGATCGCGCTGTGCGGCATACTCATCGGCGCACTCGCCGGTGCCCAACTCGGCCGCGGATTGACGCGCCTCTATGGCGACTTCTTCCACTTCCCGTTCCTGATCTTCAAACAGGACCCGGCGATCTACATTCTCGCCGCCGTCATTTCGGCCACCGCCGCCATCGCTGGCGCCCTGCGCAGCGTGCTCGACGTATTGAAGCTGCCGCCCGCCGTCGCCATGCACCCACCAGCGCCGCCACGCTATCGAAAGTTCTTCCATTCCCGACCGCAATGGCTGCCGCCGCTATCCCAGACGACCACTATGGCGGTTCGCAACATGGCGCGCTGGCCGATGCGCTCGGGCTTCACGTTGCTCGGCATCGCGCTCGCCTGCGGGCTGATGGTGACGGCCCTGCTCTCCTTCGACTCGATCGACCTGATGGTCGATGTCGCCTTCAACCGAATGGACCGCCAGCACGCGACCATCGATTTCAGCGAGCCGAACCATACCCGTGCCACCCGCGCCGTCGCTGGCCTGCCGGGGGTGATGCGCACCGAACCCTACCGCTCGGCGCCGGTGCGGCTCGTCAACGGCGCCCGTTCGCGGCAGCTGTCGATCGTCGGTCTCGGCGATAGTCGCGATCTCTCGCGCGTGCTCGACGCCGGATTCCGCCCCGTTCCCCTGCCCGAGACCGGCATCGCCATCAGCGAACGCGTCGCCGAGATCCTCGATCTCAGGCGCGGCGACATGGTCACGGTCGAAGCCACCACCGGCAAGCGGCGGGTAAGCCAGGTGCCGGTGACCGAGGTGATCAAGAGCTATTTCGGGCTCGGCGTGTTCATGCGGCTCGCAGCTCTCGACGACCTGCTCGACGACGGCGCCCGCGTCAGCGGCGTGCGCTTCAGCTATGACAAGGCGCAGGAGGCCGCACTGTTCAAGGCGGTCAAGACGACGCCAGCCATTTCGGCGATCGCGCTCAACCGGGTTTCGCTCGTCAAGTTCCGCGAGACCCTGGCCCAGAACATCAACTACATGGTGACGATCTACACCACACTGGCGATCATCATCACGTTCGGCGTGGTCTACAACAGCGCCCGCATCCAGCTATCGGAGCGCGCCCGTGAACTGGCAAGCCTGCGCGTACTCGGCTTCACGCGCGGCGAGGTCTCGTGGGTGCTATTGTCGGAACTCGCGATCCTGACCGTGGCGGCAATCCCGCTCGGCTGGCTGTTCGGATACGGCTTCGGCTTGCTACTGATCGAATCGTTCTCAAGCGACCTCTACCGCGTACCGTTCATCATAGGCCGCGCGACCTACGCCGTGGCGGCGCTGATCGTGATCGCCGCCGCCGCCGTCTCCGCGCTCATCGTCCGGCGCCGCGTCGACCGTCTCGATCTCGTTTCCGTCTTGAAGACACGTGATTAGGATCGCCAGCATGAACCTATCAGCCAACAAAACCTGGATCGCAGCCGGCATCGCCGCCACCGTCGTCGCGGCACTCGTGTACGCATTGCGGCCACAGCCGATCGGCGTCGACGTCGCGACCGTCACCACAGGGCCGATGGCGGTGCTGGTCGAGGAGGAGGGCCGGACCCGCGTCCGGCAAGTGTACGCGGTATCGGCGCCGATCATCGGTCGCATCATGCGGCCGGCCCTCGACGTCGGCGACAAGGTCGTCAAGGGCGAGACCGTGGTCGCGGTGATCCAGCCGACCGACCCGCCGTTCCTCGATCTGCGATCACGCCACGAGATCGAGGCGCAGATCAATGCCGCGGCCGCCGCTGTCGAACTGGCGGCGGCGGAATTGCGCCAGGCCGAAGGCGAAGTGGAGTTCGCCGAAACCGACCTCACCCGCAACGAACGGTTGGCGCGCTCTGGCACGGTTCCCGAGCGCACACTGCAGAAGGCACAACTCGATGCCGTCACCCGTCGCGCCGCCGTTTCGCGCGCCAAGGCCCAGGTCGAATTGCGCCGCCGGCAACTCGACAGCGAGCGCGCCAGGTTGATTGGACCGGAAGTTCCAGCCGACCACCCGGAGCCGTCGGCTAACTGTTGCGTCAGCGTCAAGGCACCGGCGAGCGGGCGCATCCTGAAGCGCCTGCATGAGAGCGAAAAAGTCGTCACTCCCGGCACCACCCTGCTGGAAATCGGCGACACCGCCGACATCGAAATCGTCGTCGAGTTGCTGTCGACCGACGCGGTGAAGGTGCAGCCGGGTGCCGCGGTCGCGGTGAGCGGCTGGGGCGGCAATCGGATCCTGCCGGCGCGCGTGAGACGCATCGAGCCGGGCGGCTTTACCAAGGTGTCAGCGCTCGGCATCGACGAACAGCGGGTGCGCGCCATCCTCGACTTCGATGCGGTCGACACCACGGCGCTCGGGCACGACTATCGGGTCTACGCCGCGATCACCACATGGCGCGCCGAAAATGCCCTGCGCGTGCCGCTGTCGGCGCTGTTCCGCCAGGGCAAGGACTGGGCGGTGTTCGTCGCGAAAAATGGCCGCGCGGTGCGCACCAAGGTCGAGATCGATCACCGCAACGCGGAGATGGCCGAGGTCGTTCGCGGGCTCGCCCCCGGCGATCGCGTCATCCTGCATCCAAGCGACCGCATCACCGACCGCACCCGCGTCGCACCGCGCGCGGAGTGATGCCATTGCAGCCCTCGTCCCCACCAAGACCACGTGCTGTCGCCGTGAGCTGCAACCGTCGATACTGGTCACATTAAGATGCTCGCAACGACAGCGATGGTGCACCGCAGCACATGGAGGTTTCCTCTGTTAGCCTGACGCATATCTGAATTATGCTAGCCTTGGCGAAAACGGGCGGGTTTGTCCGAATATGCGGGCCTTTGTGGGGTACGAGATGAATCGGCGAAGGCTCATTGGGCTGGTCAGCGGTGCGGCGGTCGCTTGGCCGCTCGCGTTGAAGGCGCAACAGCCCACAAAGATGCGCCGCATCGCCTTCGTCCATTCCGGCATACCGGCGGACAAGCTCACCGAGGGAGGCGGCACGTTCTGGATCAAGCGGTTCTACGAAGAATTGCGCCGCCTCGGCTATGCGGAGGGGACCAATCTCGTCGTCGAGCGTTTTTCCGCCGAGGGCAACACCAGCCGTTTTGCAGCCGTGGCGGCCGAGGTCGCCGATGCCAAGCCCGAATGATCGTGCTGCTCAACCATAACACATCTCGTGCGTGCAGTTGATGATGGCGAACTTCGACGATCCCGATCGTCGCGATCACGCACCGATCCGGTCTCGACGGGGTTGATCACGAGCATGGCGCGACCAGGTGGCAACGTGACGGGTGTGAGTGTAATCGCGGGAGATGGCATCGATGCCAAGCGCGTACACATCACTGAAAGAGGCGGTGCCGGCGGCGGCCAGGATCGGCTACCTCAGGGCGAGCTGGCGTGGAAGCCACGAGGCCTCGACGCCGCAATCAAGGTCAGGGCGCTGGATCGACGTGAAGCGAGGCGCAAGCTGCGTAGACGCGTTCGCAGAGATGGGCGAGCAGCGCGTCGATGCGGTTATCATCGGCGACAGCGGCAGTTTCCTGGCGCATGAGCACCTTGATCGTCGAGCTTGCCGCGAAGCACTTGATCCCAGCGATCTATCCTTACCGCGATTACGTCGAGAAAGGCGGTCTCATCGCCTACGCTCCGGACCTCGGCGAACTCGCCAAGCGGATGGCGCTCGACGTGCAGCAGATACTCGGCGGCGCCAAGCCCGGCGACATCCCGTTCTATCAGCCGACCAAGTGCGAACTGGTGATCAACCTCAAGACCGCGAAGGCACTTGGGCTCGACATGTCCCAAGCCCTGCTCGCCCGCGCCGACGAGGTGATCGAATGAGGCGGCGTGAGTTCATCATCGGTCTCGGCGGCGCGTCTCTAGTGTTGCCGAATGTGGCCGCTGGGCAAGCACCGAGAATGCTGCGCGTAGGCACCGCTAATGTGCAGCCGCGATCGGCACCGAATTGGGTCGCATTCGAGCGGCGTCTGGCCGAACTCGGCTACTCCGAGGGCCGAAACTTTGCCTTCGACTATGTGCAGATACCCAATCCTGAAGCATGGGACGCGCTCTACCGAGAGGTGGTCGCACGCAAGCCGGACATCGTTGTCGCGGCCGGCCCGGAGGCGAGTCTCAAGTCAGCACGCAGAGCAGCCGGGACGCTACCGATCGTCATGATCGCGGTCGATTTCGACCCGATCGCACGCGGCCACGTGGTAAGTCTCGCCAAGCCGGGCGGCGCTATCACGGGCGTCTATTTCCAGAATGCCGAACTTGCCGCGAAGCACCTCCAGTTAATCAAGGAGGTCATGCCTGATCTCGCGACCGTTGGGGTGTTGTGGGACGGCCCTTCAGCAGACTATTGGGCCGCACTACAGGCTGCCGCACCAAATTTTGGCGTCAGGCTGAGGGGGATCGAGCTCGTCAAGCGGCCATACGACTATGCAGCCGCGCTTGCAGGCCTGGCGCCGGGCGACCGCCGGTTCATCATCGCTCAATCGTCACCGTTCTTCTTTCTCGATCGGGATGCTCTGGCGCAGGAAGCGATCAGGCACCGCATGGCCCTGATGACCCAGCTTAGGGAAGGCGTCGCGGTTGGTGGCCTGCTGTCCTATGGCGCTGGCCTCGCGGAGATGTGGGGGTTGGCAGCGAATTACGTCGACCGGATTGCGAAGGGCGCCGCGCCCGCCGATCTGCCTGTCCAGCAGCCGACCAAGTTCGAGCTGGCGCTCAACCTGAAAACAGCGAAGTCGATCGGCATCGACATTCCACCAGCCATCCTCGCACGCGCAGATGAGGTTATCGAATGAGGCGGCGGGAGTTCATAGTGGGGGTGGGTGGCATGGCGGTGGCTTGGCCGTTCGGCGCGGACGGTCAGCAGCCGAGACAGCCGGTGATCGGCTTTCTCGCCGCCGCACCGCCTGCAATCACGGTAGAACATTTGGCCGGAATCCGGCAGGGATTGGCCGAAACCGGCTACGTCGATGGGCAAAATCTTAGCATCGAACATCGCACCGCGGAGGGTGTCTATAACCGACTTCCTGGCCTTGCGGCCGATCTGGTTGCCCGAAGGATCGATGTGATCATCGCACAGTCGCCTCCGGCGGCGCACGCGGCCAAGGCCGCAACAGGGACAATCCCGATCGTTTTCGGCGTCGGCATTGATCCGGTAGCGGAGGGCCTTGTCACCAGCCTCGCTCGTCCGGGCGGCAACCTCACTGGCGTCACGCTACTGAGTAGCGATTTGATGGCCAAGCGGTTGGCCCTCATCTGCGAGATGGTTCCGCAGGCGCGGCTTATCGCGCTGCTGCTTAACCCGAGCAGTCCAAATCCCTGGATTAGCGGCGTCGAGGAAGTGGCGAGAGCAAAGGGGGTGCGGCTGCTGATCCTGAAAGCCGCGACGCCCGCTGAGATCGAGACCGCATTCACGGCGATGGCACAACAACAAGTGCAAGCACTCGTCATCGGCGAAGATACATTCCTTGCACAACGGGAACAGATTGCGGATTTTGCCTTGCGGTCGAAGATTCCGTCGATTGGCATTTTGCGCAGATTCGCCGAGAGTGGGGGCTTGGTAAGCTACGGTACGAACCTGAAGGATGCCTATCGTCAGATCGGTGTCTATGCCGGGCAGATCCTCAAGGGCGCCAAGCCAGCCGATTTGCCCGTTCAGCAACCGATCAAGTTCGAAATGACGATCAACCTGAAGACGGCCAAGGCGCTCGGCATCGAGATTGCGCCGCTCCTGCTCGCCCGCGCCGACGAGGTGATCGAATGAGACGCAGGACATTTATCGCGGGGCTCGGCGGCGCGGCAATCGTGGCGCGGCCGCTTTTCGCCATGGCACAAGAGCCGGGACGCACCTATCGCGTCGGCGTCCTCGCCTTTCTGCCGTATGACAGGCCGGATCAGGTCGTGTTTCGCGAGGCGCTCGGTGCCCAAGGTTTCGTCGACGGCCAGAACCTGATCTGGGATCGGGCCGGCTACGGACTGCGCCCCGACCAGCTGGCCGCGCACGCGGCGGAAATCGTGGCAGCGAAGGTCGACGTCATCTTCGCCGGTGGCGATGCCGCGATACGTGCGGCGCAGGCGGCGACGACCGCCATTCCAATCCTCGGAAACACGGACGATCTCGTCGGCAGTGGTCTCGCACAGTCGATGTCCAGGCCGGGCGGCAATACGACGGGCATGAGTTTTCTGGCGCCGCAGCTCGATAGCAAGCGACAAGAGCTTCTCTTGGAGATGCGGCCCGATGCCCACCGCATTGCCGCGCTGGCCGACCCCAACACCACATCCGAGCAACGATTGGCGCACCTGAAGGAGACCGCCCGCGCCCGCGGCGTCGAATTGATGGTGGTATCGGTCGCCAAACTCGACGAAATCATCCCGGCGATCGAAGCGATCAAGGCATCGGGCGCCGCCGGACTGAATGTACTGGCTTCGCCTCTGTTTTCGGCCAGACGTGGTGTGATCTTCGAGCGCACGGCGGCGCTTGGGCTACCGGCGATCTATCAATGGCCCGAGATGGCACAGGAAGGTGGTCTCGCTGCCTACGGCCCAAGCAGTTCGAAGCTCTATCGGCAGGAGACCGCCCTAACGCTCACCAAGCTCCTGAAGGGTACCAAGCCCGCCGACCTGCCGATCGAGCAGCCGACCAAGTTCGAGATGGTGATCAATCTGAAGGTCGCCAAGGCGCTTAACCTCAGCATTCCACTTGCAGTGCTTGCCCGCGCCGACGAGGTGATCGAATGAGACGACGGGCGTTCATCATCGGGATGGTTGGTGCGGCGGCCGAGTGGCCCCTCGTCGCCCATGCGCAAGGGACGCGCAAGCCGGTGATCGGCGTGCTGTTCCACTCCAATCCGGAACCGGCGCTCGGCCTACTGCGCGCTGCCCTGGTGGGCCTGGGGTATCGCGACGGCGAAACGATCGAGCTTGATGTGCGCGTCGCCAATGGTTCGGTTGCGCGGCTGGCCGAGATGGCGGCCGACCTCGCCGCGCGCAAGGTCGATGTCATCGTCGCCATGACGACGCCAGCGGCACTAGCCGCCAGGGCCGCGACCGGCAGCATCCCGATCGTCATGTCGGCTGCCGACCCTGTCGGGTCGGGTCTGATCGCGAGCCTTGCCCGGCCCGGCGGCAACATAACCGGCATCTCCAACGCAGTTCCGGAGGTGGCAGGGGCAATCCTTGGCTTGCTGCGCGAGGCGTTGCCGGCGGCAAGCCGGATCGGTGCGCTCGTCAACGTGAGTGATCCCTTCCACAAGCGGCTCATCGAAGGCATCGAAACCGCCAATCAAAGCGTCAGACTGGAGCTGCGCGTCTACGGCGTGGCAAAGCCCGACGAACTTGAGGCTGCTTTCGAGCGCATGTCGGCCGAAAAAGTTGATGCAGCCATCGTGCAGCCCACATTGCCGCGCGCGGCCGCCATCGCACTGGCGCTGCGCTACAAGCTCGCGACAGGCTCGCCGATCGGTGGATATGCGCACCAGGGTGGCTTGCTATCGTATTCAGGCAAGCTTGCTGAAGGTGTCGGCGTGGCCGCCGCCCAGGTCGATCAGATCCTCAAGGGTGCAAGCCCTGCCGACATCCCGGTGCGGCAACCGACCCAGTTCGAGATGGTACTCAACCTGAAAGCCGCGACCGCACTGGGCATCACCTTACCGCCCTTACTGCTCGCCCGCGCGGATGAGGTGATCGAATGAGGCGCAGAACATTCATCGCCGCAATCGGTGCCCTAACGGTCTGGCCATCCGCCGCTCGCACCCAAACCCCTCGGGTCCCGTTGATCGGCTACATCGGCCTGTCGTCGGCTGAGGGCGACAAGCGCTTTCTCGACGCGCTTCGCCAAGGTTTGCGCGAAAGCGGCTATATCGACGGCCAGAATATCCGCATCGAAAGCCGCCACGCCGACGGCGACGCCAGCCAGGCCAATGCGATCATCGCCGAGTTTAGCGGCTTGAAGGCCGATATACTGATCGCGCCTGGTCCGGCCGCAGCTTACGCCGCGCGCCGCGTGACCCAACTGCCGATCATCGCTTTGCAGCTGCCGCCGGGCCAATCAAATCCCGAGCTGTACGAAAGCCTCGCCCGGCCCGGTGGAAATCTGACCGGCTTCTCCACCATGGGCGAAGGCTTGTCGGCGAAGCGTATCCAGCTACTGAAGGAGTTGCTGCCAAACCTGAAGATTATCGGTATCTTGCACAACGGCACCGATCCGAATTTCCGCGACTGGGGGGCGGCCACCGAAGCCGATGCCCGCGCCCAAGGGCTCTCCGTTTCGCGCCAGTCGTTGCTATCGAATTCACCAACTGAACTGGCCAAGCATTTCGCGGCACTAAGGGTGGACGGCGCCACCGCCCTAATCGTGATCCGCGATTTCGCCACCACGGCGCTGAAGGACGAGATCGCGCGCGCGGCGGCGGAGTCGCGCATCGCCATCGTTTCCGAGCACCGCGATTTTGTCGAAGCCGGCGCAATGCTGAGCTATGGCCCCGATATCTTCGATCTGTTTCGTCGTGCCGGCGGCTATATCGACAAGATCCTAAAAGGGGAAAAGCCAGGTAATCTGCCGATCCAGCTACCGACTAAATTCGAGCTGGTGATCAATCTGAAGACAGCGAAAGCGCTCGGCATCGAGATTGCGCCACTTCTCCTCGCCCGCGCCGACGAGGTGATCGAATGATCGAGCGTCGCGCTTTTGGCATGGTTTTGGGTGGTGTGATTTGTGCTCCCGCCGTGGCTTTCGCGCAATACCTGCGCCCGGCTGGCAAGATCGGCTATGTTCATCCGGTCACGGCAAGCCCCAGCCACGTGACACTTGCAATCCTGCGAACCGCGTGGCGGAAACTCGGCTATGTCGATGAGCAGACCGCGTTTGTGCGCTCGGCGCAGGGTGATCTGAGAAGGCTACCCGGCCTCGTGGGCGAACTGGTGGCGCAAGGTGCCGACGTGATCATCGTTGTCGGTGCAGATGCGGTTCGCGCCGCCGCCCGCACCACCACGACCACACCCATCGTCGCCATCGACATGGAGACCGATCCCGTCCGCACCGGCCTGATCGCGAGCTATGCGAAGCCCGGTGGCAATATCACGGGACTGTTTCTCGACCTGCCGTCACTGGCGGCAAAATGGATCGAGCTGCTGTTCGCGACCGTCCCAGGGCTCCAGCGCGTGGCGTTCGCCTGGCAGCCATCAACGGGACGGGAGCAACTGAACGTTGCATTGGCGGCCGCCAAAGGCATGGGCATTGAGGCTATGATTTTGGAGATGAACCCCTCGGATGATTTCGAGACCAAGTTCTCAATCATTACAGGCGACAAGAAGACAGGCATTGTCCAATTGACCTTTCCTGGAACTTCCTCGGTTGCGAATGCCTATTCGGCTGCAGCCCTTAAGCGTGGACTGCCAACCATGACGTTCCTGCGCGCTAGTGTGACTGGAGGCCTCCTCATGAGCTATGGCCCGACCCAGGAGATCTATTTCCCTCGCGCAGTAGAACTGGCCGACAAAATTCTGCGTGGCGAAAAGGCAGGTGACATTCCAATAGAGCGGCCAACAAAATTCGAGTTTGTGATCAATCTCAAGACGGCGAAAGCGCTTGGCCTGACCATTCCAGACTCCATCCTCGCCCGCGCCGACGAGGTCATCGAATGAAGCGGCGAACATTTCTCTTCGGCGCTGGCGCGATGTCGACCACAACTTGGTCCGGCGCCGCCGCCCAGGACAGGGTCTACCGAGTGGCGGTCATTTCCCCATCGTCGTTTTCGGCCGAGGAAATTCGTACCATAGTCTTTCCGGAACTCGCGCGGCTCGGGTTCGTGGAGGGCCGCAATCTGGTGACATCGATGTACGTCGGCGATCAGGACCAGCTTTCAAGATTGGGCCAGGATGCGTTGGCGATGCGGCCTGACTTGGTCATTGCGGCGACCAACGCCAGCGTCAGAGCTATACTTGAGCACTCCAAGACCGTGCCGATTGTCATGGCATTCGCTGGCGAGGATCCGGTCGCGACCGGATTGGCCAAAAGTCTTTCGCGGCCGGGCGGCAGTGTCACCGGACTCACCAATCAGGCGGCCGAGTTTGGCGCCAAACACATTTCGTTGTTGCACGAGGCGGCGCCGGCGGCCCGGCGCATCGCGATCCTCGCTATACAACCACCTCGGCATGTCGACGTCATTCGCGAAATGAAACGCGTCGCAAACTCGATGGGCATAGTGACGGAAGTATTCTTCGCTCACGATGAAGCAGCATATGGGGCGGCCTTCGCCGGGATGCGCCAATTCCGTGCCGAGGCGCTGGCGATTGCCGCGGCCCCCGAATTCGTGCGCGATGCCAAGATCCTGGCCCGCCTCTCGGTCGAAGCTGGCCTACCGTCGATCAGCGAGGCCGCACGCATGGCGCATGATGGCTGCCTTATGGGTTACGGGCCCGACCGAGTAGCATTCCGCCTTCGTGCGGCCGATTTCGTCGCCCGCATCTTGCGTGGCACGCCCCCCGGCGACATTCCAATCGAGCAGCCGACGGTATTTCGATTTGCGATAAATATGCTGACAGCAAAGCGGCTCGGCCTGACAATCCCGACGACGCTGCTCGCCCGCGCCGACGAGGTAATTGAATGACTATCGCCGCCGCGCCCCTGGAACTTTCGGCGAAAGTCGAGCGTGCCCGCCGCACGCTGTCTCTCGCCCAGAAGTTCGCCATTGCCTTCCTCGGGCTAGTGGCCGCCGTGCTTTGCATCAACGGCGCGATCGACATGGCGATCACCTATCGCGATGCGCGGGTGCAGGCCGTCCGGGTTCAGCAGGAGAAAGCCAACGCGGCAGCCGAGCGTGTCGTGCAGTTCGTCACCGAAATCGAACAGCAGTTGGGCTGGACGACGCGGGCGGAATGGGCGCGCGTCAGCGTCGAGCAACGGCGCTACGACTTCATCCGCCTGTTGCGGCAGGCGGCCGCCATCACCGAACTGGTGCACGTCGACGGTGCCGGCCGCGAACAACTGAAGCTGTCGCGGCTTGAGCCCGACCAAGTCGGCACAAATGCCGACTATTCGGCCGATCCGCGCTTCGTGGCCACTGTCCGCGACAAGATCTACTATGGCCCGGTCACATTCCGTCGCGGTTCCGAGCCTTACATGACGATCGGCATGGCCCATGCGGGACGCAACGCTGGCGCCACCATCGCCGAAGTCAACCTCAAGCTCGCCTGGGACGTGATAACCGCCATCCGCGTCGGTGACACCGGCTATGCCTTCATCACCGATCCTGCCGGCCGGCTGATTGCGCATCCGGATATGAGCCTCGTGCTGCGCAATACCGATCTCACATCCTTGCCGCAGGTCGCTGCTGCCCGCAAAGCCGACGCCACCGCAGCCCCCGTCGATGCGGGAATCGGACCGGACGGCAATAGCGTACTGTCCGCCAATGCCAAGGTCCCCAAGGTTGGGTGGAACGTATTCGTGGAGCTGCCGTCGGCGGAAGCTTTGGGACGGGTCTGGTCCGCGCTCTACCAGACACTGGCGCTGCTCGCGCTCGGTGTCGGACTGGCGGGGGCCGCCGGCACGCTGCTTGCCCGCCGCATGGTGGTGCCGATCACAGAGTTACAAGCCGGCGCGCAGAAGCTTGGCGAAGGCGACCTCGCGAGCCGCATCCCGGTGCGCAGTGGCGACGAAATCGGTGCGCTGGCGCAGCGCTTCAACATCATGGCTGGCCGCATCCAGGAGTCGCAGGAGACGCTGGAGCGCAGGGTCGAGGAGCGCACGGCGGATCTGAACGAGGCGCTGGAATATCAGACCGCGACGGGCGAATGCTGAAGGTGATCAGTCGGTCGCCAACCGACATGCAGCCGGTATTCGACCCATCGTGCAAACCGCCGCCCGGCTGTGCGCGGCCGAGCATGCCTTCATTGCCCGGGCCGAAGACGAAATGTGCCACCTGGTAGCCGGCAATCGGATGGAGGCCGAGCACATCCAATACCTTGCTCGGCATCCGGTGGCGATCAATCGCGCCTCGGTAACCGGCCGCGTCGCCCTCGAACGCCGAACTATTCATGTGCCCGACGTTCTAGCTGACCAGGAGTTTCCCGAAGGCAAGCTATGGCGATCAGAACGGGCACGGCAACCGAGCTGCCCTCGCCGTGCCCGCTGATGCGCGATGGGGAAGCCATCGGTGTCATTCTTATGCGGCGCCTCGAGCCCCGGCCCTATTCAGCCGAACGTCAGATCGAGCTGGTCGAGACCTTCGCCGACCAGGCCGTGATCGCCATCAACAACGCGCGGCTGTTCGAGCGAGGTGCAGGCCCGCACGAAGGAACTTCAGCAATCGCTCGAAGACCTGCGCACCGCCCAGGATCGCCTCGTGCAGACGGAGAAACTCGCCTCGCTCGGCCAGCTCACCGCCGGCGTCGCGCACGAGATCAAGAACCCGCTCAACTTCGTCAACAATTTCGCGGAACTATCTGTCGAACTGGTGGGCGAGATCGAAGAGGCCATCGCCTCGGCCAATCCAACGCTTGATGCCAAATCGCGGGCGGAAGTCGATGAGATCGCCGGCATGCTGAAGGGCAATCTCGCCAAGGTCGTGCATCATGGCCGACGCGCGGATTCGATCGTCAAGAACATGCTCGCCCACTCCCGCGAGAGTGGCGGCGAGCGGCGCGCGATTGATCTCAATGCGGCGGTGGAGGAGGCCCTCAACCTCGCCTATCACGGGGCGCGCGCCGAGAAGCCCGGCTTTAACATCACGCTTGAGCGCGACTATGATCCCGCAATCGGCCCAACAGCGGTCTTTCCGCAAGAGTTCACCCGCGTTCTCCTCAACCTCATCGGCAACGGCTTTCACGCCGCCAACAAGCGGAAGCTCGACGGTGCCCCGGCCGGCTTCGAGCCCGTTCTGAAGGTGACGACCAAGGCCCTTCCTGACAGGGTCGAGATCAGGGTCAGGGACAATGGCACGGGCATTCCCGACGCAGTGAAGGCGCGGATTTTCGAGCCGTTCTTCACGACTAAGCCGACTGGCGAGGGCACCGGCCTCGGGCTCTCGCTGTCGCATGACATCGTGGTAAAGCAGCATGGCGGCAGCCTTAGCGTTGACACCGAACCAGGCAGCTTCACCGAGTTTACAGTCGTATTGCCTCGCAAGGTTGCTTTGCTGGAGTCAAAAAAATGAGTGTCTTGATTCTCGTGGTCGATGACGAAGCCGACATGGAAGCATTGTTTCGACAGCAGTTCCGCCGCGAGTTGAAATCAGGCCGCTTCGACATGGCGTTCGCGGCTTCCGCGCTCGAAGCCCTCGCCGCGATCGAAAAGGCTGGCGGAGCGGATCTCATCTTGCTTCTCTCGGACATCAATATGCCAGGCATGAGCGGCCTTGAGCTGCTACCCAAGGTGAAGGCGATGCACCCGAAACTCCCCGTAATCATGATCACCGCCTATGGTGACGCCGAAACGCGACGAAAGGCTGCAGAAGGTGGCGCCGACGGTCTGATGTCGAAGCCGATCGACTTCACCGTGCTGCGCGCAGACATCGACCGCAGGCTTGACGCACGCGGCGCGCACGCATGAAAACGATCATGGTGGTCGATGACGAGCCGGACCTCGAGGCGCTCGTTACCCAGAAGTTCCGCCGCCAGATCCGCGACGGCGAGTTCAGCTTCGTGTTCGCCCGTGACGGGGTAGAAGCACTTGAGACGGCTGCCCGCCATCCCGAACTCGATCTGGTACTCGCCGACATCAACATGCCTCGCATGGATGGCCTGACCTTACTTGCTCATCTGCAGGAGGCATCCGAGCCGCTCGCGACCGTAATCGTCTCGGCTTATGGCGACATGTCCAACATCCGCACCGCCATGAACCGTGGCGCATTCGATTTCCTCACCAAGCCGATCGATTTCACCGACGTCGAGGCGACGATCGCCAAGACGCTGCGCTTTGTCGGCGCCGCGCGCGAGGCGCGCTCGCGCCGCGCCACCGCCGAGCGAGCGCACGCAGCGTTGGCCCGATATTTCTCACCCAACCTCGCGGCCGAGCTTGCCGCCGACGACCGCAGCCTCGATCTCGGCGCGCGCCGCCGCGACCTGACCGCATTGTTCACCGATGTCGCCGGCTTCACCGGCCTCGTCGAAACCCTGGAGCCCGCCGCATTGGCGGCGCTGCTCAATGGGTATTTCACTGGCATGACGGACGTTGTTTTCGCCCACGGCGGCACCGTGGCAAAGATCATGGGCGATGCATTGCTCGTGCTGTTCGGAGCGCCGGCAGACCAGCATGATCACGCCGCGCGCGCGGTCGCCTGCGCGCTCGAACTTGATGCGTTTGCGGAGAAGCATCGCGAGTCAGTGCTGCAAGACGGCGTCAATTTCGGTGTGACACGGATCGGCGTAAATTCCGGACCGGCAATGGTCGGTGATTTCGGCGGCGGTCGCTACTTCGACTATACGGCTTATGGCGACACGATAAACACGGCCTCGCGGCTGGAGGCTGCCAACAAGCAACTCGGTACGCGCATTTGCGTTAGCTCGCATGTCATCGAACGGGCACCGGAGCTCAATGTTCGGCCGATCGGCGACTTATTGCTGCGCGGCCGCGTCGACCCCTTGCGTGCCTATGAGCCGATCCCGATTGGTTCCGAATTGACGGCGCAAGCCTATGCCACGGCATTCGACAAAATGGCGACCAAGGACGCAGGTGCGCGGGCTGCGTTTGCCGGCCTGCTGGGTGCATCGCCTGACGATCCGCTCGCCAACTTTCACTTGCGCCGACTGCTCAACGGACAATCAGGCGTCGCCGTCGATCTTCGCTGATAGCCTTCGAGGCGCGAAAAGGATGACGGCACCCTCAGCGGAGCAGGTGTCCCGCCCAGGCGGCGGCAAGCACCAGAAGCAAACCTGGCACCACGCGAACGGCGAAATCGCGGCTGCCACTACCGAAGGCGAGCACCACCTTGGTCACCGAGTTGGTCGTCAGTGCCAGCAGGATCGGCGCCGTCGCATCGGTCGCGGCGAGACGGCCGGCCGCAACCTGGGACGCTACGGACGCCACCGGTGCGTGCGCATCGGCAAAGCCCGCCATGCCGACCGCCAACGTCAATCCGCGATCGCCGAGCCAAGCCTGCAGCGCCGCCGAGGCCAGCAGCACCGCCGCCAACGTCGCCGCCAGGATCAGTGCGGTCTTGAAACTGAACGCTTCGCCAGGACCCGCCGGCACCTCGGGGGTGTTGTCGGCGAGGCGCAGGCCGAAGGCCAGACCGTAGAGAACCGCAGCCGCGCCTGCACACATCAGCGGCGTTGCCACCGCAGCCAACGCCGCTTGACTGGTCGCGCCAATCAGCAAGGCTGCCTGCACGATGGTCGCCACCGTCGACAGCACGGCGCCGGCCACTGCCGGTCCTAGCAGGCGCGGGTCGTCGGCGGCCCGGCTGCCCATCGCGGCAATGGTGGCGCTGCTCGACACGAAGCCCGAGGCGAAGCCGGATAGCGGCAACCCATGCCGCGATCCGAGCAGACGCACGGCGACGTAGCCGCCAGCGCTGATCGCCATGATGAAAATCACCAGCGACCAGATCGAGCGTGGATTGATCGCCTGCAGTGGTCCGAGATACCGGTCCGGCAGCACCGGCCAGACCACCAGCGTGGCGGCGGCGAAGATCAACGCCGACTTCATTTCGGAAGCCGTGAGTACATCCCGCACGAACGATTGCAATGGCGCCCGCGCGGCGAGCAGGATGGCGGTGATGACCGCGAGGCCGGCGGCGGTGCCAGGCTCGCGCATGGCGAGGCCGCCGAGCACGACGGTGAACACAAGAGCGATTTCGGTGGTCAGGCCCGGATCGTCGCCGCGGCTGCGCCAGTAGCTGATGGCGGCCAGCACCAAGACGCCGGCAGTGGCGATGCTGAGCAGGTTCTCACCACCGGTGTGCAGCGCGGCGCCGCCGAACAGCGCCGCGATGGTGAAAGTGCGTATGCCGGCCGGTTCTCGATTGGGACCTGTGCCTTTGCTGCGTTCACGCTCAGCACCGATCAGCAGGCCGATACCGATGGCAACGATCCAGGTTGTAATGGAATGATCGAGACTTGGCATGATAGTTCACTATATCGAGATGACAGAGTCGGTCGAGCGCCCTGCGTGATGCAGATCAATTCGCGACGCCGGCTGGCGTGTCTTGTGGTCGTTGCGTGGGACCAATTCTCCACCGTTAACGATACGACGAGGAAGCCATGAGCCGCCTGCATATTCATCGCGAGAACCACAACGTCGATCGCATTGGTTGGTTGCGTGCCGCCGTGCTCGGCGCCAACGACGGTATCGTGTCGACCGCGAGCCTGATCGTCGGCGTTGCGGCAGCGTCTGCCAAGCCGAGTGAGATCCTACTGACCGGTGTTGCCGGGTTGGTCGCGGGCGCAATGTCGATGGCGGCCGGCGAGTACGTGTCGGTCAGTTCGCAGTCGGATACCGAAAATGCGGATCTCGCTCGCGAGACCAAGGAACTCGCCGACAGTCCCGAATTCGAGCGCCAGGAACTGACGCAGATTTATATTGGGCGCGGTGTCGAGGCAGGACTCGCGCGCCAGGTCGCCGAACAGTTGATGGCCAAGGATGCGCTCGGCGCACATGCCCGCGACGAGCTCGGCATCTCCGATATCAGCACCGCACGCCCCGTTCAGGCGGCATTGACGTCGGCGGCGACGTTCGCGGTTGGCGCAGCATTGCCGTTACTGATGGCGCTAATCCTGCCGGCCAACCGGCTGGTGATCGGCGTCTCGATCGCCTCGCTGCTGTTCCTTGGCCTGCTCGGTGCGGTCGGTGCCAGGGCTGGCGGCGCCGACATGGTCAAGGCGACGGCACGGGTAACTTTCTGGGGCGCTTTGGCCATGGCGGCCACCGCCGGCATCGGCAAACTTTTCGGCGCAGTGGTGTAGCCTTAGCTATCGACCAATTTCCGTCTAGTCGGACGGGCGGCGGCAAGGGCCGGCGCCACCACCATCTCCAACTGCTGTCGCAACCAACGGTGCGCCGGGTCGGCCTGATGGCGCAGGTGCCAGACCATATACATCGGCATCGGCGGGCAATCGACCGGTACCGGCGCGACCGCCAACCCGCTTAGCAGATGGGCGCTCAGCAAGCTCGGCAGCGTGGCGAGTAAGTCGCTGCCGCGCAGGAACGGTCCGATGCCAGCGAAGCCCGGCACCTGGACTGCGAACCGGCGATGAACGCCGCGCGCCGCCAGCACCGCATCAATGTCAAGCTGCCGCCGTGGCTCGTATAGCACCGTCACATGTTCCGCCTGTAGATACTGCGCCTTGGTTCGTGGCGCGTCGCGACGGCTCGCGTCATAGAACACTTGATAACTCTGCTCGAACAGACGCTTCTGCAGAATGTCGCTGGCTTCCGGCGGACGCGGTGAGATCACCAGCTGGCAATGCTGATCACGCAACATCTCGGCCGACGGCACGCCTGAAGGGATAACCCGCAGCATGAAGCCTGGCGCCTGGGCCCGCACATAGCGCAGCAGCGACGGCAGCAGCAGATCGCGCTGCAGGTCGTTGGCGGCGATGGTGAACACGGTCGAGAACTTGGCCGGGTCGAAGGCTGCAGCGCTGGAAAAGCTCTGCATCTCGTCGAGCAGAGTGCGGGCCCGCGATGCCAGCAGCTGCGCGTGCGCGGTCGGCACGATGCCGCGACCAGACTTCACGAACAGCGGATCGCCGACAATGGCGCGCAACTTGTCGAGCAGGTGGCTGACCGCCGACTGGGTGACACCGAGCCGCTGCGCCGCGCGCGTCACCGAACCCTCCTCGATCACCGCCAGCAGCAGCTTCAGCAGATGGCCGTCGAGGTCCAAATGATCGAAATCACTCATGCATTGCATCGTATCCGGCGGATTTATCCGATCCTTGATGCCGGTCAATAGTTCGCACCAGAACACCGAACCAGGAGGACAGGCATGTCGAAGCCCAGAGCTCATCACCATGACATTCCCGGCACCGTCATCTTCGATGGCGTGCAGGCCCGCAAGGGCTATGCGCTGAACAAGATGTGCTACTCGTTCAACGAGGACGTGAACCGCAAGGCCTTCGTCGCCGACGAGGACGCCTACTGCGCCAAGTACGGCCTCAACACCGAGCAGCGGGAAGCAATCCGTGCCCGCAACGTGCTGCAGCTGATCGCCGCCGGCGGCAACGCCTACTACCTCGCCAAGTTCGCCGGCATCCTCGGCCTCGACATGCAGGACATCGGCGCCCAGCAGACCGGCATGACCAAGGACGAATTCAAAGCGAAACTCTTGAAGGCGGGAGCCTGAGCCATGGCCAAAATTGTGGGAACGATCACCACTTCGCACGTGCCCGCCATCGGCGGCGCCATCGCCAAGGGCAAGCAGAAGGACCCATATTGGGCACCGTTCTTCGACGGCTTCCCGCCGGTGCGTGACTGGCTCGCCAAGGTCAAGCCGGACGTTATCGTCGCCGCCTACAACGACCACGGCCTCAACTTCTTCCTCGACAAGATGCCGACCTTCGCAGTCGGCGCCTGCCCGTCCTACAGCAACGCCGACGAAGGCTGGGGCATTCCAGTGATGGCGCCGTTCCAGGGCGATCCGGCGTTCTCCTGGCATATCATCGAGTCGCTGGTCGCCGAGGAGTTCGATCTCGTCACCTGTCAGGAGATGGTGGTTGATCACGCGCTGACGCTGCCAATGGCACTTTGCTATCCCGACCAGAAGTGGCCGGTGCGGGTGGTGCCGGTGGTGGTCAACACGGTGCAGGCGCCGCTGCCGTCGGCGGCGCGCTGCTACAAGCTCGGTCAGGCGCTGCGCCGCGCCATCGAAAGCTGGCCGCACGACGTCCGTGTCGTGGTGCTCGGCACCGGCGGGCTGTCGCATCAGTTGGATGGCGAACGAGCGGGCTTCATCAACAAGGAGTTCGACCTGCAGTTCATGGACAGCATGGTCAACAACCCGGCATGGGCGACCAAGTATTCGACCGCCGAGCTGGTCGAGCTGTCCGGCACTCAGGGTGTCGAACTCCTGAACTGGCTCGTCGCGCGCGGCACGCTGCCGGAAAAGGTGCGCAAGGTGCACTCGAACTATCACATCCCGATTTCCAATACGGCGTCGGGCCTGATGGTGCTTGAGCCAGTTTGAGTGGCGCGCGGGATCAACGACGGTTTCTGGCCTCAGCCTGGCACCGTCGATGCCCGACCTGATCGGCAAATCGTCAATGCACTGTTGCGTGCATCGGCCTTGAGTGGTGGCCCGAACCCCGCTTATGTGACTGCAAAATTCACATTAGGGTTTGGAGCGACACATGGCAGCGGCACAACCGGTCGGGTTCATCGGCATCGGCAACATGGGCGCGCCGATGGTGCGCTGCCTCGCCAAGGCCGGACACACGGTCCTCGCCTATGATCTGCGGGCGGAATCGGCCGCCGCCGTGGCGGCTTCGGCCCCCGGCATCGAAGCGGCGGCGAGCCCGGCCGATATCGCCAAGCGCTGCAAATTCGTCGTCACCATGCTGCCCGAGAGCCGGCACGTGCGCGACGCGATCCTTGGCGACAGCGGCATCGTCAAGGCGGGCTTGGCGAAGGGCGCGATTGTCATCGACATGAGTTCGTCGTTCCCGCTCGACACGCGGTCGCTGGGCGCGGATCTCGCCAAGCTCGGCATCGGCATGATCGATGCGCCGGTGTCCGGCGGCGTCGGCAAAGCGGTGACCGGCACGCTCGCGATCATGACCGGAGGCGAGGCCAAGCTCGTCGACGAGGCAGAGCCGGTGTTGAAGGCCATGGGCCAGATCCATCGCACCGGCGCGCTCGGCTCCGGCCACGCCATGAAGGCGCTTAACAACTACGTGTCGGCGGCCGGTCTCGTCGCCACCGCCGAAGCGCTGATCGTCGGCCAGAAATTCGGCCTCGACGGCGCGGTAATGACCAAGGTGCTGAACGCCTCCACCGGCCGCAACAACACCACCGAGAACAAAGCCGAGCGCTACATGCTGTCGCGCAAGTTCGATTCAGGTTTCGCGCTGGCGCTGATGGAAAAGGATGTCGGCATGGCGCGCAGGCTCGCCGAGGAACTTGGGCTCGGCGCCGACGAGCTGGCGTTCGTCAGTGCGTATCTCACCAAGGCGCTTGGTGCACTCGGCAAGCAGGCCGATCACACCGCCGTACTGCAGTACGCTGAGACGGTGAAAAAGTGAACGATCGCGGCTAGCATGTCGCTTTTGGTTGTCGGGTCGCGCAAACGGGCTTGACCCGACCTACGGTCACGGTTCTTTGTTGGTTGTGAGCGGAGGTACCACACGTGCGGTCGTAGGTCGGGTAGAGCCCACTCGCGAGACCCGACACTTGCCTCTGCTGAGCATATACGGCTCACTTCCCGAAATCGACGGCAGAGGTGTTGGCGCCGCACAGGAGCACGCCGACTTTCTCACCCTTGGCGGGGCGATAGGCGCCGCTGAGCAGGGCTGCGAAGGCTGCGGCGCCGCCCGGCTCCAGCACCTGCCGCATGCCTTGCCACAGCGACAGTTGCGCGGCCTTGATCGCATCGTCGCCGACCAGTACGACCTGATCAACATAGGCGCGGGCGAGCGGGAACATCAGGCTGCCGACGCGGCGTGCACCGAGGCTATCAGCGGCGACGCCGGATACCTCGACATCGACCGGCGTCTGTGCCGCGAGTGCCGCGAACAGCGCATTGCTGGTCGCGGGTTCGACGCCGACGATGCGAATGCGGCCCTCGTACCACGCGGCGATGCCGCCGATCAGGCCGCCGCCACCAACCGCCACCAACAGCGTGTCGATCTTCGGCGCCTGGGCTTCCAATTCCAGGCCGACAGTGCCTTGGCCGAGCAGCGTCTCCGGCTGGTCGTAGGCGTGAATGCCGAGCGCGCCGGACTTCTTCATGTACGCCTCGCACTTCGCAAGAGCGTCGACGTAGCGTTCGCCCTCAACGACGAGGTCGGCACCGAAATCGCGAATGCGCTGGATCTTGGCTGCCGATGAAATCTTCGGCACGAAAATCGTCGCCTTGCGGCCGAGCTTCGACGCCGCATAAGCCACTGCCGCGCCGTGATTGCCGCCCGATGCCGCAGCAACGCCGGCTTTTGGGATGTCGCGCAGCAACAGGTTGGTGAAGGCGCCGCGCGACTTGAACGAGCCGGCATACTGCAGGTGCTCGAGCTTGAAGGTCAGTTGCCCCGCATCGATGCCGAAATCGGCGCTGGCGCTCTCGATGACCGGCGTCTTGCGCACGTGCGGGCGAATGCGGTTGTAGGCGGCGGCGATCGCGTCGCGCGAGATTTCTTGGGCATCCATAGTAGCACTCCGGCCAGCTGGGGCTGTGGGGACAGTCGCCGATTGTCGTCGGCTGCATTCCCATATCGCTGCTTTCGCCAAATCGGTACCTGCCCCCGGCCACCCCTGGCAACGATTTATTGATGCCACCCGGTCAGTTGGTGTAACGCCACGATACCAACACGGACGGACAGGGATACCGGGTTATGGCAGCTGAAGGCTCGACCAAGGTGGTGCTGATAGCGCTGGCCTGCAATTTCGGCATCGCGGTCTCGAAATTCGCCGCCGCCGCCTACACCGGGTCGTCGGCGATGCTGTCGGAAGCGATCCACTCGCTGGTTGACACATCGAACCAAGCCTTGCTGTTCCATGGCATAAAGCGGGCGGCACGACCAGCGGACGAGCGCCACCCCTTCGGCTACGCCAAGGAACTCTATTTCTGGAGCTTCGTGGTTGCGATCCTGCTGTTCTCGCTGGGCTCGGGCGTGTCGATTTACGAGGGCGTCGAGAAGCTGTTGCATCCGCATCCGATCAGCAATCCGGAGGTAAACTACGCGGTGCTCGGCATGGCTATTTTCCTGGAAAGCATTTCGACCTGGCAGGCACTGAAGGCGTTCAACACCACGCGCAATGGCGACCGGGCACTGACGGCGCTCAGGCGCTCGAAGGACCCGGCGATGTTCACGGTGCTGCTTGAGGATATCGCAGCCCTGGCCGGTCTGGTGGTGGCTTTCGCCGGCATCGCCGCCGCCCATCTGGCGGGGCTTGAATGGGCCGATGGCGTCGCCTCGGTGATCATCGGCCTGATCCTGGCCTCGGTGGCAGCGTTCCTGGCGATCGAGATCAAGAGTTTGCTGGTCGGCGAGGCTGCGTCCCCCGAAGTGATCGCGAGCGTGCGCGCACTCCTGAAGTCCGAAGGCGGCAAGATCGGCCCGGTGCGCGCGATTAACGAAATCAGAACGATGCAGCTCGGCCCCAATGACGTGATCGTAGCGGCGAGCGTCGACATGGCGGACGATGCGACCGCAGCCGATGTGGAAGCTGCGAACACGCGTCTCGATCGTGCGATCAAGGCAAAGCACCCGGAAGTGAAGTATCTCTACCTCGAGGTCGAGGCGGCGGCGGTCAAAGCGGTCGAGCCCTCGAAGGCCGACGGCGCCGCTGCACCCGCACCGGCCAAGCTCGTGGCAATCCCGCCCGAAAAGCCCGTCATCGCCGCTCGGCCATCAACGGCACGCAAGGGCAAAGGCAAGAAGCATCGGCGGTAGGCTAACCTAAATGCCGCACCGGATTCCGGCGGTTGGCGGCCGATGAACCTACTCGTAGATCGCGACATGATCACTTTGTCGAGGAATGGAGCGGCGACCAACCCACGGTGCAGAACAGGAGGTGCGGATAGGGCCGCCGCACATACTTTCTAAGCTGAACGTGGTTTAACAAACGTTAAAATTTCCAGGAGAAGTCGAGCGTCACTCATGCTGCGGAACTCCACCTGCAGGCCATCGCGTGAATGATCATGAGCGCGCGCGCTCTTCATAGTAGCCGAGCTTCTCCTGCAGCGGCGCGTCGTGGATGCGCACGAGGAACGCTGGCTCATCGCCCGTCGCCTGATGCTCTACGCTGGCGAACACCGGCGCCGTTATGGTGTCGTTCGGCCCCCAATTGTGGGTCTCGCCATTGATGATCGAAAGGCCGCGGCCGGCGATGACATGAAACACGGCGCTCGACGACCGCAGCGGCGGGCGTTGCTTCTCACCGGACCGCAGCATCATGGCGGTGAAGCCCATCGTCGGCAGACAGGACTGGCCGGTCTCCGGGTTGACGTAGTCGAGTTCGACCGCTTCGCCGCCATTGTGTTCGGCGAGGCGGCGCAATGCAGCCTCGGTCCGCGCCCAGGGATAGCGCATCATCGGAAATGGCTGTGGCATCGGCCGATCGCGGCGGCGCACCGGCGCCAGACCAGCCGAGCGATATTCGACTTCGGACGCGTCAGGGCGGTTGCGTGGAGTCTGTAAAGGCGCCTCGATCGCGTACGAGCCTTCGAGATAGACGAACAGCGGCAGATCAAGCGCATCAAGCCAGATTACCGGTTCGCGGCCACTGTGGCCGTGATCATGCCAGCAGCCACCGGGGGTGAGGATCAGGTCGCCCTTGTGCATCGGAAGCTTCTCGCCATCGACGACGGTATAGGCGCCCTCGCCCTCGACGATGATGCGCGCCGCGCTCGGCGTGTGTTTGTGAGCCGGTGCCGCCTCGCCCGGCAGCAGCAACTGGAAGCCGACATAGATCGTCGCGGTGGCCTGCATCGCGCCTGGACCACGTCCTGGATCGACCAGGAACAGCACACGGCGCTCCGCCTTCTCGACCGGCGTCAGGTCGCCCGCGCGCAACACCAGCGGCCGCAGCGCGGCATAACTCCAAAGCTGCGATTTCGTAACCGGCTTCGGCGCGTGATGCGGCAGCAGATTGCGCATCTGCGGCCATAGCGGCGCGACCCCGGCGCGACCCATGGCGTCGCGATAGTCCTGCGGCAACTCTTCCAGGGTACCGAGCTTGGTCGGCATGTGCGTTACTCCGTGGTGGCTTGCGGACGGCGTCATCGGCCGCCTTGCCGAATGTTTGCAGCGACGTGCCGGTTGGCGGGCCAACGTTGCACCGTGCTGCACACCAGAAAAGCACATCTGCCGACGGCATGACAGACACGATCATGATGCATGTCCGCGCCCTGACGACGAAGCATTCACCCGGTGATCGCCGGCTGCATCACAATTGTAGACGGCTGCCCAGAGGGCATTCGGAGCGATGTTCGCCGAACGATTTTCAAGAGTATTATTTTTTGAAAGCGCAGCGTATTTTCGACCGTGCCTTAGGCACCCATATCGACGTAATTCACGAAGACCAAAGCGGTGCGGCTGGCTTTTTGTTTTCTTGCCTTTAATGCCATTTGGTGCGCTAGTGAAATGATGAACATTTTCTCCGTTGCTTCACCGGCCCTGAAAGCTATTTTTGAGCGTCTGGGAAAGCCTGAGGTTCTCGATCAGCCCGCGTTGCTGAAAGCAGGCGGCGGTGGTGCGGTTATCGTCAGCAATCACGTTGGTTGGGCCGACAGCCTGTGGCTCGCCTACGCGCTTTATCCACGTCAACTGCGGTTCATCTCCAAGCAGGAGTTGTTCAGTTCGCCGTTGTCGAAGTGGGTGTTCGAACAAAGCGGATGCATTGCGATCGACCGCGCCGACCCATCGCCCAGCTCGATCAAGATCGCCGTCGACCTGCTGCGGCAAGGCGAACTACTGCTGGTTTTCCCGAGTGGCACGCGAAGCGCCGACAACGCCGTATTCAAGCGTGGCGCAGCGACCATCGCACTGCATGCCCAGGTGCCAATCGTGCCTGCCTTCTATCGTGGGCCGACGCATATGCACTTCACACATCTCGTCGGCCGACCGCGCGTTCAGATCATGTTTGGCGACGTCATCGCGACGGCCGGCCTCGCGGCCGACAAACATGTCGCCGCAAAGCTAACGGGTGAACTCCAGGCGGCCATCGCCAGCCTGGGCATGATCGATGAAGATCAGCGAACCGCCGCTTAGCAATGCAGGCCGCTTCGTATCGACGCGGTCTGAGACCACCCGCAAATCCGGTTCATCCGGCGGGCATCTGACATCCAGGAGATCCGATATGGTGCCGGCAAAATACAAGGTGGGCCAGATGGTCGATTTCAATCCGGTTCGCGCTGCAATGCCCGCATCGTCGCGGGAATACAAAGTACTGAAATTGATGCCTCGCGAGACCGGCGAGCAGCAGTATCGGATTAAATCCATCGCAGAATTATTCGAGCGAATTGCCAGAGAATCCGAACTGTCAAAGCGCGCATAAAGTCCTGCAGCCCGTCTGCAGCGTGCAATAAAGTCCTGTCGCAACACGAACTGTTTTGACACGTTGCGACAGGCGACCGGGCCGACATTCGCAACTAAAATTATCGCGGCTTTTTACCTGCACCACCACCGGATTTCGGACCGCTGGCGAAGGGCGACGTCTGCCCGGCAGGCGGCTTGGTCACCTTGGATTTCGGCTTCTTTACTTCGCGATTACCCTTTTGCTGACCTTTGGCCATCGGTGTTGGTCCTTTTCCATTAGATCGGGGAGCCTGTTGCTTCCCGGATCAAGCTGAACTCACGCGCACAAGTCGCTCGGTCGATATAATCAGAGGCGATTGCGGATATCGCAGGCTGCGCAACTAACACCAAAAACCTCATGCGCCAACCTGCCATTACCCCGCACTATTTGGGGCAATCGATCAAGATTTTTCGGAAATTATAAGTGCAGCGCACGCCCGCAACATTACCGGATCGATCGCAACAGCGCCGGGCATTTTGGCCCACCCGGCCTTCTCGACAAAGCCTGCCTGCTCCCACGAATTGGCCTTCTTCAGCTCGGCGAGCCTAGTCGGGGCATCGGCCGAACGTCTATAATTATCGAGGCAGATTGGTGCCAGCGCACTCACGACCGCCGTGGAGGCTTTCTGCGTGGCGAGCAGTTCGGCCGATGCATGGCTGACCCAGCCGCCCCAGGAAAATCCAACGACGGCGAGGGCTGCGGCGCCGGCCACGGCACCCCACATTGCTGGCTTGAGCGCGACGGGCATCTGCATGATATCGGTCCATTCGTCGGTTGAATTATGCGATGCGGAAGCGGTGCTTTTCGCGCGTCGGTGCCGGGCTATATCTGCGAAGGATAATCGCCGCAGTTTCAACAAACGGCGAAGACGCATACATGCTTCTAACACATCGCAGAAAATGTTGGACGCGTTTTATTCTGGCCAAGAACTGCAGCCCGAAATGGCATACGGCTGAACTGCCCAATCAAAGTGTCGCGCACGGCGCCCCGCTGCAACGGGCCGCGGAAGCTGGCGCCGGCGTCTGTCGAACGCGACCATGCCGACTGCCGCAACCGCGATCCGCCCAACAAGTTCCGGGTCGCCGGCCAGCGGCTGGAACGCTAAACCTTCAACCAGCCTCGCTAAGCAACCAGGCAGGATGAAAGCATGCACAACAACCTCGATACTGTGCCAATTCGCCCGCTGCCCCTTGATGGCAGCCACGACTACGATCTCGTGCGCCGCGCCATCCGATACCTCACCGAACAGTGGACCGATCAGCCCGATCTGGACAGCCTCGCGCGGCATCTCAACCTGTCGCCAGCACATTGCCAGAAGCTGTTCAAACGCTGGTGCGGATTGTCGCCGAAGGAGTTCGTGCAGGCCATCACCGTCGATCATGCACGCGGCCTGCTGGGAAATTCCGCGAGCGTGCTCGAAGCGGCGCACGAAGTCGGGCTGTCCGGCGGCGGCCGGCTGCATGACCTGTTCGTCGATCACGAAGCGATGACGCCCGGCGACTACAAGCGACGCGGCGAGGGCCTGGAGATCGCCTATGGCTTCCACGCTTCGCCATTCGGAGATGTGTTGATCCTGGCGACCGAACGCGGTGTCGCGGGCCTCGCCTTTGTCGACGAGGACAAGAACCAGAGCCGCGCCGAAGCACTCGCCGACATGACCTCGCGCTGGCCGGCGGCCCGCTACGTCGAGGCGCCGGAGAAAACGATCCACCACGTCGCGCGCATATTCGAACCCGGCACCTGGACACCAGAGCAACCGGTGCGGCTCGTCCTGATCGGCACTGATTTCGAGGTGCGAGTTTGGGAGACGCTGCTCAAGATCCCGATGGGCCGGGCGGTCAGCTACCACGACATCGCCCGCCATCTCGGCAAGCCGTCGGCGTCACGCGCGGTCGGCTCGGCGGTCGGCCGCAACCCGATCTCGTTCGTGGTACCGTGCCACCGGGTGCTGCGTGGCGACGGCACGCTCGGTGGTTACCACTGGGGCCTCACCCGCAAGCGCGCCCTGATCGGCTGGGAGACTGGCCGGGTGAGTGCGTAGCGTCGCTAGCCCGCCCTTCACAAACCCCAACCGCAACGCAATGCCGGGCGCACCAAAAAAACCGCCCGCACCTGGCAAGGTACGGGCGGTTCGATCGTTCAAGTCTCGATCCTGCGGTTACTGGTGCGCGAGCACGGCCAGCAGCAGCAATGCCACGATATTGGTGATCTTGATCGCCGGGTTGACGGCGGGACCAGCGGTATCCTTGTAGGGATCGCCGACGGTATCACCGGTCACGGATGCCTTGTGGGCTTCCGAACCCTTCATGTGCTTGACGCCGTCCTTGTCGACGAAGCCGTCTTCGAAGGACTTCTTGGCGTTGTCCCAGGCGCCGCCGCCCGAGGTCATCGAGATGGCGACGAACAGGCCGGTGACGATCACGCCGAGCAGCATGGCGCCGACCGCCGAGAAGGCGGCACCCTTGCCACCGATGGCGCTGATGATGAAGAACAGCACGATCGGCGACAGCACCGGCAGCAGCGACGGCAGCACCATTTCCTTGATCGCAGCCTTGGTCAGCATGTCGACGGCGCGGGCATAGTCCGGGCGCTCGGTGCCCTTCATGATGCCCGGCTTCTCCTTGAACTGGCGACGGACTTCCTCCACCACCGAACCGGCGGCGCGGCCGACCGCGGTCATGCCCATGCCACCGAACAGGTAGGGGATGAGACCACCGAGCAGCAAGCCGACGACGACGTAGGGGTTGTCGAGGCCGAAGTCGATCTTGACGCCCTTGAAGTACTGGAACGCCTTGGCGCCTGGCTTGTTGGCTTCGGCGATGAAGTACTGCAGGTCGTAGTTATAGGCAGCAAACAGCACCAGGGCGCCGAGACCGGCGGAGCCAATCGCATAGCCCTTGGTGACGGCCTTGGTGGTATTGCCGACTGCGTCGAGCGCGTCGGTCGAGCGGCGCACTTCCTTCGGCAGGCCGGCCATTTCGGCGATGCCGCCGGCATTGTCGGTCACCGGACCGAAGGCGTCGAGGGCGACGATCATGCCGGCGAGGCCGAGCATCGTCGTCGTCGCGATCGCCGTTCCGAACAGACCGGCGAGGTTGTAGGTGGCGAGGATGCCGACCACGATCACGATCGTCGGCAGCGCGCAGGCTTCGAGTGAGACAGCGAGGCCCTGGATCACGTTGGTGCCGTGACCGGTCACCGACGCCTGGCTGATCGAGCGCACCGGACGATAGCCGATGCCGGTGTAGTACTCGGTAATCCAGACGATCATGCCGGTCACGCCGAGGCCGACGAGGCCGCACATGAACAGGTTCTGACCGGTGATCACAGTGCCGACCGCAGTGCCGACCTGCCCCCAGGTGCCAAGGCCGAACTGGGTGGCGAGGTACAGGCCACCGATCGACAGGATGCCCGACACGATCACGCCGCGATAAAGCGCGCCCATGATCGAGCCGTTGGAGCCTAGCTTGACGAAGTAGGTGCCGATGATCGACGTGACGATGCAGGTGCCGCAGATGACCAGCGGATAGACCATCAGGTTGGCGAGGTTCGGCTGACCGGCGAAGAAGATCGCGGCCAGAACCATGGTCGCGACGACGGTCACGGCGTAGGTTTCGAACAGGTCGGCAGCCATGCCGGCGCAATCGCCGACGTTGTCACCGACGTTGTCGGCAATGGTCGCCGGGTTGCGCGGATCATCTTCCGGAATGCCGGCTTCGACCTTGCCGACGAGGTCGGCGCCGACGTCGGCGCCCTTGGTGAAGATGCCGCCGCCGAGACGGGCGAAGATCGAGATCAGCGAGGCGCCGAAGCCCAAGCGCGACGAGGCTGTCCATGACGGTGCGGTCGGCTGGCTTGAAGCCGAGCGGGCCGATCAGGATGAAGTAATAGATGGTGACGCCGAGCAGCGCGAGCCCCGCGACCAGCATGCCGGTGACGGCGCCGGCCTTGAAGGCGATGTCGAGGCCGCCGGCCAGCGACTGGGTCGCGGCCTGGGCCGTGCGCACGTTGGCACGCACAGAGACGTTCATGCCGATGTAACCGGCGATTCCCGAAAGCACGGCGCCGATCAGGAAGCCAAACGCGGTCAGATGGCCGAGCAGAACCCAGGCGATCACGAAGATGACGGCGCCGACCATGGCGATGGTCATGTACTGGCGGTTCAGGTAGGCCTGCGCGCCTTCACGGATCGCGGTCGGCGATCTCCTGCATGCGCTTGTTGCCGGCGTCGGCGCTCATCACCTGTTGAATGGTGATGATCGCGTAGAGGATCGAGAGCGCCCCGCAGGCGATCACTCCCCATAGCAGATTGGATATCATTACACTCCCCTTGGGCCCTTGGAACGACCCGTTGCCCGGTATGAATAGAACGCAAAAAGTCCGGCCGAGCGGGACTGACCGCTCACCGTACGCCCCCGTTCGGGTTCGACTAGTGTCCCGATCGCCAAGTGCGCTTCAAACGCCGCAGCGCCAGACGCACTTCGCGATCGATAAGGACACTAGGAATTAAGCTTCTAGTGTGGCTCATGATTTCAAAGTCCGCGTCGGCGCATGCAGCAAGAATGAAGCGGACCTCGAAATCGCCACACTAGCGGGGCGGACCATGCCAAAAGTCGGTGAGCCTTGCAACCACAACAAGTTAGGTGTTTCGTCGAATATCAAGGCTTTGCATGGGTCATTTGGCGGACGCACAGGCTTGGTTCGAACCTCGCATGACTTGTAGCTGCACTGATTTGGCCGGTTTTCAGCGCACGGTGGTGGCCTGATTTTCTTTTTCCCCTCACCGAAATGAGGGGAGCGGGGCGGCCGTGGTCCACGGCGGGCATTCCGCATTGGGTAACAAGTGGTCCAGAACCACCCCGCTGACCAGGATTTTAGGCATACTGGCAGCATTCCTCCGGATTACGCCCGGACGACGGGTTCCACGTCGCTGGTGCCACGAGCCTCGATAGCCAGGGGCGCGTCCCCTGCTGTACCTACCGACCTGTAACCGACACGCCTTCAATGGTCGCCACCGGTTGACGGCCCCTCGTTCGTATCGGTCGAGGGGAAGTATCGCACGGGGGCAGTGACCGTGGATAAGTCGGTGGAGTTGGAAATCGGAAATCGGAAGTCGGAAGTCGGAAGTCGGAAATCGGAAATCGGAAGTCGGAAATCGGAAGTCGGAAGTCGGAAGTCGGAAGTCGGAAATCGGAAGTCAGAAGTCGTGAGGTCGTTCGCAGTTTGAACTGTCCGTGACGCAGCACTATTCCGCCGCTTCGGTGCGGACATCAGGATCGACCCACCCTTCATAGCGAACGATCAGGTCTCCTGTCATGGGAGCGTATAGGCCGACATCGAAATGAAACTGGTTGTCGATTGCATATTCCGTACTGCAACTCCGCGGAAGCAGGAATGCAGGTAGTGGCGCCCCCAGAAACCAACCGCGCCGTACCGGCAGATGTAGTGCCGAATCTTGTACCGGCAGTTCTTGCTCATAATTGAAAGCCCAGAACCGCTCGCGGTAGTGAAACGGCCGTGGGCTCGGCGTGAGAAACGAGCGAAATACGCGACCATCAAAGTCACGCACCCACGTTTCCCCCGTCGCCGTCCGTATTTTTGTTATCGTTAGAGGAACTGCCTCTCCTGCCCTAGGGAATTTGAAAAACCAGGCTGCGAACCGCGCAAGTAGGCTTCGACCTCTAGTGACTTTCGCCAAACCAGAAAAACTCTCTGCCTCTTGCACGGAGTGCAGTTTTTGAACGCTCGGCGGCAACTCACGCCACCTGTCTCCAAAAGCGACCTGAAATAGCGTGGGTGGTCGTTGCGTCAGGTTTTCAACCGTCTTGAAGCCGACTGTCATTGGTAGCACCACGTTTCATGTTCGATGACCCGCCTATGTAGAACTTGCTACTCCGTCGTCGCCTTGTGCTCATTCGAAGCCTTCCAGGTCAGCCTCGGCTCGCGCGCCGCCTTGGTCTCGTCGAGGCGACGGCGGGGCGCGAGGCGCGGCGCCTGCTTGAAGCGCTCGACATCACCCGCCTTCGCCGCCTTCGCCAGATCGCGCAGCGTCGCAATGAACAGATCGAGCGCACTTTCGATTTCGCTCTCGTCGGCTCGATCAGCATCGCGCCGTGCACCACCAGCGGGAAATACATCGTCATCGGATGATAGCCCTCGTCGATCATCGCCTTGGCGAAGTCGAGCGTGGTGACGCCCGTGTCCTTGAGCCAGGCGTCATCGAACAGCACTTCGTGCATGCACGCCTTGTCGCCGAACGGCTGGGTAAAGACGTCGCGCAGGCCGGCGCGGATGTAGTTGGCGTTCAGCACCGCATCCTCGCGACGCCTGCCGCATGCCGTCCGAGCCGTGGCTCAGCATGTAGGCCAGCGCGCGCACAAACATGCCCATCTGGCCGTGGAACGCGGTCAGCCGGCCGAACGGCGTGCGTGCCGCTTCGGCCGTCGGCTCGCGTCTCGACCAGACGGTACGTCGCTCGTCCTTCACCACGAAGGGCAACGGCGCGAACGGCGCCAACGCCTCCGACAGCACCACCGGCCCTGAGCCCGGGCCGCCGCCGCCATGCGGCGTCGAGAACGTCTTATGCAGATTGATGTGCATCGCGTCGACGCCGAGATCGCCCGGCCGCACCTTGCCGACGATGGCGTTGAAGTTGGCGCCGTCGCAGTAGAAGTAGGCGCCGGCCTCATGCACCGCCTTGGCGATCTCCACCACCTCAGGCTCGAACAGGCCGCAGGTGTTGGGGTTGGTCAGCATGATCGCGGCGACGTCGGGACCAAGCGCTGCCTTCACCGCCTCCGACCGAAACCGTGCCGTCGGCGCGCGCCGGGATCGACTTCACCGAGTAGCCCATGAAGGCCGCCGTCGCCGGATTGGTGCCGTGCGCCGATTCCGGCACCAGCACGACCTAGCGCTTGGAGCCCCTTTGCAGCGCTCGTGCGCCGCCTTGATCGCCAGCATGCCGCACAACTCGCCGTGCGCGCCGGCCTTGGGCTCATGGCGACAGCTGCCATGCCGGTGAGTTCGAGCAGGTAGCCGGCGAGCGTCTCCATCAGCTGGATCGCGCCCTGCACCGTCGACTGCGGCTGCAGCGGGTGGATGTCGCCGAAGCCCGGCAGCCGCGCCATCTTCTCGTTGAGGCGGGCATTGTGCTTCATCGTGCACGAGCCGAGTGGATAAAGCCCGCTGTCGATCGCGTAATTCTTGCGCGAGAGCCGCACGTAGTGGCGCATCGCTTCCGGCTCGGTGAGGCCGGGCAAGCCGATGTCGGCCTTGCGCTCGAGACCACCGAGGCGGGACTTGTGCTTCTTCGGCTCCGGCAGATCGACGCCGGTCTTGCTGTAACTGCCGCGCCGCTCGAAGATCAGCGCCTCCTCGTGATCGAGCCCGCGATGACCGGTGAAGGTTTGATCTCGGCGGTCGCGGCGGTGCTCCGCCTGCGTCGGCCGGCCTTGAGTGTTCATGGTCATCGCAGCACCTCCCCAAGCGCCTTGGCATAAGCCGCGCGGTCGTCGTCGGTGTTGATTTCGGTCGAGGCGACGAGGATCAGATCGGCTAAGCGACTTATCGCTCGGCAGCAGCCGCGACATCGGCACGCCGCCCATGATGCCCTTCGCCAGCCAGCTTCTCGATCACCGCCGCTGCGTCGCCTGGCACCGCAGATCGTGAACTCATTGAAGAAGGTGTCATTCAACACCTTCACGCCCTTGACCGCTGGCCAGCCGGTCGGCCAGATCGCAGGCGTTGGCGTGGTTGATGGCCGCAAGCCGCTTCAATCCGACTTCGCCCAACAGCGTCATGTGGATGGTGAAGGCCAGCGCGCACAGACCGGAGTTGGTGCAGATATTGCTCGTCGCCTTTTCGCGGCGGATGTGCTGCTCGCGCGTCGATAGCGTGAGCACGAAGCCGCGCCTGCCCTCGGCATCCACCGTCTCGCCGGTGAGGCGGCCCGGCATCTGCCGGACATACTTTTCGCTCGTGGCAAAGAGCCCGACATAAGGGCCACCGAAGCTCAAGCCATTGCCGATCGACTGTCCCTCGGCGGCGACGATGTCCGCCCCCATCTCGCCCGGCGCCTTCAGCGCGCCTAGCGCGACGATTTCGGTCACGACCACGACCAGCAGCGCGCCCTTGGCGTGGGCAGCGTCGGCAATCGGCTGCAGATCGCGAATGTTGCCGAACACGTCCGGATACTGCACGACGACGCACGAGGTTTCGCCATCGATGCGGGCGATGATGTCTTCCGCCGCCAGCGGTGTCGGCGCCAAGCGATCGACGTGGGCGCTGCCGTACTTCGACAACGTTGCGATGACATCGGCGTATTGCGGATGCAGACCGCCGGACACCACCGCCTTCTTCCGCCGCGTCACGCGATGCGCCATGAGAACCGCTTCGGCGGCACCGGTCGAGCCGTCGTACATCGAGGCGTTGGCGACATCCATCGCCGTCAACCGCGCTACCTGGGTCTGGAACTCGAACAGGTACTGCAGCGTGCCTTGCGTGATTTCCGGCTGGTACGGCGTGTAGGAGGTCAGGAACTCCGAACGCTGAATGAGATGGTCGACCGAAGCCGGCACATGATGCCGATAGGCGCCGGCACCAACGAAGAACGGCACGTTGCCGGCTGGCGTGTTGCGTGACGCGAGGCGGCCCAACTCGCGCTCGACCTCCAACTCGCCCTTGGTTTTCGGCAGATCGGGCAGCTTCGATAGCAGCTTGTCTTTTGGCACCGCCGCGAACAATTCATCGATCGATTTCACGCCGATTTGGCTGAGCATCTCGCGCCGGTCGGCGTCCTCGAGTGGAAGATAGCGCATCAAGCACTCTCCTTCACGAACGCGTCGTAGGCGGCTTGATCGAGCAGGCCGTCGAGTTCGGACTTGTTGCCGATCTTCAGTTTGAAGAACCAGGCCTTGCCCTGGGCGTCCTCGTTGACCAATCCGGGCTGGCCGGCGATCGCGGCGTTGGACGCCACCACCTCGCCCGAGATCGGCGCGAACACTTCGCTGGCCGCCTTGACACTTTCGACCACCGCCACCGCTTCGTGCTGGGCGACCTTGCGGCCGACGTCCGGCACCTCGACGAACACGACGTCGCCAAGTGCCGACTGCGCATGGTCAGTGATGCCGACGGTGGCGACATCGCCCTCGATGCTGACCCACTCGTGGTCCTTGGTGAACTTGATGGCCATGACGGTGATCCCCTGTTGGTGTTCGTGTGACGTGGGCGATGAATCGTGTCTCGTAGTTCAGCCCGAGTAGCAACTGCGCGGCACGCGAGGTCCATCGCGGTCAGTGCAGGACGTTAAGCCATATCCTGGATCGCAAGAGCACCCTCCCCACAGCCGTCATCCCGGCGAAGGCCGGGACACACGACAAGTTTCAGCAATCGCGGTGCTCGCGATAGCAATCGATGTCGCAGCATTCCGATTTCACCTGACGCACTGGCCGTGCCGCCCGTAGCCGTGGGTCCCGGCCTTCGCCGGGATGACGGCATTGGGTGGATTGATGTCTCGTGCAATTCGGTGGCCATCGCAGACGTGCTCATCAAGTGGGACAACAGCGCTTAAACTCGTCAGCTCCGCTTGTAGCGGTGCGGTGCAAACGGCATGGCGACGACCGATGCCGGCATCGGTTTGCCGCGCACCATCAGTTGAACTGCGTGCCGGGCTTGGCATGGACAGCCGCGACATAACCCATGGCGACGGGGCCATTCACGCTCGGGCCGAAGCCGCCGGAGGTGATGACGCCGATTTTTGCGCCGGTGCCGTCAACGATCTCGGTGCCCTCACGGGCCGGCGCGCGGCCGTCGGGCTTGATGCCGACACGCAGGCGCGATGGACCGTCCGCCAACTCCTTCTGGATGCGCGCGGCGCCGGGGAAGCCGCCTTCAATGCGCCGCCGCTTCTGGATCGACCATTGCAGGCCGGCCTCGATCGGCGACGTCGTGGTGTCGATGTCGTGACCGTAGAGACAGAGACCCGCTTCGAGGCGGAGTGAGTCACGTGCGCCGAGGCCGATGGGCTGGACACGTTCGTCGGACATCAGCAGCTTCGCCAGATCGACCGCCGATTTCTCCGGCACCGAAATCTCGTAGCCATCCTCGCCGGTGTAGCCGGAACGGGAGACGTGGCAATCGATCGGTCCGATCCGCGTGCTACGCGCCGCCATGAACGAGAGTGCCCCGGCTTCCGGTGACAGCTTGGCCATTACGTCGCCAGCGGCCGGTCCCTGCAAGGCCAGCAGCGCGCGATCCGGCATGATTTCGAGTCTAACCCCGGCCGGCAGATGCTTGGCAATGTGCGCGTAATCCGCATCCTTGCAGCCGGCGTTGACGACGAGGAACAAGACACCTTCGGCATTAGGCGCCATCGGCCGCGTGATCATCAGATCGTCCAGGATGCCGCCGTCCGGCCCCAGGAACTGCGAATAGCGCTGCTGGCCAACTTTGAGGCTTTGGATATCGGCCGGCACCAGGGTTTCGAGCAAGCGGGCCGCAGTTTCGAACTTGCCATCGGCCGCGATCAGCGCCGCCTGCCCCATGTGGCTCACATCAAAAAGACCCGCCTTTTCGCGGGTCCAAAGGTGCTCTTTCAGCACGCCGAGCGGATATTGAACGGGCATCTCATAGCCCGCGAACGGCACCATTTTGGCGCCGAGCGACACGTGCAGGTCATAAAGGGGAGTACGCAACAGAGGGGCAGTCGCGGTTGGTCCGCTCATCTAAGGTCCCATCGTGGCTCAGACACAGGGACGCGTTCCTCACGCCCGAGGTAGAGCCCCCTCTGTCTTGGGACCTGAGAGATTCGCTACGTTCCCCCGGCCTTGAGAGCGGCCGGATGCACTAGCTTACCACCTTCGGTGGGATGGACGTATACGCGCCGCATCCACTTTCCAGAGTGCCATCAACCTGCGGTCCTTTTGCCTGAGAGTTTCCGGGGCGGTTGCTCCTTCGGCGCCGTCACTCGAGTGAAGAGATCGGGTCTCTTCCGCAGGTCTCGATTGGCAGTGGAGCGAAAATAGGGGTCACGGGCCGGATGTCAATGGCTGGCGAAGGCCGCACCTGTAATTCTGTCGCGGGACAAGTGGGTCACGGCTCCAAACGCAGCTACTCTAACCCACATAGGTCGCGCCCAGCTTCTCCATCAGCGACCGGAAAGTCGGGAAGCTGGTCGCGATCATGCTGGCGTCGTCGACGGTGACGGGACGGTCGCTGGCAAGGCCCAACGTCAGGAACGCCATCGCCATGCGGTGGTCGAGGTGGGTGGCGACGGTGCCGCCGCCCTTCACCGACTTGGCGCCGCTCACGATCAGCGTCTCGCCATCGACCTTGTGCGGCACGCCGTTGGCCGCGAGGCCGCTCGCAGTGGCCGCGAGACGATCGCTCTCCTTGGCCTTCAATTCGGCGAGGCCCTCCATCCGCGTCTCACCGTCGGCAAAGGCTGCGAGCACGGCCAGGACCGGATATTCGTCGATCATGCTCGGCGCGCGCTCGGGCGGCACCCGCACGCCCTTCAGCTTCGAATGGCGAACGCGGATGTCTGCGACCGGCTCGCCGCCCTCCTCGCGCTCGTTCTCGAACGCGATATCGGCACCCATTTCCTTCAGTGTGACGTAGAGGCCGGTGCGAGTCGGGTTGACCAGCACGCCTTCGATCGTGATGTCCGAACCCGGCACCAGCAGCGCCGCAGCCACCAGGAACGCCGCCGAACTCGGATCGGTCGGCACAATCACATTGCGGCCTTCCAACTCGGCATGGCCGGTAACGGTGATGTGCGCCACGCCGTCCCTCATCGTGCGGGTGAGTTTGGCACCGAAGTAGCCGAGCATGCGCTCGGTATGATCGCGCGTCGCCTCGGGCTCGATCACGGTGGTGGCACCTGGCGCCTGCATGCCGGCGATCAGGATCGCCGATTTCACCTGCGCCGACGGCACGGGCAGCCGATACTCAATCGGCACCAGCCGCGACGACCCTCGGAACTGCAGCGGCAGCCGGTCGCGGTCGGCCGGAATGACGGTGACGCCCATCTGCTTCAAGGGCGTCAGCACGCGACCCATCGGCCGGCGCGATAGCGAGGCGTCGCCGATCATCTCGACCGTCATGTCGTGACCGGCGATGACGCCCATCATCAACCGCGTGCCGGTGCCGGCATTGCCGAAATCGAGCGCGCCTTCGGGTTGTATCAGTCCGCCAGTGCCGCGCCCCAGCACTTCCCAGCCGGTCGCGGTACGCCGCGCCTCGGCGCCGAGCTGGGTGACGATGCGGGCGGTGTTGAGCACGTCTTCGGCTTCCAGCAGGCCGGTGATGCGGGTCCGCCCCACAGCCAGCGCCCCGAACATCAAGGCACGGTGCGAAATCGATTTGTCGCCCGGCACGCGGACGCGGCCGGAAAGCGGGCCGGAACGAGAGGCGGTCAGGGGGCTGGCGGCGGCGGATGACATGGAATTGGCCCTTTCGAGCGCATGATGGCGGTCATTTGATGCTTGACGGACATGAACCGCGCCCACACTTGGGTGTCAACGGTACTGAACTGATCCGCCCCTGACATGGCTTAGCTTTTGACAAGCGGGCCTGCCCGTGGCAGACGGCGAGACCAATCACACCAAATCCGAATATCAATTCGAGGACCGCCATGGCGACGAAAGCAGCCCGTGGGACGAAGCGCACCTGTCAAAGCCAGGAATGCGGCGCCCGCTTCTATGATCTCAACCGCGACCCGATCGTCTGCCCGATGTGCGAGACGCCGTACGTCATCGCCCATCAGAGCCTGTCGCCGGCCGCAGCAGCCGCTGCCGCCGCCGCCGAGGAAAAGGCCGCCCGCAAGGCCAAGAAGGCCGCCGAGGAAGCGACCGACGACGTGGTGGTCGCCGAGGGCGAGGAGGCGCTGGCCGATCTCGAAGTCGCCGACGAGCCGATCGCGGCCGAAGGCGACGAAACCTTCCTCGAGGAAGAAGAGGAAGAGGGCGGCGACGTTTCCAACATTCTTGGCGGCCCGGTCGCCGAGGGCGGCGAGGAAGTATAGTATTTTGCTGGTCGCTGCCGACGCGTGTTCCGCGCGCCGACCAGCGTCGATGATACCGTTTCACTGCTGGCCGCGTACTAATGTGGGCTGGCAGTGAAAACCCAAAATTCCCTCTTGCGTATTCGGCTTTGAGGGCATAGTAACCGCAACGCGCTGACGGCCTTGTCGTCTGACGCACACGGGAGCGCCGTAGCGGCACTTCCGATCCCATATACTGGTTTCGGGGCCATAGCTCAGCTGGGAGAGCGCTTGCATGGCATGCAAGAGGTCAGCGGTTCGATCCCGCTTGGCTCCACCATTTTTCATTGTAATGCATTGAATGATCTCCGTTTTTTTGGAATATGCGCAATGCGCCCCACATTTCACCCCACGCTTTGCCCGAACTAGGTTCCAGACTAAGCACAAGAGATCCCTCGTCCGCTATCTCCTGACCAGCAAAACTCCTCGTCGCGCTTCCTCATCACAGGTGCGGCGCTATCACCACCGCTTAGCCAAAGTGTGCCAGCCCCCCCAAATGCGACAAGTGCCGGTTCTTTCACTGCTGACATCGGATAATTGGAGTCGCTGACGGCCCTATTGCGTGGCGGGATGCAGGCGCGCGGGCGGCAAGCGCGCGCTCTCCGTTCGGCCCTTCGTAGTCAACCAAGCCGCCCGTGTCATCGGGCCATAGGCGGTCCATTTGCTTGCCGCAGTGCGGCTGGGGCGGGAGCCAGAAATTCCTCACGCTTGGTGTGGCTCAATCGTGACACCGGGGCCTGAAGCAAAGTGGCATCACCAACAAGGCGGTTGTGCCTAAAGTGCCGCCCGTGCTTTGTTGGCGGCTGGGAGATGTGCGTTGGCTCGATTTCGCGTCATTATAGGCGTATTGGCGATGCTTGGTGTGCTGCTGCATGCCGGGCTGCTGGTGCGTCACAACGCGATGATGCTGAACGCCAAGTTCCTCAACCAGGAACTCGCCGCCGCGCTCGGCGTGATTTGTCACAGCGACGGCAGCACCAGCCAGCTGGCGGGGTCCGGTGCGCCTACGCTGCCCGAGCCAACCGGCAACCAGGGTGACTGCCCTCTTTGCATGGGGTTGATGTCGGTCGCGATCCTGCCGACCTATGACGCACCATCGTTCGTTCCCGACCTCGCCTCGGCGCGGATCGCGGCTGTTGCCGAGGCCATCGCCCCTCGCTTGTCGGCGGTCTGCCCGCCGCCGCGTGGACCTCCCTCGATCGTCTGAGACGACCAATCCACATGCTCGCGCGCTAGGCGCCACCGACGGCTGAAGCATGCCGCATCCGGTCGGGGCCGATCCCCGCTGCATCGATCCTTCTCATTCGATCTTCAGGTCCATTCATGTCCCAGCCCGCTCCGTCGTCGCGGCGGCCGTTGTCGTCGGCACTCCGTCTCCCAATCATGTTTGCATGTGCGCTCAGTGTCGTCGCGTTGAGTGCGATCCACGGCGGCGCGCGCGCTCAACAGGCCGCACCGCAAGCCCAAGGCACGCAGTTGCCGCCAGTACCGGTCGAGCCACCGGTCCAGGCTCAGTCGAAACAGGCGCCGGTGCCACAACCAAAGCAGGCCGCATCCGCGCCGCAGGCCAAGGCTGCACCGAAGGCTCAAACCAAGGCAGTCTCCAAGAGCGCACCAGCACCACAGCCCGCCGCTCAACTGCAGCAGGTCGCACCTTCGACCACGGCCAACGCAAACGCCAGTTCCATCGGACCGGCTGCAGCCGCTGCCAAACTCGAAGTCAAGAATTCAACCGGTAGCGCGCTCGGCCTGACGCCGCGCGAGACGCCGGCGACCATCAACATCGTCACCCAGAAGGAAATGGAGGAGAAGGGCACGCGCAGCCTGATCGAGGTCTATCGCAGCGTGCCCGGCGTTCAGGTCGGCAACAATCCTGGTGAGCCGGGAGCCACCGTGGTGCGCGGCTTCTCCAAGGCGGTGGGCTACTCGATCGATGGCTCGCGTGCCGCCGATCCGCACCTCGTCTCGCGTGACTACGACGCCTTCAACTTCGAGCGCGTCGAGATGCTCAAAGGTCCGGCTTCGGTGGTCTACGGCACCAACGGCCTGGCGGGCTCGATCAATATCGTCACGAAGCAGGCGACACTCGACAGGAACTTCGTAGAGGGCTTAGTCGGCTACGGCAGCTTCAATACCGCCCGTCTCGGACTCGGCGCCAACATCGTGCTTAGTCCTTACGCCGCCATGCGCTCGACGGTCAGCCTTGCCCGCTCGAACGGTTACATCGACGATACCGATTGGGAGAAGATCAGCTTCACCAACAACTTCCTGGTCAAGCCGAGCGATCGGCTGAAGTTCACAGCCTCGGTCGACTACTACAAGGACGATTTCAATACCGGCTACTGGGGCACGCCGCTGGTGCCGCGTTCAATCGCCAAAAATCCGACCGACATCGTTTCGAACACGGCCGGGCTGGTGATCGACAAGAGCCTGCGTTCGACCAACTACAATTACGGTGACGGCACCACCGGCGCCGAAACCTACTGGCTGCGCGGCGCCGCCGAGTACAAGCTCTCCAGCGAATGGACGCTGAAGAACGAACTCAACTACTACAACGCCGACCGGCGCTGGAAGGATGCGGAGTTCTTCAACTACGCCGGCGGATTCGTCCAGCGCAGTGCCAACCTCATCAGCCACGACCATCAGTTCTGGTCGGACCGCGCTACCTTGGGCTACGACGGACAGATCGGCGGCCTACGAAACCGCTTCGTCGCCGGTACGGAATATATGGAAACGAGCTTCGACTCGACCCGCCACTTCGGCAACCCGCGCAATGTCGACGTGTTCAATCCGATCCGGGCCGCGTTCCCGGCCGATACAGCCGCCAATTTCGACAGCGGCCGCACCTTCCATTCGACCCAGTATACGACCAGTGCGTTGTTCGCTGAGAACGCCATCAACCTGACGCCTTCCTGGGTGATCGCGGCTGGCATCCGGCATGAAAAGATCAATCTCGACCGCAGCATCACCAATGACAACACCGGGCTCGTCACGACCGCCTATCAGCGCGATCTCGACAGTACGACGTGGCGCGTGGGCTCGTCTTACGAGATCTTCAAGGGTACGTCGGTGTTCGCGCAATATGCGACGTCGGTGATTCCGATCACGACGCTGATGACGGCGAGCCTGGCCAACGGCAAATTTGAACTGTCGACCGGCGAGAGCGTCGAAGCCGGCATCAAGTCCACTTGGGCCGGTGGTCGCGTGACGACGACGGCATCGCTCTATCAGATCGATCAGGACAACATCCTGACGCGCGACCCGGCAAACTCCACCCTCACCATCCAGGGCGGCAGCCAGCGGTCGAGAGGCGTGGAGGTTGATACTTCGGTCGCGCTAACCGATCGCTGGAACCTGTCGCTGGCTGGAACCCTGATCGACGCCGAGTATACCAAGTTGACTGAGCGGGCTGGCGGCGTCGCCGTTGATCGCAGCGGCAACCGGCCAATCAATGCGTCGCCGTATGCCTGGACCGCATCGACCAGCTACCGCTTGCCCCATGCCCCGGTGACGATCGGCTTGGCGCTGCACAATGTCGGACCGTTCTTCACCGACACCGCCAACTTGACCGAGGCGAGAGCGCGAACCTTGCTCGACGCCTGGGTCGCCTACGACATCGGTGGCGGCACCTTGCGCATCCGAGGCCGCAATCTGACCAACGAGTTCTATGCCGAGTGGGCCGACTACAATCCCACCTCGGTCTATCTCGGTGCGCCGCGCAGCGTCGATGCCACCTACACATTCAAGTGGTGAACGGTCGCCGGCCGGCCTCGGCAAGTCGTCGATGCCGGGCTCGATTGGGTTCGTGAATTGTCGTGGGACGTCGCAGCATATGAACACAGCTTCGGCTGCTCTCTATCGCACCATCTGGCGCTGGCATTTCTATGCCGGCGTCATCGTCGCGCCGTTCATGGTCATCCTCGCGCTTACCGGCGCGATCTACCTGTTCAACGACGAGATCAACGATGTGCTGCATCGGGAAAAGCGCATCGTGCGGCCTGTTGCACAATCCATACCCTTAAGTCGAATGATCGAGGCGGCTGTGGCGCAGTTTCCAGGCGCCGTCGCCACGCGGATCGACACCCCGAAGGATCCGGATCGCAGCGCCGAAATCTTTGTCAAACCGGCCAAAGGTGAGCCGCGCCGCGTCTTTGTCGATCCGGGCACCGGGACCGTTCTGGGTTCGTATGTCTACTCCCGCACGCTGGTCGGGTTTGCCGATGTGTTTCATGGCTCACTGTTCATGGGCGACTTCGGTGACGCCATCGTCGAGCTTGCCGCTTGCTGGGGCTTCATCCTGACCGTCACCGGCTTGTACTTGTGGTGGCCGAAGGGGCGCACGACCTTTCGCGGAGTGATCACGCCTCGTTGGGCGAGCAGCGGCCGGACATTCTGGCGATCGCTCCATTCCGCTGTCGGTGCGTGGACCGCGCTGCTGATCATGTTCCTGATCATCACCGGGTTGCCATGGGCAACAATCTGGGGCGGGCTACTTCGGCAAGGCGCCGATAGTGCCGGCATCGGTTATCCGAAAAGTTTCAGAGGCTATGGTGCCCCCGCCAGCGGCACCGAGACGATCGAGGCGGCATCGCAGGGCGCGGCACCCTGGACCACACAGAAAGCCCCTGCGCCGCAATCGGCGCCTGCAGGTCATCACGGTCATGGCCCGGTCTCGGGGCAAGCCCAAGGCCACGCCATCAGCATAGACCGGGTGGCCGAGATCCTGGCCGGCGCCGGCATGCGAGCGCCCTACAGACTGAGCCTACCCCGCGATGCGACCGGGGTATTCCTGGCCTTCACCTACCCCGATCATCCGGAGACGCAGCGCTCGCTCTACATCGACCAATATGACGGCCGGATCATCGGCGACGTGCGGTTCGCCGATTATGGCGTCGCAGCCAAGGCGGTCGAACTCGGCGTGCAAATTCATATGGGCAATTATTTCGGCCCGGCAAACCAGATCGTCATGCTGCTGCCGTGTCTCGGTATCGTTGTCCTGGCGATCACTGGGCCGTACATGTGGTGGCTGCGACGCCCCAAAGGCCAGCTTGCCGCGCCACGCGTCGTCGCGCCGTTGACACTCCGCGCGATCGCGCTGATCACGATTGGGTTGGGTCTGGTTTTTCCGCTGGCTGGCGCGTCCTTGGTCGTAGTCGTGGTGTTGGACAGTGTGCTTCGCCACTCGCTTGGCAGCAGCCGAGGGGCGATCGAGCGATGAAACATAACAGTAACGATCCGGGGCCGGATGCCTCGTCATACCACGGTTCGAGTGTCTGGGTTGCCACGGCGTCCTACTGCGATCAGTGCCGCGACAAATGGCGGATTGAAAGCAATCCAGATTTCTGTGTTGTTCATCGGCAAGGAGGATATGGCGTGCTCCGGTTTCGCGCGATTGTGGGTGTATTAGCGATGCTGGGTGTGCTGTTGCATGCCGGGCTGCTGGTGCGTCACAACACGATGATGCTGAACGCCAAGTTCCTCAATCAGGAACTCACCGCCGCCCTCGGCGTGATCTGCCACAGCGACGGCAGCACCAGCCAGCTGGCGGGATCCGATGCTCCCACAGTACCCGAGCCGTCGGGCAACCGGGGCGACTGCCCCCTTTGCATGGGGCTGATGTCGGTCGTGATCCTGCCGACCTATGACGCACCATCGTTCGCACCCGACCTCGCCTCAGCGCGGATCGCGGTTATGGCCGAGATCATCGCACCTCGCTTGTCGGCGGTCTGCCCGCCGCCGCGTGGACCTCCCTCGATCGTCTGAGACGACCAATCCACATGCTCGCGCGTTAGGCGCCACCGACGGCTGAAACATGTCGAATCCGGTCAGTGCCGAGCCCCGCTTGCATCGATCCTTCTCATTCGATCTTCAGGTCCATTCATGTCCCAAATTACCCTGCCTTCCCGGCGGCCGACGTCATCGGCGCTGCGTCTCCAGATCATATTTGCATGTGCGCTCAGTGTCGTGGCGTTGAGTGCGATCTACGGCGGCGTGCGCGCACAGCAGGCCGCACCGCCGAGCCAAGGTACGCAGTTGCCGCCGGTGCCGGTTGAGCCACCGGTCCAAGCGCAGCCGAAGCAGGTGCCGGCGCCCAAGCAAGCCGCTCCCGCGCCGCAGCCAAAAGCGGCTCCTGTTCCCAAGCGTGTCGCAGCCCCGAAAGTGCAACCCAAGCAGGCACCAGCCCAGGTTCCCGTGGCCGCCGATCCGCCGCCGCCAGCATCGCCTGCGAACGCACTCGGCACCTACAATCCGGCCCTCGATCTGCGCAATGTGACTCTGCCGCCTGGCACAACCGTGACTACTGCAGGCCCGGTGCAAGGTTACCGAGCGTTGTCGGCCATGTCGTCCACCAAGACCGCGACGCCGATCGAGCAGATCCCGCAGTCGATCCAGGTGGTGCCGCGGTCGGTGCTCAACGATCAGCGCAACCTGACAACGAGCGAGGCGCTGCAAAATGTCAGCAACACGCAAGGTTCGGCCAATCTCAACATTGGCAATACCGATATGCAGCAGATGAAGATTCGCGGGTTTCCGGCCGAGAAGTGGCTCGACGGCTTGCCGCTCACCTACGATTCCGGCGACAAGGACTCGCTCGTCAACATCGAGCGCATCGAGGTGCTCAAAGGTCCAAGCGCGATCCTCTACGGCGGCGGCACTGGGGCGCCGATCGGCGGTGCCGTCAATTTCGTTTCAAAGCTGCCGACCAATGTCGCCAGCGGCGAATTCGGCGTGACCGTCGGTAGCCACCGGTATGTGACGCCATATTTCGACGTGAACCAGCCGCTCAATGCTAACGGTACCGTGCTGTTCCGCGCCACGGGCGAGTATTCCTCGGCCAAGAGCTTCGTCGATGTACTGGAATCGGAGCGTTATTCGTTCAATCCAACGCTCACTTTCACCAACAAGACCGACACCACACTGACGCTGCAGGCTCGCCTTTCGCGCTTCGAGCAGCAGGCCTACCCGGGCTTGCCGGCGGTTGGCACGGTGGCGGGCGGCTTCCGCATCAATCGAAACATGTTCGCGGGCGACCAGAACATCGTGCCCAGCCGCTCGGAAGTGCAGAGTCTGACTGCCACGCTTGACCACAAGGTGAATTCAATCTGGTCGTTCAACGTCAAGACCAGGGTCAGCCGCTCGGAATTCGAGCAGAATTCGCAAGGCCCCTCCACAGCCGCGCCGGACGTCGGAACTTCAACTTGGAGTCTGCTCAACACCGAGGTGGCGCAGAAGCAGACCGAGTTCTCGATCAACCCGAACCTGCTGGGCCGCTTTGCCTACGGTCCGACCTGGAACACATTCCTGGTTGGTGCCGACTATAGCCGGGTGACCGACAAGGGCCACATGACCGTGGATGCCGGCGTGTTCCCAGTCGATCTGTTGGCGCCGGCTTTCTTGTCGCCGTATTCCGACCCGAACCCGGCATCGCCGTTCTACTTCCCGTTTTTCGATTTCAACGGTGTGTTCACCACAAAGGGCGCTTACGCTCAGATGCAGTCCTCGATCCATGATCGGGTTCACCTGCTTGCCGGCGCACGCCTCGCCAACATCAACGTCGAGTACTTCGAGAAAGTGCCCTTCTCCGGCGGCGGCTTCTTCCCGCCCGAGACATTCACCATGGAAAAGACCAAGGTTCTGCCGCGGGCCGGCATCGTCGTCGACGTGGTCAAGGGCTTCTCGCTGTTCACAAGCTACAGTGAAGGCATGAAGTGGACCGGCTTCACTCAAGCGAGGGAATTGGCGCCGGAAGAATCGAAGCAGGTTGAAGCCGGGATAAAATACAACATCGGCAATCAGCTTTCCGGCACGGTCGCGGTATTCGAAATCCGTCGCAGCAATGTGCCAGTTGTGGTCGCCGCCGGCGTCAGCAACTACTCGCAACAGCAGGGGCGAGGCTTCGAGACCGACCTCGTCTGGCAGCCGGTTCGGCATTTCAAGGTGCTCGCCAACTACGGTCATACCATTGCCGAGTATTCGGATTCGCTGCTTGGGGCTCCGAAGGGCAATCGAATCGCGGGCGTGCCGGAGCACTCGGGACGCCTGTGGGTCGACTATGGCCTAGAACCACACGGATTGCGGGGCTGGAGTGTAGGCGCCGGCGTTTACATGGCGTCCGAGCAATTCGTCGACATCGCCAACCTCTACAAGACCGGCGGCTTCTATACCCTTGATGCCAAGGTCGCCTACGAGAACGACCGCTACAAGGCCGCGTTCCACGCCAAGAACCTGACAGGGCAGGAATACTTCATGCCCTACTCGTGGTTCGGCGGCCAGGTGGCACCGGGCGACGCCCGCGCCTTCTACGGCACCTTCGCCCTGAAGTACTGACGCGACGTCTCCGTGGCGCATTCAGGCGCCACGGAGACTTGCCGCAATGGAGGCAAGCCTTGACCATTTCCAAACGCGACCTGCTGCTCATGACCTCGGCTCTTGCCGCCATGGCTGCGGGTGCGCCGCGTCAGGTTTATGGCACGCTGCCCTACAAGTACTGACCTACAAGTGCATACGAACGTTTCTGGAGAGCGAGCGCAGGTTCATCGGCTATTTGCCTGGGAGGGCGTTTGGATGGCGACCGAACGACGCGTTGCGATCGTGTTGGCCTGTGCGATATGGACGTTGGTTTCATTGCCTGATTTGGGCAACGCACACGGCTACAAGAAGGCAAAAATCGAGATTGTCCATCCTTGGTGTCGCGATGCCTTCGAGCCGGAAACTCGCGATGTGGTCGTCGGCATGGACATCAAGAACGTGGGCAAGCAGAAGGACCGGCTGCTGCGTGCGGAGAGCGCAGTCGCTTCCACCGTCGAGCTGCGTAATCTCGACGGGGCGTCGCCGCGCAATTTCGACATCCTGGCCGGTGGCCGTGTCAGTCTATCGCGCAAGGCCACATATCTGCGGCTGATCGGAGTGACGAAGACATTGGTGGCCTATGACACGCTGCCGGTTACGCTCGTCTTCGAGAAGGCCGGCCGCATCGCCATCGATGTCCTGGTCGAAGAATGGACTGAGGTGAAGCAGTGACGACGACGCGACCGGATTTCGATGCCGAGTTCAATCGGCGAGCGCTGCTGCTCAAAACAGCCATGCTTGCCGCGAGCATCGGCATCGACCCTGCAGCGACGCACGCGCAACAGAAAACTGAGCACGATATGACTGGCATGCCGGCTCACTGGCACGGCTCCGAGAAGATCGCCTTCCTCGCCTATCCCGAATTCACTGCGCTCGATCTCGTGGGCCCGCACTACATGCTGGGCAGCCTGATGGGGGCCAGCACCTACCTCGTCGCCAAGACCCGTGCCCCCGTCGTCAGCGACATGAAGCTTGCCCTCGTGCCGAGCCACACGTTCGACGATTGCCCGGCCGATCTAGACATCATCTGCGTGCCCGGCGGCGCAGCCGGTACACTCGCGGCCATGCAGGACGAGGCCACGATCGCTTTCCTCAAGGATCGCGGCAAACGCGCCAAGTACGTGACGAGCGTATGTACCGGCTCACTGCTGCTCGGTGCGGCTGGCCTGCTCAAGGGCTACAAGGCGACATCGCATTGGGCGACGCGGGATCTGTTGAAGATCTTCGGCGCCGAGCCGGTCAATGAGCGCGTCGTGATCGATCGCAATCGCATCACCGGTGGTGGCGTTACTGCCGGCATCGATTTCGGCCTGACACTGGTCGCGAAGCTGCGCGATGCCGACTATGCCATGGGCGTTCAACTGCTGGCGGAATACCAGCCGGCACCACCATTCGATGCCGGCACGCCGGAGCGTGCGCCAGCCGCCACAACCAAGATGATGACCGACATGTTCGTGCCCTTCATCGAGCAGGCACGACAGCTGGCGCTAGCTATCGCGCAGCGCGGCTAGGAGCGATCACGGATGGGCGCATACGGCAAGCGACGCTACGACCTACGGACCAAGTCGTCCGTCGGCGCAGTGCGTCGTTTCTGGGCCGTGGTCTTCGGATTGGCGGCGATCTACGTCAATCTACTCGCGTCCGTCGCCGCAGCCCCAATCATTCTCGACACGGCTCAACCGAGGCAGTTCGAAAGCGCTGAGGTCGATACACGCGTCGTGGTGTCGTGGCCGAAGATGGTGATCTGCTCGCCGAATGGAACCATCATCATCGATGGCGTTCCCCAAGAGCCCGATCACCACGCTTCCTGTGCTTTCTGCATGCCGTTGCTGGCCGGCTCAATTGCCGCACCCGAGGCAGTCGCTTTTCTGGAGATCACGCGTGCAATTGCACGTGCTCAAGCTATTCCGCAGTTCGTCAATTCGCTCTCCAAACGCCTCGTCCAAATTGCGCAGCCTCGCGCGCCGCCTGCGGCTTGAATGCTGGTGTTGCCTCACTTCATCGAGGGACCCGATCGCTTCAAACCCGCCCGATCACGACCGCTGTTTGGCGGCGCTTCGGAAACATTGAGCTAGGCGCGAAATCGCCGCACGAGGTGCGACATGACCCATGCAATTTGGATGAACGACAATTCCGTCAGTGAGACTTCCAGTTACCAGCAGCCGGCGCGGCCGATCCGCTGCTTCACCGCTCGCGAGAAGATTAAGTCGCCGCACTCGGACGTCAGGCCAATCTATCGAATTGAAACCGGTACCGTTGTGCTTTCGTGCCGGCTGCCCGATGGCCGGCGCCAAATCGTCGAGCTCCTCGGGCCGGGAATGTACTTCACGGCCGACGAGTTGATCGCCAACGACGCGGAGGCATTGACGCCAGTCAGCCTGCGGGTGCTGCGGCATCGAGAGGCTCAGGAATCGGGCCCGTAGCGGCAGGAAATGGACGCCCAACTGCGAAAGCGGATGGCGGCGATGCGTCGCCACGCTGTGCTGCTCGGCCGCAAGACAGCGACCGAGCGGCTGTGCTCGTTCCTGCTGGAATGTTCCATGCTAGCGGGTAATCAAAATGCGAACAAGGCGGCCGGATCTACGGTTCAGATCGAGCTCAGTCAGGGCGATATCGCCGACTACCTCGGCCTTGGGCCGGAGACGGTCTGCCGCGAATTGAAGAAGCTCAAGACGGACGGATTGATCGCGTTTTCCCGTGACGGCGCGCTGACACTATTCGACCGCGACGCACTGGTTGCGATGTCGGAGCAGGTGTTGCCACCCAAGCCCTATCGCTCGGAGCGCTCCCGTCTGCGGGCACCGCGTCAAGCCGCTACAATTAGTCCGCGTTGCACAAGGTGGGAGGCTGATGAATAGCGATGAACCCAAAAGAAATTGGCTCGGTGCTGTACTGCGCCGCCTGCCGATCATCCACTACCTTGCCGATTGCCTTGAAGGCGAGCGGCACAAAGAGGCAGCGCTCGTGGGATTGAAGATCCTATGGCGCTGGTCTTGGCATACCTCTGGTGGGGCTTGGCAGCTCTTTCGATCGTCGCCGAGGTGCTGGCTGCGTTGGGGCTGCTGATCCTGGTTGCGGTGACGCGTGGTTAAGAATTGAGCGGATTCAGATGGCGATCACGCCCCAGGTGGTTCGTTTGGATGCCAAGCGAGCCGAGCGTACCGGCGATACGCTCGGCCTCGTTCGGCCGCGACGAGGCGTCGACAGTGAGGTGCCCGGCGATGCCGTCGGCGACAGCGCAAGAACTGGCGTCGCCGCACCGACCCTGGATCGCGGCGCGGTCGTGAGTTTGCCGGCGCGGCGCCGCAGTGCCGCTTTCGCCGTCGCGTTCGCCGCCTCGCTGCTGCTGCATGCCGCACCGATCGCGTATTTTGGCTGGCCGAAAACCGAAACGACGCTGGGTGCCGGCGGCCAGGAACTCGACGCGGTGAGCGTCGAGATGATATCCGCGGCTGCATTGGAAAGCCTTGTCGTGCAACCTGCGGCCAACGCAAAGGGCGCCGCACAATCGAGTGACATGCCACCCGGCATGGAGATCCCGATCGAGCAAGCTGAGGTCGCGGCGACGGCGCCTCCACCCGAGTTAGAAACCAAGCAAGCGGAGGCTCTGGTCAAGCCAGATCCGATCCCCGCCACAGAATCCGACCTCGTTGCCGCACCGATCATCACGCCTGCCCCCGTTCGCGACCCGACGCCAGAACCGAAGACCGTCGATGAGAAACCGCCGGAGCCCGATGTCGCCAAGGACGAACAGCCATCGGCTGCCCAGCCGGCAATCGTGGCCGGCGGTGCATCCTCCAGGGCGCAAAGCGAAAGCGTCGACCAGGAAGGCGCAGCCGGGGCCAGCGCCGGGCAACTCGCGCGTTACGCCGTTCTGGTCCGGATCGCCGTCGGCACGGTGCGCCCCAGGCACTCGGGCGGCAAAGGACGCGTGCAGGTCACCTTTGCCCTCACCGAAGACGGTGGACTGCGCAATGTCGAGATCTCAGATTCCAGCGGCAAGGCAGGTCTCGACCAGGCGGCCCTGGAAGCAGTCCGGCGGGCGGCGTTCCCCCGTCCGCCCGCCGGAACCACTGACAAGCAGCGCACTTATGTGGTGCCGTTCGATTTCAAGTAGTCACACAGCAGGACGTCTGCGCACGCTTCTACTCGTCGATTCATGCTGATTCGAATTTTTTGCAGATCGTGGCTATTGGCCTACCGACCGTAACCCGCATGGGCCGAGACCGGCCTCGCCGGGCTCGGTCGCGCTGGCGGTCAGCCGGCGCGATAGGGCGGGACGCCGGCTGCAGGCCGGCGGAGGCCCCAACTACTGGCAAGCTCCTTCCTATCGCGACAGCCCGAGATCGCGTCCGCGTGCAATCGATAACGTGATCGCCCGATCATGCACGCCGACGGCAATGTCCTTGCCGCGCATCTGCATGAGTTCCGGCCGCCACGGCACCAGCGTGAAATCCTCACGTCCCTTGATCACGGCGAGCCGCATGGTCGGCAGATCGACGGTGCGCACAAATTTGCCGGTGATGCGCATGCCTTCGATCGGCGCGAAGTGCGGCATCTTGAATTCCGCCGCAAGCCTGTCGGCGACAAGCGCAAGCCTCGGGCGTCGAGGTCGCGCAGCATGTCCGGCTTCGGCGTGATGGTGCCGGGCGTCTCCGACCGCGCCAGGCCTTTGGCGATCAGCCAGTCTTCGCGCGCGACCAGCGCCTTGGAAACTTCGGCGCCGAAGCCGCGCGGATGAATGACCGGGCGGGCTTCGGCGACAATGGTCTTGTCGAGCCAGGTCGCCGCCTCGACTGCGGTCGAGCTTCTCGATCGGCCAGATACGACAAGACCTCGACTTGCGCGGTTCGCGTCTTGCCCTTACCGCCGCCGCCCGTCAGCGCCACGATCATGCCCGGCTCCGGCATCGCGTGGGCGGCGAGCTTGCCGGTCTCGGCATAGTGGATGCGGCCGTCGATGCCGTCGACCACCAGATACTTGCGGTCGGTCATCTCATCGGCGATGCCGACCTCGACCACCTTGCCGATCACCGGCGCGGATTTGCGCGCGCCACTGAAGATGGCGAAGTCGCCGGCGGGACGGTCGATGCCGTGTTCGCGCATCACCTGATGCATGGTGACCATGATGTCGCCGCGCTCGCCCATGCTCGCAGCTTGGCCTCCAGCTGGGGATCGATGCTCCACACGCCGGTCTTGGTCTCTCTTGCCAGCCCCATCTGTTCGAGGTGCCGCAACCGGCCGACCCGCAGGGCCTGCCGGCCGCGCCTGCCGTCGATCCATCGCGGACACCACCAGCACGTTTTCCTCGGCGTCTTTCAGAATGCCGCGATCGAGCGACGTGAACCGCTCGGCCTTCATTTCGTTGGCGAGCTTGATGGTCCGCTCGCATTCCTGCTCCGGTCCGAGTTCCAGCGTGACCAGATCGCGCGCCCGATGGCGGATGCCGTGGCTGATGTAGTGCCGCGCCATCACCAGGTCCTGGCCGCGGTCGTCGTGGCCGGCGATGATGACGTGGGTGTGCGGGTGGCCGGTGTTGAAATGATCGACCGCGACCCAATCGAGTTTGGTGTGCAGATCCTCCTCCATGCCGGCCATGAGATCGCGGACGAAGGGTTTGAGGTCGGCCATGCGGCCGGCATCCTCCGGCGCGACGATCAGCCGGAACTGGTAGGTGTCGCCCTTCTGCCGTTCGAGAAAGCCGCCGCCGTCGATGCCGTCCTGTTCGCGATCATAGAGCTGGCCGGCACCGCCATCGCGGGTGACGCCATCGCGAACGAGGTAGTGCTGGTGCGAGCGTGCGGCGGCGAGATCGGAGGTGCCGTGCCGGGCGATGCGGGCCTTGACGATGACCCGGCGCCAGCCGGCTGGCGGCGGCGTCAAGCCGTAGAGCGCGCCCTTGCCGCGCCCCAGCTCGGCGACCGGCCGTTTCGTCAGCGCATTGGCCCAGGGCGATTTGGCGGCGCGCTGTCGCGCCGTCGCCTTGGCGACGATGCGCGTGAGGCGAGCCGACTTGATCCCGCGATCGGATCGCGGCTTACCCAGTTTTGGTTTGAATTCGGTGTTTGACATAACGCGAACTCGCGCTCATTTTCTACTTTCGAGTATGGCGCGCGATGTGATGAATTGAAGGCGATTGGCGGGCAATTCGGCGGCATGCGAATTCGACGGCGAGATACCCGAAAATTATTTGATGCGCACTATTATCTTGCTGTTTTTGCTGGATTTTAGTCGGCGCCAGCGCCGACTATCTATCTTGCCCTATGACCCCAGTCTCTTCACCACGCCCTGCCCTCTCGACAAAATTTCTGATCATCCTCAAATGGCGATCAAGGGCGCGTTGCAATTCAATATGAAGGCTCCTGGCGCGCGCGCTCGATACGCAATATCGTCGAGTATGCAAAATGACAATCATGGATCAATCCGGATCGCCTTGGACGGCCCGACTCATCGCACAACCAACTCAGGCGGATCTCCCGGAGATCGCGCCTCGCCCCGCTTCCCCTCGGAGCCGCCGTCGCTCGCTCGTACCACCCCACAGGGGCGAGCGACGGCGGCGCAGAGGGGGAGTGCTTCCCCTTGGTGGGCCAGAGCGCGCGGCGTCATCGAGCGACTTTTGCCGCGGCTGTTCGAACCGGTGTCCGTCGACCAACTGCATTTGTACGTGCCGAACTACCGGTCGCGGGAAGTTCAGTACGCACCCGATGTGCGTCGCGAGTGCACAGGCCTTCCATTGATCCCATTGAACAAGACTGGACCAAGCTCGACCAATACAAACTGCTTTGGAGAGTTACCAAACGAGCAAGCGACAACAACCACAGCAGTGGTGGACACCACGAGAAAATGCCATGCGCCATCGCCACGCCCTCTATCTGTCGCAGGCAATGACCGAACGCCTGCAAGTGGTCTCGGAAACGCACCGGCTGTCGAAGTCGCAGATTCTGGAGGCCGCTTTGCAGAAGTATCTGGCAATCGATCATGCCGACCAGTCGAACGACCTTCGAAACTTGCAACAGCAGCCCACAGCGCGATCACTACGGCGGCTGGAACGAGACCTCGCCATCGTCTCGGAGTTGATGGCGACCTTCGTGCGCTACTTCGTGACGATCACACCACCGTTGCCGGAGAGCGAACACGCCGCGGCCCGCGCACTGGGCCAACTCCGCTTCGATCAAGTGGTCGAAGAAATCGCGAGACGCCTTCGGACGGATCGAAGCTTGATGGCGCGAGTCATGGCCAAGCTGGACGACGGCATGCATCGGACAACCGCGGACAGCTTTGGGACGCACGATGACAATGCAACGCCGCCGTCCAAGCCCGTCCCGCGCCGTCCAGATCCAGAGCACGGCAATGGATGATCTGTTCGATCATGCGCGGCGCTCGATACCGGCGCCGAAGCCGATCGACGATGAAATGTGGAACATCAAGATCGTGCGAAACAAAACCGGCCTCTCACGTGCGTCAGTTTACAAGTACATGGAGCTCGGCTTGTTTCCTCGACAACGCCACCTCGGCCCCGGTCGCGTCGCCTGGCGCGCATCCGAAGTGTGGAATTGGATCGAGACGCGCCCCGCGTAGTTATCCGAGGAGGCGGAACTGATGTGTACGCTGGCGGATACCCGCCGATCAATTCGGCACCGTGGCCGCGTCGGGGTTGCCTCCATCAACCCCGTATTCCTCGACAGCGTCATCGCGGGGACTTCCTCGGTGAGCTGCAATTTTGGTTCCAGTCTAACCCGCTCGGGCTCTAACTTTGATGTGTCACCTGCGCAGTAAACCGACCACGCGTCCATTAGCTCGCGCCGTTTTTTGATCAGATCGCCGCGTCGGTAGGCGGCCTCGACCTTGTTTTCGATGGCATGCGCGAGCGCCTTCTCCACTACGAAATTCGGAAAGTCCGTCTCCTCTGCCGCCCAGTCGCGGAATGTCGAACGGAAGCCGTGCGCAGTCACGGCCAACCCCATGCGCCGAAGGGTCATCAAGAATACCATGTTGGACAGCGGTCTGCCTGGACGTTGTCCAGGAAAGACAAGGCCTTGGACGCCGGCGCCTGCCTTCATTTGGCTGAGTACCGTCAGCGCTCGTTTCGACAAAGGCACGATGTGCATTTCATTGCCCTTCATCCGCACAGCAGGAATCGTCCACGTCGCCCCACCGAAATCGATCTCGTCCCACGACGCCAGCAGTACTTCGTTCGTGCGGCTGGCGGTCAGGATCAGGAATTCGAATGCGAGTAGCGGAGGGTTGCCAACCGACCGCTGACGCAGTTGCGCCATGAACGCGGGAATGTCCCGATAGGACATCGCCGCGTAATGCTCGCCTCGGTCGACTTGTTTGGGCAGGCCACGCTCGACGCCGTCGACAGGATTCGAACCCCTCAGTCCAGCAGCGATCCGGGCCCAATCGAAAACGGTGTGCATTCGTTGCCGCACTCGCCGTGCGGTTTCGGATTTGGTGAGCCAGATCGGGCTGAGCACGCGTAAGATGTCGGCCGGTTCGATCTGATCGACTGGCCGATCACCTATGATCGGGAAGGCGTACGTTTCAAGCGTAGTCAGCCAGGACGCCGCGTGCCGCGCGTTTTTCCAGCTCGCGACCGTTTCTGCATGAACCGTTCTGGCTGCAACCTTGAACGTCGTTGCCACGGCGCGCCGACGGCGGCGTTCAGCGACAGGATCACCGCCAATGCGCGCCAGCCGGCGCATCTCGATGGCGGCTTCGCGTGCGGTTGCAAGCGGCACCAGCCATGCACTGCCAAGACCAATATCGCGGCGGCGACCCTGAACCACAATGCGCAGTAGCCAGCGCCGGGCGCCGGATGGATCCACAACAAGATAGAGTCCATTGCCGTCCGAGTAGCGGCCGGGAGTGGTCAACTGGCGGACCGCAACCGCAGTTAGAACCCTTCTGTGCGTCAAACGTCGCTGGGACATGTCTACACCCCCAGCTTGGAAATCGAACACGCACGATCGGACTGAGCCCCCCAAATTACCCCACACAAAATTGGAGATGGCGCTGGATCTATTGAGCTGGCGAAAAACAGCATAGAGATGGAATGTGGAAAATCTGTGTTTTTCTTCAATATCTTACCAGACGATCCTGGATCACAATGGACAGCCCCCAAACCAGCTTGGCTCCACCAATTTCCTTTGCAACGAATTGAATCGTCTCCGACGAAGGCACGCGCCAACCCGGACAAGGCTTCAGCCCTCCTCCGTGCCGACGGCGCGCCCAGCCGCTGTGTTGCAGGCAGTCAGAATATCCCATTTGGCGTCGCGTTTCAGACTGGCAATCTCGCTCGCACGGGCGATCGCTGCCTGTTCCTTGAATTTCGAGTGCGCGTTTGGATAGCGGTTGGGCCCCAGCGTGGCGACGCTGCATCCGGTAAAGTGCGGCGAGTGCATGACGCCTCTAAATGCGGCCAGTTCCGACACTCAGGAAGGCTGTCGCCGATCGATTCATCTCAGTGCGGTTGCTTGCGGCCGGAAGGATGTGCACCGGCACCAGGACGGTGCCGGTCGGTTTCAGAGGCACATCTTCCGACCGCCGCGGACCGTTCGTCAACCGGTTGGACCTGGGTGGTCAGCGCGACTACTGCCGAGCTGCCCAAGTCTAGTTCGTCGCGACGATAAATGTTCGTGCGTCCTTGCGCTGCGAACCATGGCGCGCTTGTTCGATGATCTTGAAGCCGGCTGCTTCGATCTCGTTGCGGAGGTCGACGGCGGTGAAGAATTCAACGTTCGGTGCCTTGCCGATTGCCCGCATGACTGGAACCGCGACCCGGATCAATCTGTTCATTTCTGCCAGGCATGGCGTTTTGGTAATGAACAGGCCGCCGGGCTTCAATAGGCCGTGCACTTGCGCATATAGCGCTGGTCGCTGGGCGAGCAGATGCAAAAGGTTGAACGCAAGTACGGCATCGAAGGAGCGCTCTGCCCTCGGCACTTCGTTTGCCGCGACCACCGTGAACTCGGCGTTGGTGTCCCCCTGGGACGCCGACTTTTCCTGCGCTATCGCAATCATCGCGCTCGAAACGTCGGTAGCAATCAAGCGCGAGACGTGTGGCGCCAGCTTCATGGCGGTCGTTCCCGTGCCGCAGCCAAGCTCAAGAACGGTATCTGTGCTCCTGAGGTATTCGCGTGTGCGATCCAATGTGCGCTCGTAGCCGGCGAGGTCCTTGATCTGGGATGCGGCGTACTTGCGCGCGGCGCGATCCCAGAAGCGTGCATCGATGGTCGTGTCGGTCATGTCATTTGTCCTCGAAGCGAAAACCCAACTAGTGTTCACATGTCCTCGCCGACGGCGCGCGGCAGCGTCGGCCCCTGGCGATACTCAAGAATGTCGCCCGGTTGGCATTGAAGCGCATCACAGATCTTCTCCAACGTCTCGAAGCGTACGCCGCGTACCTTCCCCGACTTGAGCAGCGAGACGTTTTGCTCCGTGATGCCGATCCGCTCCGCGAGTTCCTTGGAGCGCATCTTCCGTTTGGCGAGCATGACATCGAGATTGACGACTATTGGCATATCTCGCCTACACGATCTGTCGGTTGTCATCCGCCAGACGCGCGGCATCGACCATCACGTGACCGATCGCCAGCACGAGCCCGCCGAACGCCGCGATCATGTAGTCGTCGATGCTGATGGCGATCGCGAGTATGCGCTGGCCGGGTGGATTGGACCACGTCAGCGCGAGACCAAGCAGCGTCGCAGCGAGAGGGCGCAATAGGGCGAGCGCGACCATGCACGATCCGATCCGTCTCAGGCGGACGGGCGCATCGGCCGTGAACACGTTGCCAAGACGGAAGGCGTCGAACAAGGCATAGGCCTGGTGCAGCAAATAGAGCAGCACGGTCATCGGGATCATGCTGACCGCGAATCCGGCAAGACGCGTTGGCAGGTCGAGGCCGACCGGCACGTCGCGCAAGCCCAAACGTGGCACGACGAAGGCCTCGACCCATGAGGGTGTCAGCCACACCCAGGCCAGCACGATCTCGGCGAGCGCTCCGCCGACGGCGACGACAACGCACATCCAAGCGGACAGTCGCCCAAGTGGGCCAATGGCGGGAAACATGAGCCGTGACGCAGGTCTAACCAAGGAACTCTCCTATTGACGCAGCCAAAAATTATCGTGAAACAGTATTTATTGTTCGTAAAAATGGATGTCAAGCATGTCTCGCGCCGTCGCACTCCTGATTTCCGCACTGCTCCTGCAAGGGTGCACCAACCTTCATGTCATGAGCCATGTTCCGCTCTCGACCATGTCGCGCCTATCGTCGTTGAGGCTGGCGGAGATCGAGCCAGCCGAGCTTAGGGTCGCTGCCCGCATGCCTGAACACATCGAACCGCGCAGGGATGGAGTGAAAGTACGCATAGACGTGGCGGCGTCGGGGCAGACTGCAGGATTTAGAGATGATCTTACCCTCGAGGCGGCCGTCGAACCTGACGAGTTCTCGGCTCTATCCTCGCATCGCCGTGGCGGCACACGACTGTGGGTCTATCGACTTTCCGGGAGCGATGTCACTCGCCTGCGGCGTACCAACGCGCTAGCGGCTGGTCGGCCGGAAGTGGCTCGCGTGTCGATCGCGGTTGGCGTTGATGCGTGTTCCCGCGCGCCGCTTGGCTCGGCTCGACTGGAGACAACGACCTTCCTGCGCACCAATGCATCAGGCTTCTTTGTACTTACCGAGGATCTGGATCTTCGATCGGTGGTCCCCGAGCGCGACCTCGCGACGAAAGTCCCACCTTGCGAGTAGCGCATCGCGCGCCTGATCAATTGCTGTGGTCGGCCGACATCGCTTCGGTGTACTACCGCCCCCACACACAATCTGCGGGGCAACCAATATGGACTTGTTCGACATCGTGAGGCAGGCGCAGGGCGGCAACGCCATCGCCAACATGGCCCGGGCCTTCAATCTGAGCCCAACGCAGGCGGAAGCCGCGGTAAAGGCAGTAATTCCCGAACTCGCTCGTGGCATCGAGCGAAACACGCTGTCGCGCGGCGGTATCGCCGATCTGATCGAGGCGATGGGCAATGGCCGCGCCGCCCAGACCATGGAAAATCCGTCGATGTTCGGCCACCCGTCGGTGCAGAAGGACGGCAACGCCATTCTCGGCCACATCCTCGGCCCCGACAAGGACACCAGCCGTGCCGCCGCCCAGCGCGCGAGCTTGTCGTCGGGCCTCGGTGAAGGCCTGATCAAGATGCTGCTGCCATACATCGCGCAACTGCTGATGGGAGCGCTGACCAAGGGCACACAGGGCGGCCTCGGTGATATCCTGTCGAAAATTCCAGGACTGCCGGGCAATCCCAGCCCAAGCCCAAGCGGACGGGGTGGCGGCATGTCGTTCCCGCAATCGCGCACCTCGGGCAACGCCCCATTGCCCTTCCCGATGCCAGACAACAACCCGTTCGGTGGCGGCGCGCCAAGCACCGGCGGTGGCGGCTTCGAGGGCCAGCAACCTTTGCCGCTGCCATCTGGACTGCCGCCGGAAGGCGGCTCCGGCAACAACCCCTATGGCGATCTGTCGGACATCATCCGGCGCGGAGGAAGCGCCGGCTCGGTCGCTGGTGGCGGTGGCATGCTGTGGAACATCATTCGCAGCATGCTAGGCGGCGCGCTCGGCTTCTCGACCAAGGGCGGCGTCATGGGCTGGATCTTCCGCGCTGTAATCCTGCGCTATGGCTGGTCAATTCTGCGGGCCATCTTCGGCGGCCTAATTGGCCGCCGTTGATCGCGACGTCAGCGACGGCAAGGGCGAGCGACGAAATCGCAATTAAATGCGCCAGGCGTGCCGTTGCAGCTCATCTGGCGGCTGCCGGCGAGTGCGGGATTGCCCCAAGCTCCACCGTATTCCAAGGCCGTGAAAGACGCCCAGGCGTTCATCGCCGCGACTTCCGCCGCCTTCTTGGTCGGTTGACCGGCGCTCGAACCGTTGTGGGTGTGATCACTCATGCACACCTTGCCGCCTTCGCGGCGCAGGTCGTGCAGACCAACCAGAGCGGACTCTTCTTGCGATGGTGCGGCCGAGCCGGCGCGTTTCCGCGGGGCGGCGTCGGCGACGCTGGCGGCCACGGATAACGTCAAGGCAGTGACTAGAATTCGCGTCAGTCTGGACATGGCGGGATCCCACAATCGTTTTGATTTCGCCGAAACGTTACAAGAGTCGTGCCCCATCGCCGAAGGGCAACATGGCGCAGCCGATCGAGAACGGCTCACCGTTGTTTCTGAGTCACAGTGCGAGCGACCGAAGCGCTAACGCGGGTCGAACTTGGTCGGGATCGCCGAGATGATCACGATCGCCTGCGCCCAGGGATGGTCGTCGGTCAGCGACAGGTCGATGCGCGCCTCATAGCCTGGCGGAGTCAATGACTGCAGATGAGCGGCGGCGCCGCCGGTAAGGCGCAGGGTCGGCCGGCCTGTCGAAAGATTTACGACCCCCATGTCGCGCCAGAACACGCCGCGCCTGAGCCCCGTGCCGAGCGCCTTCGAGCAGGCTTCCTTGGCGGCGAAGCGTTTGGCGTACGACGCCGCCGGCAGCTGCCCGGCGTTCTGACTTGGCGCGCTCGACCGGTGTGAACACGCGATCTAGAAAACGATCACCGAACCGCGCGATCGTTCTCTCGATGCGGCTGATGTCGATCATGTCGTTGCCGATGCCGAGGATCACGCGCGCGCTCCCTTAAGCCGAGCGACGTCCGTTTGCCTGCAATCGAGCTTCTTCCATCAGCAACCGCATGCGCTTGACCGCCGCATGCAGGCCACCAAAAATTGCCTCGCCGATCAGGAAATGGCCGATGTTGAGTTCAACGACTTCCGGCAGCCGCGCGATCGGGGCCACCGTGTTGTAGGTCAGGCCATGACCGGCGTGCACTTCGAGGCCGCACGCACCTGCGAGCTTAGCGCCGGCAGTCAGCTTCGCGAGTTCCGTGGCGACGCCTGCCGCATCGTCTTCCAGTGCGCGCTCGCAATAAGAACCGGTATGGAGCTCGATGATGTCGGCGCCGATTTCTGCCGATGCTTCGATCTGGGCCGGAGCCGCCTCGATGAAAAGCGAGACCCGGATGCCCGCGCCCTTCAGCCGCTCGACAATCGGCAACAGATGATTGCGCCCGCCGATGATGTCGAGACCACCCTCGGTGGTGCGTTCCTCGCGCTTTTCCGGCACCAGACAGCAGGCATTCGGCACATGGCGCAGCGCGATGCCGAGCATCTCTTCGGTGGCTGCCATCTCGAAGTTGAGCGGCCGGGTGAGTTCCGCCTTCAGGCGGGCGATGTCATTGTCGGAGATGTGCCGGCGATCCTCGCGCAGGTGCGCGGTGATGCCGTCGGCGCCGGCGTCAATTGCCGCATGCGCGGCCCGCAGCGGATCTGGATGACGGCCGCCGCGCGCATTCCTGATGGTCGCGACATGATCGATGTTGACGCCGAGGCGCAGCAGGGACGGGTGCGGGAGGGGCATGGCGGGGGTCCGGGACGGTTGTTGGTTGTGCGATCATAACAGGAATTGGTGCGCCCTTGCCAATGGCGCGCAGCGACAGCATGAACGCTGGCGGTGATCCGGGATGGCCGGAGAGTGGGCGGGCCGGGCAGACGCTTGAAGTGCATGGCCTTCGGCGACCACGGCTTCGCCCTGGACCCAGAAGCAAAGATGTAAAGATCACGCGCTTAGCATTCTAAATGCTACACCCATACCACGGCTCGCCTTATCGGATTGCCAGCCCTACTCGAACACCCGCTCTACCTTGCTCACCACACTCTTCGCGCGGATGCCGGCGATGATGCGGTTCAAGTGGGCGAGATCCCAGACCTCGACGACGATCACCTGGTCGGTGAAGTCGGACGCGGCGCGGCGCATCTGCAGATTGTCGATGTTGCCGTCGGCCTCGCCAATGACCTGGGCGATCTGGGCAAGCGTGCCCGGTTCGTTGAGTACCGTGACGACGATCTTGGCCTTGAACCGGTCCTGCGTTTCCGAATTTATATCCCAGGTGACGTCGATCCAGCGCTCGTGCTCGAACTCGGCGAGCCTGGGCGAATGGATCTGGAAAATGCGGATGCCCTCGCCCGGCATCAGCACGCCGACGATGCGGTCGCCGGGCACCGCGCCGCCCTCCTCGAATTTCACGGGAATGTCATTCTTGATGCCCCGGATCGGCACCGATCCGGCCGCGCGCGGTGTTTCCGGCGCCGCCTCGACGCTACTCGTCGGCATGCGGAACTTGAGACCCATGACCTTGGCGAGATTGAACCAACCCTCCTGGCCCTGGCTGTGATCGTGGCGCGACGGAGAGCGCTTCGCGGCCGGCGCCGCAGCATCATCGATGGCATCAGGCGCAACCGCGCGCAGCACGTCAGCCGTCGTCAACTCGTTACGACCAACGCCGGCCAGAACGTCCTCAACGGCCTTGTGTCCGAGCTTCGACAGCGCCCGTTTGATCTTGTCGTCGGAGTAAGTGACGTTCGCCTTCTCGAAGCGGGCGGCAAGCAAGCGACGACCGAGTTCTGAATACTGCTTGCGGCGTTCGTCGCGGCCGGCGCGGCGGATCGCGGCCCGCGCCCGACCGGTGACGACGAGGCGTTCCCAGGCGGTCGGCGGCGTCTGGCTGCCCGAGGTCAGGATGTGCACCTCGTCGCCGTTGCGCAGCACCGTCGACAGCGGCAGCTGACGGCCGTTGATCATGGCGCCAACCGTCGAGTTGCCGACATCGGTGTGCACCGCATAGGCGAAGTCGATCGGCGTCGCGCCTCGCGGCAGTGCGATCAGCCGCCCTTTCGGCGTGAAGCAGAACACCTGATCCTGGAACAGCTCGAGCTTGGTGTGCTCGAGGAATTCCTCCGGGTTCGAACCCTCAAGCAAGGTCTCGACCAGCCGGCGCAGCCACATATAGGGGCCGCTCTCCTTATCGTAGACGCTGACCATGCTGCCGTTGGCGAGCGACTTCAACGCGCCCGGCACGCCGTCCTTGGCGCCGACGTCCTTGTAGATCGCATGCGCGGCGACGCCGTGCTCGGCGACCTGGTGCATGGCGCGGGTGCGTATCTGCAGCTCAACCCGCTGGTGGCCTGGACCGACCACGGTGGTGTGGATCGACCGATAGCCGTTGAGCTTCGGCGTCGAGATGTAATCCTTGAAGCGGCCGGGCACCGCGCTCCAGGTGGTGTGCACGAGACCAAGCACCCGGTAGCCGTCACTGATATCATCGACAATCACGCGGAAGGCGTAGATGTCGGACAACTGCTCAAGCGAGATCTGCTTGTTTTCCATCTTGCGCCAGATCGCGTAGGGCTTCTTTTCGCGCCCCGCCACCTCGGCCTTGATGTTGCCGACAACGAGTTTCTCGCCGAGCGCCTTGCCGATCTCGTCGACCAGCCCCTCGTTCTTCGCCCGCAGCGCCTGCAACCGCTCGGTTACGGCCTTGTGTGCTTCCGGATGCAGCCAGCGGAAGGACAGGTCCTCCAGCTCCTCGCGCATCGCCTGCATGCCCATGCGGCCGGCGAGCGGGGCATAGATGTCGAGCGTTTCCTCGGAATTGCGCTTGCGGCTTTCCGGCTTGTTGTGTTCCAGCGTGCGCATGTTGTGCAGCCGGTCGGCAAGCTTGACCAGCAGCACACGAATGTCGGTCGAAATGGCCACCAGAAGCTTGCGGAAGCTTTCGGCCTGCTCGGCCTTCTTCGACACCAGATCGAGCCGCTTGATCTTGGTCAGTCCCTCGACCAGGGCACCGATCTCGGGCCCGAACAGTTGATCGATCTCAGCGCGGGTGGCGGCGGTATCCTCGATCACGTCATGCAGCAAGGCAGTCGCGATGGTGGCATCGTCGAGCTTCAGATCGGTGAGGATCGCGGCGACTTCGAGGGGATGGGAAAAATACGGATCACCCGACGCGCGCTTCTGATTGCTGTGCGCCTTCATGGCATACACATAGGCGCGATTTAGCAGCGCCTCGTTCGCCTTCGGATCGTACTTGAGCACGCGCTCGACGAGCTCGTACTGACGCATCATGACGGGGGCATCACCTTGGCTGTGGTTGCGGTTCGTTCTGAGTGTAACAGAACCGACCGCCGCGCCACCAAGCAAAAAGCGCGCGGGCGGATGCCGGCGCGCTTTCTGAATTCGTTGGCAGTGCTAACTGATGCCGGCGTGCCGGCGGTGGGGTCAAAGTCCGCCGCGACCGCCGCCGTTGCCGCCGATTGCCGCCGAAGGCTCGGTCGGCGTCTGGCTTTCCATGCCACGCAGCAATTGCTCCTCGGTCATCACGTCGACCGACGAGTCCGAGTTCTGATCGTCGCGGCCAAGCATCGGACCACGGCGATCATGCGTGAGGACAGGCGCTGCCTCCGCTTCCGGCTCATCGACCTCGACATTCTTCTGGATCGAGTGGATCAGACCTTCGAGCAGATCGGTTGGCGAGATCGTCTTGTCGGCAATCTCGCGCAGCGCGACGACCGGGTTCTTGTCGTTTTCGAGTTCGACCGTAATCGGACTGCCGTTGGTGATGGCACGCGCGCGATGCGCCGCCAGCAGCACGAGTTCGAAGCGGTTGGGTACTTTGTCGACACAATCTTCGACCGTGACGCGCGCCATGTGCCACTCCTGATGGTTCGTTAGAACAGACGAAACCGCGCGCCCGAAATCTTCATCGAAGATATCGGTCTGCGTCGGTTATTTCTCACCATCGCACGGTCCGCGTTCAAGTTCAAGGACCGAGCGGATGTCTTGCCTTGGCAGCGCATGCAGCAGCCGCTTGCCGGGCAAGCGCAACGCCGGATGCCACCAGTCCGCCCATATCGTAAGCAACGGCACTAGGACAAAAGCGCGCAGGTGTGCAGATGGATGCGGAAGGATGATTTTTGACGGTAATTTGCCGCGCGTAGCCGATGATTTGGCTGACCAGCCGGTGCTGACACGACCGGCATGATCAACAATGTCGATGTCCAGCGGACGCGCGCCCCAGCGTCGACCGATCCCGGGCCTGCGTCCAGCCGACCGCTCTAGCGTCTTGATTTTTCTAAGCAATATAGCTGTCGACAATCGCACATCAAGCACCAGAACCAAGTTCAGATAGGGCTCCTGCGCTACGCCGCCCTGGGGTTTGGTGCGGTACGTTTCAGATATGACCAGCACGTCGCCGACCGTTGCATTGAGCTCTCGAACCGCGCGAAGCAGCGTTTCACGCGGGCTTCCCCAGGTGCCTTGACTATTGCTACCTAGCGAAATAACTGCCCAGAACCGACCTGTACTGCTTGTCATGCAATTCAGTCATGCCTATATATCGCCTACCCTGATCTGGGTAGGCAGCTATTGTCGATGCCGAGCCCAAAAGTACTTATCATCGGGAACATAAGTTCAAGTGGCGCGTTGTCACTGGGATAGTTACACGGCGTTTTTTGTCGTTTCCACACCAAGGTTGGAAAAGGGTCCGATCATGCATTTTTATCAAAGCGAACGTACAGCGCTTTTCATTGACGGTGCAAACCTTTACGCGACCGCTAAGGCGCTCCAGTTCGATATCGATTACAAGCGTCTGCTGATGTTGTTCCGGCAGAAAGGCCACCTCGTTCGCGCGCTCTACTACACCGCGCTGGTGGAAGATCAGGAATATTCGTCGATCCGTCCGCTGGTCGATTGGCTCGATTACAACGGCTACACCATGGTGACGAAGCCCACCAAGGAGTTCACCGACTCCATGGGCCGCCGGAAGATCAAGGGCAACATGGACATCGAGCTTGCTGTCGATGCGATGCGCCTGTCCGAAAATCTTGATCACATCGTACTGTTCTCGGGCGACGGCGACTTCAAGCCATTGGTCGCCGCCCTGCAACAGAAGGGCAAGCGGGTCAGCGTCGTTTCGACCCTGCAAACCCAGCCGCCGATGGTTGCCGATGACCTGCGCCGCCAAGCCGATCAGTTCATCGATCTGGCCGACCTGGAACCGATGATCTGCCGTGATCAAACGTCGCGCCCGGCAGCCGCTGCTCCTCCTCGCACCGATCGTCCCGAACGGCAGGTCGAGCGCGTCTACACCAGTCGTCGCGAGACGGCTACGCGCAGCGCGCCGATCGAGGTCGCCGAGCACGACGATCTGCCGCCGATTTCTACACGCGGCTGAGAGACGGGCGCATCGAGCGCCCGTTTCGCCAATGTTGCGATAAGCCACCATGGAATGCTCCGCCGAGGCGCCGCACGCTTGCTCGCTGTGTCCGCGGCTAGCGGACTTCGTCAGCGCCCACCGCGTCAAGGAGCCGACCTGGCACAATGGTCCGGTTCGCTCGTTCGGCTCGGATGACGCCCAGTTCCTGATTGTCGGACTGGCGCCGGGATTGCGCGGTGCCAATCGCACCGGCCGTCCATTCACCGGCGACTATGCTGGCGACCTGCTCTACTCGACCCTCATCGAATTCGGATTGGCAACGGGAAAATTCGAAGCCCGGCCCGACGACAGTCTGCGCCTGCAACGCACCATGATCACGAACGCAGTGCGCTGCGTGCCGCCGGAAAACAAGCCGACGCCAGCCGAGATCAAGACCTGCCGACGCTATTTGACCAGCCGTATCGCGCAATTACCGAAGCTACGCGTGATGCTGGCCCTGGGGCGGATCGCCCACGAATCCGCACTCGCCGCCCTTGGCCAACGCCAGCGCGATTTCAAGTTTACACATGGCGGCCGCCACGCGATCACAACGGAAGATGGACGTAGCCTGCTGCTGCACGACAGCTACCATTGCTCGCGCTACAATACGAACACCGGCCGTCTGACGACCGCGATGTTCCATGACGTGTTCCGCGCAATTATCAGCGATCTCGACCGGCGTTGATGCCGTCGTTACACGCCCTTGGTGACGCCGCCGTCGACGCGGATGTTCTGGCCCAGACGTAGCTTGCCGCATCCGACAGCAGGAACGCGACGACGTTCGCGATCTCGGCCGTGGTGCCGTAGCGGCCGGCCGGAATGCGGGCGCGCCGATCCGCTTTCTCCGGCAAGCTGTCGATGAAGCCTGGCAAGCACCGCGTTCATGCGGATGCCGTCGCGGGCGTAGGTGTCGGCGTAGAGCTTGACGTAGGCGCCTAGCGCCGCGCGCAGCGTTGTCATCGGGAAGTCGCCCTCGGGCTCGAACGCCGCGTACGACGACAAAGCCACGATCGAGCCGGATTTCTGCGCCTGCATGATCGGCGTCACCAAACGCGACACCCGCACCACCGACAGCACCGCCATGTCGAGACCGGCGTGCCAGTCGGCATCGGTCAATGCCAGCAACTGGCCCTTCGGCGGATGGCCGGCATTGATCACCGCCGCGTCGAGGCGACCGAATTTCTGTGTCGTCTCGTCTACGAGGCGCTTGATGTCGGCCGGCTCGGTGACACTGCCGCGAATGGCGATGCCACCCAGTTCAGCGGCCAGCTTGACCACGCCTTCGCCGGGCGACAGCAGTCCGAGCTTGTAGCCGTCGGCGCTAAGCTTGCGGGCAATGCCGGCGCCGATGCCACGCCCGGCGGCAGTGACGATTGCGACTTTGCTCATGGCAGTTCCTCCCGGAGCCCGCGGGCTCAATCCTTCACGCGCAGATGATAGCGGCCATGCTCGCGATAGCCGAGGCTGTTGTAAAGCGCTTGTGCCGGTGCGTTGGTCGCAACCGCCTGCAGCGCGATGTGCCGGCATTCCCGCGCCGCGCCCCAAGCTTCGAGACCGCGCATGACACGGCTACCCACGCCCTTGCCGCGCGCCTCGGCCAAAGTCGCCACGCACTCGGCGATGATCACGCCATCACGCGGAACGCCGAGCGCGGTCGCGACAATGCGGCCTTCCCGCAGGACGCCGCAGAACACGCCGGTCGTCGGAATGCGCTCCAGAATGCGCGGCGCGGTGCGTTGGCGGCTCGGCGTGATGACGCTCGAATAGCACTCGAACCAGGCCGGCGTGGCACGTTCGAGAAAAACGACATCCTCCGGCACCGGCAGCGCCTCACAGGACTTCACCAGCGTCGTGCATGGATCGTTGATGCGATATCCGCGGTGCTGCAGCCGCTGATCGAGGTCGGCCGGCAGCGATACATCCGAGACTTGGAACATCGGCGTCGCGCCGCGCGCACGATAACGCCTTTCTACCTCGTCAATCGAGGCTTCGATGTCGTCGCCACGATAGTCGAGCGCCGAAACCGAGTTCGCCCGCTGCGAGCCGCCATCGGAGAACCGCCACAGCCAGCCGTCGAATTCGGACGTTTCGAGCGCCGGCCAAGCGGCGACCCCTGCCAACTCGATGCGCAACAACAACTCACGATCGATCGACGACATCACCCCTTGTCCCGCATGATCCGCGCCTTCTCGCGGTTCCAGTCGCGCTTCTTCTCGGTCTCGCGCTTGTCGTGCAGCTTCTTGCCCTGGGCGAGGCCGAGCCTGAGCTTGGCCATGCCCTTGTCGTTGAAATAGAGTTCCAGCGGCACGATCGTCATGCCCTGGCGCTCGGTCGCGATCCTGAGCTTGTGGATCTCGCGCTTATGCATCAGCAGCTTGCGTGGCCGGCGCGGCGCGTGCTGATAGAACGGCCCAGCGAGCTGGTACTCCGGAATGTAGGCATTGAGCAGCATCAGGCCTTCCGGCTCGACCGAGGCATAGCTCTCGGCGATCGTCGAATGCCCCTTGCGCAACGACTTGACCTCGGTGCCGGTCAACATGATGCCGGCCTCCCAGGTGTCGGTGATGAAATATTCGAACCGCGCCCTGCGGTTCTCGGCGACAGTCTTGCGGCCGTCGTCCTTCTTGGCGGCCATGGGGTGGCTCTTCTCCATTGTCGCTGCCGACTCGCGTTTCGCGAGCAGGCCGGCAGCGACGTACCTTATTCCGCCGCCTTCACCTGCAGCAGGCCAGCGCTGACCATGGCAGCGTCGACTTCCTTGCGAGTGCCCTCGGTCAGCGGCGCCAGCGGCAGGCGGCATTCGGCCGAGCCAAACCCGAGCCGCGACATGGCGTACTTCACCGGCGCCGGATTGGTCTCGACGAACAGCGCATCGTGCAGCGGCATCAACTGGTCGTGCAACTTCAACGCCTTGGCATAGTCGCCCTTGGCGCACGCAGCCTGGAACTCGGCGCACAGCGCGGGTGCAACGTTCGACGTCACCGAGATAGCGCCGTGGCCGCCATGCGCGTTGAAGCCGAGCGCGGTCGCGTCCTCGCCGGTCAGGTAAGAGAACGGCTTCGAGATCAGCTGCCGATGCTGCGACATGCGGGCGATGTTCGAGGTCGCGTCCTTGACGCCGGCGACGTTCTTGAGGTTGGCCATGCGAGCGAGCGTTGCCGGCAAAATGTCGACGATGGTGCGGCCCGGCACGTTGTAGACGATGATCGGCAGGTCGACCGCGTCGCTGATGGCCTTGAAGTGAAGGTAGAGCCCTTCCTGCGTCGGCTTGTTGTAATAGCCCGTCGAATGCAGAGTGGCGTCGGCGCCCGCCTTCTTGGCGAATTCGGTGAGTTCGATGGCTTCCGCCGTCGAGTTCGAACCGGCGCCGGCGATCACCGGCACGCGCTTCTTGGCCACCGCGACGCAGATCTCGATGACGCGCTTGTGCTCGTCGTGGCTTAGCGTCGGCGCTTCGCCGGTGGTGCCGACCGGCACGAGGCCGCTGACGCCCTGCGCGATCTGCCACTCGACGAAGCGCTCGAACGTGGTCTCGTCGACCTTGCCGTTCTTGAACGGCGTCATGAGTGCAGTGAATGATCCCTTGAACATAGGCGTTTCCGTCCTGATGCTTGTCGCTCGGCCCGAGCCGCTGGGGCGTTTCCGCGCGCGCACCAATGCGGCCGCGGTTCACCACCTCGAAGCACCAAGGGTAAGCATTTGGCGCGCCGGCCGCAAGCGCTACCCGTCATTGCCCTTCAATCAAGCCGTCACATGACTAGCCCTTCACGATTTCGCCTTGGAATGGCCGCGAATGGCTGTCGAATGGACAATGGTTTCGATTGGCGACAAAGTCGCGCCGATCAAAGGGAGAGAATGACGACGATGGATCGAGCGAGGCTGAAGCTTTCCGCCGTCCTGCTGTGCGGTGTGTCGCTTGCCGGCCTGATCGCGGCTACGCCCGGCAGCGCCCAGACGCCGGCCGCCGCCAAGACGACGCCAGGGGCGCAACCGGCAGCACCGGCGGCGCACCGGCCGCGAAAGCAGTACCTCCAGCCGGCCCGACCCTCGCCTCGCAGCCGGCGCCAATCACCCTGCCCGCGGTTGCAGCCGTCGAGGGCGCGCGCATCGCGACTTTCGACAAGGCGATCTCCAGCGTGCGCGAGATCGCGCCTTCGGCCGCCGATGCGGCGCTGATCAGGGACGCCGCCGCCGCCTTCGCCGCCAATGATCCCACCAAAGCCAAGACGTTGCGCGACCAGATCGCCGACCCGACCGGCCGCAAGCTGGTCGACTGGGTCCGCCTGCGCGTCGGCCTCGGCGAGGCGGCCGAATACCGCGCGTTCCTCGACGCCAATCCGTCCTGGCCCGATCGCACAACCTTGAACCAACGCATGGATGAGGCGCTGTTCACGCGCGGCGGCTCGCCGAAGGCAATCAAGGATGCCTACAAGGGTGGCGAACCGCGCACCGCCGCCGGCTTTGCGGCACTCGCCTCGGCACACTTGGCCGAGGGCGACGAGAAAACCGCCGCCGCCTTGGCGCAGAAGGCCTGGCGCACCCTCGACATCGCCGCGACGCTCGAAACCGGTTTCCTTGAGCGCTTCGGCAAATATCTCACCGAAGCCGATCAAAAGCGCCGCCTCGACCGTTTGCTGATGGACGACATCCGCTGGGAGAGCGAGCGCTCGGTCCGCGCTGCCATCGTCCGACGCCTGATTCCGAAGCTCTCAGCCGCGGAGCAGAAAAGGGCCGAGGCGCGACTGGCGGTTTTCCTCAAAGTTCCACTCGCTGGTCAGATGATCGCGGCCTTGCCGGCTGAGGCAGCCGGGGCGCCGACTGACTGGGGATTGGCCTATCATCGCATCCAGATGCTGCGCCGGCAGAACCAGGACGAAGCCGCCTGGGCGCTTTTGCGCACGGTGCCGACCGATCCGAACCTGATCGTCGCACCGGACGAGTGGTGGATCGAGCGCCGCTCGAACGCCTATCAGGCGTTGAAGGCCGGCAAGCCGCGCGTCGCCTATGACCTCGCCAAGGACGCCGGCCTGCTGTCGATCAATCCGGCCAAGGAGCAGGCAAATTTCGCCGGCTGGATCGCGCTGCGCCTGTTGAACGATCCGATCGCCGCCGACATCCACTTCAAGTTCATGAAGAAGATCGCCGACGGCCCGCTCAGCATGGCCAAAGCCGACTACTGGCTCGGCCGCACCGCCGAAGCCAAGGGCGACAAGGCCCGCGCCGCCGAGCACTACAAGGCTGGCGCGCGCTTCGTCGACACATTCCACGGCCAGCTATCGCGCCAGCGCCTCGACGGTTCGAAGCGGCTCGACATTGCGCCGATCACCGCGCCAACGCCTGGGCAAATCGCGAGCTTCAACGCCGACGACGCCGTCCGCGCCGCCGTGCTCGCCCGTAAGTCGAACCTCGACATCGCCATTACGCGCGCGTTTCTCAATCATCTCGCCCGGCACCTGAAGACCGAGGCCGAGGTCGCCATGGTCGCGCACTTGGCCGAAGCCTTCGGTGACACGCAGTCGGCGGTCAGGATCGGCAAGCTCGCGATTGGGCGCGGCTTCAACCTGATGCCGTATGCCTACCCGGTGCATCCGATGCCGGCCTACGGCGCGCTGCGCCAGCCGCCCGAGACTGCGTTGATGCTCGGCATCGCCCGGCAGGAGAGCGAATTCAATACGCTGACCGTCTCCGGCGCCGGCGCGCGCGGCATCCTGCAGGTGATGCCGATCACGGCGAAGCACGTCTGCCGCGACTACAAGCTCAAGTGCGATATCCCGCGCCTTTTGACCGACAAAGCCTACAACACGATGATCGCGTCGGCCTACATCGGCGACCGCATGGGCGAATTCCAGGGCTCCTACGTGCTCGGCACCGCCGGCTACAACGCTGGCCCCGGACGCGCGCGCCAATGGATGCGCGAGTTCGGCGACCCGCGCGACCCGAAGGTCGACGTCATCGACTGGATCTATCGCATCCCGTTCGAGGAAACCCGAGAGTACGTGCAGAAGGTGCTGGCCAACACGCAGATCTATCGTGCGCGGTTGGGTGCGCCGGAAACCGCGCTCAAGCTCAACGATGATCTGGCCCGCGCGCGCGGTGCGGGCCGTGCCGCCGATGCGGCCCGGCCAACGACGGCTGCGGAAGTCGTCGAGAAGCCGGCAGCAAGCGCGGGCGCGCACGACAGTCGGCCGGTTCGCGAACCGTAAGCAGCAAGGTCAGCCATTGAATATCAGAGCCCCCATGCCAGATCTCGCCAAGCTCAGCTCAGCCGCGCTCGATGCCCTGTTGCATGAACTAACGACTGAGCATGCGCGTCTCAAGAGCCGTGGCCTGCGTCTCAACATTGCTCGCGGCCTGCCTTCGAAAGAGCAACTCGATCTGGCAAACGCGATGCTGTCGCTGCCTGGTCCGGCTGCATACCTCACCGCCAGCGGCGGCGATGCGCGCAACTATGGCGGCGATCCGCAAGGGCTCATCGAGCTGCGCGAACTGATCGGCCCGATACTCGGCGTGCCTGCGCAGCAGATCATCGCCGGCGGCAACTCGAGCCTGGCGATGATGTACGATTGCCTGGTGTGGGCGTTGTTGAAGGGCGTGCCCGGATCGGCCGAGCCGTGGTCAAAAGTGGAACGGCCTGCGTTCCTGTGTCCGTCGCCCGGCTACGAAAAGCATCAGGTGATGTGCGCAGAGTTTGATATCCGCCTTATCTCGGTGCCGGTGACGCCGCAGGGCCCGGACATGGATGTGGTCGAGAGACTGGTGGCCGACCCCAGCGTCAAGGGCATGTGGTGCGTGCCGACCTATGCCAATCCAACCGGCGAGATGTATTCCAATGAAACCGTGCGCCGGCTCGCCCGGATGCCGACCGGCGCACCCGACTTCCGACTGTTCTGGGACGACGCTTATGTCGTCCATCACCTGAGCAGCAACCGCGTGCCGGTCCTCAACATCCTCGAAGAATGCGCCCTGGCCGGCCACGCCGACCGTCCTCTGGTGTTCGCCTCGACGTCCAAGATTACCTTTGCCGGTGGCGGCGTCGGGTTCTGTGCGGCTTCGCCAACGAACGTTGCGTGGTACCTGGAGCGCGACAGCAAGAAGGCTGCTGGTCCGGACAAGCTCAATCAGCTTCGCCACGTGCAGTTCCTCAAAGACGCCGACGGCTTGCATCGGCACATGGAGGCGCACCGAGCGCTGCTGGTACCCAAGTTCACAGCCATCCACGATGCGCTTGCCAAGCGCCTTGGAGGCACCGGGGCGGCGAGCTGGTCGCAGCCCAAGGGCGGTTATTTCATCAGCATCGAGACACCCGGTGCCGCACGGCGCGCAGTCGCGCTCGCGCAAGAAGCCGGCGTGACATTGACCGTTGCCGGTTCGACTTGGCCCTACGGTGAAGATCCCAACGACAGCAATATTCGCATCGCGCCGAGCTTCGCTCCCCTCGCCGACGTAAAAGTGGCAGCCGACGTCATCGCACTCGCGGTGCTGCTGGCGGCGGTCGAGAAGCGGGTGACGGCATGAGCATAGGCGTGCACAGGCTTCGAAGAAGCCAAACATGCCGATGCCCGTTCGGTTACACGATGAGGTTTAAGGCGATCAGGTTGTGACCATCTCTCCCGCCAACCCCTTCTCAATCAGCGCGCGGGTCTCCGCCACACCATACAGCGCGATGAACGAGCCGAAGCGGGGGCCTTGGGACGAGCCGAGCAGCACCTCGTAGATCGCCTGGAACCAGGCACGCAGGGTTTCCTTGGTGTAGCCGTTCGACTTGCCGGCCTCGAACACCACGTTCTGCAGCTCCTCGGCGGTGGCACCGGCAGGCGCCTTGGCGAGTTCGGCGTCGAGCGCTTGCAACGCCGCGCGCTCCTGCTCGGTCGCCACACGGAACACCTTCTTCGGCTTCTCGAAATCGCGATAGTAGGCAATCGCGTAGCCGACCAGATGATCGAGCAGCGGGTGACCTTCCGCCGTCGCGTCGGGCGCGAGGCGGCGAATGAAGCCCCACAACTGCGCGGCCTCGGCCGAATTGGTCGCGGCGACAAGGTTCAGCAGCAGCGCGAAGGTAATCGGCAGCTCCGCCTCGGGCGGCCGGCCGCCGTGGACATGCCAGACCGGATTGTCGATCTGTTGCGGCACCGCCTCCGCCGGGTACTTCGACAGAAACGTCAGGTAGTCATCGACAGCGCGCGGGATGACGTCGAAGTGCAGCTTCTTGGCCGACCTCGGCCGCGAATACATGTAGAGCGACAGGCTCTCGGCCGGGGCGTAGGTCAGCCACTCGTCGATGGTGAGGCCGTTGCCCTTGCTCTTCGAGATCTTCTGGCCGTTCTCGTCGAGGAACAGTTCGTAGTTGAAGCCCTCGGGCGGTGTCGCGCCCAGCGCCTTGGCGATGCGCGATGACAACGTCACGCTGTCGATCAGATCCTTGCCGGCCATTTCATAGTCGACGCCAAGCGCCGTCCAGCGCATCGCCCAGTCGGCCTTCCACTGGCACTTGACGCGCCCGCCGGTGACCAGCGTCGTGACATGCTCCTTGGTCTGCGGATCTACATAAGTGATGGTACCGGCCGCAACATCGCGGGCGATCATCGGCACTTGCAGGACCTTGCCGGTGCGCGGGCAGACCGGCAGGAACGGCGAATAGGTCGCCTGCCGCTCAGGTCCGAGCGTCGGCAGGATGATCGCCATCACCTCGTCGTAGACGGCGAGCATCCGCAACAGCGTGGCGTCGAACTGGCCAGACTTGTAGCACTCGGTCGCAGAGAAGAATTCATATTGGAAACCGAACCGGTCGAGGAACGCGCGCAGCCGGGCGTTGTTGTGCGCGGCAAAGCTCGGATATTCGTTCGAGAACGGGTCCGGCACGCTCGACAGCGGCTTATCGAGGTGGGACGCCAACATCTCCTTGTTCGGCACGTTATCCGGCACCTTGCGCAGGCCGTCCATGTCGTCCGAGAAGCAGACGAGCCGGGTTTTGATGCGCCCGCCGGTCATCACCTCGAAGGCGTGCTTTACCATGGACGTGCGCGCCACCTCGCCGAAGGTGCCGATATGCGGCAGGCCGGACGGGCCGTAGCCGGTTTCGAACAGCACCGTCTTGTCCGTGGCCTTCATACGTTCAAGCCGTAGCAGCAGCCGACGCGCCTCCTCGAACGGCCAGGCTTTCGACACTTGGGCCGCCGTGACGAAATCCTCGCTCAAGGCCAAAGTGCTGGTGGTTGCGGCTGACATGGTATGCTCTGCTCGGTGGGAACGGGTTGGAACGAGCCCCCTGTTAGCCGCTTATTGTCGCCGCCGGAAGGGCTTGGATTGGATCGTGAGGGGGATCGGATATGCTGCAAGCCTGCCTGCTCGCGTTCATCGCCGGCTATGCCGACACGATCGGCTATATCCGTTACGAGGCGTTCGCCGGCCTGATGACCGGCAACACCATCTTTCTCGGCATCGAACTCGCGACCCGAAAGTTCGGCGCGGCGGCCTTCCATGCCGGCATCATCGCGATCTTTCTGTTGGGCGTGGTGATCTCGCGGGTGCTGATGCGGCTCGGTCTCGAAGCCTGGCACGCGTTGACCATCACCAGCATCATCCTCGTCCTATGCGGTTTCGCCAATCACGACTGGGGGGCGCTGATGCTGGCGCTCGCCATGGGCATGCAGAACTCGGCCGCCAATCGCTTCAACGGCGTCGCGCTCAATACCGTATTTGTCACCGGCAACCTGCAGAAGCTTGGCGAGGGGCTGGTCGCCTGGATCTGGCATCACACCCACGGCCAGCCGCACCCTTCCGAAGGCGTTGCGATTTTCGGCCTGGTCTGGCTCGCCTACGCCGTCGGCGCCGCGACTGGCGCCTTCGCCCATGCCGCATTTGCGTATCCGCTGCTGGTGCCGGCGGCGATCCTGCCGTTCATCATGCTGGCGCCGAAGCCCGCGCTCGCAAAGCCGTAACCGCAGCAGTTGCGCCACAGCAAGGCGCAAACCGGCAGCCTGCCCCATTGCGGCATCGCCATTCATGCTAATTTAATGGTTCGAAACACAAAGCTGTGGGCGCACGCCAACGGCTGCGCCCCATCGATCCGGAGATTTGCCCCCATGCGGCCCATCGCAACATTCGCCCTCGTCGCCGCCGCGCTCGGTTTGTTCGCCGGCCTCGGCGACGTCAGCGCCCAGACGCGCGGCTACGGCCACAATCGCCACGACGGTGGCTACGTGACCACCGAGAGCCGCTTCGGCCACGGCACCGTGTCGGGTCCGGTGCGCATGGCGCGGGCCGGCAGTCGCGAAGTGCGTCTACCCGGCGGCACTTGGATCGCCTGCGGCCGCAGCTGCGCCGAGACGCTGCGCGTCGAGAGCGTCGACTTCTGGGAAAACAAGGGCGCCGGCCGCGGCAATACCGACAATGCCTGCGGGCTTTTTGGCTGCCTCAGCCGTGGTTTCGGGTTCTAATTACCCAATTGCGCCAGCAAGCGTTACGCAAAGTGCACAAGCCGCTTGCCCGGCAATAACTCGTAAGGCGAACGCCAGCCGGGCAGCGCGGCAATTCGGCCAAGCCACGCGTGAACAGCCGGATGGCTCACCGCAAGGTCGTATCCGGTTTCGTCGCTTGGATACGACAGATAGGCCATCATCGAAAAGTCCGCGACCGTCGGCTGTTCGCCAACGGCGAACGGACTTTTCTGCAGGTGCCCATCCAGTATCGACAGAAAATCGTCGAGCCGCTTGCGCAGGAAGGCCAGCACTTGTGGATCGGGTGACGGCGTGAACGTGCGGTGGTAGCGATAGGTCGCCATATATCCAGTGAGCTTGTGGTTGTCCCAGAACAGCCAACGCAGCACCTCGAACTTTTCGCTCGCGGTCTCGCCGCCAAATCGCCCGTACCGTTCAGCGAGCTTCAGCAGAATGGGGGCGGTCTGTGTCAAACGCGCGCCGTCTTCTTCCAGCACCGGAATCTCGCCCATCTCGTTGACCGTCTGGCGCCACTCGGACGTACGCGTTATGCCGCCGCCGAAGTCGGTCCAGATCGGTTCGAACGTCTGCCCGCACAGCGTCAGCATCAGCGCGAGCTTGTAGCTGTTCCCCAACTCCGGAAAATAATGCAGTCGATATGTCGTCATCGTCGGCAGCCCTGCGTAACAATCATCAAATTCAACGCGTCGGCCAGCCAACTCATCGATGTGCTTCGAGCCAACCCATCATGATGCGGTTGAACGCGTCGGCTTGCTCGACGTTGGGGAAATGGCGGGCATCGGCGATTTCCTCGTAACGCCCGCCGGGGATCAGTTCGGCGATGCGCTTGTTGCCTGCCGGCGGCGTGCCTTCGTCCTGAGCGCCGCAGACAACCAGCGTCGGCACTTTCACTGTCGCCAGTTTCGGCACGAAGTCGAAATCGAGAATGGCAGCCGAACAGCCGAGATAGCCGGCAGGAGTGGTACCCGCAATCGTCGCGTGGATCTCCTTCCAGCGCTCCGGCTTGCGAGGCTTGAAGGCCGGTGTGAACCAGCGGTCCATGGTCGGGTCGGCCAAAACCGTCAGTGAATTCGCCTTTTTTACTGCCTCGATGCGCGGTGCCCAGCCGGCCGCTGCGCCCGGCGGCGTCTGCGGCGCGGTATCGCACAGCATCGCCGACACCAGCCGATGGCCATGCGCAATCGCGAACGCCTGTCCGATCATGCCGCCGATCGAAAGACCGACCAGCCGCACACGGTCAATTTTGAGAAAATCGAGCGCGACCGCGATGTCGTCGGCGAGCCCTGCCATCGTATAGTCGCCAGCCACCGGATCGCTGCCGCCATGACCGCGCATGTCGAGCCTGAGCACGCGATAGCCCGCGCCGAGCAGCGGCACCATCTGCTCCGCCCACATACCGCTGTCAGATGCCAGCGAATGCGTGAAGCACACGACTGGACCGGCGTCAGGTCCGGTGAGGTCGTAGTATAGGCGGCGTCCAGGCAGGTTGATCAGCATGTGCGGTTTCCTTTCGAAATTCAGTCTATGCTAGAGCTGACTATTTTGCGCGATCGGGATAGCTCCGCGCCATGCCGTCGCGCACATCCTGCTGGATGCCGTATTGCGGGAACGGATAGCGCAAGCCGTTTTTCGCCAGCGCCTCCATGCCGACGATCGCCTTTTCGAGATACTCCGGCGGCAGCGCCATCAGCATCTCGTCGTCAAGTACGCCGCCGTACCGCCGCTCGGCAAAGCACGGGATCGATAGCGACGGTTGCCGCGTCTTCAAGGCCCGACCCCAGCTGTCGGCACAGGCACTTTCGCCAACCACGCCCCAGTCGAACTTCTTGTAGCCGGACCACTGCAGGCCGTTGATGAAGTACATCATGGCGCCCGGCGTCGCATAGAACAGCGCGATATCGGGCGGATCGAGCCGGCCCGACGCCAGCGGCGCGACCGCGAGCGCCTCGAACTTGCCGTCCTCGACGCAGTCCATCGCCGACTGATGCGCGGTGGCATCCTCGAGCGTCGAGAACCACACGCCCTTCATATGCTGGCCGGAACGCCATGCCGGGTCCTTGGCGTTGCCAAGCCCCACCACTGCCCGGCACTGCGCTCCGACGAGGTTGTCGGCGGTGATGCCGACGGTCCAGCCGAGGCGGGCCGCCTGCGCCACCGCCTGATCGAGCGTGTGCACCGCCTTCGGCCGCCGGATTTTCGGGATCGCCTCCATGTCGGCTGAATTCTCAAACAACTTCATGCCGAATGGGATCGAGCGCAGCTTCAGCAGGTTCTCGAGTTTGGCGGCGATATCGGCAATCGGCGTTGTCATGTTCACTTCACCCGGATCGCATCGAAGCCCAATTGCAGATCGGCGATGACGTCGGCCGGATCTTCGAGACCGACATGCAGGCGGATCAGGCTGCCGCCGTTCCACCCCTTGAGGCGATCGAGCGGATAGGTCAGCGCCAGGCACTCGTAGCCGCCCCACGACGCGCCGATGCCGAACATCTTCAGGCTGTCGATGAACTTGTGCGTGTGCGCCGCCGTCACGGCCGGCTTGAAGGCGACCGAGAACAGGCTGTTGGCGCCATTGAAATCGCGCTTCCACAGGGCGTAGTTGGGGTCGGTTTCGAGCGCCGGATAAAGCACCCGCTCGACCTCGGGCTGCTGCTGCAGCCACTTGATCACATCCATCACGTTGGCCGCCTGCATCTTGAGGCGCGCGTGCGCCGTGCGCAGACCACGCAGCGCGGTGTAGGCATCGTCGGCGGTGACCGTCTGGCCTAGCAGATTGGCTGCTCGCCACAACAATTCGGCGCAGCGCGCGTTGCCCGTCACCGAGCCCATCAAGAGGTCTGAGTGGCCGGCGATGTACTTGGTGATGGCGATGATCGAGATGTCGGCGCCGAGTGTCAGCGGCCGGTACATGCCGGGCGCGCCCCAGGTGTTGTCGACGGCGATCAGGATGTCGTTGCCGCGCCCCTTGCAGACCTTGGCCAGCGCCGGAATGTCCTGGATGTCATAGACGATCGAGCCCGGATTATCGAGATAGACCATGCGGGTCTCGGGGCGGATGCGCTTTGCCACTTCCTCGTGGCCGCCGGTGTAGAACTCGCATTCGATGCCGCGCGGCGTCAGATATTCGACCGCGATCGAGCGCGCCGGCGCATAGATGCTCTCGGCAAACAGCACGTGGTCGCCGGGCTTCAGGATGGCGAGCAACGGATGCGCACATGCGGCTAATCCCGTCGGGAACAGCATGGTGCGCTCACCGCCTTCGATCTCGGTGATCGCGTCTTCGAGCGCGAATGCGTTGGGCGATCCGGCGGCGCCATAGTTCCACACCCGCTCGCCCTTCGCCTTGCGGTCAGCGATGCTCATCCGCTCGGCCATGCTGCGGTAGAGCACGGTCGAGGTGCGGTTGATCGGCGGGTTCACCGGCGACAACTCGCCGCCCAGATGGTTGCGGCCGGCGTGCACGAGGCGCGTGTTGGCACGCTGCTTGTTGTCGTCACTCATTGAAATGTTGATCCTGTTGCGGTTGAGTCAGTGCAAAGAGGCCACGATGTGCCGTCGGAGACAAGCGGTGCAATAATCCTAGCCGCCCCGCGATCTTGCCGCGACCATCATCGCCACGAACGAACGGCAGCTCTGACCGACCGCGCCGCCATGGCGACGGGCAGTATCATTCAGCGCCGAAACGAAGCCGTCATCGAGAGTCGACTGCCCGTCGCCAATGCGGGCCGAGAACGCCGACACGCAGGCGCCGGCAATGCCGCGTGCGTCGAGCGCCGGCAGCCGCGAAATACCGGCATCGTCGATACCGCGATCGGCGTCATTGTAGACGGCGGCAAACACCGGATACTTGACCGCCGTCTCGGGCTTGGCGCCAAGCAGGCCGCCATGCGAGGCGGTGACGATGACTTGGCCGGCGTCTTCCGCTGTCACGAGGCCGTTCGAATCCATGACGATGACGCGAACATTTTCACGCCCTAACTCCGGCATGTTGCGGCGCGCTTCGTGCTCGGCGGGCGGGCGATCACGCACGACGAGTTCCGCCGCATCGAGCAACGCCATCGCCTCACGCCCGGTCATGCCGACCACGAGGCCGAGCTCGCGAGCCGGCTCATTCACATGCGATAGAATTCCATGCGCCAGCATGTGCGCACCCTCGCCGATGCGAGCCGAGCGATGCGATACACACGCGGCTGGTATGCGAACCTCGGTCAAAAGCGGCAACCCGCTGATGCCCGCCGCCTCGCGACCGATGCCGGCATCGTTGAGAATGACGGCACCGACCTGCTTGTCGGCCGCATACCAGCCGGCATATCGCCCGCCGTGCGAAGCACAAAGTGCCGCCCGGCCGCGATGTTCGGGCTTCAGATGCGTGACGCTATCGAGAACAAGTGGTGCGCTTGGCACTGGTTCGGGTCTCCACGGACTTTCGGCGGCGTCGGCCGGTTGCCGACGCGCGGCTTGATTTTTAGCCGATGCTCCACGATGGTCGACACAAATATTCCATGGGGAGCTAAACGCCGCGATGGCCAACAAGCCGAAGCCTTCGGGAGCGGGCGACAACATCAAGCGCCTGACCGACCTCTATCGAACCATGGTGCGCATCCGCGCCTTCGAGGAGACAGCGATCGCGGCACACAAGGCCGGTGAGATTCCGGGACCGCTGCACGTTTCGCTTGGACAGGAAGGCGTCGCAGCCGGTGTATGCGCCGGCCTGCGCAAGGACGACCGGCTGACGTCCAATCATCGCGGCCACGGCCACGCCATCGCCAAGGGCGCCATCCCCGCCCGCATGATGCTCGAGTTGTACGGCCGCGAGGGCGGATATTGCGGCGGCAAAGGCGGGTCGATGCACATCGCCGACTTTTCTGTAGGCATGCTCGGCGCCAATGGCGTCGTCACCGGCGGCATCCCGATCGCGGTCGGCGCGGCGCAGGGCCTCAAGATGCTGAAGTCCGACGCCATCGCGGTTTGCATGTTCGGCGACGGCGCGGTCAATCGCGGCCCGTTCCTCGAAGGCCTGAACTGGGCCGCGCTCTATAAGCTGCCGGTGTTGTTCGTATGCGAGGACAACGGCGTCGCAGCCTTCACCGCGACCGCCAGCGTCACCGCCGGACCGGGCGTCGCCGCCCGCTCCGAGTCGCTCGGCGTGCCGGCGGTCAGCATCGACGGCAACGACTGTGTCGCCGTCGACGACACCACGACAAAACTCGTCGCCAAGATCCGTGCTGGCTCCGGCCCCCAGTTGCTGCATGCCAAGACCTACCGCTGGACCGGCCACACCTCGACCGACGCCGCCCTCTGGCGCGACCCGAAGGAGGTCGAGGCTGGCAAGGCGCGCGACCCAATCGCGCGGCTGGAAAAGCTGCTCGGCGAGCGCGGACTCGAAGCCACCGACTTCGCCATCATCGCGACGCAGGCGCACACCGAAATGGAGGAAGCGCGCGATGCCGCCAAGGCCGCGCCCTGGCCAAAGCCCGAAACCGCCTATGCCGACGTTCAAGATGTGGGAGCGGTTGCATGGGCCAAGTAGGCATGGGTGAAGTAACGCTGATCGAGGCCGGACGCCTCGCCGTGCTGCAGGAAATGCGACGCGATCCGACCGTGTGGGTGCTGGGCGAGGACGTCGCGCGCGGCGGCCTGTGGGGCCAGTACAAGGATTTTCTGGCAGAGTTCGGTCCCGATCGCGTGCTGTCGACGCCGATCTCGGAGTCGACGATCATGGGTGCCGGCCTCGGCGCGGCCCTCGTCGGCACACGGCCAATCATCGAGATGCGCATTTTCGATTTCGTGATGTGCGCCATGGACGAGTTGGTCAACCAGATCGCCAAGGTGCGCTACATGTTCGGCGGTCAGGCCAAGCCCGCCGTCGTCGTGCGCATGCCGCACGGCATGTGGCGCAACTCCGCCGCCCAGCACAGCCAGATGCTGGAAGCGTGGTTCACTCATCTGCCGGGCGTGATCGTCGTGGCACCTGCCACCGCCGAAGACGAAGCCGGCCTGCTGGTGTCGGCCATCCGCTCCGACGATCCGGTGCTGTTCTTCGATCCCAAGGACCTATGGCAGGCGACCGGCGTGATCGCCGACAAAATCGAACCGATACCGTTCGGCAAGGCGCGGCAATTCTCGAAGGGCGACGCGATCACGCTCGTCACCTGGTCGGCGCTGGTGCCGAAGGCGGTCGAGGCGGTGGCGTTACTCGCCAAGGACGGCATCGCGGTCGATGCCTACGATCTGCGCACGCTGTGGCCGTGGGACGAGGATGCCATCGTCGCCTCGGTGAAGCGCACCGGCCGTTTGCTGGTGACGCACGAAGCGGTCGAGGTCGGCGGCTTCGGCGGCGAAATCGTCGCCCGCGTGATCGAGCGCTTGGGCCCGCAGAACGTCAAAGCCGCCAAGCGCCTCGGCGCGCCCCGGTTGCCGATCCCGTTCGCGCCGCCGCTCGAAACCCAGGTCCGCGTGACGACCGACAAGATCGTCGCCAAGGTGAAGGGGATGATGGGGTAGGGGTGGCACTTTTCCCACTCCCCCTCGGGGATAAGGGAAATGCAGCGCGCGACCTCACGCCACCACCGAGTTATCCACGCCTCGCCGCACCCATGCGATACTGCACGTGTTCCGCTTCACCAAGGGCGCGCTTCGAAGGCGTTCAAAAGTGCGGAGGCGGAATGGACGGTCCGGAGGGTGTTGCGGTCACGCGCCGCGCCCTGCCGGAGGGTTCCGTGCACCCCACAAGTGTGCGAGTAAAGGGGAAGCCCACACCAGCTCGCTGAAGCACGGGGGGACCCTAAAATCCGTTCGAGCAATGGGGTGGCCCTGGGCCACTTGAATTGAAGATACTGCGGAAGACCGCCGTGGACCACGGCCACCCCGCTCTCCCTCGGATGAGGGGGAAAATGAAAATCACAGAGCAAGCAAAGGCAAATCAGCCCTCGTTGGTTGTATAGATCGCCATTCGTCATCGGCGCGCCAACACGACAGATGAAATCACAGCCGGTCTCGGCTACAATGCCCCAAACCCAAGTCAGGATACCCGCCGCCAATGCCCATGGAAGCCAGCGACATCGAAAAACTGATCCGCGCCAAATTTCCCGACGCCGAGATCGTGATCAAGGATCTGGCCGGCGACGGCGATCACTTCGCCGCGCACGTCGTCGCGTCCGCCTTCAAGGGGAAGAGCCGGGTGCAACAGCACCAGATGGTCTACGAGGCACTCGACGGCCGGATGGGCGGCGTACTCCACGCCCTGGCGCTGACCACCGCCGCCCCGACCGATTGACGAGCGACATTCAGTGGCGTCATCTTGCCGCCGCACACACCAACGCTTATTTGCGGTCGAGTGAAATCGATCGCAACCCCGTCGCCGAACCCATACAGGATGAGACCGCCAGATGACCGACACCGCCACCGACCAGACAGCCGTCCACGACTGGATCCGCAAGACCATCGCGTCGAACGACGTGGTGCTGTTCATGAAGGGCACCTCAAAGTTCCCGCAGTGCGGCTTCTCGGCCCAGGTAACGCAGATGCTCAACCACCTCGGCGTGCCGTTCAAGGACGTCAACGTACTCGACGACATGGGCATCCGCGAGGGCATCAAGAGCTTCACCAACTGGCCGACAATCCCGCAACTCTACGTCAAGGGCGAGTTCGTCGGTGGCTGCGACATCGTCCGCGAGATGTTCCAGGAAGGCGAGTTGCATCAGTTGATCCACGACAAGGGCATCCCGCACACCAATCACGGCCACCACGCCTAAGTGCAGAAGGGAATGGGGAGTTGGGAATGGGGAGTAGGTTCGTGTTTCAACTCCCTACTCCCAACTCCCCATTTCCTTCATTGCCATGACCCTCGGCGGACGACGGTTCCTGCTCAGTCTCGCCATCGTCGGCGCCAGCGTGTGTCTGGCGCTCGGCGTGAATTTGCCAATCATCAAGCTCACCAAATACGTTTTCTGGTCGACGGAGCACTCGCTGATCTCGACGGTCAGGGCGTTGATCCGCGACGGCCAGTACTTTCTCGGCGGCACCGTGCTGGTGTTCTCGATCATCTTCCCGGTGCTGAAGCTGCTCTATCTGCTGCTGGTCTCGACGCTGCCGAACCTGGAAATCAAGCGCCAAGGACGGCGATTGAGGGCACTCGAATGGCTCGGCAAATGGTCGATGCACGACGTGCTGGTGCTGGCGTTGACGATTTTCTTCATCAAGAGCCAGGGCATCTACGACGCGGCGAGCCTGTCGGGTGTCTACTTCTTCACCGCGGCCGTCATGCTGATGATCCTGTCCTACGCCTGGCTCCGGCAGGACGGCAGCGAAGCGGCGCTGGCACCGGAGAATGAGCCGGTCAAGGATGCGCCGATTTCGGTATTCCGCAACTTCGGCCTCAGCTTCCTGATCATCCTGGCGACCGTGTTCTTCGCGCTCGGCATCATACTGCCGGTGATCCGCTTCACCACGGTCTATGTGTGGACCAACGAGCACTCGATCGCGACCATCATCTGGGCGCTCTACAAGAATGAGGAATTCTTCCTCTGCATCGTACTGTTCGCGTTCTCGTTCTTTTTTCCATTCCTGAAGCTGTTCTACCTGCTGACGCTTGTCACCTCGCCAGATCTCGACCCGGCGTTCCGCGCTCGCTCGATTTCGACGATGGAATGGCTCGGCCGCTATTCGATGACCGACGTCATGGTCCTGGCGTTGATGATTTTCTACGTCAATTCCTCAGGCTACACGGAAGCGACGGTAATGCCGGGAGTGTATTTCTTCGCCGCCTCGGCATTGATGACGATGCTGGCTTATGGCTGGGCCAACGTTGTGCCGCCGCGCCGCAACCGGACGCAGCAGCCAGCCGCGCCGGCCTGAAGCCTCAAGTTGGTCTGCTCCAGTCGAGCATTTTATGATCACTGTTAACGCCGGCTTAGGCCGGTGCCTTTAGCGTCGAGCGATCCCGCGGGGAGTGGAAGCCGATGCAGCGACAATTTCCGGTCGACGTCTCGATCGTCGTCGTGAGCTACAACACGCGCGATCTGACGGTCGCCTGCCTCGAACTCGGTCGCGGCCGAGACGCGCGATGTCACTTACGAGGTTCTGACGATCGACAACGCCTCAAGCGACGGATCGGCCGCCGCGCTGCGGGCCCATCCCCTTGGCTCCAACCTGCTGGCGTCGCCCGAGAACCTAGGCTTTGCCCGAGCCAACAATGTCGCCGCACGTCGGGCGACCGGCGAATACATCCTGCTCTTAAACCCCGATACAGTGATCCTTGAGGGCGCCATCGACCGCCTCGTCGCCTTCGCCCGCGCCAATCCGAAGGCCGGCATCTGGGGCGGCCGCACGTTGTTTGCCGACGGCAGGCTCAATCCGTCGTCGTGCTGGGGCCGCATGACGCCGTGGAACCTCTTGTGTCGCGCATCTGGCCTGACCGGCTTGTTTGCGGGCACCACCTTCTTCAACGGCGAAGCCTACGGTGGATGGCAACGCGACACGGTGGCTGAAGTCGACATCGTGTCGGGCTGCTTCCTGCTGATCCGCCGGTCGCTGTGGGAAGAACTCGGCGGCTTCGACCCCGCCTTCTTCATGTACGGCGAGGAAGCCGACCTGTGCCTCAGGGCAGGCAAGCGCGGTGTCCGGCCGATGATCACGCCAACCGCGACCATCATCCACCTGGGTGGCGCTTCCGAGCGTACCCGCGCCGCCAAGATGATCAAGCTGCTGGCCGCAAAGGCCACACTTGTGCGCCACCATTGGTATCCACGATTGGCATCCTTGGGCGTATTATTGCTGGCAGTCTGGCCGCTCAGCCGGTGGCTGGCGCTGACGGTGGCCGGGGCCCTCCTCCCCCCCTCCCCCGCCAGGACCGAAAGCGCCGCGATCTGGCGCGAGATCTGGCAGCGACGCGGAGAATGGGTCGTTGGCTATGTGGCGGATCGGCCGAAATCGATGGCCGAGCCGCAAACGTCAATGAACCGTTAACCCTGACGCACCTAGGCTCAGAATCACCCAACATGACGCCTCAGGACGAGATTGCCAGAATGACTGACGCCCTTGAAGTTGCGCGCCAGACGCTGGATCGAACGCAGGATCGCGTCGCCGTCCGGCCGCGCAAGCGCTTCACGATCGCGACCCTGGTCAACAACCGCACCCACTACGACGAAATGCTGGCTTCGTTCGAGGACGGCGGCTTCGAACGCAGCGATTGTGAATACCTGTTCGTCGACAACACCGGCTCCGAGCAGACCTGCGCCTTTCGCGGCCTCGACCGGCTTCTGGCCGAAGCCACAGGCGATTATGTCATCTTGTGCCACCAGGACGTGCGGATCGTCGACGACGGCCGCCACGAACTCGAAACACGCCTGGCCCAACTCGATGCGCTCGATCCGATGTGGGCGGTCGCCGGTAACGCCGGTGGCGTCTCCCCGGGCAAGCTTGCCATCCGCATCACCGACCCGCACGGCGCCAATCAGAAAGTCGGCACCCTGCCGGCAAAAGTGATGAGCCTCGACGAGAATTTCATGGTGGTGAAGCGTCAGGCCCGCCTGTCGTTTTCGCGCGACCTGAGCGGCTTTCACTTCTACGGCGCCGACCTGTGCCTGGTCGCCGATGTACTCGGCTACACCACATACGTCATCGATTTCCACCTTGAGCACCTCAGTGGCGGCATAAAGGGCGCGTCGTTTGCTACTATGGAAGCTGCATTCAGCGCCAAGTGGGGTCGCGCTTTCCGCCCCCGATTCCTGCAGACCACCTGCAGCCTGATCAGCCTGACCGGCGACAGCCTGACGCGCATGCTCGGCCGGGTTGCCGCCCCCTCGCTGTCGCGCATCACAAAGCGCTTGCCGTCCGCCGCCGGCTGGAGCCGTAGATCCGCCTGATGCCGAATAGCCCCACGCCAGAGCTTCCGACCGGCCAGCGCCTCAATCGCCAATTGGGGCGGCAAGGCGCAATGCTTTTTTCCGGCTTCGCAGTTGCCCAGATCTGCTCGTTCGCACGCAACGCGATCATCGGCTACTGGCTGTCGCGGGGCGACTTCGGCATCGCCGCGACGATTACGATCGCATTGCAGATGCTGGAGACATTGAGCGACCTCGGCGCCGACCGGTTGCTCGTGCAGGCGGTCGATGGCGATGACCCGCGGTTGATGGCGGCAGCGCACGCCACACTGGTGATGCGTGGCATCCTGACCGCGGCGCTGTTGTTCCTGACCGCCGGCTTCGTCGTCGAGTTCTTCGGCATCGCGGACGCCAAGTCGGCTTTCCAGCTCGCGAGCCTGGTGCCACTGATCAAATCCTTGATGCACCTCGACTCGCGACGCCAACAGCGTGGCCTGCAGAACCGCAACTACATGATCGTGGAAGTCCTGCCGCAGGCGATCGCGCTGCTCGTTACCGTGCCTTGCTTGTACCTGACGCGCAATTACAGCGCGGTTGTCTGGGTTGCGATCCTGCAAGCGCTGCTGTCGGTGTTGTTGTCGCAGCTGTTGGCGAAGCGGCCCTATGTGCTTGGCCTGGAGACGGAGCCCGTAAAGCGGCTGATCGCCTTCGGCTGGCCGATCTGGCTGAGTGCTTTCCCGCTAGTTGTCGTCTATCAGGGTGATCGCGTCATCGTCGGCCGGCTACTCGGCATGGATGCCCTGGCCGGCTACTCGGCGGCCTTCATGGTCGCAATGGTGCCGGGATTGCTGGCCGCCAAGATCGGACACGCGCTTTTCCTGCCACTGCTGTCCGCCAAGCGCGGCGACGCACGCGCCTTTTTCCAGCGCTATCTAGTGATGTTCGAGGGCACCAGCATCGCGGCCGCAGCCTATGTAGTCGCGTTTGTCGTCGCCGGTGGCGACGTGATGCCACTGGCGTTCGGACCGCACTATGTCGGCCTCGGCGGCGTTATCAGTTTTCTCGCCGCGATGTGGGCGTTACGCATGGTGCAGTCTATTCCGGGCATGGCCCTGATGGCGCAAGGTGAAACCCGGCCGCTGCTGATCGCCGGCATCATCCGCGCGTCGGCACTCATACTCGCGTGGTTCGCCGTGACCAATGGCCTCGGCTTGACGGGTGTCGCCGCAGCCGGCGTCGCCGGTGAATTCATCACCATCACCTATGTCTTGCTGCGCACCGCGCGTGGTGCTGCAGGCATTGCGAGGGCCACCTTCGCCCGCGCGATGTTCCCGATCCTGGCCGGAGCGACGGCCGCCGCTTGCGCCTGGACCTGGCCGGTCACCGGCAGCCTTTGGGTCTCGGGTCCTGTCGCCTTGGTGCTTTGTGTCAGTGCCACCCTGTTCGGGCTGGCCGTGATGCCGGGAATCCGACTTTTCATCGAGACGCAAATCGACGGCCACACGGCGGCGGCGCCGGCAACTGAAAACACCGCAAGCGCGGAGGGCACCTATGTCGCGACACGAGCCTGAACGTGGCCATACCTTCGATGGCATTGTCTGCATCGGCGGCGAAGACTGGTGGTATCACAACCGCGGTCATTTCGATTTCCAGATCATGCGACGGCTGGCTGAGCGGTGGCCGGTGCTGTTTGTCAATTCGCTCGGCGTCAGGATGCCGAGCCTGAAAGACAACCGGCTCTTTCTGCAGCGCATCGGCCGCAAACTGAAAAGCCTCGGCAACGGCCTCGTCAACGTCGAAAACCAGTTCTGGGTGTTCTCGCCAGTAATGGTGCCGGGTGCCGCCGGGCAGAAGCTGTCGAGTTGGGCGCTCGGGCCGCAAATCAGGCTTGCCGCCGCCCATGCCGGCATCCGCAATCCGATCCTATGGGTCCATTGCCCGGCCGGCGCGTCATTGGCCGGCGAATACGCCAGCGCGGCAAATGTCCTTCAGCGCACCGACCGCTTCGAAGCCTTTCCCGAGGCCGACCCGACCGTCATCGGCGCCCAGATCGCCCACCTGAAGGCCAAGGCCGACCTCGTGATCTATGCGAGCCCATCGCTGATGGCGTCTGAATCGGCGAGCGTCCGGCGACAGGCGCTGGTCACCCATGGCGTCGACCTCGAGATGTTCACCCAAGCCGGCAGTCCGACCACACCCACTCCGGCCGAGATCGCGCACGTCGGCCGTCCCCGCATCGGCTTCATCGGCGGCATCGACGCCCACACCTTCGACATCGACCTGTTTCTCGGCGTCGCCCGCGCCATGCCGAAGCATCAGTTCGTGATGGTCGGCGGCTGCTCGCTGCCCGACGGCTGGTGCGGACTGCCGAATGTCCATTTCACCGGTCGCAAGCCCTATGACTCTATTGCCGGATATATGGCGGCGATGGACGTGCTGATCATGCCGTGGAACCGCAGCGAGTGGATAAAGGCCTGCAATCCGATTAAGCTGAAGGAATATCTGGCCGTCGGCCGCCAGGTGGTCACCACCGATTTCCCCGCTCTCGATCCGTGGCGCGACGTCGTCCGCACCGCCGGCACCGTACCGGAATTCGTGAACGCCATTCAAGGCGCCCTTGCCCAACCGCTCGGCGACCGCGGCGACATCCAGCGCCGGCTGACACTCGAAACCTGGGACGCCAAGGCCGCGGACGTCCGTCGGGCGCTGTTCGGGCTCGGCCTATCGTATGCCGATGCGACATCCCGCCGCCGGGGGGCGGCCTGAAATACCCGCAACCATGAACAGGAAAGGCTCAAACGCCGTCCGTTAGCCTTTTGCACGCCCCGAAGGGTGTGCTACCACGCCCCCATCAGTCTTGTTGCATGGCAAAGCGACCGCCGTGGTCGCTGACGTCATTGCTGTCATGGGAGAGGTTGCTGGACATGGCCGAGCGGCGAGCGAGCTACGAGTACGCTGATATTCTGGCGTGCGGACGCGGCGAGTTGTTCGGGCCGGGCAACGCCCAATTGCCGCTACCACCAATGCTGATGTTCGAGCGCATCAGCCACGTCTCCGAAACCGGTGGCGCGCACGGCAAGGGCCAGATCGTTGCTGAATTCAATATTGCCGGCAATCCGCAGACCGACTGGTTTTTCGCCTGCCATTTCAAAGGCGATCCGGTGATGCCGGGCTGCCTCGGCCTTGATGCCCTGTGGCAGTTGACCGGCTTCTATCTCGGCTGGCTCGGCGCTCCTGGACGTGGCCGGGCGCTCGGCGTCGGCGAGGTCAAGTTCACCGGCATGGTAACACCCACCGTCAAGAAGCTTGAATATGTAATCGACATGAAGCGCGTCATCCTGCGCAAGTTGAAGCTTGGCATCGCGGATGGTGTAATGAAAGCCGATGGTCAGGTGATTTACGCGGCGACCGACCTCAGGGTCGGACTGTTCGAGACCGGTGATACGCCGGCGCCAAGCGCCTGATCGTCACCGATTCATCGTTCGGCCCGGGATGCGGGCTCGCGAAGGACACCAGAAGGAACTGCTCATGCGACGGGTTGTCGTCACCGGAATGGGAATCGTCTCATCGATCGGCAACAGCACCCAGGAAGTGCTGGCGTCGCTGCGGGAAGCCAAATCCGGCATCGTTGCGGCCGAGAAGTACAAGGAACTGGGCTTTCGCTGCCAGGTGCACGGCCAACCCCAGCTCGAATGGGAAACCATGGTGCCGCGCAAACCGAAGCGGTTCATGAACACCGGCATGGCCTGGAACTATATCGCCATGGATCAGGCGATCCGCGATGCCGGCCTCGCCGACAAGGAAGTACAGGACGAGCGCACCGGCATCATAATGGGATCGGGCGGACCTTCGACGGTTGCCATCGTCGCCGCCGCCGACGTGACGCGTTCGTCTGGCGCCACAAAGAAGATCGGGCCGTTCGAAGTGCCGAAGGCGATGTGCTCGGGCCCCTCGGGCGTGCTCGCTACCGCCTTCCAGGTGCGCGGCGTCAATTATTCGATCTCATCGGCATGCGCGACCTCGGCTCACTGCATTGGCAATGCGGTCGAAAGTATCCAATGGGGCAAGCAGGACATAATGTTCGCCGGCGGTTGCGAGGAACTGGATTGGACGTTGTCCAACCTGTTCGACGCGATGGGCGCCATGTCATCCAAATTTAACGGCACGCCGGCCCGCGCCAGCCGCGCCTACGACAAGGACCGCGACGGCTTCGTCATCGCCGGTGGCGCCGGTGTCGTCGTGCTTGAGGAATATGAGCGGGCGAAGGCGCGCGGCGCCAAAGTCTACGGCGAAATAGTCGGTTATGGCGCCACCTCCGACGGCTTCGACATGGTCGCCCCCTCGGGCGAGGGCGCGGCACGGTGCATGCGCCAGGCGCTGGCCGGCTTCGACGGCAAGGGGATCGGCAAAGTCGACTACATCAACCCGCACGCAACCGCGACGCCGGTCGGCGATGCGCGCGAAATCGATGCCATCCGAACGGTGTTCGGTAAGGACATCCCCGCGATCGCCGGCACCAAGTCACTCACCGGCCACTCATTGGGGGCGATTGGCGTCCAGGAAACGATCTTCTCGCTGCTCATGATGAACAGCGGCTTCATCTGCGAAAGCGCCAATATCGACGAAATAGATCCAGCCTTCGCCGACTTGCCGATCGTGCGGAAACGCAAAGATGACGTGGCGCTTAACTGTGTCATCTCTAATAGCTTCGGTTTTGGCGGCACAAATGCCACTTTAGCCTTCCGCCGGGCAGACGGTTAATAACGACTGACGCCTGGCGGCTCGAAATGGGCCGGCGGCCCCTGTCAGGCAGTCAGGCATGAGACTTTACAAGAACGGATCCGGCTGGTTCGAGGTCCATTCCCGCAAGCTACGTTCGAAAGCAGGAGTACCTATGAGCGAGATCGACATCGCCAAGCCCGGCCCTCTGATGGCCGGCAAGCGTGGTTTGATCATGGGCGTCGCCAATGACCGCTCGATTGCGTGGGGCATCGCCCGCATTCTCGCCGGCCAAGGCGCCAAGCTCGCGTTCACCTATCAAGGAGATGCTTTCGGCCGTCGCGCCATTCCGCTTGCCGAGTCGGTCAATTCGGAAATCATCGAGCCTTGCGACGTCAACGACCTCGCCAGCGTCGATGCGGTATTCGACAAGATCAAGGAGAAGTGGGGCAGCATCGACTTCGTGGTGCATGCGCTTGCGTTCTCCGACCGCCGCGAACTTGCTGGTCGATACGCCGACACCACCCGCGACAACTTCACCAACACGATGGTGATCTCATGCTTCTCGTTCACCGAGATCGCAAAGCGCGCCGCCGCCATCATGCCGGCTGGTGGTTCGATGCTGACGCTGTCGTTTGGTGGCGCCACCAAGGTCGTACCATCGTACAACGTCATGGGCATCGCCAAGGCGGCGCTGGAAGCGAGCGTGCGCTATCTCGCCAGCGACTTTGGTCCGCAGGGCGTCCGGGTTAACGCGCTTTCGGCCGGCCCGATGCGAACGCTGGCCGGCGCCGGCGTGTCGGATGCCCGCGTGATCTTCAACTACCAGAAAGAGCATTCCCCGCTCCGTCGCACGCCTACCTTGGACGAGGTCGGTGGCGCCGCCCTTTACCTGCTGTCACCGATGTCAGGCGCGGTCACCGGCGAAGTCCACTTCGTTGATTGCGGCTACTCGACAGTCGCGATGCCGACCCTCGAAGCCCTGAAGGCACTCGAGGCCGAAGCCCAGGGCGCTGGACGCAAGACCAGCGAAGCGGCAGAGTAATCTCGACACTTCGCCGCCCGCCTCAACAGCGCGGGCGGTGATAATCGGGACGATCAGCAATGCCTGCACTTCGCTTTCTCGGCGGCCTCTTTCTGTTGATCGGGGCTATCGTTCTCATCGCCGATATCACCAATGCCCGCGGTGGAGTGGGCAATGGCTTTGCCGTGCCGCTTGCGAAGCACTGGGCGAGCCTGGCCCCGGCATCGCTTGCCGCCAGCCAGAAATCAATCCAAGCGATCAGCGGTCTGCTTTGGGACCCGATCATGAAGTCGGTGCTGGCGATCCCGGCCTGGACCTGGTTCACGGCTATTGGCGCTCTTCTAGCCTGGGCCGGACGCCGCCGACGGCGGGTGAACATTTTCGTAAACTGACGGCGGCCAAAAGCCTTCAAGCGAAATTGACGACCGTGTGAACGCGGAGAACCGCAACAATGCGCTATCCTCATCCCATATGCCGTGAAGCAACGTCGCAGCACAGTTGAGGAATTCGACCCATGTTCTTCAAGAAGAGCGTCAGCCTTCCGTCAGCCACCACCGCCCTGCCGGGCCGCCCTCAGGCGATCCCGACCGCCAAAACGCATTTCATTAACGGCCGCCCGCTCAAGGGGCCCTACCCCGCCGGCCACGAAATCGCGACGTTTGGCCTCGGCTGTTTCTGGGGAGCCGAGCGCAAATTCTGGCAACAGGGCGACGGCATCTGGTTGACGGCGGTCGGCTATGCCGGCGGTATCACGCCAAACCCGACCTACGAGGAAACCTGCACCGGCCGCACCGGGCACAACGAGGTCGTGCGCGTCGTGTTCGACCCGACCAGGATCACCTACGAGGCACTTCTCAAGTTGTTCTTCGAGAGTCACGATCCCACGCAGGGCATGCGGCAGGGTAACGATGTCGGCACGCAATACCGGTCTGGAATCTATACTTCCAGTGCTGAGCAAAGAGCCGCTGCCGAGGCTGCCAAGTCTGCCTACAACCTCGTGCTCTCGGCCAATGGCTATGGCCCGATTACTACCGAAATCGTTGAGGCGCCGGAATTCTATTTCGCCGAGGACTATCACCAGCAATACTTGGCAAAGGTGCCGCACGGCTACTGCGGCCTTGGTGGCACTGGCCTGTCGTGTCCGGTCGGCACCAGCGTTCGCGCCGCCGAGTAAAAGCGGGCCGACCGAGGCGGCGTTACTTTGCGTTAACCAAACCTGTCTCATGCTCGCCACAGCGCCGCAATGTTGTCGAATCGTTGACGACTAATTCGGTGTCAAACACCGGGATCACGTTTGCGCGGCTACCCAGCGCACGCTACTGATCTAAGTTCAGTCACAAGTTGTCGTTCGACCCGCCGCACCGGCGAAGCAAGGGGCCTCAGCCGCACATGTCCTCGATCCGAAACTGGTCGCTTGCGGCCATCCTCGCCCTCGGCGTGTCGCAGCCAGTACCCGCGCTCGCGAACGAACCCGCCACGACAGAAAAAGTCGACGCCTCGGCGCCGGCAGTCGAAGCAAATGCCGCGCCCTTGCTGGCGCTGGTGCGCCAAAGCATTGGCGATAGCGGCAACCGCGGTGTCGACGCGCAGGACCGAGCAGCGCTCACCGCCTTCTATGCCGATGCCAATCGTACACTGCTGTGGGTGAACGAAGCTGGCCTCACACCGCGCGCCCGGACTGCGATCACCGAGATCCGCAGTGCCGCCGACTGGGGCCTCAACGCTACCAGCTTCGAAACGCCGGACCCGCAGTTGGTGGCCAAGACGCCAGAAGCACTCGCCGCCGCCGAAGTCCGCCTCAGCCTGGCCGTCTTGAAGTACGCTCGTCACGCACGCGGTGGCCGCATCGACGTCAGTCTGCTCGGCCGCAATTTTGATCAGAAGCCACCGCTACTTGAATCCAAGATCGTGATCGAGGGCATTGCCGCCGCATCGGATGCGGACGCCTATCTGCGTGGCCTGCACCCGAAACATCCGCAGTTCGAAAAGCTTCGTCAGGCACTGCTTGCCGCTCGCAAGCCGGCGGCGGTTGAACCGGCCAAGGCGCCCGGCGCGGACGTCAAGCTGCCCGCCGGCCCGCGCATCAAGGCCGGCCAATCGCATGCGCAGGTCGCGATGTTGCGCCAGCGACTGAATATCGAAGGCGGCGAGACCGCAAACAACCTCGACGACGGCCTCGCGACCGCACTTCGCGAGTTCCAACAGTCAAAAGGCATCGAGCCCACTGGAAATCTCGACAACATCACCCGCACCGCGCTGAACGGTGCCGCCAAGTCTGTGAGTGCTGCAGACAACACCCAGCGCATCCTGGTCAATATGGAGCGCTGGCGTTGGCTGCCGGAGAACCTTGGTGAGTTCCACGTCTGGGATAACATTCCCGAATACCGCATGCGGGTGCTCAAGGACGGCAAGGTAGTGCACGCCGAGACCATAATCGTCGGCAAACCGAACACGCCGACGCCGGTGTTCTCGGCCGACATGAAATACGTGATCTTCCATCCGACCTGGGGCGTGCCGGATGGCATCAAGGTCAACGAGATTGCACCGTCCCTGCGGCGCAGCACCGGCGGCGGCGGCTTTTTCAACTTCGGCGAGTCAGCCGAGCCGGCGATACTACGGCGCCATAATCTGAAGGTCAGCTACAACGGCCGTCCGGTCGATCCGTCAACGGTCAACTGGTCGACGGCCGACATCCGTAACTACCAGTTCACCCAGCCGGCCGGTGGCAGCAACGTGCTCGGGGTGGTCAAGTTCCGCTTCCCCAACAAGCATGACGTCTACATGCACGATACGCCGGAGCGTTCGTTGTTCTCGCGCGCGGAGAAGGCATTCAGTCACGGCTGCATGCGGGTGCAGAACCCGCGCCGACTCGCCGAGGTGCTACTCGCCGAGGACAAGGGCTGGACCTCGGCGCAGGTCGGTCACGCCATTGCCAGCGGCGCCACCCAGGACGTCACCCTGTCGAAACAGATCCCGGTGCACATTACGTATTTCACCGCGATGGTCGAAGACGACGGCCGTCTGAAGACTTTCAGTGATCTCTATGGCCACGACAGCCGCATCGCATCGGCGCTCGAAGGTAAGTCGGTGAAACTGATCGCCCAGACCGATCCGGCAGTTCGCGCCGAACGCGAAGTGCAGCGCCGCAAACCGGCACGCGTCGCCTCGTCGAAGGGCAATGGCGGCGGCGGCCTCGGCGATATCTTCACGGGGCTGTTCGGGAACTAGAACTCCGACTTGGTGGGCCGCTGCAGCAGGCGGCCGATGGCGCCGTCGATGCTTGCGCGGCCCTCCAGGATTTCGTTGACAGCTTCGACAATCGGCACCTCGACGCCCTGCCGGCGGGCGATTTCAAGAACGACATTGGCGGTAAATGCGCCTTCACTAGTGCCGCGCTGCGTGCCCAGGATTTCGCTCAGGCTGCGGCCTTCGCCCAGACCCACGCCCAGCCGATAGTTGCGTGACTGCAAACTTGAGCAGGTCAGCACCAGATCGCCGAGCCCCGAAAGGCCGCCGAGCGTCTCCGCGCGCGCGCCCATCACCCGGCCGATCCGAGTTCAACTCGGCGAATGCGCGGGCGATAAGTGCCGAGCGCGCACTGTCACCGAGCCGCCGGCCGGCAACGATGCCACAGGCGATGGCCAGCACGTTCTTGACCGCGCCGCCGACCTGCACGCCGACGAGATCGTCGGACAGATAGAGGCGGAAGGTCGGCACGCTGATCTCGGCCGCCACCGCACCGGCGATTTCGAGCGTCCTCGCCGCAAGTGTCACCGCCGTCGGCAGACCGCGCACCACATCGTCGGCAAAACTCGGTCCGGACAGCACCAGCGGCTCGGCAGCTGGACAAGTGACGGCAATCACGTCGGTCATCATCGCCGCCGTGCCGCGCTCGAAGCCCTTGGCGGTGATCACGAGGCGAACGCCCGGTGCCAAATGCGGCGCGAGCGCCTGCGTGACGCTACGAACGGTCTGAGCCGGCACGGCCAATAGTATGATAGCGCAACCGGCCATGTCTCGCATTTTGGACGTCGCCAAGATTGCTGGCGACAACCTGACACCGGGAAGCTTGCTCTCGTTGGCGTGCGTGCGGTTGATCTCGATGGCCGCCGCCTCGTCTCGCAGCCAAAGCCGCACCACGGCGCCGGAGCCGGCTTGCGCATTTGCCGCTACTTGCGCCAGCGCCGTGCCCCAGGCGCCAGCGCCGATCACGCCGATGGAAGTTCCCGTCATCGTGTCCGCATCCTCATGCCTTGGAGCCCAGTCGGCCATGTCCGAGTGCCGGAGCCGCCGCCGCGTCGAGCGGCCACCGTGCCCGCGGCGCAAAGTCCATTGGGTCGGTAAGCCCGCGCGCGAACCGCTCGGCGCCGGCCCAGGCGATCATCGCGCCATTATCACCGCACAAGTTGATCGGCGGCGCATGCAGCGTCCAACCGCGCTCGGCGGCGACGGCTTCAAGGCCACCGCGCAGTTTTTTGTTGGCCGCCACACCGCCGGCAATCACCAACTGGCGCGACGATGGCTCGGGGTAGCGAGCCTCGGCCCAGTGGAACGCCTTGCGGCATCGATCAGCGACGCTTTCGGTCACCGCGAGTTCGAAGCCGGCACACAGGTCGGCAATGTCCCGTTCGGTCAACGGTCCGATTTCCTGTGCCCGTCGGCGCACCGCCGTCTTCAAACCAGCGAATGAAAAATGCGGCTCGTCGCGACCCAACATCGGACGCGGCAAATCGAACCGGGTTGCATCGCCATTAAGCGCGGCGCGCTCGACGCTGGGACCACCGGGCTGTTCGAGCCCTAGTAGCTTGGCGGTCTTGTCAAAAGCCTCGCCAAGCGCATCGTCGATGGTGGTAGCGAGGCGCACATATTGCCCAACGCCCTCGACGGCCAGGATCTGGGTATGACCGCCCGAGACCAGAAGCAGCAAGTAGGGCGGAGACAGCCCTTCGGTCAGGCCGACGGTCAGCGCATGCGCCTCCAGATGATTGACCGCCACCAGTGGCTTGCCCGCTGCCAGTGCCAGCGCTTTCGCCGTCGTCAGCCCGACGATCAGGCCGCCGATCAAGCCGGGGCCGGCGGTAGCGGCAATGCAATCGAGATCGCTTAATCCGGCGTTTGCTTCCGCCAGTGCATCGCGGATGATGGCATCGAGACATTCGACGTGTGCGCGAGCGGCGATTTCCGGCACGACGCCACCGAACGGGCGATGCTGCGCCCACTGCGAGCGCACAATGTTCGATAGAATGCGTCCCCGGCCAGCTGCATCGCGCTCAACCACGGCGGCAGCCGTCTCGTCGCAGCTGGTCTCGAGCCCAAGAACAACAAGTTTGCGCGTACCCTTTGAGCCGGCGTCCACCAATGCTAATCCTCACCCGAACCGCTATTGCGCCGCGAGCGCTACCATCCAAGGAACAGGACGTGCAAGCAAACCCGACCACCGTGGCCCGCCGGATCCGCATCGGAACGCGAGGTTCTCCTCTGGCGCTATGGCAGGCGCACGAGACCCGCCGGCTGCTCATGGCGGCGCACGGCATGGCCGAGAGCCAATTCGAAATCGCGGTAATTAAGACATCCGGCGACCGAATCCAGGACCGACCACTTTCGGAGGTGGGCGGCAAAGGGCTGTTCACCAAGGAAATCGACGAGGCGCTTGATCGCCCGTGAGATTGATATCGCCGTGCATTCGATGAAGGACTTGCCAACGGTGCTGCCGGGCGGCTTCTCGACCGGCGCGGTGCTGCAGCGTTACGACGTGCGCGATGCCTTCGTCAGCTTGAAATACACGACACTGTCGAGCCTGCCGCAAGGCGCGACGCTCGGCACCTCGTCGCTCAGGCGCCAGGCGCAGGTGCGTCATATGCGCCCCGATCTCGTCGTGCTCGGCTTTCGCGGCAATGTGCAAACCCGCCTGCAGAAGCTCGCCGACGGAGTGGCCGATGCCACCCTGCTCGCCTGCGCCGGCCTCGAACGGCTCGGCATGGCCGATCGCATAACCGCGCGCGTCGAAACCACCGAGATGTTGCCGGCGGTCGCCCAGGGCGCCATTGCCGTCGTGACCCTCGCCGATGACGACGAAATGATGCGCCGGCTCGCCACCATAGATCACCAGCCGAGCCGTACCCGCGTTTCCGCCGAACGAACCTTCCTCGGCCTGCTCGACGGTTCGTGCCGTACCCCGATCGCGGGCCTCGCAACGCTTGCCAACGGGACATTGACGTTACGTGGCCAGGTTCTCTCACCCGATGGCCGCCGCGTACTCAATTGCGTGCACGAGGGGCCGGCGACCAATGCGGTTGCAGTCGGCGAACGCGCGGGCCTCGAACTGCTCGGCCGTGGCGCCGCCCAACTGTTCGACGGTTCGGCAGCCTGATGCGATTACTCGTCACCAGACCCGAGGAAGATGCCGTCGCCTTCAAGGCGCAGCTGATTGCGCAAGGCCATCAGGTGACGATCGAGCCGCTGCTGTCGATATCAACCGCCAACACCGACGAGATCGATCTCGATGGCGCGCAGGCGATCATCGCGACTAGCCGCAATGGCCTCAGGGCTCTGGCCAAGACGGTGCATATCGACGACGCGCGCAAGCTGCTGGTGTTCGCGGTCGGACCCGGCACGGCATCGACCGCACGCGGCCTCGGCTTCACCTCGATCATCGAGGGACCGTCGAACGCGCAGCAACTGATCCCGCTGATCACCGAGCATGCCGAAGTTAACAGCGGCCCGCTAGTTCATCTTGCCGGCGACAGCGTCAAGGCCGGCTTCGTCGACGAGTTGCATCGGCTCGGGTATTTTGTCGCCCAGCCAATCGTCTACACCACCGAGGCCGCAGGCCGCCTCGGCAGCGCCACGGTCGCGAGCATGCGCAACAAGCGCATCGATGGTGTCATCCTGCTGTCACCGCGCACCGCCGAGGTCTACGCCGGATTGGTGCAGATGCACAATCTCACAGCGGCCTGCGCCGGCATCGTGCACTTCTGCATTTCGGCGGCGACAGCCGAGCGGCTGGCAGGGCTCGCAGGGGTACCGATCCGCACACCAACTCGACCAAATCTCCAAGAAATGCTTGCGCTTATCGGGACCGACGCGTCAAATTCGGACTGAGTTCAGATAAACTGAATATTTTCATTGTCGTGCCACTGGCAGGAGCGCTAAGCGCTAGCTGAATTGGAGCGGCATACCGTGCCCTTGAAGCGGCGGCGCGGCAAGGTGCGTAGCGGAGGATCAGTCGATCATGTCAGGCAGCAACGATGGGTCGGGCAAGGGCCCGACGAAACCCACTCCCGACACCGCCGGTCCGAAGAAGCCATCGGCGATCATCGACCTGAAGGCGACCGAGGTAAAGCCGCCCGAGGCCAAGCCGGCGACCAGCGCGTCGGCTGCTGCGTCAGATACGAAGAAGCCGGAACCGGTCGCAGCAAAGCCGTCCGAGTCCAAACCTGCGGCAACTGCAGCCGCTACCGCCGCGTCGTCCGCAACCAAGACCGACGCCAAGCCGTCCGCCGCCTCGTCCGCGACCGCTTCGTCATCAGCCAAGGCGGCACCGGCGACCACGGCCGCGCCGCCAGCCCGCTCCGGTGGCGGCATCGCCTCGGTGGCGACGCACCTGTTCGCCGGTGTCGCCGGCGGTTTCCTGGCGCTGCTCGGCGCCGACAGCATCGCGCCGCAGTTGGGCCTTTCCAGCCCGGGCGCCGGCCTGACCGAGATGCAGCGGCGCCTGTCGGCGATGGAAGATGCAGCCAAAGCAAAGCCCTCAAGCCCCTCACCCGAACTCGCCCAGAAGCTTGCCGCGACTGAAGCCCGCCTCGCCAAGATCGAGGAGACGGCTCGGACGCTGCCGAGCCTCAGCTGACGCTCAGGCGAAGCTCGCCGCCGAGACGAAGTCGCTCGGCGAGAAGTTGGCCAAGCCCGCTGCCGGTGCCGACGCAGAAAAGCTCAGCAAGCTGGAAGACACCCTCACCGCGCTCGCCGCCGCCGCCAACAGCGATCCGCAGAAAGGCCGCATACCGCAGCTCGCGCAGATCACCGGCAAGCTCGCCGATCTCGAAAGCGCGCTTGCCGGCCAGATGGCGAACGTGCGCAAGAACGTGACGCAGGACGTCGAGTCCCGCATCGGTCAGGCAACCGAAGCCGCCGAGCAGGCGCGCGCAGGCGTGCAGCGCATCGATCGCGATCTCGGCACCATCAAAACTGACAGTGCCCGGACCGCTCAGCGATTAGATGGCCTCGACCAGTCGCTGCGCGCGACCAGGGACGAAAGTGCCGGCCTCAAATCAACAGTCGACAGCCTCAAGGCCGACGTCACCAACCAACTGAAGTCTGTCGCCCGGCCGCAGGACGTGTCGAGCGCACTCGCACCGCTCAATTCAAAGCTCGCGGCGGTCGAGCAGAACTTGGCTGGCGTCGTCAAGGGTGAGGACGACCGCAAGGCCAACGCCGAGCGCATCGTGCTGTCGCTCGAACTCGCCAACCTGAAGCGCGCGCTCGATCGCGGCGGCTCGTTCGCGACTGAACTCGCAGCGGTGCAAAAGGTCGGCGGCGGCAAGCTCGACCTCAAGGCGCTGGAAGCCGTGAAGGACGCCGGCGTGCCGACCACGACCATGCTCGCCAACGATTTCCGCACCGTGGCTTATTCGATCATCGCCGCCGACGCAGATCCGGGCGACGGCTCGGTGGTCGACAAATTGATCACCAGCGCCAAGTCGATCGTGCGCGTACGCAAGTCGAATGCGGATGCGACCGATTCCAGCGCCGAGGCGATCGCCGCCCGCATGGACACGGCGTTGAAGGCCAACCGCCTCGCCGACGTCGTCACAGAATCAAAGAAGCTGTCGCCCAAGGCACGCACCGCCGGCGCCACCTGGTTGGCCAAGGTCGAGGCCCGCGCCGGTGTCGACAGCGCGCTCGCCAACGTTGAAGGCCAGTTGAAGACGGCCCTTGGTGGCAAGTCGTAATCGACATTTCGCAGACCCGGCAAGCACGCGCCCATCGAAGATCAAAAGAGTTCGTCCCCCATGTTGCGTCTCGTCCTGTTACTCGTCGGCATATTCGGTCTCTCAGCGGCGCTCGCGTGGCTCGCCGACCGGCCCGGCTCGATCAACATCGAGTGGCAGGGCTATACCGCGAACCCATCCGTGTTCCAGGCGGTGATCGCGGTTGCCGCACTTCTGGCGCTCACGCTGCTGGCCTGGTCGATCATCCGTCAGCTTTGGCAAAGCCCGGCCAACATCGGCTCGTTCTTCATGAAGCGGCGCAACAAGCGTGGTCTCGACTCGCTGTCGTCCGGCATGATCGCGATCGGTGCCGGTGATCGCGCACTCGCCACCCGCTATGCGATCCAGGCGCGCAAGGCGTTGCCGAACGAACCGCTGACGCATCTCTTGCGCGCCCAGGCAGCCCAGTTATCCGGCGACCGCACGACGGCGCGCCGCATCTTCGACGCCATGCTGGCGAGCCCCGACACCGAGCAACTTGGCCTACGTGGTCTGTTTCTCGAAGCCGAGCGCGAAGGCGAGATGGAAGCCGCCCGCCAGTACGCAGAGCGCGCGTTGCACCTCAATCCCAAACTCGGCTGGTCGGCCGACGCGCTATTTGATTTGCAGTGCAAGCAGAACGATTGGGCCGGTGCGCTCGAAACCCTCAACAGCGCCAAGCGCCACGGCCAGCTGGAGAAGTCGGTCGCCGACCGCCGCCGCGCCGTTCTGCTGACCGCCCAGGCGCAATCCGCCGAAGATGCCGAGCCCGATAAGGCGATGAGCCTCGCTATTGAGGCGCACGGACTCGCGCCCGACCTGATCCCGGCCGCCGGCATCGCCGCGCGCATTCTGGCCGCCCGTGGCAACACCCAGAAGGCCGCCAAGATCATCCAGAAGACCTGGCGCAAGGCACCGCATCCCAGAACTCGCAATCGCCTATGCCTATGCCCGTATCGGCGACAGCCCGCGCGATCGCATGACGCGCATCAAGCATCTGGCCGACCTCAACCAGCACTCGATCGAAAGCCCGATCGCGGTTGCGAGTGCCGCCATCGAAGCGCGCGAATGGGATGCCGCCCGCAAGGCACTCACGCCCCTGCTCGAAGGTCGACTGACCCAGCGCGTCTGCACACTCATGGCCAAGATCGAGGGCGGTGAGTTGGGCGACGCCGGTCGCGTCCGCGAGTGGCTGGCGCGTGCCGTCAACGCGCCGCGCGATCCGGCCTGGACCGCCGATGGCATCGTCTCCGATACCTGGGCTCCGGTATCGCCGGTGACCGGCCATCTCGACGCCTTCCAATGGCGCGTGCCTGTCGAAAGCGCCACCGGCGCCGACCAGACTGCGATCCTCGACAAACTCGAGGAACTGGTGGCGCTCGGTGCCAGCACCGCCAAGACACCAGCCGAACCGCAGGTGTCGTTACCGCCGCGCGAGCCCAAGCCACCCGTGCCGTCGCCGGTTCGCCACGCCGACGATGCCGACGTAATCGATCTGCCGAAACCACGCTCCGCAGCGGTCGCCCCGACACCGCAGCCGGCAACCGTGAGCGCCGCAAAGCCCGTCGCGCCGGCGTCCCGCCCGTTCGAACCGAAGGCACCCAATCCGGCTGAAGGTGTGTTGCGCACGGTTCGCGCCACGACGGCAACAACCGCCGCCAGCACCGCGAGGAAGGCGACCGCCAACACTGTCGTCACGCCGCACGCACCGGATGATCCTGGCACCGACGGTGACGATCTGATCGAGCCGAAGCGACCGTATGTCACGCCCTACACGGTGCCGGTCAAGCAGCGCACCTAAGCGAACCACCTTCCACTCGACTGGAGCCAAGCCACGATGAAGACCCGCGCCGCTGTTGCCTTCGAGAAAGCCAAGCCCCTCGAGATCGTCGAGGTCGATCTCGAAGGACCGAAGCAGGGTGAAGTCCTGATCGAGGTCAAGGCGACCGGCATCTGCCACACCGACGAATTCACGTTGTCGGGCGCCGATCCGGAAGGACTGTTCCCGGCGATCCTCGGCCACGAAGGCGCCGGCATCGTCGTCGACATCGGGCCCGGTGTGACAACGCTCAAGAAGGGCGATCACGTCATCCCGCTTTACACGCCCGAGTGCCGCACCTGCCCGTCGTGCCTGTCGCGCAAGACCAACTTGTGCACCTCGATCCGCGCCACACAAGGCCAGGGCGTGATGCCGGACGGCACCTCACGATTTTCCTACAAGGGCCAGAAGATCCATCACTATATGGGCTGCTCGACGTTCGCCAACCACACCGTGCTGCCGGAGATTGCGGTCGCCAAGATCCGCTCCGACGCGCCGTTCGACAAGGTCTGCTACATCGGCTGCGGCGTGACAACCGGCGTCGGCGCGGTCGTCAACACGGCGAAGGCGGGCCTGGGCTGCACCGGCATCGTGTTCGGCCTTGGCGGCATCGGCCTCAACGTCATCCAGGGCCTCAGGCTCGTCGGTGCCGACATGATCATCGGTGTTGACATCAATCCGGACAAGGAAGCCTGGGGGCGTAAATTCGGCATGACGCATTTCGTCAATCCGAAGACCGTTGGCGGCAATCTGGTGCAGCATCTCGTCGACATGACCAAGCGCGGCGCCGACCAAATCGGTGGCGCCGACTACACCTTCGACTGCACCGGCAACGTCGAAGTGATGCGTACCGCGCTTGAAGCCTGCCATCGCGGCTGGGGCGAGAGCATCGTCATCGGCGTCGCCGGCGCCGGCCAGGAGATAAAGACGCGGCCGTTCCAGCTTGTCACCGGACGCGTCTGGAAAGGCACCGCATTCGGCGGCGCGCGCGGCCGCACCGACGTGCCGAAGATCGTCGACTGGTACATGGAGGGCAAAATCCAGATCGACGCCATGATCACCCACACCATGCCGCTCGAAGACATCAACAAGGGCTTCGAACTGATGCACGCCGGCAAGAGCATCCGCGGCGTGGTGGTGTTTTAGAGCATGTCGCATAAGCGCACGCCGGTGCTCGACGAAGCAGCGTTGAGCCCGGCACAACAGGCCGTGTTCGACGCCATCAAGTCCGGCCCGCGCGGCGTGGTGCAAGGCCCGCTACGCATTTGGCTGCAAAGCGCCGATCTCGCCGATAAGGCACAGGCACTCGGCGCATTTTGCCGCTACGGCACATCGCTGCCGCCGAATTTGTCCGAACTCGCCATCCTGGTGATGGGCGCGCATTGGCAGGCCGGCTTCGAGTGGGCCGCGCACGCGCCAATCGCGATCAAGGCCGGCGTCAATCCGGCTGTCGTCGAGGCGATCCGCCAAGGCGAGACGCCGGTATTCGCGGATGCCCAATCGCGTGTGATCCACGCGTTTGCCTCAGAGCTTTTGCAGAACCGCCGCGTCCGTGACGAGACCTACGCCGAGGCTGTCCAATTATTCGGCACCCAAACCGTCGTCGATCTGGTCGGCATCCTCGGCTACTACACCCTGATCTCGATGACGATCGCGGTTTTCGACGTGCCGCTGCCCGACGGCTGGGCTGATCCGTTTTCGGACCGGCGGGATCGGTTGATGTGAGGGCGGTATGTCCGCATCGCCCCCGCGTCCTGAGATGACGACATCTCGCTGCGAAGGATTATGGGTCGGGTCCACATAGTGCCGCTTGCATCGAATGCGACGGACGGACTACCATTGGCCTCAGTCGATTGTTGAGCGTATGACGAAGCCGATGTCTAGCGAGGTCGTATCGTGAAAGTATCGGATATTCTGGCACTAAAGCGTAAGGCCAAGATCACCATCGGCCCGTCTGAAAACATCGGGCAACTGTCGCTGCTTCTGCGAGAGAACCGCGTCGGTGCCGCCGTCGTGAGTAGCGATGGGCAGGCGATCGAAGGTGTGATTTCCGAGCGGGATATCGCCTACGGCCTCACCACCCACGGGGCCGATCTGCATACGCTTCCCGTTTCGACGCTAATGACGAAAACGGTCATCACGTGCAGACCCACTGACGACATTGCCCTCGTCGCATCGACAATGCTGTCACGAAACATCCGGCACATTCCGGTGGAAGCCGGGAAGCAGCTCATTGGAATGGTCAGCATTCGCGACGTTCTGAACTTCCGGCTCAATGAACTGCAGCAGCAGACCGCTCAGTTTCGCACACTCGTCGGTCAGATGGGCCAGCCTCCGCAGGATCGAGAGTAGTTCATTTTGACCTAGTAAACTCGATCGTAGTGCGCTCGCAGGGACGAGCCCCGCGATGACGCTGTTGCAGTCGCAGTCGCTGCTCCGACGGCGCGCCGCTCACCGATGCTTGAACTGAGCTTTGCGCTTCTCAGCGAAGGCGGACATGCCCTCCTTCTGGTCCTCGGTCGCGAACAGCGAGTGGAATACGCGGCGCTCGAAGCGCACGCCCTCGGTCAGGGTCGTCTCGTAAGCGCGGTTGACTGCCTCCTTGGTCATCATCACCGCTGGCAGCGACATCGACGCAATGGCCTCGGCCGATTTCATCGCCTCGGTGAGCAGGTCGGCTGCTGGCACCACGCGGCTGACGAGGCCCGAGCGCTCAGCTTCGGCGGCATCCATCATGCGGCCGGTCAGGCACATGTCCATGGCCTTCGACTTGCCAACGAAGCGGGTAAGCCGCTGCGTGCCACCCGAACCTGGAATCACGCCGAGCTTGATTTCGGGCTGGCCAAACTTGGCGGTATCGGCGGCAATGATGAAATCACACATCATGGCGAGTTCGCAGCCGCCACCGAGTGCAAAGCCCGCCACCGCCGCTACCACCGGCTTGCGGCAATGCGTAACGCGCTGCCAGGATTCGATGAAGTCGCCCTTGTAGACGTCCATGTAGGACTTCGACTGCATTTCCTTGATGTCAGCGCCGGCTGCGAACGCCTTTTCCGAACCAGTGATGACGATGCAGCCGATCGACTCATCCGCTTCAAAGACATCGAGCGCCTTGGTCAGATCGCCGATCAGGGCGGAGTTCAGCGCATTGAGCGCTTGCGGACGGTTGAGCGTGACGAGGCCGACGCGACCGCGGGTCTCGACGAGGATGTTCTGGTAGGTCATGGAAGAAGGCCTCCGCTGTGCAACTGCGCTGATTTTCCCGGCAAGCAGTACCGAAGCACTGTGGCGAGGGCAATGCTGCTACGAGCGCAACCGGCGCCCGAACGACGACCGAATTCGATCACTAGAAAAGCTTCGCGCCGTTCGGCACCGGCAAGTCGGGCTTGAACATGACGACCGCACCATTCTCGTCGGGAAAGCCCAGCGTCAGCACTTCGGACATGAACTTGCCGATCTGGCGCGGCGGGAAGTTGACGACACCCGCGACCTGACGGCCGACCAGCCCCTCGAGCTTGTAGTGCACCGTGATCTGCGCCGACGAGCGTTTGATGCCGATGCCGGGGCCGAAATCTATCTTCAGCTTGATGGCGGGTTTGCGCGCCTCGGGATAGGGCTCTGCTTCGACGATGGTGCCGACCCGGATGTCGACCTTCATGAAGTCGTCGAATGTAATGGTTGGCTGAGCGCCGCTTAACTGTTCCAAATCCGCTCTCCCGCTGGATATCGTGCTTGGATAGTCGAATAACCGCAGGTAGCTGGGAAGAGCAAGGCCAACTCAGCTATTCGCTCAGCCGCTTACCGGTAATCAGATCCCAGGCGACGTTGATCTCCTTTATGCGGACATCACGATCTGCCCTTTCCTCGTCGTTGCGGGCGAGATCAGGATGCCAACTGATCCTGAGCGCTTCGACCAGCTTCTTCAGGATTGGTTCGCTGACGCCGGGGGTAACGCCAAGGGTGGCATAAGCTTCGTCCTTGCTGCGTGGTAATTTCGACTGTGCCCTCAATCCATAGAGGCTCGAGACGGCGCTGTCGGCGATCTGCTGTAACCGATCGAGATCCTGCGCGATGCGCTCCAGCCGCCGCCGCGCTCGGCTCCAAGCATCGGGCTTGACATGAGGCGCCGATATGCCCGCAACCACTACCGCGAGCCGGCGCTCGCTGGCCTGTAGGTCGCGGGCCAGTGCGTTGCGAAGCGGCGCCACTGTGCTCAAACGATCCAGCGAGCCGTTGATCAATGCCATTTGACCTTCAGCCTTCGATCTGAGAGCCACCGCACGCGGGGCTTCGCCTTCGCCGGCCGTAACCGTCGACTTTTCGCTTCTAACGATAGTGGTGTTAAGGCGACGCAGCAGCGCGCCGGCAGCAAGCAGCGAGGCAGTTGCGAGCAACAGCATCGCGATGAACTTCGCCGTGCCTTCGGTGGTCGAGATTGCGGCCTCCTCCTGGGCGGCATTGGCGGGCGTGATCTCGATCCACTGCTTCCATGACGCTGGCGCCGCTGTCAAAACCGGCATGTCTGGCGCGGGCAACGGCGGTAGAGTCGGCACAATCACCGTTTTAGGTGCGAGAACAGTCTCGATCGGCCGCTCGACCAGCGGCACCGTCGGTGGCGGCTCCAGCGGCGCCGTCGGTAGCGGCTCCAGCGGCTCCACCGTTACCTCCGGCGCGCTCGGCCGCGACGCAATCACGGCGGCGGACGGCGCCGATACCTTGATCGGCGCCGACGGCTCCAATAGGGGCACTTTGGCGGACGCCTGCGCCCGTGTCGGCTCGGCGGCGATCAGCACCCGAGCTCCAACGAGATCGAGCGGTGCAAAGCCGCGCGGCAACGCCAGAATATGCGTGCGCAGGGCATTGCGTGACATTCCTTGGCCAAACTCACCACAACGCCCGAAGCCCGACAGCGTTCGTCCGGGATTGCGGCCGCTATCGTAACACCAGCGCTCGGCCGGATCGCCGCGACGGGCGCCCATCCGCAACATCAGTTGACCACCTTCGATGTTAGCCCGTGGTTGGCTCCCTCCCGCCGCCGCAGCGACTATCTCCGGCCATGCCGCGCGCCCGCCGATGCATTGCACAACAAAGCGATGCACCATCCAAGTCCGGCACCTGCCGGCGTCGCCGACCGGACAATAGGTGAAGGGCTGTTGATCGCGCCCGCCGACGAATGCATACGATTGTTCCACCGCCGGTACGACACGCAGCCGGCCGTTTTCCACGCTGCATGTGAATGGCATTGCTAGTTTTTCACGCGCGACACCCGATCCGGCCGCGACGGTCAGGACGGCGACAAACAAACCTGAAGCAATGATGGCGTTCGCACAGCCCCTGCCGCGAACGGAACGTCCCTTAGTCGGCACCAAGTCTGCCCCCTTGCAACACTCGCAGACGGCCCCGCAGCCGTCGACGTGCTCTCCTTCCGCTGATCTCAAGTCCCCGCAGCCTTGATCAAGCGCGCAATCGATGGCACGACTGTGGCTACTTCGCGGCCATTAACTAGTCCGGGCGTTGTCGAGCGCTTCTCAAAGAGCACACAGAGCCGCCCAAATCCCGCGCAACTGGCGGGCTACGCTCGACAATCGGGGGCGCACACCCGTAAAATTCAAGTTGTGTAAGGTTGGCCCCGCGGGGCTGCTTGGAGGGAGTGATGTTGTCCGCGAGACCGGCGGCGCCGAATACGGCGCTCGGAACTGATGCGCTTGCGAGCCAGCCGCGCGTAGTCCAGCACGGTGGCGAGGTTGCCGTACTACCCGCGCCGCGGATCGAGCATGCCGAGGTCAAGGCATCCGGCGCAATCGGTTTCGACCTGCTCGGCCGTCACGGCGATAGCACGCGCGAAACGTTCCTGCCCATCACCAAGGCCGCGCTGATCGACCGCTTGACGCATGTCGACGCATGGCCACAGGGACAAGCCAAGGAAGCGCGCCGGTTCTTCCAGTATCTCGACCACTGGCGCCGCCAGCACTATTCGGCCAAGCAGCGCGATGTCGATCGCCAGTACGAAACCTTCAATCCGGACAGCGATCTGCTGACCACACGGGCGTTCGCGGCGTCCGAGCGGGCGAAGATGCAGAGCCAGGTGGTCGACTACGTGCAGTTGCTGCTCAAGCACGCCAACTACGTGCGCATCATGCCGCACGAGATCGATTTGCTCACGCAAGGCTCATTCTATGGCCTTGAACTCAAGATTGACCTGCAAGCCTTCGACGAGTTGCTCGTCTACTACCGCGGTCGCTCGACCAAGACCGAAGAACGGCGCGAAATGCACAAGTTCTACCGCAAGGTGGAGTTCGACGTGCCGATCTTTCGACGTCTGTTCGTACTGTTTAAACTCAAGCCGTTCGAAAAGCGCGTGCAGGAGTTGATGAAAGAAAAGAGCCTGTCGCGCAAGGAAGCGGAGAAGTTGGTGCGCAAGATGCGGTCGGTACTGCCGCAGCAGGTCAAGTCCGACAACATCTACATGAAGATGTTCAAGAACATGCCGCGATCAGACGTGGAAATGATCTTTCCGAACACCAAAGTCAGCTTCCGCATGTTCGACAAGATCAAGCTCGGCGTCACCGGCGGCGCTGGCCTGGGCATGGGCGTGTTCGGTGCCGCCGGCAAGATCGCGCTCGCGGCGTCGAACCCGGTGGCGGCGATGGGTGCGGTTGCCGGCCTAGGTGGCATCGCGGTGCGCCAGGGGTTCGCGTTCATGAACCAACGCCAGCGCTACATGGTGGTGATGTCGCAGAACCTCTACTTTCACGCCATGGCGGACAATCGAAGTGCCATGATCAAGCTCGCCGATCGCGCGGCTGAGGAAGACGTGAAAGAGGAAATGTTGCTCTACTCGGTCATTGCCAAGGCCCCGGTCCATCGTGACGAGTTGACCGCCGTCGATCAGGGCGTCGAGCGCTACGTCAAGAAGGCCTTCGACGCGGAGGTTGATTTCGACCTTGAGGAAGCGCTCGAACGGCTGATCGCCGATGGGATCGTCACCGAAAGTGCCGATGGCCTGCTGGCGGCCCTTGCGCCGGCCGAGGCGGCAGGGCACATCGATGCCAAATGGGACGTGTTCCTCAACCAATTGGTCGAGGACGACACTTCGATGGGCGTGGAAGTCGACGATTGATGAACAACTCCGATGAATCCAACGCGACCTCCCCGGCGCAGCGCAAGGTCGTGATTGATATTGCCGAGCGCAGCGCCGCCCGCACGATTGGCGCTGCCATGACCGATCTGATCATGCCGGCCCCCGATGCACTGACGTTGTTCGAGCGTGGCACCGAATGGCGGATCGAGGCCTACTACGATCCGATGCCGGATACGGCTCAACTGGCCACGGATCTGGCGAATGCCTGCGAGATCCCGATCCCACCAATCCGGATCGAGGACGTGCCGCAGGAAAATTGGGTGCGCCTGTCACAGGAAGCATTACCGCCGGTAATTGCCGGGCGGTTCACGATCCACGGCAGTCATGATCGCCATCGAGTGCCGCAGGGCCCCAACAGCATCTTAATCGATGCCGGCGAAGCCTTCGGCACCGCTCACCATGCCACCACGCAAGGTTGCCTCGCCGCGATCGATCGCGTTACGCGGCAGCGCCAATATGATCGCGTGCTTGATCTCGGGTGTGGCTCAGGCGTGCTTGCAATCGCGGTCGCGCGAAGCCTGCCGCATGCCGCCATTGTCGCCAGCGATCTCGATCATCAATCGGTGGTCGTCGCGCGCGAAAATATGCGCGCCAACGGCGTCGGCAGTCGAATTCAAGCTATCGTGGCAGGGGGCTTGCAGCATCCGGTGTTGCGGGCACGCGCGCCATTCGATCTGCTGATCGCAAATATCCTGGCTGGGCCGCTCATCGTGCTTTCGAAGTCACTTGCGAAAGCTGTCATTCCCGGCGGCACGGTGATCCTGTCCGGCATCCTGACACCACAAGCACCGCAGGTCAGTGCGGCCTATCTGGCCGCTGGCTTGCATCTGGTCCGGCACGACCGCGTCTATGGCTGGTCGACACTTACGCTCGCTAGAGCGTAAGTGACTTTTGCTGGTCGTTACCGACACACATTCCGCACGCCAGCCGACCGAGACAGATAAGATCAGAATTCCCAGCGCGTCGTCGTCGTGCCGCGGTTAGCCCAGGCGCGCGGCGTGAAGCTGTCGCGGACGCGAATCAAGTGCAGTTCATCATCGGCGATGCCGATGTCGCGAAGCATCGCATCGTCCATATCGGCCAGTTGGTCGCGCAGGCGACGGTCGGCGGCATCGTGACGGACGGCCGCGACGAAGCTGGTGACCCGGTCGGCAATGGTGCCAACGAACGAGCGCTTTTCGGCGTGGTCGGCGGTGACTGCGTGTTCGACAGTCATCAGTGCAGTAAACGGACCCATGGTGGTCATTCCTTCAAGCGGTGAAGGAGCATCGGCAGGCTACTGCCGCGTCATTGCGACAGAAGCGCCAAGGCTCCGGATTTAATTCGGTTCTGATCGATCGGCCTGGGGCAACTCAAGGTGCGAGCCCCGGCCGGGCCAGTTGGGTCGTTTGTCGGACCCGGACGCTGTTTTGCCAGCGTCCTCTGCCGCCACCCGCTTCAAGCGGATCGTGCGACAGCAATTTCAGACATGCTCATCTCGACTTCGGTTGTTGGGGGCCGACAGGAAACCGCGATCGACTGCGACGCCTGAAAAGGCACCAATGTGATTACAGATACGCCACTCGATCGCCGAGCGGTAGGCTCCATGCTGCATCGCAGCAATGCCACGCCAGCATGCACGCACATTTGGTCGCAGGTCTGGTAACAATATGATCATAATTCCATGAATGAGCCTGCTGCCAGGAAATGAGATTCGCGCATGTTCCAGTCCTTCGAAGCGCCAGCCGACGCCAGCGCCGGTATCGCCCGCACCAAGCTCGTTCGTGACATCATGCGGCGCTTGAAGATCGATGCCTTCCTCGTCCCTCGCGCCGACGAGCATCAGGGCGAGTACGTGCCCCCATCGGCCGAACGGTTGAAATGGCTGACCGGGTTCTCCGGATCCGCCGGCATGGCGGTGGTCGCATCCACCAAGGCCGTCGTGCTGGTCGACGGCCGCTATACGCTGCAAGCCCGCGCCCAAGTGCCGCTCGACACCTACGAAATCGCCCAGGTACCGCAAGCAAAGCTCGCCGATTGGCTGACCGAGACGCTGCGCCCCGACGCCGTCGTTGGTTTCGATCCCTGGCTGCACACGGTGGCCGAGGTTGATCGCTTGCAGTCGGCTTTGAAGGAAAAGGGCATAGCGCTCAGACCCGTCGCCCGCAATCCGGTCGACGATGCCTGGGGCAAGACGCGTCCGGCGCCGCCTCACGGCCAAGTCGCGGTCCAGCCGTTGAAGTTCGCCGGTACCGCCGCCGAGGATAAGATCGGCAAGCTTCAGGCGCGCCTCGTCAGCGACGGCCAAGACGCGGTGATCCTCACTCTGCCGGACTCGATCTGCTGGTTGCTCAACATTCGCGGCAGCGACATCGCCCACAACCCTGTGGTGCTCGCCTTTGCGATCGTACCGGCCAAGGGCAAGCCGGAATTGTTCATCGATGGTGCCAAGCTCGACGCCGTCACGAAAGCGCACTTGACCGGACTGTGCAAGATCACGGCGCCAACCAAACTCGCCGAGCGGCTGACTGCACTAAAGGACGCCGGCAAGCGCGTACGCCTCGATCCGGAAACCGCCGCTTGGGCGATCTCGCGCCGGCTTGGGGGCCGCAAGAAGATCGTCGAAGGTGCGGATCCCTGCATAGCAGCCAAGGCGCCCAAGACCACCGCCGAAATTGCCGGCACCAAGGCGGCACATCTGCGCGACGGCGCGGCAATGGCGCGCTTCCTATGCTGGCTCGACGTGCACGCTCCCAACGGCGACGTCGATGAGATCGCCGCCGCCCAACAACTCGAATCCTTCCGTGCCGACACCGGCGAACTGCGCGAACTGTCGTTCGACACCATATCTGGTGCTGGACCGAATGGCGCCATCGTCCACTACCGCGTGACCACCGCCACCAATCGCAAGCTGCGGTTAGGCGAGTTGTATCTGGTCGATAGCGGCGCCCAGTACGTCGACGGCACCACCGATGTCACCCGCACGATCGCCATCGGCAAGCCGACCGAGGCCATGCGCCGACACTACACGTTGGTGCTCAAGGGGCATCTGGCGATCTCAACCGCCCGCTTCCCCAAGGGCACCCGTGGAATCGAACTCGATCCATTTGCGCGCCGGCCGCTTTGGGAGCACGGCCTCGATTTCGATCACGGCACTGGCCACGGCGTCGGCAGCTATCTGTCGGTGCACGAGGGGCCGCAGTCCATTTCCAAGCGCGGCATGGCAACCCTCGAGCCCGGCATGATCATCTCGAACGAACCCGGATTCTACAAGGAGGGCGCCTACGGCATCCGCATCGAGAACCTGGTGATCGTAACCAAACCCGAGCCGATTGCCGGCGGCGACCGGCCGATGATGGGCTTCGAGACCATCACTTTCGTACCCTACGACCGGCGCCTGATCGAAACGGGTTTGCTGTCGGCAACCGAGCGCGCCCTGGTCGATGCCTACCATGCCGAAGTGCGACGCCTGATTCGACCGGCACTGCAGGGTGCCGACCGCGTCTGGCTCGACGGTGCAACAGCGCCGTTGTGAATCGCAAGAACGGTACGATCCTTAAGCTTCCGGCAACCAAGCGCGCCCTACATATACTCACCTAGGGCTTCAGTGTGGTTCGGGGCATGGGATGCGTTCGTTTGCCTGGTTGCGATTTTCAAGTCTGGCGATCGCGGCACTGGCATTCCTTGCCGTAAGTGCCGCGCATTCGACCGATGCTCTCACGCCCTATACCGCACTCTCCGGCGCTCACGGCATTGGCAGTCACGGTTACACCATTGAGATCGCGCCACCGGGCTATCCGGCGGTCAAGCTATATGCCGAGGAGACCGGCCGCGGGCCGACGATACTGCTTCTGCACGGGCTGGGGGCTTCTGGCTACACATGGCGCCGGATTGTGCCGGCGCTCGCCGCAACCCACCGCGTCGTGACCCTCGACATGCGCGGTTTCGGCCGATCCGACAAACCGTTCGATCAGTTCTATTCGCCGCTCGACCAGGCCGCACACGTCAAGGAGTTCATTCGCCGGCGTGGCCTCGACAACATCACCCTCGCCGGTCATTCGTTTGGCGGCGGCGTCGCCCTCGCCTTGACACTCGATCTCAACCAGTCACGACCCGGCCTGATCTCGCGGCTGATCCTGATGAATGCCCCCGCCTTCCCGCAGCCGATGTCACGCGCAGTTGGCTTCCTGCGTCTGCCGATCGTGCCCTACCTCGCCTTGAACTTGATCCCGCCCGAAATCACGGCGCAGATGTCGCTGTCGAAGGACCTCGGCAACTTCGATCACATCACCGAGCGTGACGTCGCAAGTTACGCCTCGCCGCTGCGCGAGGCCGCCGCCGCCCACGCGCTGATCACCACTGCCCAGCGCATCGTGCCGGACCACCTGCCCGACCTCGTGCGGCGCTATCCGACCATCCGCCAGTCAACGCTGCTGGTGTGGTGCGCCAAGGATCCGGTGGTGCCGCTTGTTACCGGCGTGGCGCTGAAACGCATGCTGCCGCACGCGCGCTTGCGTATCATCGACGGCTGCACTCACGTGCCACCGGAGGAAGCGCCGGCGGAACTGCTCATGCATACGCTGATGTTCCTGCACGGCCGCACTTGAGATCGGTTGCAGGATTAAGGGCATCGTGCACACTACCGGGAAAGCAAAACCTGGAGGAAGTACGCCATGCGGCATGCAGGTAATTGGTTGATCGCACTTGCGGCTGCCGCGTCGGTTGCCCTTTCGGCCGGAATGGCCCACGCCCAGGATCTTCTAACCAAGAAGGAAACGCTCGAACTCGCAAGCTTCACCACGCAATCGGGCAGAGAACTCAAGAGCATCAAGGTCGGCTACGAGAGCTACGGCACCCTCAACGCCACGAAATCAAACGCGATTTTGATCTGCCACTTCTTTTCCGGCACCTCGCACGCCGCCGGCAAGTACGCTGAGGCCGACAAGGTGCCTGGCTATTGGGACGCCATCATCGGCCCAGGCAAGGCGATCGACACCAATAAATGGTTCGTGATTTCGTCCGACACGCTGGTCAATCTCGGCGCCAACGACAAGAGTGTGGTCACCACCGGTCCGGCTTCGATCGATCCGGTGACAGGCAAGCCCTACGGCATGACGTTCCCGATCGTCACCATCCGCGACTTCGTCGAGGTGCAGAAGAGGCTTGCCGACAAGCTTGGCATTTCGAAGTTCGCGATGGTTTCCGGTGCCTCGATGGGCGCATTGCAGACTTACGAGTGGGCGGCGAGTTACCCCGAAATGGTCGGAAAGATCATGCCGGTCATCGGCTTCGCCGAGGCCGACGCCAATCTGATCGCTTGGCTCGACATCTGGGCGACGCCGATCCGCCTCGATCCGAAGTGGAACGGCGGCGACTATTATGGGAAGGAGCCGCCGAATGCCGGCCTCGCCCAGTCGCTGAAAATTGTGACGCTACACGCCCAGCACTGGAAGTGGGCCAACGCCACCTTCGGCCGCAAGTGGGCGAAGGAAGGCGAAGACCCGGCCAAGGGCTTCGACAAGAAATTCGCCATCGAGGTCGCGCTCGACAACGCCGGGGCGGCCCGCGCCGGCACCTCGGACGCCAACCACTTCCTGTATCTGGTGAAGGCCAACCAGTTGTTCGCGGCCGGCGGCGGCGGGGCTGACTACCTGAAGAAGATCAAGGCGCCGATCCTGCTCATCACCCAGCCCGACGATCTCGTGTTCCACGCCGATGGCGTCAAGCAGATGGTCGACAGCGTCAAGGCCGCCGGTGGCAAGATCGACCACGTGATGCTCGCAGGCTCAAGAGGCCATCTCGACGGCGTGCTGTCGATGAAGCAGGCGGAAGGCAAGATCGCCGAGTTCGTCGGGCAACCGTAACCAACGTCGAAAAAGGAACGCGCTGATGATCTACGACCACCGCACCTATGTCTGCAAGCCGGGCCTGCTCAATGCCCACATCAAGCTTTATCAGGAGCACGGCTACGCCATCCAGACGAAGCACTTGGGGCTGCCCGTGGTGTGGGCGACGACCGAAGTCGGCGACGTCAATTCGTTCGTGCACATCTGGGCCTACAAGGACATGGCCGAGCGCACCGTGAAGCGCGCCGCCATGTGGTCCGACCCCGATTGGCTGGCCTACGTCAAGAAATCCGGTGAACTCGGCGCCCTGGTGCATCAGGAGTGCAAGGTGCTGGTGGGGAAGACGTTTGGGTGAGCGAGGCGAGCCCTCGTGCTTGAATTCGACGCCAAACAACTCACCTAAGAGACGGGCGAATAGATCGCCCGTCTCCTGGGAGTGACGCCGATGTTCCCGTTTTCGAAGCGCATCGCGGCAACAGTAGCGGCCGTAGTCGCGTTGGCTGGGACGGCATTTCCAGTTTGGGCGGACGGCCCCGATCTCATCTTGCGCAAAAGCACCGTCTGGAAGTTTCTTGCGCCCGACCACAAACTTGCTACCTACGCCATCGACGATCCCGAAATCGACGGCGTCACCTGCTATTACACGATGCCTGAGAAAGGCGGTTGGATCGGCTGGACCGGTCTCACCGAGCAGCTTTCCAACGTCTCGTTGTCCTGTCGGCAGGTTGGACCAATTGGTTTCAAGCGCAAGATCGCGCAGGCGGACGATATGTTCAGCCAAAGGCGCTCGCTGATTTTCAAGAAAATGCAAATCGTGCGCGGCTGCGATGCCAAGCGCAACGTGCTTGTTTACATGGTCTATACCGACAAATTGATCGAAGGCAGCCCCGAAAATTCGACCTCCAGCGTTCCGATCATGCCGTGGGGCTCGAACGCGCAGATCGCCAAGTGCGGCGACTGGATATCGTGAGCAAGGTAACTCCCCAGTCGGCCTGTAAGCCGGGTTCTGTCTGGGGGTTTGCACCCCCGCGGCGGCCATTCGTCTGGAGCACGCATTGCTGCGGCCCTCGAGCAACCAACCCGGGTGACTGGCCAGGAAAACGGCTCGGCGCCTGACGGTTTCCCGCCTTCGCCCGGTCACCCCTATTTGGTCTTGCTCCCGGTGGGGTTTGCCTGGACCGGTGACGTTGCCGCCACCGCGGTGCGCTCTTACCGCACCATTTCACCCTTACCCGTGCGCGAGGCGAACCCCACACGCGGGCGGTATCATTTCTGTGGCACTTTCCCTGGGGTCGCCCCCGGCGGCCGTTAGCCGCCACCGCATTTCCTTGGAGCCCGGACTTTCCTCCACCCGCAAGTGCCTGATCTTTCGATCACGGACAAACGAGCAGCGGCCGCCCAGCCGACTGGAGAACCCGTGTCTTGGGTGCAGGCCGCGCTCCGGTCAAGGGGCTTCGCGCGCGGCGGCTGGCAGCAGCGTTCTTGAACGACTGCCAACACATTGATGCATATCAATATTATCTGGACCATCCAACGAATCCGCGTAGCATGAATTGTACGACATGACCACGTCGTTCAAGTCCGAAGCGTGCGCGCGATCCGTCATCACGAGGGAATTGCATGACCGATACCGACTTCAAGAAGCAGCTCGAAGGCTTCTCGCTCACCACTGCCGAGATCCTCTACCGCCTGCCCGATCACCCGTCGCTGCTGCAGACTTACGTCTGGCAGGACTACGACCTGCACCCGCTGTTTCCGCGGCTCAAGGGCTTCCTCGATTTCTGGTCCGCCAATCTTGAGGGTCGGCTGCACAAGGTACTTGTGGCGCACAGCCGCTTGATCCGGCCGAGCGAGTTGCGGCTGGTGCAGGGCGACTTCAGGCTGAACTGATCAACGCTGGATGCCGAGCATTTCGATTTCGGCGACGGTCAGCAGCCGGTAGCTACCTGCCGTCAGATCCGCCGGCAAATCGAGACTGCCGATGCGATCGCGATGCAGCGCCTCGACGTGATTGCCGACGGCTGCAAACATCCGGCGCACCTGGTGATATCGGCCCTCGGTCAGGGTCAGCCGCGCTTCGGTTGGCGACAACACTTCGAGCACCGCCGGCAGTAGCGGCTTGTCCTCGCTTTCAAGCATCATCGTGCCACTGGCGAAAATCGACGCCTCATCGCCCTTCAAGGGACGCAGCGAGCTTGGCGACATAGCGCTTCGGGCTGTGGCTTTTCGGCGAGATCAGCCGATGCAGCAGGCCGCCGTCGTCGGTCATCAGCAGCAGGCCAGAGGTTTCCTTGTCGAGCCGGCCGACGGTCGAGATCGCGGGCTTGCGGTTGCGCCAGCGATCCGGCAGCAGATCATAGACGATCGGCCCCACTTCCTTGTGCGAGCAGGTGACGCCGAGCGGCTTGTGCAGCATCAAGATCATGCCCGGCGGCGGATCGAGCGGTTTACCCAATATCGTCATGCGGGCGCTGAGATCCGGCGTCACCGCGATGCGGCCATCGGCGTCGGCAACCGGATTGCCGTCGAGGACGATCGCCTTCGCTTTCACCCACTGCTGGATATCACGCCTGGAGCCGTAGCCCATGTTGGCGAGCAGCCGGTCGAGCCGCATCTGTTCGAACAGCTTACTCATTTGACCGCCGCGTAGATCTTGTAGCCGCCGGCCTGCACAACCTGCGTCACGTCGGAGAAAAGCGGCGTCATCGCTGCCTCATAGGGTAGATGGCGGTTGGCGACGAGCATGCACAGGCCGCCCTTGCGCAGCATGCCCGCTGCTTTGGCGATGAAGGCGCGACCGAGATTCTGATCCTCGGCGCCGCCGTCATGGAACGGCGGGTTCATGACCACGAAATCGAGGTTGGACGGCAGCGCCTTCGATACGGTCGCATCGGCCCACAATGCCGTGCTTCGCGCCGCCTCGACATTGCGCTTCGCTGCGTCGATTGCGCGGCGGTCGATGTCGATGAGCGTCACATGTTTCACGGCAGCTTGCCCCAGGATCGCGCGCGCCAGAATTCCGATACCGCAGCCCAGATCGGCGCCGCGTCCTGTGAGAGCAGGCAAGTGCTCAATCAGCAAAGCACTGCCCGGATCGATGCGGTCCCAACTGAAGATGCCCGGTTGCGACCACAGGCCCAGCGCCTCCACCAGACGCGGCGCACCGTCAGTGATAGCGGTGTCTATGGCATTCAATGCCTCAGGGCACGCGCCGGTGCAGATGCGGTGGTGATGCTTCGAGACTTCTTCCGCCACACAGCCAAAACCAGCCAACTCGTCGGCGAGCCGCGTGCCGCCCTGCTTGTTATGTGCCAGCACTGTGAACCGAGCGCCTGGACGCAGCGCGCGCAAGGCATGTGCGATCACATACCGCCGCTCCAGCGCGCCACGCGGCGCTGAAATTGTGGCACCGGCGAGCGATCCATCGGCGAATGTTTCGAGGGCCGCGCTGCCAGGAACCAGCGCCGAGCACTGCACGGCGCCGCCCGGCACGGCGGCGAGCTCAGGTGGTGGTGCGCCGTAGACTGCATGCATACCCAGCACTCAGCGCTGGCCGCTATCGGGACTGCGGATCTCGACCACGTTCGCGGTACCGGCGACCGCCGCCGCATGCTCGTCAGCCTTGCGCACGCGCTCGTCTTCGACCGACTGGCGCGAGAACTGGCGATAGCTGAACGGGATCATCGAAAGATAGGAAATCGTCGCCAGCGCCAGGGTTTCGTATGGGTAAGTCACCAACAGCGCCATGACGAGGCCGACGCCGACCAGGATCGGCAGTACGTACTCGCGACGGATCGGCCCGCCGAGATTCTTGCCCGAGTATGTCGGGATGGTCGAAACCAGCAGGAACGCCAGGAAAAGCGTGTAAGCCGCGATCAGCACCGGCATAGATTGAAGCGACACGAGGCCGGACAATTGCAGATAGAGCGGCAACAGCACGGTGATCGCACCGGCCGGTGCCGGCATGCCGGTGAAGTAGTTGTTCTTCCACTTCGGCTTCTCGACATCGAGCATCGAGTTGAAACGCGCGAGGCGCAATGCCATGGCGGACGCGAACACCATCACTGTGACCCAGCCGAACCCTTTGAGGCTGCCCAAGCCCCAGGTGAAGACCAACAAGGCGGGTGCGACGCCGAAATTGACGAAGTCGGCGAGGCTGTCGAGTTCGGCGCCGAACCGCGATTGCGCTTGCAGCCAACGGGCCGCGCGGCCATCGACCGCATCGAGCAACGCGGCGGCAACGACAAACGTCACCGCCAGTTCGTAGCGGCCCTCGAACGCCATGCGGATCGCGGTCAGTCCAGCGAACAGGCTGAGCAGTGTGAAGAAGTTCGGCACCAGCATCCGCACCGGAATCTGGCGTCGCTGGAACAGGCGGCGGCGACGGCGCACGCCCGTTTCGTCCTGCGGCAACATCGGCTCCATCGGATCTCTCCCGTGGCTCAATGCATCAGCTACGACGCGCTTCCCGCTCTGGCTCCTCGGAGGCCAAGTCTGCCAGCACCGTTTCACCAGCGATGGCGGTTTGGCCGACCGCGACGAGGCCGCGACGGTTGACCGGCAAATAGACGTCGACCCGGCTGCCGAAGCGGATCAGGCCAAAGCGCTGGCCAATGCCGACGCTGTCGCCTTCGCCGGCGAAAGTCACGATCCTGCGCGCAATCAGGCCGGCAATCTGCACCACAGCTATTTCGGTACCGTTCGGCATTTCGATGACCAGGGCACGGCGCTCGTTCTCAAGGCTCGCCTTGTCGAGATCGGCATTGAGGAAGGCGCCCGGCACGTAGATCGACCGGGTGATCCGGCCCGCAACCGGCGCGCGGTTGATATGCACATCGAACACCGACAGGAAGATCGAGATGCGCGTGCGGCGTGCGCCGCCAAGGCCGAGTTCGGCCGGCGGCACGATCTCCTCGATACTGCTGACGCGCCCGTCGGCCGGCGCAATGACGAGCCCATCACGCAGCGGCGTGACGCGGTCGGGATCGCGGAAGAAGTAGGCGATGTAGAGTGCGGCGATCGCCAGCAGCCAGCCAAGCGGCGCCCACAACAGCAGGAACAGCACCGCGAGTGCGGCCACCGGCAGCAGGAATTTCAGGCCGTCCCGGTGCACCGGCACCAGGAAGGCTCGGATCGACGTCAACATGCTTTGCAGGGCGGACAAGGGTAATGACTCCGGATTTTTACGGCTACTGCTTGGTTGCAGCAGTGTCTAGCCTCCGACGGGCTGGCTGTATACCGCGACGGCGCACAAAATGCCGCTCCGGTCGATCGTCCAATGCCCTACTCAATCGGTAGCGCGACGAAGCGGGTATCACCCTTGGGTCCGTCGACGCGGAGCAGGATCTGCTTGCGGCCGGTCTTGCGCACCTTCTCGATCGCCTTGGAGACGTCGTCGACGCCCTCGATCTGGTCCTGGGCGGCTTCGACGATGACGTCACCGACCTTGATGTTCTTATTTGCCGCAATGCTCGCCGGATCGACCTCGGTGACGACGACGCCCTTGGCCTTGGCGTCGAGACTGAACTTCGCCCGCACCTCTTCGGTCAGGGGGGCGAGCTTGAGACCTATCAGCGTCTTGTCTGCCACCGGCTCCGGCTTCTTTTTGCTGTCGGCTTCGTCCTCAATCAGCCGCGCCACCAGGACTTTGACCGTCCTCTTCTGGCCCTTGCGCAACAGGTCGACATCGACCGTGCGGCCGACCGGCGTCTGCGCCACGATGCGCGGCAGGCCGCGCACGGTCGAAACGTCCTTGCCGTCGAACTTCATGATCACGTCGCCAGCCTCGATGCCGGCCTTGGCGGCGGGTCCGTCGGGGGTGACGGACGAGACCAGCGCGCCCGTGTTTTCCTTGACGCCCAGCGTTTCGGCGATGTCGTCGGTGATCGACTGGATCTTGACGCCAAACCAACCGCGCCGGGTCTCGCCGAACTGCTTCAACTGATCGAGGACCGCCATCGCCGCATCCGACGGCACCGCAAAGCCGATGCCGATCGAGCCACCCGACGGCGAGATAATCGCGGTATTCACGCCGATGACGTCGCCGTCCATGTTGAACAGCGGACCGCCGGAGTTGCCCTTGTTGATCGAGGCGTCGGTCTGGATGTAATCGTCGTAAGGGCCGGACTGGATGTCGCGCTGCTTGGCCGAGACGACGCCAACAGTCACCGAGCCACCGAGCCCGAACGGATTGCCGATCGCCATCACCCAGTCGCCAACTCGCATGTTTGCCGACGAGCCGAACTTGACAGCCGCCAGCGGCTTCTTCGGTGTCACCTTGAGCAGCGCAAGGTCGGTCTTGGTATCACGGCCGAGCACCTTGTCGACCTTCAGTTTAGAGCCGTCGTGGAAGTTCAGAATGATCTCGTCGGCGCCCTCGATGACGTGGTTATTGGTAACGACGAGGCCCTCTTTGCCGTCGATGACGAAGCCGGAGCCGAGCGAAGAAACCTTGCGTTCGCCTTGCTGTTTACCGCCCTTCTTATTGAAGAAGTCTTCGAACAAGTCTTCGAACGGGGAGCCCTTTGGCACCTTCGGCAGCGGCACGCCCTGCGGCCCCTTGACTGTTTGGCTGGTCGAGATGTTGACCACCGCGTCGATCAGCTTCTCGGCAACCGGCGCCACCGACTGTGGGCCGCGTTGCGCCACTGCCGGCAGTGTTAGTAGCAGCGCACAGGCAACGCCTGCGCCAAGCCGCAAGGCACCGCTGGTAAGCGAACCGATCGAGCGGATCATCAAGGTCGAGCTCCCGTCACTTGTTGGCACTCGGCGACCGGTGCACCGGTCGAATGATTATCCAATGGCGGCGCGCGCGGACTGTCAACCAGCACTTCGCTCAACCTCGGATCAGCCACACCAGCATGCAACCGAGCGCAACTGCGATGGCACCGCCGACACGCAACGTCGCATCGGGTGTCTGAGCGGCTATCGCCAGCATGCGCAATGCGCTCGCTGGCGACATCGCCCAGATCAGCCCCTCGATAACGAGAACCAGACCTGCGGCGACAATGAGGTCATTCATGTGTCCGACATCACGGCTTCTTCGCCGATACCCCGCCATTGGGATTGTTGAAGTAGCGGAAGAACTCGCTTTCCGGCGACAGCAACATGCGGGTTTCGGACGGCTTTATCGCCGCCTCATAGGCCTGCATCGAGCGATAGAAGCGGAAGAACTCCGGATCGCGACCAAAGGCGTCGTTAAACACCCGGTTGCGCTCCGCGTCGCCATCGCCGCGCAGTAGCTCCGACTTTTTGACAGCCTCCGCCTTGATGATCGTGACGTCGCGATCGGCGTTGGCCTGTATGCGGTTTTTCTCGGCACCGCCCTGGGCGCGAAGCTCGGTCGCCTCGCGCACACGGTCGGCCTTCATGCGGTTGAATACGCTTTCGAGGTTTTCCTTCGGCAAGTCCGCGCGCTTGATGCGAACGTCGACCACTTCGACGCCATAGTCCTTGCCCTCGCGGTTGACCTGACCGGCGATGTCCTTCATCAGCGGCTCGCGCCGATCCTTGACGACATCGGCCAGCGTGGCGCTGCCGAGAACGCGACGGATGGCGGATTCGATCAGCGGTCCAAGCACCACGGCGACGCGACGTTCGTCGCGGACGTTTTGATAGAACAGCAGCGGATCGACGATCTTGTAGCGGGCAAAGGCGTCGACGATCAGACGCTTCTGGTCCGAGGCGGTCACTTCCTGCTCGGTGGTAGCCAGATCCAGGATGCGCTTGTCGAACTTGTCGATGGTGTCGACGAATGGCACCTTCCAATTGAGACCCGGCTGGCGGATCACCTGCTTGGGCTCGCCGAAGCGCAAGACCAGCGCCTGTTCGTTCTGGTGAACAATGAAAGCTGCCGAATAGACGACGGCCGCCGCCACCGCGAGCAAGGCCACGAGGGCCGCGAATAGGGTACGGATCATTGTGCGGCCTCCGGCTTGCGGGCGGGCCGCTGCAGTTGATCGAGCGACAAGAAGGGCACCGGGCCCTGGCCGCTCTTGCTATCGAGTATAATCTTGTCGGCGCCGCTCAGAACCCGTTCCTGCATTTCAATGAACATGCGCTGGCGCGTGATGTCCGGCGCCTTCTTGTATTCGTCATAGATCTTGACGAAGCGGCTGGCTTGTCCGGTCGCCTCAGCCACGGTCTGGTCGCGATAGCCCTGGGCGCCGGCCAGAATGCGGTCGGCTTCACCCTTGGCCCTCGGCACCACGCCGTCGGCGTAGGTCTGGGCTTCCTTCTGCAACGTGTCGCGCTCGTTGCGCGCCGCCTGCACATCGCGGAAGGCGGCGATCACCGCCGGCGGTGGATCGACTTCACGCAATTGGATCTGGTCGATGCGAATGCCGGCGCCGTAGCTGTCCAGGATCGACTGCATCAACTTCTGCACCGCCGCTTCGGTCTTCTGGCGACCTTCAGTCAGCAACGACTGCAGAAGCGACTGGCCGACCACCTCGCGCATCGCGCTTTCGGCGACTTCGCGGACGGTGCCCTGCGGGTTTTGGATGTTGAACAGGAAATCCTGCACCTTGTCGGTGCGAATGCGCCAGTACACCACGAAGCTCAGATCGACGATGTTCTCGTCGCTGGTGAGCATCAGGCTGTTATCGCTCGCCGCCAGCGAACTGCGCCCAGTCGGCGAAGTCGCGATGCGCTTGCCGACTTCGATGATGTTCTGCTGCGTGACGCTCGGCAGGAACACCTCCTCGATCGGGTAGGGCAAACGGAAATGCAGACCTGGTGGCTCCTCGCGCACCGGTTTGCCGAACCGCGCAACGACGCCGAGCTGGTCGGGATTGACGCGGAACGTGAAGCCGTAGAAGCCGACGAACGCGACCGCCAGTGCGCCCAGCAACAGCATCAAGGAACCGGGCACACCCGACCCCTGCTGAAACTGCTTGAACTTGTCCTGGCCGCGCCTGAGGATCGCTTCGAGATCAGGCTGCTGGTTATTGCCACCGCCCTGACCGCCGCCGCCGCCCCCCAGGGGCCACCGCCCTTGTCTCCACCGCCGCCGCTTTTCCAGCCGCCACCACCACCGCCACTTTGATTATTCCAAGGCATACGCTTCGAGGCCTTTCGTTCGATTCAGTGCTGCGAAACCGGTCGCCCCGCTCATTGGCTGCCGGGCCCAACTCGGGTCGGCGAACAAGCGTGTCTGTATCCGGTCAGATCTGTTCAGAAATCGCGTCTCAAATGTGCGAGTTGCTTATAGGGCAGGCATCCGGGCGGCGCAAACATCACACGCGGATTTGGTAAGGCTCGGGAGATAGTTCAAGGTCAGGCGGCGACGGAACGCTCCAACACCACCAATGTGCAGGCGAAATCGTCCTTTTCGCCCTTTGGAATAGGTACTCGCGACACCTCATGCCAGTCCGCACCTGTTGGCACTTCGAATGTTGCATCGCCATTTGGTTGCGCATGCACGCGCGTCAAGTAGATCCGGTCGGCCAACGGCAATGCCGCCCGGTAGATCTCGGCCCCACCGATCACCATAATTTCGCCTGCTGGCGCCGCCGATTTGGCGTACTCGATCGCCGCTGCGAGGCTCCTCAGCACAATCGCCCCTGGAGCCAGGAACGCCGGGTCGCGACTGACGACGATGTTGAGCCGGCCGTCGAGCGCCTTGCCAATCGACTGAAACGTCTTGCGGCCCATGATGACCGGCTTACCCATGGTCAAGCGCCGGAACGTCTTGAGGTCGGACGGCAATCGCCACGGCATCACACCGTTACGCCCGATGACGCCGTTCTCGGCGGCTGCAACGATGAGCGAGAGACGGGTGGCGAGCGGCAGCGCCGCCCGATAGATCTCGGCGCCGCCGATCACCATGATTTCACCGGCTGTCGTATGCGCTTTGGCGTGGGCAATCGCGGCTGCAAGGCTCGTCTGCACGATCGCCCCGGGTGCCACAAATGCCGGGTCGCGACTGACCACGATGTTGAGCCGGCCGTCGAGTGCCTTGCCGATCGATTGGAACGTCTTGCGACCCATGATCACCGGCTTGCCCATGGTCAAGCGGCGGAACGTCTTGAGGTCGGACGGCAGCCGCCACGGCATCACGCCATTCAGCCCGATGACGCCGTTCTCCGCGGCCGCGACGATGAGTGAGATCATCACTGAGACTTTCATGTCACGCCACGCATCAATCATGGCGTGGCCAGAATTTCTGTTGTTGACTGGATTGAGTCACCAGATTCCGCACCTATAATCGGTCTACGACGATTTATTATAGCGGGGAAGTCATGCGGTATTTTATCATTGCACTTTCATGCCTATTGGCGGGTTGCTCGCAAACCAATCTCGGCGAAGGCAGCTCGGTCGTGACCGGATCGGCTGGCCCACAAGGCAGCCAACAGCAAGCCGCCCAGTTACCTAAGTGCGACAAGCCACTCGGGCGGGTTGCGCTCGTCGAAAAGCAAATTCCCGCACTGGCACAAATGGGTCTGACATCGCCGGTGCCACTGATCCGCCTGATGATTGCGCAATCGGGATGCTTCCAGGTCGTCGATCGACGGTCAGGCCTTGACCCGGATTGCCGAGGAACGGGAACTTTCAGGCAAAGGCGGCGTCGGCAAACTCGCTTCCGCCGAATTCTTCATTACGCCAGACATCGTATCGCAGAATGCCAATTCCGGCGGCTTTGCCGGCGGCGCGGGAGCGCTGTTGCCTGGTGTTGCCGGTATCGTCGCGGGCGGATTGACAACCAAGAGTTCAGAAGCTCAAACCGCACTCTATCTGGTCGAGAGCAAGAGCGGCGTGCAGGTAGCTGCCGCTACCGGAAGCGCCAAGACCAACGACATGGGCTGGGCGCTCGGCGGCGTCAATGGCATGGGTGGTGTCGGCGCCATCGGCGGCGGCTACACGAATACCGAAATCGGCAAGACCACGGCAGCGGCATTCCTCGATGCCTACGCCAATCTCGTGAAACAGCTGCAGGGCAATCCCACACTGATCGCCCGGCGCTGACGCGCGAAGCCCGTCTAAGATATAGATCGAGCCAATGCCGCTACACCGCCACCGGCGCCGAAATGTGCGGGTGAGGCTCGTAGCCGGTCAACTCGAAATCCGCGAACTTGAAGTCGAAGATACTCTTGATCTCGGGATTGATCGCGAGGCGCGGCAATGGCCGCGGCGTCCGCGACAGCTGCAAGTCAGCCTGTTCAAAATGGTTCACGTAGAGGTGCGCGTCGCCGAAGGTGTGGACGAAATCGCCGGGCTTCAGGCCGGTCACCTGCGCCATCATCAGCGTCAGCAGGGCGTAGCTTGCGATGTTGAACGGCACGCCGAGGAAGATGTCGGCCGAGCGCTGGTAGAGCTGGCAGGAAAGCTTGCCGTCGGCGACATAGAACTGGAACAGGCAGTGGCACGGTGCCAGCGCCATCGCGGGCAGGTCTGCTGGATTCCAGGCCGAGACGATCAGCCGGCGGCTGTCCGGGTTGGCCTTGATCTGTTGCACCACGTCGGAGATCTGGTCGATCACCCGGCCATCTGGCGCCGCCCACGAGCGCCATTGCTTGCCGTAGACGGGGCCGAGGTTGCCGTCCTTGTCGGCCCACTCGTCCCAGATGCGCACGCCGTTGGTCTTGAGATAGGCGATGTTGGTATCGCCGGCGAGGAACCACAGCAGCTCATGAACGATCGATTTCATGTGCAGCTTCTTCGTCGTTACCAGCGGGAAGCCAGCACCGAGATCGAAGCGCATCTGGTGGCCGAAGATCGAACGCGTGCCGGTGCCGGTGCGGTCGGACTTCGCCGTGCCATGGTCGCGCACGAGGCGCATGAGGTCGAGATAGGGTTGCATGAGCCCATCGATAGCGCGATTCCGCTCGTCCGTCATGCCCCGGTCGGGGCACTTTCCACGGTCGCCTTCAGGTCCAGGGGAACAGGCGGAACATCATGCCGACGAACTGTATGCCATTATAGAGGCCGTGCATGAGGATCGTCGCCCATAGCGTGCCGGTACGCCGCAGCACCCAACACAGCACGAAGCCGACGACGAAGATTTCGGCCAAACCATAGATCGAATACTGGATGTGCAGCGCGCCCCAGGCAATCGTCGTCACTATGCTGGCGCCCAGGTAGCCAATTCGCGATTTCGCCAGCGCCGACTGCAGGAAGCCGCGAAACAGCAGCTCTTCCGACAGCGGCGCGCCGACGATGATGATCAGCGCATAGATCGGCCAAACGCTGGAGCGGATCATCGGCGCGAAGGTCGCCATGTCGGCGCGCACGATCTCCGGCTGCCAGACAAAGATCGCCATCGTGTAGGCGAACGAAGCGGCGCCGAGGACCACGAAAGTCAGCAGCGCGGTTGGCAATGCCGGTGCCAATTCCCCCAACGCCAGCAGGCGCCGCGCCTCGCCCCGCATACGGCCGGCGAGCCAAATGGCGCCGAGCACCATCAGGACCTGGAAACCGAGCATCGGCGCCCAGGCAACGGCCTGGTCGTGTTGGCTGATGTCTGCCCCGGTCAGCACTTTGAGGCCGACGCCGATCACAACGCTGAGCGCGATGCTCGACAGCGTCACCGCCAGTGTCGCGAAAGTCGCTTGCCACGGTCCCCAGGGCGTTTCCGCCCGGTACCGGCCACTAGAAATCGCGACAGTTTCGACGCTCATGCAGGTTCCGATCGATGGGTGCTTTTGTTTTAACCGGCGAAGGCCTATATACCGTGTGCCGGATTCGTCCGGCTATGGCGATAAATGGACGTCGTAATAAGCCTTTCGGACCCGGGGGCGGTACCCGGCGCCTCCACCATGAGCAGCCGTCCGGCTGTTGATGATGGGGGCGAACTAGGATCGACGAGGGTGTAAAGGACGCGCTTTTGCCCGGCATGATACCGCCGTTATCGGGTCAATCAGACTAGTTGCCAATGACAACTATGCTGAGGTCGCTGTCGCCGCGTAATGCGGTGCCGGTTACCTGAACACTACAGTCCTGTCCCCTAGCCGGGTCAGGCGCGGTTCGGAGGGCACCGGCCAACAGAAGCCCTCCACTTCTCTCCAGGCGCTTTTGCAGAGCCACGGACGGGAGATCTCAGTCGTCGCAGTTTGCGTTCAGCCCGAAACGTCCGACAACACGCTTGCGACTTGCGCGCAGGTGTTGGTATTGACTCTTACCCCTTGGACGGGCTCTCTCCACCAGAATCACTGTTGGCTTACAGGAAACGCACCGGACGACATGACCGGCGACCCGAATACGATCGACTACGAGGCCCTCGCGCAGGACGCGATGCGCGGCGTCGTACGCACGATCCTAACCCGCGTGGCGAAGACCGGCCTGCCCGGTGACCACCATTTCTATATTTCTTTCGACACGTTGGCGCCCGGATCGTCGCTGTCGAAGCGCCTCAAGGAAAAATACCCTGAGGAAATGACGATCGTGCTCCAGCATCGGTTCTGGGACCTGATTGTTACCGAGGACCGGTTCGAAGTGAAGCTGACGTTCGACGGCATCCCCGAGCGACTTGTCGTGCCATTCGGTGCAATCAAGGTGTTCTTCGATCCGAGCGTGCGCTACGGCCTGCAATTCGAATCGCCTGATTTCGGGCCAGATGCGATCGCCCATCCTCACACCGGGCAGGACGACGAAGCGCCGGGCCATGTCGGCCGCAATGCGCCGACGCCGATCCGCCCCACCACCACCCGCTCAGTCTCGGAACGCAAGCCGCGCACGCCGCGCAAGCCACGATCCGACAAGAATACCGACGACGGCACGCCCGAGACCACCAAGCCGCCACTGCCGCAGCGCCGTCTCGTCGAGCACAAGCCGGCCGAACCGGCACCCGCCGCCAAGGCCGAGACGAAGCCGGCTCCCGCGCCGGCGCCAGCCGGTGGCAACGTGCCCGCTGCCGCCCCGCCCGCCGGCGGCGCTCAAGTGGTCAGTCTCGACTCATTCCGCAAGAAGTAAGGCCTGCCCAGATAATACGGAGCAAGGGCTACAATGACGAGCACGGGCTTGTTTCCAGGTGAACTCGCGGTTGTCACTGGCTCGGCGTCCAACATCGGCCGCGCCATCGCCAGAGCCTTAGCTCGCGAAGGCGCAAACCTGATCCTCGCCGACGTCAATCCCGATGGCAACGCGGCTGCCGCCAAGGAAGTCGCCGAACTCGGCGGCAAGGCTGAAACGCTGACCGTCGACCTGTCCGACCGCGACGGCTGGCGCCGGATCATCACCGCCCTCGACGAGCGGGCGCCGCAAATGCTGGTGCATTCCGCCTCGCCGCCGCGCCGCGAGGTCGATCACGCGATGGCGGTGTCGGAAGCAACCTGGGATGCAATGGTCGACACCAACGTGCGTTCTGGCTTCCTGCTCGCCCGCGCTTGTGCCGAGCGCATGATCGCGGCAAAGGTGCGCGGCCGCATCGCTTTCATCACTTCACTGCATGCGGAGACTCCCCGCAACCTGCCGCACTATTCAGCCTCGAAAGCGGCCCAGACCATGGTGGTGAAGGAGCTTGCCCGTGCGCTTGGACCGAATGGCATCCGCGTCAATGCGATTGCGCCGGGCGCTATTCCCGGCGGTGGCTTCAATGCGGCTGCCTTCGATTTCAGCAACAAGATTGCGCTAGGCCGGCTCGGCAATGCCGACGACATCGCTTCGATGACGATGGCGGTGTTGTCCGACCGCTACGCCGGCTACGTCACCGGCACCACCATCGAAGTCGACGGCGGCTTGAGCCTGTTCAACTGGATCACACCGGCTGGTTGAGCGGCGACCGTCGCCCTCTACTTGGTCAGCACCACGAAATCGGTGCCTTTGCCGGTCTCGTTGCTGATACCTTCATCCGAAATCACTAACGAGGCGCCGGTCCAGACGCGACGTGCGATTTCCTCACGCACTTTGGCCGGCATGGTGATGCGTTCGAGCGCGGCAATTGCAGTGCCGGACCGCGTGCCGTTCGATGTCGGCATCGTCACCGCCGACCATTTCAGTTTCGTGCCATCGTCGGTCGGCGCCATCGCCGTGAATACGTGCGTGCCGAGCGGTTCCAGCGGATCGTCGATCTCGACCTTGGTATCGAGCACCTGCTCGAAGCCCTGGCGCACGAAGATCATGCCCTCCTTGACGCTGACGAATACCGATACCGGCTCCGTGCGGCGAGCGGCATCGCGGGCCTGTTGAGGCGCCTCGTCGGCGGCGATCTCGGCTTCACGGGCGGCACGCGCCGCAGCATAAGCCGCTGGATCCTTTGTGGCATCGGCGGCGACTGCCCTCTGGCGGCGTTGATAGGCGGCAAGCACCCGATCTTCGGCAGCCTTGGCCAAAGCCATTTCCTCGGCCGTTTCCGAGGCCGGTGACTTGGCCGAGAGCGAAACCACCAGCGCTCGAGCCGCTGCTTCGGCAGCTGCCACTTCGGCACGCGCCGCACGCAGTTCGTCGGCGGCTGCATTGGCTTCGGCCGACGCCTCCACCGAGTGCGCCAGTGCTTCTCGCGCGGCGGACCTTTTGGTTTCGACTGCTGACGCAAGATACTTCTTCAAGCGATGCGCGACTTCCAGCGGATTGAGCAACCGATCGGGCTCAGTCGATGCCAGCACTACGCGGGCGACCTCGCCACGTTCACCGCGTTCCGAACGCAGCGTATCGTCAAGCCCAGCCAATGAGATTAGCTTCGGCTGCGGCAATCCATCGTGCTCGACCATAAGAAGTTCGACTTCGCTCGGCGACACAACCACGCGCATGCCAATGCGGCTCATGCCCCACAACAGCGGTGCCACGTCATAGGGCAGACGAATGCAACCATGTGACGCCGGATAGTTCGGCACGATGCCACCGTGCAGGGCGATACCCGACCACGTGATGCGATGCATCCATGGCATCGGCGCGCCACTGTAGATATTGAATTCGTGATGGCGATCCTTTTCAATCACGCTGAACAGCCCGGTCGGCGTCGCATAGCCCGCTTGTCCGGTCGATACCCGGGACTTGAGCACCGGCCCCGACTGATCCCACACTGTCAACGATTGATCCCTGATCGAGACCACCGCCACCAGCGCCGAAGCGACAGCCGGGACCGGCTTCGTCAGCGGTGCTGCCGTGCTGGCGGCAGCGGCTGCGGTGCGGCTCTCGAACGCGCGCATGCGATTGTTCGTCACCCGGTCGCGGGGCGCTTCGTAGCGGCGCATGCGCTCGGTCGGGCGGGGGCGGGGCGGGGCGTCGTTCCAGAAAGAAAATGGCGACGAACCCCAAGCCCCCTGGGCAGCGGCCGGCACGGAATTTCCCAACAGACAGACGGTCAGCGCCAGGCCTCGAACAATGATTTCAGCTGTCGCACGCATTACAAACCTCGCATGACCCAGAACTGAACGTCGTAATGTCCCCCCAGAATGACATTAGCCAGATCAACGGCAAGCTCCAAACCTCGAACTGGTGAAATGGATCAACGCCTTGCATATGCGTTGCCCGAGAGCCACGCCGAATGCGCGACAGCGCGCGTCATTGGTGAGGTCTTCGGCATTGCGGCAGAGGCCATGCCCCCGCCGTTCCAGATCCTTGCCCAGGTCACCGAACAGAAGCCGGATCGTTGAGTATATGATTGGCTAGGGGTGCCCTTCAGGCGCAGCGCCCCTTATTTGCCCGCCTTCTTCAATGCCGCTCGAATGCGCTCGGGCGTCATCGGCATCTGGGTCATGCGCACGCCGATGGCGCGGCGGATGGCGTTGGCGACGCAGGCGGCGACCGGCACGATCGGCATCTCGGCGACGCCGCGCACGCCGTACGGCACATCCGGCACCGGCGTCTCGATGATGACGACGCTCGATGGTCGGCAGGTCGAGCGCGGTCGGCATGCGATAGTCGAGCAGGCTGGCGTTGCGCAGGCGGCCGTCGGCGCATAGTCGAAGCCTTCGGTCAGCGCCCAGCCGATGCCTTGCGCGACGCTGCCTTCGATCTGGCCTTCGACGGCTGCGGGGTTGAGCGCGCGGCCGACGTCCTGGAACGCGGTGTAGCGCAGGATCGTCACCTGGCCCGTCTCGGGATCGACTTCGACGTCGCAGACGTGCGCGCCGGCCTCGACGCCGAGCGGCAGCTTGGTCGACACGCCACGACCGATGATGGCGCCTTCGGTCAGCGTCGCGCGCATCAGATCGTCGAGGCTGATCGAGGCCGGCGCCGGCGCATGGAACACGCCGCGAGCCATAGTCAAGATCATCGGCCGAGCATTGCAGTTTCTGCGCCGCGCGCGTTCGCGAGTTGGCCGAGCGCGTCCTGGCAGGCCTACGAGACCGCCGCCGCCATCGTGCGGCCGACGCGGCTGCCGGCCGACGCATCCGAATAGCCGACCGACTTGGTGTCGCCCATGGCGACGTGCACGTCGTCGATCGCGAGTCCGAACTCTTCCGCCGCGACCTGCGCCATGGTGGTGCGCGTGCCGGAGATATCGACCGCGCCCATCGTCACCATCGGCCGGCCATCGCCGGCGATCGTCACGTGCGCCGCCGACGTCATCGAGGTGCCGCGCCAATAGCCGAGCGCCAGGCCGCGTCCGCGCGGCAAGCGCGCCGGTGCCGAGCGGCGATCAGTCCAGCAGTCGTGCGCCGCGAACCGGCTCGAGGATGGTGTCAGCGCGATCGACGGGAACGGCGTGCCGATCGGCATCAGGCTGCCGGTGACGGCGGCATTGCGGCGGCGCAGTTCCAGCGGATCGAGGTCGAGCTTCAGCGCCAGTTCGTCGACCGCCTGCTCCATGGCGAACGCCGCCTGGATGCCGCCGGGACCGCGATAGGCCTCGGTGCGCGGCTTGTTGGTGACGACGTCGAAGCCTTCGAGACGCAGGTTCGGGCACTGGTAGGGCGCGGCGGACGCCTGCATCATCAGCGTCGTCGGCGTGCCGGGAATGCCGCCGGTGTCGAGCACGTAGCGGCCATCGATGGCGGTGAGTCTGGCCCTCGCGCATCGGCGCCGACGCGCACCTCGAATTCGCGCCGCCGCCGCCGGGCCGGAACCGCCGACCAGCACCTCTTCGCGGGAGGTCACGATCTTCACCGGCCGGCCGCAGATCTGCGCCAGCCGCGCGGCGATCGGCTCGACATGCACCGTGATCTTGCCGCCGAAGGCGCCGCCGACTTCGAGCGGCATGACCTTGATCTTCGACTGCGGCAGGCCGAGCAGCACCGCCGTCTGCAGCTCGGTCTGGAACGCGCCTTGCGTCGAGGCCCAGATCGTGACGAAGCCATTGGCGTCGGTTTCGGCGACGCAGGCATGCGGCTCGATGTAGCCCTGGTGCGCGGTGTCGATCACGACGCCGCATCTCGCCGACCGCGGCGGCCGATGCCAGCACGCCGCGCCGCGTCGCCGCGCTCGATCAGGGTGCGGCCGCCGGCATTGCGCGGCGCCGGCGTCGCGGCGTCGAAGCCCTTCGGCTTGATGGTCGGGATGGATCAGCGGCGCGTCCGGCTGCGATCGCCGGCGTCGATGTCCATGACCGCCGGCAGCACTTCGTAGGCGACCTCGATCAGGTCGAGCGCTGCGGCCGCGATGTACGGGATCGATCGCTGCGACGGCGGCCACCGGATGGCCGCGCCAGAGCACCTGGTCGCGCGCCATCACGGTCACGGCTGAGACCCAGACGTCGGCGCCGGTCTCGCCGAACGGGATGATGGTGCCGGGCGCGATCTCCGGGAAATCGGCGGCCGTGACGACGGCCAGCACGCCCTTCAGCGCCTTGGCCCTCGCCGTGTCGATGCGACAGGATGCGGGCGTGCGCGTGCGGGCTGCGCTTGATGCGCGCCGTGCACCATGCCGGGCGCGTCAGGTCGGCCGGATAGATGGCGCGGCCGGTGACGCGCTCGCCGGCATCGACGCGCGGCAGGCGCTTGCCGACGACCTGCATTTGCTTTCGCCTGCGTCGCTCATGACCGGGCCTCCTTGCGATCGCTGGCGACCGCCGCGATCGCCTCGACGATCTTGCCGTAGCCGGTGCAGCGGCAGATGTTGCCGGCGATGGCGTGGCGGATCTCGTGCTCGGTCGGGTTCGGATTGCGGTCGAGCAGCGCGACCGCCGACAGCACGATGCCCGGCGTGCAGAAGCCGCACTGGGTGCCGCCGGTCTCGATCAGCGCCGCCTGCACCGGATGCAGCGTGTTGCCGTCGGCGACGCCCTCGATGGTGGTGACGCGCGCGCCCTCGGCTTCGGCCGCCAGCATCAGGCAGGCGCAGACCGGCTCGCCGTCGAGCAGCACCGTGCACGAGCCGCAGTTGCCGTTGCTGCAGCCTTCCTTGGTGCCGGTGAGGCCGAGGCGATCGCGCAGCAATCGCAGCAGCGTGTCGCGGGTGTCGGCGAGCGCCTCGCGCGGCTCGCCGTTCACTTCCAGATTGACGACGGTTTTCATGGCGCGAGCCTTTCGATGTCAGCGGCGCAGGCGTCGAGCGCCCGGCGCGTCAGCACGCCGACGAGGTCGCGGCGGTAGTCGGCCGAGCCGCGCGTGTCGGAGATCGGCTTGGCCTCGCCGGCGGCGATTGCCGCTGCGTCGGCGAACAGTTTGGCCGACGGTTGCGCGCCGATCAGTGCCTTGCTCGCGGCTGTCGCGATCAGACGGCGTCGGCGCGACCGAGGCGAGGGTGATGCAGCGCGTTGGTGATCGTGCCGTCCGCGCCAATTGCAGGAACGAGCCGACGCCGGCGATGGCGATGTCCATCTCGCGGCGCGGCGTGAAGCGCAGGTATCTCGCCGCCCAGCGCGGCGGCGTGGCGCCGGCAGGATGATCGCGACCAGCAGTTCGCCCGGTCGCAGCGCGGTGCGGCCGGGGCCGGTGGCGATGTCCGCGACCGGCAGCGTGCGGCGTCCGTTCGGGCCGGCGATTTCGCCGATGGCGCCGAGGCTGAACAGCAGCGGCACGGCATCGGCCGAGGGCGCGGCATTGCAGACGTTGCCGCCGAGGCTGGCGCGGCTCTGCACCTGCAGGCTGCCGACCAGGCGGGCCGATTCGAGCAGGCCGGCGTGTTCGCTCGCGAACCGCGCGTCGCGGCCGAGCTTGCCGATGCTGGTGGCGGCGCCGATGCGCCAGCTACCGTCGGCGCAGCCGCTCGATCGCGGTCAGTTCGGGGATGCGCTTCAGGTCGACCACGCGGGCGAGCGACGCGGCGGCCCTCGCGCATCTGCGGGATCAGATCGGTGCCGCCGGCGAGCACGCGGGCCTCGCCCTTCGCCAGTAGCGCGATCGCGTCCGGCACGGTTGCCGGCCCGTCGTAGTGTAGCTCCTGCACGTGTGGTCCCTCGCAACTATCGGAAATGGGTCGCGCCGAAACTATCAGGCCCGCCGCGCCGATGCACGCCACAAGCGGCGGGCGGGTTGGTTAAGCAGAGGAGGAATGCAGGCAGGTTGGAGGCGGGGGCCGAGCGCCAGCGCGCTCAGATGCAAAGTGTCGGGTCTCGCCAGGGGGCTCTACCCGACCTACAATTGAACGCTTGGCATTCGATGTTGTCACCCACCAACGAGCCGTGAACGTAGGTCGGGTCAAGCCCGTTCGCGCGACCCGACAACCAAGAGCGATATGGTCGCCACGTGCGTACGCCCGCCGCACAAGCGCCCCGATATGACCAGCCACAATGATGTCATCCCGGTGCTTGTCACCGGGACCCATCATGCCACGCATTTCGGTCGAGCGCGGTCGCGGCACGATGGGTCCCGGCAATAAATGCCGGGATGACACCGGTGGTTGGGTTGGCCGCGCCGGGCCGGACGCGGACGGCTTCATGAAACGCCGCAGGGCGCACACGCCCTCCCCGCTTGCCTTCCCGGCCAAGCGCGGCTCGATGAGGCGAATTGCAGCGGCAATTCGCGCGCGAGCCGGGATCGCTTCGGCAAAGGTGTGCCGGCTCACGGGTTCCCCGCCCGACGCGATCCCGGATAAGCCCACTGCCGTGGGCTTTCGGGAAGGCAGCTGAAAGAGCGGATACCGCCGCTGCTTAAGCCTTCTCGATCTTGGTCAGGCCGCCCATGTAGGGCCGCAGCACGTCCGGCACGACGACCGAGCCGTCGGCCTGCTGGTAGTTTTCGAGGATCGCGACCAGCGTGCGGCCGACCGCGAGGCCGGAGCCGTTCAGCGTGTGCACGTACTGCGGCTTGCCGTCCTTCGCCTTGAAGCGGGCATCCATGCGGCGCGCCTGGAAGTCGCCGCACACCGAGCACGACGAGATTTCGCGATAGGCATCCTGGCCCGGCAGCCAGACCTCGATGTCGTAGGTTTTCTGGCTGGCGAAGCCCATGTCGCCGGTGCACAGCAGCACGGTGCGGTAGGCGAGGCCGAGCTTTTCGAGGATGTTCTCGGCCGAGCGGGTCATGCGCTCGTGCTCTTCCAGCGATTTTTCGGGCGTGGTGATCGACACCATCTCGACCTTGGTGAACTGGTGCTGGCGGATCATGCCGCGCGTATCCCGGCCGGCCGCACCGGCTTCCGAGCGGAAGCACGGTGTGGCGGCGGTGAAGCGCATCGGCAGCTTCGCCTCGTCGATCACCTGCTCGCGAGCGAGGTTGGTGAGCGAAATTTCGGCGGTGGGGATGAGCCAGAGGCGTTCCAGTTCAGCGCTGCATTCGTCGCGAACATCGATCTGGATACGCTTCGAACTTCAGCTGAGCCAGGATCTTCAGCTAGCAGCCTGCTGATCGCCGACATCGTTCAAAGCCTTCGTCTCATGGCGCAGTTCATCGACTCTCAGCGTTGACTCACGCTGATAGTTGGTCGAAACAGATCCTCTTCAAACTTCGGCAAGTTCGCCGTGCCGTAGGCCGCCTGATCCTTGACCAAAATCGGCGGGTTGACCTCGGTGTAGCCGCCGAACTGGCCGTTGGCCGGCGCGGTGTGGGTGTCGAGCATGAAGGCGGCGAGCGCGCGTTCCATCCGCGCCAGCGCGCCTTTCAGGAACACGAACCGCGCGCCGGAAACCTTGGCCGCGCTCTCGAAATCCATCAGGCCCAGCGCTTCGCCGATCTCGAAATGCTGCTTCGGCTTGAAGTCGAGCTTCGGCGGCGTGCCGACGCGGCGCACCTCGACGTTGTCATGCTCGTCCTTGCCTTCCGGCACGTCGTCGCGCGGCAGGTTGGGGATGATCGCCAACATCGCCTGAATTTCGGCGTCGAGTTCGCGCTCCTCGGCCTCGCCATTGGCAAGCGTCTCCTTCAACGCCGCGACCTCGGCCATCAGCGAAGCGGCCAGCGCCTCGTCCTTGGTCGCCTTGGCCTTGCCGATCTCCTTCGACGCGGCATTGCGGCGCGCCTGCGCCTCCTGCAGCGAGGTCAAATGGGCGCGGCGCTTTTCGTCGAGTGCGAGGATCGCAACCGACAGCGGTTCGAGCTTGCGCTTCTCCAAGCCGGCATCAAACGCGGCGGGGTTGTCACGGATCCATTTGATGTCGAACACGGGCGCAGGTCCTATCGGTGGCAATGTTGCGCCGACCTATAGGCTCACCGGTGTGCGTGGTCCAGGGCAAGCGCGTCGCGGCCAACTATACGTTGCATGTTGTAGGCTGGGTTAGCGCCCCTATTAGGCACGCATCCAACATCATGCGGGTGCTCGAAGTCATTGGGATTACGGACACCAAAACGGGCAACCGAACCAACCATACGCTGGAACGCGAAAATTGCGTCAGCCTCACTCGTCGGCTGCGGCTGCCGCGTCTTTCTTTTCGAGGTAAGAAACGGCGTAGATCGCGAGTTCGTACAGCAGCACCGTCGGCAGGGCCATGGCGATCATGGAGAGCGGATCGGGCGGTGTCAGCACGGCGGCCACGGTGGCGATGCCGACGATGGCATAGCGGCGCTTGTCGCGCAGGCCTTCGGCCGTGACGAAGCCGGCACGCGCCAGCAGTGTCAGCACCACGGGCAGCTGGAAGCAGATGCCGAAGCCGAAGATCAAAGTCATGATCAGCGACAGGTATTCCGAAACTTTCGGCAGCAGTTCGATCGTCGCCTGACCATTGCCGCCGACCTGCGTCAACCCAATCGAGAACTGGATCAGCAGCGGCATGGCAATGAAAAATACGACCGATGCGCCGAGCAGGAAGAAGCAGGGCGTCGCGATCAGATACGGCAGGAAAGCGCCACGCTCGTTCGAGTATAGGCCGGGCGCGACGAACTTATAGATCTGCGTCGCCACCACCGGGAACGACAGGAATGCCGCGCCGAACATGGCAAGCTTGATGTGCGTGAACAACTGCTCAAGGAAGTGGGTCGCGATCAGCTTGCATTGATTGTCGCCGACGACCCGGCAATAGGGCCATAGCAGCACGTTATAGATGTACTTCGCCAGGAAGAAGCACACCAGAAACATGACGATGAACGAGGCCATCGAATAGATCAGCCGCGTGCGCAGCTCGATCAAATGCTCCATCAGCGGCGCTTTCGACGCCTCGATGCGCTCGCGTTCCTCGCGCTCGCGCCGCTCCCGCTCTTCCTTGGCTCCGATACCTTTGTCGCTCACGTCGCTCACGCTCCGGCCTTGGTCAGCGACGACGGCGCCGAGGTTGGCAGCGACGGCAGTGCGGTTGGAATTTCAGTCGCGATCTCCGATAACGCCGTCGGTGGCGACACAGCGTCGGCTGGCATGCTGGCAGACGTTCCGTTGCCGCTGTGCGTAATATCAGACGCGGCGGTCTCCAACGGCTTGACGCTGTCCTCGGCACTGCGGGCAATATCGCTGACGCTATCGGTCGCGGTGCGCTTGATGTCCTCGACGTCCTTGCGGATCTGGTCGAGTTCGGTGTCCTTCATCGCCTCGTCGAACTGACGACGGAACTCATCAGCTTGACGGCGGATCTGGCCGACGAACTTGCCGATGGCGCGCAGCAGCGCCGGTAGGTCCTTGGGCCCCACCACGACGATCGCCAGCATGGCGATGATGATCAGTTTGCTCCAGCCGAGATCGAACACGCGATCCTCTAACCCTTCGCATCAGGGTTTCGTCAAAGCATTCGCGCCGCCAGACGAAGCCGGCGGCAACGCATGCGCGGTTGTAGCAACCTTCAGCCGACCCGGGTCTGCTGGCCAGGCGCATCGGGCGTCTTTGCCTGGGCGTCGATCACCTTAGGTGCCTCGGGCTTCTTGGCGACATCTTCGTCCTCAGCCATGCCCTTCTTGAAGCTTTTGATGCCCTTGGCAAAATCGCCCATGATTTCCGAAATCTTGCCCTTGCCGAACAGCAGCAGCGCGACGGCCAGCAAGATGAGCATATGCCAGATGCTGAAGGTACCCATGGCGAATTCCAACTCCCGACTTCTCCCAGGCGCTGGTCGCGCCGGGCAAGGTTTCACGTTGCGACAAGTCATACAGATAAGCACCACCACCGGCAAGGGAAGCACTGCGAATTCAAATAATTGACCTTCGACACCGCTCCGGTGTCGGCGCACAGGCCCGCCGCTGCGCCCGAATAGCTGCATAAACGAAAAATTCATCAATCCGTTCAATGGTTAACGATTACACGATGGGCGCAATCCGCGCCGCAACCGAGCATGGACGCGATGCCCCTACCCGCGACCGCAACTTGGCACGACGCCACAAGCGATCGCCCGCGCGCGGCGCCGGCGTCGAACCGATCGCCGCGCACGGGCGTGGTCGGCGCTGCTGATCTGCATATTGATGGGCAGTGCGGTGGCGCTGACTTTGCTTGTTCCATCGGCCAGCACCGTCAAAGGCACCACGGTGCCGCATCGATTGATCGACAGCTTGGAAGACCTTGCCACCAGTGCCGGACTTGGCATCGATCAGGTCGAAATCGCCGGTCATCGGTTCACCTCGGACAATGACATCCTCGACGCCGTCGATCTGCCGAACGTGCGCTCATACCTGAGCTTCAAGGGCGAAGCGATTCGCGCGCGCATCGAGCGCCTCGCCTGGGTCGACACCGCCACCATCGAACGCCTAGTGCCGAATCGTGTCGGCATCCGCATAACCGAGCGACGGCCGTTCGCCGTCTGGGAACGAGGTGCCCGCGACGTCCTGATCGATGCCACCGGCCGGCTGCTGGCCACTGTTGCCAAGGGCCACGCGCCTGACCTGCCGCGAATTGCCGGCGAACAGGCGCCGGAGGATGCCCGACGGCTGCTCGGGCTGGTCGCCGGCTTCCCCGAGATCAGCAAGCGGTTCGCCCGCGCGGAACGGATTTCGGGTCGGCGTTGGAGCTTGATCCTGCACGACGGACCGCGCATCGAATTGCCTGCGGACGCCGATGCAGCCGCCCTTGCCATGCTTGTCGAGCCTCGCCCGGAGGGCCGTTTGATCGATGTCGAAGCCGCCGTCATCGACATGAAGGTATTGCGACGGGTTACGATCCGTCCGGTAACGCCACTGAAGCGAGGGGCCTGACGCCATGGGCCAGAGCCGCCACATGACATCGCCCGTCGACCGAGGCCGACCGCCTCGTGTGATCGGCGTGCTCGACGTCGGCACCGCCAAGATCTGCTGCCTCATCGCGACCGCGACCGATCAACCCCGCCTGCTCGGGCTCGGCCACCAGCGCTCGCGCGGCATCAAGGCCGGCATCGTCGTCGACCTGGACGAGGCCGAACAGGTGATCCGCGCAACGGTGGCGCAGGCCGAACGACAGGCTGGCGTCACGCTTGACGAGGTGCACGTTTCGATCGCCGGCGGCCAATTGCTATCGAGCCACTTCGCCGCGACAGCCGAAGTCGCGAACGGCGTCGTGGGACCGTCCGACATTGCCCGTGTGCTCGAAGGCGCAAGAAGCTATTGCGAGCGCGACGGCCGCGCGCTCATACATATGAACCGCATCGCTTACCGGCTCGATGACTATGCCGGCGTCAGCGATCCGCGCGGCATGGCGGGCCGGATACTGGCCGGCGACATGCACGCCGTCACCGCCGACGATGGCCCGGTGCGCAACCTTGCCCTGTTGATCGAGCGCTGCTTCCTGCGCCCTGTCCGGCTAACACCGGCCGGCCTCGCCAGCGCACGAGCGGTTACCAGTCCCGAGGAAATGCGCTCTGGCGTAACCGTCATCGACATGGGCGCCGGCACCACCTCGATCGCCGTCATCGCCGATGGCCACGATGTATTCGCCGGTGCGCTGCCGATCGGCGGCCACCACCTGACGTTCGACATCGCCAACGCCTTACGCACGCCGCTTGCGGAAGCCGAGCGAATCAAAGTGCTTTATGGCACAATGGTCGAGGCGAGTTCGGATGAGCGCGATATCGTGACCTATCCACGAACGCACGAGTCCGAAACTGAGTTGTATCAGACGACACGTGCTCAAATCAGAGCATTGCTACGGCCGCGTGTGGAAAGTTTGTTGTCGCAAGCCATGGAAAAGCTTGTCGTAAGCGGACTTGAAGCCTATGGGGGAGGCAGGATCGTCCTGACAGGCGGCGCTGCCCAGTTGGTGGGCCTGCCGATGTTCGCCGGTCGCTTCCTGGCCTCAAGCGTGCGTATCGCGACGCCGCGGCCATTGGCGGGGATGAACCCGAGTTCTTGTACGCCTGCGTTCGCAACGGCCATTGGACTGGTGGCCGCGTCGGCCAATCCGGCGACCCTGGCTCCAGTCGAGCCTAGGCTTGCTACAGCGAATTCCGGCTACCTCGGCCGGGTCGGTCAGTGGTTGCGTGAAGCGTTTTGAGATTTGGCAACGCGACAGGCCGCACGGCCGTCCGCTTCAGCGAGCCCAGGTGGAACGAGGATGAACATCAAGCTTGAACTGCCCAAGCTGACCGATCTTCGCCCGCGAATCACCGTGATCGGTGTCGGTGGTGCCGGCGGCAATGCAATCAACAATATGATTGCCTCCGGCCTGGAGGGCGTCGACTTCGTAGTCGCCAACACCGACGCGCAAGCGCTGACACAGTCGAGCGCCGAACACCGCATCCAGCTCGGCGTGAACCTCACCGAGGGCCTCGGCGCTGGTTCGCGCCCGGAAATCGGTCAGGCCGCGGCGGAAGAGGCGCTCGATGAGATCCGCAGCCAGATTTCAGGCTCGCACATGGTCTTCGTTGCGGCCGGCATGGGTGGCGGTACCGGATCGGGCGCCGCCGGCGTGATCGCGCGCATCGCCAAAGACCTAGGCATTCTGACTGTTGGTATCGTCACCAAGCCGTTCCAGTTTGAAGGCGTGCGTCGTATGCGCGTGGCTGAAGCCGGCATTGCCGAACTCGCCCGCTTCGTCGATACGCTGATCGTGATCCCGAACCAGAACCTGTTCCGCATCGCCAATGAGCGCACGACCTTCGCCGAAGCCTTTGTGTTGGCCGATCAGGTTCTTTATTCGGGCATCGCCTGCATCGTCGACTTGATCGTCAAGGACGGCCTTATCAACCTCGACTTCGCCGACGTCCGCACCGTCATGACGGGCATGGGCACGGCGATGATGGGCACCGGCGAAGCCAGCGGCGACCGCCGCGCCGTGATCGCCGCCGAGGAAGCGATCACCAATCCTTTGCTGGACGATGTTTCGCTGAAGGGGGCCCGCGGCCTCCTACTGTCGATCATCGGCGGCAAGGACATGACCCTGTACGAGGTCGACGAAGCTGCGAGCCGAATCCGTCAGGAAGTCGATCCGGAAGCCAACATTATCGTCGGTGCATCGTTCGACGAAGCCATGGGCGATCGGTTGCGCGTCTCGATCGTCGCATCGGGCATGGCCAGGAGCGGTGAGCGCCATCCAGCGGCGCCGCAATCAACGCAACAGACACATCAAGCGGCGCCTGCACAGCATGTCCCGCCGCCGATCCCCAACGCCCACCAGGGCGTGCCGCATGGACCAAGAGAGAACCTTACAGAGATGCTGTCGCGTGCGATCGAGCAACCGGCGCGGGCTACTTCGCCGGGCACCGCCACGCCAGCGCGCGACATGAACACATGGCACGCACCTGGCGATGTGAAAATTCAGCAGAGCCTGCCGCAAATCGGACTGCCGCCCATGCAAGCACAGCAGGCGCCATTGACGCATGCTCCAGCCGTGACCGCCGATGCATTCGCGCCGCGCCGCCCCCAGGACCTGCCGCCAACCACCCGCCGCATGCCCGAAGTCGATGATTTTCCACCGGTTGGCCAACGCGAGTATCGCGCCCGCGCCGCGACCACCGATTCGAGCGCGAGCCCGCGTGTATATCAAGGTGCGCCCACGCCGCCGGCACGCAAGCCAGGGCTGTTCGAACGGTTGACCGGATTGGCACGCCGCGAGAGCGAATCACCCACGCCTCGCAACGCCAGTTATCCACAAGGTGCGCTGCGGGCGGAGCACCCTGGAACCGCCACCACCAAGACCACACCTTCGCAACGGGGCCAGACCGAGGCTCAACGCACCGCGAGCAAGGCACCGCAAGACGCTGAATTGCCAGTGTTTTTCATTCGCGATCGGCCCTGATTGAACGCCGAAAAACAGCCCCCACGGAGGGACTGTTGCGACATGAAACAAGCAGTAACAAGTCGTAAGAAACCGTGATTTGTCCCCAGGCAAGGTCGCAGGCTATCGTTTGATTAACAGGGGCAGGGTCGCAATCGCGTCGGGTTAGTTGATCAATACTTTCCTGAAGTCGCCGACCCTGAAGTGAGTGTCTATCGACTAAGCGAATTGGGGGATGGTTTTCAATCCGGTTAGGGAACCCGATTGAGGCCATTCAGGGATCGAGGGACGGCGCACATATGTCGAAGCGAATCATCGGCGCGCGACAAACGACGGTCGCGCGTGAGATCGAGTTGAAGGGCACGGGGGTGCACAGTGGAGCACCGGTTTCTTTGGTGCTCCACCCTGCTGAAGCCAACACCGGGCTGCGGTTCCTGGTCAGCAAACGCGGTCGCATCGTGGCGGAAATCCCCGCCGATGTGCGGTTTGTGAAGAATTTGACGCTCTGCACGGTGATCGGCGACGATACCGGCGCCAGTGTCAGCACTGTCGAGCATCTGCTGGCCGCTCTGCGTGGCCTTGGTGTCGATAATTGCTGCATCGAAGTCGACAGCAAAGAAGTCCCGATCATGGACGGCAGCGCTGCGCCGTTCGTCGAGGCGATCGACGAGGTCGGCATTCGCGAGTTGTCCGAGCCCCGTACATTCCTCAAGGTCCTGAAGCCCGTCCGCGTCGAAGACGGCGATTGCTGGGGCGAGATCGCTCCGCACAATGGCTTCCATCTCGACGTCGAGATCGACTTCGATACCCCGCTGATCGGCCGCCAGCGTCTTTCACTTGAAATGACACCTAGCGTATTCCGCTCCGAGATCTCTCGCGCGCGCACTTTTGGTTTCATGTGCGACGTTGAGCGGCTCTGGAAGGCCGGCCTCGCCCTCGGTGCTTCGCTGGACAATACCGTGGCCATCGGCGATGACCGCATCCTGAACCGCGACGGCCTGCGCTATCCGCAGGAGTTTGTCCGCCACAAGTTCCTCGATGCCGTTGGCGATCTGGCCCTCGCCGGTCATCCGATTCTTGGCGCCTACCGGTCGGTGCGCGGTGGTCATCGGCTGAACGCCCATGTACTGCAGGCGCTGCTGGCCGACCCGACCGCCTGGACCATGGTGCAGGCAGCCCGCGTCCGTGAGCAGTCTGTTTTCCGGACTTCGCCGCTCTCACTCGCCGCTGGCGAATAAGCGCGTGGCAGATGGGGCATAGGTGCCCTGTTTGCCGACACTCATCGAGACCCTTGCCATCGAGCCGCCTCAGTTCCGCTCAATATCCCGGTGGGTTACGAGAAGCGCAGCTTTGCCGCCCCCGCGAACTCGTATGCTACGTTTGATCGCCACGATTTGACGGCTGGCCTTAGGATCTGAAGCCGGATGATGACGTTCAACCTTTCTAGAATGCTGTTGCTCGCGGGCGCGGTCGGCGCTTGTGTGGCAATCGGCGGTTGCTCGTCGTCCAATGAGGCCGCCAGGGCGGCGCTGAATCCAGACCCGCCAGATCGAATGTACGCCATCGGCGACGCTTTCATGGCCAAAGGCAAGTTCGAGGACGCCGCCAAGAAATTCGAGGATCTCGACCGCGATCACCCCTATGCGCCGGAAGCGCGCCGGGCCATCGCGATGTCGGCCTACGCCTACTACCGCGCCGGCAAGTACCCGGAAGCAATTGCCAACGGCAAGCGCTACACCACGATGCATCCCGGCACCAAGGAAGCGGCTCTGGCCCACTACGTCGTGGCGAGCGCCTACTATGACGAAATGCGCGGCCCTGACCGCGACCAGTCGAACACGCGCAAGGCATTGGCCGAGTTCAAGGCGCTCAAGGCGCGATATCCGGACAGCCAGTACGCCAAGGAAGTCGATAACAAAATCCGCATCTGCGATGACTTTGCTGGCGGCGCAGGAAATGGTGGTCGGGCGCGGCTACTTGAAGAAGAAGCAGCATATGGCGGCAATCGGCCGGTTCAAGACGGTCGTGACCGAGTTCCAGACGACCCAGCACGTCGAGGAAGCGCTGATGCGGCTCACCGAGTCGTACATGATCCTTGGCATCAAGAACGAGGCGCAGAACGCCGCCGCCGTGCTCGGGCACAACTTCCCCGATTCGCCGTGGTACAAGGACGCCTACGCGCTGCTGCAGTCCGATGGACTGGCGCCACGCGAGGAAAGCGGCTCGTGGCTGAGCAAGGCTTGGCAGGGCATCAAGGTGCCGAAACTGTCGATGAGCTCGCAGTAGATCCGGATCATTCTAAGCGTGGGCCGCGCAAGAATTGATTGCGCGCGCCTTGCTGTGAAATGTTGGCCGCGAGAATGTGTTCGGCGGGCGCTGTCGGCTTGCTGCCACTGCAGCGCCCAAACGTGACAGCAGCAGCGGAGCCACCGTGGCAACACGCTCCAAGAAGCCAACCGATGCAGAGAGTGTGGCTGCGTGGCGAGATCGCGCGACTGCATGCCGAGATCGGCCGTCACGATGCGTTGTACTTCGGTAAGGACGCGCCGGAAATTTCGGATGCGGACTACGACAAGCTGCGCCGTCGACTGGAAGCGCTGGAAGCCGAGTTTCCGCACCTGAAGTCCGCCGCCAGCCCGACGGCCAAGGTCGGCGCGGCACCAACCGAGGGCTTCGGCAAAATCCGCCACGCCGTGCCCATGCTGTCGCTCGGCAACGCCTTCGAGGATAGCGACGTTACCGACTTCACCGATCGCGTTCGCCGGTTCCTGAACATCGCAGCCGACCAGCCACTGGCCTTTACCGCCGAACCCAAGATCGACGGCCTGTCAATTTCGCTCCGCTACGAAGGCGGCAACTTCGTGCAGGCAGCGACCCGCGGCGACGGCGCCGAGGGCGAAAATGTCACCGCCAACGTCGCCACGATCAAGGAAATCCCCAGGGCGCTGAAACATGCCGCCGGCCATCCCGTGCCCGACGTGATCGAGGTGCGCGGCGAGATCTATCTCGGCCACGACGATTTCCGGCGCCTCAATGAAGCGCAGGCAGCGGCCGGCCAGAAGGTGTTCGCCAATCCGCGCAACGCCGCCGCCGGTTCGCTGCGCCAACTCGACGCGACGATTACCGCCGCCCGCCCGCTGCGCTTCTTCGCCTATACCTGGGGTGAGGCTTCGAAGTTGCCGGCCGAGACCCAGTCGGCAATGATCGCCGCTTTCGCAAAGTGGGGCTTGCCGACCAATCCGCTAATGCGCCGCTGCGCGAATGCCGAGGAACTGCTCGCCTACTATCGCGAGATCGGCGAAAAGCGATCGAGCCTCGGCTACGACATCGACGGCGTCGTCTACAAGGTCGACGATCTCGACTTGCAGGCGCGACTTGGCTTTGTCAGCCGCGCGCCGCGATGGGCGATCGCCCACAAGTTTCCGGCCGAACAGGCGACAACGACTTTGCTTGGCATCGACATCCAGGTCGGCCGCACCGGCGCGCTGACGCCGGTCGCCAAATTGCAGCCGGTCACCGTCGGCGGCGTCGTGGTTTCGAACGCGACGCTTGCACAACGAGGACGAGATCGCCCGCAAGGACGTGCGTGTCGGCGACACCGTCGATCGTACAGCGCGCTGGCGACGTCATCCCGCAGGTGGTCTCCGTCGTGCTCGACAAGCGGCCGGCCGGAACCACGCCGTTCGCACCGCTGACCGTCTGCCCGGCCTGCGGCTCGGCCGCCGTGCGCGACGCCGACGAGGAAGCCGGCACCGCCGACGTCGTGCGCCGCTGCACCGGCGGGCTGACCTGCCCGGCCCAGGCCAAGGAACGCCTGAAGCACTTCGTGTCGCGCAATGCCTTCGACATCGAGGGCCTCGGCGACAAGCAGATCGAGGCGTTCTACGACGACGGCCGCATCAGGCAGCCGGCCGACATCTTCACCCTCGCCGCGCGCGACGCCGAGCGCGCCGACAAGCTCGCCGAGCAGAAAGGTTTCGGCCAGAAGTCGGTCGACAAGCTGTTCGCCTCGATCGATGCCCGCCGCACCATCGCCCTCGACCGCTTCCTGTTCGGCCTCGGCATCCGCCACGTCGGCGAAGGCACGGCGCGCGATATCGCCAAGGCCTTCGGCACTTACGACGCTTTCCGCCAAGCGGTGGATCAGGCGACGACCGATCGGCCGGGTCGCGAGTGGCAGCGGCTGACGACGCTGCCCGGGACTCGGACCGAAATCGGCGGCAGCGATCATCCAGCACCTCGCCAACCGCACCGCGCATGCCAGTGACCTGTTCGCTGCCAGCCAGCACAAGCCGATCGCGCAATTGCTGACCGGCATCAAGGGCGTGCGCGCCGGTGCGGTCGAAGCGCTCGAACGGGCCTTCACCGACGCCGATGCACTCGTTGCCACAGCCCGCAAGGCCGCCGCCGCGCCGCCGCGCGAAGGCTATGTCCAGCTCGCCAGTCTCAACGGCATCGGCGAGGTGGCGGCCGACGCGCTGATCGACTTCTTCGCCGAACCGCACAACGCGAAAGCGGTCGACGGATCTGCTGGCGCACATCACCGTCGCGCCCTATCAGCGCGTCGCCACCACCACCTCGGCTGTGACGGCCAAGACCGTGGTGTTCACCGGCACGCTCACCCGCATGAGCCGCAACGAGGCGAAGGCGCAGGCCGAACGGCTCGGCGCCAAGGTCGCAGGCTCGGTATCGAAGAAGACCGACTATGTGATTGCCGGCGAGGATGCCGGCTCGAAACTCGACAAGGCGCGCGAACTGGGCGTCACGGTGCTGACCGAGGACGAATGGCTGCAGCTGATCAGCGGCTGACTACTTCTCCGCCGCCCGCACCCGCTCGCGGTGCCAGACGTAGAGGCCCGACGCGATGATGATGGCGGCGCCGGCCAGCGTCCAGTTGTCAGGCACGTGGCCGAACATCAGGTAGCCGACCACCACCGCCCACACAAACAAGGTGTAGCTGTAGGGCTGCAGCAGACGCCGGCTGGGTCATGCCCAGCGCCCTGATCAGGGCGATATGCGAAACGCTGCCCATGATCGCGATCGCGGCCAGCATCGCCCATTGCGTGGGATCGGGCCGCATCCAGGCCGCAGGGCCGACCAGCGTCGTCGCGCCGAGGCCAACGAGCGCGGTATAGAGCGTCGTCGTCTCCGGCCGGTCAACGCGCGAGCACAGCCGCACCAGTATCTGATAGAGCGCCCACATCGCGGCGCCGGCCAGCACGATGAGGACCGGCGGCTCGATCTTCTCGAAGCCGGGGCGGATGATCAGCAGCACGCCGACAAAGCCGACCAGCACCGCCGCCCAGCGCCTGGGCCCGACTTTCTCGCCCAGCATCGGCACCGACATCGCCACCACCAGCAGCGGCGCCACGGCGTTGACCGCATGCACATCGGCGATCGGCATCAGCTTGAACGCGATCATGAACATGGCGCTCTCGACCACCAGCAGCAACGCCCGGAACGTCTGCAGCAGCGGTCGTTCGCTGTGCGCGAGCGTGAGCAGCGAACGGCCCTTGGTATGGTGCATCAGCAGCGCCACCGCGAGGCAGGTGAACACGACATTGCGCACCCACAGGATCTGCGGGATCGGCAGTGTCTGCGACAGGATCTTGGTCATGCCGTCCATCACCGCGAAGGTGAACATGGCGAACAGCACCAGCAGGATGGCGAGCGTGGAGCGGCCGTGGTCTGGGGGGCGGAGATGTCGTCATGATCGTGGCGTCGCCTCGACCAGGGTGTGGTTTCTGCGCCGCCAGCTGCACAAGAATGATCGCGACCAGAATGAGCGCGGCTCCAGCCATCGCCGGCCACGACAGCCGTTCGCCAAGCATCAATGCGCCGGCGATCGCGGCGATGACCGTTTCGAGGCTGACGATGATGGTCGCCTCCGCCGTCGTCGTGTGCTTCATCGCCATCGCCAGCAACGTGAAGGTCAATGCGCTCGACAGCACCCCGACGAAGGCGATCGACGGCAAGGCTGCGATCAAGCCCGCTCATCGTCGTCGTTTCAGTCACGAGTGCGCCGAACAGGCCGAGCAGGCCGACCACCGCGAACTGAATGGCGGTGAACAGCACCGGCCGGTTGTAGCGGCTGGAATAGCCAACAATCGTAATGTGGATCGCCCAGTAAAGTGCGCAGATCGCGACGAAACCGTCGCCGCGATTGAAGCCGTCGAGCGTGCCGCCGCCGAGCAGCCACGTGCCGACGAACGACAGCGCCACCGCCGCCCACACCACCAGCGTCGGTCGCTGCCCGATCCAGCCCCAGGCGATGAACGGCGTGATGATCACATAGAGCCCGGTAAGAAACCCGGTATTGCTGACGGTTGCGGTCTGCAGGCCCAACTGCTGGAACAGCGCGCCGAGAAAGAACGCGATGCCGGCAATGCCAGCGATCTGCATCAGCTTGATCGGCGGCGGCGTCGCCGTTCGCCGAGCTTCATGGATCGCGAACGGCACCAACGTCAGCGCCGCCAGGAAACCGCGCGCGGCAATAAACGCGTTCGGTCCGATATGGTCCATCGCCGATTTCTGGAACACGAACGCCACGCCCCAGATGGCCGCCGCCAGCAGCAGCATGAGGTCGGCGTGGATGCGGCGCATGGGGTTGAGTTTCACTGGTCGCTGGAGTTGGGGCAAATCACTTGCGGTTGGTTGGTTGCCGGTTGCAGTAGCCCGGCGGCCCCATGGCCGCAACCTGCAGATTGGTGCGCCGCCCCTGATCGCGACGACCTGATCCGCACGCTACACACTGGACCACCCGGCGGCAGGGCAGTATGCCTGCCTGTCAAAGATAGCCCGTTGAAACCGTGAGCGCGCCATGACCACCGCCGATACCGACCTCTCGATGCCGCTCGACCAGCAGTGGGGCGATATCCGCGACGGCGTGAAAAAGGTGTGCGACGGCTTCCCCAACGCCTACTGGATGAAGCTCGACCACGAGGACGCCTATCCGCAGGATTTCGTCGGCGCACTCACTGAAGCCGGCTACCTCGGCGCGCTGATCCCCGAGGAATTCGGTGGTGCCGGCCTGCCGCTGTCGGCCGCGGTCGCGATCCTGGAAACGATTCACTCGGAAGGCTGCAACGCGGCCGCCTGCCACGCCCAGATGTACACCATGGGCACGGTCCTGAAGCACGGCAACGCCGAGCAGAAGAAGAAGTACCTGCCCGGCATCGCCGACGGTTCATTGCGCCTGCAGGCATTCGGCGTCACCGAGCCGACCACCGGCAGCGACACCACCCAGCTCAAGACGCGGGCCGAAAAGAAGGGCAACGACCGCTACATCGTCAACGGCCAGAAAGTATGGACCAGCCGGGTCATGCACTCCGACCTGATGTTGCTGCTCGCCCGCACCACGCCGGCCAGACAAGGTCAAGAAGCGCTCGCAGGGGCTGTCCGTGTTCCTCGTCGATCTGCGCGAGGCCAAGGGCAAAGGCATCGAGATGAAGAAGATCGATGCCATGATCAATCACAACACCTGTGAGGTGTTCATCGACAACCTCGAGGTGCCGGCGGAGAACCTGATCGGTACCGAGGGCGAGGGCTTCAAGTACATCGTCGACAGCATGAATGCCGAGCGCATCCTGATCGCCGGCGAATGCCTCGGCGATGCCCGCTACTTCACCCGCCGCGCCAGCGACTACGCCAAGGAGCGCGTGGTGTTCGGCCGGCCGATCGGCCAGAACCAGGGCGTCGCCTTCCCGATCGCGCGCGCCTATGCCGATTATGTCGCCGCCGACCTGATGGTCGGCAAGGCCGCCGCCTTGTTCGAAGCTGGCCGCGACTGCGGCGCGGCCGCCAACATGGGCAAGATGCTGGCCGCCGAAGCCGCCTGGAAATGCGCCGAAGCCTGCATGCAAACCTTCGGCGGCTTCGCCTATGCCCGAGAATACGGCATCGAGCGCAAGTGGCGCGAGACCCGCCTGTACCAGACCGCGCCGATCTCGACCAACATGGTGCTGGCCTACGTGGCGCAGCACATCCTGGGTTTGCCGCGCAGCTATTGATGGGCCCGGTGGGCTAAGCGTGCGACCATCATTCGTGGTGCCCGGCAGGCAAGACGGCCACGATCAGCAGCAGCACGACCAGTTTGACGATCAGGTTTTCGAGCGACATGTGAGCCTCCCAATGAACCGGTTTCTCTGCTCCGTTAATGATTGGTCGCGCGGTCACGGCAATTGGTTCATTGCAGCGGGGCGACGGCAATCACGATTGCAATCAGGAGTTGTCGCTTGACCGGGCCGAGCGCGCATCTTAAAGTCCGTCGCCAGTCAGCCGGTTCCGTCTGCAACCGCCGAGTAACGCCATGTATGAAGCCATCACCCGCGGCATCCGCGTCCGCGTCAACCCGCAGTTCAAGTCCGAGCAGTCGACGCCGGAGGAGAACTATTACTTCTGGACCTACACGGTAGAGATCATCAACGAGGGCACCGAGGCGATGCATTTGCGCAGCCGCGTCTGGCAGATCACCGACACGCGCGGCCACCGCGAGGAAGTGCGCGGCCCCGGCGTCGTCGGCCAGACGCCGTTGATCGCCGCCGGCGAGCGCTTCCAATACACCTCCGGCTGCCCGCTGCGCACGCCGTCCGGCATCATGATGGGCAGCTATCAGATGGCCGACGAAACCGGCCAGCTCTTCGACATCACCATCCCGGCGTTCTCGCTCGACAGTCCGTTCGTGCAGCGCCGCCTCAACTGAAACGCGGAAGCCCCGACATGCCAGCGCAGATCTACTCGGCGAAAGAGATGCTCGGCCGTCTCGTCGCCTTCGATACCACCAGCGTCAAGACCAACATTCCGATGGCCGAATTCATCCGGGATTACCTTTCGAGCCACGGCGTCGAGAGCTTCATGGTGCCCGATCCGAACGGCATCCACACCAGCCTGTTCGCCACCATCGGCCCCGCCGACGTGCCGGGCATCGGGCTATCCGGCCACATGGACGTGGTGCCGGTGACCGAGCAGGCCTGGGACAGCGATCCGTTCACGATGGTCGAGCGCGACGGCAGGTTATACGGCCGCGGCACCTGCGACATGAAGGGCTATCTCGCCTGCGTGCTGGCCGCCGTGCCGATGTTCAAGAAGCACAAGCTCTCGGCGCCGATCCACATCGTGTTCTCCTACGACGAGGAAGTCGGCTGCACCGGCGTGCGGCCGATGATCGGCGAGTTCGGCACCCGGCTTGCCAAGCCGCGCCTCGTCTTCGTCGGCGAGCCGACCAACATGACCGTGGTCGATGCCCACAAGGGCGGCGCGCGCTATCGCATCGAACTGACCGGCCATCCCGTGCATTCGAGCAAGGCGCCGCTCGGCGTCAACGCCGTGACCTATGCCGGCGAACTGCTGGTCGAGTTGAACAAAATGGCGGCCGACCTCAAGGCGATGCCGCACAACGACCGCTTCGAGCCGCCGTGGCACACACTGACGGTGACCCAGTTCCACGGTGGCACCACCAGCAACATCGTGCCCGGCTCGTGCTGGATCGGCTGGGAAATCCGCGCCATGCCGGGCTTCGACCTGAAGCCATGGGAGGACCGCATCAAGGCCGCCGCCGCACGCCTCGTGCCGCAGATGAAGGCAGTGGCGCCCGAGTGCGACATCGTCGTCCGCCAGACCGGCATGGTGCCGCCGTTCGGCGCCGAGGCCGGCTCCGAAGTCGTCACGCTGTGCCAGAAGCTCGCCGGCCAGAACGAAGTGTTCGCAGTGCCCTACGGCACCGAGGCCGGCTTGTTCCAGATGGGCGGCGTGCCGTCGGTCGTCTGCGGCCCCGGCGACATCGCCCAGGCGCACACCGCCAACGAGTGGATCGAAGTCGCCGAACTCGACAAGTGCATGGGCTTCCTGGAGCGCCTGACGGATTGGGCGCGGGCGTAAGCCCTCACGCCCTCCGCAGCGTATCCCATGCCGCGACGATCGCGCCTGCGGTCACCAGGGCGGCGGCGATCCACAGCGTGCCGGTGGCCTCGCCCCGGCCGAGGGCTGCCATGATGATCGTCGACAGCAGCGGCGTGGCGTAGGAGATCGCGCCCAGCAACTGGATGTTGCCGTGCTTCATGCCGCGATCCCAGACGTAGAAGGCGAGCCCCACCGGCCCAAGTCCGAGCGCCAGGATCGCGACCAGGACGTCGCGCTCGCCGGCCACACCGTCGGCTCCAGCGCCAGATGCAACAGCCAGGAGCCGACCGCCGTCGCCGCGCAACTGCCGACCACGGCCGAACTCGGCACGCCGCGATAGAGCCGCGACGCCACCGAATAGCTCGACCAGATCAGCGCCGCCGCGATCGCCGCCATGTAGCCGGCGACGCTGCCGCTGAAGTCGGGCCGGCCCGACGCGCCAAGCAGGATCAGGATGGTGCCGGCAAAAGCCAACAGCGCGCCGACGACATGCCACCAGCTCAGGCGCCGGCCGCCAAAACGCGCCGGCAGCAGGCCGGAGGTCAGCACGATCAGCAGCGGCCACAGGAAGACAATCAGGCTGACTTCGATCGCCGGCGCCTGCTGCAGGGCGTAGAAATAGCAGGCGTGGAACAGCCAGCAGGCCATAGACGCCGAGCGCCCAGGCGCCCGCCGGCACGCTGCGCAGAACCGGCACGAGCCGCTCGCCGTTGACCCAGGCATAGACCGAGCCCGACCAGGGTGCCGACCGCGAACGTCATCGCCGCCAGCTGGAACGGCGGAATCGCGCCGGCATAGGTCGTCAGCGCCGCCAGCGCCGCCCACAACAGCACCGCGACCAGCCCCTGCAAGGTCGCCGCCGCCGTCGATTTGTCAGTCGTCATGTCCTGGCGATAGTGCCTTTCGACCCAGAGCCGCTAGAACCGCAGCACCCTGAGCCAGCGCGTGACGTCGAGCAAGCTCATGGCGGCGGCCGCGACATAGGTAAAGGCCGCCGCGCGCAGGATCTGGCGCGCCGACGCCATGTCCTCGGTCGGCGATGTAGTTGCCAGCTTGCAGTACCGGCAGCGCGCGGCCGAAAGCTGGCGTCGAACTCGACCGGCAGCGTCACCACATGCATCAGCACGCCGAACGACAGCACGACCAGTCCGAGACCAAGTTGCACCAGCATCGCGGCCGGCGCCTCGCGATCACCAGCATAGCACCGGCGACAGCAGCATGATGATGGAGCCGAGCTTCTCGAACCAATGCGCTTGCTTGGCGAGCCTGCGTGCGGCGCCTGAGCGGCGCATAGCCGGTGGCGTCCTGCATGGCGTGGCCGACCTCGTGCGCGGCGACCACCACCGCCGCCAGCGACTTCTTGTTCATGTGGGCCGGCGACAGCCGCACCACCTTCTCGTCGGGTCGTAGTGGTCGCCGAGCTCGGTCTGCTCGACCTTGACGTCGCGCAGCTTCATGCCGTCGAGCAGATGGCGCGCGAACTCGCCGCCGGTGCCGGGAAAATCCGGCCGCTCGACCGCATGCCGCGTCGATCACGCCCTCGACCCACATGCCGCGGCAGGAACGCCAGGGCGACAGGATCAGCAGCACGATGCGATCAACCCCAAAATCATCAGACGCAATCCATCGACTTGGCGCGGGACGACACGCCATGCATTCGTCGAATACAATAGTGCGACAGATCGCTCAACGACCAGGACAGGACCGCACCATGGCTTCGATCGCAATTCTCGACGACTACCAGGGCGTGGCGCTGGAAATGGCCGACTGGACCGCGCCTGCAGACGGCAGCACCGGATCAAGGTGTTCCGGCAGCCGTTCGCGAACGAGGATGCGGCCGCCGCGGCGCTGGCCGATTTCGAGATCGTCTGCCTGATGCGCGAGCGCACGCCGTTTCCGGCGCGCTGTTCGCGCGGCTGCCGAAGCTGAAGCTCGTGCGTCACGACCGGCATGCGCAACGCCTCGATCGACGTGGCCGCGGCGGCGAAGCACGGCGTCATCGTCTGCGGCACGCCGAGCGGCGGTCACGCCACGGCCGAGCTGGCCTTCGGGCTGATCCTGTCGATCGCCCGCAACATCCCGTTCGAAGCGCAGGCGATGCGCGCACGGCGGCTGGCAGACGACGGTCGGCCACGACCTGCGCGGGCAAGACGCTCGGCATTCTCGGGCTCGGCAAGCTCGGCAGCCAGCTCGCCGTATACGCGCAGGCCTTCGGCATGACGGTGATCGCCTGGAGCCAGAACCTGACGGCCGAGAAGGCAGCGGCGCGGCGGCGCCGAACTGGTCACCAAGCACGAGCTGTTCCGCCGCGCCGATTTCGTCTCGATCCACATCGGTGCTGTCGGCGCGCAGCGCGCGGTCTCGTCGGCGCCGCCGAACTGGCGCGATGAAGCCGACGGCTGCGATCATCAACACCTCGCGCGGCCCGATCATCGACGGCGCCGCGCTGCTGGCGGCGCTGCGCGAGAGGCCGCATCGCGGCGGCCGGCACTCGACGTCTACGAGAGCGAGCCGCTGCCGGCCGACCACCCGCTGCGATCGCGAGCCGCGCGCACTGCTGACGCCGCATCTCGGCTACGTCACCGAGGAAACCTATCGGCTGTTCTACGGCGGCACGGTGGCGGCGATCGAAGGCTGGCTCGCCGGCAAGCCGGTCAATCAGATCACGACCTGATAACGAGCTGAGGACGGCGAATACATGGCAATCATTGTCACCGGCGCCGCCGGCTTCATCGGCTTCCACACCGCCAAGGCGCTGCTGGCGCGTGGCGAGGAAGTGGTCGGCGTCGACAATCTCAATGCCTACTACGACGTGCGGTTGAAAGAGGCGCGACTGGCGGAACTCGAAAAGCTGCCGCGCTTTCGCTTCGTGCGCGCCGACTTCGCCGACCGGCCGGCAATGAAGGCGCTGTTTGCCGAAGTCCGCCCCGATCGCGTCGTCCACCTCGGCGCCCAGGCCGGCGTGCGCTACTCGATCGACAATCCGGAAGCCTACATCGACAGCAATCTGGTCGGCTTCCTGTCGATCCTGGAAGGTTGCCGCCACCACGGCGTGCGCCACCTCGTCTATGCGTCGTCGAGTTCGGTCTATGGCGCCAACGCCGCCGTTCCGTTTTCCGAGGGTACCTCCAGCACCGACCATCCGGTCAGCCTCTATGCCGCGACCAAGCGCTCGAACGAACTGATGGCGCACACCTACGCGCATCTTTACGGGTTGCCGGTCACCGGGCTGCGCTTCTTCACGGTCTACGGGCCCTGGGGCCGGCCGGACATGGCCTATTTCAAGTTCACCAAGGCCATCCTCGCCGGCGAAACCATCGACGTCTTCAACAACGGCCAGCATGCCCGCGACTTCACCTACGTCGACGACATCGTCGAAGGCGTCGTGCGCACCCTCGACCATCCACCGGCAGCCGATCCCCGCACGCCGATGACGCAGGCGACCTCGACCGCGCCGTTCCGGGTCTACAATATCGGCAACCATCGGCCGGTCGAGTTGCTCGACATGATCGCGATCCTGGAGCGCACGCTGGGCGTGAAGGCGCGCACCCGCATGCTCCCGATGCAACCAGGAGATGTGCACACCACATTCGCCAACGTCGACGCCCTGATGCGCGACGTGGGGTTCAGCCCCGCGACCTCGATCGAGGAGGGTCTGGCGCGGTTCGTGTCCTGGTATCGCGGCTACGAACAGTGTTAGTTTTCGCGCATGATTCGCAATGCGCGTCGAGCTTTGCGCGGCCATGGGAGCGAAACCGATGATTACTTTGGATGCTGGCGATCGGGATCAGCGTGGCGGCCTTGATCGTCACTGCTGCTACGCGTCCAGGCAACGTCTCGATGGCCTATACGCATCTGGCGATTTCGGCCAGCATCTGCATATTCTTCGCCCTCGACGGCATCCGGAAACTGAATGCGCTTGCCAGCGAAGGCGCCTCCCGCCCGGCGATCGCCGCCGAAGGAATTCGCGCCAACGGCATGGTCTGGATCTGGGCTGGCCTCGTCATCGCGGTCACCTATGGCACCAGCATACTGGTCTGGAAGGAGTGGCCGTCGCATTTCATCGGCATGTTCGTCGGCGCTGGCATTTGCCTCGCGGTCGCGGCGGCCCTGTCGAAAGCGGCGGCGAACCGGACCAGCGATGAAACGATGATGTCGGTCGGCCGGATCGTACTGATCGTGCACCTCGTTGCGATGTTGTTGCTGATCGTCGGCTTCCTGCTCGACGGCCAGATGAAGCGCTTCCTGGTCGAGCGCTACACCGATTGGCCGGCCAAGAACGTGATGTTCTTCGGCGCCATTGCCATGGCGGCACTCAGCGGCACCACCTTGACCTTGCTGTCGCGATCCAAATAACGCGCAAAGGGCGTCGTCTGCGTACATGCCGGTCAATCCCTTCATTCCCTGGCTACTGGCGGCATTCGTGCCGGCCGTCATCGGCCAGGTGATCGGCGCCCGCATCGGCTCGCCGTGGATCTCGGGCGCCGCGGCGTTGTTCCTGCCCGTCATGTCGATCGTCGTCGCGCTGAAGGTCAATTCGCCTTACTGGGACCGTGCGACGGCACCCTCCGGTATCGGGGCCATCGCCGATGCGTCGCGCCGCAATGCCCGGCTGATCGCCTGGACATGGGCTGCCGGCGCGGTATCGATGCTCGCCGTCTACCGGTTTTCGGGACTGAGGTGGCAGCACGGCTGGCAATACGGCTCGGGCATGGTGCTGATCGCGTCGCTGGTATTCATCTATGCGCTCAGCATCGAGTCGCCCTCCAGCCCATTGCGGCGGCCGCGCCTGCTCAATGCCGTGGCGTTGATGGCGGCAGCGCAAGGCATCGCCGGCACCGCCGGTATCATGATGCTGGTGATTTCAGGCAAGCTCGGCAGCATGAAGGGCGACTGGGCCGCCAATATCATCTTCGTGGCCGGCGGCTTTGCGATCATGGTGTTGTCTGCGATCGCGGTCCGCACCCACGCCCGCCTCAGTCTCTGTGATAGGGATGGCCGGCAAGTATCGTAGTGGCCCGGTACAGTTGTTCGGCGAGCACGATGCGCGCGAGGCCATGCGGCAAGGTCATCGACCCGAGCGACAGTTTGACCGCAGCCTTGGCGATCACAGCCTCGCCATGGCCATCGGCGCCACCGATCAGCAGCGCCAGGCCTTGCGTGCCGCCGTCGCGATGTTTGGCGATCAACGTCGCGAAGGCGCGGCTCGTCATCGTCCGGCCGGTTTCGTCGAGCGCGATCAGCACATCGCAGTTAGCAGTGAGTTTCAACAGTCGGGCAGCTTCGTCGGCCTGCCGCAGCGCCGCGGTTTCGGCGCGGCCCTCGGGCGTCTCCAGCACCTCGACTGGCGCCAGCCCCAGACCGCGGCCGGTCTGGGCAAGCCGCTTCATGTAGCGGTCGAGCAACTCCCGCTCGGGGCCGTCTTTGAGCCGCCCGACTGCTGCGATAACGAGCTTCATGACGGGCCGACTAGTGTGCCGACTGCTCCGCCGGACGATCGCCCGACCACATCTTCTCGAGGTTGTAGAAGTCGCGCACTTCCGGCCGGAACAAATGGATGATGATGTCGCCGGTGTCGATCAGCACCCAGTCGCAGGTCTGCATGCCTTCGACGCGCACCTTGCTGCAGCCGGCCTCCTTGAGATGGCGCTGGAGCTGGTCGGCGATGGCGCCGACGTGGCGATCGGTGCGGCCGGATGCGATCATCATGCTGTCGGCAATGGAGGATTTACCGGCGAGGTCGATCGACACGATATTCTCGGCCTTGGCTTCGTCGAGCCAGAAAGTGATCTGGTCGACGAGGGTGGACGAGCTGGTCTCCTTGGAGACACGCTCGCTGGGTGCAGCGCCAGTACGGGCACTCTCTTGCGCGGTTCTCATCTGTTGGCGAACTTCCTTCTTTTGTTGCACAATGCTGCCTGGAGCCGATCTCCACCCCGCAGCCGGGGTCTCTTATGCCGTCTACATAAGCAGCGAGACACAAATTGTACACTGGCACGGCGCCAAGCACCGCTAAGGCTAGATTAGACTGCTTCGGCATCGAGGCTTCAATTCGTGCGTCATCGACTGCAGAGAAGCGGATGGTTAATCGGCCACACGCGCCATCGCCGGCAGTGTCCTCTAAGCCGCATTTCTGGCGCAGCGCGGTCGACGACAATGGCGACAGCGGTCCGCTGAGCAAAGTCCAGGCTGGCGCCTCTCGCATCGGCAGTAGCGCCGCTTGCGCCTCTGGCATGCGGGCGCGCGCCATGTACCTGGCGGCCGGCGAGGCGAGTGCCTTGAGCCGCCAGTCGGGCCGGTCGATCACGGCGATCGGCACCTGCGCCGCGATGTTGCGCCAACGCTGCCAGCGATGGAACGTAGCGAGGTTGTCGGCGCCCATGATCCAGACGAAGCGGGTTTCGGGGTAGCGGCGGCTCAGGAATTCCAGCGTCGCGGCGGTATAGGGGGTGCCGAGTTCCGTCTCGAAGCCAGTGATCTCGACCTTCGGCGATGACATCAGCTGTCGGCAAGCGGCCATGCGAACTTCGAGCGCTGGCAACTGGCCGTTCGATTTCAATGGGTTGCCCGGTGTGACCAGCCACCACAGCCGGTCGAGTTGCAGCCGCGCCAGTGCGATGTGGCTGATCTGCGCGTGACCCGCATGCGGCGGATTGAAACTGCCGCCCAGAAGGCCGATGCGCTGGCCCGGCATGGCCAGCGGTGTCTTCGCGCTCACCCATCCAAGGTGGCCGGCAAGGTGGCCAGGGCGCGAACGTGGCGGCATCGACTGATCGCACTCCGGCGGACGGTTCGGTCAACCAGAATGGATCACCGCAGCCCGTTAGTCGAGCTTGCCGTGGCAATGCTTGTATTTCTTGCCCGAACCGCAGGGACACGGCGCATTGCGGGAAACCCGGCCCCAGGTGGCCGGATCCTTGGGATTGACGTTCGAGCCGTCGCCGACCTTGCGGGTCTGCATCGGCGCGCGCTTTTCGGGCGCAGCCTGACGCGGCGTGTGCTCGGCGGTCAGCACGGCGTCGACCATCGCCAGCTCATCGAGACCGGTGGTGGCGTCGATGTGATGGGCGTGCATTTCCGGCAACTCGACTGGCTGCATCAACGGCTGCTCTTCCATCGGCGCCAGCTCGATGTGCATCAACTGGCCGGTCACCGCCTCGCGCAACTTCGCCAGCATCGCCTCGAACAGCACGAAGGCTTCGGTCTTGTATTCGTTGAGCGGATCGCGCTGGCCATAGGCCCGGAAGCCGATCACCTGGCGCAAGTGTTCGAGCGTCACCAGATGCTCGCGCCACAAGTGGTCGAGGGTCTGCAGTAGCACCATCTTTTCGATCTGGCGCGCCGCTTCCGGCCCGAACTCGGCCTCCTTGGCAGTAGCCTTATCCTCGATCGCCTTGAGTACACGCTCCTTGATCTCGGCTTCGGCGATGCCTTCCTCGGCCGCCCACTGCTCGATCGGCAGTTCGAGACCGAAGACGCCGCCGATCACCTCGTGCAGGCCCTTGGCATCCCACTGCTCGGCGTAAGCGGCCTCGGGGATGTGCTTCTTAACCAGTTCGTCGACCAGATGGTGGCGCATGTCGGCGACAGTCTCGCTGACATCGTCTTCGTTCATGATGTCGAGGCGCTGCTCGAAGATGACCTTGCGCTGGTCATTCATGACGTCGTCGTATTTCAGGATCTGCTTGCGGATGTCGAAGTTGCGCGCCTCGACCTTGCGCTGCGCCATCTCCAGCGACTTGTTCATCCACGGATGCATGATCGCCTCGCCCTCCTTGAGGCCGAGCGTCTTGAGCACCGATCCATCCGCTCCGAACCGAAGATACGCATCAGATCGTCTTCGAGCGACAGATAGAACTTTGAGCGGCCGGGATCGCCTTGTCGGCCAGAGCGGCCGCGCAGCTGGTTATCGATGCGCCGGCTCTCATGGCGCTCGGTGGCCAGCACGTAGAGCCCGCCGGGCTTGGACAACGTCTTGGCCGGCTTGGCGCCCTTGGCCGGCTCGATTTCGACCGTCTCGATGATGTCGCGGACGTAATCGCGGTTCTTCTCGATCTCGGCCTTGATGGCGGCGATCTTCTTGTCCTTGTCCGGGCCGTCCTCCATCTCGGATGCCTCGATCCAGGATACGCATCTGTGCGTTACCGCCGAGCTGAATGTCGGTGCCGCGGCCGGCCATGTTGGTGGCGATCGTGACGGCGCCGGGCTTGCCGGCTTGCGCGATGATCGCCGCTTCCTGCTCGTGGAAGCGGGCGTTGAGCACCTGATGCTCGATGCCGCGCTTCTTCAGCATCTCCGACAGCTGCTCGCTCTTCTCGATCGAGACGGTGCCGACCAGGATCGGCTGCTGGCGTGACTTCGCCCGCTCGATCTCGAGCGATGATGGCTTCCCACTTCTCGCGCGCGGTGCGGTAGATCTCGTCGTCCTCGTCGAGCGCGCGCCGACCGGCCGGTTGGTCGGGATCTCGAGCACGTCGAGGCCGTAGATGTCCATGAACTCGTTGGCTTCGGTCGAGGCCGTGCCGGTCATGCCGCCGAGCTTCTTGTAGAGGCGGAAATAGTTCTGGAAGGTGATCGAGGCCAGCGTCTGGTTCTCGGGCTGGATCTCGACCTCTTCCTTGGCTTCGATCGCCTGATGCAGGCCTTCCGAGTAGCGCCGGCCCTGCATCATGCGGCCGGTGAACTCGTCGATGATGACGACCTGGCCGCCCTTCACGATGTAGTCGCGGTCGCGCAGGAACAGCTTGTGCGCCTTCAGCGCCTGGGTGACGTGGTGCACCGTGGTCACGTTGTCGATGTCGTAGAGCGAGCCGCCGGCGGTCAGCAGTCCGGCCTTCTCGAGCAACTGCTCCATCTTCTCGTTGCCGGCTTCGGTGAGCGACACCGAGCGCTGCTTCTCGTCGAGTTCGAAGTCGCCCTTGGCCAGCGACGGAATCAGCTTGTCGATCGCGACATAAAGGTCGGCGCGGTCCTCGACCGGACCGGAAATGATCAGCGGCGTGCGGGCTTCGTCGATCAGGATCGAGTTCGACCTCGTCGACGATCGCGAAGGTATGGCCGCGCTGGACCATCTCCTCCTTGCTCATCTTCATGTTGTCGCGCAGGTAGTCGAAGCCCAACTCATTGTTGGTGCCGTAGGTCACATCGCAGGCATAGGCGGCCTTGCGCTGCTCGTCGTCCATGTCATGAAGAATGCACGCCGACGGTAAGCCCGAGAAACCGGTAGACCTGGCCCATCCAGTCGGCGTCGCGGCTGGCAAGGTAGTCGTTGACCGTGACGACGTGCACGCCCCGGTTGTTGAGTGCATTGAGATAGACCGCCAGCGTCGCCACCAGCGTCTTGCCTTCGCCGGTCTTCATCTCGGCGATCTTGCCCTGATGCAGCGCCATGCCGCCGATCAGCTGGACGTCGAAATGCCGCTGGCCGAGTGTCCGCTTCGCCGCCTCGCGGACGGTCGCGAAGGCCGGCGCCAACAGGTCGTCGAGCGTCTTGCCGTTCTCGATCTGTGCGCTGAATTCGGCCGTGCGGGCCCGCAATTCGTCATCGCTCAGCTTGGCGACGTCGGCCTCCAGCGCGTTGATCGCCTCGACCTTCGAGCGGTAGCTCTTGACCTTGCGATCGTTGGCGGAGCCGAAAACCTTCGCGGCGAGCGCACCAATGGAAACCATGCTGACAGTCCTCGATCTTCAAAGGTTCCGCGGCCGATGCCGCGCCGGCCACGTGGAGCCAGTCATTTGCGGAAGGTGATGTAGACGCTCGTTCCAATACATCAATGGGTCGGCCATGCCCGGGCGTGCGACTGGCAACAGCCGCCCAAGGCAGACCCCACGGCAATTGCCAGCGTCCGGAGGCCCGGCCGCTTCGTTTCGGTGAAATAAGGACTGCCCCCGCGTATTGTCAATAAATCACGGAAGATTGAGGGGACAATCGTGCGGCGTCACAGTCCCGCCATCTGTCCGTTTGTTAACTTGGCAAGCCCTGCCGGTGCGGTTTAAGTGCGCGCAAGCCTGTCCTTTTCATCGCCGACCTTCGAGGAACCCGCCCAGTGACGACCAACGACCGCCGCAAACCGATTCTCGCCGCCATCGCCGGAACCCTGGCACTCGCATTCCTGGCGGCCACCCCCGCGGCCATGGCCCAGGACAAGGTTGTCGCCAAGGTCAACGGCAAGAACCTGACCGAAAGCGACCTCAAGTATGCCGAAGCGGAAATCGGCGCCGACATCGGCAATCTGCCCGAAACCACGCGCCGCCGGGTGCTGATCGAGTACCTGATCGAGAACCAGCTGTTTGCCGACGCCGCCGAGACCCAGAAGCTCGCCACCGGCGCGGCCTTCGACGAGCGCCTGCAGTATTGGCGCCGCCGGGCACTGCGCGAGACCTTTTTCGACGCCAGCGTCAAAGCATCGATCTCCGACGACGAGGCGAAGAAGCTCTACGACGCGCAAGTCGCGCAAATGACCCAGACCAAGCCGGAAGAAGAGGTCAAGGCGAGCCACATCCTGGTCAAGGAAGAGGACAAGGCCAAGGAAATCGCCGCCAAACTCGCATCGGCCGACGACAAGGCATTCGCCGAAGCCGCCAAGGCGAACTCGCTCGACCCCGGCAGCAAGGAAGACGGCGGCAGCCTCGGCTACTTCGGTCGCGGCCAGATGGTGCCGCAATTCGAGGAAGCCGCCTTCAAGTTGAAGAAGGGCGAGATCTCGGCCCCGATCCAGACCCAGTTCGGCTGGCACATCATCAAGGTCGAGGATCGCCGCGAAAAGCCGGCGCCCAAGGTGCCCGAGTTCGCCGCCGTCAAGGATCGGATCGTCGCCTCGCTGATGCACAAGAAGGCGCAGGAGACGCTGGAGGGCCTGCGCGCCAAGGCGCAGCTCGAATACGTCGACCCGGAAGTGAAGAAGCAGGTCGAGGCCGAGAAGGCTGCACCGGCCGCGCCGGCACCGAAACAGTAAGCGGAACGCGGCTTCAGGGCTTCTTGCAAAACTCCTGAAAATGCATTGCGAGGAAGGATGCCGCTCGCGATGCGAAGCTGGATAAACCTTCCAACGACCTGCCAATGCCAGCAACAAGCGGGCGGCCGTAGGTTGGGTCAAGCCCCCTTGCGCGACCCAACAGATCAAAGTGCGAAGCACGAAACATTTCGTGCGCTACGCGCTCATTTTCCTGTTGGGTCTCGCCGCGCATTGCGCTCGGCTGACCCAACCTACGAGCGCGCTAGGCGCGAAGGACAACGGTTCGTCGCGCTGACATTGACCGGCGACGGTGACTTTGCCAAGCATGCCAGCCATCTTCGCGATTGGACTGGTTTTGCAACAAGCCCTTAAATCAGTGCAGGTTCAAAAGGCGCGCGGCACCCCGTGCGCCGTTGTTGTTTCGGCAATTTTGAATTGCGCGGGCCGCAGGCAATTCCGCGCGCTGCGGCAGGCCTGCTGCGTCCGCGGATCACAATTGCGATTGAACGCGAGTTATCCCCAAGTTCACACTTGCATTGGTTTCAGCTGGCGCTAAGGATCGCGCTCGTTAGAGGCCAGAGGGGCTTCGTTTTGCACTGATCAAAGCCGCACATCCGAAAGCCATCGGATGCGGCCCGTCGTTGACGCAACATGTGACCGGCCGAGCAATCGCGGTACTCAACGGGAGGACGTTCGTCCATCATGGCACCAGCTTCCAAGGTGAAGCGACCCAAGCGCCAGCCGGTGCGTTCCTGTCTCGGTCCCGTCGGTGACCTGGAGGCCCATCTGCCCGCCGAATGGTGGCGCAAACTCTTCAATGCGTTGTACGTCAAGACCGACGGCGACGTTGTCGAGAACATCGAAAACACCCGCCGCGAAGTCGACTTCATCATGTCGGCCGCCGCCATCCAGCCGCACAGCACGATCCTCGACCTGTGCTGCGGCCAGGGCCGCCATTGCCTCGAACTCGCCCGCCGCGGCTTCAAAAATGTGCAGGGTGTCGACCGCTCGCGCTATCTGATCCGCCTCGCCAAGAAGCGGGCCCAGACCGAGGGCCTGGCGGTATCGTTCAAGGAAGGCGACGCACGCAACCCGCGCCTGCCCGAGAACACCTTCGACTGCGTCGCCATCATGGGCAACTCGTTCGGCTACTTCTCGAACAAGAAGGACGACGAGAAGGTGCTGACCATGGTCGGCAAGATGCTGCGCCCATCGGGCCAGATCGTGCTCGACATCACCGACGGCGCCTACATGGCCGAGAACTTCGACCGCCGCTCCTGGGAATGGATCGACGAGCACCACTTCGTCTGCCGCGAGCGCTCGATCAGCAAGGAAGGCGACCGGCTGATCAGCCGCGAAGTCATCGTGCATGACGAGAGCGGCGTTATCGCCGACCAGTTCTACGCCGAGCGGCTCTACACCAAGGACGGCATCTCCAAGCTGCTGGAGAAGTGCGGCTTCCGCAACGTGCGGCACCACGGCATCGCCGAGGCGCAGTCCGACCGCGACCAGGACCTCGGCATGATGGCGCGCCGCATCCTGCTCACCGCCGACGCGCCGCAACTGCCGGCCCGCAAGGCCAAGACCCGCATGCAGCAGATCGACGTCACCGTGCTGCTCGGCGATCCGCGCCTGCCCGATCAGGTCAAGCGCGGCGGCACCTTCAATCCGGAGGATCTCGACACCGTCCGCAAGCTGCAGGACGCGCTGTCGGAGCTGCCGCAGTACAAGTTCCGCTTCCTCGACAACCACGCCACGCTGGAGCGTGACCTGGGCGCCCTGCGTACCGATCTCGTCATGAACCTGTGCGACGAGGGCTGGAACAACGATCCGTTCAAGGAACTGCATGTCCCGGCCCTGCTCGACGTGCTGGGCCTGCCCTACACTGGCGCCGCCGCCCCGGCGCTGGCCGCCTGCTACGACAAGGGCCTCGTCCGTGCGGTGGCGGCCTCGCTCGACGTGCCGGTGCCGCTCGAAACCTACGTCCGCCCCGGCGACCAGGGCGCGACCCTGCCATCGGTGTTCCCGGCGATCCTGAAGCCCAACTACGGCGACAGCTCGCAGGGCATCACCAAGGACGCGGTGGTGCGCAACCAGAGCGCGCTGCTCGACTATCTGGAACGGCTGCGCACCGAATTCCCGCGCCGTCCGGTGCTGGTGCAGGAATACCTGCCGGGCGCCGAATATTCGGTGAGCCTCGTCGGCAATCCGGACCAGGGCCTGCGGGCGCTGCCGATCCTCGAGGTCGACTTCTCGCGGCTCGATCCGAGCCTGCCGAAAATCCTCGGCTACGAATCGAAGTGGGAGCCGGAGAGCCCCTACTGGACCCAGATCAAGTATCACGAGGCGCAGCTGCCCGATCACATCCAGTCGCAGATGATCGAGCATTCGGCGCGGCTGTTCGAGCGGCTCGGCTGCCGCGAGTACGCCCGCTTCGATTTCCGCGCCGACGCCAAGGGCGAGGTCAAGCTGCTGGAAGTGAACCCGAACCCCGGCTGGTGCTGGGACGGCAAGCTCAACATCATGGCGGGCTTCGCCGGCATTCGCTATTCGGAGCTGCTGGGCCAGATCCTGGCCGCCGCCGAAGAGCGCTGCGGCATCGTCGCCAGGCCGGCCATCGCGGTGGCAAGCACTGCCAACGGCCACGGCAACGGCCACGCCACGAACCAATCGGTCGCGGCGGAGTAACGGGTGGCAGCAGCCGGAGAACCTTCAGGGCGCGGCCGGTAACGGCTGCGCCCTGTGCATGTTGAAGCTTTTCCGCCTGCGTTTGCAGCCTGAGCGGCCCCTCGCCACCGCCGTCATACCGGTACTTGTCACCGGGACTCGTCGTGCACCAATTCGCCCCCCCCCGGTGGCTCCGGTATTGACAGACTTCGTTCCCGTGCAAGACCTCTGGATCTGCCGGCACGATCTGCTATCCTCCACGCATGGCGCAACCGCTGTCCCGCATCTCGATCAACCCCAACGTCTGCTTCGGCAAGCCGTGCATCAAGGGTACGCGGATCTGGGCCTCGCTGATCCTCGATCTGCTGGCTGGCGGCGAGACCGAGGCCGAGATCGTGGCTGATTACCCTCAACTTCAGGTGGCCGACATCCGCGCGGCCGCCGCGATGGGCTCCGCGCTGGCGGCGCTCGATCGCATTATCCTGGACGGCCCTCGTCCGCCGATTGATCACGGAATTCGACCCCGAGAGGTCAGTTGAAATGGATGCGATGACAAATCCTGTCACGCTGTGGGCCCGCGATGTAGCGCGCCGGCTGAGGCTGACAAAGGTCTTCGGCTCGCTGATGTCAAGCAACAGCTACGAAGACAAGTTTCTTAGCGGGCTGCAGAGTGAGATCAAGCCAGGAAATGTGGTCTGGGATGTCGGCGCCAACGTCGGCTATTACACGTCGAAGTACTCCGGGATGGTCGGCGCAAATGGCACTGTCATCGCATTCGAGCCCAGTCCGAACAATCTCGCACGGCTCCGGACCGCGACCGTTGGCCTGGAGAATGTCCGAATTATCGACAAGGCGCTGGGACAAGTCGTCGGCTTTGTAAATTTCACGCAAGGGCTTGATATGCTGGGCGCTACCAGCCGGGTGGTTGCCAATGGCGATGGCGGGGGCGGCGAAAGTAGATCTGTTCGAGTTCCAATTTCCACCGCAGACGCGATCATCGCCCACAACGAGGCGGCAATTCCCGACGTCATGAAAATCGATACAGAGGGGTTCGAACTTGATGTGCTGTTAGGCATGCCAAGACTGCTCGCCACGCCGAAACTGCGCGCGTTGTTCGTCGAGGTTCATTTCCAACTGCTGAAGCAGCGGAACATGGGCGGCGCACCGGCACAAATCGTCCAACTGCTCAAGACGGCTGGATTTGAGACGAAATGGCTGGACAGCTCGCATCTCGCTGCAACGCGCCGCTAATCGAATTCAACCGCGTTCTATCTCGGTTGCAAGATGGTCCGCTAACCGCAGCGTGAACAGCATGAGCATCATCGTCGGATTGGCGCTGGCGCCAGATGGAAACACTGACGTGCTCGCCACCCACAAGTTGGCAAGCGCAAACGTCTTAAGGTTGCCATCTACGACAGCTGCTTGTGCGTTGTTCCCCATTCGGGTCGTCCCACCCGGATGGAACACGTCCTCGATCTGCTCCGGCGAAGCGTCACTGCCATCACCCATCGCAGGCACCCAGTCGAGCCTGCCGAGCCGATCGAGCTTGTGGCGTTTCCAATACGTATCGAAGCGATTCGCAAAGGCTCTGATCGTGGCATAATCGTCCGGCGCGATGCGCCAGTCGATAGCGGCGCGAGGCACCCCGAGCGGATCGGTTTGCTCAGCCAGCACAATACGGTTTTCGGGCTTCGGCTTCTGCTCGGCGACGATGTGCAGCTCGTAGACGGCCGGCTCCGGCCAACGCAGCTGCTTCTGGACGTAGCGCCAATACGCAACCTTGGCCAGATAGGGCGCGTCGAGCGCCAGCTTCCCTGCAGCGTCAAGATCTATCCGTCTGGTCCGCTGCAGGTTGCGCAGCAAGGCTCGCAGGTGATCGAAGCCGCTGGTGCCTGTTCCCCGGAAGCTAATGTGGCCGAATGCGCTGCCGACGCCGGCGGCCTCCTGAGCCCCGGGCTTCAGTTCGAAGCGCAGGCTGCGCATGGTCGATCCAGCGAAGCGGAAGCCCGCAAGGCGATTGAGCCGCACCGGCTGGCTCGTGGCGATATTGGCCGCGCGCGCCGACACATGATCATGGAAGTAGCGGCCGAGCGCTTCACAGCCCCCGAAAACGCGACCTTGCGATTGTCTGTCCAGCAGCAGTAGCAGGCGCTTCGCCTCGATTGCACCGGTGCAAACGACAACCCTCTCAGCCACAACACGCACCGAGTTGCCGCCTGCGTGGGTAGCCTGAGCACCCACCAGGCGTCCGACAGCCTCGTCCAACGCGAACGACGTCACCGTGGCATTTAGAACAACCGTGAGGCCTGGATCTCCAACCATCTGCTTGCGGAACAAAGTCGCGACGTTGCGCCGGCCGAATGTAGGCCACTTGGCAAAACGCGCGATAAAATCAGCGTCGCCGACGGGAATGGCCGACCTCTGGCTTGCTTCAGTGATGAACCGCTCATCGAATGCGCCCTGGTCGAGACCGAACAGCCGCTCAAGCTCGCTGATGTAGGACGCAACCGAATCAAGACCGGCCGGCCAAGCCGCTACCCCTGCATGTGGTCGGGCCTGCATGTCTTCGGCAAGGAAGGGGATCAGCGCGCCGCCCCATAACGCTGACGTGCCGCCCAGTCCACGAGTTCGTCCCTCAAGTGCTCCTCGATATACACGCCCCAGATGAACGACCTCGTTCAAGGGATGCGGTTGCGAGTCGTTGCCCGGGCCCCCACTTTCCAGGATGACCACGGCAATGTCGCGCTGCCGCAGCTTCACCGCTAGCAGCAGGCCGGCAATGCCCCCCCCGATAATCAACACCTCCGTGGAAACGGATGTTTTGACTTCTTGCTGCGCAAGATCCTGAATCATGTGCCATTCGCCCCACGCACGAGGTCACGCAAATGGTCCTCGTTGGTCGTCGAAATCAGTACCGTGCCGTTCGCTCTTCGCGTGAGTGCTGCTCGCAGTCGATTGACAACGGATTCGGCGCCGGGCTTCGCGCCGAAAGCACTCTGCGGGCCACCACCAATGGCACCATATGTGATGTCGGGGGGCTGATCGGAGGGCCAATCACGCTCGGTCGTCTGCACCAGGTCGGCCGCAGCGCGGAGCACAGGATCGAGCCCCGCGACGCTGGTCCATGTCCCCGCCAATCCGAACAGCCGGATAAGACCGCGGCGGCGCAGCTGGGCAACCTCGTCCAACAACTCGTCCACGGAGGGTATGCGGTCAGCCGTCGCATCGTGGAGCAGAAGGATGTCGATCGCGTCCGTTTGCATGCGGCGCAGTGAATTTTCAACACTGCGACCGAACTCTTCGTGTGTAAAGGCTACCCGACGCATTTGCCAGAACCCCGCTCGACGAGCCACCGACCGAATGGGGCGAAGCACCGGATCGAATCGAGGAAACGACTCAAGCAAGCGGTCTGGGGCGAATCCGAATTTGGTCGCGATGACAGCCTCATCGCGCCGCCCCTTGATGAATTTACCGACTTCGAGCTCAGCCAACCCATCGCCGTAGAGCGGTGCGGTGTCGATGTGAGTGATCCCCAGGTCGAACGCCAACGCGAGCAGCCGTTGCCGGTCAGCTTTGGAGACATAGTGGAGGCGTGAAGAGCCGAAACCAAGCCGCGACGTCTCAAGCCCGCTCTTCGCAAATCGGGTGCGTTGGATCATGTTTGGTCGCTTGATCCCCTTCTCTGCCCGTCTTTAGCCAGTCAGCATTGGAATCGCCAGCCCAGCGACGTCTGCAGTACGATGTTGACCGAACATATACTCACCGCGCCTGTTTGTCTCATCCTGGCGCTGACCGCTTTCGTTCTCCGGCGTTGGAACCTTCCGGAGTTCTCCCAGTAGGCGGCCCATATCTCCGTCTAGTTCCCTACCGCGCCAATCACGCAATGTTTACGGAACGCATCGAGGTGTCGGCAGTCGGCGCGCCGCGGCACACGACCTACGCTCCTGCCTAGCCCCTAAGTTTGCGGCACAATCTACCCCGTACCGTAGCGAGCAAGCCACATCGAACTACCCAAGGCCTCCGACCCCCTTCGGATGACGCAGCCCTGTGCGACCGCGCCACTGACATGCGCTGCTGAATATAGCGACGTCAGCTTCTGCAGACGACACCTCCCGCATTCGACATTCTGTGCATAACCATAAAATCCCATTGAAACCCATTTAATCCCATGTCATTCCAGTCATGCCCGTCCGCAACGGGCTGTTGCGCCGTGGTTGGGCGCGGGGTGTCGGCAGAGGGCCCGCATCCGAGCGACCACCACGGCCACAGCCCGTTTCCAGGGGCGCGTTGTGGGAATTGCAGGCGGCCGCAGGGGTCGCGGGTGAACGGTTGCGTTGAGCGTCAGGGCTATGGCCGCGGGGATGGAACGCTTTGTCTCGACCTTCACGAACAAGATCGACGCGAAAGGTCGCGTCTCGGTCCCAGCGCCGTTCCGGGCAGTGCTCGAACGCGATGGATATTCTCAAATCGCTGGCGGCGGTGCCGGGCCAGGATCCAGCGGGAGTGTCGGCAGCGGCATCTATTGCTACCCCTCCCTCGATGCTCCGGCGATCGATGGCGGCGGCGAAAGGCTTGCGCAGAAGATCGACGGGCTTCTCCGTGGTCTCCCCGATTACTCGGACGAGCGCGATGAGCTCTCTGTCGCGCTCTACGGCGACGTGCAGATCCTCAATATCGACGGCGACGGCCGCATCGTCCTTCCTGAAGGCTTGCGCCAGCACGCAGGCCTCACGACGCTCAAGTCACCTTCGTCGGACTCGGCGACAAGTTCCAGATCTGGGAGCCCGGCGCCTTCGAACAGCGTCGCAGCAAGGCTCGCGAAAAAGTCCAGGAACACAGAAAGCTGTTCGCTTCCCGCCCCCGATCCGCTACCTCCTCGGACGACAACGACCAGGGAGGCGGCAAATGAGCGTCAGTCCGGCGCCGCACGTGCCGGTTCTGCTGCGGGCGGTGATCGAGACACTGGCACCGGAGCGCGGCGGGTTCTTCATTGACGCGACCTTCGGGGCGGGCGGCTATTCGCGCGCCATCCTCGATGCCGGCGCCTCGCGCCTGCTCGCCTTCGACCGGGATGTGAACGCGGTCGCGGCGTCGAAGCCGATGTGCGATCACTTCGATGGCCGCTTGCGAGTGATGAATGCCCCGTTCGGCCGCATGGAGGACTTCGCCCGCGACGCCGAAGCCGTGACCGACGGACCGTTCGCCGACGGCGTGGTGCTCGATCTCGGCGTCTCGTCGATGCAGCTCGACCAACCCGAGCGCGGCTTTTCCTTCCAGAGCGACGGCCCGCTCGACATGCGCATGTCGCAGTCGGGCGACCACGCGGGCTCAAGCGCCGCCGACCTCGTCAACAAACTCGACGCCGAAACGCTGGCGAATGTGCTCTACGCTTACGGCGAGGAAAAGAAGTCGCGCTGGATCGCCCATGCCATCGTCAAGCGCCGCGCCGAACGGCCGTTCGAACGCACCCTCGACCTAGCCTCCGTCATCGCCCGCGTGCTGGGGCCGCGCAAGGCCGACGGCCGGCATCAGGCAACCCGCTCGTTCCAGGCGCTGCGCATCGCGGTCAACGACGAATTGGGCGAACTCGCCCGTGCGCTGACTGCCGCCGAACGGATTCTCAAGCCCGGTGGCCGGCTGGTGGTGGTCACCTTCCACTCGCTCGAAGACCGGCTGGTGAAGCGATTCCTGACCGAGCGCAGTGGCAAAGTTGCCGGCGGATCGCGCTATCTGCCGGAAATCGTCGCTGCCGCGCCGCCAAGTTTCCAACTCGTTAACCAACGCCCGATATCCCCGGATGAGGCGGAGTGCGCCGAAAACCCGCGCGCCCGCTCCTCGAAGCTCAGGGCGGCCATCCGGACAACGGCCGCACCCTGGCCGCCAGGGGCCGCAATGGAGTGGCCTCAGGTGGAGTTCTGATCGGGAGAACGACCCCGTGCGGCAATCGGCGACGGCTCTGGCCCTGATCGCTGCCTTCGTGGCGGCGCTGGCGCTCTATGTCATCGCCCACGACACGCGACGGCTGGAGGTACGCGTCCAGGCCATGGAACGCGCCACCGAACGCGCCGAAGCTGACATCGCCGCCGCCCGCGCCGAACTTTCCCATTTATCGCGCCCCGAGCGCATCGAGCCGCTGGCCCGCGCCATGGGGCTCGCCCCCCCGACCCGCCAACAGTTCGTCACCACCGACCGCTTGCCCCGACGGGAGCGGCCATGACCCACACCGCCGCGCCCAACATCGAACCGTTGCCGGAAAGCCGGACGCTGGTCGTCGTACTCGGTGTCGCGGCGCTGTTTGCGGCGTTGGCACTGCAGCTGATCTGGCTCGGCTTCAAGGGCCACGGTGGTCCCCGGCTATCGATCAGCGAGCCGATCGTGCGCACCTTCGCGCGGCCCGACATCGTCGATCGCAACGGCCGTCAGATTGCGACCGACCTCGAAGCACCATCGCTTTATGCCGACCCGGCGCTGATCCTCGACGTCGACGAGGCGGCAGAAAAACTGGCTGAGATCTTTCCCGACATCGATCAGCTGCAGTTGCGCGTCACGCTCGCCGACAAGTCGCGCCGGTTCGTATGGATCAGACGGGGTCTGTCGCCGCGAACCGCCCAGCGCGTGCACGATCTCGGCCTGCCAGGCTTGAGCTTTCGCCGCGAACTGAAGCGCAGCTATCCGCTGGGGCAGCTGGCCGGGCACGTGATCGGCGCCGTCAATATCGACAATCGCGGCCTCTCCGGCATCGAGAAGCATATCGATGAGGCGATCGGCATCGAGGCCGTGCTCGGTGCCAGGCCGGCAAGCAATACCACCGTTCAACTGTCGATCGACATCGGTGTGCAATTCGCGCTTGAGGACGAACTCGCCCGTGCCGTCGCCCATTACACCGCCAGCGGCGCGGCCGGCCTCGTCATGGCGGCATCGACCGGCGAGATCATCGCCGCCGCCTCGCTGCCGAACTTGGATCCGGCGCGGCAAGCCCAGGGGCTTGATCCGGCGAGGCTCGACAAGAACTTTGCCAGCACCTTCGAATTGGGCTCGATCTTCAAGCTCGTAACCATCGCCCAGGCGCTCGACAGCAACGCTGCGACAGCGGATACGGTGATCGACGTGCGCGCGCCGCTGCGAATCGGTCGGCATCAGATCCGTGACCTGCACGCAGCCGGCCGGCCGCTGACGGTGCGCGATATCTTCGTGCAATCGTCGAACGTCGGCGCCGCTCGACTGGCGCTGGCCGCCGGGGCCGAGCGCCAGCAGATTTTCCTCAGCAAGCTCGGCCTGCTACGACCGGGACGCACCGAGGCTGGTCCGATCGCGGCGCCAAACCAACCCGAACGCTGGGGCGAGGTCGAAACCGCGACCATCGCCTTCGGCCACGGCCTCGCGGTCGCACCGGTGCGGTTCGTTGCCGCCGCCGCGACCCTGCTGAATGGCGGCACGAAGGTCGAACCAACACTGCTTCGTTCAAATCCGACAACGCGATTGGCCGGTGATCGTGTCGTCTCGCCCGAAACCAGCGCCATCCTCGCTCAACTCATGCGCCGCAATGTGACGCTGCCGACCGGCACCGGCCGACGCGCCGAAGTCGCCGGCTACGAAGTCGGCGGCAAGACCGGCACCGCCGAAATCGCGGTTGGCGGCAAATATCGCGGCGATCAAGTGATGTCGTCGTTTCTCGCCACATTTCCGGCGAGCAGGCCCGAATATATCCTCCTGGTGACGCTCGACCGACCGCAACCGGCCCCGGACACCGCCGGGCAGATCACCGCAGGTCACAACGCGGCGCCGGTTGCTGGCCGCGTGATCGGGCGGATCGGGCCATTGTTACGCGGCTCAAGCGCCGATACGGCGGCAGGGTTTGACGCATCCCGCGACGCAAAATAAGACACCGCACCATTGCGGCGACAAGGAAACGGGCTTCATGCTGCTCTCAGCGCTGGCGGATCAGGTGGCGAGCATCCCGGCCGATGCCGCGATGATCGATATCCTTAGCCTCACCGCAGACAGCCGCGCCGTCACTCCCGGCTGCCTGTTCGCAGCGCTTCCCGGCGTCAAGGCCGACGGCAGCCAGTTCATCGCCCAGGCCATCGCCAAGGGCGCGGTGGCGGTGCTGGTGAGCGATACGACCGAGGTTTCCGACATTTCCGTTCCCGTGCTACGCGCGGCCGATCCACGCCGGTCCCTCGCCCTGATGGCCGCCAGGTTGTACTCACCGCAACCGGCAATCACGGTCGCCGTTACCGGCACCAACGGCAAGACCTCGGTTGCCGAGTTCACCCGCCAGATCTTCGCCGCGCTCGGACGCACCGCCGCTTCGCTCGGCACCATCGGCGTCGTCAAGCCCGACGGCAGCACCTACGGTTCGCTGACGACGCCCGATCCGGTCACCCTGCACCAGACGCTGGCCGAACTCGCCCGCGAAGGCGTCACGCATCTGGCATTCGAGGCCTCCTCGCACGGCCTCGACCAGCGCCGCCTCGACGGCGTGCAAATGAAAGCCGCAGCCTTCACCAATCTCGGCCGCGACCACCTCGACTACCACCCGACAGTCGACGACTATTTCCGCGCCAAGCTGCGCCTGTTCAACACCCTGTTGCCAACCGACGGCGTCGCCGTCATCCACGCCGACGATGAACGCGCAGCGGCAGTAGTCGCGGTCGCCAAGGCGCGTGGCATTCGGGTGATGACGACCGGACGGGCAGGTACTGACCTCAAACTCGTCGACGTCACGCGTGACGGCTTCGCCCAGCGCCTTGAGCGTCGAACACGCCGGCAAGCGCTACGATCTCCGCCTGAAGCTGATCGGCGATTATCAGGCGACCAACGCCCTGCATCGCCGCCGGCCTCGCCATCGCTGCCGGCGAGAACGCCGAGGCCGCACTACTCGCCATCGAAAAGCTGACCGGCGTCAAAGGCCGGCTCGACATCGTGGCGAACACAACGGCGGCCTCGCCGTCGTCGACTACGCCCACAAGCCGGAGGCGCTCGAAGCAGCGCTCGCAGCCGTCCGACCGTTCGCGACAGGTAAACTGATCTGCGTGTTTGGCTGTGGCGGTGATCGCGACAAGGGCAAGCGGCCGATCATGGGCGGCATCGCCACCGCCCACGCCGACGTCGTGATCGTCACCGACGACAACCCGCGCACCGAGACACCGTCCACAATACGGGCCGAGATCATGGCCAATGCGCCCGGCGCCATCGAGATCGGCGACCGCGCCGAGGCCATCCGCCAGGGCGTCGCCATGATGGGCTTTGGCGATGTTCTGCTGATCGCCGGCAAAGGCCACGAGACCGGCCAGATCGTCGGCTCGGTCACGCTGCCGTTCTCCGATCACGAAGCGCTGCAGGCCGCCATGTCGCCTGCCCCGCTGTGGACAGCCGAAGCCTTGATCAAAGCCGCCACCGGCACCCTCGACGGCCGCATTGAACAGGCTATCACCGGCTTCTCGATCGACACCCGCTCGCTTGGCGCCGGCGACGTGTTCGTGCGCATTGAAGGACGTCCGCGACGGCCATGAGTTCGTCACCAACGCCTTCAAGGCCGGCGCCGTCGCGGCGCTGGTTGCGACCACAGTACCAGCGCCAACCCGGCGACGGCGCGCTGATCCGCGTCGACGATCCGTTGCGGGCACTGGAACGCATCGCGCGTCGCCGCCCGCGCCCGCCTGTCGCCCGAAGCCCGCGTGATCGCGGTGACCGGCAGCGTCGGCAAGACCGGCACCAAGGAAATGCTGCGCGCCTGCCTCGGCCGGGTCGGCAAGACGCACGCGGCGGTGAAGTCGTTCAACAACCACTGGGGCGTGCCGCTGACGCTTGCCCGCACGCCGGCCGACGTCGCCTTCGCCGTCTACGAAATCGGCATGAGCAATCCGGGCGAGATCGCCCACCTCGTGCAGTTCGTTCGCCCGCACGTCGCCATCATCACCACGATCGAACCCGTGCATCTGGCGCAGTTCGCCTCGATCGAAGCGATCGCCGACGCCAAGGCAGAGATCCTCGGCGGCATCGCGCCCGGCGGTGTCGCCATCCTCAATCGCGACAACCTGCATTACGAGCGCCTGCGCAATCAGGCCGACGCCGCGGGCGTGATCCATGTCTCGTTCGGCTGGCACGACGATGCGGACGTTCGCATCGAAGCGGCTCAGTTGCGCGGCGACGGCAGCACCGTCAGAGTGACATCGCGCGAGCCGGACACCGCCAGCACCTACGAGATCGGCGCACCTGGCGCACATATCGTCCAGAATTCAGCAGCGGTAGTGGCGGCTTTGATGGCCGTCGGCGCCGATCCGGCAATAGCGTTGGCGGCATTGAGGCAAGCGACGGCTCCGGAAGGCCGCGGCGCCCGCTCGACCCTGCCGGCGCCGGGCGGCTCGATCTTGCTGATCGACGAAAGCTACAACGCCAACCCGGCGTCGATGCGAGCGGCGCTAAACATTCTCGGCACCGTGGGACGGAAGGAATATCCCCGTCGCATAGCCGTTGTCGGTGATATGCTCGAACTCGGGAAAAACAGCATTGCGTTTCACACTGGTCTCGAAAAGGCGATCGGCGAGGCGCAAGTCGATCTAGTGTTTGCATGCGGCCGCGACATGCGTCATCTGTTCGAGCGCCTCGAACCGACGCGGCAGGGGGCCTGGGCGCCAACCTCAGCAGAACTCGAAGAAGCACTGATGCGGACGATAGTGGCCGGTGACGCCGTGATGATCAAAGGATCGCTCGGCAGCCGCATGGCACCACTGGTGAAGGCACTCAAAGACCGGTTCCCGGGGGGGACCTCGAACACGTAACGAGCGTAATGGGAAATTCGGGCCGGGGACGTGAAACTCCACCGCGCCATCTGGAGGTTACTGGATGCTCTATGAGCTGATCAATTTCAGCGACCAGATCGCCGCGCTCAACGTCTTCCGCTACATCACCTTCCGCACCGCCAGCGCGATGATGACGGCAGGCCTGTTCGTGTTTCTGTTCGGCCCGGCGATTATCGACATTTTGCGTGTCCGCCAGGGCAAGGGCCAGCCGATCCGCGAAGACGGGCCGAAAACCCATCTGGCCAAGCGCGGCACGCCCACCATGGGCGGCCTGATGATCCTAGGCGGCGTCACCGTATCGACGTTGCTTTGGGCCAACCTTTCGAACGCCTACGTCTGGGTGGTGCTTGCCGTCACTCTGTCTTACGGCGCGATCGGCTTCTACGACGACTACTTGAAAGTCACCAAGCGCACCACCGACGGCTTCTCGACCCGCATCCGTCTGGGGCTCGAACTGCTGGTTGCGGCGGTCGCCACCTACGCCATCATGAAGTTGTCGGCGCAGCAGTTTTCCGGCCGGCTGGCGGTGCCGTTCCTCAAGAACATGTTGATCGACCTCGGGCCGTTTTTCGTGATCTTCGGTGTGATCGTCATCGCGGGCTCCGGCAATGCGGTCAACCTGACCGACGGCCTCGACGGCCTCGCCATCGTGCCGGTGATGATCGCCGCCGCCGCCTTCGGCATTTTCGCCTATGTCGCCGGCCGCTTCGACTGGGCGCGCTATCTGCAGGTGCACTACATCGCCGGCACGGGTGAATTGGCGATCATATGCGGCGCGCTGATCGGAGCCGGCCTCGGCTTTCTATGGTTCAACGCGCCACCGGCGATGATCTTCATGGGCGATACCGGTTCGCTGGCTCTTGGCGGCGCGCTCGGCACCATCGCGGTCGCGACCAAGCACGAGATCGTGCTGGCGGTGGTCGGCGGCCTGTTCGTGCTGGAGGCGCTGTCGGTGATTATCCAGGTGGCATCATTCAAGATGACCGGCAAGCGCGTGTTCCGAATGGCGCCGCTCCATCACCACTTCGAGCAGAAGGGCTGGGCGGAAGCGACCGTGGTCGTCCGCTTCTGGATCATCTCGGTGTGTCTGGCGCTGATCGGGCTGGCGACGTTGAAGCTGCGGTAAGTCGCAAAGTCGTAGGGTGCAATAGCGAAGCGTATTGCACCAGCCGCATCCATCGAGTTTGCGGCATGGCGCAATACGGCTGGCGCCTATTGCGCCCTACAGGCCCGATCGAACTTACCGCCCCAGGTTGAACTGTGCCGATCCGCCGCCGCCGCTCAGAGAAGCGTGCAGTGAATTGCCGTTCAAGGTGACATTGATCGAACCCGAGACGCCATACTCGGCGTTGTTGAACTCGCCGGAGAAGCGATTACCGCCAGTGCGCTGGAGTTGGGCGGTCTGCTCGATTCGGGCCGACGGCGTGGCGCACACGGCGCTCATCGTATAGGTGCTGCCACCGCGCTTGCGGATGCTCGCCCGGCAACGCGCCCGCTCGGAATCGCCCGAGGGAAATCGCACGGTGCCGCCACCGCTCCAGGAGCCTTCTAGTGCGGCTGGTTCGGCCACCGCTGAGCCACTCGATGCGGTCATGGCTGCCATCGACGCCAATCCCAACACGCCAACAACAATCGCGCGTAGTCCGTGCTTGTTCATTGGAGACATCCCGAGTTGCTGCGCAGAATCGCTAATCGATGATTGAACTTGGTGCAGCAACTGGTCAATCACATTGGTGTGACAATTAAATGTGATCAACCGGTCGCTTGTCGTGAACGGCTTGCGTAAAGCATCACAGGCCTTCGGAGCCCTGGCTGGCAAGCAGCTTCAATAGCATTCGACCGGCCTCCTGGCGGTGCCGGCGGTGAATATCGAAGGCGCCAACTCCATCGCGATTGCGGATGGCTAGGACCAGCGCGGCATGATCGCGGTTCGATTGCGTAGGCTTCGGCCGCAGGGTTAGCGTTTGCATGCGCGCGCGGTGCGCCTGATCGCGAAACATGGCGACGACTTGTGCCAGTCGCTTGTTGCCCGAGAGCTCGACGATCGCATTGTGAAATTCGCGGTCATGCGCCGACCAGGCGGTGAGATCGTTGCGGTCGAGCGCCTGATCCATGCCGGCCAGCGCATCATCGAGGCGCTTCAGTTGGCCGGCATTGAGCCCACGCTCGGCAACGCGGCGGGCAGCGATCGCCTCCAGCGAGGTCAGCAGTTCGTAGATCTCGCCCATGTCGCTCGCCGAAACCGGCAGCACGCGGGCGCCGTGCCTTGGCTTGACCTCGACTAACCGCTCGTCGCTGAGCCGGATCAAGGCTTCGCGCACCGGGGTGCGGCTCATGCCCAATTCGTCGGCAAGCGTCTGCTCGAGGTATTGGGCGCCGGCTGGCATCTCGTTTTCGAGGATGCGTCGGCGCAACTCCTCGTAGGCACGCGCTGTCTGCGAGCGGCGATTGGCCGTCGAATAACGCGGTGTCGCCGCAACGCCGCTGCGTTTCATGGACTCCCGATCCTCTGGCCGCTGTCCGGCCATGTTATTGGCAATGCACCCATCGCTCTTTGCGCTGGCTGAGAGGGTGCAATAGCATTGTCTCTGCTCGAATGCTCGACCATGATGCGGCCGTGCATTGCGACAAGTCAAACAGGCGATTGCAACGCCGAAGACCGGACCGGAGGAAACGATGCGCGCACGCGTGACGCAAGCCCTGACATTACCCAGCGACGGAACCGATGGGGCGCTGGCCGGCCGGGTCTGGCGGCCAGATGTGCAAGGGCCGGCCGTGGTAGCGATCCGCGCTGGCGGCACAATCGACATTTCAACCGCGGCCGCCACCATGCGCGACCTCTGCGAGACTGCCGATCCAGCCGCAATCGTACGCACCGCGCCTGGCGAGAACCTCGGATCGCTAGCCGATATCCTGGCCAATACCCCGGAAGCCCTGCGCGATCCGAAGAAGCCGTGGCTGTTAACTCCGATCGATCTGCAAGCCGTCAAGGCCGCTGGCGTCACCTTCCCACGGTCGATGCTGGAACGGGTAATCGAGGAGCAGGCCAAGGGTTCGCCGGAAAAAGCCCATGCCATCCGTGCCACCGTCGAAAAGCAACTGGGTGGCAACCTGCGTTCACTCAAACCCGGTTCGGCTCAGGCATTGGAACTCAAGCGCGTGCTGATCGAGCAGGGCGCGTGGTCGCAATACCTCGAGGTCGGCATCGGCGAGGACGCCGAGATCTTCACCAAGGCGCAGCCAATGAGCGCCGTCGGCCACGGCATGGACGCGGGCCTGCATCCGCGATCGACCTGGAACAACCCTGAGCCCGAGGTGGTGCTGGCGGTGTCGTCGAAAGGCCTGATCGTCGGCGCGACGCTCGGCAACGACGTCAACCTGCGCGACTTCGAGGGCCGCTCGGCGCTGCTGCTGTCGAAGGCCAAGGACAACAATGCCTCGGCTGCGATCGGTCCGTTCATCCGCTTCTTCGATGGCAAATTCACCCTCGACACCGTGCGCAAGATCGAGGTCCGCCTCACCGTCGATGGCACCGACGAATTCCGCCTCAACGGCCAATCGTCGATGTCGGAGATCGCGCGCGACCCGGCCGAACTGGTCGGCGAACTGCTGAACGCCACCCACCAGTACCCGGATGGCGCCGTGCTCTACCTCGGCACCATGTTCGCGCCAACCAAGGACCGCGATGCGCCGGGCATGGGCTTCACCCACCACGACGGCGATATCGTCACCATTCACGCCACTGAACTCGGCAGCCTCACCAACCGGATGACCATGTCCGACAAGGCCGCGCCGTGGACGTTCGGTGTTGCCGACTTGATGCGTAACCTGGCCCGCCGCGGGCTCCTCAAAACCTGAACGGAGATACGACCATGGCACTCGTCACACCCGGCGCGAAAAACCACGAAGGGCTCGGTGCTCTTGCCTCCCGCTATGTCGATGTCGAAAGCATGCCGTGGGTGCCGACCCGTTGGCCCGGCGTCGACCTCAAGGTGCTGATGGAGGACAAGGAAACCGGTCTTTTGACCGCCCTGACGCGGTTCGCCCCTGGCGCCACATTGCCCGACCACGAGCATGTCGAGATCGAACAAAGTTACATCGTCGAGGGTTCGCTCGCCGACCACGAGGGCGTCGCCACCAAGGGCAATTACGTGTGGCGTCCAGGCGGCAGCCGGCACACCGCGCATGCCAAGGATGGCTGCATTGCGCTATCGTTCTTCCTCAAGCCGAACAAGTTCTTCGACAAGTAGCAGCACAGCAGCGACGCCACGCGGCGCGCAATCGAGGCATCGGCCGTCGTGACACAGCAAGCACTCGCGGACACGGCCGGTTCGGCACGCAGCGGCTACCTGCGTGGCTGCGCCCTCGTCATCCTTGGCGGGCTGGTGCTGAGCCTCGGCGTGTTCTGCATTCGCAACGCCAGCGTGAGCAACGCCTGGCAATATATTTTCTGGCGCGCGCTCGGCTTCACGGCGGCGCTGGTCGCGGTCGCATGGTTGCGCGATCACCGCAGCCCGATCAGGCAATTGGCCGGACTCGGTCGTTGGGCCTGGGTGGCGGCGATCTGCATGGCGCTTAGCCAGGTTACGTTCGTCTCCTCGATCAAGGCCGCGACCTTCGCCGAAGTGTTCTTGATCTGCTCGCTGGCTCCCGTCATCACCGCCGCACTTGCTTGGCCACTACTGAAGGAGCGCATCGGCTGGATCACGGTCATCGCCGTGATACTCGGCATCGCCGGCGTCGTGGTGATGACCGGCGGCGAGCTGCACGCGACCAACGTCATCGGCCAGTTCATAGCGCTGATATCGGCCTTGGCCTTCGCCGGATATACCCTGTGCACGCGCGGCTCGCGACCGCAGGACCTCGACGCGGCATTGATCGGCGTTGGCATTCTCACCGCATTGGCCGGCGCTATCGCGACGACGCTGTTGGGTCTGCCGTTGATGGCGACGCCGCTGGAATCGGCAATCGCATTCGGTCATGGTGCGGTTCTGCTGGCGGCGGGGCTGTTTCTGTTCGGCCAGGGCTCGCGGTTCGTTCCGGCCGTGACGTTCACCCTGCTGGCTCAGGCCGAAGCGGTACTGTCGCCGCTGTGGGGCTTCCTGTTCTTCGCCGAAACGCCGACGCAGGCGACCGTCTTCGGCGGCGCGCTGATCCTGACCGCCGTCCTCATTCAGGCACTGGCGGGAACCAAGCCGCTGAAACCGATGTCGCAGGGTTGACGGATTTAGAACATCCGTCAGCCCGCAGGTGTCGCCCGCACGATGGTCCTGTTGGCAATTCGGCGCTACCAGTGCGGGGAGCACCAGATCAGTATTGGACGATCAGTCAGGGACGCCCGCCCCATCATGCATTTCTCGTTCATTCAGCTCCTGCGCCATGCCTTCTCGGCCCACCAGAACTGGGACCGTCAATGGCGCGCGCCGGAACCGAAAGCCGCCTACGACGCGATCATCGTCGGCGCCGGCGGCCACGGGCTCGCCACCGCCTACTACCTCGCCAGCGAGCACGGGATGCGCAACATCGCGGTCCTGGAGAAGGGTTGGCTCGGCGGCGGCAATACCGGGCGAAACACCACGATCATCCGCTCGAACTACCTCTATGACGAGAGCGCGGCGATCTACGACCACGCACTGAAGTTGTGGGAAGGCCTATCGGGCGCGCTGAACTACAACGTCATGTATTCACCGCGCGGCGTGCTGATGCTGGCGCACAACCACCATGATGTGATGAGTTTCAAGCGCCACATCTACGCCAACCGGCTGAACGGCGTCGACAACGAGTGGCTCGACCTGGACCAGATCAAAGCGTTTTGCCCGGCCCTCAATCTCTCGCAAAGCATTCGTTACCCAGTGATCGGTGGCGCATTGCAGCGGCGCGGCGGCACCGCCCGGCATGATGCGGTCGCCTGGGGCTATGCCCGCGCCGCCGACGCGCTCGGCGTCGACATCATCCAGAACTGCGAGGTCACCGGCTTCAAGCGCGATGTGAGCGGCGCCATCGCCGGGGTCGAGACCACGCGCGGTTCGATTGCGACCAAGAAGGTCGGCGTGGTCGCCGCCGGTCATACCAGCGTCATCATGGCGATGGCCGGTCTGCGCATGCCGCTGGAAAGTTTCCCGCTGCAGGCGCTGGTGTCGGAGCCGGTGAAGCCGGTGTTCCCGTGCGTGGTGATGTCGAACACCATCCACGCCTACATTTCGCAGTCGGACAAGGGTGAATTGGTGATCGGCGCCGGCACGGATCAATACGTATCCTACAGCCAACAAGGCGGTTTACACGTTACCACCCACACGCTGGATGCGATCTGCGAACTGGTACCGGAGTTCCGCCGCATGAAGATGCTGCGCAACTGGGGCGGCATTGTCGACGTCACACCCGATCGCTCGCCGATCCTGTCGCGGACACCGGTTGCGGGGTTGTACGTCAACTGCGGCTGGGGCACCGGCGGCTTCAAGGCGACGCCAGGCTCCGGTCATGTGTTCGCCCACACCATCGCCCGCGACGAGCCACACCGCATCAACGCGCCGTTCAACCTCGACCGCTTCACCACTGGTCGGCTGATCGACGAGGCCGCCGCCGCCGCCGTCGCGCACTAAAGGACCTGCCATCATGCTGCTGATCGAATGCCCGCACTGTGGGCCGCGCGCTGAAATCGAATTCCGCTGCGGTGGCGAGGCGCACGTCGCGCGCCCCGCCGACCCCGCTGCGTTGTCCGATGAGGCGTGGGCCGAGTTCCTGTTCCAGCGAACGAGCCCGAAGGGCGTCCATGCCGAGCGCTGGATGCACGCGCACGGCTGCCAGCGCTGGTTCAATGCGCTGCGCGACACGGCCAGCGACCGCATCCTGGCGACCTACCCCGCCGGTCAGTCGCGGCCGGAAGTCAAGACAGTCGAGGGTGCCCCGCGATGAGCGCTTCATTTCGTCTGCCCAAGGGCGGCCGCATCGACCGATCGAAGCCGATCGTGATCCGCTTCAACGGCCGCGAAGTGCCGGCATTCGAGGGCGACACGGCTGCGTCGGCACTGCTCGCCAGCGGTATCCATTTCGTTGGTCGTTCTTTCAAATACCATCGGCCGCGCGGCATCCTGAGCCACGGCTCGGACGAACCGAACGCGCTGTTCGACGTCGATCGTGGCGGCAACCGGCGCGACCCCAACAACCGCGCCGGCGTGGTCGAAGCATTCGACGGGCTGGCGCTGAAAAGCCAAAACCATTGGCCGTCGCTGGGTCTCGACATTGGTGAGATCAACAACGCGCTCGGCGGCGTGTTCGTCGCCGGCTTCTACTACAAGACCTTCATGTGGCCGAAGGCGTTCTGGAAGCACGTCTATGAACCGGTAATCCGTGCCGCCGCTGGCCTCGGCACGGCACCGGCCGTGCCCGACCCAGAGCGCTACACCCAACGCCACGCGCACGCCGAAGTGCTGATTGTCGGCTCGGGCCCGACCGGGCTTGCAGCCGCCCTCGCCGCCTCGGCGGACGGCGCCCAGCGCGTCATCCTGTGCGACGAGCAGGCGGAGTTCGGCGGCAGCCTGCTGCACGACGTGACCAGCGAAATCGATGGGCTGCCGGCGCAGGCATGGCTCGATCGCACGCATCGATGACCCTGCGCGGCCGCACCAACGTCACGTGGCTCGCCCGCACCACTGCCTTCGGCTACTTCAATCACAACCACATCGCGCTCAATGAGCGCATCACCGATCACCTGCGCCAGCCGGCCGCCACGCTACCGCGTGAACGGCTTTGGCAGGTGCGCGCTGGCCGGGTCATCCTCGCCACCGGCGCGCACGAACGACCACTTGTATTCGCCGACAACGACCGGCCCGGAATCATGCTCGCCGACAGTCTGCGCGTGTTCGTCAACCGCTACGCCGTGCTGCCTGGACGGCAAGCGGTGATCGCAACCAACGGCGCGTCGGCCTATCAGGCAGCGATCGACCTGAAGCGCGCTGGCGTCGACGTCACAATTGTCGATCTGCGCCAGGATCACGAGTGCGGCCCCGAAGTGACGGCCGCGATCCACGACGGCATCGAAGTTCTCAATGGTCATACCGTCCTCGGCGCATCGGGCCGGGGTCGGGTCGACGGCCTCGTCGTCGCCCGCCTTGACGATCAGGGCGTGCCCGGCGCCCCGCGCGTGCTTGCCTGCGATTGCGTCGGCATGTCCGGCGGCTGGACGCCAGCGGTACACCTGTTCTCGCAGTCACGCGGCAAACTCAGGTTCGACACCGCGCTCGATGCGTTCGTGCCCGGCACGTCGGCGCAGGCCGAGCAGTCGGCCGGTAGTTGTCGTGGCACCTACGATCTCGCTGCCTGCCTCGCCGAGGGCGCGCACGCCGGCGGTGGCCGAACGACCGTTGCCGCGTCGCCGAGCTACACTGGCTTCCGCCCGGTGCGCATCATGCCGGCGCCGCTCGATCAGAAACCGGTCAAGGCGTTCATCGACTTCCAGAACGACGTGACGGCGAAGGACATCAAACTCGCCGTGCGTGAAGGCTTCGAGTCGATCGAGCATGTGAAGCGTTACACCACCACCGGCATGGCGACCGATCAAGGCAAGCTCAGCAACATGAACGCGCTCGGCATCGTCGCCGGCCAGTTGGGCCGCGACATACCGGCGGTTGGCACCACGACATTCCGCCTGCCCTACACGCCGGTATCGTTCGGTGCCTTCGCTGGTCCCCATCGCGGCGAGCTGTTCGATCCGGCCCGCATCACGCCAGTCCACGACTGGGCCGTGAGCCACGGCGCCAAGTTCGAGGATGTCGGACTGTGGAAGCGGGCGTGGTATTTCCCGGCGCGCGGCGAGGACATGCACGCAGCCGTCGCCCGCGAGACCAAGGCAGTGCGCAATTCGGCCGGCATTTTCGATGCCTCGACGCTCGGCAAGATCGAAGTGGCCGGCCCCGATGCCGCCGAATTCATGCACCGCATCTACACCAACGCCTGGTTGAAACTCGAGCCTGGCCGCTGCCGCTACGGCCTGATGCTGAAGGAGGACGGCTACGTCTTCGACGACGGCGTCGTCGGCCGGATGACGCCTGAACTGTTTCACGTGACGACCACCACCGGCGGCGCGCCGCGTGTCCTCGCCCACATGGAAGACTACCTGCAGACCGAGTGGCCCGACCTCAAGGTCCACCTGACCTCGATTACCGAGCAGTGGGCGGTGATCGCCGTGCAGGGCCAGCGCGCCCGCGAGATCATTGCGCCATTGGTCGAGGGCATCGCGCTTGACGACGCATCGTTCCCGCACATGGCGGTGCGCACCGGCCATATCGCCGGCGTGCCGTGCCGGTTGTTCCGGGTGTCGTTCACCGGAGAACTCGGCTTCGAAATCAACGTACCGTCCGACTACGGGCAGGCAGTGTGGGAGGCCGTATACGACAGCGGCCGGCGTTTCGACCTCACGCCCTACGGCACCGAGGCGATGCACGTACTGCGGGCCGAAAAGGGCTTCATCATCGTCGGCCAGGAAACCGACGGCACGGTGACGCCCGACGACCTGGGACTGTCAGGCCTCGTCGGCAAGACCAAGCGCGATTTCGTCGGCAAGCGTTCACTCAGCCGACCTGATGTGGTGGCGAGCGGCCGCAAACAGCTGGTCGGATTGCGCACGGTCGATCCGTCGGTGGTACTCGACGAAGGGGCCCAGATCGTCGCCGACCCGAAACAGCCGATCCCGATCAAGATGATCGGCCATGTGACATCGAGTTACATGAGCGCCAACCTCGGCCACTCGATCGCACTCGCGCTCGTCGCCGATGGTCGCAAACGACTGAATGAGCGGTTGCATGTGACGACGCCCGGTGGCTTCACCGAGGTTGCCGTCGTCGAACCAATATTCTTCGATCCGCAAGGGGTGCGTCTGCATGCTTGAGAAACGCGAGGCCGCGCGCCGCATCGGCGTGCTCGATCAGGTGGCGGCAATCACCACGGCTGGCGCAGTCGCCGTTCGCGCGGTGGAACCGCAATCGCGGTTCGTGTTGCGGCTTGCTGCCACGGAAGCGGCGCGCGTCGGCCGGGTTGCAGGTCTGAACCTCGCCGGGTCGATCAATCGTGCGAACGTGGCGCAAGAGCGCACGGCGGCACGGCTCGGCCCGGACGAATGGCTACTGCTGGCACCGGCGGGAGATGCAGCAGTATTGGGCGACGTCATCGGCGAGGCTCTTGCAGGTTGTCATTACACTTTGGTCGATATCAGTCATCGCAATGCCGCCGTGGAGATCTCGGGCCAAGCAGCCCCCGCCGTGCTCAACGCTGGCTGCCCGCTCGATCTTGGGCTCGATCAATTCAAGCCGGGTGACGCCACCCGCACCCTATTCGGCAAGGTCGAGATCGTCCTGCTCCGTCTTGAAAACGTGCACGGCGAACCGCGCTATCGCGTTGAGTTCTGGCGGTCGTTCGGGCGCTTCCTCCACGCATACCTCGCCGAAGCCACTCGAGAATTTTCTTAGATTTCGGGCAATCGTTCGCGATTGGTAAAACACCACCGAAATTCATGAACATTTCTTTCCGACTAAGCGGTTATCACTTGTCCCATCAAAGGGTTGCCGAGGGGGGCAGCCCTGAAATGGGGCGGGCCTGCGGGACATGTCGACCGAGTTCGTGCTCGATTGGATCGAGCGTAAGATGGGCTGTGCCTATCTGCCGAAGTCGTCGATGCCGGCCACCGCGGACCTCGGCAAGCTTGCGAAGTTCGAGCCGCTGGTCATAGCAGCGTCGATTTTTTTCGATGACGTCGATGCCGGTATCCTCGCGCGCCTGCTCGAAGTCGACGAACGGCAATTGACGGCCAGACTGGACGTGTTGGCGGATAGCGGCATCCTTCTACCGACAGCCTCGCGTGCGCGGGCCCGCTACGCCTTCGCCGACACGGCGCTACGGCAGGCCGCGCATAAGGCGATCCCCGATCGCGTTCGCCTCGACCTTCACCGTGGCGCCGCAGAAGCGTTCGCGGGACAAATCATGGGCGCCACACTGGAAAATTCCATCCAGGCCGCCCGCCACTGGCAAGCGTGCGACGAACCTCTGTCAGCGGTCCAATGCTGGCGGGCGGCGGCTCAGCACGCAATCGCAGTGCCGGCACTGCTGGTTGCTTCGAACTGTCTCGGCGAGGCCTTGGCACTATGCCACACGCCGCAGTTCAATCTGCCGCCGCACGAGGAATTTCTGACACTTAGCGCCATGGGGCCGCTGCAAGCGCAACTGACCGGCAGCGGTTCGCAAGAAGTAGCGGAGATCTATGCCCGATGCCTCGAGATCGCCGACACCTACGACGCCTCCGAAGCCAGCGCGAAATTCGACGTCCTTTGGGGCCTGGCCGCCTGCATCCTGGTGCATGGCCGGGTCGGCACCGCACGCGAAATGTGCGATCGCCTGCTGCGCTCGACAAATGTCGCAAACGACATTCGGCATAATCTGCTGTGCAATCGCCTCAAAGGTCTCGGCGAATTGCTGGCTGGCGAAGTGCCCGTCGCCATCGAAACGCTGGCCAACGTCGTTCGGTCGCACGACGACGAAGCGCACGCGTCCTTGCGCTTCCACTATGCTTCCGACCAATCGGCGCTAGCGCTCGCGCACCTCGCATGGGCGCAGGCGATCGCCGGGGATCTCGCGGCGTCCAAGCAAAGCAGCAGGCGGGCTCTGGATCGAGCCCAATTGCTCAATCACCCGCACACCAGCGCGCATGTCACCTGTGTATTGGCCGCCCGCGCCCAAACACTGAACCTGCGCAGCGACGCGGCGACGCTGGCGACTGGTGGCCTGGCGTTGGCGCGTCACCATCGCTACCCCTATTGGCAGGCATGGGCCGAGATCATCCTCGGCTGGCACGAAGGCGGCCGACATCCAGGCGCCGGCTTGGCCAGGATCGATGCAGCAATCGCCGCCTATCAGCGGACCGGCGCCGGCCAGGTCCTGTCCTACGCGCATCTGTTGCGGGCGAGGATCGCACTCGCCAGTGAGCAGCGTTCATTGGCCATAGTGGCCGCGGACCAGGCGCTTGAGTGCGCCGCCGCGCATGGCGTCGAATTGTTCGATGCAGACATACTAAGGGTCAAGGCGCTGGCCCAACCCAGCCGGGACGGAGCACGGCGACTACTGCTCGAACGCGCCCTCGGCATCGCCCAACAACAAGGCACCAAACTGTTCGAAGACCGGATCGCCGAGGCACTGTCCGGTCGGTGATCTTGAAATCGAAGCGAATCAGGCCCGATTGATTCGGCTGGACCACAATGTCGTAATCGGTCCGATTGCAACCTGCGCTTATCGATCGCAGGCTCAATCCCCAGCGATTTTTGATGGTGGTGAAATCGAGGCAGAACGGTCGCACGGCATCGCCGCCACAGCGTGAGCCAACGCGGAAAAACGTGCTGTGAAAGAGGGTTGGCCGCACTCGACAATGCGGACCGAAGTACTGCTCAATCGACGTACTTCTGCCGGAAGTTCGAGCAATACTACCGTGCAGCACGCTTTTGTTACCAGCAGGTTCCAATGCGCAACCGTAAGGCGGGAAAAACCGGATATGATACAGTAAGGTGAGGAAGACGAATTGAGGCGGCGGACGAACGGTCACACGCAGCAGTACGCTTTGAACCGGAAGCCGTCGATGTGAGGAGGTGGCCGGCAAATCCGGCCGGGGTGTGGACAAACGATCAAGCGACGAGGCCGAACATGACGTCACAAGACGAGATCTTCGAGGTCTTCACACGTAGCTACGATCGGCAGAAGCAAACCGAGTTCTCGCTGAAGCAGTATCTCGAGAACTGCCGGACCGATCCGCTGCTCTATGCCAGTGCCGCCGAACGCATGATGGCGGCAATCGGAGAGCCTGATTTCATCGACAGCTCGAAAGATCCCCGCATCAGCCGGATCTTTCTCAACCGCACGGTGAAGGTCTATCCGGCCTTCAAGGACTTCTACGGCCTGGAAGAAACGATCGAGCGCATCGTCGGCTTCTTCCGGCACGCGGCGCAGGGCCTCGAGGAGCGCAAGCAGATCCTCTATCTGCTGGGGCCGGTCGGCGGCGGCAAGTCTTCGCTCGCCGAGCGCTTGAAGGAACTGATGGAGCAGCGCCCGGTTTACGTGCTCAAGGCCGGCGACGAGATCAGTCCGATTTTCGAAAGTCCGCTTGGACTATTCGATCCAGCCCAGATGGGCGGGGCACTCGAAGAAAAGTACGGCATTCCGAGGCGCAAGCTCACCGGCCGCATGAGCCCGTGGGCGATCAAGCGCCTCGACGAGTTCGGCGGCGACATCTCGAAGTTCTCGGTGGTGCGCCTGAATCCGTCGCGGCTGCGTCAGCTTTGCGTCGCCAAGACCGAACCCGGCGACGACAACAATCAGGACATCTCAGCCCTGGTCGGCAAGGTCGATATCCGCAAGCTCGAATTCCACGGCCAGTCGGATGCCGACGCCTATTCGTACTCGGGCGGCCTCAACCGCACGACGCAGGGCATGCTCGAGTTCGTCGAGATGTTCAAGGCGCCGATCAAGATGTTGCATCCGTTGCTGACCGCCACTCAGGACGGCCACTACGTTGGCACCGAAAACGTCGGCGCGTTACCTTACCAGGGCATCATCATCGCCCACTCGAACGAAAGCGAGTGGCAGAGCTTCCGCGCCAACAAGAACAACGAGGCGTTCCTCGACCGTATCTGCGTAATCCAGGTGCCCTATTGCCTGCGCGTATCGGAAGAGCAGAAGATCTACGAGAAACTGCTGTCGACCTCGGAAGTGTCGAAGGCGCCGTGCGCGCCGGGCACTTTGCAGATGCTGGCTCAGTTCTCGGTGCTGACCCGCCTCAAGGAGCACGAGAATTCGTCGCTGTTCTCGAAGATGCGGGTCTATGACGGCGAGACATTGAAGGACACCGACCCGCACGCCAAATCGATCCAGGAATACCGCGAGGCTGGCGGCATCAACGAAGGCATGGACGGCACCTCGACTCGCTTTGCCTACAAGGTGCTGTCGGAGACTTTCAATTTCGACACGCATGAGGTGGCGGCCGATCCCGTGCACCTGATGTTCGTACTTGAGCAGTCGGTCAGGCGCGAGCAACTGCCGGAGGATCGCGAGGACCGCTACCTCGAGTTCATCAAGGAGGAGCTGGCGCCTCGCTATGCCGAATTCATCGGCAACGAGGTGCAAAAAGCCTACCTGGAAAGCTACTCTGAGTTCGGCCAGAACTTGTTCGACCGCTACGTTGCCTATGCCGATGCCTGGATCGAGGATCAGGATTTCAAGGATCCCGACACTGGCAACCTGATGAACCGGCAAATCCTCGATCAGGAGTTGTCCAAGATCGAGAAGCCGGCTGGGATCGCCAATCCGAAGGACTTCCGCTACGAGGTCGTCAAATTCTCGCTCCGGGCCAGGGCGCGCAACGGCGGCAAGAACCCGAGCTGGACCTCATATGAGAAGATCCGCGAAGTTATCGAAAAGCGGATGTTCAGCCAGGTCGAGGACCTGCTGCCGGTGATCTCGTTCGGCGCCAAGAAGGACGGCGATACCGAGAAGAAGCACGAGGAGTTCGTCACGCGCATGGTCTCGCGCGGCTACACGCCTCGTCAGGTGCGCCGCCTCGTCGAATGGTACATGCGGGTGAAAAAGGCGGGATGAAGTTCGTGAGGGGTGAGATCGTGAGTGGTGAGTGGGCAAAAGCCTGACCTCACCACCACATTCCCACCACTGACCACTCACGACCCACCACTCACGAGGCCCTAATGGACATCGTCGATCGTCGCCTCAATCCGAAAGCCAAGAGCCTCGGCAACCGGCAACGCTTCCTGCGTCGGGCCAAGGGCGAAATCCGCGACGCCGTACGCGATGCCATCAAGCGCCGGAAGATCTCCGAGGTCGAGAGCGGCGAAAAAGTGCGCATCCGCTCGAAGAGCCTGCGCGAGCCGTCGTTCTCGCACGGCCAGGGCGCCGGGCAACGTGACTTCGTGTTGCCCGGCAATCGCGAATTCTCCGTTGGTGACGTCATTCGCAAACCCGAAGGCGGCGGCGGTTCCGGATCGAAAGGGGCCCAGGACGGTTCGGGCGAGGACGATTTCGTCTTCAACCTGAGCCGCGACGAGTTCCTCGACATCTTTTTCGAGGACTTGAAGTTACCCAACCTCGTCAAGGCCAAGCTGAAGGACATGCGATCGCCGCAACCGGTTCGGGCCGGCCACACTTCGGACGGCCCACCGGCACGGCTCAACCATCTGCGCACAATGCGCAACTCCATGGCGAGGCGGATCGCACTGCACCGGCCGCGGATGAAGGATCTCGATGAACTGGAAGCCGAGATCGCCCGCCTCGAAGCACTCGATCCGCGCGACGACGCCAAGATCACGGCGTTGAAGGCACGGCTGTCACGACTGTCCTACCTGCGCAAGGTGGTCGCCTACATCGATCCACTCGACCTTCAGTACAATCGCTTCGAGCGGCGGCCGAAGCCGAAGACGCAGGCCGTGATGTTTTGCCTGATGGATGTGTCGGCTTCGATGACCGAGCCACTGAAGGATCTCGCCAAGCGGTTCTTTATGCTTCTGCACCTGTTCCTCACCCGGCACTACGCCGAGGTCCAGGTCGTATTCATCCGGCACACCACGGAGGCACAGGAGGTCGACGAGGAAACCTTTTTCAAGTCGACCGAAACCGGCGGCACCATTATTTCGACCGCGCTCGTCGAGATGATGAAGATCGTCAAGGACCGCTTTTCGCCTGCGGATTGGAACATCTACGCCGCCCAGGCCTCGGACGGCCACAACTTCGACGACGACATGGAACGCTGCCTCGAATTGCTCGAGGGCGAAATTCTGCCGTGCTGCCAGTATTACGCCTACATCGAGGTCGGGCAGGACGAAGGTATGCAGGGCCTGTCGAGCGTGGCGTGGTCCGGCTACGAGGAAGTGGCCGAGCGCAATGACATATTCGCCATGCGCAAGGTATCGTCGCCTGGTGATATCTACCCGGTGTTCCGCGAGTTGTTCGCGACCTCATCCGAAATGCGCGGCCAGGGGGGCTGACGATGAACGCGCCGTTCCGAAACATCGAGCCTGGCGTCGAGCCGCTGTTCAAAAGCGCCGAGTGGGATTTCGAGATCGTCAAAAAGACCTACGACGCGATCGAAAAGATCGGCGTTGGAGAGATGGGTCTCGACATATATCCCAATCAAATCGAGGTGATTACCGCCGAGCAGATGCTCGATGCCTATGCCTCGATCGGCATGCCAAGCATGTATCGGCACTGGTCGTTCGGGAAGCACTTCGCCCGCGAGGAGACGATGTATCGCAAGGGCGCGCGAGCGCTCGCCTACGAACTCGTCATCAACTCTAACCCCTGCATCAACTACATCATGGAAGAGAACACCATGACGATGCAGACGCTCGTCATGGCGCATGCCGCGATGGGCCATAATCACTTCTTCAAGAACAACTATCTGTTCAAGCAGTGGACCGACGCCACTTCGATCCTCGACTACCTGGCCTTCGCCAAGGAGTACGTGACCGAGTGCGAGGAAAAGTACGGTGTCGAGGCGGTTGAAGCGGTGCTCGACTCGGCGCACGCGCTGATGAACCAGGGCATCAGCCGGCATCCGGCCATACGGCCGACGGCGACGGCCACCCGCGACAAAGCGACGAGACGGCGGGAACACGAAGAAACGAGCTATAACGAACTGTGGCGCACGGTGCCACGCTCGGCATTGCCTAAAGCACCTGTCGACGCGGAATCGAAATCGGCGGCGCTGGAAGGCATCGCACTCGGCTTGCCGCAGGAGAACCTACTTTACTTCCTCGAAAAGCACGCGCCGAAGCTGGAAGACTGGCAACGAGAGCTACTGCGTATCGTGCGAATGCTTGCGCAGTACTTCTATCCGCAGCGCCAGACCAAGGTGATGAACGAAGGTTGTGCCACCTGGGTGCACTACGAGATCATGAACCGGCTCTACGACCGCGGACTGATCACCGAAGGCTCGATGCTGGAATTCATGCACTCGCACTCGTCGGTGGTGTTCCAGCCAAAGTTCGAGGACAAGTTCTACAATGGCATGAACCCCTACGCGCTTGGTTTCGCCATGATGCAGGACATCAAGCGGATGTGCGAGGAACCGACCGCCGAAGACCGCGAATGGTTCCCCGATTTCGCCGGCAACGGCGACGCGCTCGGCACCTTGAAGGACGCCTGGGCCAACTTCCGCGACGACAGTTTCATTCTGCAGTACATGTCACCGAAGCTGATGCGGGACTTCCGGTTCTTCGCCCTGCACGATAATTCAGCATTCCCGGTCGTCGAGGTAAAATCCATCCACGACGAGAAGGGCTATCGCAATGTCCGCAAGCTGCTCGCAGCCCAGTACGACACTTCGGCACGCGATCCGGACATCCAAGTTGTAAATGCGGACCTTTCGGGCGGGCGACGGCTGACCCTCCAGCATCGGGTGCGCAACAACATCCCACTTGATGCCGATGCCTGTGAGCGCACGCTCCAGCACGTTGCCCATCTATGGGGCTATCGGGTCAAGTTGATCGAAGTCTATGCGGAAACCGGCAAGGTCGCAAAAGAGCACGAAACCCTGCCGCTGCCGTGAAGATCGTCAGCGGCCCGGCCCTCACAATGCCACCCGCGCCCAACATTTGGCACTTGACTCGGCAAATCAATATTGCGTTGCAGCATTACTGATTTGGAATCAGTCTAGCGTCCCAGGGGATGAAGGCCAGGCGCGCCATGAAGCGCTATCCTCCTATCACACCGTCGATTTTTGGCCTGCTGTCAGACTGCCTTCAATCGTGCAACCGACGATCACTGCACGCGCAAACTGATGCAACTTGTTGCACTGCGATGCAGCCCCGCAACATATCCACATCGATCAGCCGCAAGTTAGCCCAAAATTCGCCATAGAACTTGACGCGTACCCCATTAACCGTAAATAGGTAGGGAGAAGCGGGGACGAGGTTCGTTGCAATTCAACGCATTCTATTCATCGCTTTGCAGAAATTTTCGTACGACTGGGTCGGCGAGATATAACCAAGTTCCTTATACAGGGGTCATCACATGGCGGTTTATAATCTTACGCGGGCAGGTCTTGACGCGTTTCTCGCTGGGCAAGGCGCGAGCACTCCCACTCAGCCGGAGGCTCAAGCATTTTTAGATGCTTTAGCACTTGGTGGCGGCGACGATATTAACATTGAAACTGGTACACCGGCCGTCGTCACGACGACGGTGAATGCTCCGGTCGTCATCGCGACATCGACGCTGGGCCTTGATCTGACGGTCTTCGGCACCGCCAGCACTGTGATTACATCTAACGGCAATGACACCGTCAAGCTGTACGGTGCTGGCGCTGATACGCTCTATTCGGGCGCGGGCGCAGACACGATCTTTGGTGGCGCCGGCGGCGATTCGATCCTGAGCGGCTCAGGCGACGACACTGTTTACGTCGCGGGCGATTGGCACTACTGTCAATGGCGGCGACGGCAGCGACGTCATCGTTAACTATGGTGGCGCCAGCAACACACTGAGCGGCGGCGCTGGTGACGACATTATCTTGTCGAACGAAGGTGGCTTGCTCGACGGTGGCGACGGCGACGACATCATCGGCAACATGGCTGGCGCTGGCGCGACCTTGTTGGGCGGCGCAGGCTCCGACATCATGTTCAGCTATACCGGCGGCCATGCTGGACGGTGGCGCCGGCGACGATCACCTCACTGCCATTGGTACGGCCCGCACGACCATGATTGGTGGCGCGGGTGATGACATGATCGACGGCACATACAATGGCCTCGGTGCCAATTCGATCAATGCCGGCACCGGCAATGACACGATCTATGGCGGCGCTGGCGATACGATCATTGCGGGCGACGGCGACGATCTGGGTGGTGGCTACGGCGGTGCAATCAACTTCGATGGTGGGGCTGGCAACGACACATTCTATCGACCTGTCAACGGGCGGCAGTTCGATCGTCTGGCGGCTCCGGCATGGACACTCTGGTCAACGCGACCGGTGTTGGCGATACGCTTGAGGGTGGTCTCGGCGACGACATCATTAATAGCTTCGTCACCGCATCGATGAGCGGCGGCGAAGGCGCCGACACCATTAGTTACTTCGGCCTCGGCCCGTCGACACTGTCAGGCGGCGACGGCAATGACACCCTTCTGGCGCAGGGCGGCAACAGCGGTACTACGCTGGATGGCGGCGCCGGCAATGATGTCATCTATGCCGGCTCAGGGCAGCGACTCGATCAATGCGGGTGCCGGCGACGATACCCTCTTCTTCCAGAACTGCCTGTTCGGCAACGACACCATCGTTGCCGGCGATGGCATCGACACGCTTCGTGTTTTTGGCGCATCCTCTGCCAATGCATCGGTGGTCGACAACCTCAACGGCACTTTCACGATCAACTTCACCGGACCGAACGCCGGCTCGACGCAGGTCACCGGCCTCGAGTGGCTCGCCCTGGACGACACCTTCGTCCGGATCTCCTGAGCCGACGGCAATATCTAAGCATCCCACATTCAGCAGCATTAAGGGCAGGTCTTCGGACCTGCCTTTTTTCGTTTGTACGGCACGCTCGAAGGGCGAACATTTGGGGCCAATTCGCGTGCGGGGCCTCCACCGCGAATGTTCTGATTGATTGCAAGTCGGTCGTCAGGCGATCCGAACCGCACCGTCGTCGACCATGGGCCACTTGATGTCGCAGACGACCATCGAAGGGCGGCTTCGGCCGCCGTTTTTGTTTGCCACGGCCATTGCGCAGACCTGGATCACACCGCACACGGCAAAACAGGAGCGGACGTTGTCCGCTCCTGTTTGTACTCGGCAACCCGTCAACTATGCGCGTTCAATCATCCTCTGGCGGCTCGCAATAGTCCCAGTACCCTCGCTCGCGACTTGAATTGGTCCAATACCAGCACAATCCGTCCTCGGGAGGCGAGCTGTAGGCATAGAATGCGCTCGCCGCGAGTATTGAGCCAAGCACCACACCGCCGAAGATGCGACCATAGTGCTTGTGCCTGCGATGAGGCTTTACGTGCACGAACTGAGCCGGCATACGCACGATCGGCTTACCTTTCGCCAATGGCGGCGGCAGCCTCTTCATCGCCACCGGTGGCGATGTGAACTTCTTGGCGGCCAAGCGGTGGGGTGAACTTTCTTGACGCAGACGGCGCAACGAATTTCTTGACCGATACCGGCGGCGATACGCGCCGCGCGATCACCGGCGCCCGCCGCTGCACGGTGACCGCGCGCTTGGCGCCAGGAGCCGGGTCCACGACACGGACGACAACCCCTTCCTGGCCACCAGGGCCACTGCCGGGCAGGCTTAGCGCGGCAGCACCGCTCGCGGTAAGCGCCATCAGCATGGCTGCTGTCAGAGTAGCTCTGATCATCGTTCTGCACCTCACTGCTCAGTTGTAAATCGCCAACGGGACGCCACCGTTCCATTCTTGTCGCCGCATTGCATTGACAATGCGCAATCCGATGCTGGGCCAACTCCGATGACGGCTTGCACCGAGCATTTGATCTCTGCCCAACAGCTTCACGCACCCGCCGCGGCCATCGGCCTCATTCCCATAGCCTCGGCGATGAGGCGGTAGCTCTTCACCCGCACCGCCTCGTCCCAGGCCCAGGTGACGATCGCCATTTCGGCGACGTCCATTCGCTTGGCCAGGTCGTGAATACGCTCCACCACCGCCGTTCCGGTGCCAACGAACGCCGTTCGCCGAAATTCATTCATCCGCGCTCGTTCAGCCTCGGTGTAGTCCTGCGCCGCTGCCGCATCGGGAGCCTCCAGCGGCAGGAATATTCCCCGATCACGAAATAGCCGAAAGCGAGCGCGCGATGTGAAATGGTGCTGCGCTTCCTCGTCGCTATCGGCGGCGAGCGCCCATACGCACAGCGCTGGATTCGGCTCGGGGTGGCGCTGGCTTGGTTGGTAGCGGTCACGATAGAGCCTCAGCGCCTCGGCACCACCGGCGCCTTCCGTGAAGAACCAAGCGAATGCATATGGCAGGCCGTAGTGCGCCGCGACCTGAGCGCCGAAATCGGAAGATCCGAGCATCCAAATCTCGGGCGAGGTTTCCCCTGCCGGATAGGCGCGCACGCTGCTGAACGGGTGGCCTTCACGCAGAGGCTCGCCAGTCAGCCAGTCCTGCAGGTCTCGCACGTCATTCGGAAACTGCGCCGGCCGCTCATTTGCGAGTGGGTTCAGGGCGAAGGCCGTCCGACCATCCGAGCCTGGCGCCCGGCCAAGGCCGAGATCGATTCGCCCCGGAGCGATCGCCTCCAATACGCGAAACTGCTCAGCCACCTTATAAGGCGAGTAGTGCGGCAGCATGACACCGGCGCTACCAACTCGAATCCGGCTGGTGGTCGCCGCGATCGCCGCCATCAATACTTCCGGCGCGCTACCGACAATGGTTTCGTTGCTGTGATGCTCAGACACCCAAAAGCGATGATAGCCCATGGCTTCGGTCGCAGCCGCGAGGGCAATGGTATTGCGAATCGCCTCGCCGTGCGGACGCCCTGCATTCGCAACCGATTGATCTAGCACGGACAATCTAAGCACTTGGGTCATCCTTCATCTAAATCGATTGGCGCACCCTGTCGACGCCACACCGACGCGCGATCGAGGTAGCCGTTAACAGTCGCCGCTAGAATAAGACTACATGATTTCCGGCTTCGTCGACTGGAAGGGGTCCAATTCATCGCTGACACGAAATCAAAATTGCGAGCACGCCGAATGACCTTCAGCCTGTGCAACAGCGATTGACCCTAGCCAGCGGACGGCTAAATGGTGCATACTGTTTGTAGATTTTTGACTACGGCATTGTTTCACAAGGAATGTTCTATGTTCGAACATGCCAGGAGTTTTTCTCGCGCCATGCGCATCGATCGACGCCGCCTAATGTATCTCACCGGCTCGGCCGTGGCCGTTGGCGCGCTGCCCAGCGCTTCCAATTCGACCCAGCCTTGCGGGCGAATTGTGGTCGGAACCTGGGGTGGGGATTTCGCAAAAGCGATCGAAGCCACGGTTGGCGCCTCGGTCAAGAACAGCCTCGGCGCCGAGTTCGTCGCCGATGTCGGCGCGGCCGGCGCACGCAAGTCGCGGCTGTTGGCCGAGCGCGCCCGTCCAGCCGGCAGCAACGATGTCGTCTGTCTCGATAGCCTCGACATGCACCAGATGGCGGCGCAGGGCCTGTTGCACGACCTCGACCAAACCACTGTTCCTAATCTCACTCACGTGCTGCCGGCCTTCGCTCGCCCTTACGCCGTGCCGCAGGCTTTCAGCGCCAAGGTGATCGTCTACAATCCCGAAAAAATGCCGGCACCGAAGTCGTTCCGCGACCTGTGGTCGGGCGCCTACGCCGGCAAGATCGGGCTAGCCGACCTGCTTGCCCTGTCCGCGATCGAATCCGCCGCGTTGGTGGCCGGCGGCAATTCGCGCAACTACGAGCCCGGCAAGGACAAGTTGCTGGAATTGAAGGCGTCCGGCGTCAAACTCTACCCCAGCAACGAGGCGCTGGCCGTTGCGCTAGCCTCGGGCGATGTGTGGGCCACGATCATGTGGCGCGCGCGCGCGCACCAATGGAAAAAGTCGGGACTCCCGGTCGCGAGTGCCGTGCCGGAAGAAGGGGCGACACCGATCACGTTCGAAGTCGCCTCGCCGCGCAATGCCGCCAATAGGACCTGCGCGATGGCGTTTCTCAACCACACCCTGGACCCGGCCTCACAAACGCAATTCGCCGAGCGCATGGGCTACAGTCCAACTGTCGAAAACGCCCGATTGTCGCCGGAACTGGCGAAGGAAATCGCGTTCACGGCGGAAGAGCGGGCAAATTTCTTCAAGCAGGACTTTACCTACCTCGATCAGAACCAGCCGCAGTTGCTCGACTGGTGGACCCGAGTCTTCAAGGCATGAGCGACCTAATTCGTTGCTATTGAGCACCACTTAAAGAGCTAAGCGCAAACATTTCGAATTATTTTATTCCGCATAGCGAGCACATCTGCCTCGCGATTCACGAAATATTGACGCTTCGTTGGCCCCACCCCCGTAGCACTGCTCAGGGATCAATTTTAGCGGGCCATCACTGGTACCTCCTAAACTGGTCCGCATGACGTTAGACCGACCGTGTCACGCACGGACCAGTCGATATCATTGTTCGTCCGAGCGGCATGAGTACCGAGATCTCCGCAGGTGCTCTTGTTGAATTCAATCCCGGGGTGGATTGGATTCTGCTGCGAGGCCCGAGGAGCACGGCCGGAAGCCTCTGGTTCTCCCTCAGAGCCAGCCCACCTTCCAGCACGTATTCGGGAACTCGACGGGCTTTGCCCGGCAAGCTCGGAAATCGTCCTCGCAACCGCTTTGCATGCGGCAGGGGCAGGTAACCAGCAATGGTTGTCTGCCCCGCACTTTGTCTTCGAGGGCTGCATACGGGTGGTGCTGTGACAAAATCTAGACGTACCAAGACAGCTGGCGGTTCTGGCAACAGGACTGGTCTCGACGATATTTTCGACGCATCAGCCAGCGCATATTCTGACTGCGCCGGCACCGTGCGTATCAGCGCGCCTGAAGCCGAACGCCTGGGTCTTTATCCAGATTGGCCGACTTGGCCGTTGGGCGCGGCACTCGAAGCCGACTGGGAATGGTTGCTGCAGCAGGTCGAGGCCGGCTGCTTCCCGGATTTGCCGTGCTGCTGGAGCGAACAGATCAGTCCGGGTCGGGCGGCGATCTTCTGGCTCGATGCCTCGGCGCGCACGCGGCACCTTGTGGTCGGCTATGGCCATCGCGTGCTGACCGCGCAGGCCACCAGTCGAGAACCGCGCCAACACCTGCACTGAGGTCGGCGCGCCGCAATATCAGAATTCGAGCTTCCGGCGGACCTCGAAGATCTCCATGATGCGGGCGCCGCGATGCGGGCCGTCGCAGACGAACTGCCACTTGCCGCCGGTGTAGGTGTCGCAGAGCTTGACGCCCTTGATCAGGATCCAGTGCCCCTCGCGGCCCTTGTGAATCGCCAGGATGTAGTGCGCCCAGGCATTGCGCGGCTTCTGCATCCAGGTCCACACCGTCGGCCGCGCCTTGCGTTCGAGATGCATGAAACTCGCCTTCAATTCCATGCCGAAGCCGAACACACCGAGCGCCGCCTCGACCTCCGTTGCGTAGGTGCCTTTGATATCGGCGTGACTGCCGGTCGGCAACTCCCGGATGATGCGGATCTCTTCCTCGACCCGGCTGATCGGATAGCCGGTGACCGCCGACAGCACGAACGGCCCGCAGAACGCCACCCGGCCCGTGTCGTTCTCGACTTCGTTCAGGCTCGATGTGAGGCGCGCGGCGCTACCCGTCTCAATCATGGCACCTCTCCCGTGTTCGACGTGGGCGATCGGCCAAGATTGCCGTAAGGCTCTTTACGAGACGTTAACGAGCGGCCCAAAGTGGCTGCCGGCGCTTGGGAGGACATCATGACCGACAGCAATAATAGCAATCCGGATCAAGGGTTTCTGCAGGGATTGCAGAGCTACGGTGATCGCGACTTCTCGATCTACATGCGCCGCGCCTTTGCTCGCAGCCAGGGCTTCTCGATGGCCGAACTGGCGCGCCCCGTAGTCGGGGTTGCCTATACGCACTCGAAATTCAACCCCTGCCACCGCCATTTCCCCGAGCTTCTCGAAGCGGTGAAGCGCGGCATCACCTATGCCGGCGGTCTCGCCCTCGAATTCCCGACCATCAGCCTGCACGAGAGCACGCTGGCGCCGAACTCGATGAAGTTCCGCAATCTCATGGCGATGGACACCGAGGAGATGATCCGTGCCCAGCCGATGGACGCGGTCGTGCTGATGGGCGGTTGCGACAAGACCGTGCCGGCTCAGCTGATGGCAGCCGCAAGCGCCGGCAAGCCCGCGATCCAGCTGATCGGCGGCCCGCAGATGACGTCGCGCTACAAGGACGACCGGGTCGGCGCCTGCACCGACTGCCGCAAATTCTGGATGCGTTATCGCGCCGGCGACATGTCGAAAGACGAGATCGAAGCGGTCGAGGGGCGCCTGGTCACCACCGCCGGCACCTGCGCGGTGATGGGCACCGCCTCGACGATGGCGGCGATCGCCGAAGGCCTCGGCATGATCCTGCCCGGCACCGCCGCCATTCCCGCCGTCCATGCCGACCGCCTGCGCGCTGCCGAAGCAACCGGCGTCGAAGCCGTCCGCATGATCAAGGCCAAGCTGACGCCCGACCGCATCATCACCGCGAAGTCGGTCGACAACGCGGTGCGCGTGCTCCTCGCCCTCGGCGGCTCGACCAACGGCATCATCCATCTGGCCGCGATCGCCGGCCGCGTCGGCGTCAAGCTCGACCTCGCCCGCCTCAACGAACTGTCCGACACCACGCCGGTGCTCGCCGCCGTCAAGCCGGTCGGCCAGGAATTCTACATGGAGGATTTCTTCGCCGCCGGCGGCATCGGCGCGGTGTTGCGCGAGTTGAAACCGCTGCTGCATCTCGATTGCATGACCGTCACCGGCGAGACATTGGGTCAGCGCCTCGCCACCGAGGAAGGCCACTACGTCGACCGCCGCGTCATCAAGACCGCCGCCGACCCGGTCGAGCCGCAGGGCGGCCTCGTCGCCCTGTTCGGCTCGTTGGCCCCCGACGGCGCCATCATCAAGCGGTCAGCGGCCACACCGTCGCTGTTCGAGCGCGAGGGCCGCGCGGTGGTATTCTCCTCGCTCGACGATCTCGCCCAACGCATCGACGATCCCGACCTCGACGTCACCGCGGATGATTTCCTGATCCTGCAGAACGCCGGCCCGAAGAGTGCCGCCGCCATGCCCGAGGCCGGCTTCCTGCCGATCCCGAAGAAGCTCGCCCGCGCCGGCGTCAAGGACATGGTGCGGATGTCGGATGCGCGCATGAGCGGCACCGCCTTCGGCACCATCGTGTTGCACATCGCGCCGGAAGCGGCTGCCGGCGGACCGATCGGCCTTGTCCGCAACGGCGACCGCATCCGGCTTTCGGTCAAGAACCGCACCCTCGACCTGCTGGTCGACGCCGCCGAACTCGACAACCGCCGCAAGGGTCAGGTGCTGCAAACCTCGCCCGAGGCGCGCGGCTACGGCAGCCTGTTCAGCCGCACCGTGACGCAGGCGCCCGAGGGCTGCGACTTCGACTTCCTGCGGCCGGTGAAGTGATAAGAACTCCGGACATGGCGCGGCAGCTTGGGTTGGGCACCTGCACTTGCCCTTTCCCTCGCCGCTTCGGGGGAGAGGGCAGAGGACGGCGCATGAGCGACGTCCGAGGGAGAGGGGCGGCCACAAAACAGGTGTCATCCTCGGGCTTGGCCCGAGGACCCAAGGTTCAGCCGTTCTGGTCCGACGAAGAGGCGATTGGCGGTGCAGCGGAACGCGTCCGCAACTTGGGAAGCTGTTGCCCGATGGGTCCTCGGGCCAAGCCCGAGGATGACAGTTGTGGGGTTGTGAGCACTGAGAAATTTGCCGCACCTCCCCCTCAATGTGGCGGGGGAGAAGGGACAACAACGTGCCTTCACGTGCGTTCCGAGGCTCAGACGGACTTATCGTTCAGATGGGCAACACGAGGGGTCTCGCTTTTGCTACTTTGGGCCATGTTCGCAGGAGGCATGATGCCGGACGCAGCCAACGCTCAAGGCAAGGCGGCAGCGGCCACCATCCGGCCGATCGACTGGGGCGTGCCGGTCAAGCTCGACGGCGCGCCGAACCTGCACCGGGTGACGCCGGTGTTCTACCGTGGCGCCCAGCCGGCGAAGGCAGGTTTCCCGGCGTTGGCGCGCGATCTCGGCATCAAGACCGTGGTCTCTCTGCGTGCGTTCCATACCGACAAGAAGCTCAGTGCAGGCACGGACTTGAAACTGGTCTCGGTGCCGATCAACACCTGGGACATCGACTTGCCCGACGTGGTCCGCGCGCTGGCCGAGATCGAGGTCGCGAGCAAAAGCGGGCCGGTGCTGCTGCACTGCCAGCACGGCGCCGACCGCACCGGCCTGATCACCGCGCTCCACCGCATGCTGCACCAAGGCTGGACCCGCGACAAAGCCCTCGACGAAATGCGCAACGGCCAATTCGGCTATCACGCGGTATGGGGCAATATTCCGAGGTTTTTGCGAAAGGTGGACGTCGAGAAGTTGCGCCTGAGCGTGGCGGCGACGGTGTGTGAGATTGAAAAGGGGAAGGCGTGCGGGAAGGGGTAGGGCTTGCGGTTGTACAAAAGCCGTCATGGCTGCTCAGGCATTGACGACGCCGCCTTGCTCACCGACGATGTCGGTAGCTGAATGTGGTTCTGCCAAACGCAACGTGAACCGACTGGCTCTGGTTGAGCCACAACAGGCTCAGTGCCTGAGCTCAACACACTTGTTGCGAGCTTGCATACGACGTCAACGAGCAGAGTGTGCGGCGCAATAACCTCTTTTTGGACAGATCTAAACGGTGGATGGCGGCTTGTCACCTGAGACCGCATCCGTTCTCATCTTCGAGACGGGCTATTCGAGAAAGCTGCGCAGTTGCGGCCCTGCAACATCGCCCTGGATTCCGTTGCGATTGCAAATTGGCCATGGCTAGCCGCGTCTGCGGGGCGTAGCATTGCGCAGTTTACTTCATTGTTTATGCGCAGAGGCTCCAATGACAATCAGTAGACGGACGTTCGTTAAGTCGATGTCGCTGGCAGCGCTCGCGGCAGGTACTGGTGTTCGAGCGCAAGGGCCGGGCGGAACGCTCTTTCAGAACGTCCGTATTTTCGACGGTACCGGTAGTACGCTGTCGCCGCCATCGAGCGTACTCGTCAAGGGTAATGTTATTGCGAGTCTCGGCAGGGATAGAATTTCCGCGGAAGGTGCGACAGTCATAGACGGGACAGGGCGCACACTGATGCCTGGTCTTATCGATGCCCATGCGCACGCGACGGCTGCAACAGTGTCTATTTTGCAGATTTTGAATTCTGATCCGAACTACATGATGCTTCGACACGGCAAGGCGGCAGGTGAGCTACTCATGCAGGGATTCACGGCCGTCCGTGATGTCGGGGGCAATTCCTTTGGACTCAAACGGGCCATCGACGAAGGACAAATCGTCGGCCCTCGAATCTGGTCATCCGGGGCTGGCATATCCCAAACATCGGGACACGGAGACTGGCGGTCAAAAATCGAATTGCCTCGCGGGCCGACCGGACCGCTCAGCTTCGCTGAACGCACGATGGGCTCGATGATCGCGGACGGCATACCCGAGGTGCAACGTCGGGTGCGCGAGCAGTTGATGCTTGGCGCTGCTCTGATCAAGCTCATGGCAGGCGGCGGGGTCGCATCGGACAGTGATCCGTTGGACGTAACGCAGTATTCCGAAGGAGAAATCCGAGCCGCCGTCGAGGACGTCGAGAATTGGGGCACCTATGTCGCTGTGCACGCCTACACGCCAAGAGCCATCCAGAGAGCCATCAATGCGGGTGTAAAATGTATTGAGCATGGACAGCTAGCGGACGATGCGTCTGCCAAGTTGATGGCGGAGCGCAACGTGTGGTGGAGCCTACAGCCGTTCCTGGCCGACGAGGATGCGATCCCTTATCCTGAAGGATCGGCAAACCGACAGAAGCAGATCCAATTGCTGAAAGGAACCGACAACGCCTACGCCTTGGCCAAAAAATACAAGATCAAGACTGCGTTCGGTACCGATACGCTGTTCGACGCAAAGCTTGCGGCTCGCCAGGGCGCGCAGCTCGCAAAGCTGGTGCGCTGGTACACGCCGGTCGAGACGTTGAAAATGGCCACCGGCGACAACGGAGAATTGCTCGCGCTGTCCGGGCTTCGCAATCCCTATCCTGGAAGGATCGGAGTTGTGCAGCAGGGCGCGTTGGCCGATCTGCTGCTGGTCGAAGGGGATCCAATTGCGAACATTAAGTTGATCGAGGACCCGGCAAAAAACTTTGTCGTCATTATGAAAGACGGCAAAATTTACAAGAACACGCTGGCGAAGTAATCAGTCAACCCGCAGCGAGCGACTGCGCGCTCTTAATCGTGGTTTTGGTGTTACAGGGCAGAGCGTCGGTAATGATCTTTTTTGAATAGTTGTGGCGCAATGCTTCGCTCTGAGTACCCTCTCTTGATTCGTGCTGCGGTCGCGCAAGGACCCGTCAAATGAAATCACTTCTGAAAATGCTGTCTTTGGCGGTTTCGCTCTCTTGGAGCCACGCTGCCTTTGCCGCCGAAGGTGGCTCGGGTGTCTACTTGCTTGGACTAAGAACCACAGGCGCCGGCATTACTCCGCCACCTGGGATCTATATTTCCGAGCAGATTTTCTCATATCACGGAGAGATCAAGGGCAGTCTGCCGACAGAAGGTGGCCCTGTGACTGCCAGCGCCGAGGTAAATCCGCTCGTCAATATTCCAACGCTCCAATGGGTCACTCCAATAGAGATTTTTGGTGGACGCCTTGGCCTATCGGCGACGACCCCATTCGGCCGTGTCGCCATCAAGGCTAACGCAGGCCCGCTCAGTATCGAAGATTCCATCACAACGTTCGCCGATCCCACCGTCACTTCGTTCATTGGTTGGCGGGCGGGCCAAATGCACTGGCAACTCGGTGCCTCTGGTTATCTGCCTTGGGGCGACTACGAGAAGGGAGCCTTGGCCAACATCGCAAAGCACCGCTTGGCGTTGGACCTTTTTGCAGCAGCTACCTATTTCGATCCGGGAACGGGAATAGACATAACAAACATGCTTGGCCTCACATTGAATGCCGAGAACGCCTCTACAAATTACAAGACAGGCAACGAGCTTCATTGGGATTGGGCAGTATCGAAGAAATTTACAAACGGCCTGTCAATCGGCGCAATCGGTTACGCCTATCAACAGCTCAGTGGAGACAGTGGCACGGGCGCTACGCTTGGCGATTTCAAAGGACAAGTCACCGCTATCGGTGGATCTTTGGGGTATGACTTCAAGCTTGGGGATTTGCCCGTATCTACGCGTGCGCGATACTATCATGAGTTCGATGTTAAGAACCGCTTCCAGGGTGATGCGATGTTCTTCTCGGCGTCGATGCCATTGTCCGTGCCGAAGGCTACTGGAAGATAGGACATGAGTATGTCGGGCATCTTTTTCGGGAACGTCGTTGCAAATCCCGGACACGTGACCAAGTCGGGTATGCTTCATACTTCTGGCTGACGATCGGAACTCGGTCAGTCTCGACAGGAAGCGGCTAGGGTCAACAACGCGCTGCAGCGTTCGATGATCACTCGGGATCGGCTCTCTCACCGTGGATTCGCGCCGAACCGATTGCGGTGCAGCAAAGTTCAGGCTACGATCTATCAAATGGTAGGCAGAGAAAGCACATGCAGCCTGATGATCTTGGTTTGACTTGTGCCGCTTGTAGCCCAAAGCAGGAAATCGGTCTTCGGCAGATTCCGGAGGGCAAGCGGAATCGCCATCCGACACATTGCATGATTGATTTGAGTTCGACCGCGACGACGGTACGGGTTGGGGCGATCTTCAGCATTCAATCAGTTGGCTTGTTTGCCCTCTCCCCCGCCGTTTCGGGGGAGAGGGCTTAAGGCCGGCTTTACTGCCGACCGAGGGTGAGGGGCGGCCGCTTGCTCGAACTCGATTCCGGTGGGCTTCTAGCCTCGATGGCGCCTAGCTGAAGCCAGCTTCCGCCACCACTTCACTCATGCCAGCCCGCGAAAATATTGACGGCTTCCAAGGTCGGGTAGAGCCCAATTGCTGGACCCGACGCGGCTGGCACCGCTCGTGGAATGTCGGCTCTCGCAAGAGGGCTCTAGCCGACCTACGGGACCTGCACATGAATTCCGCAGGTCATTGGTTTTGCGGCTTGGTATCATTCACCATTTCACGACTTTACGACCCACCGACTTATCCACACCTCGTCCCTCACGCGCACAATCACTCTCGACCTGATGCGCAGAGGGGACGCCAACCGGTGGCGACCGCCGGCCGCGCTAGGAGCCTGTCCTAATCCAACCCTTGGGAATGCTGCCAATATGCCTAAAATCCTGCACTTGGGCGGTCCGTTGCCGCATCCGATACCCTGCGGAAGCCCGCTCCGTCTTCGATCCGCCTCCCATCCGATCGGCGTTCCGTCGCGCGGTGGCGGATCGGCGCCTCGACCGGCTGTGCTGGCCATCACACCATCGCCATGATGGGCGAGCTATTGACCTCGGCCGAGCCCGAAAACGTGCCGGTAATAGTCATTAAAAGGAGATGGTCATGAGCCCCATCACAACATTTGCCGATGTCGAAACCTACAGTGGCCACGCGACGAAGCCGAAGCGCAGTTTCGTCCGCTGGTTGCAGCTTGAAACCCGCGCGATTCTGATTGCCGTCAAACGCAATCGCAGCCGTCGCGCCGGTTTGCGTGCACTCGAAGCGATGGATGATCGCCTGCTAGCCGATATCGGCGTGGATCGCGGCCAGATCCGCGCGGCAGTCGATGGCCACAGGTAGCATGGAGAACGCGGCAACCAACTCACCACGTCGGCGCATCGGTCCCAAGCGGCACGGATGGCCGCGACCAGCGCGCCGGCGTGATCGATAGTTGCGCCGCGTGACGCACGCCACGCAGCGGCCCGAAGCCGGAGGCGCTGTTCTCCAGCAGATCCGCGACCTCGTCGAGCTTCGGGTCCGGGCTCGCCAACCCACCGTCGAGCCGGCCGAGGCTTTCGAGCCAGCGGCCGGTCTGCGCCAGCGACACCTCGACGTGCCAGCTACCGCCCTCGCGGGCTTGGCGGGCGCGCGCCATGATCGCGCCGAACGCCATCAGGTAGCCCGACGCGTGATCGAGCGCCTGCGCCGGCAGTTCTTTCGGGCCGGCGACGCCAGCCGCCGCGGCTTCCATGTGATTGAGGCCGGTCGTGGTCTGCACCAGGCTGTCGAACCCGCGCCGACCGGCCCATGGTCCAGCCGCGCCATAGGCCGACAAAGTCACGTAGACGATGCCGGGCCGAATTTGCGCCGCCTCTTCAGGCGAGAACCCGAGGCGGGCAATCGACTGCGGCCGGTAGCCCTGGCTGAAGATATCCGCGCCGGCGAGCAGTCCGCGCAATGTCGCCCGGCCTGCCTCAGTCGCCAGATCGACATGGGCCGAGCGCTTACCGCGCCCGGTATCGATGACAAGCCAAGGGATCGACGGCAGGTTCGGGCTCGCCATCAACAGCACGTCGGCACCATGGGCCGCAAGCGTGCGCCCGGCCACCGGCCCGGCGATCACCCGCGACAGATCGAGCACGCGCATGCCGCTCAACGGCCGCTCAGCCCTCGGCAGCGGACGCGGCGGCGCATCGCCGATGCGACTGATCGTCATCACCGGCAGTTGCGCGACGGCTTTGCCCTGGGGGTGCGCCGCCCACTCGGCCGGCGAACGCATCGCCGCCACCACGCCGCCCCGGGCGTAGGCTGCGGTCTCGAATGCTTCAGCATCCCAATTCAACAGCGCCGCCTGCACCGCCTCGCGCGTGCCGTCGCACTGCAGCGTATCGAGCACCGCTTGCCGATGATGGGCAAAATTGGTGTGCAGCCGCACGTAGCGGCCGGCCGCTGCCTGGTAGACGCCGGCCAATGGATCCCAGCTCGGCGGCGGCTCCTGGCCAACGATGCGAAGATAGCGTTCACTGCGAAATTCGATCGCGGCGTGTCGCATGTCAACGCCGACTGCCTGGGCAATGCCACTGCGCTGGCGATATATTTCGGCCGCCGCCAACGCAGACGCCGCGATCGACGCCTGCGCCACTGTGCCGACCCGAAACGACGACGGCAATTGCGGATCAACGCCGGTCAATTCGACCCTGCCGAGCGCCGCCGTCTCACCGCCCGCCAGCGCCCAAAGGTCGGCCAATGCCTGCCTGCCGGAGACCATTCGTTTGCCTCGCGCGATCGAGCCTCTTCCCTCAACCGCTTTGACACGCTAGAAGGCCGATCGACAAGGGCGGCTAGCTCAGCGGTAGAGCATTCCGTTTACACCGGACAGGTCGGGAGTTCGATCCTCTCGCCGCCCACCATATTGCTGTCGCGTACCTCAGTGGAGAAACTGAGATCAACGCCCCTCGCGCCACCAGGCGAGAGCGATCAGGAACAGCAGCGCCGACAGCGCCAACAATCCGTTGAACATCGGTGTCAGCTTGACGCCGCGGGTGACGTAGGCCTCGCGATCCTTGAGCCCGAGCCAGCCGGAACCGGCGAGCACCTTGGCCGACGACATCATGGTGACGCGCGGCACGTCGACCGACGTCGGATCCGAACTCGCGAACACGCCCGAACCCTTGGTCCAGAACACGCCGCCACCGGTGGCATCGACCAGCGCCTTCAACTTTTCGTCCGTTGCTGTCACTTCCGACATCTCGCGCGCGTCCTCGGCGCCGACGTGGGCGACTGCCGTCAATGGACCCGACGGCCCCGGCGTCTGCGCCTTATAGAGCCCTGGCTCCTTGACATCGATGATCGCGCGGAACAGTCCCGGACCGGACTTTTCAAGCCGCACATCGGACGAAGTGCCGCCCGGCTCCATCATGGCCACCGGTGGCACCGCTTCTTCCATCGAGCGCCGCTCGATCGTCAATTTCAGCCCCTTGGACGTCGCGATCAGCCGCTCTTCCTCAAGGTCGGGCTCCTTCATCAGCCAGTGCGACAGCCGCCGCAGCATGTCGGTGTGCGGGCCGCCGCCGTCGTAGCCTCGCGCCCACAACCAGGCATGATCAGAGGTCAGCAGCGCCACTCGGCCTTTGCCCTTGCGGTCGAGGATCAGCAGCGGCTTTTCTTCGGCGCCGCTCATGACCACGCGGCCACGATCGGGACGAACTTCGACCTGACGGAACCAATTGCCCCAGGTCGGCGCAACACCTTCCGCACCTGCGCCGGGCAGACCGCGCGTCACTGGATGACGAGCGCCAACCTCAGTCACCTTCGCCTTGAACGGCTGTTCCAGCACACGGCCGGTCGGCAGGGCGGGGAGTACCGGCGAAAGCGGCGTGCGCACGAGGCTCGACGAGCCGGCATAGTCATCGCCGGCCGCGATCAGTAGCGCGCCGCCATGCTCGCTCACATAGCGCGAAATGTTGTCGTAATAGAGCAACTGCAGAATACCGCGATGCTGGTAGCGGTCGAAAATGATGAGGTCAAACTCGTTGATCTTCTGCGAAAACAACTCTCGCGTCGGGAATGCGATCAGCGACAATTCGCGCGTCGGCGTGCCGTCCTGCTTCTCCGGCGGCCGCAAAATCGTGAAGTGCACGAGGTCGACGGCGGCGTCCGATTTCAAAAGATTCCGCCAGGTGCGCTCGCCGGCATGCGGCTCGCCCGACACCAGCAGCACGCGCAGGTTTTCGCGCACACCTTCGGCGCTGACGACGACGCGATTGTTGGCGAGCGTCAGTTCGCCCGGCACCCCGGCAAGTTCGATCTCGACGATGTTCTGGCCCGAATGCGGGAACTGCATCGGCACCTTGAGAGTGCGGCCGATGTCGCCGCGAATGGTCTCATCCGGTCTGCCCTCGCGCCGCACCTTGAGCGACACGGCATTGCCCGACTGGCCGGAGCGGCCCATCTCGCGCACCGCGATCTCGATGTCACGTGCCTGACCGACGATGCCGTATTTAGGCGCCGTGATCACCTCGATGCGGCGGTCGAATTCGCCCGGCCTCCCGGTCAGCAGCGCATGCACGGGCGCATCGAAGCCGAGCCCCGCCGCCGATTTCGGCACGTCGTGCACCTGGCCGTCGGTCACCATTATGACGCCGGCAAGCCGGTCCGGCGGAATAGTCGCCAAGGCCTTGTTAAGGTCGGTGAACAGGGTCGTGCCGTTATTGCTCTCGCCATCGGGCTTCGACGACGACACGAATTTCACTTGCAGGCCAGGGATTTTGCCGAGCTTCGCCTCGATGTCGGCGCGGATGGCGGCGGCCTGAGCCGGCCGGCCGGCCAACATCTGGCTGGTGCTCTCGTCGATCATCACCAGGGCGATATTGCCGAGATTCTCGCGCTCCTCTTCACGTAGCGTCGGATTGGCAAGCGCCAGCAGCAGCGCACCCAATGCCGCCGCACGGAACGCCGCACCACGCGTGCGCCGAAACAGCAGCGCCGCCACCAGCACGGCCGCAACCGCAATCGCCGCCCAGAACAGCGGCTGTGGCAGCATCGGTGCGAAATCGATGGTCCAATTACTCATTGCCCGAGCCTCTCGAGCAGCGCCGGGATGTGCACCTGATCCGCCTTGTAGTTGCCCGTTAGCGCGTACATCACGATGTTGACGCCGGTGCGATAGGCCATCTCACGTTGCGGCTCGCCGCCTGGCACCACCGGATAGAGCGGTCGGCCATTGGGGTCGGTCGCCCAAGCGGAAGCGAGATCATTGGCGGTAATCAACACCGAACTCACACCATCGGCCCGCTTGGCGCGCTTACCCTGCGCAGAGTTCTCCGGTGCCTCGGCCTCGACCCACAACTGCCCGCCGTCCCAGCGACCGGGGAACGTACGCAGCAGATAGAACGACTTGGTCATCACGTGGGTTTCCGGCACCGGTTCGAGGCGCGGCAGATCGAGCCGACCAAGCAGTCGCTGTAGTGCCGTTCCTTCACCGCGCGCCGCGCCCTGCACGTTGAAACCTGACGGCATGCCCTGGCCATAGTCGCGGGTATCGAACACGATGAGCCCGCCCTGCTTCATGTAGGCATCAATCTTCGCCAGCACCTGATCGTTCAGGGCCCGCGCATTGGCAAGAACCGGCCAGTAGAGAATGGGAAAGAACGCCAACTCGTCGACTGTGATGTTGACGCCGATTGGCTCGCCTGGATCAACGGCAGTACGGCGGATCAGTTCCTTGTTGAGCCCTTGCAGGCCCTTCCTGCTGGCGTCGTCCGTTACTGGGTCACTGGATAGCACATAGCCGAACGTCACTTTGCCGGTGGCGTTTAGCGCCTGCACGTCGAGCGGCTTCAATCCCGGTGGCCGAACAGATTGCGTCTGCGGTGCCGGCTGGCCGAACTGCGACAGGAAATCGGGGTTGTTGCGCAAAGGTGCACGCGTATCGGGGGGCGTAGGAATCAGCGGTCGATATTGGTCTGATTGCGCCGCTGCGCTTTCAGCCATCACGAGCAATCCACCAGCAGCAACCAGAATTACTGCTGCAGTGCGTGCCACCGGACGCAACGTTTGCCAGAACCGCGAGCCCATCTGCAGCAGCAGCACCGCGATCACGTCGGCGAACAGCAAGCCGAGGGCGATGGCGAGCAGCGTCGGCTTCAAGGCCTGCGCAGTCTGGCTGGTATAGGCGCGGCGCTCGGCGCTGGCGGGAAGAGCTGGCAAGGGTTTCAATACCGTTTTGGGGGCGATGACATTGAGCGCGCGTGGGGTCGCCTGCGAGCCATAGTAACCAGGCGGATGATCGGCTGAAGGCCTGGTCTCGGCAAGCTTTGCCGCCGCAAACGCCTGCGCCGTCGGCGGCGGACTCTTTAACGTGCCATAGCCATCGAGCACCTGGATCGGCGCCAGCACAGTCGACTGGTCGGCAACCGGCGTTGCGGCATCCGCAGCCTTGCCGGTATCCAGTGCATCGCCGGCCGTCGCACCCGTCTTCGCCAACGTCGAAATCCGGCGCAGCATGTCGACGAACAGGCCCGACAGCGGCAGGTTCGACCAGTCCGAATTGGCGGTGACGTGGAACAACACCAATTGACCACCGCCACGCGCGGTTGCCGTCACCAGCGGCGTGCCATCCTTCAACCTAGCCCACACCTTGACCTTGGGATCGAGTCGGGCCGGATCACTAAGCACCTGTCGCGTCACCTGCACATCGGCCGGCACGCTGAGACCGGCGAACAGGCTGTCGTCGGTAAAGGACCCTAGCGACTGCGGTGTCGACCACGACAGCGCACCACCGAGCGCGCGGCCGCCGACACGCAACGGCGCCGGCAGCAAGTCGTCGCCACCCTTTTCCAGGCGATGGCCCGCGAAGCGGACAAGAATGCCGCCCTTGCGCACCCATTCGTCGACACGCGTCTTGATATCGCCTTCCAGGGTGCCGATGTCGGCCAGCACCATCACCGTCGCATTCTGCTTGATGACGACTTCGATGCCTTGCGCAAGATTGGCGTCGCGCGGCTGCACGATTTCGGCGAACGGGCTCATCGCCTTCTGCACGTAGTAGAGTGGCGCCAGCAGCGGCTGTGCTTGCTCAAGGCTCTCGCCCGACAGCAGACCAACGCGGTGCCATTGTGATGTCGCATCGAGCAACTGCACCGCACCGGCCGACCGCTCGCTTGCAATCTCGACGCGGGTGACCTGATTACGCAGTTCAAGCGGCAGCTCAAAAGTCGCCGCGCCCGAAGTCGAACCCACCGCGATCTTGTAGTTGGCTTCGCCGAGACGCTGACTGCGCACGGAGAAGGCATGCAGCACGCCATCGCGCGCGCCGCCGCCAGAGCGCAATACCTTGGCTTCGAGCTTGCCACCTGCACCAACGCCGGCACTGAGGCCCAAGGGTTCCTCCCCCATGCCGGCTTCAATCACGGCAAAGCCGCTGGTGCCGATCTTGGCCAGCCGGTCAGCGAAGGCGCGCGCCGCGTCGTCATGGTCGAGGCCGTCGGTCAGCCAGATAACGGAAATATTCTGCGCCGTCCCAAGCGCGGTTTCGATGGCGGTTGCGGCATCGGCGCGTTGCGGCGCGAACGGCTGCGGCTGCAGCGCGGCAGCACTCGACCTGGCCGCGCCCGGCGGTTCGATGCGCATCTGAAAGCCCTTGGTCGCACTCGCAGTCGGCGCGATGACGAGGGCGCGGTTCTGGCCTTCGGCCTCCTGGATCAACCGATCGATCATGCGCGCGCGCTCCGACCAGCGGGCGGCGGACGCCCAGCCGTTGTCAACCGCGATCACCACCGGACCATTGCCCTTCAAGGCGGTTTCGCGATTGGGATTGAGCACCGGTTCGGCCAACGCCAGAATCACCATGCCAGCGGCAAGCATGCGGATCAGCGTCAGCCACCATGGCGTCTTCGCCGGCGTCTTGTCCTTGTTTTCAAGCCCGACCAGAATGCGCGTCGCCGGGAACGCAATCTGCTTCGGACGCGGCGGCACGGTGCGCAGCAGCCAATAGATCACCGGCAGGGCGAGCAAGCCCGCCAGCAGCCATGGACTCAGGAACGCCAAGGCACCGATGCTCATGAGGCGCCTCCGTTGCCGGACGTCCAGCGATAGTCTTTGCCGCCAGACTGCATGCGCATGATCAGCGCCAGTAGCGGCTCGGCCGCCGGCCGGTCAGTTCGATGCGTCAGCAGCGACCAGCCGAACTTGCGAGTAATGGCTTCGAGCCCAGCACGGTGCGCGGCAAGCTTCTCGACATACTGCGGCCTGAGGCTTTCAACGCGGTCTGCGGTCCAGCGGTCGGCGCCTTCGAGCGCGGTAAACTCGGTGCGGCCATCATATGGCAGAGTTTCCTCGGCTGGGTCGAGAACCTGAATCAGATGACCGAACACGTTGCTGGCGGCCAGCACCTGCAGCCGCGCCTCAATCTCAGGCAGTGGGTCGAGGAAATCACTCGCCAGCAATACGCCGGAAAGTCGAGTGAGGCGCTCCGGCGGTGGCAGGCTCTCGGCCAACATCGGGTTGGAAAGGTTCCCCGCGATCGCCTCGGCGAGACGGCGGGCTGCCTTGCGACTGGCATTGGGCCGCGTCAAGCCGAGCAGGCCAACGCGCTCGCCACCGCGCACCAGCAGTTCGGCCGCGGCCATGATCAGCACCAACGCGCGATCGCGTTTAGTCACGGCCGACAGGTGGCTCTTGAAAACCATCGATGGCGACAAGTCCGGCCACAGCCAAATGGTGTGCGCCGCCTCCCACTCGCGCTCGCGCACGAACAGGTGGTCGGAACTCGCCGACCGCCGCCAGTCAACCAATGTCGCGGCGTCGCTGGTCTCGTATTGCCGGAACTGCCAGAACGTTTCGCCGGGCCCCGCCCGCCTGCGGCCATGGATGCCGTGCGACACGTTGAGCGAAATTCGCATCGCCTCGGCCACCAGATCCGGCAGACTCTCGGCGAGGCCATGGGCATCGCCTTCAAGACCGAGGATCTGGGCCGCCGCGCTACTTTTGCGCTCCGTTCGTGACGCCTGACCGGGTCCCGCCACGAGGTTTTACTCCAACCGGCCGGCAAGCCGGGCGATAATGCTGGAAACGTCCTGACCTTCCGTGCGCGCGGCGAACGTCAGCGCCATGCGGTGCTTGAGGATAGGCTCGGCAAGCGCCGTCACGTCGTCGATCGAGGGAGCAAGGCGGCCATCGAGCATGGCCTTGGCACGCACGGCGAGCATCATCGCTTGACTGGCGCGCGGGCCGGGGCCCCAAGCGATATATCGGTCGGCTTCCTCCCCGGCCCCCGGACGAGCGGCGCGGACAAGCTTCAGGATCGCCTCGACGACCTTGTCGGGCACCGGGATCTGGCGCACGAGGCGCTGCGTCGCCTGCAATTCCTGTGCTGTGATAATCGCTTCGAGCTTGCGCTCTTCCGTGCCGGTGGTGGCAAACAACATCCGGCGCTCAGCGGCAAGGTCGGGATAGGTAACGTCGATCTGCAGCAGGAACCGATCGAGCTGAGCTTCGGGCAACGGGTAGGTGCCTTCCTGCTCCAGCGGATTCTGGGTCGCGAGTACGTGGAATGGTGCCGGCGTGTCATGGCGCTGGCCGGCGACGGTGACGTGATGCTCCTGCATCGCCTGCAGCAGCGCCGATTGGGTTTTGGGTGACGCGCGGTTGATCTCGTCGGCCATCAGCAGTTGCGTGAAGATCGGCCCCTTGATGAAGCGGAACGAACGGCGCTGACCGGCCGCCGCGGCGGCATTGTCCTCCAGCACTTCCGAGCCGATGATATCGGACGGCATCAAGTCGGGCGTGAACTGGATGCGCTTGGCGTCGAGGCCGAGCACCTTGCCGAGAGTGTCGACCAGCAGTGTCTTGGCGAGACCCGGTACGCCGATCAGCAGCGCGTGCCCACCGGCAAGAATGGTAATGAGCGTGCGCTCGATCACCGCGTCCTGGCCGAAAATGACGGAACCTGCGGCCTTGTGCACGCGTTGCATGCGCTCGGCTGCGGCCTCGATGCGGGCGACAATGTCGCTGCTGCCCGGTGTGATGGTCGGTGTGGCGGTTGGTGTGCTCATAGCCCCACTATAGGATGGCAATCGCTGCTGCGAAATACTGTTGCGTGGATCGTAGTCAGAATATGAAGATGGGGCCGGAACAAGGCGTTGCCAACCCGAAAGGTTCGAAGCATTGGTGAACCAAGCCACCACAGGCGGAGCGTCCCGCATTTCCGGCCTCGCCGCCATGCTCGAGGCCGCGAAAGGTGATCGTCTGCCGCCGGTCGAACGCTGGAACCCGCCATATTGCGGTGATATCGGCATGGCGATCCGAGCCGACGGGGTGTGGATGTACCAGGGCTCCCCGATCGGCCGGCAGCCAATGGTGAAGATGTTCTCGCGCATTCTGCGGCGCGACGAGGACGGTCGTCACTATCTCGTGACCCCGGTGGAGAAGGTAGACGTTCAGGTTGCCGATGCGCCCTTCCTGGCCGTCGAGATGGACGCCCAGGGCGCCGGTGAAGCCCAGGTGCTGACTTTTCGTACCAATGTCGACGATGTCGCCGTCTGCGGGCCGGAGCACCCGCTGCGGTTCGCAGTCGAGGCGACCGGCGGCGGGCTGAAGCCTTATATCCTAGTGCGGGGGCGGCTCGAGGCACTGGTGACACGGGCGGTCTATTACGATCTGATGGAACTGGTGGTCGAAGGCGACGACGGTTCCGGTCTATGGAGCGGGGGAGTATTCTGGCGAGTGGCCTGACGCTCCACTATGGTGCCGGACCACAGGCGCAGGCTATATTCCCTACCTAACCAACAGCCGCCAGTCCCTCGGGAGATCATCATGTCATTCTGGAAATCGCTGTTCGGTGGTGGTCAGTCAAAGCCTGCCAAGGCCGCCCGACGCGAAGACTACAATGGCTATACCATTGAAGCCGGGCCGGTGGCCGAAGGCGGTCAGTACCAACTCGCCGGCCGCATCTTGAAGACCATCGACGGCGTCGAGAAGGAGCACGCTTTCATGCGCGCCGACCGCTTCACGTCGTTTGAGGACGCGGAGAACTTCGTGTTCGTAAAAGCCCGGCAGATCATCGACCAGAGCGGCGACAAGATCTTCAAGTAGACGCAGCCGATGACTGAACGCGCACTCAGAACCTGCGAAGAATGCGGCAGCAGCTATTTCGCCGACACCTCGCGGATGGCAGGCCTGTGCCCCGAATGCGCCCACTGGCTCTATGGTCACGCGGCCTGCGGGCACAACTTCGTCAAGGGCCGGTGCGCGAGATGCCATTGGGACGGCTCGGTTACGGAGTTCATCGCACAGTTGAGTGATCGCAAGGCGCCGTGACTCTTCAACTTCCGTCCCCTTGCTTTTGCCCGGGTGTCTCGACGATTGCCGACACCAGCCGGCGCACCAACGGCATCACCACAAGCAAGGTCGGGAACGCGATCGCCCAGGACCAACCCCAGGCAACCGGCCAGATCGACCAGAAGGCCGGCACCAGCCCCAGGCTCTTCAGGGTCGAGATGCCTGAAACTACGAAGGTCATGAAGAACGTCAGGAAGAACGGTAAGACAATAGCTGCATAGCGAGCCGGTAGCTTGCGGCGCTTCAGGGCGGTAGGGGCTGGTGGCATGGACGAGGGGCTCGGTTGTGGTTGCGAACGACGTTTCTCATATGCGAGATGCCGGCTCCATCCCTGTGGCGACATATCGCCTATCTGACATCGATCGATAGCTACCATAAGGGTGTATGAACACATCGGTGAACTTCGGTAGTTGTAGCCATGAAAATGTAGTTGTGGCCCCTACTGGAAACCGCGTTAAGCCTTCCCCATTTGCAGCACTCGGGGAGGTCCAGTAACATCCCGGACAAATCAACCCCTGGTCGTTCGATGCGCTCCAGCGCGCAACGTCACGACAACATGAAATGTGAACGATATGACGGACAGAGCTGCACACTGGAAGGAGCGCCGCACGGACGACTTCGGACCGAGCATGATGGCCAACAAGCCGAAGCCGCGTGGTCCCGGAGGCGGTGATGAAGACGGCCGCACCGGCCTCGTCACCAAAACTCGCCCCAAAACCAAAAAACCGAGCCTCTACAAGGTGCTGCTGCTCAACGACGACTACACGCCAATGGAGTTCGTCATTCACGTCCTGGAGAAATATTTCGGCAAAGGCCCAGAAGAGGCCACACGCATCATGCTGCATGTCCACCAGAAGGGCGTCGGCGTGTGCGGTGTGTTCACTTACGAGGTCGCCGAGACCAAAGTCACGCAAGTCATGGACGTCGCACGGCAGAACGGTCACCCACTGCAGTGCACCATGGAGAAGGAGTAGATCCGTTGCCGGCATTCTCCCAAAGCCTTGAGACGTCGTTGCATCGCGCGCTTGAGTACGCCAACGAGCGCAAGCACGAATGCGCCACGCTTGAACATCTATTGTTGTCCCTGCTCGATGATCGCGATGCAGCTGGCGTCCTGCGCGCCTGCTCGGTCGATATCGAGGCGTTGCGCACGCGGCTGACCGAGTTTCTCGACACCGAACTCGACGCGCTCGTGGTAAAAGGACCGCCGGAGGCCGCGCCGACCCAGGGCTTCCAGCGCGTCATCCACCGCGCTGTTGTCCACGTTCAGTCTTCCGGCCGCGAGGAAGTGACCGGCGCCAACGTTCTCGTCGCGATGTTCGCCGAGCGCGAAAGTCATGCCGCATTTTTCCTGCAGGAGCAGGATATGACGCGGTTCGATGCGGTCCAGTACATATCTCACGGGATCGCCAAACGTCCTGGAATGTCGGAGCCACGGCCCGTGCGCGGAACAGATGACGAGAATGGCGGCAACGAGAACGCGGAAGGTGCCAAGAAGCCCGGCACCGACGCGCTCGGCACCTATTGCGTCAACCTCAACAAGAAGGCGCTGGACGGCAAAGTCGATCCGTTGATCGGCCGCGAGCAGGAGGTGCTGCGCACCATCCAGGTGCTGTGCCGCCGGCAAAAGAACAACCCGCTGTTCGTCGGCGACCCCGGCGTCGGCAAGACCGCGATCGCTGAAGGTCTCGCCCGCAGGATCATCAAGAAGGACGTGCCGGAGGTCCTGCTCGATGCGACGATCTTCTCGCTCGACATGGGCGCACTGCTCGCCGGCACGCGCTATCGCGGCGACTTCGAGGAGCGGCTCAAGGCCGTGATGAAGGAGATCGAGAACTACAAGGGCGCGATCCTGTTCATCGACGAAATCCACACCGTCATTGGCGCGGGTGCGACATCGGGCGGCGCCATGGATGCGTCGAACTTGCTCAAGCCAGCGCTGCAGTCTGGCTTGCTGCGTTGCATCGGCTCGACGACATACAAGGAATACCGCCAGCACTTCGAGAAGGATCGCGCACTCGTCCGCCGATTCCAGAAGATCGACGTCAAGGAACCGACGATCGCGGACACCATCGAGATCCTCAAAGGCCTGAAGCCGGTGTTCGAGGAGTACCACAAGCTCAAGTACACCAACGACGCCATCAAGGCGGCGGTCGAACTGTCGGCCAAGTACATCAACGATCGCAAGCTGCCGGACAAGGCGATCGACGTTATCGACGAGTTGGGCGCCTCGCAGATGCTGGTGCCGGAGAACAAGCGCAAGAAGAAGATCACCGTCAAGGAGATCGAGGCGACCGTCGCCACCATGGCCCGCATCCCACCCAAGACGGTGACCAAGAGCGACGCCGAGGTGCTGGGCAACCTCAACAAGGATCTCAAGCGTCTGGTATTCGGCCAGGACGTGGCGATCACCGCGCTATCATCTGCGATCAAGCTTGCCCGCGCTGGCCTGCGTGAACCGGAAAAGCCAATCGGCTGCTACCTGTTCTCAGGACCGACAGGCGTCGGCAAGACCGAAGTCGCCAAGCAGTTGGCCGCCCTGATGGGCGTCGAACTGTTGCGCTTCGACATGTCTGAATACATGGAGAAACACACGGTAAGCCGATTGATCGGCGCGCCTCCGGGCTACGTCGGCTTCGACCAGGGTGGCCTGCTGACTGACGGTATTGACCAGCATCCGCACTCAGTGTTGCTGCTGGACGAGATTGAGAAGGCGCATCCCGATCTCTACAACATCCTGCTGCAGGTCATGGACCACGGCAAGCTGACCGATCACAACGGCAAGGCGGTCGACTTCCGCAATGTCATCTTGATCATGACGACGAACGCTGGCGCCGCCGATCTCGCCAAGCCGCCAATGGGCTTCAACCGCTCGAAGCGCGAAGGCGAAGACAGCGAGGCGATCAATCGGATGTTTACGCCCGAGTTCCGCAACCGCCTGGATGCGGTGATCCCGTTCGCCGGCCTGCCGCAAGACGTCATCACAAAGGTAGTCGAGAAGTTCATCTTCCAGCTCGAAGCCCAGCTCGCCGATCGTGGCGTGACCATCGAGCTGTCGGAGCCGGCTGCCCGGTGGATCGCCGAAAAGGGCTATGACGAGAAGTTCGGAGCGCGGCCGCTGGCTCGCGTCATCTCCGAGTACATCAAGAAGCCGCTCGCCGACGAGCTGCTGTTCGGCAAGCTGGAGCATGGCGGCACCGTCAAGGTGCTGGTCACCGGCAAGGGCGAGGACGCCAAGCTCGGCTTCGAGTACATCGCTGGAGAGCCAAAGCGCAACAAGTCGCGTGACGACGATGATGACGATGACGGCGACACGCCGGATAAGGCCTTGATCGAGGCGATGCCGCGCAAGGCGCTGCCCAGTCCCAAGGAAAAGCGGCCCCGCTCGACCGGCACTGTGCCGACTGTACCGAAGCCCAAAGACGAGTAACGACTAGACGTCGGTCCAGGGGCCAAGCCCCTGATCTGGGAGCGCGAGGGGGTAGTCCTCTCGCACTCCCGACGGGCGGCCATCCCGACCAAGCATGCTCAGGATGAAACGCCCCAATGTCACTGCCCCTCGGCCTTGCACTCTACTTCTTGATCTGGTGGATCGTCTTGTTTGCGATCCTGCCGTTGACCCGCGGCGAGACCCAAGGCGAAGCCGGCGACGTGGTGCCTGGCACACCCGAGAGCGCGCCCATGCGCATGCGGTTCGGCCGCATCATCCTGATCAATTCGATCGTCGCCGCAGTGTTGTTCGTGATTGTCGCCTGGGCCATGGACCGCTACTTGGTACCGCTGAGCACAATGTAGGCGCGGCTTGGCAGATGGCTCAATGGCAGTTGCCCACTGTCAATTTGACGCGTTGCACCAAATTTTATTGCGTCGCAACATAACTGCAGCCTATAAGCGCATCCGACGGCGACCGCTCGTCAACCACGAGCAATATCACTCTTAGCCATATCGACCTTTCGCCGGGACATAAGTCGCTGTTCAATGCATCCTCCCGCCAGATGCGTGGGCTGATCAGAACGCGGTAATATTCGTGGCCAACAATGCCGGCCGAAATCTTGCGATGCCGACTGAGCCCCGCATGCGGGCCTGCCGTGAAACGCTCGCAAAAGACATTGGAGAGAGCTCGCTATGAAAATCCGGGGAATGGCGCTGTTGATCAGCTTCGTCTCGATCTCGCCGATCATGGCTGGCGAAGGCTTCAAGCTGCCGCCGGAAGTGACCCCCGCATTGCGCGCTGCTTGCGAAGCCGATGTCCGCCGGCTGTGCATCGGTGAAAATCCCACCGTCGAATCGGTCAAGCGTTGTGTCGAACAGAAGTACGCCCAGCTTGGTTCGCGCTGCAAAGTGCAACTGGTGGCCGCCGGCCTCGGCCGCTAGCACTCGGTGTCAAGAAACACAAAAGGCAAGGGATCCGATCCCTTGCCCTTCGCGGCTCTACCATCCTTGACGATCGAGACCCGCGCTTTGCGCTAGCCCCGTCGCGTTGATCTCTTGGCCAACTCGTTGAGTGGCGAATTGCGAATGCTTGGATTGGCTTACCGCCCTACCCAGCTTCGCTTTGTGTCTCCCCAGACCCGGGCCATGGACCTCGTCCGCACCATCAGCGGAGCGATCCCCTTTCCCAACGGGGGAACGTATACATTAGCCTTTCGTAGCTGTCACGTACTTGTTACGCATGATCATTGGCGATTTTTGAGCCAGCCCGACA
>CAVTAL010000015.1:0-9896 GCA_963732635.1 uncultured Alphaproteobacteria bacterium
TTCTGAAACCGTTTCACGGCTCGTAACTTGATGCGCGTCGGCTTGCCATCTGTACTCGTCTCGACGGCAGCCACGAACGGCATCTTGCCGGCGCTGCCGCGTCCGCGCTTGCCCGGACGGCGACCGCCGAGATAGGCGTCGTCCATCTCGACGCGACCTTCGAGCTGCTTGTCGGCATCGCGCTCCATCATCACCTGCGCCAGCTTGTGATGGAGTTTCCATGCCGTGTTGTAGGAAACGCCCAACCGGCGCATCAACTCCATGCTGGAGATGCCCTGCTTGGTCTGGGTCATGTGGTACATGGCTCGAAACCAGACCGTCAGCGGCAGCTTGGTCGAGGCGAAGATAGTGCCGGCAATCAGCGAGGTCTGCACACGACAGGCATTGCACTGGTGCAGCTCGCGGCCCTCTTGACTGACCACGCAGAACCGCATGCCGCCGCAGGCAGGGCACACGAAGCCTTCCGGCCAGCGCCATGCGAAGACGACCGCCCGACACTTCTCCTCGGTCCCGTAGAGATCGGCGAACTTCGCCTCCGATAGCCCTTTCTGGAATTGCACCGAATTGCGTGGCATGTTGCGCCTCCCTGAACCCGCTCACGAACTCTCAGATTCGTCCGGCGCAACTATGGCTGAGGCTCGTGGGTAATCAGGTTACAAAATTGATCGGCAATTTGTGCTCAGTCCGCTTGCGGATCGAATTCTCAAGGAGTGTGAGATCCGACGGATGCTCGCGTTTGAACGCCCAAGTATTGAATGATGCGATAATTTTCGCAACAGAATCGCTCCCTTTTGACTTCTGTTGCTTTCCCGCCTGACGGCACGGCGAACTAATCGGCTCATCGAACTGACGCATGGCACCTCGCATTAGATTTACGGATAGAGTTGAAACTACGAACCATTGCCTGCATGAAGCTTCACAAGCCGGATCGAAGCCCAATCCCTATCAACGTGTTAATGGTTAACAGATCGTAAATAAATATGTGAGGCCACTGCGCAACGTTACGAGCATTTCCTTCAACCTACTGATATTGCTTGTTATTTTTTTATTCCTGGCTGCATGCATCAAATATCAATTGAATGATTTCAAATACACTCACCATTAGCATACGAGAGTCGCGAATTGGTTTTGGCACAATTTGACAAAACTTCTTTTTTCGCGACACATTTCGTCAACATGTGCCGAACCTCGAGAAAGAATACGCATGAACACTAAGCCAATTGAAATCAATCGATTGCCACGTTTTGTCTCATGCGGAGATTTCAGCGATGATGGTGGAATTCGCCCAGGCCATCGACTTGACGGTGAATCGTCGGGTGCACGCCCTCGACAAGGCATTGATGGAAGCTCTCCCCATCGGAGTGACCGAGACAGTTCCAACCTACGGCGCACTCCTTGTATTCTACGACTGCGACCGGACATGCTTCAGCAAATTGTCCAATGAGATCTCCGCCATCGATTCAATGCTGGTTCAAAAACGGGCAGCGGGCCAATGTTGGCGGATTCCAGTGGTCTACGGTGGCGAGCACGGCTTTGATCTGGAGGATGTCGCTTCGATGGTCGGCTTAAACACAACCGAAGTCGTTGCGCGACACATTGCGACAGTCTTCGACATCTTCATGATTGGCTTCCTGCCTGGATTTACCTACCTCGGCGGACTTGATCCCGCACTCGCCATTCCGCGACGACCAATCCCTCGCCAGTCGGTGCCGGCCGGTTCGATCGTTATCGGTGGCATACAGGCTGCGATTGGATCCATCGAAGGTCCCAGCGGCTGGCACGTCATTGGCCGCACGCCGGTTCGAGCGTTCATGCCCGATCGCGCCCCTGCTGTATTCATGCACCCTGGCGACCAAGTGGTTTTTGAGAGTTGGCCTCCTGAAAGCTTCGACGAACTCAATGCCGCCGCTGCATCCGGTCAACTCGTGGCAGAGCGGGCTGCATGAGCGAACTGCAAGTCCACCATATGTGGCCCGGCGACTTCGATCCAGGATCGCGGCCGCTTTGGCTGGCACCGCCACGGCATTACGTCCTCGGGCGCTGCCGACCAGATGGCACTGGCGGCTGCCAATGCCCTGGTCGGCAACCCTCCTGGCACGGAGGCCATCGAACTCGTATTCATGGGCATCAGTCTCGAAGTTCGCGGCAGCCCCGCCCGAATGGCCCTCGCTGGTGCGCCGATGCGCATGCGTATCGACGGTCGCCCGATCCCCGACCACGTGTCGTTCGTGCTCGAACCGGGTTGCCGTCTAGACATCGGCACCGCCAGTGTTGGTGTCTACGCGTGCCTGGCGATCGAAGGCGGGTTCGCGATACCGATGGCATTGGGTAGTAGGTCGCTGCATCGACGTGCAAATCTTGGCGGAGTCAACGGCAAGCCCTTGTCGGCAGGCGATTGCATTCCGCTGAACACTGGCACGCCGCGCGCGATCGAAGAAGCATCAATGCCACCGCTAAGATTGGACATCAGCCGGCCACTGCGCACAGTACCCGGACCGCAAAGCCACTTCGCGACCACCGAAGGGCTCGCGACGTTTCTATCGGCAGACTTCCGTATAACCAGCGAAGTCGATCGGATGGCCTGCCGCCTCTCCGGCCCGTCGATTGAACTCACGGGCAGCTTCAACATCGTGTCGGATGGCATCGTACCAGGGTCGGTGCAAATCCCCGGCTCAGGACAACCGATTGTCATGCTCGCCGACCGCCAGACGACTGGCGGCTACCCCAAGATCGCGACGATCATAACGCCTGACATCAGATTGCTGGTGCAGCGCCGGACCGGCGAGACAGTCCGCTTTTCGAGCGTCTCGATCGAGGAGGCCGAAGATCTCGCACGTGCCGCGACCCGAGAGCTCCAGGCTCTGCCCCAGACGGTGCGATACAGACGCGCCAGTGATGATGAGCTGCTTGCCGTCAACCTTGCAGGCCACGCAACGAGCGCCAGCGACCCCACGACGTGGCAGCCTTGATATCTGTTACAGGCGCGGCCTCAGGCAGCCCGCCGCGCAATCCGATCGTTGTCCGCCATCAGCAACGCTGCCTGCCCCCAGGGTATCGAGTTGATCGCTGACCAACGCCTCGCGCAGGTCGTCCTCGGTCTGTTGCCGGGCGCGGATCTCCTTGTTCATTTCCTTTCGGAAGAAGCGGTAGGTCCCGCGCCCCGCGCTCAAGGCGCGGCGCAGGGCCAGTTGGCTGGCACCATGATGCCGGTCGGCAGTTTCGTCGTCGCGTCGCCGCAGGCAATCTGCAACTGCTCCTTTGTAAGCCCAACTGCAACCGACAGATCCGTCTTCTCGATCCTGGTCTGGTACAGATAGGCACCCGTCAGATCCACGTTGGTCAGATCAGCGCCCGCCAGAACAGCACGAGCCAGGTTGCCAAACACAAGCGAACTGCCGTTGAGTTTTGCGCCGGTGAGGTTCGCGCGAGTTAGCTGGGCTCCCGCCAGATTTGCGCCCTGCAGCCTTGCCGACTTCATGTCGACCCGGGAGAATTCGACCTTCGACAGGTCGGCGCCCGCGAGATTGGCGTCGGCAAATCGTGTGCGAGAGCCGAACGCCCCCGACAGCGTGATTTTGCTCAAATCAGCTTTGACGAACCAGGCATTGGATAGATCGGCCTTGCTGAGGTCGGCGCCCTTGATCGAGGTCTCGCTGAAATCGGTTCCCGTCAGGTCTGACTTGACCATGACTGCACCATCCAGCGCCAACCCAGAAAGATTGAGCTGGCTCTTCTTGCAGCCGGCCCAGTCGACCTGAGCGGCCGGCCGGTCCGTGCAACGCGCGTAGGCTGGCACAGGCAGCAACATCAGCAGCATACAAATCGCGAGAGCCATCGCTCGCGTCCTGGATATTGCCACGGCCGTAACGAAGATTGGTCCGTTACTCACTGCATACCATCCTTGTCGATCGGGCGGCCCATCAGAGCCGCCCGTTGTCGCCGTCGCTCAAGCACTCGCGGCGAGGTTGCGCAGTACGTAATGCAGGATGCCGCCGTTACGATAGTACTCGATCTCGTCGAGGGTATCGATGCGGCACAGGATGGGCACCTGACGCATCTTGCCATCGGCGGACGTAATCTCTGCCGTCATCATCGAACGCGGCTTGACCGTGGCAAGACCCTTGATGTTGACGGTCTCATCGCCCTTGAGGCCGAGCGTCGCCCACGACGTGCCTTCCTCGAAGGTGAACGGCACGATGCCCATGCCGACCAGGTTCGAGCGGTGGATACGCTCGAACGACTGCGCAATGACGGCCTTCACGCCGAGCAGGTTGGTGCCCTTGGCCGCCCAGTCGCGCGATGAACCGTTGCCGTATTCGATGCCGGCCAGCACCACCAGCGGCACGCCATCGGCCTGATAGAGCGCGGCGGCGTCGAAGATCGACAGCACCTTGCCCGACGGATGATGCGTGGTGTAGCCGCCTTCCTTGATCTGGCCGGTGGCATCCTTGTTCATCGCATTCTTGATGCGGATGTTGGCGAACGTGCCGCGCATCATCACCTGATGGTTGCCGCGCCGCGTGCCGTACTGATTGAAATCAGCCGGACGCACCTGATGCTCAAGCAGGTAGGCGCCCGCCGGGCTCTCCTTCTTGATCGAACCGGCCGGCGATATGTGGTCGGTAGTGATCTTGTCGCCGAGTAACGCCAGGATACGCGCGCCGTTGATGTCGGTGACCGGCTTCGGATCCTTCGTGATTCCCTCGAAATACGGCGGGTTCTGCACATAGGTCGAACCCGAGTTCCAACCGTAGGTCAGGCTCGGCGCGATCTTGATTTTCTGCCAGTTGGCATCGCCCTTGAACACGTCGGCATAGCGCGACATGAACAGATCGCGGGTGACGTTCTCGGCGATGAAGGTCTGGACCTCGTGGTTCGACGGCCAGATGTCCTTCAGGTAGACCGGCTGACCATCACTGCCCGTGCCAAGCGGCTCCTTCGACAGATCCTTCGACACCGAACCGGCGAGCGCGTAGGCAACAACCAGCGGCGGCGAAGCGAGATAGTTCGCCTGCACGTCGGCGCTGACGCGACCCTCGAAGTTGCGGTTACCGGACAGCACGGCGGCAGCCACGACGCCGTTGTCGTTGATGGCCTTGGAGATTTCCGGAGCCAGCGGACCGGAGTTGCCGATGCAGGTGGTGCAACCGAAGCCGACCAGATTGAAGCCGACCGCGTCGAGCGACTTTTGCAAGTCGGCCTTTTCGAGATAGGCGGCGACGACTTGGCTTCCCGGTGCCAGCGAGGTCTTGACCCACGGCTTCGACTTCAAGCCCTTGGCGGCGGCGTTGCGGGCTAGCAGACCGGCGGCGATCAGCACGCTCGGATTGGACGTGTTGGTGCAGCTCGTAATGGCGGCAATCACGACGTCGCCGTGGCCGATGTCGAAATCGCGGCCCTCGACCTTGACGCGCTTGGTGTCTTCGTTCGGCTTCTTGTATTCGCCGGCAAGCGCGGTGGCGAAGCCGCTCTTGACGTCGCCGAGTGCGACGCGGCCTTCAGGACGCTTCGGGCCGGCAAGCGAGGGAACGACGTCACCGAGGTCAAGCCCCATGGTGTCGGTGAACACCGGATCGGCATCGCCGGCGGTGCGGTAGAGCCCCTGCGCTTTCGAATAGGCCTCGACCAGCGCGATGCGGTCTTCGGCGCGGCCCGACATGGTGAGGTACTTGATCGCTTCGCCGTCAACCGGGAAGAAGCCGCAGGTGGCGCCGTATTCCGGTGCCATGTTGCCGATGGTGGCACGGTCGGCCAGCGTCATGGCATCGAGGCCGGGGCCATAGAATTCAACGAACTTATTGACCACGCCCTTCTTGCGCAGCATCTGCGTCACGGTCAGCACAAGGTCGGTGGCGGTGATGCCTTCATTGAGCTTGCCGGTGAGTTTGAAGCCGATCACTTCCGGGATCAGCATCGACTGCGGCTGGCCAAGCATGGCGGCTTCCGCTTCGATGCCGCCGACGCCCCAGCCCAGCACGGCGAGGCCGTTCACCATCGTGGTGTGGCTGTCGGTGCCGACGACGGTATCGGGATAAGCGTAGGTTTCAGCACCGTACTCGGTGGTCCAGACGGTCTGCGACAGGTACTCGAGGTTGACCTGATGGCAGATGCCGGTGCCGGGCGGCACGACGCGGAAGTTCGAGAATGCGCCCTGGCCCCATTTCAGGAAATCGTAGCGCTCGCCATTGCGGGAGTATTCGAGAGCGACGTTATCGCCCAGCGCTTTCGGCGTGCCGAACTCGTCGACGATCACCGAATGGTCGATAACGAGATCAACCGGCACCAACGGATTGATCTTGCGCGGATCACCGCCGAGAATATTCATGCCGTCACGCATAGCGGCGAGGTCGACAACCGCCGGTACGCCGGTGAAATCCTGCATCAATACGCGAGCCGGGCGGAAGCCGATTTCGCGACCGGCCTTGCCCTTGTCGACGAGCCACGCCGACATGTTCTCGATATCGGCCTTGGTGACGGTGCGGCCGTCTTCATGGCGCAACAGGTTTTCGAGCAACACCTTCATTGAGAACGGCAACTTCGAGATGCCGGTCAGGCCGTTCTTCTCGGCATCTGGCAGCGAGAAGTATACGTAGGACTTAGCTCCGACCTTCAGTGTCTTGCGACATTTGAAGCTGTCGAGTGAAACCGGGGCTTTCGTCGTCATCGTGCATGTCTCCACAAGCGTTGAGGAGCCGCGCCACCGGTGTGCCGATGGGGACAAGGGTCGAGAGTGGACAACAGCGTCCGCTTCGCCTCAGCTTTTGCGCTAGCGTTGGTGATATTGCCTTCCTTATATAGCGGCGTTTCCCGCAGTGCCACACCTTGTGTGCATGCGGTCTGCCCTGCGAAAGTCGAAGTACACCCCGGATCTTGGTCGAAATTGACATGTCCCTGACGCTAACCGCCGAAAATCTGTCCATCGAACGCGGCGGACGACTGGTGCTGGACGGTGTTTCGTTCAGCCTTCGCACCGGCGAGGCGATGATCGTGACCGGCCCCAACGGCTCGGGGAAAACGACGCTATTGCGGTCAATTGCCGGTTTCCTGCGGCCAGTCGGCGGCCGGTTCGGCCTATCCGGCGGCGATCCGGAGCTCGAGATCGCACAACATTGCCACTATGCCGGTCATCTCGACGCGGTCAAATCCCGGCTCACGGTGGTCGAGAACCTCGATTTCTGGTCGTCCTACCTTGGGGGCCGACCTGAAAACGTCGCGAACGCAATGGCGGCCCTCGCCCTTTCCGACCTCGCCGAAGTATCCGCCGCTTACCTGTCGGCCGGCCAGCGCCGCCGCCTCGGTCTTGCCCGTCTGCTGGTCGCCGAACGGCCAATCTGGCTGCTCGACGAGCCGACGGTATCACTCGACCGCGAAAGTTCGGCGGCGTTCGCGGCATTGGTCGAGAAGCACCGCACCAGTGGCGGTCTGGTGATTGCCGCCACCCACGTAGAACTCGGCCTCGGCAACACGCGGTCACTGCGCTTGGTGGCGCCGGAAAGGGCCGCCGCGTGAAAGCATTCCTCACACTGCTGAAGCGCGACGTGACGCTCGGGCTGCGCGATGGTGCCGCAACGGGCACCGCGCTCGGGTTCTATCTGGTCGTCGTCTCGCTGATGCCGCTTGGCCTTGGTCCTGACCTGAAGCTGCTGTCACGCATCGCACCGGGCGTGCTGTGGCTCGGCTTGCTGCTGGCGGCCTTGCTGTCATTGCCCCGGCTATTCGAGGTCGATGCCGAAGACGGTTCTCTCGACGCGCTCAGCCTCGGCACCTTGCCGCTCGAACTCGTGTGCCTCGCCAAGGCGATCGCCCATTGGCTGACCACTTGCGTGCCGCTGGTGCTGACGGCACCGATCCTGGGCCTACTGTTGAACCTCGACATTGCGGCCTACCCGGCGTTGGCCGCTACCTTGCTGGTCGGTACGCCGGCCGTCAGCTTGCTTGGTGCTGCCGGCGCAGCGCTGACATTGAAGGCCAAGCGCGGCGGCGTATTGATCGCGCTGCTGGTGCTGCCATTTTACATTCCGACGCTGATTTTCGGCATATCGGCACTGTCGGCCGTCATCACGCCGCCGGGCAGCTTCTTATCGCCATTCCTGATCATGGCGGCGGTATCGCTGGTGGCGCTGGTCATCGGCCCGATCGCGGCGGCGGCGGCATTGCGGGTGCAATCGCAATAGGCCCGTGCCTCGCTTGATCGAAGTCAAGTTTGCCGTTCATGCTGGGCTGTACGCCTACCGTTGAACAAAAACGGGAACCGCCCCCATGAATTCGGACATCATCAAGCGCTATTCAGCGCCGGTACCGCGCTACACAAGCTATCCCACCGCGCCGCATTTTTCTAGCGCGGTTGGTCCTCAGCAATATGCCGAATGGCTGCGCCAGTTGCCCGAACAGGAGCGCCTTTCGCTCTATTTCCACATCCCGTTCTGCGACACGCTGTGCTGGTACTGCGGCTGCAACACCAAGGCGGTGCGCCAGCACAAGCCGGTTGCGGCCTATCTGGTGCCACTGCTGGCCGAGGTCGAACACGTCGCAGATCTGATCCCGACGAAAAACGCGGTCAGCCATATCCACTGGGGTGGTGGTTCGCCCAATGTGTTGCACCCGGAAGACATCAAGCGCTTGTCGAACGTCACACGTGCGCGGTTCCGCATTGCAGACGGCGCAGAATTCGCGGTCGAGATCGATCCGCGCCATTTGCCCGTCGAACGGGTGGCGGCGTTTCGCCGAAGCCGGCGTCAATCGCATTTCCTTCGGCGTGCAGGATTTTAATCCACAAGTCCAAGAGGCGATCAACCGGTTGCAGTCGTTCGAGATCACCAAGGCCGCAGCCGACGCCTTTCGCGCCCACGGCGTCAAGGCTCTCAATATCGATCTCGTCTACGGCCTGCCGCACCAAACCACCGAAAGCGTAGTCGAGACGCTTCACCAGGTGCTGGCACTCGATCCCGACCGGATCGCAATCTTCGGCTATGCCCATCTGCCGGCGCGGCTCAAACATCAGCGCCAGATCGCCGACAGCGCACTGCCCGACCCGATGGCCCGGTTCGAACAGTCGAACCGGCTAGCTGAAATGCTGATCAAGGAAGGCTACGCCCGGATTGGCCTCGATCACTTCGCGCGGCAGGAGGACACACTGGCGACGAAGCAGATCAACCGCAACTTCCAGGGCTACACCACTGACGCCGCCGACACGCTGATCGGCTTCGGCGCCTCGGCGATCGGTCGTCTACCTCAGGGGTTCGTGCAGAACGCGGTGCTGGCGCCGGACTATGCCCAAAGGATCAAGGCGGATGGGCTCGCCACCGCGCGCGGCCTGGAGTTGACGGCAGAGGATCGCGTCCGCGGCTTCGTCATCGAGCGGCTGATGTGCGATTTGGAATTCCCAACCGCCGAAGTCGCGCGCCGCTTCGGCACCGCCGCCAAGCCGGTGCTCGACGAAGCTGAGCAGATCATCGCATCCGACCCAGACCACCTGATCGAACGCACCGCCGGCGGCTTCCGCGTCACCGATCGTGGCCGACCCTTCGTGCGCACGATTGCCTCGCGCTTCGACACCTATCTCAGCGCCACCAAGGCGACGCATTCGGCGGGCGTGTGAGCGGTGAACTTTCGATCACGGCCCATGGCCGTTAAAATCGCTGTCCACTTCCCTCTTCCCCGCAGCAGCGGGGAAAAGGGAAAGACTTCAATGCGACATGAACACTGGCACGGTCATGCTCCGAAGAATATGGCGCGTCGTGCCCCCGAACACGAACTCGCGAATGCGCGAGCTGCCGTAGGCGCCCATCACCAGTAGATCGGAACCGTCATCAGCGAGATCGGACAGCAGAACGTCGCCAACCTTCACATCGGTCGCGAACGATTTGGCAGTTTCGCACTTTACACCATGGCGCGAC
>CAVTAL010000016.1:0-9962 GCA_963732635.1 uncultured Alphaproteobacteria bacterium
TTTATTGGTGGTGACCAACGTTTCGCAGCCCAGGCGCGTGTTCACGGCGCTATTGTCGGCAATGCCGAGCTTCTGGTCATTCTCGAGAAACGTATCCAGGATCGCGTCGGAGATCTGATCCGCCACCTTGTCCGGATGGCCTTCTGAGACCGAACTCACTAGTGAACAGGTACGATTGGCGTGCCACTGGACAACCCCGTTTGATGTAAAGACGCGCAGGTGCGCTCGTTTGATTGAGATCGCGCGCTTGTTTAAAGGCTTTGATGGCGGGGTCAAGGCAGAGCCAGCCAATCGTCCACCGTGCCTTGGTTTTTTAGGACGATGATTTCATCATTTGCATATCCAGCAGATCGCAACCTGGTTCAGGTCTTTGCGATGTCATTGGCCAACGACCTAACCAGATCGACGATTGATCGACGCACTTTGGGATCGGTGATCCGCGCGAACGCCTTATTGAGCTCCAGTCCTTCGCGACTGCTGAGGAAGTCGGCCGCGTAATTCTCCAACGGCATCTCCGCAAATCCGAGCACGGCACCCGCTTCGTCGATCGCCGTCGACTGGCCCGGCAAATCCTCAAAAAAGTAGCCCACCTTGACGCCGAGAACCTTGGACAGTTCGAACAATCTGCTCGCACCGACGCGATTGACGCCCTTCTCGTATTTTTGCACTTGCTGGAACGTCAACCCCAATCGTTCGCCGAGCTTTTCCTGGCTTAGCCCAAGCAACATGCGGCGCAGCCTCACTCGGGTGCCGACGTGAACGTCGACAGGATTGGCTCGTCGGGAGCCTTTTTCATCTTGCTCGTCGGCGCTCAAGAGTGTGCTCGCGGCTGAAATACGTCGAACATCGATGGGATTTCGCGTGCCCCCACCGCCACTTCGTAGGTGCGCATTTGCAACCAGTCAACCGTGATGACCGCGTGCGTCGCAATGCAAAGTCGCCACGAACTGCAATTCGTGCGGTCCAAACTACGCATGCCGGCGCCAACCGACCAGCAAACACGCAAACAACAACCAAGTGCCAGCGAACAACATGTCACCGAACCTTGCGTAAAGCGGCGGCGACACCTCCTGTGGCAGATGAGCATCAATGCTGCCGCGCACATTCATGCCGAGGCGATCGATGATGCGGCCGGAAGGTGCGATCACGGCGGAGATGCCGTTGTTGGCCGCGCGCACAAGCGGCACGCCTTCTTCGACCGCCCGCACACGCGTCTGATGCAGGTGCTGACGCGGCCCGGTCGTATTGCCGAACCAGCCATCATTGGTGAGGTTGATCAGCATGCCCGGTCGCTCGTTGCCTTGCACGATGGCGGCCGGAAAGATCGCCTCGTAACAGATCAGCGGCCCTGCTTTCGGCAAACCAGGCACGGAAAGCAGTGGGCGCGGCTTGGGACCGATGCCGAAACCACCTCGCTGGCGCACAAGTTGTTCGAGTCCGATTTTCTCCAACCATGATTTCAGCGGCAAGTACTCGCCAAAAGGCACGAGGTGGATCTTGTCGTAAACGGCCACCGCACTGCCGCCCTCACCGAACACCAACAGGCTATTGCGCGCCTCGAGTTCGCCATTCGTCTCCACAGTTCGCAGTCCACCCGATATCAGATGTACACTTGGCGGCAGCATTTCGCCGATCATGGCAAGCGCTTCAGGGCTTTGCAGCGGCCGGAATGGCATCGCCGCTTCGGGCCAGATAACGTGCGTGATATCGGCCATGGCTTCGTCGAGCGTACCATCGGGCCGGCGTTTTGATAGCTCGATGTGATCGAAAAAAATCTGTCGCTGGTTCTCGGGCAACCACTTCTCACGCTGAGGCACGCTCGGCTGAACGATGCGCACTCTAACCCCTGGAACCACGTCTTCCTTCAACATCGTCAGTCGCAGTGTGCCGAACGCCGTCATCGCTGCCAATGGCAGCACCGCGATGGCCAACGCCGCACGAGCCTTGTCGTCTCGATCACCAGCCAGCAGAACGCCAGGGGCGGCGAAGATAAGCACCGCAGCAAGTGTCAAACCATAGATCCCGACCAGCGCCGCCGCCTGCATCAATGGCAATGGCATGGTAAGCGCATAGCCAAGTGTGTTCCACGGGAAACCAGTTAGGATATGCCCACGCAGCCACTCGGTCGCTGAGATCGCCAGTGCCAGCGCCACGACCCGGCTCACACCAGGCCGCGACAACATGCCGGCAGCAGCCGTCGCTGCTCCATAGAAGATCGCAAGGCCCGCCGGCAGCAGCGTCACCGCAAATGGCAAGGCCCACAGGAACCGCTCGGCATCGACGAGAAACGCCTCGCCAATCCAAAATAGCCCAAACAGGAAATAACCAAAACCGAACCACCAGCCCGGCCAGAAGCAGGCGAACCATCGCCGCCCGCCGCGACCGCTGGACCTGTCGGTCAGCCACACCAGTACCGGCAAGGTGGCAAACAGCACCGGCCATAGAAAAAACGGCGCCATGGCTAGCACCGTTACCGCGCCCGCGACAAATGCGGCCAACGCCGCGCCGCGCCGCCCGGCTGAATCGCACCATCGCGCCATTTGCCGTGACAGTGAAACGAAACCGCCCGCCACCTGGATGATGCCAGCACTCATGCTTTCGGTATGCCCTGAAGCGCTGGCGCGGCTGACTTACCGGCGGACAGGCCGGCGCGCGTGTCAACGATCTTCAGACGCTTGACCCGGCGCGGATCGGCATCGAGCACCTCGAACTCGATACCGCTCGCATGCAATATGATTTCGCCCCGCGCCGGCACACGACCCACCAGTGCGAACACCAGTCCGCCCAACGTATCGATCGCTTCTTCCTCGTCGGGGGTCAGCAGTTTCACGCCGAGATGTTCGTCGAGTTCCTTCACCGGCGTCCGCGCCGACGCGACCAAGCCGTGCTTGGTATCCTGGTAGATGTGCGCATCCTCCAGTTCGTCGTGCTCATCCTCGATGTCACCGACGATCTGCTCAACCAGATCCTCGATCGTCACCAGCCCATCGGTGCCGCCATATTCGTCGACCACCAACGCCATGTGAATGCGCGTTGATTGCATGCGGATCAACAGATTCATTGCCGGCATCGACGGTGGCACGTAGAGCACCGGCCGGCGGATCTTGGTGGTGGAGATCGGTTTCGCTAGATCAACCTTCGACAAGTCCGGAGGCGGTGGTTCGGCGCCGTCACCGTTGCGCGCCATGTCGCCAATCATCGACTTCAGAAGATCCTTCACGTGGATCATGCCGCGCGGATCGTCGAGCGTTTCCTGGAACACCGGAATGCGGGAAACACCAGCATCCTGGAATATGCGCAGGACTTCACCCAGCGGCTCGCTTTCGTCCGCCGCGATGATATCCGCGCGTGGCACCATTACGTCCTCGACCCTGAGCGTGCCGAAGCGAAGTAGCCGCAACAACATGCGGCGTTCTTCGGCGGAGAACGAATTCGGCGATTTCTGCTCCGAATTCAGTGCCTCCTCGAGTGTCTCGCGCAACGATGGCCCACCCGGAAGTCCGAGTCGCGCTCGTAAGCTGGCGAACCAACCGAGCGGAGGCGATTGGGATGCTTGATCGGAGCCGCCGCTCGACTGAGGCGCTGAGGGGACCGTTGGGTCGGCGGTCATTGTGGAGCCAGCGCGTCGGCCGCCTCTTCATAGGGGTTGGCGATACCGAGTTGCGCCAGAATTGCAATCTCTAGCGCTTCCATGACCTCTGCATCACTATCCGAACTCGTGGTCGTAACCCATCAAGTGCAACAGGCCATGCAGTACGAGATGGCGCAAGTGATCGGCAGGTGCAACGCCTTGTTCCGGCGCCTCCCGCATCACCGTCTCGCAGCCGAGCACGATATCGCCGAGACTGCGCCTTTCGCCCTCGACCACCGGAATTCCGGACGGGAAAGACAGCACGTTGGTCGGCTTGTCCTTGCCCCGGAAGTGGCCGTTGAGCCGACGCATCGCCGCATCGTCGGTGAATGCGACGCATGCCTCTGCCGGCATGAATTTCAGCAATTCTGTCCGTCCGCCAACGGCCACCAGCACCGGCGCCAGGATTTCGGCTGCGTCGCCGATGGCCGACCAATCGCCAGCCTCCGATACGTACTCGACGAGCAATGATTGCGTAGGGTCGGGGTCTTCAGTCGGCGCGGCGGCCGACCCGCTGTCATCATCCAAACGAGGCATCTTCAAACCTTCTTTGGTGGCGTGGCGCGTTCGTAGGCTTCGACAATGCGGGCAACCAGATCCCGCCGCACAACGTCCTGAGCCTGGAACCGGATTGCCTCGATGCCGTCGACGCCGTCGAGCAACGCCACCGCCTCCTCTAGACCTGATTTTTGACCCGGTGGCAGATCGATCTGACTCGGATCGCCGGTGATGACCATCTTCGAACCCTCGCCGAGGCGGGTCAAAAACATCTTCATCTGCATGCTGGTGGTGTTCTGCGCCTCGTCGAGAATGACAAAGGCATTGGCGAGTGTTCGACCGCGCATGAACGCCAGCGGCGCGATCTCGATGATGCCGGCATCGAGGTCGCGTTCGACTTTCTCCGGCGGCAGGACATCGTAGAGCGCGTCGTATAATGGCCGCAGATACGGATCGACCTTGTCGCGCATATCGCCGGGCAGGAATCCCAGCCGTTCGCCGGCTTCGACCGCCGGTCGCGATAGAATGATGCGTTCGACGATGCCGCGTTCGAGGCAGTGAGCGGCGAACGCCACCGCCAGATAGGTTTTGCCAGTGCCGGCCGGGCCGATGCCGAACACCAGATCGAGTTTCTCGATCGCCCGGATATAAGTGCTCTGCGCTGGCGTGCGAGCGTTGACAATCTTGCGGCGGGTGGCGACCTGGGCGCGGCCATCACTGATCGCCTCGCTGTCTTCATTGCGCGCATGCCGTATCAGGCCATCGATATCGCCTGGACCGACATCATCGCCTTTCTGAATTCGGGCATAGAGGTCCTCCAGAACGCCGCGGGCGATATCGCAGCCGCTTTCTGAGCCGGCGAGTATCACCACGTTGCCATGCGCATGTGCCTCGATGCCCAGGCGATCCTCGATCAGCGCCAGGTGCGAGTCATGCTCGCCGAGGAGTCGCGGCAGGAACCGATTGTCCTCGAAGGGCACGACCACCCGCTTCTTGGGGGCGCTGGATTTCTTGGGACGGGCCATTCCGCCTGCGGGCGCAGGTCCACGATATGATGTCAAATCGGCGTCTCCGGCGACGGTTGAGTTGCTGTAGCCACCATTAACCTAGCACAGCCCGCGCCGCGAGGCGATGACAGGCAGGTGACGATCAACCGTCGTGTGGCGAATCAAGCGGCCTGCAGCGTGCCGGTCAGACTATTCTGGCTGGCCGAGGCGATGGCGACGGGCAGAACGTGACCTAGGGCCTGCTCACCTGCTTCGACGTGGACCAATTGCAGATAGGGCGTGCGGCCAACGAGGTGGCCTTCGCGCTTGCCAGCGCGCTCGAACAGTACCGGCACAACCTGACCGATGAAGCCGTCGTTGAAGGACTTCTGCTGGTTTTCAAGCAGGCCCTGCAATTCCAGCAGACGCGCCGATTTGACGACGTCAGGCACCTGTTCGTCCATTGTCGCCGCAGGCGTGCCAGGGCGGCCACTGTATTTGAATGAATAGGCCTGGGCGAAGCCAATTTCGCGCACGAGATCGAGCGTCTGAGCAAACTCGGCATCGGTTTCACCTGGAAAACCGACAATGATATCGGTCGACAGTGCAATATCGGGCCGGGCGCTGCGAATGCGTTCAACGAGGCGGCGATAGTCATCTGCGGTGTGCTTGCGGTTCATGGCGGCGAGAATGCGATCCGCTCCAGCTTGGAATGGCAAGTGAAGGTAGGGCATTAGCTTGGGCATGTGCCGATGGGCGTCGATCAGGTCGTCCTGCATATCGCGCGGATGGCTGGTCACGTAGCGCAACCGCTCGATCAGCGGCACGTCGGACAGGCGGGCTAGCAACTGGGCCAACGACTGCTGCGAGCCGTCTGCGCCAACGCCGTGGTAGCCGTTGACGTTCTGCCCCAGCAGGGTCAGTTCGCGCACGCCGCGCGTCGCCAACGCCTCGGCCTCACGCACGATATCAGCGACCGGCCGCGAGAACTCAGCGCCACGCGTATAGGGCACAACGCAAAAGGTACAAAACTTGTCGCAGCCCTCTTGGACGGTAAGGAAGGCTGCCGTCTGGCGTGGGCCAGTACGTTGCGGCAGTGCGGAAAACTTGTCGGCCTCGGGGAACTCGGTTTCAACAATTCGGCGACCGGCGCGCATTTCACCAAGCAATTCAGGCAACCGGTGGTAGCTCTGCGGTCCGATCACGAGATCGACCACCGGCGCCCGCCGCGAGATCTCGCGGCCTTCGGCTTGGGCAACGCAACCGGCAACCGTCACGAGCGTTGACTTGCCCAATGCCTGCCGTTCGGCCTTCACGTCACGCACCCGGCCAAGGTCGGAATAAACCTTTTCGACAGCCTTTTCTCGGATGTGACAAGTGTTCAGAACGACCAGATCAGCGTCCGCCATATCGCCGGTCTCGGTGAAGCCCGACGGCGCCAACGCCTCGACCAGTCGCTCGCTGTCGTAGACGTTCATCTGGCAGCCAAACGTCTTGACGAAGACCTTCTTCGGTCCAGTCACTGCGTCTGCACGATTGTCAGACATGTGCCCCTCGTTGCTCTGCGATAACAGTGAACCCCGGCGGGAACTTAACGCAATCACGTTCCTAGGCGGTTACGCTAACCGTTGGGAACGTGCGAGTCATCAAAATGTTGCATTGCAGCATTCGACTTAAGGGGAAAACAGTTGCAACACCACACTAGGTCCACTTGGCTGAGACCGTTGGAGCGGAATTGACACGCCGAACTATCTGCGGCCCTGGTCCGGCGATTTCGAGCACCTCGCCCGTCGGCCGATTGCGCAAACTACGCACCACGGCATGGCGCAATTCGGATTCAACCTGACGTGCCAATGCCTTGCGATCAGTAAAGCTGTTGATCGCAACCGGCGCACCGATGACGATTCGGACGTCGAGCGGACCAGCCTTGAGCAGGTTCCAGGCATGACTGCCCATCTCCATGTCGCCATACCAGCCGACGGCATGGCGGTCGGCGCGACCGATCGGCACTCCATGTAGGCAGCCGTAGACCACGGCACAGGTCTGCACCACCGCATCATGCGGCAACTGGTCGCCCTTTGTGCCGGGCAAGACCGCGCCGAACAGCGACGTGCGCAGCGGCAGCACCCGGTTACCGTCGGTCGAGGTGCCTTCCGCGAACAGCACAAGTGCATCGCCGGCCGCCAGTCGCTGGGTCATCTCGGACGTAGTCTCGCCGACCGCAGTACGACGGGTGCGATCGACGAAAACGCTGCGCTGCAGTCGTGCGAGTGTAGCCACGAACGGCCAGCCGCCGACCTCCTTCTTGGCGATGAAAGATACCGGTGCCACAGCCGATAAAACCGGAATATCGAGCCACGACGAATGGTTCGCGACCACCAGCACCGGCCGGTCGCGCGCGACCGCGCCTTCGATCTGCAGGCGGATGCCGAGCAGCCGGCAGACTTGCCTGTGGTACCAATGTGGAAAAGCCCGTGCACCGCGTGAGGTCGTTCGCAGCAGTACCGCTTGCACAGGCATCAACGGCAAAGTCAGCGTTGCAAATCCAACCATGACAGCGGTTGCACGCCATTGCCCTATCGAACGCGGGGACGGTTCGGAAATCACGGCCTAGTCTCGATCCAGGCTGCCAGGACACCGCGTTCCTCGGCTGAGAGTTCAGTGATGTTACCGGGCGGCATGGCGTTCGAGAGCACGCTGTTGAGCGCGATCTGGCCGACGTGCGCCTTTATCCGCTCAGGCGTGTCGAGCATCACACCCTTCGGCGCGCTGCCTATGCCCTCCCATACCGGCTGCGCCGCATGACACATGCTGCAGCGCGAAATTACTAGCTCTTCGGCCTGGGCGAAGGTCACGATGCCAGCGGCGCGCTTGATCGAGACGGCGGGAAAGGTCGACAGCCAGATGATGGCGATGCCGCAAACGGCCGACACCCCCCATGTCCACCAGGGCGACGGCAGCCCCTTGTGTCGGCTGTTGTAAAAGTGCCGGATCACCGCGCCGATAATCATCACCAGCGCCAGGATCAGCCAGTTGAACCGGCTGGCGAACGACAGCGGATAATGGTTCGAGATCATCACGAACACCACCGGCAGCGTCAGGTAGTTGTTGTGCAAAGAGCGCTGCTTGCCGATGGCGCCGAGACGCGGGTCGGGCGACTTGCCTGCGATCAGATCAGCGACCACGCGCCGCTGATTGGGGATGATGACCATGGCGACGTTCGCGACCATGATGGTGCCGATCAGAGCGCCCATCTGCATGTAGGCGCCGCGTCCACTGAACACCTTCGTGAAGCCCCAGGCGAGCGCCACCAGGAACACGTAGCCGACCAGTGCCAACGTCGTGTCATTGCGCCCAAGCGGCGATTTGCAAAGCCCGTCATAAACGATCCACCCCAGCACCAGCCCGCCGACGCTTATGGCAATCGCCTGCATCGGTGACAGCGCCATGACGCTCTGGTCGATCAAATAGAGCCGGCTCGCGAAATAATAGACGACGACCAGCAGCCCCATGCCGGAAAGCCATGTGGCGTAAGCTTCCCACTTGAACCAAGTGAGATGCTCCGGCATGCGAGCCGGCGCAACGAGGTACTTCACCATGTTGTAGAAGCCGCCGCCGTGCACCTGCCAGGCCTCGCCGTGCGCGCCGGCCGGCAATCCTTCGCGCTTCGCCAGACTGAGATCGAGGTGCACGAAATAGAACGAGCTGCCGATCCAGGCGATGCCGGCGATCACATGCAGCCATCGCACCGCGAAGCTCAGCCACTCCCACAGGATCAATTCCAGCACGTCGCCAACCCCGCCCAGCCTGCCGTTAATGTTCGATTAACTGTATGCTCCCGACAGTTGCGCTGAACAGAGGCGATTCGCCAATAGAACCGGAGCCGAGGTACTTTGACCACGCTAACCGACATCATGCGCGTCGACGGCGAATTGCCGCTGTCAAACGAATTGGTGGTAACCGTCGAGGCGTGGCTCGACCATATGGTGCTCGATCGCGGCCTGTCGGAAGGCACCCGCGAGGCCTACGCCCGCGACCTCGTCCAGTTCCTCGGCCACATCCGTCATGAGCGCGGCCGCGCGCCGGTGATGACCGACCTCGCAAAACTCGACACCCGCACCATCCGCGGCTTCCTGGCGCGCCGTCGCCGGCAGGGCGTTTCGGGACGCACGCTCGCCGGCACGATGTCGGCGCTGCGGATGTTCTTCCGCTGGCTCGAAGCGACCGAGACCTTGAAGAACCGCGCAATCCTGACCGTCGCGATGCCAAAAATTCCGCACAGTGTGCCGAAGCCGCTGACCGTCAGCCATGCCGCCAACGCGGTCGAGGAAGCCAACACCGCCGACATGGATTGGATCGGCGCCCGTGATACCGCCGTGCTGCTGCTGCTTTACGGCTCGGGCCTGCGCATCTCGGAAGCTCTCGGGCTGCTGGTCAAAGATGCACCGACGCATGACCGTGATGTGCTGCGCATCGTCGGCAAGGGCTCGAAAGAGCGCGCCGTGCCGGTGATCCCGGTCACCATCGCCGCGATCGAGAGCTATCGCGCGCAATGCCCATTCCCGCTCGAACCCAATGACATCCTGTTTCGCGGCGCCAAGGGCGGGCCACTGTCACCGCGCATCATCCAACTCGCCATGGAGCGCATTCGCACCCAACTGAAGCTGCCGGCGAGCGCGACACCCCACGCGCTGCGCCATTCGTTCGCAACGCACCTGTTGTCGGCCGGCGCCGACTTGCGGCAGATCCAGGAACTGCTCGGCCATGCTTCACTATCGACCACGCAGGTCTACACCGAAGTCGACCGCGATCGGTTGCTCGCGGTGTATGATGCGGCGCATCCGCGG
>CAVTAL010000017.1:0-28354 GCA_963732635.1 uncultured Alphaproteobacteria bacterium
ACCCCAGCCTCTTCACCTCGTCCGTGATCTTCTTGGCAGCGTCGGCGAGGTTGTCGGCGGGGACGATCTTCAGGCCGCTCTCGGACAGGATCTTCTTGCCGAGGTCGACGTTGGTGCCTTCGAGACGCACGACGAGCGGCACGGTGATCGCCATCTCGCGGGCAGCCGCCACGACACCCTCTGCGATGATGTCACAGCGCATGATGCCGCCGAAGATGTTGACCAGGATGCCCTTCACGCTCTTATCGGATAGGATGATCTTGAACGCCGCCGACACCTTCTCCTTGGTGGCGCCGCCGCCGACGTCGAGGAAGTTGGCCGGCTCCAGCCCATAGAGCTTAATGATGTCCATGGTCGCCATGGCGAGGCCAGCGCCGTTCACCATGCAGCCGATCTGGCCGTCGAGCTTGACGTAGTTGAGGTCGTACTTTGAGGCCTCGACTTCGGCCGGATCTTCTTCCTCGAGGTCGCGCAGCTCGACGATGTCCTTGTGACGGAACAGTGCGTTACCGTCGAAGTCCATCTTGCCGTCGAGGCAGACGAGGTTGCCGTCCTTGGTCACGACCAGCGGGTTGATCTCCAGCATGCTCATGTCCTTCTCGACGAACATGCGATAGAGATTGCCGACCATTGCGACGCACTGGTTGACCTGCGCGCCTGAAAGGCCGAGCGCAAACGCGATCTTGCGGCCGTGATAGGGGAAATAGCCCGAGGCCGGGTCGATCGAGAACGTCAGGATCTTTTCCGGCGTGTCGTGGGCGACGGTCTCGATGTCCATGCCGCCTTCGGTCGAAACGATGAAGGCGACGCGCGAGGTGGCGCGGTCAACCAATGCCGACAGGTAGAGTTCGCGGTCGATCTGCGAGCCGTCCTCGACATAGAGTCGCTTGACGACGCGGCCGGCATCACCGGTCTGGATCGTCACCAGCGTGTTGTTGAGCATTTGGGCAGCAAAGGTCTTAACCTCGTCCAGCGACTTGGCGAGGCGAACGCCACCCTTTTCGCCGGCGGCTGCTTCCTTGAACTTGCCCTTGCCGCGACCGCCGGCATGGATCTGCGACTTCACCACCCAGACCGGGCCGGGTAGCTTTTTGGCCGCTTCGACGGCTTCATCGACCGAGAACGCCGGGAAGCCCTTGGTGGTCGGCACGCCGTACTGCCGATAGAGGTCCTTCGCCTGATATTCATGAATGTTCATGGTCGGTTCCCGTCGGTGCGGTGGTCATGGAAATCTGGCGTCCTCATAGCCTGCCGGCGGCCGGAAGCAAAGGCTGCTTTGGGAGGGGGCGAAACGGATCTCGATCTTGATCCTTGAACCAATCCGCCGCCTGCCACGACTACGTGAGCAGAGGCGCACATTCGGAACCTTCCGAAATCGCCCAGCCGCCGTCGCCATCAGGCAGCGGCCGTGGAGCAAATGCCGAAATCAGGAGAGTTAATCATGGGCACCCAGCGCTTCATTTTATCGGCCTTCGCCGTGGGCATCGCATTGGCTGGCCTGGTATCCGCCGCCGACGCCGCGTCGACGCGGGCAGCCAGCAAGTCGATCGTCGCGCCGCCGACGACGAGCGGGCCGCTGGTCCGCGATCCCAAGATTAAACCGGTTTCGACGCCATTGTCGCAATGGCAGCTGCGGCAGATATGGCGGTTGCGCGGCAATCCGATCAATTCCAACGGCGGGGTGATCGTCAAGACGCGCCCCTCACCGCCCGTCACCTGCATCGGCAATCTCTGCTGATTGCCTGTCAGTGTCCGGGTCGGCGCGGTCCGGCCCGGACACTGACCGTTCAATTTCACGCCACGCCTTGGAGTGGACGCCGCGCATCCCCAAATCAGGCACGTTGCCCCTGAGGATCAACGAATGCGCACGCCAAACCCGCCGAATGTCGAAGCCGAGCAGTCCGTCGCCCGCCTGGAGATGCTGGCGCGAGTGATGGACAGCGTCATCGTCATTCCCGGTACGACCATCCGCTTCGGCATCGATGGCGTCATTGGCTTGATCCCGGTTGCTGGCGACCTGATCTCCGCTCTGATGTCGAGCTACCTGATCTGGGAGGCGCGCAGGCTCGGCGTGCCAAAATGGGTGCTGTGGCGCATGATGGCCAACACCGCGCTAGACACCACAATCGGCGCGGTGCCGGTGCTCGGCGATGCCTTCGACGTGATGTTCCGCGCCAACCTGAAGAACATGGCGCTGCTGCGCCGGCACATGGAAAAGAAGGGTCTCGTCCGCCGCCCGCCGCCGATCATCGATGCCGAGGCAGTGCGGGTAAGTTGAACACGACCTCACCTCTGGCCCAATAGCCTTGCCGCAGCCTCTCCGGCGGTGACGCGACCCGCAAGAATGTCGTCGCATGCTGCCTGCAAACCGGCCGCATCGCCCGAGCGAATGCGCTCGGCAATCATATCGGCGGCGGCGCGGGCAATCAGATAGCGGGCCCGGCGGCGACGACGCTCGATCGCCGGCATGGCCAATCGCTCAGCCGCAATCGCGCCGATGACCGAAACCAGCTTCGCGACGCCATCGCCGTTGGTGGCGGAAACCTTAAGCACCGGCGTCTGCCGCTCGGATTCGGCGGACCGCACCGAAACCGCTCCGGCCAACTGCTGCAGCGTCGTCTCGGCGCCGGGCCGGTCGCCCTTGTTGACGACCAGTACGTCGGCGATTTCGAGCAGCCCCGACTTCATCGCCTGAATGTCGTCGCCGAGCCCTGGAGCGGCCACCACCACGCGCACATCGGCGATCTCAGCGACGTCGATTTCGCTTTGCCCGGTACCGACCGTCTCCAGGATAATGGTACCGAAACCGGCGCCGTCGAGCGCGTCGATGATGCGTACCGCCGCCGGCGTCAGGCCGCCAAGGATGCCCTTTGAAGCCAGCGAGCGCACGAACACGCCGTCGTCTTCGGCCGCAGCCGTCATGCGGATGCGGTCACCAAGAATGGCCCCACCCGAAATCGGGCTCGACGGATCGACGGCGATGACGCCGACCGAGTGACTCTGGCGGCGCAGCTCAACGATCATGGCGTTGACCAGCGTCGACTTGCCGGCGCCGGGCGGGCCGGTGATGCCGATAACACGCGCGCGACCGAGGTCATGGTCGATTTTCGCCAACAGGTCGGCGGCAATCGGCGACAAACGCTCGAACTCTGTCGCAACGCGGGCGATGGCGCGGCGCTCGGCTCGGCGCAGCGCGGCGACCAGTTCGTCGACCTCGGAGGGGGCAATCGTCATCACGGCTTCAATACGACCCGGCCCTCGGGCTTCGCGTCGATGGTGCCGAGCTTGCGAGCGTAGACCATGACGTCATTGGCGAGCAGACGGGCATCCTCGAGCCGCATCGCGAGTTTGGCGGTCTTGAACATCACGTAGCCGTCGCCGCCGCGCTGGAAGAAGTCGCTGCCGGCAACCTTGTAGGTGCGCGTATCGCTCAGCGGCTCGCCATTGACCTTGATGGCGGTGACGCGCGATCCGGCCGGCTTTGACAGGTCGGCTTCGACGGTCATGCCGGAGTAGTGCATGAAACTACCGGCCGCCAGTGGCGACTTCGACACGCCGATCTCGGCCATCTGGCGCACTTCCGCGCCCTTCAGTTCGAATACGATGTTGAGGTTGCCGAACGGCAACTCGCTGATCACGTCACGGCGCGTCAACTGATGGCCGGCCGGATAGAGCTTGCCGCCGCGAATGCCGCCGCCATTGATGACGGCGATGTCGGCCTTGGTGCCATCCCGGGCGCCGTCGGCGATGAGGTTGCCGATGGCGGCCTCGACCGCGCGCACGGTCGCATTGCGACTGTCGAGGGCGCCCGTCAGCGTCGCCACCGGCACGTCGAGTTCGCGCGACAGCTCGGCTTCATAGCCCTTGACCACCGCCAGCATGTCCGGATCGGGCGTCACCGCGGCACTGTCAAGCAACCGGAAGTGCGGCCGCCATGAGACCTCGCGCGCGCCTCCGTTGGTTTTGATCGCGATCGACAGATCGATCGCGACGACGGTCACCGCATCCTGGCCAGCCTCCGCCATCGCCGTCTTGCCATCGTACATCATGCGTAGGTCGTGATCGTCGCCGCTGAGCAGCACGTCGACGACGCGGCTATCGTAGAGCGCAATGTCGATATCTCGATCGGCATGCACCACGCCGACCACAATATCGGCCCCGGCGGCGCGCAGTTCCTTCGCCTTCTCGCTGACCATCGGCGCGACAGCGGTGATCTTCAGGTCTTCTGGATTCGACTTCTTGTAGCTGTCCTCGGCGGTGGCACCGAGGAAGCCGATCTTGATGTCGCCGATGGTGATGATGCGCGTGTCAGCGTGGCCGGCGATCGCCTTGCCATCTGGCCCGCGCAGATTGCCGGCGACGATCGGGAATTTCGCGCTTGCCATGCGCTTGATGTAGTTCTCGCGGCCAAAGTCGTACTCGTGATTGCCTGGCACGAAGATGTCGGGTGCCAGTCGATTGGTGATGTCGATGACATGGGCGCCCTGGTCGAATCCGCACAGCAGGCAAGGCGACAAGGCATCGCCGGCATGAATCACTATGGTATTGGTCGGGTTGGCCGCCCGCTCCGCTTTGAGGATGGCCGCGAGCCGGGGATAGCCGCCACGTCCCGCCTGCTCGTTCATTTTATAGATGTCACTCGTCAGCACCAGGGTGACCTTGGTCGATGCCTGCGCCAGCACTGCAACCGGCCGCAGCGTCGTCACCGCCACAAGGGCGAGCAGGCAAAATCCGATACGGGCGGTAAGATTGCGCACGGGGGCATTCCTTGTCGAGTTTGGATATTCCAGCCTTGGACCTTCCATAGTCACCATGACAAGCGGAAAATCCAGTCGTGCCGCACCTGAGCCACACCGGGGCTTCACATTGGGTGCCGGACGGTTATCTTGACGGCCGTTCAGCGTTCCGACGGGGTTCCATGCACAGAGTCCGATGCAACAGCTCATCGACGGCGATCTGCCGAAGATGGTGCGGTGGTATGATCCACGACTACTCGCCCGTGTTGGTGTGCGGACACTCGTGTCAGCAGTGTTCGGCCAGTACGCCGACCAGCGGTTGATCCAGGCTGCAACCGACCCGGCCGCTGGCCGCGATCTGTTGGACCGCTACGACCTATCCAACCCAGCGAACCCCGACCCAGCCAAGCGCATCACGGTGGACGAAACCGGAGCCTACTGGGTCGACTATATCTGCGACATCGGCGATGGCTTCGAAGCGACATTTTCAACCGCCTACCTGCTGGCCCAAGACAGCCTGGACCTGAAGGGCGCCGGCCCACTGCCGCACGGCGAAATCCTGATCATGGGCGGCGACCAATGCTACCCACAGGCAACTCGGCCGGAATACAAGAAGCGACTGCAGGGCCCCTACGACATCGCGCTTTCCGGCAACGAGCCGAAGCGCAAGCTGTTCGCCATCCCGGGCAACCACGATTGGTATGACGGCCTGCAATCCTTCGACAGCCTGTTCTGCTCGTCGCGCGACAAGCTATCGGAAAGCCGTGGCAGCGTCATCGGCGGCTGGCAGTGCCAGCAGCATCGCAGCTATTGGGCGCTGAAAATGCCGCACAAGTGGTGGATCTGGGGCACCGACATTCAGTTTTCGAAGTATCTCGACACCGCCCAGGTAAATTACTTCACGGCAGTCGCGGCCGAAATGGGCCCCGACGACAAGATTATAATCTGCATGGCCGAGCCGTCCTGGATGTTGGCCGATTTCCAGGGCCAGGACGAGGAAGAGAACTTCTTCAAGATCACCGCCATCGCCCGATCACGCGGCGCTAAGGTCTGCGCAGTGTTTGCTGGCGATTGGCATCACTACAATCGATACTCGTCGGCCGAACTCGGCGTGCACTTTTTCACCGCCGGTGGCGGCGGATCGTTTCTGCATCCAACGCATGTGCTGAAGAACGAGATCCAGGTGCGCTGGCCCGAGATCAAATCGACCAGCATCAACAACGACGAACACGGCAGCGTCACGCATGAGTGGGCGGCGCATAAATACGACGTCCGTCTGAAACGGCCTGGCAAGGTCGAGTCGGCCGTGAAAGAAGCCGTGCGCGAGGTCGTCGAACCGCTCAAGGAGATCCGGGACGACATCAAGGACAAGGTGAAGATGAAGACGGCGCAGCGGCCGCTGAAGCAACTCGCGCCGAAGTGTTATCCGAAGAAGTCCACCAGCCTGTTGCTCAGCCTGCGCAATCTTGCCTTCCCAATCTACAATTTCCCGTTCGCGATGGGTATCGGCATCATCTATTGGCTGATCACTTGGCAGTTCCACACGGTGGCGCGATCCTACGACATTTCCTCCGGCAAGATCGATCAATCGGGCCTCACCCTGGCGCCCGAGACACTGCTACCGTGGATGCCGCTTTATCTCCTGCAGGCGACCCTGAGCATGAGTTTCGCGGTGATGTTGCTCGGACTCTATATCGCGCTGGTCTGGTACGTCGACGCCGAAGAGAAACCCGGATTTCGCCGCTTCATTACTAAGTTCGCTGTCGGCACGGCCCATTTCCTGGTCCATGCGACGGTGATGTTCACGCTCTTCATCGGCTTGCTCGCCTTCAACAACAATTTGGCGCCATGGGTGGCGCAAAAGGCCAACGCGGCCCTGGCCGGCGAGACAAAAGATGCCGGCATCGTCGAGAGCATTGTGAAGGAAACTTTGGAGCCGCTGCTCCAGGAACGGCAGCGACAGCGCGAACTGCGCGACGTCGGCCCGCGCGATGCGGTGCCGCCGACGCCGCTGTCGGCCCAAACCACAAAAGCCGCGAAAACCGTGGATGCCAAGACCGTGCGGGAGTTGGTCGGCCTGCTCTATCCGTTCGAGATGACATTAATCGGTGGACTGATCGGTGGCTTCGTCTGGGGCGCCTACTGGGTGATCGCCGGCCTGTTCGGCCACATGCATGCCGAGGACGCGTTCGCGGCGCTCCGGATCAAGAACTATCGCAACTTCATGCGCATGAAATTCGAGCCGGACCAGCTAACGATCTACCCCATCGGCCTCGACCGCGTGCCCCGGCTCGAGGAACTTACCGGCATCACCGACAATGCCGTCTATCGCAATGGCGGCAAGTCGGGACTGGTACCGAGGCGACCACTACAGCCGCATCTGATCGAAGCCCCAATCGTGATCCGCCCCGAATTCGTCAAAGGGTAGTTGCCGATCAACGCGTCGGCAGGGCCGCTCCGGTCGTCGCGGTGCGGTCCTTGAGCAGGAATTCGTAAGCCGCAAGCAGTTGCGCCCGCTCGGTCTCCCAACGCAGCAGCGCCTTGGCGCGTGCCTTGCCAGTGTGCGACAGCTTGGACCTTAGGGTCTCGTCGTCGAGCAGACGCGCCATCTGGCCGGCCAGCTCCAATGGCGAGTTGTTGCGCGCGACGAGTGCCGCTTCGCCCGCCACCATTACACCCTCGTCGAGGTCGAATTGCACGAACGGGATGCCGAGGCTCATGTACTCGAACACCTTGTTCATCGAGATTTTGTCGTTGTAGCCATTCTTCGGATCCGGAATGACGCCGATATCGAAGGTCGAGAACGCCTGCAGGAGCGGCTTGCCTGACAGGAACCCAGTGAAGCTCACGTAGTCTTCCAAACGGTGCGCCGCGACCATGCCCTTGAGGCGGTCGAGTTCGGTGCCAGAGCCAACGATCACGCACTGCGTGTCGCGGCGGCCCTGGACATTGACCAGATCCGCCATGCCCTCGACCAGCAGGTCGACGCCATCCTGTGCGCCCATGATGCCGACGTAGCCGATGACATTGCGACGGCCGTTACGCAGCCGCGCATCGGGATCGATGCGTTTGAACCGCGAGAGATCCGGGATCGAACGCACGATGAACACCTTGTCGGGATCCATGCCGCCGCGATCCACCGCGATCGACTTGAACGTCTCGTTGGTGGCAATCGAGGCGTCCGCGGTATTGAACGTCCAGCGCTCAAGCTTCAGCAGCAAGCGATGGAAGGCACCGCGCTTGCCAAATTTAGCCTCATAAAGTTCGGGATTGATGTCGTGGTGGTCGAACAGGAACGGCTTGCCGAACAGATATTTCCAGAACGCCCCGATGATGAAGATCAGGTCGGGTGGATTGCAGGCCTGAACACAATCAAAGCCAACCTTGAAATAGACCCGAATGCTGAGAATGAACTCCCAGACCAACGCCCAGGTATACTCCAAGGCATAACCCAAGGCGCCGTCGGCCTCGATCGGCAACGGATGACGAAACACGTGAATGTCGTCGAGGAGCTCATAGCTCTTGGTGTATTGCGCACCCTTTGGGCAGATGATCGAAACGATGTAGCCGCTATCGCGCAAGGTCGTGGCTTCCTGCCAGACGCGTCGATCGATTGGCACCGTGAGGTTCTCGACGATCATCAAAATGCTTGGCTGTTTGCCCAACGCCGGAACTCCCCACTCGCAACTCCGAACATCGCGTCCACTGGCTGATCAGTGAAAACGATGTTCGGACCGCCCTGGAGGTTGCCACAACAGGGTAAACGTTCCCTCCCCGATTATGGTCAACGCGGCAGCAGTCAATTGCTTCAAAATGGGACGCGACAAACAGAATATGATTAACAAATCATTATTGCGCAGTGGTCCATTTTTTGCGACCAATGGAACAGCCGCAATCGGTTGCGGTGAAGTGTGTCATTGCCGCGCGTTCGAGGTGTATCGATGTTCAAGATTTCCCGTGCTCGTTCGTGGCCGCCGTCGATCGACCTGTCGACCGTGCGCAAGACCGTCGCCTACATGCGGGGTGACATGGCCCGCGTTCCCGGCCTGGAGAAACTTACCGCCGCGCTCGATGCCGCGATAAAGGAAATCGACGCCGTCAATTCGCGGCCACGTGTCGTCAATATCACTGACAGCGTCCTGCGCTCGCGCTTCCTGCCCCGCAAGCACTGAGCTTCAAGTCGCGATCGCCTGCGCCATCGCGACGACACGGTCGAGTATCGGGCTGCCGTTTCGGCAGAACTCATCGACGATCGTGAAGTGATTTTTGCCCGCCACTATATTGCTTTCGATGGCCACCGCGCCACCGGACCATGCGGTCGCAAACTCGGTCGCCTGTCGAATGAATTCGGGGCTCTCGTCACCTCCAACCGACGCCACGAACTCACACGCATGTAACGGCTTCGGTCCGAACATCGGGCTCAAGCGCCGCGCCGTCGCTTCGTCGAGCCCAAGGGCGCTATTGAGCGACGTCGGAATCAACGGCGGCAAATCATAGACGCCCGAAAGACCATAGGCGGCCTTCACCAGATCGGCCGGCACATCGCCGCGCGGCTTCATTGACGCCATCAGCATCGCCGCCAGATGTCCGCCAGCCGAATGGCCGACCAGCACCGGCCTGCATTTGGTTTTTGCCCAGAGTGCCACTAGGAACTGCTCGATTTCAGCAGCGATGCCATCGATGCCGGCTTCCGGGCAGAGCGTGTAGGACGGCAGCGCCACGTTCACACCGCGCGCCACCAGTTCACGGGCAACGAACGCATACTCGCGCCGATCGCCGCGCTGCCAGTAACCGCCGTGAATGTATGCAACCAAGGGTGCACGCCCACGCGCGCCGATCGCCGGATAGAAATCGTAGGCATTGCGGGGTTTCGGCCCATAGGCGACATCGCGCTCGCTCGTGAGTTCCGCGCGCGCCTTCGCCGAAGCCTCGGCCCACCGCGCGATGATCTCGCCGGAGTCCTTCACACGTGCCCGGTTGTTGTATTCGGCTTCGAGGTCGAGGGTTGACATGCCGGTGCTCCTCACGCCGCCGCCGATTTGATGCGGGCATCCTCGATGATCATGTCGGACGCCTTTTCACCAATCATGATCGTCGGGGCGTTGGTGTTGCCCGACGTCATGGTCGGCATGATCGAAGCGTCGGCGACGCGCAGGCCGGTGATACCAATCACCCGCAGCCGCTCGTCGACCACTGCCTTCGGATCGCGCCCCATCTTTGCTGTCCCACAAGGGTGGAAGATCGTGGTGCCTTGTTCACGCGCGAACTGCATCAACTGTTCTTCGCTGGCGACGGCCGGACCAGGCATGAATTCACGCACAGTCATGTCGGCAAACGGCGACCGTGCGACGATCCGGCGGGCCATCTTCATGGCGTCCAACAACACGCGACGATCAATTTCCGCTTCGAGATAGTTTGAAACGATCGAAGGCTGCACTGACGGGTCCGGTGACTTGATGTGAATGAAGCCTCGGCTTTCAGGCCGTAACTGGCAGACCGACACAATTACACCGGGGAACTTGTGCAGTCCCTTGCCGGGGCCCTCGCCAGACAACGGTATGAAGTGAAACTGGATGTCTGGCACGTCGAGATCCGGTGTCGACTTGGCGAACACGCCGACCACACCGGCCCCGAACGTCAACATTCCGCTGCGCTTGAAAATGTATTCGAGCCCGGTCTTCACCTGTAGCCAACGGCTGTGCCAGACCTCGTTCAGGCTGCCACGCGCACTCATCTCGTAGACCATGCGGGCCTGATAATGATCCTGCAGGTTCTCACCGACGCCGGGGAGATCATGCCGGACGTCGACGCCAGCGGCTTTCAATATGGCGGCCGGACCGATGCCTGACACTTGCAGCAACTGCGGCGAGCCGATCGCGCCGGCGGACAGGATCGCTTCGCGGCGCACGCCCACCGTCTCGTGTCTGCCGTGCCGCTTGATGCGCACCCCGGTGACGCGTTTGCCATCGAGCACGACGCCTTGGGCTTCGGCATGCGTAATCACGTGCAAGTTGCGGCGATCCTTGATCGGCCGCAGATAGGCGACCGCAGTGGTCGAGCGCCGTCCGTCGCGGTTGGTCAGCTGATAGTAGCCAACGCCTTCCTGTGACGGGCCGTTGAAGTCCTTCGTAAATGGGATGCCTTCGGCCATGCACGATTTGACGAAGGCATCGCACACCGGATTGTTCATGTGCACGTCGGAAACACCGAGCGGTCCGTCGGCGCCATGAAGTTCATCCGCGCCGCGTTCCTGGTGCTCGGCGCGTTTGAAATAAGGCAGCACGTCGTTGAATGACCAGCCGGCGTTGCCGAACTGGCGCCAGATGTCGAAGTCGCGCGCCTGTCCGCGAACGTACAGCAAGCCGTTGATGGCGCTGGTGCCGCCAAGTACTCGACCGCGCGGCCAGTTGATGACGCGACCACCCAAATGCGGCTCCGGTCCTGAGCTGAACTGCCAGGTGATTTTCGGGTTCAGGATGTTTCGATAGTAACCGGCGGGAATGTGGATCCACGGATTGGTGTCGCGGCCGCCAGCCTCCAGCAGGGCGACGGTGACGTTCGGGTCGGCACTGAGACGGTTAGCGATGACACAGCCGGCCGAGCCGGCGCCAACAACAACGTAGTCGTAGCCATCTGCTGCAATCTCGCCCGCCATTGCGATTCCCCGATCAATCATGCTTTGTGTGGATATGATGATATGTGGCTTGCGCAGGGTTTGCCACCGCATCGTACGCAACCCTCAAATCGGCTTATCGCATCAGTGGAATTTTGAGAACGACGTCAACCAGAATGAAGGCAGAGCAGACATGGCCAAGAAACCAATCGTAGAGACGACCGGGAAGGCAGCTGCCGCGGCAGCCGCGCGCGTGCTGGCCGATCCCGCCGCCACCAAGTCAGAGAAGAAGGCCGCCGCTTCCGCGCTGACGCAATCGCACGGCGCCAGCGAAACCACCGGCGCGAAGGCCGCGAAAGCCGCCTCCAAGGTGATGCGCGATCCCAAGGCCAGCAAGGACGCCAAGTCCGCCGCTGCCTCGGCATTGACCCAGAAGGTCAAGGCGAAAGCCAAGGCTAAAAAGAAATAGCTAACCTGCGTTGCTCGCTAACCCTCTCCGCGCCCGTCGGGCGCCGGGAGGGTTAGAGTTCTGCCGACCCATTCGGAACCGGAACGGCGGCGCACTCGGGAAACACTCTAGCCCTTCGGTTTGCCGTCGAGGGCCCGATAGGTCTCGATCACCTGGCTGTCATCGCGGCCGCCAAGACCCATTCCGGAAGCGGCAATGAACAGTTGATGCGCCGCTGCCGAAAGCGGCAAGCCAATCTTGGCTGCACGACCGGCATCAAGCACGAGCCCCAGATCCTTGACGAAGATATCGACGGCGCTGGTCACCTGACCGTCGTCGGCGACCATGCGTGGCCCTCGATTCTTGAGCATCCAGGACGAAGCCGCCGAGCCGGACAGGATTTCCAGCGCTAGCGCCGGATCGATGCCCGCGCGTTCGGCCAGTGCCATCCCCTCGGCTGCAGCGGCAATGTGAATGCCCGCAAGCAGTTGGTTGACAGTCTTCATGGCGGCGCCCTGGCCGGGCTTCCCGCCGAGGTAGTAGAGGTTCGAGCCCATCGCGGTGAGCAGTGGCTTCGACCTTTCGAACACCGACTTTTCAGCCGAGGCCATGATTGTGAGCGTGCCGCCGGTGGCGCCAACAGTGCCACCCGACACCGGCGCATCGACAAATGTGCGGCCGCTGGCTTCGACCTTGGCTGCCATGGCAACGATGCGGGCAGGGGCGCACGTCGCCATCACAATCACGGTGGCGTCGGATTTGAGGGCATCGAGCGCGCCGCCTGAGAACAAAACCGCTTCGGCCTGATCGGCATTGACCACCATCAGCACCAGTGCGTCGGCCCCCTTGGACGCCTCGGCGGCCGAAGTCGCACCGTGCCCGCCGCTTGCGACCAGCTTCGCCACGGCCTCAGGCCGCATGTCGAAGCCGGTAACTCGAAACTGCTTCGACACCAGATTGGCGGCCATTGCGGCCCCCATGGCACCAAGGCCGACGAATGCAATCGATTGGGTCATGGGAGCATATTCTCCGAGTCAAAAGAAGCTCGCCACCAGGGCGACGCTTCCGAGGTTGGGTTAGCGCCTATAACCCAACACTTCACGGGCAGCAAAGCCGTTGGGTTACGGACGCAGCTAAGCATCCGAACCCAACCTACGATCAAACACAGACCTCCAATTACTCTTTCACAGCACCGGTCATGGCCGACACATAGTGCTCGACGAAGAAGGCGTAGAGGATGACAAGCGGCAGCGAGCCGACCAGAGCGCCAGCCATCAATGAGCCCCAGCGGTAGATATCACCGTCCACGAACTCGTTGACGATCGCGACCGGCACCGTTTTGTTCTGCGTCGATGACAGGAACGTCAGCGCATAAATGAACTCGTTCCAGCACAGCGTGAAGCAGAAGATGAAAGCCGAGATCAGCCCAGGAATTGCCAATGGCAGAATGATCTGGGTCAGTATCTGCCAGCGACTAGCGCCATCGATAAGTGCGCATTCCTCAAGTTCGAACGGAATGGTCTTGAAGTAACCCATCAAAAGCCAAGTCGAGAACGGCACCAGGAAGGTCGGGTAGACCAGGATCAACGCCAGTGGGCTGTCGAACAGGCCGTAGTTGTAGATCACGGTCGCCAACGGGATGAACAGGATCGATGGCGGCACCAGGTAGGCGAGGAAGATCAGGCCGCCAACCGTCGCCGCGCCACGAAACCGCAGCCGCACGATGGCGTAAGCGGCAAGCACGCTGGCGAACAGCGACAGCGCCGTTGCACAGGCCGCCACAAACATCGTGTTCCACAGCCAGCGCGGATAGGACGAATCGAACAGAAGCTTTTTTATGTGCTTCAGCGTTGGCGACGGTGTCCAGAACGGGCTGATCTTTTCCATGTCGAGCAACTGCTCGTCCGGCTTAACGGCGGTTAGCGCCATCCAATAGAATGGAAACAGCAGCACGATCAGAATCAGGAACAGCGGCAGATAGGTAGTGATCAGACGCCGCGGCAGCGTCTCCAGATAGTCCATGCCTTCGTTGTCGTCGCCGCGACCTGTGGGATCCTGACCGGCGGCAGTGCTGTTCGTCTTAGTCATTATTGCCACCTTGCTGCCATTTGCGCTGCTGCAGGCCGAACCAGCTCACCATGATGGCCGCCAGCAGGAATGGAATCATAGCCGTCGAAATCGCCGCGCCCTCGCCAAGCTGGCCGGCGATGATCGCGCGCTGATAGGACAGCGTCGCCATCAGGTGCGTTGAGTTGACCGGCCCACCACGCGTCATTGCCCAGATCAGCTGAAAGTCGGTGAAGGTGAACAGTACCGAGAACGTCATCACCACCGCGATGATCGGCGTCAGCAGCGGATACGTGATATGGCGGAACAGCTGCCACTTCGAGGCGCCGTCAAGCGTCGCCGCCTCGTAGAGCGATGGCGACACCGTCTGCAATCCAGCCAAAAGCGTGATGGCGACAAACGGGATGCCACGCCAGATATTGGCGAAGATCACGCTGGCGCGGGCGTTATTGGGATCGCCGAGGAAGTCGATGTTCTGGGTGATCAGCCCCATCTTTTTCAGCGACCATGACAGGATCGAGAATTGGCTGTCATAGATCCACCAGAATGCGATCGCCGATAGCACCGTCGGGACGATGAACGGGATCAGCACGGCGGCGCGGATCAGCGCCTTGAACGGCAGGTGCTTGTTAAGCAGCAGTGCCAAGTAGAGGCCAAGGGCGAACTTTATCGCGCTCGCCACCGTCGTATAGATCATGGTGTTGAACACGGAGAGCCAGAAAATCGAGTCGCCCATCAGCCACTCGTAATTCTCTAGACCAATAAACTTGCCGGCGCGCCCGATCTTGGTGTCGGTGAACGACAGCCAGATGCCGAGGAACAGCGGCCAGGCGAGAAACAGCCCGAGCAACAGGCCGGCCGGCATCATGTACCAGAATCCGAGCCAGCCCTTATTCGATTTGAGCTGGCTCCAGGTCGTCTCCTGGGCTTGCACCGGCCTCACGCGCCCTGGCGGCGAACTCGTTGTTTCAGCCATGCTTTCCTGCCGTTTCTTGCAATCGTGCAATTCGCCCAAGAGCGATCAGCGATAGATTCTCTTGGTCTGCCGTTCGGCTGTGGTCATCGCTTCGGTTTTCGTCGCGCTACCATGTCGGCGAGAATGACTCGATCGGCACCGTTGCCGCATCCCTGCGCGCCGGGTCAATGCTTGCTCCGACTCGGCAGTCCACTCCCGATGCGGGTCGTAAACACCATGAGATCACGTCAACAATCCAAACGTGTGTTGGGTTGCGACCGCAAACGCGCGGTCGAACCCAACATACGATTTTGGCGTCAGCGATAAATGCGCTTCAACTGCCGTTCGGCAACTGCGATCGCACCCTTGATGTCCTCGCGGCCGGTGGCGGCGTTGGCGAACATGTCGACGATAATGAAGTCGGCAATGGCCGATGCCGCCTTCTCGCCCAGCGAGCCGAGGCCACCCGGCGTCAACGAACGCTTGGCCACGTCACGGAACAGCGTCCGCTTCGGGTCAGCAGTCCACACCGGGTTGGCGTCGTAGGCCAGAAGGAAGTGCGACAGGTAGCCTTGCGCCGAACTCGACCCACGGATTGAAGTTCTCCGCTTCCAACATGAAGGCCTGGAAGGCCTTGCAGGCGTTCGGGAACTTGGTGAAGTTGAAGGTCAGCATCGTGAAGCACAGATGCAGTTCGGTCGGCTTGCCGATCGGACCGATCGGCATGTAGGCGTGATCCATGTCCTCGGCGACGGCCTTGTTGTCCTTCTGCGCGCCGACATAAACCGAAATGCCGTTCGAGGTCAGATGGAGGTCGCCGGCAACGAAGATCTTGTTGTTCGACGAATCATTCCACGAGGCGGTGCCCGGAATGAACGTCTCGTACAGTGATTTGACGTACTCGAGCGCCTTTGCCGTCTCGGGTGAATTCAAGATCACCTTGTCGTCCTTGTCGACGGCATTGCCGCCGTGCGCCCAGAGCGCCCAATGCAGCCAGGTGTTGGCGTCGCCCGAGGCGTGACCCAACGCAAAACCGGCCGGGGTATTGTTCTTCTTGAGAGCGCGGCAAAGCTCAAGGAAGCTCGCGGTGTCCTTCGGGAACTCCTTGAAGCCGGCCTTCTGCATCGACGACTTGCGATAGTTCATCAAGCCGCCAGTAGTGGCGACTGGAATACCGATCCATTTGCCACCTGCAGTGCCATAGGCGTTCGCCGACGGCGCCCAGCCACCGTACTTCTTGCCGAGGTAATCGGCGACATCGGTCACATCGAGGCACTTCTGTACGAACAGGTGCGGCAGCGAATACAGCCCCCACACCATATCAAGGCCCTGGCCCGTATTGGCGACGACCGATGCCTTCGGCTGCACATCCTCGAACAACTCGTTGGTGACATTGACTTCGACGCCAGTTGCCTTGGTGAAGGCGGCGGCCATCTTCATGAAGGCCTGGTCTTCGGCTTCAATGAAGCGCTTCCAGCGCATGATGTTGATTTTGGCACCAGCTTCCGGCTTCCACGGCGCGGCCTGAGCCCAGGCCTGAGCAAAACCGGCGAGTTGCTCGGCGGTCATTGCGCTGCCCACGGCGGCGGTAGCAGCGGCGCCCTTGAGCAGCGAGCGACGATTGAACATAGGATTGGTCATTTTGGATTTCCCCCAGGGTTGCAATTCTTCTTGGTTGTTGCTGCGGCGGACGGCATCAGAGCCGCTTGCCGTTTTCCTTGTCGAACAGGTGCACGACATCCGCACGAGGCCGCAACTTGATCTTCTGGCCTGGCGCTAGCTGGTGACGTTCGCGGAAGATGGCGACCACGTCCTGACCTTCGATGCGGGCGACAAGTTGAGTTTCAGAACCGGTCGGCTCCACCACCACCACTTCGGCGTCAACGCCGGGACCCTCGCCACCGAGTTCGATGTGCTCGGGACGAATGCCGTAGACGACCTGCTTGCCTTCGCTGGCCGCCGGCGCCTTGATCAAGGGCAGGATCGCACCGTTCGACATCTGCACCGACGGTGCGGCGCCGCCCTTGATCGTGCCGGCCAGAAAGTTCATCGACGGTGAGCCGATGAAGCCGGCGACGAACTGGTTCAGCGGCCGGTCGTACAGCTCCAGCGGCGCCCCCATCTGCTCGACGACACCGTCGTGCATGACGACGATCTTGTCGGCCATGGTCATGGCTTCGATCTGGTCGTGGGTGACGTACACCGTGGTGGTCTTGAGGCGCTGATGCAGTTCCTTGATCTCGGTGCGCATGGCAACGCGGAGCTTCGCGTCGAGGTTCGACAGCGGCTCGTCGAACAGGAACACTTGCGGGTCGCGGACAATGGCGCGACCCATGGCGACGCGCTGGCGCTGGCCGCCCGACAGCTGCCGCGGAAACCGTTCGAGCAGATTGCCAAGGCCAAGAATACCGGCCGCTTTCTGCACTCGCTCGTTGATGAGCGCCTTGTCGGTGTCACGCAGCTTCAACGAGAAGCCCATGTTATCTGCGACTGTCATGTGCGGATATAGCGCGTAGTTCTGGAACACCATCGCGATGTCGCGCTCTTTCGGGTGGACATTGTTGACCACCCGGTCGCCGATCGAGATCGTGCCACTGGTAATGTTCTCAAGCCCCGCGATCATCCTGAGTAGTGTGGACTTGCCGCAGCCAGACGGGCCAACCAGCACCACGAACTCACCATCCGAGATCGGAACGCTGACACCCTTGATAATTTGTGTCGTGCCAAAAGACTTCCGCACGTCGCGGATCTCAACCGACGCCATTCCCTAAACTCCTCCAAGTAAAGCTACGAGCGAGGCTCGTTTTTGCTTTTGCCCCGACATGGCACGTCATCGCGTCGTTGCCGAGTTGGGGCAACGTATACATTGATATTTGCGGCGGACAAGCGCCTTTCATAGCACCCAGCCAGCGTAAATATTTCAACGCGGATTTGTTGTGAAAGAGGGGCGGTCGATCCGTTTAGGTTGGGATTGGACGCCTCCTAGCGTCCGTAACCCAACGACTGGCACCGCCCTCGGTGGGTTATGCTGCCCAAGCGGGCAGCGAGCTCAATCGAGAGTGCTTGGCGTTCATCACCCCGCCACCACTTCCGCCTTTTCCAGCATCGCGTGCAACAAGACGTTTGCGCCGTTGGTGACCCACTCGGGCTTGCAGTGCTCAGCTTCGTTGTGGCTGATGCCGTCGACGCAGGGCACGAAGATCATCGCCGAAGGGGCGACGCGCGCCATGTAGACCGCGTCGTGGCCGGCGCCCGAGATGATGTCGTGATAGCTCAAGCCCGCCTTCTTGGCCGCGTTGCGGATGGCATCGAGGCAGCCCGGATCGAAAGCCTGCGCCGGGAACTGGGTGATCTGCTTGATCTCGATCTCGAGGCCCAACTCCTTCGCCACGTCGCGGGCGATGTTGCGTAAATTCTTGTCCATGGTGGCGAGCGACGGCTCGTCGGGATGACGGAATTCGGCGGTTAAGAACGCCGATCCAGGAATGACGTTGCGCGAGGCTGGCGTCACCGTGATCACGCCGCAGGTGGCTCGGCCGTCCGGCATCATCATGCGGCCGATGCGATTGACGCCGTCGATCAGGCGGGCGGCGCCGAGCAACGCGTCCTTGCGGCGCTCCATCGGCGTCGAGCCAGCGTGGCTGTCCTGACCCACGATGTTGATTTCGTACCAGCGCTGGCCCTGGGCTGCGACGACGATGCCGATGTCGGTGCCGTCCTCCTCCAGGATCGGGCCTTGCTCGATGTGCAGTTCGAAGAACGCATGCACCTTGCGGCCACCGACGGCTTCGGGGCCGGTGTAGCCGATCCGGTCCAACTCATCGCCGATCGATTTTCCGTCGAAGTCTTTGATCTGGCGCGCGAAATCGAGGGTGAAGGCGCCCGCGAACACACCCGATGCGGTCATCGACGGGGCGAACCGCGATCCTTCCTCGTTGGTCCACATCGCGATCTCGATCGGATGTTTGGTCTTGATGCCCATATCGTTGAGCGAACGCACCACTTCGAGTGTCGCCAGGACGCCCAGCACGCCGTCGAACTTGCCACCGGTCGGCTGGGTATCAAGATGGCTACCGGCCATCACTGGCGGCAGCTTCGGATCGGTGCCCTCGCGACGGGCGAACATATTACCGATTCGGTCGACTTTGATGGTGCAGCCAGCCGCCTTGCACCACGACGCGAACAGGTCGCGGCCCTGCTTGTCGAGATCGGTCAGCGCCTGCCGGTTGCAGCCGCCCTTGGGCGTGGCGCCGATCTTGGCCATTTCCATCAGGCTATCCCACAGGCGGGCGCCGTCGATCGCGAGATTGCTGCTATGCGACATCCGTGAAGTCTTTCCGATTGAAGGGCGCGAGTAGCCTCGCTTATGAGGTCTGAAGCTCTATTGTCTACAATTCGTAGGATGCCGACGCCAATGCCTCTGTTGCAAGACATCATTGCGCCGCTGGATGCCCAAGCGACCAAGCATCGCACGCCCTGCGGTGACGGCGACCTCGTCTGGCGCCGTTGGGGCGACGACACGAAGCGGCCGGTGATCCTGGCGCACGGCGGTTCGGGCTCATGGACGCACTGGATCAAGACCATTCCGGCGCTGATCCCGCATTACGACGTGTGGGCGGTCGATCTTCCGGGGCTCGGCGACAGCGCCATGCCGCACAAGCCGTTGACGCCCGCGACATGCGGCAAGGTTCTGGCCGCTGGTCTACGGCAACTGATCCCGGCTGTGCGGCGGCCGCATCTCGTGACGTTCTCGTTCGGTGGCCATGTCGGCACGTTCGCTGCAATCGAGCTTGGCGATCACCTCGCATCGTTTACCCTGTCGGGCTGCTCGGCATTGGGCCTGCATCCGGTGCTGGAAGAGTTCCCAAAGGAGCGCAGCACGATGACGTCGGCCGACCGCCTGCACGTGCATCGGCGCGTACTTGAAATTCTGATGTTCGCCGAGCCTTCGCGCATCGACGACGAAGCGATCGCGATCCAGGCCGGCAACGTGCGCAAGGCGCGGTTCCGCAGCCGCGAGTTCGCCCGCACCACCGAGATCAAGGAGCGCCTCGCCGACGTGAAGGTGCCGGTGCGCTCGATCTGGGGTGAGCGCGACGTGCTGGCGAAGCCGACGCTCGAAACTCTTTTCAACGTGCTGCGCGCCGCCCAGCCCGCCATCGCAACCCGCGTCGTCCCCGACGCCGGCCACTGGTCGATGTACGAGAATGCACCGGCGTTTAACGCGGCTCTGCTTGAGCAGTTGGCCGCGGACAAGTGACCAGCAGCAAGCTGTTGGGTTTCACAAGAGGCTCAACCCAACGTTTCAGTGCCTGCCAATTACTTCAGTCCAAGCAATTCGACGTCGAACATCAACGTGGCGTTGCCCGGGATGACGCCGCCGGCACCACGAGCACCGTAACCGAGCTCTGGCGGAATAATCAGCGTGCGCTTGCCGCCGACCTTCATGGTCGAAACGCCTTCGTCCCAGCCGCCGATCACCTGACCGACGCCAATCGAGAACTCGAAAGGCTCGCCCCGATCGACCGAGCTGTCGAATTTTTTGCCTTTGACGCCGTCATTATAGAGCCAGCCGGTATAGTGCATGACGCAAGTCTGGCCGCGCTTGGGTGAAGCGCCAGTGCCCACTTTCACGTCTGTGATCTGCAGTCCCGATGGGGAGGTCATTGCTCTTTTCCGATCCTGTGAAGTTCTGACGTGCTTATGACGCGCGTCGCCAATATTTCAAGACCGTTTCAGCCAATGCGCCTACCGCAACGGCAATCCATGCCATTGACGGAGCGGCCGCTATCGGTGGCTGCGGTCAAAGTTGGCCGTCGTCGCCCCAGTTTTCCAGCATCGCGCAATAGGCGGGGTCCTGATAGCGCGACAACGCGAAGGCCGCCGCGTAGGCTGGCAACGCGGCGCCGAGCACGTGGCGGGCAATCAGATCGCCGCCAGCGCAGGAAGCCATGATGCCGAAGCCTGAGTACGCCCCGGACAGGAACGCACCCTCCACACCCAAGGGACAGATCAGCGGTCGGTTTTCGCGTGTGCGGATGTAGTAGCCGCCGTCTACATAAGGCCGGATTCCCTTGTCGACATAGGCCTTCATCGCCGGCACCAGGGTCGACATGCCACGCAGCGCGATCTCGGCGTAATGTTCTTCCTCCGGCAGCGGGAACACCACGTCCGCGGGCTTGTTCTCGTAGTTGAACAGCACCAGCAGCGTCGTGCCAGTGCCACTTCCGTCCGGTCGGCCGTGCACACCGGCCGGGAACGGCTCAGTCAGCCACCGTGTACTTTCGTCCGCTGCAAGCTCCGCCCTCTCGTCGTCGCTCCACGGCAATTTCTGGCTGTCGAGCCAGATCACCATCGGCGCCGCACGCGGCACCACGCTCAGTGTGTCAGCGATGCTGATCTTGAAATGGCGCTCGGCGAAAATTGGCAGATCGACACCGATCAAGCCGGCCATCTGCTTGGTCATCGGGCCGGCAGCGAGGATTAGGTGCGTCGCTTCCAGTCGCTGGCGCTCGCCTGACTGCTCGACTTCGACCGCGCGCACGCGACCGCCACTGGTATCGACACCGACCATGCGGCCACGCATCAGCTTCACGCCGCGTTCGCGTGCCGCCTCCAGCATCGTCATGCCGAGTTGCTGGGCGCTGAGCCAACCGGCACGGCGAGCGTGCGCGACGACCTTAGTCTCAGGCGCGAGATAGGGAAAGTGCCGGCGAATGAGGCTCGCGTCGGTGATGATGTCGGCACCTGTCAGCGGGAACTCGAAGCCGCTCTCCGGCGACGGCAGATAACTTTCGGCGGCACTGTCGTGCACCCGCACAGGTCCGGCGCCGTGCAACGCGGCCTTGGTCGCCATGTCGAGCAGCCATTGGGCTTTCGCTGGCTCGGCTGAAGCAAACGCGTAGCCGCGACGATTTAGATTGAAACGATTGCCGGTCTCGCGCGCCAGCGCCTCGATCATGTCGATGCTGCGGTCCATGAACTGCGTGATGGCGGCGTCGGGTCCGGGCCACCAGTTGCGGTACGACTCGGTCGACTTGTCGGAGGTGAGCGATAGCGGATTTCCCTCCTCGATCAGAACGACGTTCTCGCAGCCATGCACGACGGCAAGTTGATAGGCAGCTGAGATGCCGGCGATGCCTGCACCACAGATGACGATACGGGATGTCGAAAGAGCCATGGTGCGTGGTCAATGCCTTGATGTCGAGCGGGCGATTTCCCGGGTTCAACTTGAACTATATCATCGGGGCAGGAGCCTCTCACCGCAAACCGTCGACACCCTTGATTTCCTGCACCGTCAATCCACCGATGCGTGGTGCCGGACGACCGCTGTCGGTGACGACGATGGCGACCAGGATTTCGTTGGCGCGCGGCGCGTCGGCGACGCGAACTTCCATGGCATCGAAATGACTGCGCACGAAGGCCGCGTCCTTATGGCCGAGCGGCACGTCAATGGTCGCACCCATCGCACCCCTCTTCTTCGCCGACGGAATCAGTGCCGCACCCTTTACGAGCGCGGCGCGCACCGGCGTACCCAATTTGGGGTGCAGGATCGCGGCTGCATGCTCGAGTTCGCCGTTCTCACCAACGATCGCAGCCTTTGCCGTAGCTTTCGGCCTTGCCGCCTTCAATGCCCAACGCCGCGATGGCGCGCTTCGCCAACAGCGCACCCAACTCCTCGCCGATCGCGATCAGAGGCGACAGATCCTCGACCGGCTTGCCCGCGAACGGATTTTCGATCACCGCGACTGCTGCAGCCTTGCGCGTCGGCGGCGAGACAGATTGCCCGCCTTCGCGGCAGGTTTCCTCGACGGTGACGATAATCTTGCGAATGACAGCGGACATGTCGGCTCCTCAGACGGACAGATACTTCTCGCGGATGCTAGCGTTTGCATCGAGTTCGGCAAGGGTGCCGTCGAAGCGCACGTGGCCGAGATCGAGCACCACCGCGCGATCGGCGATGCTGCGCGCGAAATGCAGGTTCTGCTCCGACAACACGATGGCGACGCCGCGCTTCTTCAGTGCCTTCACGGCGACCTCGATGGCATCGACGATTACCGGCGCCAAACCTTCCGACGGTTCGTCGAGCAAAATCAGCTTCGGGTTGCCCATCAGCGTGCGGGCGATGGTAAGCATTTGCTGCTCGCCGCCCGACATCTGTCCGCCCGGTCGATTGCGCATGGCGCCGAGGTTCGGAAACAGCGCGAACAGCTCGTCGTGCGTCCACGCATCACCATCGCGTGGCGGCAGTCGGCCGACCTCCAGGTTTTCCATGACATCGAGATCGGTGAAGACGCGGCGGTCCTCCGGCACGTAACCGATGCCGCGCCGCGCGATGGCGTGGGTTGCAAGCCGATCAATAGCGCCACCTTCAAACCGCGTCTGGCCTTCCACGCGCGGCACCATCCGCATGATCGCCTTCATGGTGGTCGATTTGCCGGCACCATTGCGACCGAGGAGTGCGACCACCTCGCCCGGTGCAACCTGGAGGCCGACGTCGAACAGAATCTGTGCGCCGCCGTACCAGGCATTCAGGTTTTGCACTTCGAGCAACGTCATGGATCGCTTGCCTCACCCAACCGATGCTGCGGCGCGCGAACCAAGATAGACTTCGCGCACCTCTGGGTTGGATCGTACCTCGGCCGGCGCTCCCATGGCGATCAGTCGCCCGCGGTTCATGACGAGAACGCGGCTGGCATGGCCGAACACCACATCCATGTCGTGCTCGGTGAACAGAACCGCGGTGTTCTGCTCCCTCGCCATCCGGGCCGCGAGCCGCATGAGTTGGTCACGCTCCTGCGGCGCCATGCCGGCGCATGGTTCATCCATCAGCAACAGGCGGGGCGCATTGGCGAGGGCGATCGCAAGCTCGATCCGCTTGATATCGCCGTATGCCAATTCGCCGCATGTGCTTTCCGCCTGGGCCGCCATGCCGATCAACTCAAGCAAGGAACGTGCGCGGGTTCGTGCGTCCCTGCGACCGCGGCGAAACAATCCAAGCGTTCCGGCGTGCGACATCAATGCCACCTCGACGTTCTCGGCGACATTCAGCGACGGAAAGGTCGCCGCGATCTGGAACGTGCGGCCGACACCCATGCGCCAAAGTGCGCGCGCCGCAAGCCCGGTCACGTCTCGACCATCGAGCGACACGCGGCCGCCATCCGGCTTGATCTGGCCGTTTAGCATGTTGAAGGTGGTGGTTTTGCCGGCCCCGTTGGGTCCGATCAAGGCAACCAACTCGCCAGCCGCAACATCGAACGAGACCCCGCGCACTGCATGCACGCCGCCGTAGGCCTTAGCCAGATCGCGCACCTCTAGAACGGCCATGGCTCAACGCCTCCCGATCGGAAGGACAATTGCGCGCAGCGTGCCAACGATGCCGAGTGGAAACAGCACCGTCAGCAGGATGACGGTCAAGCCCAGTACGGCCTGCCAATAGGTAGTCGCGCGCGTGATCCAGTCCTGCAGGCCAATAAACACCGCCGCGCCGACGACCGGCCCGATCAGGGTTTGCACGCCGCCCAGGAGGACCATGACGAGGCCATCCATGGATCGCGGGATCGACAGGCTGTCGGGCGATAGCGACCCCTTCGAGAACACGAACAGCGCACCTGCCAGACCCGCGAACGTGCCGGCCAACGTGAAAGCAATCCATTGAATGCGCCGCGTATCGATACCGATTGCCTCGGCGCGCAGGACGGAATCGCGCGTCGCACGCAAGGCGTAACCGAACGGCGAGTGGGCGAGCGACCACACCGCCAGGATCGCCAGTACGGCAATCGACACCGCAAATACGTAGTAGGAGCGCTTCGATGCCAACCACGCGGGCGGCCACAATCCGACCAGACCATTGGAGCCGCCGGTCACACTGTCCCACTGGAACGCCACCGCCCAGACGATCTGCGCTAGCGCCAGCGTCAGCATGGCGAGGGATACTCCCGACAGCCTGACGCACAGCCAGCCAAATGCCGCCGCGATCAATGCCGCAAAGCCCACGCCGCCAACGATTGCGAACAGCAACGGCGCGCCAGCCTTTGCAAGCACGGCCGCGCCATAGGCGCCGGCGCCGAAGTAGGCGGCGTGCCCGAACGACGCCATGCCGCCATAGCCCATCATCAGTCCGAGGCTGGCGGCGAACAGCGCGAACAGCACGATATCGGTTGCCAGCACCACGGTGAACTGATCGGCCAAGATCGGCACCAATAAAAGAATTGCTGCGAGCGGCGCGAGATACTTGAGATCGCCGCGCCCCAAGCTTTCGAGCGGTGTCGCTGCCAGAGCTGTCTGCCTTTGGAGCGAGGGTTCGGCACCAAACAGCCCCCACGGCTTCCAGATCAGCACCACCGCCATGACGATGAACTCGGCCACCAGCGTCAGCTTCGAAAACGATATAACGGCACCGCCGAGTTTCACATCGCCGATGCCGATGCACCACGCCTTCACGACGCTGACGATAATCGCGGCAACATATGCGCCGGGAATGCTGCCCAATCCGCCGACGACAGTCACTACGAACACATCGGCGATGACCCCGAGATCCATCGTCAAGTTAGCGGGCTCGCGCGGCATAGACAGCGCACCGCCCAAGCCGGCGAGAAACGAGCCGAGCGCGAACACCGTCGTGAACAGCACGGCCTGATTGACGCCAAGGGCAGCTGCCATCTCGCGATCCTGCGTCGCCGCGCGGACAAGAGTTCCCCAGCGCGTCCGCGTCAGAAGCAACCAGGTCGCGGCCAGGAACAGTGGCCCGATGAAGATCAGCAGCAGGTCATAGCTCGGCACTTGCCGGCCAAGTATCTCGATCGCGCCTTTGAAACCCGGCGCCTTTGGTCCGAGGATATCGTCCGGCCCCCAGATCCAGAGCGCGGCGTCCTTGATCACCAGCACGATGCCGAACGTCGTGATCAACTGCAGCAGTTCGGGCGCGGCATATATTCGCTTCAAAATCACCAGCTCAATCAGCACGCCAATCAGCGCGACGATCAGCGCCGCCGCGATCGCGCCACCCCAGAAGCCGAGCGCGCCGCCGAGCTTGCCGGCGATCGTCGCCGCGATATAGAGCCCTAGCATGTAGAGCGAGCCGTGCGCGAAATTCACGATCCGCGTCACGCCGAAGATCAGCGACAGCCCAAGCCCGACCAGGAACAGCAGCGACGCGCTTGCCAGGCCGTTCAATGTCTGGATCAGGAAGGAGGAGAGCATGAATATGGGGAAACTCGTGTGGGCGCCTACGAATTCCCTCTCCCCCGTCCCTTCCGGGGAGTGGGTTAGGGTGAGGGGCGGCGGCTTGCTCAGCAGCTATTTCACCGGAGGAATGCGCATAGTCTGGTCGGCGCCCGAGCAATTGGCCGCCCCTCACCCTCGGACCGCCCTTCCGGGCGGTCCTCTGCCCTCTCCCCGGAAGAGGGCGGGGGAGAGGGGGAGTGAGTTAATTCGCCGGACGCTTGGCTTTGACGACGTCGTCGCTCGGCAGATGCTTTTCACCGGGTTCGTAACGCCAATCGACCATCACGCCCTTGCCGTCCTTGACCGCGAGGCGACCAACATAGGCCCCCATCGTCGATTGGTTGTCCTGGGTGCGATAAGTGACCTTGCCGAACGGCGTCATCACGTCGAGCCCGGCCATCGCCGCGACCAGCTTCTCGGTGTCGGTACCGCCGGCCTTCTTCAGGGCCGCGGCAATAGTCTGGATCGCGGAATAGCCGACCACCGAACCGAGCTTCGGCTGTTCGTTGTACTTCGCCTTGTAGGCATCGAAGAACGCCTTGTGCTCCGGAGTCGCGATATCTGCGGCCGGATAGCCGGTGACATACCAGCCGGCCGGCGTCTCATCCTTCAGCGGGTCGAGGTATTCCGGCTCACCAGACAGCACGGAAAACACAGGCATATCCTTAAAGATGCCGCGCGTCTGGCCCTCGCGCACGAACTTCGCCAGATCGGCACCGAAGGTGACGTTGAAGATCGCGTCCGGCTTGGCGTCGGCGACGGCTTGCGCCACCGCGCCGGCGTCGATCTTGCCGAGTGGCGTCGCCTGCTCGGTGACAAACTCGACATCCGGTTGAGCCGCCTTGATCAGTGCCTTGAACGAGGCAATCGCCGAGGTGCCGTATTCGTAGTTGGGATAGACCAGCGCCCACTTCTTCTTCTTCAGCTTGGCGGCATCCGCCACCAGCATCGACGTCTGCATGTAGGTCGAGGCACGCAGGCGATAGGTATATTTGTGGCCGTTCTCCCACACGATCTTGTCGGTCAGAGGCTCGGCGGCAACGAACAGCATCTTGCGCTGCTTGGCGAAATCCGAAATCGCCAACCCGATGTGAGACAGGAACGAGCCGGTCAGCAGTGTCACGTTCTCGCGGCTGGCCAACTCCTCGGCCACGCGCACCGCATCTCCCGGCGTGGCGTTGTCGTCGCGCGAGATCACTTCCAGCTTGGCGCCGTTGATGCCACCCGCCGCATTGATCTGCTCGACCGCCAGCTCCCAACCCTTCTTGTAGGGTTCGAGGAACGCCGGCTGTGCCTTGTAGCTGTTGATCTCGCCAATCTTGATCGTGCCCTGCGCCATCGCGCTCGTGCCAGCCACGGCGAGCGCCGTCGCCAGGCTGATCATTCGGGTCAGTCGAACCATTGCTTCCGTTCCTCCTCAAGCCGCCACGGCCGCCGGTGCTTTCGCACCGACCACCACCATTTCACCCTGCAGCTGAATGTAGGCTGCAATGATGCGCTTTTGTCCAAATATTTCCACTGCGCGAGCGTGACCGGCGCCGAGTGCGCGGGCGCGGGCCTCGGGCGACAACTGACCAACTGCAACCGTCACCAACAGATCGCCGAGATCACTATCATCCTTGACCTCGCGGGCCGGACGACGCTCGATCACTGGATCCTCGATATTGACGGCATTGGCGATCATGGTGGCGGCGGCGTCGGCAGTGGCGGCATCGCCGGCGAGAACGGTAACCGCGTCGGCGATACCGAGCGATTGCGAACGCCCGCGCCAGCCTGACGTCGCAATGCCGCCGATACCGTCGCCTGCACCAATGGTCACCCGCGCATCGATGCCGGGCAACGCCAGATCACCGACCACGCCCACAGTGAAACGTTCGCCTGGCGTCAAGTGCAAGGCGATGTCGCCGCCGTTGTTGACGTAGGCGCGCCGCAGTGGAGCCGCTTGCAACATCTTCTCCAACACATGATCGGCGACGCTGCCGGCAACCGCCGCCATCGGCGTAATGAACCGGTCGCGATAGGGCCAGACCGCTGCATGCATGCGGCGCGCGACGGGATGATTTCCCTTTCCCCCGCCACTACGGGGGCGAGGGTGAGTGACCCTCGTGCGCAACAGCGCCAATTCGGCGACCAATGCCGGCAGGATGCCCGGAAACGCCTTCGACCGCCGACGACAAATGACTTTTCAACCTCAGCCGCTTCGCCATCGGCGCCGATGATCAAGTCGATTGGGCCGTGCTGCAGATACAGCCGGTTGCCTGCGATCAGCCGCACCGAGGCCGTCATCCGCGCTCTCCCGACAAGTGCAC
>CAVTAL010000018.1:0-27557 GCA_963732635.1 uncultured Alphaproteobacteria bacterium
GAAAAAACAAATGAACAGGCGGCACTGGTGTATTGAATTGGTTGTATCAACACTTTTTTCATAGGTCAGGCTTTTGCTGATCACTGGCTTGAACAACATCGCTATCGTCGCCCCAGCATCATCGAGGCTGAAGTTCATGACGCAAATTCGTGCAGTGAACTTGCCACCGCGGCGGCTGCCGCCTAGACAGAAGGCATGATGACGTGCGCGCCCTGTCGCGCGGCCACGGCCACAGCGGCCGTAACCATTCCACGAACCTTGGCCACGAACCCCTGGATCACTCATGAGCCGACCAACCGATTACAAGCTTATGGCCGCCGAACGGGCGTTGGCCTTCGTCGAGCCCGGCATGAAAGTCGGTCTCGGCACCGGTTCGACGGCGGCGAAGTTCGTTGATCTGCTCGGTGCGCGGGTCAAGGCCGGTCTCGACGTCATCTGCGTGCCGACCTCGGACGTTACCCAGAAGCAAGCCGAAAGCCTCGGCATACGCCTCACCACGCTCGATGACGAACCGTTCCTTGACCTCGTCGTTGATGGTGCCGACGAGATCGATCATCGGTTGCGCCTGATCAAGGGCGGCGGCGGCGCACTGCTGCGCGAAAAGATCGTCGCCACGGCCTCTGACCGCATGATCGTGATCGCCGATTACACCAAGAAGGTCGAAATGCTGGGCAAGTTTCCGTTGCCGGTTGAAATCGTCCGCTTCGGCTTCCGCGCGTCGGCGAAGATGGTCGAGATGATGGCCTCCGACGTCGGCTGCACCGGCGACATCAAGCTGCGCACCATCGCCGACGGCAAGCCCTTCGTCACCGACGGCGGCAACTATATTCTCGATCTTCATTTGCAACGGATCGCCGAGCCGGATGTGTTGGCCGAATCCATTCGCCTGATCCCGGGCGTGGTCGAGCACGGGTTGTTTCTCGGTCTCGCCGACGCCGCCATCATCGCCGGTCCCGACGGGCTTGAGGTGCTGGAAGCCAACTACGACGAGTGAACCTCGTTGCCATGGAGAGCCAAACTATGTTTGCCCGTTCTTTTCGGATCATCTTGGTGGCGGTCGCCTTGCTGGCCGCGGCGCCACTCGCGGCACAGCAGAAGGCACCCGACAACGCGAACCCGCTGGCCGTCACCGCCGCCCGCGAATTGCTTGTCGCAATGGGATCAATGAAGCAGTTCGAGGTCGCGATCAACACCATGAGCCGCGGCATGGCCGACGCGTTCAAGAAGCAGGCGCCGGGCAAGGGCCGCGAGATCGATGAAGTGATGGGGCTGATGGCCGCCAAGTTCAACGCCCGCAAGGACGAAATGCTGACGATGGTGGCGCCGCTTTATGCCGAGAAGTTCACCGTCGAGGAGTTGACCGAGATCGGCACCTTCTACAAGACCTCGATCGGCCAGAAGCTGATCGCAACCCAGCCCGAGATCCTGCAGCGCTCGATGCAGATCGGCATGTTGTGGGGCCAGAGCGTCGGCCAGGAAGTCGAGCAGGAAGCCCGCAAGGAACTGAAAAAGCGCGGCGTGGAGTTGTAATGGCCGACTTCGACTACGACCTGTTCGTGATTGGCGCCGGTTCCGGCGGCGTGCGCGCGGCCCGGATCGCCGCCAACTATGGCGCCCGCGTCGCCATCGCCGAGGAATACCGTGTCGGCGGCACCTGCGTCATTCGCGGTTGCGTGCCCAAGAAGTTGCTGGTTTACGCCAGCCGCTTCGCCGACGAGTTCGAGGAGGCGGCTGGCTTCGGCTGGACGCTGGCCGAACCAACCTTCGACTGGCCGAAGTTGATCGCCAACAAGGATCGCGAGATCGCGCGGCTCGAAGGGCTATACCGCGCCAATCTTGAGCGCTCCAAGGTGACGATCCTCAAGACCCGCGCCACGCTTGAAGGCCCGCACACATTGCGGCTCGTGAGCGAAGACCGCACCGTCACCGCCGGCCGCATCCTGATCGCCACCGGCGGCACCGCCGAAGTCGACCGCGCGCTGCCCGGCATCGAGCACGCCATTACGTCCAATGAGGCCTTCGACCTGCCCAAGCTGCCCGAGCGCATCGTGGTATGCGGCGGCGGCTATATCGCGGTCGAGTTCGCCGGCATCTTCCATGGCCTCGGCGTCGACACCACACTCGTCTATCGCGGCGAGAAGATCCTGCGCGGCTTCGACGACGACATGCGTGACGGTCTGACCGAGGCCTACACCCGGCGCGGCATCCGCATCGTGACGGGCAAGGCGCTCGCCGCCATCGAGCGCAGCCAATCGGGCCTCGCGCTGAAACTCGCCACCGGCGAGGCGATCGAAGCCGACCAGATCATGTTCGCCATCGGACGCCGCCCGAACACGGCTGGTCTCGGCCTCGACAAGGCCGGCGTGGCAATGAAAGAGCGCGGCGCCATCGCCGTCGATGAATTACTCGCAGACCAACGTGCCGCACATCTACGCCGTCGGCGATGTCACTGACCGTGTGAATTCTGACGCCAATCGCAATCCGCGAGGGCCACGCCTTCGCCGACACCGTGTTCGGTGGGAGACCCACCAAGGTCGACCACAACCTGATCCCGACTGCCGTGTTCTCGACGCCCGAGATCGGCACCGTCGGGCTTTCGGAAGCGCAGGCGCTGGCTGACGGCCACACGCTCGATCTCTACAAGGCCAACTTCCGGCCGATGAAGGCGACGCTGTCGGGCGCGACCGATCGCACCATCATGAAGCTCGTGGTCGATCGTGCCAGCCAGAAAGTTCTGGGCGTGCACGTGCTCGGTCCCGATGCCGGCGAGATGGTGCAGATGGCGGCAATCGCGCTCAAGCTCGGCGCCACCAAGGCCGACTTCGACGCCACGGTCGCGTTGCATCCAAGTGCTGCGGAAGAGTTCGTCACCATGCGCGAAAAGTGGACGCCGCCGAAGGTATGAGCCGACGCTTATCCACGCGTCATTGCGCGTGCGCTATGCTGTGATTGGAGCCACTACGTACGGATCTGGCGTGGCCCGACAGTTGCGCGAGGCTGGGCCTGCCCGCCCCCCCCTCCCGAGGCCGCCCGCCAATCTGGACGCTGGCTTGGGGCAAACAAGCTCGTTCCCTGGGCCTAGGGTCAACTAAGCTATGCAAAAACAGCCGCGCCCCTGATTTGACTTGTATGTAACACCGTTTCAAAAAACGGGTTCTGGCCGATTTTTCGCCCCATACTTCGGTTTGGTTATTCGGCGTTAAGCATCCGCACATACAGGATCGCAACGTCTTTGTGAGAGCCTGCTACGATCATGACCGGTCCGGCAAAAAGCGCCTGATTGAATGCCCCGCACCAACGTCCCGATTTGTATCCTAGTGTCCGCCAAGGTCGTCCGCCCATGCAGCTTCTCCGTAGCGTACCTTCCGCACCCAAGTCGCCCCGGCTGCGCTATCGCTGCCCCGATTGCCGCGACATCCACGATGGTCTCCCCGATCTGTGCTTCGCACTGCCGGATGCGATCTTCGAACTCGACACCGAGACACGCGAAGCTCGGGCACTGATCTCGTCCGATCTGTGCGTGCTCGATGACAGCCGCTACTTCATTCGTTGCGTGCTTGAAGTGTCGATCACCGACCACAACGACGTGTTCGCCTATGGCCTGTGGGCCGAGGTCGCGGCGCGCGACTTCAATCGGTACGCCGTCTATTACAATACCGACGCGCCAGCGCATGCCGCAAACTTCACCGGCCAAGTCGCCAATCGCCTACCGCTGACGCAGGAAACACTGTCCCTGCCCTGCGACATCAGCCTCAGCAACGAAGAAGGCATGCGCCCGGCAATCAAGATCACCGATGAAGCCCACGACTTAGCCGCTGAGCAAGACGGTGGCATCGCCATCGACCGCGCCATTGCGCTGGTCGGCACCATGCGCGGCTTCGTCACGATTATTGACTGAAGCGCCCGGCGGCTGGCAAAGGGCATCTAAGTCCCGCCAGCCGCGAGCGTCTTGCATGAAAATCACCGCCATCGAGATCACGCAGCACCAGTTGCCGCTTGATCCACCGTTTCATCCGAGCTGGTCCTCAAGACCGCGCACAAAATTCGATGCGACAATCGTGCGCGTTCATACCGACAGCGGTTTGACCGGCATCGGCTCCGGCGATCATATGCTGGGCTTTGCCGGTCATGAGCACGTCTTCGTTGGCCAGCATCCCTTGAGCCTCGAACGGCACAACCGAGCCATCGACCACATCACATTTCATTATGGCCGCTGCTGGCCGCTCGACCTTGCGCTCTGGGATCTGGCCGGAAAGATCGCAAAACAGCCCTGTTGGCGGCTTCTGGGCGGCCATTCCGACCGCGTCGCCTGCTACGCGTCGGCTGGTACCTTGCGATCAGCCCCGGAGTTTGCCGATCTTGCCGAGCGCGTCATTGGCCGCGGCTTCAAGGCGCTTAAGATGCGCTTCTCGCGCGACGACTGGCGCGGCGACATCGCCAAACTCGAAGCGGTAAGGGCGCGCGTCGGCACCAAGCTGGAACTGATGGTCGACTGCAACCAGGGTTGGCGCTTTGCCTGGGATACGATGAGCCCTTGGACATTCAAGGACGCGCTGCGGGTCGGCCGCGAACTCGAACGCCTGGGCGTCTACTGGATGGAAGAGCCGCTGCATCGCTCGGATCGCGACGGCATGCGCCGGCTACGCGAAACCCTCGATGTGCGTATCGCCGGCGGTGAACTCGATCGCGAGCCGGCGGAACTGCGCGACCTCATCGTCGAAGGCGCGGTCGACGTGGTGCAGCCGGACGCCGTTTCGGTTGGCGGCATTACCGGACTGCAGAAGGTCGCGCACATGGCGGCGGCGCACGGCGTCACCTTCACGCCGCACACCTGGGGCAACGGCATTGGTCTGGCGGCCAACGCTCATGTAATGGCAGGTGTCGGCGCCGCGAGCTATCTGGAGTTTCCCTGGGATCCGCCCGAATGGACGGTTGCCCGCCGCGACTTCATCCTGACCCAGCCGCTGGACGTCGATGGCAACGGTGACCTGGTGCTGTCGGAAGCGCCCGGCCTCGGCTTCGAACTCGACGAGGCGATGTTATCCCGCACCCTCGTAACTGGTGATACGATCAAGTCCAACAACTGAGGAACGACACATGGCCGCCGCCAAGACCCAGGCACTGATCACCGCCTACTACGACGCGTTCAACCGTGGCGACGTCGACGGCATGCTGTCTTGTGTCGCCGACGACATCATCCACGATACCAACCAGGGCGACCGCCGGCTCGGCCGCGAGCGTTTCCATGCATTTTGCGCCCGCATGGCCCACCACTACCAGGAGCGGCTGGAGGACATCGTCGTGATGGCGACGGCCGATGGCAGCCGTGCCGCCGCCGAATTCAATGTTCATGGTAAATATTTGGTTACCGAAACGGGACTACCGGATGCCACCGGCCAAGTCTATCGCTTGCCCGCCGGCACTTTCTTCGCCGTCCGCGACGGCAAAATCGCTCGCGTCACCACCTATTACAACCTGACCGACTGGATCATGCAGGTCTCGGCCGCCGGCTAAGGATCTCTGCCATGACTATCACCGTCGAACCGTTGACCGGTGGGGCCCTGGCACAGGCACTCCCCGCGTTGGCTCAGCTGCGCATCACCGTGTTCCGCGACTGGCCCTATCTCTACGAAGGCACCCTCGACTACGAGCAGGACTACCTCGCCAAGTTCGCCAACGCCCGCGATGCAGTCGTGGTTGCGGCTCGCGACGGCAGCGAGATCAAAGGCGTTGCCACGGCATCGCCGCTGCGCGAGCACACCGAACGCTTCGCGCCGCTGTTCGCCGAGCACGGCTTCGATCCCGACCGCATTTTCTACTTCGGTGAAAGCGTGCTGCTGTCGGCCTATCGCGGACGCGGCATCGGTCATGCCTTTTTCGACCATCGCGAGCGCCAAGCCCGTAGCTGCCGAGCCGGTGGCAAGAGCTTTACGCACGCGGCATTCTGCGGCGTGGTGCGTCCAGTTGATCATCCGGCAAGGCCGGGGAATTACGTTCCACTCGACGGGTTCTGGACAAAGCGTGGCTACGTGATGCAGGCGGGGATGCTCGGCTCCTATACCTGGCAGGACATCGGCGAGCCGACCGCGACCGAAAAGCCGATGCAGTTCTGGATGAAGCCGCTGTGAGCGCCGTACCGACCAGGCCCGACAATGTCCGCGTCGCCACGGCGCAATTCCCGATCGGCCAGCCGGCGACGTTCGAGGCCTGGGCCGACAACATCGCCGCATGGGTCGAAAATGGGGCTGCGACCGGCGCGCAACTATTGCTGTTTCCCGAGTACGGCGCGATCGAACTCGCTGCCACTCGCGGCAGAGACGTCTACGGCGACCTGCAAGCGACGCTCGGTGCGGTCGCCGACCTCAACGATCGGATGCAGGCGCACTATGTCGAACTTGCGTGCAAGCATGGCGTCCACATCCTAGCTGGTAGCGGACCGGCACGCCGCGCCGACGGCCGCTTCACCAATGCCGCGCGGCTGGTGACGCCGCATGGCCAGATCGGCATCCAGGACAAGATGATCATGACGCCGTTCGAGGTCGACTGGGGTGTCGTGCCGGGTGACACGCAGCGGGTGTTCGACACCGCCCTCGGCCGTATCGGCATCGCCATCTGCTACGACTGCGAGTTCCCGCTGCTGGTGCGCGCCCAGGCCGAGGCCGGCGCCGAGGTGATCTTGATCCCTTCGTGCACCGAACGGCTGGCGGGGTTCCATCGGGTTCGTGCCGGCGCGGTTGCCCGCGCCCTCGAAAGCCAGATCGCGACCGTGACATCGCCCACCATTGGCGAGGCCTTGTGGTCGCCAGCGGTTGACCGCAACACTGGCGCAGCAGGCATTTTCACGCCACCCGAGGCACAGATCGCTGAAACCGGCGTGCTGGCCGAAGGCCGCGTCAACGAGCCCGGCTGGGTCTCGGGCACCATCGATCTGGCAGCACTCCGGCGCATTCGCACGACGGGCGAGATGCGCAACGACGCCGATTGGCGCCGACAACCGGGCGCCGCTGAGATGGGCAGGCGATGCGAATTGGTCTCACTGTTGTGACCGGCTCACTCCGCCGCCTTGATCGAAATCTTGGCCCCCTCCGGCAACACGAATTGCGGCTTGGTGGCATAGACCGACAGGATCTCTGCAATCATCGCTTCGCGGTTTGGATACCGGCTCTCGTCGTAGCAACCGAGCGGATTGGCTGGCGCGTTGACGAGGCAACGATTGCAATAGCTGCAAGGACGTTCCGGCACGTCGCTGCCGGCACGCCACTGCGCCAGCAGATCATTGTTGGCGATCAGCGGCCGCGCGATCGACACCGCATCGCAGGCCCCTGTGGTGATCGCCTCGCGGATCACCGAAGCTGTCTGGTAGCCACCGGTGCTGATCACCGGAATGCCAACCGCCGCCTTGATGGCTCGCGCCTCTGCCAGACTGACGCCCTCGATCGGACGCCCTTTCTGCAGGCGGCCCCAAAACCAGTGGAATGCCGGTCGGAAGGCGCGAAAGCGGAATATGGTCCAGTTGCGCCACCCATGATCACCGTAGGCCGCGACCGCCGGGTAGGTGCGCGCCAACTCGTCGAGCGGCATGCCTCCTGGCGGGTTCAAGGGATGGGGAAACGACGAACCGATCGAGACATGCAGGGCATTGACGCCAGCCGCCTCGCACCATTTCGCAACCTGAATGCCGTCGTCGAGCGTATTGCCGCGCCGTTCCATCGGATCGACATTGTTGAGGTCAATGGCGCCGAGCTTGACCTGCAGGTGAAAGTCGCGGCCGACGGTCGCTCGAATGGCGCGGATCACCTCCAGCAGGAAGCGGGCGCGGCCCTTCAGATCGCCGCCCCAAGCGTCCTTGCGGGTATTGATGCCGGACGACAGGAACTGGTTGATAAGATAGCCATTGCAGGCGTGCAGCTCGACACCGTCGAGACCGGCCTCCCGAGCCCGCCACGCCGCGCGAGCAAACTGGCTGATCAAATCCTCGATTTCACCACTGCTCATCGCGCGCGCCTTGAAACCGTGGATTGGTTCCCGGACGGCGGTCACCGCTGGCGTCGGCCGACCGGCGTTGAGCAATCCCGGCACATCCATCTGTCGGCCGGAATGACTGAGTTGCATGACGTACTTGCAATCGAAGGCATGAACCGCCGCGCCGAGCTGCGCCCACGGCCGGATCATCTCATCACTGTGAATGCCGGCATACCCGGCCATGATGCGGCCATCGAGACTAACCGGCGCATACGATCCCAGGATCGCGCCCACTCCACCGCGGGCGAACCGGGTCTCCCAGTTGATCCGAGCCTGGGTCATGGAGCCGTCTTCGTTGTCGAAGCGGCCGGACACGTTGGACCTCAGAATTCGGTTCTTGATCCGCAAGTTCGGGCCAAGGCGAAGCGGCTGAAACAGAATATCGTCGGTCGGCATTGGCGTAACCCGCTCCCCGCCATGAATGGCTGTCGGGTCCCAACGCAAGCAGCGGGCCAAAGCGAGCCTCCGGCGCGGTCCGAACCCACGTGCCGCAAGACGTCTAGCCAATATGAAACCTCGTCGCAGCAAACCTCGTTGCGACGGCGATGGAGAGCGTGAAATGCCGGCCAATGAACGAACCGCCATGATATTCGGCGCTACCGGCGCGGTTGGCTCCCACTGCCTGGACCAACTCCTGGCCGGCACCGATTACGGCCAAGTTGTATCAATTGGACGCCGCAAAACCGGGAGGTCTCACCCAAAATTGCGCGAAATTGAGACACCGCTCGACCGTCTGCTTGATGTCGCACATTTGGAGATCGGCCCGATCGAAGTGGCGTTTTGCTGCCTCGGCACCACCCAGGCGAAGGCCGGATCGGGGGTGGAGTTTCGGCGGGTCGAGGTCGAGTACCCACGCCAGGCGGCGCGACTGGCCAAGGCGTGCGGGGCCCGCCATTTCCTGCTCATCTCAGCAATCGGTGCCGATGCTGGCTCACCGCTGTTCTACAACAAGGTCAAGGGCGAGGTCGAAGCAGCCGTCATCGCCGAGGGTCTCGCCGCGACGTCGGTCTTTCGGCCGTCGTTGCTGCTCGGCCATCGCGAAGATTTCCGCTGGAAAGAGAAATTCGGCGAGCCGCTGATGCGCCTGCTCAGCCTCGTCATGGTCGGGCCGGCCCGGCGATTGCGACCGATTGAGGCTCGGACAGTCGCTCGCGCCCTTGTGCATGTGGCCGCCGCGCCGCCCCCCGGCGTCGCCATCTATTCATCCGATATGATTGCGGACCTCGGTAAGGGTTGAGCACTGGCGCCGGATCGCCGGGTCGCGTAACACCGTAACCAACGAGAAGAATGCTTCGAGGACGTCCATGCCCGACCCAGCGACAGCACCGGTGCGCACGAGCCCATCGTTGACGGTGCGCCTGTTCCGCCCGCTCGGTCGCCTGTGGCTCAAGGCCACCGGCTGGCACATCGAAGGCGAGATGCCCGATCTCCCGAAGTTCATCATCGTCGGCGCGCCGCACACCAGCAACTGGGACCTGCCCTACACTCTCGCCACCGCCGTCCACTATGGGGTGCGCGCCCATTGGATGGGCAAGAACAGCATTTTCAAGCCACCCTTTGGCGGCTTGATGCGCTGGCTCGGCGGCATCCCGGTCGATCGTAGCCAGGCGAACAATGCGGTCAGCCAGATGGTCGAGAAATTCGCGGCCAGTGATCGCCTCGTCCTCGTAATCCCCCCCGAGGGCACGCGCGGCAAGGTCACTCGCTGGAAGACCGGTTTCTATCACATCGCGGTCGGCGCCAAGGTGCCACTGGCGCTCGGCTTCCTCGATTACAAGCGCAAGGCCGCCGGCATCGCCAAGGTCTATTACCCGACTGGCAATCTCGAAGCCGACCTCGCCGAAATCCAGGCGTTCTACGCAACCGTAACGCCGCGCCACCCGAACCGCGACGCCAAGAGCTGAATGCGTTATTTCGCTGGCTCAAGCGAGAACTGCATTTCGGCGAGGCGGGCATAGACCCCGCCACTCTTGAGCAACGTCTGGTGCGTGCCCTCCTCGACGATCTGTCCCTTGTCGAGAACCAGGATGCGATCGGCCCGTTGGATTGTCGCCAACCGATGCGCGATCACCACCGTGGTGCGGTTCTTCATGACGCCTTCGAGCGCCTTCTGCACCAGCCCCTCGCTCTCGGCATCGAGGGCGCTCGTTGCCTCGTCGAGCAACAGGATCGGCGCATTGCGCAGGATTGCACGGGCAATGGCGATGCGCTGCCGCTGGCCGCCGGACAATGTGACGCCCCGCTCGCCAAGGATTGTCTCATAGCCTTGTGGCAATGCTTCGATGAACCCGCTCGCCTGTGCCGCAACGGCCGCACGCTTAACGTCATCGATCGACGCGCCTGCCGTTCCATAGCGGATGTTTTCGGCCACAGTGTCGGCAAACAGCGCGATCTCCTGCGGCACCAGCGCCATGCGCGCGCGAACGTCCTCGATACGAGCGTCCGTGAGTTTGATGCCGTCGAGTCTAACCGCGCCCGACTGCGGGTCATAGAAGCGCAGGATCAGGTTCAACAGCGAACTCTTGCCGGCGCCAGAAGGTCCGACAAGCGCAACTGTCTCGCCAGGCTTCACCGTGAACGTGATGTTGCTCAAGGCCGCCGTATCAGTCCGCGTCGGATATGCAAAGCTCACGGCGTCAAAGGCGAGTTCGCCGCGCGGCGGCGTGGGCAATGCCACCGGGGTGATCGGCGATTGGACTTGCGGCACCACCGCCAGCAACTCAGCCAACCGCTCTGTCGCTCCGGCGGCCTGACTGACTTCGCCCCACACCTCGGCCAATTCGGCAACGGCGGCTCCAGCGAAACTGCGCATAGAGAATGAACTGCAGCAGACGGCCGCCGGTCATATCACCGGTGACGACCTGGCTAGCACCCATCCACAGCACACCAACGATACTCGCAACCACGAGAAAAATCGTCAGGCCAGTCAGTACCGCGCGCGACTTCAGTCGCGCGACCACTGCATCGAATGATCGCTCAACCGCCGCCGAATAGCGGTCCGCAACCACCGTCTCATGCGTGAACGCCTGCATGGTACGGACCGCAGCCAGGTTCTCCGCAGCATAGGCCGAACTTTCAGCCAGCGTGTCTTGCGCCCGGCGCGACAGCCGGCGAACGACACGGCCGGCGATCAGAAACGGCGCCATGATCAATGGAATCGCGACTAGTGCCATCATCGACAGCCACGGACTGCTGACAAACATCATGACGAGGCCACCAACCAGCATGATCAGGTTTCGCACTGCCTGACTGATGGTCGAGCCGGACGCCGACTTGATCAGCGTCGTATCCGCAGTGAGGCGGCTCATGATCTCGCCCGAATGGGTGCGGTCGTAGAATGCGGGACCAAGGCTCGCCATGTGCCGGAAAACGTCACTCCTGACGTCGGACACCACCCGTTCGCCTAGCCAGTTGACCAGAAAGAACCGGGCCGAACTTGCGCAACTGATCACCAGCCCGATGAGAATGAGCATCAGGAAGTACTGATTGATGAAGGTGCCGACCCGGTCGGCAAAGCCGAAGTCGACCATGCGCCGTGCGGCCATCGGCACCGCCAGCATTGCGATCGCCGAAACGACCAACGCCAAGCCTGCCAGCGCCAACATGCGCGGATGCTTCAAGATATAGGGCCGCAGCATAAGCAGCGGTCGCAGCGACTTCGCCTTCTTGGCTTTCTGTTCGGTTCCGACGGCGCTGGAGGCGCCACTGGTAGGGATAGCTTCTTGAGCAGCCACGGGCAGCACCTTGCTTGGAATTGTTCTAACGACGCCGGACCATGCCCGAGGCCTCGCCGCCCGGCAAGTACGGCGAGCACTGCTTTTGCTCGCGCTCAGACTATTTCAGGGCCCAGGTTACGTTAACACGGACTTCGAGCGACTGAGTTCCACGCTCGACCGGCACCGCGTCGGTCGACATTGCAGCCCGGGCCATCACCATCGGTCTCAGCGGCGGCGACGCCATGTCCTCGGCGATGGCAAGCACCTCGCCGACTTCCGCCTGGGCGCTGGCCGCGTACAACTTCGCACGGCGCAGCGCGTTCGCCATAGCGGCCTTGCGAGCATCGTCCATCAAGTTATCGGCGGTGCTGACCTGAAACTCGATTCCCCCGATCTGATTGGCACCCAGCGTCACTGCGGTATCGAGCACCTGCCCGAGACTATCGATTGCACGGACGAGGATGCGAACTTGGTTGTGCACCTGGTAGCCATTGATCGTCGCGGGCCGACCATCCTTGTTGTTATGGTAGCGCGGGCTGATGTTGAACGCCGTCGTCTTGATGTCTTTGGGCGCGATACCGACTGCCTTCAGTCCCTCGATCAACTTCGCCATCTGTACCGAGTTGGCCGATAGGGCGGCACGGGCGGTTTCGCCCTCCACCATCACGCCAGTCGAAATTGCGGCCTGATCCGGTTCGGCGCTGACCGAGCCTGTGGCTGACACACTGACCGTGCGGGCAATGCGTTGATCCTCGGCACGGCTCATGATTGGGCTTCCTGCGATCATGGCGATGGCGAGCAATCCAACCGGAAGTAGGGACCGCAAGAAGCCTGACATGGGAAGACCTCGCCTTCGCTGTTTGGAACGGTCATCCCAAATTGAAGAAGAAGAGTGTTGCAATTACGGATCTCTGCCGCAGCAGATCCACCCCACCCGTTGCTTTGACAGATGCCGGAAACCAACCCCAGAATTCTTGAAGGCACAAATCGCACCACTGCTTATTGTGGCAGGCCAATGCTCAAAGCACCAAGCGCAGGACAAAACGCCGGGGGCTCACTGCCCTCGCCTTCGCTTTGCTGCAAACACCACCGATCGCAAGCGCTCGTACTGCGACAATGCGAGCAAACCGAGGCGGCCGCGCCAAGAACCTGACTGGTCGGGTCATGGAGCAACGACGTCAAGTCGATCCGAACTCGGGACAATACACTCGTCAATCGAGGCGCTTCACCGACAACCCGAAACGGACCATCAAACGCGAGCGAATCCCGCATCTCCACTGGAGATGCGGTGGCCGACCATTCGATTTTGTCTGCTGAGTCCATCCCATAAACTTAGCACGCGAAGCTGACTAAGTTCTGACACAGATCAAACCAACCGCGCTGCTGAAGTCGAGAAAATCAGTTCGAGCAAAATCACACGAGCACTGGGAACGTCTCAGCCCCGCCTTACTTGTCGATGACCTGCCGCGCGGCAATGACCGCCTCAATGCGGTTTCGCACACTCAGCTTATTCAACACACTGCTCATGTAGTGCTTGATGGTCTTTTCCGTCAAATTGAGTTTCAGGGCGATTTCCTTGTTCGTGCGGCCTCGCGCGACCTCGTTCAGAACTTGGATCTCACGTATGGAGAGTTGCTTCGTCAGATCGAGATCCGGGGTCACGATCTTTGGCTTTTGTTGCGGCGAGGCGAGCAACCGGGCAGCAAAGCTTGGCGTGATGTAAGTCTCCCCTGCGGCAACCGTTCGTAGCGTCCGCAACAGATCCGGGCCGCTGATGCCTTTGAGTATGTATCCCCGCACTCCGGCTTCGAGCGCTGCGATGACATCTTCCTGTCGCTCGGAAACCGTCAAGAACAAGATCCTCATCGCCGGATAAGCCGGCCCGATGGCACGAGCCGCGGCTAGACCGCCGCCGGGCATGTCAACATCGAGAAGCAACAAATCAGGCGAGTCGTTCGAGGCGATCCTAATTGCGTCGTCCGCACATTCACCGCTGGCAACGAGTTCGAAATCCGGTTCGGGGTCCAGGGTGTAGGCAATGCCGGCTCTAACCAGAGGATGGTCGTCGACGATGGCAACTCGAACAGAACCTGTCATGGCGTACTCTCAAGCGGCAAGGAAACACGAATAATAGTGCCTTGTTCAAGCAACGATGAAATTTCAAATTCGCCTTCGAGAGCCTCGACCCGATGGCGCATTCCCTCAAGTCCCAGGGTATTGCGCCCATCTTGCCTGATTGTTGGCGAAAATCCAGGACCAAAGTCCATTACGGTAAGCACGATCCAGTTCCCCGCCACTTCAACACCGACGGATTGCCCTTTGCCGCCGGCATGACGGAAGGCATTGTTCAATCCTTCCTGGGTGCATCGGTAAAGACAGATCTTCTGCGCCAGAGGCAAGACGGGCGGCACGGCTCCAAACCTGCATTTTACGACGCTGCCTGTTCGCCGTTCGTGATTGCCAATTGCCAGCTCCAATACCTCAATAGTGCCTCGATGTTCGAGTTGTGGGAGCGACACGCCTGCCGATATGCTACGGATTTCGGCCAGCGCCTCCTGAGTTGCCGACTGCACCGCATCAAATGGGTTGTCACCCGGCAGCAGCATCGTTCGACGCGCTTCCCAGCCCGGCTTCGGCACCAGTTCGTGCAACCGCATCAAGACAGCGGTCAAAAGCTGTGCAGGTCCATCGTGCAGGTCGGCACCAACTCGCCGCAGGAATTTCTCGGTATTCGTGGTCACGTCCTGATGGGCCTGCCGGACGCGACTGCGCAAGGACGCGTTCTGTTCGAGCAGGTGGGTCTGCTGGGTGATCCGAGCTTGGAGTTGCTCTTGCTGACTGCGGATCAGAAGGTTCGCGCGATGGACGATGCTGAACAGGAATGCCAGCATGGTGAACGTCGAGGTGCCGAGGATAAGGAGGCTCTGCCATCGAGCGGCATCGAATTCGCGCCGCAAAATTGTCGCGTCCTCATAGAACTCGGCAATGGCGATGATCGTTTTTGAACCAAACCGATAGATCGGTGTGTAGATTTCGAACAGTGGAATGCCGTGTTTCCGTTCCTCAGCCAACTCGGCGTCGCCGGTGTCATCGAAGTGTGCCGACACCTCGCCGGCAATCGCTGCTGAAAGCTCCTTGGTCATTTCTGGAACGCTGCCTGCCTGGCCGCCGCCGTTGGCGTAGACCAATGTGCCATCAGGTAGCCAGATCTTGATCTGCAGTATCCGCCGCCCGAGCGACCCGTCCTGCGACAACGAAGCGATTGCCTGTCTCGCGGCAATTGATACCGACTTGGTAGTTGCGATGTCCTGTATGTGCGGCCCGATCACCGCCTCCATGATCCGCGCCGAGGAAGCCGCGGCATTGCGCACCACACCGGTCCGCAGTTGGTTTTCAACCCATGCGGACGTCAGCAGCATCGTTAGGCAAATCGCCAACGCCGAGGCGATCAGAAAACGCGCGGAGAGGCTGATCCGCGCCCAGCGCACTCTCAGACTACCAATCCACCTCATCGGCTCGCGCTCCGACTTTGGTCCGGGTGGGCTATCGCCCTCGGTCCGTAATGCGCGCCCGCCGTCGTGCCCTGACTGACCAATGACTGCTTCCTTAGTCTGATCAGGGCACGCCAACGGATGGCGAGCGTAATTGAGCACACTGATTGCGTCTAGTGTTCCGTCCCTGACACTGGATTAAGAAAGCACTGTTCGATGAGCGGTGCATGCCAAATGCTGAATCCTATTTGTCATCTCCGTTAAATTTCCAAGCATGCTCTGCTCGCAATCGTAAGGAGTAGCGACAATGGCCGCCTATACCACCAGCTTCGTCGTCAACGCTGCCGACCTCCAAAAGATTTTGGACCAGATCAAGATCGCCGAAGCTGGCGGACCTGACGGGGCGAACTTCGTCAACGTCATCGGGCAGGATGCGCACTTTGCTGCCGCTCGGGCTGCGAACCGTCGACGGCAGCTACAACCAGCTTCTGCCTGGTCAAGAGCTGGTCGGCGCCGCCGACGCAATCTTTCCGCGCCTTCTGACGGCCGACTTCCGCAACGACGCCGACGGCGATACGATGCCCTTTGGCCCTCCCGGTGCGCCGATCGTCTCAAATACGGACTATGATCCGACGATTTTGACGTCGAGCAACATCAACGCTCACGTTCACAGTGTCGCTGACGCTGATCCGCGGATCATCTCGAACTTGATCGTCGATCAGACGATTGAACAATCCGGCCGCTATCATGGCGGCTCTGAAATTCGCGGGTTCGGCCGATCTCGCCACTGACACCGCTGACATCATGGCGCAAAGCGCGACGCGTTGGCGGCTGCGAGAGCAGCAGCCCAGGATGTGGCCACGCCGGCGCGAAATCGCACGCTCTGCAACGACTGCAAAAGGACTGACATGCAGACGCTTCGGTCGATGATGCGACAGCCATATTGACATCGGCGCCAGGCCGCCCAGGAAGCCGCTCAAGCGATCTTCGATAGTGCCGGCGCGGCTGAGGCGCTGGCCGAGACGGAAAGCAACAACGCCAATACCGCTCTGCTCGAAGCACTCACGACCTACGCCGCCGATCCCTCGGCGCGAGAACGAACTAGCGCTGAACGCGGCGCTCAGCGAAGCAATGGACCAAAGAGTTCTGCCGAACAGGCGGCCGAATTGGCGTTGGGCTGAAGCCTCGACGGACTTGGATGCCGCCAACCTAGAACTCGATGGTGCCACCTCCTTCGCTGCCTGGGCTACCGCGGCCGCAACAGCGGCCGACGCAGCCCTCCAGGCAGCCCTGACCAGCGGCGAATCCGACCCGGCCGTCATCGCGGCGCGCGATGCGCTCTCGGCCGAACTCGCTTCGAAGGGCCTGGAACTGGATGACCAGGACACACTCGTCATTCCCAACGCCTCACCCGACATCGGTCTTTCGCCCGCCAACAGCGGCTGGATGACTTTGTTCGGTCAGTTCTTCGACCACGGCCTCGACCTCGTCACCAAGGGCGGCAACGGCACAGTCTATATCCCCTTGCAACAGGACGACCCACTATTTGACCGTGGCGTCGACGGCATCGCCGGGACGGCCGACGACGGTCCCAACTTCATGGCGCTGACCCGCTCGACGCCGTTCATCGATCCGGTGACCGGCTTGCCGACCGAAGCTCAGAACACAACTACACCGTTCATCGATCAGAACCAGACCTACACGTCGCATGCATCGCACCAAGCTTTCCTGCGTGAGTATAGCTCTCGACGACAACGGACATGCCGTCAATACCGGCAAGCTGCTGAACGGTGTCAATGGCGGCATCGCCAACTGGGCGGAGGTCAAGGCGCAGGCTCTGACCATGCTTGGCATCGAACTGACGGATTTCGACGTTAATGACGTGCCGCTGCTCAAGACCGATATCTACGGCAAGTTCATTCCAGGCGCGAACGGCTTCGCTCAGTACGCGATCCCCGACGGCCTTGGCGGCGTAACCTATGTCGAAGCCAATGGCGGTCTATTGCCTGGTAATGCTGTCCGCACCGGTCACGCATTCCTGAACGATATCGCCCACCACGCCGCTCCTGGCACATATCGCGACGCCTTCGGCGTTCTGCATGCTCAAACTGCCGATACGGACCCCGGCATCAGTGACGACCACGATGCGACGACCTACGACGACGAAATGCTCAATGCGCATTTCATCACCGGCGATGGTCGCGGCAACGAAAACATCGGCCTGACAGCCGTCCACACGATCTTCCATTCCGAGCACAACCGTCTCGTCGACGCCAACAAGGCAACCATCCTTGCCACGAATGATTTGGCATTCATCAACGAATGGCTGGTGACAGATCTCGCGGCACTGCCGGCACCTGGTGATGTATTGAACTGGGACGGCGAGCGACTTTCCAGGCTGCCCGCTTCGTCACCGAAATGCAGTATCAGCACATGGTGTTCGAAGAATTCGCTCGCCGCGTGCAGCCAAACGTCGATCCATTCATCTTCACCAACTCGGCCGACCTCGACCCGGCGATCGTCGCCGAGTTCGCCCACGCCGTCTATCGTTTCGGCCACTCGCAGCTGACCGACACGGTCGACCGCTTGAACAACAGCCTCGACCTTGTCGCTGGAACGGATGAGCAAGTCGGTCTGATCGAAGCCTTCCTTAATCCGCAGATGTTTTCTGCAAGCGGCATTGATGATGAGGCCGCAGCCGGTGCTATCATTCGCGGCATGTCACGCCAGACCGGCAACGAGATCGACGAATTCATCGTCGATGCATTGCGCAACAACCTCGTCGGCCTGCCACTCGATCTTGCGGCGCTCAACATCGCCCGCGGTCGCGAGACCGGAGTGCCGACGTTGAACGACGCGCGAGCTGAAATCTACACCATGACCGGCGCTGTCGACGTTAAGCCTTATACGAGCTGGATCGATTTCGCGCAGCACCTAAAGCATCCGGTTTCGATCGTCAACTTCATCGCCGCCTACGGCTCGCACGACAGCATCACTTCGGCGACGACCCTCGAAGCCAAGCGCGATGCAGCAACGGCGCTCGTCCTTGGCGGACTGGACGCGCCGGCCGACCGCCTCGACTTCCTCAACGCAACCGGCGCCTACGCGCCGGATGGTCTCGGCGGCAATGACGACAGCCGCGGCGGCTTGAACAATGTCGACCTCTGGGTCGGCGGCCTCGCCGAAGAACTGAACGAATTTGGCGGCATGCTCGGCTCCACATTCAATTACATCTTCGAATATCAGATGGAGCATCTGCAGAACGGCGATCGTTTCTATTACCTGAGCCGTACGCAGGGGATGAACCTTCTCAACCTGCTTGAGCCGAACAACTTCTCCGACATGATCATGCGCAACACCGATCTCGGTGATCTGCATTCGACCCACTTGCCTGCGCTGATCATGTCGGTTCCCGACATGATCTTGGAACTCGATACGCTAGTGGCGCAGGAGGATTATAACCTCGCCGATCTGCTGTCCAAAGATCCAATTCACGACGACTCATTCCTTCAGGCCATCGACCCGAAAGTCGTCAAAATCCAAGGCACATTGCGTGTCGGCGAGACTGATGCTGGCGGCGACGCGATTTATGACGGCGGCGTGCTGAAATTCTCCGGCGGCGAGCACGTCGTCCTTGGCGGCACTGAAGGCAACGACTCACTCTACGGCGACAAGGGCATCGACACCCTTTGGGGCGATGGCGGCGACGATTATCTCAACGCCGGCATGGAATCCGACAACGTTTATGGTGGCACCGGCGACGACATCATCGAAGATCCATTCGGCGATGACTTCCTGCGCGGTGAAGCCGGTGACGACGTCATCGTTGCCGACCTCGGCCTCGATCTGCTGTTCGGCGGCGAAGGTCAGGACTTCATCATGGGCGTCACCGACACCAAAGAAGTCTTCGCCGGCGTCGGCAACGACTTCGTCCTTGGTGGCTCGGCTCCCGACGTGTTGATGGGCAATGAAGGCGACGACTGGATTGAAGGCGGCGAAGGCTTCGACGGCCTGTCCGGCGGCAACTCGGAACTATTCTTCAACTCGGTCGTCGACGGCCACGACATATTGAACGGCCAGGGCAATGACACCGACTATGACGGTGAAAACGGCGACGACATCATGGTGCAAGGCGCTGGCATTCAGCGCAGCAACGGCATGGACGGCTTCGACTGGGCCATCCACAAGGGCGATGCCGTCGGTGCCAACTCGGATCTCGGCATCCGCGTGTTCGACGCCCGCCAAGCGCTCATCCTGCGTGATCGGTTCGATTCGGTCGAAGGTCTCTCCGGCTGGAAGCATGACGATGTGTTGACTGGTGCAAACCGGTTGCTGCTCGGCGAAGGCTTCGTCGACTCGCTGACCCAAGACGGCGTCAACCGCATCCAGGGTATGCGCCAATTCCTCGATTTGGCACCGCAGGGCACGACGCCCGGTACAGCGGTCGTGTTCGAATCCGACATCAATACGGCTGGCGAAATCATCCTCGGCGGCGCCGGCAGCGACGTCATTACCGGCAACCTTGGCGACGACATCCTCGACGGCGATGCTTGGATGAACGTCCGCATCTCCGTCCACGCCAGCAAGGATCTCTCCAGCGCGGAATTGTTCACCGTCGACGGGCTGACCAGCATCATTGCCGACACCGGCAACTTGGCCTGGGACGGCAAGTCGCTCGCCGAACTGATGCGCACCGGCGTCATCAACCCCGGTCAGCTCGAAGGTGTTCGTGAAATCCTCAACAGCGACGGAACCAAGGTTCTCGTCACGGGCCAATCGACCAACAACAGCGTCCTGGCGACTGGCGATGTCGATTTCGCCGTCTTCAGCGACGTCAGAAGCAACTACACGATCGAAGGTGACAATCTCGGAACCCCCGATACCGAAGCGGGCGATACGGACGGCGACGGTTTCATCACTGTAGCGCATATCGCACCGGTGGGCGGCGGTGGCGGCGGCAATCGCATCGAAGACGGCGTCGACAAGATTCGCAACTTCGAGGTGCTCCAATTTGCCGATGCCACGATCATTCTCGATCCGGCTATAGAAAACGCCCTCGCCACAGGCACACCGCGAATTCTCGGCACCCCAGCACTCGGCACTGTACTGACCGTTGTCGTCACGGACGACCCGGCAACTAGCGTCAACGAAGCCTTGGCCGACGCCGATGGTCTGCCGCTACCCTCGGCCATCACCTTCACCTGGCAGGCCGAAACCGCACCCCTCTCGGGCATCTTCGAGGCTCTGGTCGATCCTGTGACGGGAGCGACCATTACTGGCACCACCTTTACGCCGACTGCCGCCTTCGCGCTCGATGGCCTGAGGCTGCAGGTCGTCGTATCCTTCCGAGATGCGCACAACTTCCCCGAGTTTTTAATCTCGGCACCGACCGAGCCGATGGGCTCGATCGTACCGGATCCAGCGGCTCAACTCGGCTTCGACCTGACTTTGGCGCCTAATGACGTCGGCCCAGATGGGGTGGCTGTCGATCCAGCCGACTTCGCTCCGGGTGAGCCGATCGGCATCTTCGAAGATGTTATCGATAATGATGCTGCGACCACTCTCACGGCGCTCACATTTACGCGCGCAGACTTGCTTGCCAATGCGACGGTTCCAATTGCTGGATTGAGCATCCAGAATCTCGCGATTCGCCTGAACGTCGGAGATGTATCACCTGGCGTGCTTACGCAAGTTAATGCGGAAACCTGGACCTTCGATCCGGCGCCGGACTTCAACGGCGGCGTGACGTTCACTTTCGACATCTTCGACGGTGTCACCGCTACTCCGGTGGAAGCAACGCTCGATATCATCCCTGTGGACGATGTGCCGGTCATTACTCCGATCGCTCTCGGTTCTGCGGCGGCCGGCGCCGCACCGTCTGTGACGTTCTCAGAAGCGGAATTGTTCGGTACAACGCCCACGGACCCCAATGGACGGCCGATCGATGTCGATGGCGATCGTCTGTCGGTGGTTCCAGGCTCGGTTGTGCTGGCCAATCCGGCACTAGGCACGTTGACAGACAACGGTGATGGTACATTCACATTCGATGCGATAGCGACGACGTTTGGAGACGTGGTTGTCAACTTCCAGGTGACCGACGGCATCAGCACAGTCAACAGCGTCTCTTCGTTGGTGATCGGCCGGACCTTTAACGGCGTCGGCAACCAACAAGACATCGTTACAGGCACGGCTGCAGGCGACATCCTCAATGGCAACGGCGGTGCCGACACAATCAACGGTCTCGCCGGAGACGACATCCTCAACGGTGGCAACGCCAACGACGTGATCACCGGCGGTGCCGGCAACGACGCCATCGATGGCGGAGCAAGCGCTGGCGCCGGCGATATCGCAGCGTTTGCAGGCTCGGCCTCGGTGTTCGATATCACGATTTCCGGTGCGTCCCTCATAGTCACGGATCAAACCGGCGTGGAAGGCACGGATACGCTCACCAATGTCGAACGACTTCGCTTCGGGGCACAGACCTTCACTCCCGTCAACGGCACCGACGCCGCCGCGACTCACACTGGCGACGGTAATCCGAACCTTATTCTTGGTTTCGGTGGCGCTGATATCATAAACGGCCTGGGTGGCGCGGATGCGCTGCTCGGCGGCGCCGGCAATGACACGATTGCAGGTGGACTTGGCAATGACGCCGTCAGTGGAGGCGCAGGCGACGACACCATCAGTTGGAGTGTCACAAGCGGCATACCCCTGCTCGATGGCCGCGACGTCATTCATGGCGGTACGGGCGGCACCGACACGTTCGTCGTCAACGGCAACAACCAGGATGAAGTCTATCGCGTCTTCGCCCGTGCCGATGCATTGGCCGCCGGCCTGACCGGGTTCGCCGCCAACAGCGACATCGTCGTCACTCGCAACACCAACGGTGTCGCCGGTGCGGTCACGAATGCCAATGTCATTGCCGAATTGGACGAGATCGAGGAAATTGTCATCAACACTGGCCTCGGCAACGACACTGTGCTGGGCGTCGGTGACTTCAATCCGACCAACCTCTCGTTCAACACCATCACCATCAACGACGGTGGTGGCAGCGATACGGTCGATGTTCGGCAGATGTCGTCGGCGCATCACATTGCCTTCCACACCAGCGGCAACGACGACACCTTCATTGGCGCACGCGCACAGGACGAAGTGTTCGGCGCGGTAGCCGGTGGCACCGCGTCGGGCTTGGAACTGACCGCAAGCGATCTGGCCAGTCTCAAGTTGATCGTTACTGGCGGTGCTCCCGCCGATGACGGCTTCGAGGGTGTGCTTGGCGTGCGCACGCTCAGTGGCGACGGCAACAACCAGAGCAACGCTGGCTTCGGAGCAGCGGATACGCCCTTCATCCGCATTACCGATGCCCACTACGGCAGCTTCGACCCGGCGACCGGTAATCGCAGCGTCAATCCGATGTTCGACGGGCTCGACGCTCGCACCATTTCGAACATCCTGGGCACACAGGAAATCGACCTGCCGAAGAACGCCAACGACGGCAACATCTTCCTGATGGCGTTCGGTCAATACTTCGATCATGGCCTCGATTTCCTGCCAAAGGGCGGCAACGGCATCATCGAGATCGGCGGCCCCGGCGCATTGCGGTCACCGACTTCCGATAACCCCGTCGATCTGACCCGAGGCTCGGTCGTTCCGGGTACCGGCGCCGGCACGCCGCAACACATCAACAAGACGTCGTCCTTCGTCGACCAGAACCAGGCCTACGGTTCGAACGCATTGGTCGGACAGTTCCTGCGCGAAGGCGACGGCAATGGCGGCATCGGCGCCCACCTGTTGGCCGGCGTTGCCGATCCATCTAACCCGGCGTTCAAGCTGCTTCCGACGCTGCGCGAATTGATCGACCATCACTGGCAGAACAATACCGTCTTCCACGATGCTTCGCTGCCGGGCGGCCAAGTGGCCTTCCACGATTACTTCCCCGGCCTCGTCGATGCCGGCGGTGCGATCAACGCCAGCATGGTGGCGGGGCTTGCGGGTAACTTCATGGGCAGCGGACACGCCCTGCTGCTCGACACCAACCCCTTCATCAATCTGCTTGAGCATTTCGTGGCCGGCGACGGTCGCGCCAACGAGAACGTCGCCCTGACGTCGGTTCATACGATCTGGGCACGTAACCACAACTTCCACGTCGAAAACCTGATCGCCGAAGGCTTCCAGGGAACCGCCGAGGAAGTGTTCCAGGCCGCCAAGGTGCTCAACGAAGGCGAATACCAGCGCGTCGTCTTCGACGAGTTCGCTGACGCGCTGATCGGTGGCATGAAGGGCCTCGGTACGCATGGACATAGCGACTACAATCCGGATGCCGACGCCGGCATATCGGAAGAGTTCGCGGCAGCCGTCTATCGGGTCGGGCATTCGCTGATCAGCGATACGCTGACGGTGATCGGTCCGGACGGGCAACCGCGGCAGGTTGCTCTGGTCGACGCCTTCCTCAATCCGACCAACGATGCGACAGCCTTCACCGGACCGCTACCGGCTGGCTACGTGCCACAACCGGGCTTCGAACAGCTCGGCGCCAACGCCATCATCGCCGGCACGATTTCGCAGCAGGCCGAGGAGGTGGACTTCAATATCGTCGACGCCGTGCGCAACGATCTCGTACGCATCAACGCCGACCTGTTCGCCTTCAACGTCGCCCGTGGTCGCGACGTCGGCCTCGGTACGCTGAACCAGGTGCGTGCGGATCTCATCGCGTCGACCGATCCCTACGTCGCCGAGGCAGTGAGCTTCGCCGGCAATCTCGACCCTTATGTTTCATGGGACGACTTCCAGGATCGCAACGGTCTCTCTGACACGGTGATCAACCAGTTCAAGCAAGCCTACCCAGACCTGGTTCTCGACACCCAGGCCAAGATCGACGCCTTCGTTGCCGCCAACCCGGACATCACTCTAGTCAACGGCAACACCGTGAAGGGAATCGATCGTGTCGACCTTTGGGTCGGCGGCCTTGCCGAGCAGCACATCAACAACGGCATGGTCGGCCAGACGTTCTGGGTCGTCCTGCACGAACAATTCGATCGTCTGCAAGAAGCCGATCGCTTCTACTACACCGACCGGCTCGATAACCTCGATGTCTATCAAAACGTCATCGACGGCCAGAGCTTCGGTGACATCATAGAGCGCAATACCGGGCTTACGGCCATGCCGGAGCGGGTGTTCGAAACCGGGAATGTCGATGGCACCAACTCCGGTGGCAATGGCGGCGGCGGAACAGGCGGTACCGGCGGGACTGGTGGCACTGGTGGCACCGGCGGGACTGGTGGCACTGGGGCCGGGGGCAGCGGCGCCGGAACAGGCGGCACCGGTGGCACTGGTGGCACTGGCACTGGCACCGGAACTGGCGGCACGGCCGCTCCGATACCGTTCGTCATCTACCTGGGCACAGGCGGCGCCGACACCGGCATTGGCGTCGCTGGCGACGATACGATGACGGGTGAAGCGGGCGACGACACGTTGTTCGGCTTGGCTGGCGACGACAATCTGGCCGGCGGCGCGGGCGCCGACCAGTTGATCGGAGGCAGCGGCAATGACATCCTCATCGGCAACGACGGTGATGACATGCTTGTGGCCGGAGACGGCGACGACATGGTGATTGCAGGCGCCGGTGGTGACGTCATCTTCGGCGACGCTGGCGACGATATCATCTTCGGCAACGAAGGCCGCGATGTCATCGACGGTGGCGACGGCAACGACACTATCTACGCCACGGCCGGCGACGGCAACGACGTGATCGATGGTGGCGACGGGACCGACACCCTCGACCTGTCGGCGATCGCAACCGACGCGGTGGTCGACCTGGGCTCCAACGGTACCGGTTCATCGACCAGCGCCGCCTCGGGCGTGGACACGCTGCGGAGCATCGAGACCGTCATTGGCGGAGGAGGCAACGATACCTTCTACGCCAGCAACAGCCTCAACGTGTTCGATGGTGGTGACGGGCAGGACACTTTCATATTCCGCACGGACGCCGCCGCCCAAGGCGACCGGATCGAAGGCTTCGAACCTGGCGATACGATCGACTTGCGGCCACTGTTCACCAACCTCCAACTCGGTGATGGAGATCTGGTGACCACCGCAACGTTCAACGCCGCGGGTCAATTCCGGCTCCGCGTCGAAGGCGACGACACCATCGTCGAAGGAAACACCGACGGCACCGACGATGTCGACTTCAACTTCCGAGTGGTCGGACGCACGAACCTGACGAGTGCCGACTTCGCCTGACGGGGCGAGCATACGTTCCCTGGGCCGATGGTATCTCCATCGGCCCAGGGCTAGCGAGAATTGGCGGTCAGATTGCTGTAGCGCGGGGATTTTCCAGTCATGCGTAAAAAGCCAAGGAAGAAATTATTCGTCGTCAAACGCACTCCTTTGTCGGAACTGGGTGGGCTGCGCAGCGCCATTGTCTTCATTTTCGTGATCTCCGGCATCGTCAACCTGCTGGCTCTAACCGGCTCGTTCTACATGCTGCAGGTCTACGACCGGGCCCTGACCAGCCAGAGCATCCCCACCCTGCTCGCCCTATCGGCTCTGGCGATCGGGCTGTATTTGATCCAAGGCGTGCTCGACGTCAGTCGCTCACAGATCCTGGTCCGGCTCGGCGCGCGCCTCGACCATCGACTGGCGCCGCTGGCACATCGTGTCACGATCGACATGCCTCGCTTTGGTTTTTCGACCGCGGAATCGACCGAGCGCGGACGCGACGTCGATACGCTGCGCCAGTTCATGGGTGGTCAGGGCCCGATGGCCCTGTTCGATCTGCCTTGGATGCCGCTCTATCTGGCGTTTGTCTACCTGCTGCATCCGTGGCTCGGCATTCTCACCTTTGCCGGGGCATTGATCCTCAGCCTGCTCACCGTGCTGACCGAAATCATCATGCAGGCGCAGGCGAGTTCGACCCAGCAGTCACAACTCGCCAGAGCTGCGATGATCGATTCGCACGCGCGCAATTCAGACGTGATCCGCGCGATGGGGTTTGCCGGCCGCGCCGTCGCCCGGTTCGAGAAGGTCAACGCCGATCACCTCGGCCTGCAAACAAAGGCGAACGGAATTACCAGTACCTTCGGCGGCATCTCGAAAGTACTGCGGATGGTCCTGCAATCGGCGGTGCTGGGCCTCGGCGCCTACCTTACCATCAAAGGCGAACTGACCGCCGGCGCAATCATCGCAGCGTCCGTCGCATCAGCACGCGCCCTCGCGCCCGTCGATCTCGCGATCAATCAATGGAAGAACGTGGTCGCGGCCCGGCGTAGTTATGCTCGACTTGGGGAAACGCTCACGACCCTCGACGAAGCTCCGGCCCAAGTCGCACTGCCGAAACCAATGCGCGACCTCAAGATCGAGCGGATCACGGTAGCAGCGCCGAGCACTGGCACGGTTGTCCTTAGCGAAGTCAGCCTTGAATTGAAGGCCGGCCAGGCGACCGGACTGATCGGACCAAGCGGCGGTGGCAAATCGTCGTTTGTTCGCGGCCTGACCGGCGTTTGGCCCTTGCTGCGCGGCAACGTTCGGCTCGACGACGCCGACATCACGCAATGGCCATCGGACGAAGTTGGCCGGCACATTGGCTACATGCCGCAGGAAGTCTCGCTGCTCGATGCAACGGTTGCTCAGAATATCTGTCGGCTCGACCCTCAGGCCGATAGCGCCAAGATCCTGGCGGCGGCACAATCGGCAGGGGTCCATGAGTTGATACTGCGCTTGCCGCAAGGCTACGAGACTGAACTCGGCCCCAACGGAGCGGCGTTGTCGGCCGGGCAGCGTCAGCGCATTGGCCTCGCCCGCGCACTATATGACGACCCGTTCCTGGTGGTGCTCGACGAACCCAACTCCAACCTCGACGCCGAGGGCGAAGCCGCCCTGACACAGGCCATGATGGGTGTTCGTGCCCGCGGCGGCATCGTCGTGGTTGTCGCCCACCGGCCGAGCGCACTCGCCGCGGTCGACATGATCGGCGTCATCCACAATGGCAAACTGACCGCATTCGGGCCGAAGGACGAAATCTTCGCCCAGCAACTGAAACCAAAATCCGCAGGTCTGCAGCAGTTGCCACGCCCGGCGGCTTAAGTTTTCAGGAGGCTGTGATGCGCCCAACGCGAGATCAATCAGAACTTAACGACGACGGCACGCCCCGTCGCAAGTATGAGTTGGACGACGAGATCGGCAGCAGGATGGTCCTGCGCGGCACCATCGCGATTGCGTTTGCCAATGCGATCGTGCTCACCAGACGTCCTCTTCAGCGAGCCAGCACAAACACCATATCCACAGTCATCGCCGGATCGGCCGTCACCAGAACGGTTCGCAGCCGAGTCCG